>NZ_MDDP01000017.1 GCF_001999725.1 Cellulophaga omnivescoria
TTAGTTTATTGTAATTGAGTTGAAAATTTCAGATGAATATGAAATAAAAAATCATAGTAACACTTATTCTTAATAAGAATTTTTAGCATTTTGATTAACTTAAAATAATTTAGTTTTGATAAAGATTGAAAAATTATGGAAATTACTAGTTGTAATACTTTTTTATAGCTGTCAAACAGAAAAAGTTTCCAAAACTTACAATATTGTTTTAAATGAAAAAAATGGACAGGATGCTATAATTTCTAAAGCGTATCCTACAAATAATTATGGAGATCATAAAGTGTTACATTTAATCTCTAGAATTAAAAATGACAGTTTAAAAGATGATAACAGGTTTGTATTGGGCTTTGATATGCCTGAAATTAGTAGAGCGGCTGAAATAGATTCAGCTTTTATTTACTTATATAGGAATGATTTAAAAACGAATGGTGATGTTAATTTTTACGTTCAAAGGATAACTTATCCTTGGGTAGAAAATAGAATTACGTGGGATGGTCAGCCATCAATAAGTAGAGAAAACGAGGTTATTGTTGATTCTTCTAGAGGAAAGCGAGAAAAGTACAAGATAGATATTTCTAATTTTATTAAGGGCTTTGCAAGGAAAGAATATAGAAATTTAGGTTTTATGTTTAGATTAGTAAATGAGAATTCAAAAAATAATATGATAAGTTTTTACTCAAGTAATTCAGATGATTTAGCTAAGAGACCAAAAGTAGAAATTAGGTACAAAGATAAGAAATAAATAACTTACAGTTTTATATAGTACTGACCTAAACCAATATAAATGAGAAAACTTCACCTTATTTCAGCAATGTATTCAACAAAGGGACATGGTTTTGAGTATGTCCGTAATTTTTGTGATAATTTAAAGAGTGAATTCAATATAATTCTACATTTAGCCTCAGATACAGAGATAGACACTCCGCCTAATATAAAAGTTAATTACACTGGAGTAAATTATGTAAAAACAGACGCTAAGAATTTTGTTAAATACGGTAAGTTTGCACCATATTTTAGGGCAATTATGAAGCAATATGTTTCTTATTGTTACTATAAAAAAATAGTAAAGTCTGGTATTATTCAAAAGAATGATTTGGTATACATTATGGATTATGATGTTATTCCATTGTTAACCTTAATTAAAAAGTTAAATAAAAAAGGGGTAATAAAAACTTTTTTATGGATTCATAGTGCAAAGTTTCAGTCTAAGGATATAATTTACTCTTTATACAAAAGTGTTTTTAAATATATTTTTAATAATAAAATCTTAAATAACATTCAAGGTATAGTAGTAAATGGTAAATATATAAAGTCTGAAATTTCTAAATTTTTAAAAATTCAGGATCATAAAATACATATTATTCAATACCCTAGTTCTATCCCATTTAAAAAGGTTTCAAAACCCTTAGCTCGAAAAGAATTAGGGTTAAAACAAAATGATAATGTTATTCTTTTCTTTGGTATGCTGCGTAAAGATAAGAATATTGAGTTTACAATAGAAAATGTTTCTAAGTCTAATAAGGAACCAAAATTAATTATTGCTGGATCTGAAGCGTCGGTCACTAAAGAGGATATTGATAAGTGGATTACAAAGCATAATATGAAAAATTATATGCTTGATATAGATTATATTTCAGAAGAAAAAATGGCTTTATATTATAGTTGCAGTGATTTATTAATACTGACTTATGAGTTGGAGTCAGGTTCTCAAAGTGGTCCATTATCATTAGCTAGAGAATTTGAGTTACCGGCTTTAGTAACTAATACAGGAGAAATTGGGAAGTATGTAATAGATAATAATGTTGGGCTTACTGCTGATGTTGTTGGAGAAAATTCATTTGTTAAAAAAATAGATTATTTTTTTAACATGAGTAATGATGAACAAGAGGGCTTAAAGAAAAGTTTGATAACGGCCAAGGATAAATTTTCTTGGAAAGAAGCTAAAAAGAAATACCTTATTTTGTTTGATGTCTAATATAAGTGACTTTTTTAAATCAACAAAGAGTTTAGGGAGAGATGTTTTAATTCTTTCGGTTGGGATTTTGTTAGCTCAAGTCATTCCATTATTACTGCAACCCTTTTTAAAAAGAACATTTTCACCTGAGGATTTTGGAACATACGATGTATTCCTTAAGTCATTTTCTATTTTAGTAGCACTTTCATCCTTAAAATATGAAAATGCCATTCTGCTTCCAAAAAAAGACACTGACTCTAAACATGTACTTTACTTAAGTGTGATTATTAGTACAATTATTTGCTTGTTGTTATTTATCATAATATTAATTTTTAAAAATAGAGTACATTACTACTTTAAGGAATTTTCTTTTTTAGCGATGTGCCTTTTACCAATTAGTGTTTATAGTTATTCAATTTTTAATACATTTAATATGTATTTAATCAGAAAGCAAAGGTTTTTGTTGTCTTCCTCGAGTAAAGTATCTAGACGTTTTTCAGAGGGCTTAATACAGTTTCTTTTTGGATATTTTAAAAATCCTAATGGTTTATTAATTGGTGATACAATAGGTAACACAGTTCAAGGCGCTTTTTCTTTTTGGAAAGTAAGATCAATGACTTCGTTAAAAAACATTAGCCTTATCAGGATTAAGAAAGTAATGTATGAGTATAGAGAGTTGCCAGTATTTACTTTAATTCCTAATATTTTAAATACATTTGTATTAGGGTCGTTAACTTTCTTAATACTAAGTAAGTTTGATATAAAAGAAGTGGGTTATCTGGAGTTTACCCAAAAAATATTAGCTATTCCGTCTGTATTTATATCTATTGCGATATCTCAAGTTGTTTTCCAGCGAGTTAGTCAACTAATTAACAAGAAAGAAAAAATTTTACCACTCTTATTGTCTGTGATTCTTATGTTATTATCATTTTCTACCTTGTTTATATTGTTAATACAATTTTATGGAGAAGAAATATTTGTTTTCATAGGGGGAGAAGGCTGGGAAAATTCTGGGAAATATGCCAAAATATTAGTTTATGGGTCAGCAATAATGCTTATATTTTCACCTTTAGGAAAAGTACTAATTGCTTTGAAAAAATTTAAAATTAATTCACTATGGGAGATAAGTAAGTTTGCTGTAGTATTATTTTTGTTTTATGCAGATGGTCTATCATTAATAATGTATTTAAAGCTCTATACTTGGATTATTCTATTGTTTTATTTAATTTATGGGGTTATTATAATATACATGTCTTACAAATATCAAATTGAGGAAATTAAAGCTAAGTAAAAGATTTTTTATAAATGCGCTTTTCACTATTTTTATTATTTCAGGAATAATAAAGTCAATATTTTTCTATATTGGAGTGCCTAGGTTCATAGATGTTACAGCTATTTCTGCTTTAATGATATTGTGTGATATTGTCTATGTTACAATAAAAAAGAAAGGAAAAATACTGATTAACAATAAGCAACTTGTCTATACATTTTTAATAATTTTTTTTCAATGTGTTGTTTTTATAAGTTTATTTTACACTGCATCTACTGGTTTTGGTTACTATAAAAGTTTATTACTGATATTAAATATTATTGCTTTTATATATCCGATTTTTAGAAAAGAAATTACCATAGAATCCTTTTTTAGTCTCTTATATAATATTATAATTCCGTTTAGCGTATTTATTATTTTTTTGAATTTTGTAAGGTGGACTCCTTATAAAACGCTTATAAATATTGAAAGGGCAGATGAAATAAGAGGTCATTACTTAACAATTGGAATGTTCTTAGGACTTATTGCTTATTATAATATTTGTTTTAGAAATCAGCTTAAGTCTAACTTTGATCTTAAGGTTGTATTACCTATATTTTTATTGGTTATTTCTAGTGCACGGGGACCTCTTATTTTTTTTATTATTACAATGCTCTTATTTTTTCTATTTAAAATAAAAAGTCTAAAATTAAGAATACGCAACACGAATTTGGTTTTTGGAGGAATTATAGCTTTGGTAATTTTTGCCACCCCATTAAGAAACCTTTTTTTTAATCTTTTTCAAAGAACATTTAATAGATTTTACGTAATGTTTAATTCTGATAGTGGAGGAGCTTCAATTAGCGGAAGGTTAGATTTTTTATCATTTTCTTTTGATAGTATTACAGAAGGGCCAATACGTTTATTGTTTGGTTCAGGAATAGGTAGTTTTATGTTTTTGTATACAGGGAATGATGGTAGAGGGTATCCCCATAATATTTTAATAGAAAGTCTTTTTGAATTGGGTGTTTTGGGTTTTCTTATATTGTCAAGTTTTCTATTTTTCATATTTTTCTATAAAACAAAAAAAGTAACTTCTAAATTAATCTTAATATTTCTTATATTATGTTATTCAAAAACTGGAGGTTTAGAAGATATCCGAATTATATATGGAATGTATGCACTATACCTTAGTAGTCTATATTCACCTAAAGTAATAGAATTATAATCTTTATGGCAAAAACAATACTACAACTTTCAAATGATTTTCCTGATCAAAAAATATATGTTAACCTTGTTAATAGATTGTCAAATTTTGGATATAATCAAATAGTTTATGTTCCTGTTAAGTGGGAAGATAAAATAGATGGAAATAGAGATGAAAGTATTAAAAATGTTGAATATCACTATTCATATATTCTTAAAAGATCTCTTTTGTTTAGATTACAGTATCATAAGAAAATCAATATTATATTGCAAGATCTTGAGAGTAAAGTGGATTTAAGAGAGGTGGATTTAATTCATGGACATTTCTTATTTAGTGACGGAGGAGTAGCTTATAAAATTAAAAAAAAGTATAATATTCCTTATGTAGTTAGTGTAAGAGCATCTGATATATTTACTTTTTTTAAATGGATGTTTCATTTAAGAAAATTTGGAAATAAAATAATGAATGAAGCGGAAAGAGTAATTTTCATTAACCCATCATATGTTGAAATTTTTAAAGAAAAATATTTAAGTAAATTTCACTCAGATATTTTAAACAAAATCAGTGTCGTTCCTAACGCTATTGATGACAAGTGGTTTTCTAATTTAGTAGTGCAAAAAAGAATTGTTGAGCCCATACGACTTTTGTATGTTGGTCGTATTGTTAAAAGAAAAAAACTAGATGTTGTTATCAATGCTCTAAAAGAACTTAATAAAAAAAGTAAAAAAAAATATGTTCTGGAAGTTGTAGGAGATGGTAATTTTATACATACTGTTAAAAAGATGGCAGACAATAACGTTATTTTTCATGGGCATATTTATAATTTTTCTAAACTTTTAGAAATATATAAAAGGAGTCAAATATTTGTTATGCCATCTATTAAGGAAACTTTTGGTTTAGTATATGTAGAAGCTCTTAGTCAAGGTTTACCTATAGTATTTTGTAAAGGAGAGGGTGTTGATGGTTTTTTTAAAGAAAACGAGGTAGGAGTATCTGTAAGGAACGATAGTGTGAATGATGTAATACGAGCAGTGGATTATATTGAAAAAGAATATGAGCAGCTTACTCAAAATACGCTGCAGCAATCAGAAAAATTTAATTGGGATGAATGCACAAAATCATTTATTGAGATTTATGAAAGGTCTTTTTATTAAAACTGAAAATAACGTACAAATTAATCTTTTTTGGAATTTTATTCTCCTTGGTTTTGTTACATTACCTTTTGGAATACAGCCATCTAGTTTTTTATTTATTCTGTCAATGTTTTTTGGTGTTTCAAGTATTTTTATGATTAAAAAAACATATAGTTTAGACATTATTAATTGGTCCTTTCCATTACTTTTTTTCCTTATGACTATAAGTCTCTATTATAGTTATGATGTTAAAGAAGGTCTTAAACTTATAGAAAGATCGTTACCTTTAATCATATTTCCTATTATTTTTATGTTTATTAGAGCAAATAAGGAGATTATAGATAAAGTATCTAAGGCATTTATTTTTGGTATATTTATTACATTTATTTTTAATTTAATTAAAGCTTTTTACTCTTCTTTAACAATTAATGAAGAAGGAGTAAACTTCAATTCAGCAATAAAAGCAGGTCTAAATATTGAAGAATCAATTATTGATGGAGGAAATTACTTTTTTGGTGGATACTTCTCTACCTTTATGCATCCAAGCTATGTAGGTTTATATGTTTTAGTGGGTATTATTTACACTTTAAAAAGTTCGTTATCAAGAAAAATAAAACTTTTCTTATTAATAACTCTATCAGTATATATCTTTTTTTTATCTTCCAAATCAGCATTAGTTCTACTCTTGTTAATTGGTGTTATATTTTTAATCTATTACAAAAATTCTAGTCGAATAATTATTTTTAGTACTGTTGCTTTTTTGGGAATATTAGTTTTTATTAATCCAAGAATTAATCAAGGAATTAAAAGACTTAATGATTTTAATTTGAAAGAAAACCACAAGTATACTACATCTTCTCAATCAAGAATTTTATCTTGGAAAGTGGCACTAGATTTGATTGAGAAATCTCCTTTCCTAGGATATGGAGTTGGTGATGCAGATAAAGAATTACTAATTGGGTATTTAAAATCAGATTATATTACAAATGCAGAAAATGAATATAATGCTCATAATCAATTTCTTCAAACAACTCTTCAGGTTGGTGTTCTGGGTTTAATATTATTTTTATTACCATTTGCAGTAATAGGTTATAGAGTTTCAAATATATATAATCTAAGTATGCTTATTGTTTTAATAATATCATTAGTATTTGAATCTATGCTTGTTAGGTACAATGGAATTATTTTCTATTCTATTGTAGTGCCCATATTGTTGAATAAATTAGATGTAACATGCAACAGTAAAAATATTTAATATTGTACTTGAAAATCTTTTTCGAAAGGTTTGCTGTTCCAAGCTTTTTTAGAAGTCCAATCTTCATCTTTTCCAGACCAAAATTTATCTGTTTTGTTTAAACCAAGGGGTAAAAAACTTAGTGTAGTCATATATAAACTACCCCTTGATGTATAATAGTCTGCAAGTTCAGGTTGGTTGCCCCTAAACCCTAACTCTAACCATCCGTCTTTATCAAAAACGTCATCAATAAATAGATTTTTTTTAATGGCTGTTAGAGCACATCTCACTTGCGCGGGTTTAATTTTTGTTGGTAATTTTTTTAATAAAGAAACGTGAGATAAGGTTTGAAATGCTCCCGTTCTGTATGTTATAGATCTTCCTATAACGGGATATGTTCCTTCAGGAGAAATCATTCTTTCTAATTGTACAGCAAATCTAATCATTCTTTTTAAAGATAAATCATACTCTTCCTCTTTTGTTAAGCCTTTCTTTACTAAAACGTTTAGTGTATCTACTAGCATACTATGCATTACAAAGGAATTGTAATAATTAAAAGAAAACTTTACGCCATCCTTATACCAGCCGTCACCTATATACCAATCTTTATAATAATCAAGAGCTTCATCTACATATTTTTTTTCCCAATTTTCATCAATAGATAGTAAAAATATTTCTGTTATCGCTCTACAAAGTAACCAGTTGTTTTTATATGCTTTTCTTGTCCTTAATGCTTTTAACTCCTCTACAAATCTTTTTTTTGTAATTTCATCCAAAGGCTCCCAAAGTTGTTTTGGAGCTCTTAAGAATGCTTGTACAAGGTGTCCTGCATCTACTATTGGTTGTTTTTCTGTCCTGAAATTTAGATAATCCGGACTTGAAGGGTTGACCGCGTTTACCATTCCTTTCAAGAATACACTTCTTAATTTTTTCCTCATTTTACCCTCTTTACTTTCGTCGTCTGGTAAGGAAAGCCAAGGGGCAATTCCAGCAGCTGTTCTTGCAACTGCCTCTAAATAAGTGACATTTTTACGACCATCGTAAGTAGGAGATTTGGTTGCAGGCATATTTTTTGCTAATGTTTCATTTGCCAAATTTGAAAAAACAGGATAAGAAATTTTAAAAAGTAGGTTACACCAATATGCCCTATCTTTGTCTCCACTTTTAGCTTTGTGTTTATGAGATTTAGCAGATATACTTTGAGGTTTTATAAAGGTAATAATTCCAGATAAAGACATAGCTGTTATAAATTTTCTTCTAAGCATAATTTTTTAATTTCTTTGTAAATTATAAAAAAGTCTAAAACATTTTTATCTAATTTAATAAAAATAGCTCTAATTTTTTTAAATGAATAACAAAGTTTCTATAGTGACGCCTGTATATAATTCTGAGAAGTTTGTCTCAGACTGTATACAATCTGTTCAGGATCAAACATATGAAAATTGGGAGCACATCTTGGTAGATGATTGTTCTTCAGATCTAAGTGCTTCTATTATTAAGGAATTTGCTAAGACAGATTCAAGGGTTATCTATGTGAAATTAAAGAAAAATAGTGGTGCTGGTGTTTCTAGAAATAAGGCAATTGAATTAGCAAGCGGGAGTTATATTGCATTTTTAGATAGTGATGATATTTGGCATAAGGATAAATTAGGTAGACAAATTGAATTTATGGTAAAAAATAAACACAATTTTTCCTTTTCTTCCTATGACGTAATTGATGAAAAGGGAAATGTATTGTCAAAGAGTAAAAAGGTGTTAAATCACGTTAATTATAATAGGGCATTATTTAAGAACCCTATTGGGTGTTTGACGGTTATTTATAATTGTGATAGTCTAGGGAAGCATTATATGCCGTCAATTAGAAAGAGACAAGATTATGCATTATGGTTAAAGTTATTGAAGATTACCGATGCGTATGGATTAAATCTAAATTTAGCTTCTTATAGAATAGTGAATAACTCTATTTCCTCCAATAAACTAGATTTATTAAAATATGAATGGAAAATATATAGAGAAGAAGAAAAGCTTTCGTTTATTAAATCTTCTTTTTATTTATTTACAGCGGTTGTTTTAAAATTGAAATCTTATTTTTGTTAGAAATTAGAGTACATAATTAATGGCTAAACCTTCAATTTTAAATTCGGTCGAGAGAAAATTTATTCTTTTAATAGGTGACTTGTTAATTATTTTAGCGTCATTAAATTTACTTATTAATTTTGCTATAGATAAACAATTTGTATCATTAAATCTTAAGGTCTTAATTTTTGCAATAGGGTTGCTTTTTTACTTAATGCTTGCATATATTCTTGACTTTTATAATTTAGAAAAAGTCTCTAAAAAAAAGTATTTACTTTCTCAGTCTCTATATATATCGGGGATATATGTGTTATCAATTTTTGTTTTCACTGTTATATTTTTTGATGTTAGCTTTTGGAGAATTCCTTTATTGTGTTTTTTGCTTTTAACTCCAGTTCAAATTGGATTATGGCGTTTTTTTTACCGTAATGTATTTAATATAATTCCAGTAACAAAAAATGTTTTATACGTTTATGACGAAAAAAACAAAGATGAAATAAAGGATGAAATAGCTAAAATTAACGGAACTGATTTAGAAACCTTTTATAAAGTTAAGCTAACTCTTACTTCTAATCATAAGGAATTTACTAATAAGAAATCTATCTTAGAAGCCACAGATAAAATTGATACTTGGATAATAAATACAGATAGTTACAATAATTTTTCTAAAGAATTAGAAAAAGCTATTATAATGGCAATGTTAAAAGGAAAAGAAGTCATTTCTTTTACTTCTTTTTATGAAAATATGTATGAGGCTCTACCTATTAAATCTCATAACGATAGTTTTTATGAAATACTTCAGTTTAGAAATATTAAAATTAGATATTTATTAAGAATATTTAGTTTTTTGGTAAACTTTATGTTAGCGCTTTTTGTTGGACTATTTTTTGTGTTCACCATACCATTTGTTTTTATACTTAATTTGTTTTTCAACCGAGGTCCTTTGTTTTATTCACAGAAGAGAGTGGGTTTATATGGTAACGAATTTAAAATTTATAAATATAGATCAATGGTTACTGACGCTGAGAAATCTGGAGCAAAAATGGCTGTTAAAAACGATGCAAGAATAACACCTTTTGGAAGAATATTGAGGTTATTTAGAATTGATGAATTGCCTCAAATTATTTCGGTTATTAAAGGAGATATGCAGTTTATTGGTCCTAGGCCTGAACGAAAAGTTTTTGTTAAAGAACTAAATAAAATTGTTCCTTTTTATGATGTTAGACATTTGATTAGGCCTGGTATTACAGGTTGGGCACAGGTAAAATATAAGTATGGTGAAAATTTAGATGATTCTATTAGAAAATTAGAGTATGATATGTATTACATTAAAAATAGGTCTATTACTTTAGATTTAAGAATTATATTTAAAACGGTTACTACAGTTTTATTTTCAAGAGGAGTTTAAAATCATAGTACAAACCGTACTTAACGCTGTTTCTGGAGAAGAAAAGGCATATTAAAAAATAGAATGAAAAAAGTACTTATTACTGGAGCAGCAGGATTTTTAGGATCTCATTTATGCGACAGGTTCATAAAAGAGGGTTTCTACGTAATTGCAATGGACAATTTAATTACGGGAGACTTAAAAAATATTGAGCACCTTTTTCCATTAGAAAATTTTGAGTTTCAACATCATGATGTGTCTAAGTTTATTCATATTCCTGGTAAATTAGACTATATATTACATTTTGCATCACCAGCAAGTCCTATAGATTATTTAAAAATTCCTATCGAGACATTAAAGGTTGGTGCGTTAGGTACACATAATTTGCTTGGAGTAGCAAAAGAAAAAAATGCGACTATTTTGGTAGCTTCTACCTCAGAGGTGTACGGAGATCCATTAGTACACCCGCAAAACGAAGAATATTATGGTAATGTAAGTCCGGTTGGGCCACGTGGAGTTTACGACGAGGCTAAACGTTTTATGGAGTCTATTACTATGGCTTACCATCGTTTTCACGGACTAGATACGCGTATAGTTAGGATTTTTAATACCTACGGGCCTAGAATGCGACTAAACGATGGTCGTGTTGTACCAGCATTTATGGGTCAGGCTTTACGAGGAGAAGATTTAACGGTGTTTGGCGACGGAAAGCAAACAAGGTCTTTCTGTTATATAGATGATCAAGTAGAGGGCATTTATAGGCTTCTAATGAGCAACTATAGCTATCCTGTTAACATTGGTAATCCACACGAAACTACAATAGGCGAATTTGCAGAAGAAATAATAAAACTTACTGGTACAGAGCAAAAGGTAATTTACAAGCCTTTACCAACAGATGACCCAATGCAAAGACAACCAGATATTACTAAAGCAAAGGAACTGTTGGGTTGGGAACCTAGGGTTTCTAGGGAAGAAGGACTAAAAATTGTTTTCGACTACTTTAAGTCGTTATCCCCTGAAGAATTACAAGATAAAGAACATAGAGATTTTTCTAAATAGAGAGACATAGAGACTAGAGTATAGAAAATAGAGAATAGATTAAAATGAGTTGGTCTTGCATCTAGAATCTATCAGCGCAGCGATCTTGTATCTATTTACCTTAACAGTAAGTCTATATTCTTATTTTTAACAGCGAAGCTATCTATACTCTCACTTCTTTTTTTCTTTTTTTTAAAGGATATTAATTTGCCTTACTGTATTTTTGGGCAAACTTTTACATTATGAATATTCTTATCCTTGGATCTGGTGGTAGAGAACATACTATTGCCTGGAAACTAAATCAAAGTAAAAAGCTAAACAAACTATTTGTAGCACCTGGTAATGCTGGTACTGCTTCAATAGCAAAAAATATACCAATTGGTGTTAATGATTTTCAAGCTATAAAAGAAGTTGTTCTTGCAGAACAGATAAATATGGTTGTTGTTGGCCCAGAAGACCCTTTGGTTAATGGTGTACATGATTTCTTTTTAAACGACATCGATTTAAAAAATATTCCAGTAATTGGTCCGCAAAAAGCAGCCGCAACTTTAGAGGGTAGTAAAGATTTTGCTAAAGAATTTATGATGCGTCATAATATTCCTACTGCAGCATATAAAAGTTTTACAGCAGATACGTTGGCAGAAGGACAAGCGTTTTTAGAAACCTTAAAAGCTCCTTATGTTTTAAAAGCAGATGGTTTAGCAGCAGGTAAAGGTGTTTTAATTTTACAAGATTTACAGGAAGCTAAAAAAGAACTTGCTTCTATGTTGGTAGATTCTAAATTTGGAGATGCTAGTACAACAGTTGTAATAGAGGAGTTTTTAGACGGTATAGAGCTTAGTGTTTTTGTGCTTACAGATGGTAAAAACTTTAAAGTATTGCCAACAGCTAAAGATTACAAGCGTATTGGCGAGGGTGATACTGGTTTAAATACAGGCGGTATGGGTGCTATTTCTCCTGTTCCTTTTGCTAGTGATGAGTTTATGAGTAAAATACACAACCAAATTGTAAAACCAACGGTAGAAGGCCTTGCTAAAGATAATTTACCGTACAAAGGTTTTATTTTTATTGGGCTTATTAAAGTTGATAATGAACCAAAGGTTATAGAATACAATGTGCGCTTAGGAGATCCGGAAACTGAAGTTGTTTTACCACGTTTACAAAACGATTTAGTTGAGGTTTTTGAAGCTGTAGGCAACCAAACGTTAGATACCATTGATATTAAAATTGATGAGCGTACGGCAACTACAGTTATGACAGTATCTGGTGGTTACCCTGAAGCTTATGAAAAAGGTAAAGAGATAACAGGCTTAGACTTAGTAGAGGGTTCTATTGTATTTCATGCAGGCACTAAGTTAGATGGTGATAAAGTGGTTACTAGTGGTGGCCGTGTAATGGCAGTAACATCGTTTGGAGCTAATTTTAAAGAGGCTTTAGCACAGTCGTATAAAAACGTAGAAAAGCTACATTTTGATAAAATAAACTATAGAAAAGATCTAGGTTTCGATTTGTAAAACCAAAAAAAAACAATAAAATAAAAACCCAACTAGTAACTACATAAGTAGCTAGTTGGGTTTTCTTAGTGTATGAGTAAATCTAATTTAGCCGGTACAGCTAATAAAAGATATTTTTAGATCTTAATAAATGAGTGTGCGTTAGCGCTCTTGTCTTCCTCGCCATTAGCAGCGTGCTCTTTAAGTTGTAACATCCAATATACCATTGCTATTGCACCAATAATCATAAAAATCCAGTTAAGTGTATTTGCAGCCCACCAGTTTTCTAATTCTAATGCTCTTAATAAATCTAAAGGAGCAAAAAGTACATCAACAAATAAATCCTCTATTGCTTTAAAAAATGTTTTCATCTTATATGTATATTTACCGTGCAAAAATATAAAAACTCTAGATGATTTCAAGCTTTTTTGGAAAAACAAAACCTATAAATTACATAATTGTACTTACTTTATTGTTGGTGTTTTATGGTACGGTACGTTTTTTTGGAGAGAATACCTTGTTTACACTGGGGTTAGTAGCTTCTAATATTGGTATAGTTGCAGCACTATTTTTTACAATTTTCCTTGTAAATTTTATTGTTAAACGTAATAAAATCACAAAGGCAAACTCTTTTGCTGTACTTTTTTATGGTTTATTATGTGTTTTTTTTCCTGCTTCTTTAACAGATACTAACGGTATCTTTTGCAGTTTTTTTATTGTTTTGGCTACCCGAAAAATATTAAGTCTTAAATCATTAAAAGAAATTAAGTATAAAATTTTTGATGCATCTATGTGGATTATAGTAGCCAGCTTGTTTTATGATTGGGCTCTACTTTATCTTGTTTGGGTTTATATTGCTATTTATATTTATGAACCAAAAAATATTAGAAATTGGTTTTTACCATTATCTGCCTTGGTCACAGTTGCCTTAATTACATCTGCTGTTTTTGCAGTGCTTGGTAAGTTCAATTTTGTATTACAACACTATGTTTTTACATTAAATATTAACGCAGATATGTTTAGGGAGTGGAGCAAAAGCTCTGCAACTATAGTGTATTTAATTGTTGTAATTATTGTAGGTGTAGTAAGTAGTGTTAAACTTGGCAAAAGTGGTGTTGGTCGTTTGGCAAGTATGCGTTTAGTTGCTGTATCTTTTACCGTGGGTATTTTTATAACCTTATTTGAGACTTCTCTTGGTTATTTTCCAATAATGATTACTTTTTTTCCGGCAGCAGTCTTTTTAACCAATTACATAGAAATTTTACGTAAACCTCGTTTTAAAGAATTAAATCTTTTTATAGCTATTGTTGTACCAATAACGGTGTTTGTGTTTAAGGTTATACTAAAGTAAAATTGGTATATTTGCCTAAAATTTTACAGTATGTTCAGTGATTTTGCCTTTAAAATATTTAATCAAAGTATAGATAAATACCACGTTTTAGATAATGTATATCAATCTTTTGAAAACCCATATCCAAAAGACGAAATTGCCCATTTGTTGTATCGTAAAAACTGGATAGATACCGTACAATGGCATTATGAGGACATCATAAGAGATCCTAATATAGACCCTGTAGATGCATTAGATTTAAAACGTAAAATTGACGCAAGTAATCAAGATAGGACAGATTTGGTAGAGTATATAGATAGTTATTTTCTAAATAAATACCATACGGTACAAATTAAAGATAATGCTACAATAAATACAGAGAGTCCTGCTTGGGCAGTAGATAGATTGTCTATTTTGGCATTAAAGGTTTACCATATGCAGGAAGAAGCTACAAGAGCAGATGCTACTGAAGACCATAGGCAAAAGTGTAAAGCTAAATTAGATGTATTATTAGAGCAGAAAAAAGACTTATCTACCGCAATAGATCAGCTATTAGCAGATATTGAAGCTGGTAACAAATATATGAAAGTGTACAAGCAAATGAAAATGTACAATGATGACGAGCTAAACCCAGTGCTTCGTGCAAACTAAGCATCAAGAGCACATATTAATAATTCGGTTGTCTGCAATGGGAGACGTTGCAATGACTGTGCCCGTTGTAAAAGGGTTGTTAATCCAAAATCCAGATTTAAAAATTACCATTTTAACAAGACGGTTTTTTACCCCAATGTTTGCACAATTGCCTAACGTACAGGTTTATGAGGCAGACGTTAAGGGCAAACATAAAGGCGTAAACGGACTTTATAAATTGTTTAAAGAGCTAAAAGCGTTAAAAATAACTGCGGTAGCTGATATTCATAACGTTTTACGATCTAACATTCTAAAACAGTTTTTTAAATTATCTGGTATTCCTTTTATACAAATTGATAAAGGCAGAGCCGATAAAAAAGCGTTAACGGCCAGTAAAAATAAAGTTTTTAAGCAGCTGAAAACTACGCAACAACGGTACGTTTCTGTTTTTAGTAAGTTAGGATTTCCCATTAAGTTAGATGAATCTTGTGCTTTGACAAAAGAAAAACTGTCTGATACTGCTATTGCATTGCTGCCAAAAGAACCAAAAAAGTGGATAGGAATTGCACCATTTGCTGCTTTTGAGGGTAAAACGTACCCTTTAGAGCTTATGGAACAAGTAGTAAGCAGTTTAAATACAACCAATGCTTATACTGTTATCCTTTTTGGAGGAGGAGATAAAGAAAAAGAAGTTTTAGATAGCTGGGAACAAACGTATAGCAATTGTGTTTCGGTGGTTAAAAAACTAAGATTTACAGAAGAACTCTCTTTAATCTCAAACCTAGACGTTATGTTAGCTATGGATAGCGGTAACGCACACCTAAGCGCAATGTTTGCGGTGCCAACAATAACACTTTGGGGAGTTACACACCCATTTGCTGGTTTTTACCCATTTGCGCAACAAAGCACAAATGCATTGTTAGCAAACAGAGAAAATTACCCACTTATACCAACATCTGTGTATGGCAATAAATTTCCGCCTGGTTATGAAAAAGCAATGAAAACCATACTGCCAGACGATGTTGTACAAAAGGTTTTGGAGGTTGTTGGGTAATTCGAAATAGCATAAATGTTTTTAAATTTCTATTTTGAAAAACTTAAACATCGTTAAAAACGATAATTTAATCTCTACCGCTTAACAGCAATAGTTTTAAAGTAACTACGCAATTGCTGAATGTATTTGTAACGAAATAATTTTGCATTACCATTTATCATTAACACACGTACACCCATATAAGAAGACATTAAAAAGCTAGCAACAGCTTCACTATCTACGTGGCGGTCTATATAACCGTCAGTTTTTCCTTTTTGTAAATTGGTAATCAAATTTACTTCCCACACCTTAAACATCTCTTTAAGGAGCTTTACAATGGTTTCATTTTTGCCGCTAAACTCGGTCATAAAATTACTTAACACAAAGCCATTGTCTAATTGGTTGTGTTCTGCCGTTTCAAGAGCATTGTCAAAGCACTTGTCTAAAATTACAGCAGGGTTTTCTAGTCCTTCAAAAGGAGCAATTAATTCGCTATATACTTTTGGGAAAATAATATTCTGTAAAATACTTATAAAAAATTCTTCCTTAGATTTAAAATGATAATAGAACGCCCCTTTTGATAAAGACAATACTTTTAGTATATCATCTACACTGGTATCATAATATCCATTTTTATAAAATATTTCTAGACCAACAGACTGCATTCTTTGCATTGTGGCCATACGTTTTAAGTTCTTTTCCATTATAGCTTCTTTTTACAGTAAAAAGACTGGTTAGTTTGCTGCTTACTTTTTGTTTTGTAATCGCAACGTGTGTTTATAGGTGTAAATGGTATGGGGAACGACAAACTACACTATTTTTTAAATAAAAATATAGTTTACCCTAGTGTATAAACTACTTGGTTTGTTTTATTATTGTGCAAAAAAGGAAATAATTAACAAAAAATGTTTATTTAAAAGGAAATTTGTAGTAATTGTCTTATAATTAAAGATTGTTTATTATTTTCTGTATTATTTTTATAAAAGATTTTAAGGTTTTAGTTTTTTAACGACCAAGCAACCACAATGAAACTACACAATAACAAAACGGTTTTATTAGTTTTTTCTCTTTCCGCTAAATTAGAAGCAGAGAGGAAATCTGTATTCGGTGGTCATAAAAAAAGTGTTTCTAAGCAGTTTTTTAACCTCTTAATAAAAAATACGCTAAAGGTTGCAAATAATAGTGGTGTAGATGTTGTTTGGTTAGATGAAACACAACAAGAAGGATACACTTTTGCAGAGCGTTATACCAATGCTTACAAAAGCCTCTATGCTCAAGGTTACAACAATGTAATCTCTATAGGTAATGATACACCAAACCTTACTGCTAAACATATACAACAGGCCGTAGATGCCATGGCTACTAAAAAAGTAGTTTTTGGTCCGTCTAAAGATGGTGGTATTTACCTATTTGGTGTGCATAAAAGTATTTTTAATGAAGATGCTTTTAAAAACCTACCGTGGTTAACATCAAAATTATCTAAAAAAATACACTACTTGGCAATTGCTAATAATGTGTCATTTACAATTTTAGAAACATTACAAGATGTAGATACAACAAATGAAGCAATGCAATTTGCTTATTCAAACCCTAATTTGGTTTTAAGCAACTTTATAATTGCACATTTAAATTTTAAAGTAACACCCAAAGCTAATGCTGCTAGCGGTGTTATTACGTCTTTTTATTCAACTTCATTTTTACGTAGAGGTCCGCCTAATTTGTAAACTTTTTCATTCGGCATTTTTATAAGTAAGAACCAATTAAATTATAATTGGTGGTGACTGCTTATAAAATAATTTATCAACCTTATTACACTTAATTATGAAAATAGCTATAATGGCTGTAATGCAGCTGTTTGCCTTTACCGTATTTGCACAATCAAATACATATTCGTCTAAAATAGTAGACCAAGACAACCAACCTATACCTTTTGCTACGGTAAAAGAAATAGGCAAAGAAAATTACACAACCACAACCATAGATGGCGACTTTACATTGCAAACTAGCTCTACTAGTTTTGTGATACAGGTTTCTTCTATTGGGTTTACAAGCAAAGAAATTACTATTACTAACGGTAATTTTCCGGCAAGTATTACACTAATGTCTTCTGATGAACAGTTAAACGAAATTGTAGTAACTGCTTTGGGTATAGAAAGAGAAAAGCAATCCCTTGTTTCTGCTGTTACTAGGGTGTCATCAGATAAACTAACAGAAGTTACATTAACCAATGTGGTTAATAGTTTAGCAGGCCAAGTTGCAGGTGTGCAAATTACTAATGGATCATCTGGTGTGGGTTCTTCATCTAGAATTGTTATACGTGGAGAAAATTCTTTAAGCGGAAGCAATCAGCCATTGTTTGTGGTAGATGGTGTGCCAATTAGTAATGAACAAATTACGAGCGACTTAGTAAACAACGGAGCTTTGCAAGAAGTAGATTTTGGAAACGGTGGTTCTGAAATTTCTCCAGATGATATTGCATCAATCTCTATATTAAAAGGTGCTGGTTCTGCGGCACTTTATGGGGCAAGAGCGGCAAACGGTGTTGTGGTTATAACTACAAAACGTGGTAAAAATAAGAAAGGATTTGGGGTTACTACCAGCAATTCACTTACGGTAGAAACCTTATTAACGTTGCCAGATTACCAAAATGTGTATGGTGGTGGGTCTAACGGCCAATACTCTTTCCAGAACGGTAAAGGTGCTGGTATAAATGATGGTGGTTTAAGTAGCTACGGCCCAAGATTGGATCAGGGCTTATTGGTAAATCAGTTTGATAGTCCTTCTGTAGACATTAACGGGAACCCTGTGCGTGCTGGTGATGTTATTTCGCGTACAAATTCAGATGGTAGTTTTACACCTATAACTGCTACTCCTTGGGTATCTAACCCTAATAATGTGCGTAATTTTTTTGAAACGGGTATTACCAAACAAAACAACATCGCCATTAACTCTTCTGGTGAAAACGGAAGCAGTAGATTGTCTTATAGTAATTTAAGAAACGAGGGCATTGTACCAAATACCGATTTAGATCGTGATGGTATTTCGCTTAGTTTACATCAAAAATTAACAGAACAATTAAATGTAAACGCTTTTGTTAATTATATAAATACACGTAGTGGTAACAGGCCAAACCTTGGTTACGGTTATGAGAATCCTTTGTATGGTTTTAACTGGACAGGCAGGCAAGCAGATGTTTCTGCTTTAAAAAATTACTGGCAAGCAGGTCAGGAGGGAGTGCAGCATTATGATATTAATTACTTATGGCTTACAAACCCATATTTAACGGTTAATGAAAACACCAATAGTTTTAATAAAAATAGAGTTTTAGGTAATGTTTCTGCAGTTTATGATATTACAGATAAACTAAATGTTGCAGTACGCGCAGGCCTAGATACGTATGCAGACAAGCGCGAGTTTAGAAGAGCGGTGAGTACAAATGCAAATCCGCAAGGTTCTTTTAGAGAAGATAATATAAGTTTTAGAGAGTTAAATACAGATATTTTGGTGTCTTATAAAGATGCTATAAACAACGATTTAAAATATACTGTTTCTGTAGGTGCAAACCGTTTTGATCAAGAAATAGAGTACAGCTACGCTGAAGCTTCACAACTAGCATTACCAGGGATTTACACCTTGGCAAATTCTAGAACTCCGCTTAAAGGAGATAGCAGATTGTTTGAAAAACGAATTAACAGTGTTTACGGTACCGGTAATTTATCTTATAAAGATGCTTTGTATTTAGACCTTACCTATCGTAATGACTGGAGCAGTACATTGCCATCTAATAACAATTCGTTTGGGTATTATTCTGCAGGACTTAGTTTTGTGGCTAGTAGCTTTTTAAAATTACCAGAGCCAATATCTTACTTAAATTTTAGATTTAGTGCTGCAAGTGTTGGTAATGATACTAACCCGTACCAAAACACGCAAAACTTTTTATTTAATCAGAATTACGGATCTAATTTTAGGGTGACTAACGAGACGGTTTTAAAAAATGCAAATCTTAAACCAGAACGTCTTAATGCCTTTGAAGCAGGTATAGAGGCCTGGTTTTTTAATGGTAGATTGCAATTAGATGCTGCAGCGTACCAAAATACAAGTGTAGATCAAATTATATCTAGACCAATATCCGAATCTAGTGGTTTTGGTAGTTTTAACGTAAATGGTGGTAAAGTACAAACCACAGGTTTAGAGCTTTTACTTAGTGGTACCGTAATTAAAAATGCAGATTTTCAGTGGCAGAGTTCGGTAAACTTTTCTACGTTTAGAAGTAAGGTCAAGGAGTTGCCACAGGGTGTAGACCAGTTTGTAACTGGTACTGCCAATATATTTTCTGGCGGTGGCGGATCTAACTCTGTGTTTTATATAGCAAAAAAAGATGGCCGTGTTGGTGATATGTACGGTACAGGTTTTGTTGAGGTAGATGGGCAAATTGTACACGACTCTAACGGGTTTCCTGTTCAAGATCCCAACTTACGTTTACTAGGAAATTATAACCCAGATTTTACAATGGGTTTTAATAACAAGTTTTCATACAAAGGATTAGATTTTACTTTTTTATTTGATTGGCGTAAAGGTGGAACAATAGTTTCTAGAACAAAAGCACTAGGTAGTACGTCTGGCGTGTTAAAAGAAACATTAGAAGGTAGAGAATCTGGTATTATTGGTGCTGGCGTTATAAATACAGGTACAGCAGATAACCCGCAATACGCACCAAATACAACAGTAGTGCCAGCCCAAGCTTACAACAATGCATTTTTTGATCGTGGTAATGAGGCTAGTGCGCTTTACAGTGCTTCTTATGTAAAATTAAGACAAGTAAGTGTATACTATAATTTTCCTGCAAAAATTGTTGATGCCATAGGTTTTAATAAAATAAAAATAGGTTTGGTAGGTAGCAATTTATTGCTGTTTACAGAGAATCCGCATTTTGACCCAGAGTTAAATGCGTTGCAAGAGCAAAGCATTACTTATGGTGTAGAAGATTTTTCATACCCTTCTACCAGAAGCTTTGGAGTTAGTTTAAAAACCGAATTTTAAGAAGTAAAAAAAGATGAAAAAATATATAAAGCTATTTGTAGCAACCGCAGTAGCAAGCACTATTTTTACTGCTTGTACTAACGATTTTGAAGAAAAAAACACCAATCCTAATGCGCCAGAAAGTGTAGATCCGCAGTTTTTGTTAACCAATGTGGTTTCTGTATCATCAGACCTTAGCGCCTATCAACAAGGTTTTAGGCAAGCTAATTATTTGGCGCAATTTGCAGCAAGTATAGAGTTTGAGCGTATAGACCGTTATGAAATGGGATCTAATAGTGAGTACTGGAGTGCTATTTTTAGATTATTATCAGATATTAAATCGATGAAAGCCTCACCAGCGGCAAACGATGCTTACGTGGCTGTTGGTGATATTATGCAGAGTTACCTTTTTTCTCAGTTAACAGACCTTTGGGGTGATGTGCCTTACACAGAAGCAGTAGCAGCTTTAGATGGTACTTTTTCTCCAAAGTATGATACACAGGAAAGTATATATTCAGATGCCGAAACGGGAATATTGGCAGTGCTTAAAAAAGCAGTTAACACGCTTGAAAATACAAACAACGTAATTCAGGGTGATGTTATGTTTCAAGGAGATTTAGAGAAGTGGGTGCGTTTTGCAAACTCGCTTCAAGTACGTTACTTATTACGTATTAGTAAAAGAACAACAGATTTTACAGATTTACAAACTTTGGCAGATTCTGGTAAGTTAATGCAGTCTAATGCAGACAATGCCGTTGTGCCTTATTTGGCATCTGCTCCTAACCAGTTTCCTATGTTTAACGCAGCTTTAGGGTTGTACCAAGAGCATACAATGACAAAAACAGTAGAAACTATATTAACTGCTTGGGATGATCCTCGTATTGCTGTACTTTACAAGCCTACAGCGGCAAGTAAAAACTCTACCACACCAGAATACAAAGGATTGCAAAACGGACAATCTAGTAGCACCATAAATGCAAGTGGTATAGATTTAAACAACATATCTTTATTTGGCAGTATTTTTAGAGATGTTGCAGACGGTGTAGATGCGCAATTTATGCAGTATTCAGAAGTGCAATTTGCACTTGCCGAAGCGGCATCTAGAGGTTATATTACAGGAGATGCAAATACGTATTACCAAAATGCTGTTACAGCTAGTTTTGAGTATTACAATACACCAATCCCTGATGATTATTTTACTAGGCCAGCAATTTCTTTAGATGGCACTGCAAATGATTTAGAAAAAATATTAACTCAAAAGTGGTTAAGTTTAATTAATATTGGCCATGAAGCTTGGTTTAATGTACGTAGAACCGGGATTCCAAATTTAGAGGCTGGTCCCGATAATTTTAATAATGACAAATATCCCGTTCGGTATTTGTATCCAGAGTCAGAGCAAGCTACCAATAGCGCAAATTATAAAGAAGCTGTTGATCGTATTGGTGGGGATAATATAAACAGCAAAGGCTGGTGGGAAAAATAGAATGATAATTATGAAACAAAAAATTAAACTAATTGGTATTTTGCTTGTGTTTATGGTGTTTGCGGCTTGTAAAGAAGAGGCTAAGAACGTTACCGTAGAAGTAAAACAAGAGGCAAAAACAGAAGCTGCTGATGAAGCAAAGCCAAGCGGAATTGTAAACGGAGTAAAACAAGTTTGGATAGACGCAGATTTAGCTGTTGGAAAAAAGAATATAGAAAAACCTGGCTATTCTGATGTAGATGATGGCTATGCGGTTTTGCAATTATTACAGGCCAAAAACGTAAAAATTAACGGTTTAAGTACTGTTTTTGGTAACAACAGCGTAGAAAATGCTTTTGCTATTGGCAACTACATAAGTAAGGAGTTTGCAGCACAAAAAATTAAAGTTTATAAAGGTGCTGGTGCTGCAATTAATTTAGACAGTGTGGTAACTAATGATGCTGTAGAGGCAATGGCTGCAGCATTAAAAAAGCAGCCATTAACTATTTTGGCAATTGGCCCCGCCACTAATGTTGGTTTACTACTATTAAAATATCCAGAGTTACAATCTCAAATAGTTGAGGTTGTTTTAGTAGCTGGTCGTAGAACCCCTTTGGACTATTTTAAAATAGGAAACAAAGGTGTGTTGGCTAAGGATTTAAATTTTGATTTAGACAACACAGCATTTAGAATATTATTAGAAAATAATGTCCCGTTGGTTTTTTGTCCTTATGAAATTTCTAGTAAGGTTTGGATAAAACAAAACGACCTTGAAGCATTAAAATCTACAACACCTGCTATGAAATGGTTGGCAACCGCATCACAGCCTTGGATAGAGCAATGGAAAAATCAGGGAGCAGAAGGTTTTAATCCGTTTGATGTTTTGGCTAGCCATTATATCATTGCCCCAGAAGATATTATAACAGAACCTTTACAGGCCCGTTTGGAGATTAATTTAGATGATACTGTAAAAGAGAATAAGAATAGGGTCTACAAATCTTATTTATTGTGCACAAAAGAAGGTGGTGCAGCAGTAACTTATTGTTACGATGTAGTGCCTAATTACCATCAGAAATTAATGGAAACATTTAAAAAATAGTATCGTGATAAAATTAAACAACAATATAGAGGATTTAACCCTTTACTTAAAAAGTAAAGATTGGTTAACTAATAACGAGTCCATTGTTGCTGTAGAAAAGCCTGGAGATGGTAATATGAATTTTACGCTGCGTATTACTACAGAAACCAGATCTTTTATTATTAAACAAAGTAGAGAATATGTAGAAAAATATCCGCAGGTTGCCGCTCCAGAAGACCGGGTATTAATGGAGGCCAAATTTTATAAAATAATAGAAAAGGTTCCTAACTTAAAAGAAATGATGCCTACATTAATTGGCTTAGATAAAGCTAACAATGTTATGGTTATGAATGATCTTGGTAATGGGTCAGATTTTACATATTTGTATCAATTAGGAAAACAATTTTTAGAAGAGGATTTGTATGCTGTTGTAGATTTTGCAGCTACATTGCATACCAGTATTACAGTCCACACACAAGAGGACAGAATTACCAATACTAAAATGCGAGCTCTTAACCATGAACATATTTTTAATTACCCATATGTATTAAATAATGGTATTAATTTAGATGATATTTTACCAGGGTTGCAAAAAGAAGCAGAACGTTTTAAGACAGATGAACCTTTAAAAAAAGCTGTAAAAGAACTTGGAGATTTGTATTTACAAGATGGTAATACGTTGCTGCACGGAGATTATTTTCCTGGTAGTTGGTTGGCAACTGTACAAGGTTTAAAAGTTATAGATCCTGAGTTTTGTTTTTTTGGTAAGCCCGAATTTGAAATTGGCGTTTTACTAGCACATTTAAAAATGGCAAATCAGGCTAACACATTAATAGAAAAAGCTGTAGATAGATATAAGTCCTTAGCAGATTTAGATACGGTATTATGCTATAAATTTATGGGAATAGAAATACTGCGTAGAATTATTGGTTTAGCACAGTTACCATTAGAAATTAATTTAGAAAAAAGAGTGAAATTACTTAATGAGGCACGCAAAATTTTAGTGAATTAAGTACGTTTTTTAATTAATACACAAAAACATTAAAACCAACTGCGTAGTTGGTTTTTGTTTTTTATAAATGTATTAATCAATAACAAATGTCTATAAGCGTTGGCTTTTTTAGGTTGATTGCATCAAAATTTAATTATAGTGTCAAAAAAATATAAGCAACAAACCAATCAGTTTAAAAAAAGAAGTACTTTTTAATAGCATTTTGTAGTAAATTTGAAGAAAAATAGGCTAAATGAACGCTAAAATTACTACATCAAAATCTATTGGTCTTGTGCTTTCTGGAGGAGGTGTGCGTGGTATGGCGCACATTGGGTTAATAAAGGCAATGAATGAGTTTGAAATAGATGCTAAAGCTGTTTCTGGAAGTAGTGTAGGAGCCTTGGTGGGTGCTTTGTACGCTAATGGAAGTTCTATAGATGATATGCTTAGGTTTTTTAAAGAAACACCGCTTTTTCATTACCATTATTTAACCATTGCAAAAGCAGGTTTTTTAGATACAGAAAAATATGTTGCCTTATTTGCAAAATACTTTCCTGAGAATGCTTTTTCAGCATTAAAAAGAGAGTTGCATATTGTAGCAACCAACCTACAAGAGGGTGACGAAGAATTTTTTTCTGATGGAGAATTAATTAGGCCTATGTTGGCTTCGGCTGCTTTACCTCCTGTTTTTTCACCAATAGAAATTAATGGTAATTTATACGCAGATGGTGGTATAATGAACAATTTTCCGTTAGAGCCATTGCTAAATACATGCGATTATATTATTGGGAGCAATGTATCTATTGTTGCAAGGTTAGATAAAAAAGACCTTAAAAACTCATTACAGCTTACGGGTAGGGTAACCGGTTTAATGATATACGCATCTGCAAAAAAAAAGCTTAGTGCTTGTAATATGCTGTTGGAATCTAAAGAGGTAGACAAAATAGGTTTGTTAGACCGCAAGGGTATAGAAAAAGCATTTGTTATTGGTTATGATGCTGCCTGTAGAGCTTTAGAAGCTCAATTAAAGGAATAAAAAAAGTCGTTCTAGATATAGAACGACTTGGTATTTTTTTAGATGCTGTTTTTAAACATCATCAAAATCTACTTTTAATGTAGGTGTTGTTGCGTGTGCTTGGCACGTTAAAATTAATCCTTCTTCAATTTCACCATCCGTTAAAATCTGGTTTTTAACCATTTCTGCTTTACCATCTGTAACGCGAGCAATACAACTACTGCAAACACCACCTTGGCAAGAGTATGGTGCATCTATATTTTCTTTTAAAACAGCATCTAAAACAATTGTGCTTTTATCCATCTCAAAAGTAAATTCCTCATCATCTACAATAACAGTAACTGCCGTTTTTCCGCCTTCTTTAACAGGCATTTCGTCTTTAATTTCTGTAGTTGTAAAAAGTTCAAAATGTATTTTGTCTTCGCTAACTTCGTTTTCCTTTAAAGTATCAGAAACTGTATTAATCATAGCCTCTGGACCGCAAAGATAAAAATCATCAAAAGCAATATCTTTATGTTTGTTTTTAGTAATGTAGTTAACTGTAGACCTCTCTATTCTTCCAAAAATAGAGTTTTCATCCTGTTCTTGGCTATAAATAAAGTATACAAAAAATCGGTTATTATATTCTAGTTGAAGCTTGGCTAAGTCTGTGTGAAACATTGTTTCTTCAAAAGATTTGTTACCGTATGCTAAAACAAATTTGTTTTCTGGGTTGCTGTCTAATACAGACCTTGCAATACTAATAATAGGTGTTATACCACTACCAGCAGCAAAAGCGGCAACATTTTTAACGGCATCTGTAGGTTTAAAAACAAACCTACCTTCTGGAGGCATAACTTCTAGAACATCACCTTCTTTAAGTTTAGAATGTGCAAAGTCTGAGAAACCGCCATTATCTACTTTTTTAACACCAATGGTAATACAATCTTTTTTAGGAGAAGAACTAATAGAATACGCTCTACGCAATTCTTTGCCTTTAATTTCTTTTTTAATAGTGATGTATTGACCAGATATAAACTTAAAAGTCTGAATTAAGTCTTTAGGAATAGCAAATGTTATTGCTACAGAACTAGGTGTTAAAGCCTTTATATGTTGTACCGTTAACGGATGAAAATGATTCATAAAAAAATATTTTCTACAAAAATACACATTGCCCTTTTGATAAAAAACCTAGTTTGCTAAAATTTAATACATAGAATTCTTATGCATAAGAAAATTATGTATATATTCGTAATAACAATTTTACTGCTAAAAGTTGTTATAGAAATAGGAGATGTTTGTTTTAAAAGCAAAATAAGAGAACAGAAAAATGGGAAATTCTAAATTATACAAGGGTAGTTTAAATACTATTATTTTAAAGTTGCTTGAAGAAAAAGGCAAGATGTATGGGTATGAAATTACACAAAAAGTAAAAGAGTTAACCAAAGGAGAACTTAAAATTACGGAAGGTGCATTATACCCTGCCTTACATAAATTAGAAGCGGAAGGACTTTTAGATGTTGAGGTTGCAAAGGTTGATAATCGTTTGCGTAAATATTACAAGCTAACTGAAGCAGGTGAAAAAGAAACCGTTAACAGGTTAGCAGAGTTAGAGGAGTTTATACGTAGTATGCAAAATTTAGTAAACCCTAAATGGAGTATAGAGTAGAGGTATGAAATTAACTAAGGAAGAGATTCAATTTATAGACACCTATCTTAAAAATTCTGATATTATGTTTACAGATGTCAGAACAGAAATGGTAGACCATGTTGCTACTGCGGTATTAGAAAAAATGGAAGAAGAAAACCATACGTTTTATGACGCTTTTAAGGCGTATATGGTTGTGCATAAAAAAGATTTATTAAAGTACAATAAGCAGTTTAAAAAAACTACAGATAAAATAGTACTTAAATCGCTTTTTAAAAAGTTTACAGCACCATTAAATATCTGTATTATGGTAGCTAGCTCTTTTCTTTTAATACAGTTTTTTCCTTTGGGAGATAAGAAGTTTCTAAAATTTGTACTATTTGGTTTTTTAATAATTGCTATACTAGTATATTTCTTCATAGGGTTAAAACAGCGTGGGCAACGTTTATCTGGAATTGAAAGAACTGGACTTATACTTACTTTAAGTTTCCAACTATATAACGCTTTTCAAAACCCTTTTTTTAATGAAAAATCTGTAATTATAAACGACTACTATTTTACCTTGGTTTTTGTTTTATTACTGGGGCTGTCTACTGCGTTTATTGCGGTGATTCTAGATCTTCATAAAAAATATACCAATCATTATACTATTGTTTAATATGAAACTAACCAAAGAACAAATAGAATTTATAGATGATTATCTTATTAAAAATAAGGTGAAATATTGGGATGTTCGTATGGAGCTTTTAGACCATATTAGTAATGAGGTAGAAGCTCTAATGAAAGTAGGATCTAGTTTTACCAATGCAATGCAAGCAGTTCATATTAAATTTGGTAATGATTTAACTATAAAAAGACTTAACAAGGAAAATACCGGTTGGGATACTTTCCCTAGCTTGTATGCAGATTCGTCTGGTTATAAGGAGTTTATTGAAGAAAAAAGACAGGGGTTAACTAAGGGTTTTGGAAAGCTTCAAAGAAAAGCCTTAAGGCTGTTTTTCACCAATGCTAAGTCACTAATACTATACGCTTGTGTGCTCATAGTATTTTTATATACCAAAGAGTTTTTTACTGTAAAAACAATGCATAAGACTTTATTATTGCTATTAATGGTAATGGCATTAACTCCGTGTTTAGTTTCATTATTTAATCTAAAAAATACATTTAAGTCATTAACTATAAATACTGCTTTATTATCTAGTACTTCTGGAGTTAGTTTTGTTAATGGATTGTTGCTTGCGCCCAAAATATTATTAGAAGAAGGAGAGCAACTATCACCTATTTATATGTTTATAGTATTGGCGTTGTTGTTTCCTTTTTTCTATATATCTATTCAATTGTTTGTTAATCAACTTAAAAAATACAAATCAATTTATAAAAGATTAGTATGAAGCTAACCAAAGAACAAATAGAAGAATTGTACGCATTTACCCGAAAACATTATGTGGTGCATTATGATTTGCAGACCGAGCTAGTAGATCATTTAAGTAATGGTATAGAAGAACAATGGCAACAAAATCCAAATTTATCTTTTGATAATGCTTTAGGAGTTGAGTTTAAAAAATTTGGTGTTTTTGGTTTTATGGATGTTGTAGAAAAACGCCAAAAAGCTATGAACAAACGTTACAGAAAAATACTTTTTAGGTTTGTTAAAGAGTGGTTTCAGTTGCCAAAGCTGTTAACCACTATTGCAATTTTTATGGGCTTTTTTCTGGTGCTTCACTTAAAGCAAGCATCATATGTATTAATGGGTTCAATACTAATTTTAGTAGCTGTAGATTTTTATCATCAATTTAAAAGAAGAAAAAAAGAGAAAAAACAAAAGCAGAAAAAAGAAAAGCTGTTTATGTTAGAAGCTATGATTGGCGATACCAGAAATGGCTTTTCTGTAATAACATTTTCTAATGTTTTTAATATTGTAAATACTATGCGTTTTAATTTTAGTGACTTGCATAGTTACTGGTTGGCACTTATTGCCATAGCTGCTACTTTACTATGTTTAACTTTTTACATTACTTCTTATGTAATGCCTAGTAAAGCTAAAGAATTGTTAGAAGAAACGTACCCAGAATACAATTTAATTTAAAATAGTGTAACAAATTGGCATTTGTTGCCACTAACAAAATATAATTAATCAACCTAAAATTATGTTAAAACACTTTTTAAGCCTGCAATGGAAGTCCTTTTTTAGGTCGGCTTCTTTTAAAACTAACCTGGCACTAAAAATATTTATGGGCTTTTTTGCGCTGTACTTTATTGTGGTGTTCCTTTCAATGGGAGTTGGCTCTTTTTATCTTATAAAAAAGGCAGATATGGGAGATCCACTAGAGGTGGTAAACAAATACCTAATATACCTTTTTGTATTAGATTTGCTAATTAGGTATATGTTACAAAAAATGCCTGTAGCCAACATTAAGCCTTTATTGTATTTACCCTTTGAAAAAGCACAGGTTGTAAATTACTCTTTAGGAAAAACAATTGCTTCCTTTTTTAATTGGGGTTATGCATTTTTCTTTTTGCCATTTTCTATTGTATTGCTAATAGAGGGTTATAATCCGCTTGGTGTGGTAGCTTGGCACTTTGGTATTTTTGCACTTATTTATTGTAGTAATTTTATAAATATATTAGTTAACAATAAGGACAGTGTTTTTTACCCAGTAATAGCTGTTTTTGTAGCACTGGGAGCTTGCCATTACTTTGGTGTTTTTGATATTACTAACTACACTGCGCCATTTTTTAATGGATTATATAACGCTCCTTGGATGGTTATTTTTCCTTGGATAGCGGTTATTGGTTTGTATTACGCTGCATTTAATTACTTTATAAAAAATATGTATTTAGATGCTGGTTTGCAAACAAAGCACGCTATAGCAAAAACAGAAGATTTGTCATTCTTAGATAAATTTGGAAGTACAGGAACCTTTTTAAAGAACGATATTAAACTTATAAAAAGAAATAAAAGACCAAAAACAGCTGGTTTAATGAGTTTTCTATTCTTGTTTTATGGCTTATTATTTGGGTCGGGAGCTGTTGAGGTATATAATGGACCAGTTTGGCAAATATTTGGTGGAATATTTGTTTCGGGTGGTTTCTTATTCACATTTGGACAGTTTGTGCCAAGTTGGGATAGTGCGTATTACCAATTAATGATGAGTCAGAATATAAAGTACAGAGACTACATTACCTCTAAATGGTATTTGGTGGTAATTGCCACTTTAATTAGTACTGTTTTGGCTTCTTTTTATTTATTTTTTGGCATAAACGCATACCTAGCCGTATTGGTTGGTGCAATTTATAATATTGGTGTAAACTCACATTTAGTGTTATTGGGTGGTGCCTTTATAAAAATGCCTATAGATTTAACATCAAATAAAAAAGCCTTTGGAGATAAACAGGCTTTTAATATGAAAACAATGTTATTATCATTGCCTAAACTTTTACTGCCAATGATAATTTTTGCTGCCGGATATTACCTAGTAAACCCAACAACAGGCTATGTACTTGTTGCAGCGGCTGGTATATTAGGACTAGCATTTAGAAATATAGTTTTTAATAAGATTGAGAAAATCTACAAAAAAGAAAAGTATAAAACTATACACGCATACAAACAAAAAGCATAAATAAGTAGCTCTGTTAAGAGTATAACCATAAAAAACAAAAACCATGATAAAAGCACAGAACCTTACAAAAACATACGGCGCAGCTACGGTTTTAAATATAGAAAATTTAGAAATTCCAAAAGGACAATGTTTTGGTCTTGTAGGTAATAACGGAGCAGGAAAAACAACATTTTTTAGTTTGTTGTTAGATCTTATTCAGCCTTCTACAGGGCAAATAATAAATAACAATGTACAAGTAAATACCAGTGAAGATTGGAAACCATTTACTTCTGCATTTATAGATGAATCTTTTTTAATTGGCTACCTAACACCAGAAGAGTATTTTTATTTTATTGGTGAGTTAAGAGGACAAAACAAAGCAGATGTAGATGCACTTGTTAATAGTTTTGAAGATTTTTTTCACGGAGAGATATTAAATCAAAAAAAATATTTAAGAGATTTATCTAAGGGAAACCAAAAGAAAGCTGGTATTGTAGCTTCTTTTATTGGTAGTCCAGAGTTGGTAATTTTAGATGAACCTTTTGCAAATTTAGATCCAACAACGCAAATAAGACTAAAAGGTATAATTAAAAATTTGGCAGCAAATCAAAATACCACAGTTTTGGTTTCTAGCCATGATCTAAGTCATGTTACAGAGGTATGTGAGCGTATTGTAGTGTTGGATAAAGGTGAACTGGTTAAAGATATAAAAACATCTGCAGCAACTTTAAAAGAGTTAGAAATTTTCTTTTCAGGTGCAGAGGCTCCAGATGCAGCAGTTGCTGTTTTTGAAGATGAGGAATAAATAGTTGCTTTAATTAAAACAAGACTTTATAAAATTTAAAGGTCCATCAAATTGTATAAAATTTGATGGGCCTTTTTAGTTGTTGAGCTCATCAAACCAAATAAATAAAAATAAATAGTAAATTTATGCACCTTAAACATAATAATACCGCGGTTTTTTAGTTTTGTTTAGGTAAGAATAGATACAATTTTGAAGCTTCAAACTAAAATTATAGGAACAGTAGCGCTAGCAGCATTAGTCTTTAATGCCTGTTCTACTAAAAAGAACGCCTTTGTTAACAGAGAGTGGCACGCATTAAATACAAAATTTAATGTGCTCTATAACGGTAATATTGCTTTTGAAAAGGGCAGAGAAGAATTAAATGCCAATTACAAAGATAATTATTGGGATTTATTACCAATAGAGCGTTTAGAAGTTACAGATGATGTTAAACTAGATTCAGAAAATAACAATCCAAATTTTGTAATAGCAGAAGAAAAAGCAACAAAAGCCATACAAAAACATAGTATGGTTATTAAAGATAGGGAGCGTAACCCGCAAACAGATGAGGCTTACTTACTTTTAGGAAAAGCACGTTATTTTGATCAGCGTTTTATTCCGGCTCAAGAGGCTTTTAATTATGTGCTTAAAAATTACATACAGAGCGATAAGTTTAACGAGGCTCGTATTTGGAGAGAAAAAACCAATGTGCGTTTAGAGAATGATGAGCTTGCTATTAAAAACTTAAAAAAGCTTTTTAAATATGACGACTTATCTGACCAAGAATATGCAGACGCAAGAGCGGTTATGGCTCAGGCATATATTAATTTAAATGCTCCAGATACTGCAATTCAGCAATTAAAAAGAGCATCGGTCTACACAAAAAAACAAGAAGAAAAAGGAAGGTATTATTTTATAATTGGACAGTTGTACAATCAGCTTAACAAAAAAGATAGTGCCAATTATGCCTTTGATAAAATTATAGATTTAAACAGAAAATCTCCTCGTGTTTATTTTATTAATGCGCACTTGCAAAAAATAATGAACACAGCTGTTACTGCCAGTAACAAAGAGGAAATGTTAGAGTATTTAACAGATTTAGAAGAGAACAGAGAAAATAGGCCGTTTTTAGATAAAATATACAGGCAAAAAGCACAGTTTTTTTTAAATCAAGAACAAGATAGTTTGGCCTTGGTTTATTTTGATAAATCTTTGCGCGCTACCACAAACGATAATAAATTAAACGCACTTAATTATGAGAATTTAGGTGAGTATTATTTTGATAAAAATAACTACAAACAAGCTGGGGCGTATTTTGATAGTACACTTACCAATTTGGTAGAAACCAGTAAAAAGCACCGTTTAATTAAAAAGAAATTAGACAATTTAGAAGATGTTGTAAAGTATGAAGATATTGTGCAGTATACAGACAGTGTTGTAACTATTTACAATTTGCCTAAAGAGAAGCAAATAACTTATTTTCAAAAATTTATTGAAGATAAAAAAGCAAAGGAAGAGGCGGCTGCAAAAAAAGAAAAAGAGCGTCAAAACGCAGGTATAGCAGCTTTTGCTAATACCAAAGCAGGTAAACAAAATAAGGGCAAATTTTATTTTTACAATATTACAAGTTTAGGTTATGGTAAAACCGATTTTAAAACCGCTTGGGGTTCTCGTAAACTAGAGGATAATTGGCGTTGGTCTAACAAAAATGTGGTATTGCAAACTAATGATGATACTGCAGTTGCTGGTAACGCATCTAATGCTATTGTAGAAGAAGGACAAGAGTATAAGGTAGATTATTATATGGATAAATTACCAACTAGTGATGCGGTAATAGATAGCTTAAAAAAGGAGCGCAATTTTGCAAACTACCAATTAGGGTTAATTTATAAAGAAAAATTTAAAGAAAACCTTTTGGCAGCTGGTAAACTAGAGTCGGTTTTAAAGTCTAACCCAGAGGAGCGATTAATACTACCATCTAAGTATAATTTATATAAAATATATGAAGAATCTGGCAGTAATTTAGCCGCTGCAATGAAACAAGATATTATAGCAAACCACCAAGGTTCTAGATATGCAGAGGTGTTGTTAAATCCTAAAGCAATTTTAGAAGGGTCTGCAGACACTCCAAACGCTAGGTACACAAGATTGTATAAAATGTTTCAGAACCAAGAGTACTTAAAAGTTATTACTGGTGCAGAAGAAAACATTAACAGATATACAGGAGATGAAATTGCACCTAAGTTTGAGATGTTAAAAGCAATGGCAACCGGAAGAATAGAAGGTTTTGAAGCCTTTAAGGAGGCATTAAATTATGTAGCGCTTAATTATCCAAATAATCCAGAGGGTAAAAGAGCACAGGAAATGATTAAATATCAAATTCCACAATTAGAGAAATCAGATTTTGTAGATCAATCTACTAATGCAAAGGGTACCTGGAAAGTGGTTTTCCCTTTTAGTAGAAATAATGATGCAGCAGCTAATGAGTTGTACAAACTGCTAAATAAATCTGTAGAAGATTTAAAATATAAAAATAAAGTATCTAAAGATATTTACAATTTAGAGCAACAATTTGTAGTGGTACATGGGTTTGCCTCAGAAGAATTTGCATTGGGATATGCAGAATTATTAAAAAATAATAAAGATTACAAGGTTGGTCATCAGAATTTTGTAATTTTATCCAACAACTACAAAGTTGTGCAAGTACACAAAAAATTAAACGAGTATAAAAAAACACTATTAATCCCAAAACCGTAATAAAAATATGTTTTCAGACAAAAATAAACCTAGAGATGTTGTAGATATGGGCGGCCAGCCTAACAGAATTGGAAAAAACACCAAAATTAAAGGTGATATAGTTTCAGAAGCCGATTTTAGAATTGACGGTAAGTTAGATGGTAACGTAAAAACATCTGGTAAGGTAGTTATTGGCAAAGATGGCTACATTCACGGAAAGGTAGAGTGTGTAAATGCAGACATAGAAGGCGGTTTTAACGGTGAGTTATTAGTATCTGACTTATTATCATTAAAATCTTCAGCAGTAATAGAAGGTACGGTTTCTGTATCTAAGCTTGCTGTAGAGCCTGGTGCTACTTTTAATGCATCATGTGTTATGGGAGGTAAAAACGGAGCCTTATCTGGCGCTAAACAAGCTTCAGCTGGTGGAACTTCCAAAGCTTCCTAATAACAATAAGCCAAACCACTTAAAAAATGCCGCAATGCTATCTGGTATTGCTTTTCAAATGGGAGCTATAATATACTTAGCTCATAAAGTAGGTGTGTGGTTGGATGGCTATTATAACATCAAAAACGAAATTTTTACTATAATTGCTACACTTTCTGGTGTAGCAATTTCTATTTTTGCGGTAGTTACACAATTAAAAAAAATTAAATTCTAATGGCAAACCATAAGTTGCTTATCTATTTTTTTATCACAATTCTTATTTCTTTAGCGGTAGCTTTTGGTGTTCATCTATTGGTACTAGATGATATGCAAAAACCTTTATTTGGTAATAAAATTGTGCTTTCTTATGTTATTAATTTTGTGTTGGTAACTGCAATATTTACAATTATTTACCTGTTAAGAAACCAATTTAAAACACAATTAGGTATATTTTTTATAGTAGGCAGTGCCATAAAATTTCTTTTCTTTTTTATGCTTTTTTACCCATCTTTTAATGCAGATGACAATATTAACTTAACTGAATTTGCTTCTTTTTTTGTCCCGTACAGTATATGTTTGCTGATAGAGACATTTTTTATTGCTAAAGTGCTCAAAAACTTAGATTAACGTTTTAAAATGATGCGGTTTATGGTTGGTGTTAAAATAATCAAAAAAAGGTTTTTTTCTTTTTGACAGAAAAGCGTACATTTGCACCGATTTTTAGAGACCGATATTTTTTGAGCAATATGCGAAATACATTTTTTAGTAAAATTATTTTAGTCACGGCACTTGTGTTTAGTTTGGGTTCTTTTGCGAACGACAACAATGAGCCACAAGAAAATGATTCACAAGTAAATAGTAGCGAAGAGATTCAGGCTTACATTAGCCATCACTTAGCAGATTCACACGACTTCACTTTGTATTCTTATACAAATGATGAAGGGGAGCGTGAGCACTTTGGTTTTCCGTTGCCAGTTATTGTTTGGACAAGTCAAGGTCTTAAGACGTTTATGTCTTCAGAATTTCACCATAATGATGATGGTCATGTTATTGTTGATAAGGATGGTGTTAAGTTAACCAAAATTCACAGTAAAATATATGAGTTAGAAGAAGGGGCTACAGCAGTTTCTTTTGACGAGGAGCACCATGCTACAAATGCACATAAAGTTTGGGATTTTTCAATTACCAAAACAGTTGTAGGTATTTTGTTGGCAGGTTTGTTAATGCTTTGGGGCTTTAGCTCATTAGCTAGAGGGTATAAAAAGAGCCCAATCCCAACAGGTTTTGGTCGTGTTTTAGAGCCGCTAGTATTATACGTAAGAGATGAAATTGCAAGACCAAATATTGGTGAAAAGCACTACCGTAAGTTTATGGGCTTTTTGTTAACGGTATTCTTTTTTATCTGGATATTAAACTTGTTAGGTTTAACTCCAATAGGTTTTAATGTTACAGGACAAATAGCGGTAACAGTTTGTTTGGCTTTATTTACATTTTTTATTGTACAATTTAACGGTAATAAAGATTACTGGAAACATATTTTCTGGATGCCTGGTGTTCCAGTTTTAATGAAAATAGCTTTAATTCCAATAGAGGTGTTGGGTATGTTAACAAAGCCATTTTCTTTATTAATTCGTTTATTTGCTAACATTACTGCTGGTCACGCCGTAGTTATGGGCTTAGTAGCTGTAACATTTACAGCAAGAGAAGCTTTAGGTGTTGGTGGTAGTTTAGGTGTATCATTCTTTTTAACGTTATTCATTTCTTTAATAGAAATTTTAGTAGCGTTTTTACAGGCCTTTATTTTTACAATGTTGTCTTCATTGTTTATTGGTATGGCTGTAGAAGAGCATGATCACCATTAATTTTAGTTATAAATAAGAGTTTGTTTAATTTAATATAAATCAATTACTATGTACAATTTAATTGGAGCAGGATTAATCGTTATCGGAGGTGGTATCGGTTTAGGTCAAATCGGTGGTAAAGCAATGGAAGGTATTGCTCGTCAACCTGAGGCAGCTGGAAAAATCCAAACAGCAATGATTATTATCGGAGCATTATTAGAAGGTTTAGCTTTCGGTGCTTTGATCTTAGGAAAAGCTTAAGGACAAAAACAACAATCGCATTCCTGTAACGGTTGGTTACAGGATGTGTTTGTAATTAAACAAAAAACAAAAAGAATATAATTTATATTTTATAATGGATCAGTTATTAAACGATTTTTCGCCTGGGTTGTTTTTCATGTTACTAATAATTTTATTAGTACTTATCTTCTTAATGGTTAAGTTTGCATGGAAACCAATAATGAACGCTTTAAATGAAAGAGAAGACGGTATTAAAAGCGCTTTAGAAGAGGCAGAAAATGCACGTAAAGAAATGCAAAATCTGCAAGCAGATAACGAAAGGTTATTGCAAGAAGCACGTGCAGAACGTGATGCTATGTTAAAAGAAGCACGCGAAATAAAAGAAAAAATTGTTGCAGATGCAAAAGAGCAGTCTATTATAGAAGGCGATAAAATAATTGCACAAGCACAAGCTACTATAGAAAGCGAAAAGAAAGCAGCAGTAGCAGATATTAAAAACCAAGTAGCTAACTTATCTGTAGAAATTGCAGAAAAAGTTATTAAGGAGCAATTGTCTAATAATGACAAGCAACTTAAGTTGGTAGAAGATATGGTAGGCGATATTAAGCTAAACTAATAAGAAAAAATGAACGAGTCTAGAGCAGCTATTAGATACGCAAAAGCCATTTTAAACCAAGCGGTTGAAGGTAAGGCTACAGATGCAGTTGAAAAAGACATGCATTCTGTTGTGCAAACAATTTCTGACAGCAAGGAACTTCAAGATGTATTGGCTAGCCCAATAATTAAAGGAGATGTAAAAAAGAATGCTTTGCTAGCTGTTTTTACAGGAAGTCATACTATTACAGAAGGACTTATTTCTTTGCTTGTAGATAATAAGAGAGTATCACTTTTAAAAGATGTTGCTCAGCACTATATTGTTTTAAACGAAAAGCTTAAAGGAGAAGAAGCAGCAGTAGTAACAACTGCAGTTGCTTTAACTAAAGATTTAGAAGAAAAAGTTTTGGAGCAATTAACAAAATTAACTGGTAAAAAAGTAGCTATAACAAATGTTATAGATGAAAGTATTATTGGTGGTTTTGTATTAAGAATTGGCGATTTGCAATACAATGCAAGTGTAGCTAATAAATTAAATAGTTTAAAAAGAGAATTTTCAAACAGTCTATAGTCTTTGGTTTACACTACGGACTTTGTAAATATTAATTAAAACAACATGGCAGGAGTAAAAGCCGCTGAAGTATCAGCAATTTTAAAGCAACAGTTATCAGGATTTGACGCTAGCGCATCTTTAGATGAAGTAGGGTCAGTATTACAAGTAGGTGATGGTATTGTACGCGCTTACGGATTAGCTAACGCTCAATACGGAGAGTTAGTAGAATTTGAAGGTGGTTTAGAAGGTATAGTACTTAACTTAGAAGAAGATAACGTTGGTATTGTATTATTAGGTGGTTCTAAAGGAGTTAAAGAAGGCTCTACTGTAAAACGTACAAACCGTATTGCATCTGTAAAAGTAGGTGAAGGTATTGTTGGTCGTGTTGTAGATACTTTAGGTAACCCAATAGATGGTAAAGGACCAATTGCTGGAGAAACTTATGAGATGCCATTAGAGCGTAAAGCTCCGGGTGTTGTATATCGTGAGCCAGTAACTGAGCCATTACAAACAGGTATTAAAGCAATTGATGCTATGATTCCAGTTGGTAGAGGTCAGCGTGAGTTGGTAATTGGAGATAGACAAACGGGTAAAACTACTGTTTGTATTGATGCCATCTTAAATCAAAAAGAATTTTACGATGCAGGTAACCCTGTATATTGTATATATGTTGCTGTAGGTCAAAAGGCTTCTACAGTAGCTTTAATTGCTAAAACATTAGAAGAAAAAGGTGCTTTAGCTTACACAACAATAGTAGCTGCAAACGCATCAGATCCTGCTGCAATGCAAGTTTATGCTCCTTTTACAGGTGCTTCTATTGGAGAGTATTTTAGAGATACCGGTAGACCAGCTTTAATTGTTTTTGATGATTTATCTAAACAAGCTGTTGCTTACCGTGAGGTATCTTTATTATTACGTCGTCCTCCAGGACGTGAGGCATACCCTGGTGATGTATTTTACCTACACTCTAGATTATTAGAGCGTTCTGCAAGAGTTATTAATGATGATAGCATTGCTAAGGATATGAATGATTTACCAGAGTCTTTAAAGCCAATGGTAAAAGGTGGTGGTTCTTTAACTGCTTTACCAATTATTGAAACTCAGGCTGGTGACGTTTCTGCATATATCCCAACAAACGTAATTTCTATTACAGACGGACAAATTTTCTTAGATGGAGATTTATTTAACTCAGGTGTACGTCCGGCAATTAACGTAGGTATATCTGTATCTCGTGTTGGTGGTTCTGCACAAATTAAATCAATGAAAAAAGTATCTGGTACTTTAAAGCTAGATCAGGCTCAGTATCGTGAATTAGAAGCGTTTGCTAAGTTTGGATCAGATTTAGATGCATCTACTTTAAACGTTATTGAAAAAGGTAAGCGTAATGTGGAGATCTTAAAACAAGCTCAAAACGATCCTTACACTGTAGAAGATCAGGTAGCAGTAATTTATGCAGGTTCTAAAAACTTGTTAAGAGATGTGCCTGTAGAAAAAGTAAAAGAATTTGAAGCTGAATACGTAGAATTTTTAAATGCTAAGCATAGAGATGTTTTAGATACGTTAAAAGCAGGTAAATTAACTGACGAGGTTACAGATACTTTGGTAGCTGTGTGTAAAGATCTTTCAGCAAAATATAAAGCATAGTCCTTATCTTTTGTAAAAATACAATAAGAAAAGGGTATTTAAATTAGACTAATCAATCCCTCTCCTTTTGGAGAGGTTAGGAGAGGAAAATATGGCAAACTTAAAAGAAATACGTAACAGAATAGCATCAGTTTCTTCAACTATGCAGATTACCAGCGCAATGAAAATGGTGTCTGCTGCAAAGTTAAAGAAGGCGCAAGATGCAATTACTGCAATGAGGCCTTATTCTGATAAATTAACTGAGCTTTTACAAAGTTTAAGTGCTAATTTAGATGCGGATTCTGGTAGTAAGTTTTCTGAAGAGAGAGAGATTAATAAGGTTTTAATAGTTTCTATTACTTCTAACCGTGGTTTGTGTGGTGCATTTAATTCTAACATACTTAAGCAAAGTGTTTCTTTAGCAGAAAACACATATGCTGGTAAGGAAGTAGAGTTTCTTGCTATAGGAAAAAAATCTAACGATTTTCTTTCTAAAAATTACAATGTAATTGCTAATCATAGTGCTGTTTATGACGATTTAACTTTTGATAATGTTGCTGCAATAGCAGAGAATTTAATGGAGTTATTTGTTAATGGTGCTTATGATAAAATTGAGGTTGTTTATAATAAATTTAAAAACGCCGCAACGCAAATCGTAATTACTGAACAATTTTTGCCTATTGTAGCTGTAGCTTCAAATAAAGAGGTTTCTGCTAATAACACAGATTATATTTACGATCCTTCTGAAAAAGAAATTGTAGAACAATTAATACCAAAGTCTTTAAAAACACAATTATACAAAGGTGTAAGAGATTCTTTTGCTAGTGAGCATGGAGCACGTATGACGGCAATGCACAAAGCAACAGATAACGCAACAGAGCTTAGAGACCAGTTAAAGTTAACGTATAACAAAGCAAGGCAAGCGGCTATTACTAATGAAATATTAGAAATTGTTGGTGGTGCAGAAGCTTTAAATAACTAAAAATTAGTTTACTGTAAGCCATTTGTGATAAACTAAATTTATGGCTTAAGTCTGATTTATTACGTAACTAGACGAATAATATAACTTAAAACCTCACTTTTCGTGAGGTTTTTGTTTTTTTGAAATCTTTTAAAAAGAAATACTTGGCATTAAATTTGTCATTGTATCTTTATAAATATCTAAATACCCCCATTATGAAAAATTCAATTTTTAGTATACTTGTTGTTTTAGGAATGTTAAGTAGCTGTTCTTCACAAAAGAATTTAGTAGATTCTGCTCCGTTTGAAATTGGTAAAGCATATTGCCAAGATTGGTATGGTGGCAAAGAAGAATCTGGCGCAGGGGTAGAGTTAAAAGTTCCGGTTGCAAATCTAGATGGTTACAGGGTTAATTCTATTTACTTTAGAGGTCAACAGTCCTATGTAAAAGTTATAAACGAAGAAGGTCAGAAGTTTGTAGTTGCAACAATGACTGCAAAAACTATGGTTCCTCCTAAAGATATTATTATGCATTCAGACCCAAAACAGGAATTGGGCAACAAGCCAGCTGCCAAAAAACTGCAAAAAGATTTTCCTTTTGAGTTGGCTTACGATGAAGCTATTTTAAGTTATTACAAAGGCGATGTAATAAACTATGTTAAGATTAAGGACATAAAGCACAAGCAGGCTATTATTTATCCTTCTAGATCTAAGGAGTAAGACTTTGTTTGCTAGGGTATAAATAACTACTTTTAAACTCTAATTAAACGCTATTGAATCCTTTTAAAAAACTTTTTAAGCAAACCTTTGTGTATGGCTTGGCAACAGTGTTGCCCAGAATGCTGTCTTTCCTTTTGGTTCGTGTGTACACAGATGTTATGGATCCGGATCTTTATGGCCAGGTTTCCGTTATTTTTGCTTGGTTTGCAATTTTTAATGTGTTTTTAGCATATGGTATGGAAACAGCCTTTTTTAGGTTTTACCATAAGCATAATGATAAAGAAAAGGTGGTCTCTACCTCATTAATTTCTATAGCTGTTTCTACTCTAACTTTTTTTGTTGTAGCATTGGTATTAAAAAATCCTTTAGCAAGTTTTGCAGGTATTAGAGAGGAGTTTATTACCTACGCAATTTTTATACTGTCTTTAGATGCTTTGGTGATTATCCCTTTTGCATGGCTTAGAGCTACAGAAAAGCCAATGAAGTATGCAATTATTAAAATTGTTAATATTTGCATTAACCTTGGATTAAATCTATTCTTTTTACTGTTGTTACCTAAGCTTGTAGCTGGTACTACAAATTCTGTTTTTACATCAATCTATAAAGAAGATTTTCAAATTTCATATATATTTATATCAAACTTAATTGCAAGCGGAGTAACATTAGTTTTAATGTTGGGCTTATATCTTAAGAGTAAATATGTTTTTGATAAAGTATTGTGGCGTGCTATGATGAAATATGCAGGGCCTGTTTTATTGGCAGGTATTGCGTTTACAATTAATGAGGTTTTTGATAAAATTTTGCTAGAATGGCTTTTGCCAAATAACATAGCAGAGGCAGAAGTTGGTAAATATGCGGCTTGTTATAAATTGGCATTATTTATGACGCTGTTTGCCACTGCTTTTAGAATGGGAATAGAACCTTTCTTTTTTAGTCATTCTAACGCTAAAAACCCACAAAAAGCATATGCTCAAATTACCAATTATTTTGTAATACTAGGGAGTGTAATTTTGCTTGCTGTAGTGGTTTTTGCAGATGTTTTAAAACTTTTGTTTGTAGATAATTCTGAGTATTGGGAAGCTATGAAGATAGTTCCGTTAATTGTTTTGGCAAACTTCTTTTTGGGAATTTACCACAACTTATCTGTGTGGTATAAAGTAACTGATAAAACACGTTACGGTGCTTTTATATCTGTTATTGGTGCAGTTGTAACTATTGTAATTAATGTAGCACTTATTTCTACCTTAAGTTATATGGCATCTGCAATTGCAACGGTGTTAGCTTACGGTACAATGATGGTATTATCTTATTGGTTTGGAAAAAAAAATTACCCAATACCATATAACATGCGTAAAATAATATTCTATTTTACGTTATCTGTGGTGTTTTCAATTCTATCTTTTTATATTTTTAATAGAAATTTATGGGTTGGTTGTTCACTATTACTGGTGTTTTTAGGGTTAGTGTACAAAATGGAAAATGAAATATTACGAAAAATAATAAAGAAAAAATGACAATCAAAATAATTAATAGATCTGCACACGCAACTCCTAGTTATGAAACTTTGGCTTCAGCAGGAATGGACTTAAGAGCCAATATTATAGAACCTATTACGTTAAAACCTTTACAAAGGGCAATTATAAAAACCGGGCTTTTTATAGAGTTGCCTGTTGGTTATGAGGCTCAAGTACGACCACGAAGCGGATTAGCAGCTAAAAAAGGTGTTACGGTTTTAAATGCACCTGGTACTGTAGATGCAGATTACAGAGGGGAAATAGGTGTAATTTTAGTTAACCTTTCGGAGGAAGACTTTACTGTAGAAAACGGAGAGCGTATTGCACAACTAGTAATTGCTAAACACGAAAGAGCAGAATGGATAGAGGTTACAGAATTATCTGAAACAGCTAGAGGTGAAGGTGGTTTTGGTAGCACTGGTACAAAATAAATAATATAAACATAAACCATAATTAATATAAGCTTGCGTAAGTATGCTTAGATTTAAAAAAAGAAAAAAATGAAAATTATAGTTCCAATGGCGGGTAGAGGTTCCCGTCTTAGACCACATACATTAACAGTTCCTAAGCCATTAATTCCTATAGCCGGTAAGCCAATTGTGCACCGTTTAGTGAGTGATATAGCTAAAGTTTTAGATGAGCCAATTGAAGAAGTAGCTTTCATATTAGGAGACCCTGCATTTTTTGGAGATGATGTTATAGCTAGTTTAAAAGCTTTAGCAGAGAGTTTAGGTGCAAAAGCATCTATTTATAGGCAAGACCAACCTTTAGGCACAGGACACGCTATAATGTGTGCTAAAGACTCTTTAAGTGGGCCGGCTGTAATTGCTTATGCAGATACCCTTATTAGAGCGGATTTTGACTTAGATAAAACGGCAGATAGTGTTATTTGGGTAAAACAAGTAGAAAAACCTGAAGCTTTTGGGGTTGTTAAACTAAATGATAAAAACGAAATTGTAGAATTAGTAGAGAAACCAGAGGAATTTGTATCTGACCTAGCTGTTATTGGAATATACTACTTTAAAGATGTTGCTGTTTTAAAAAATGAATTGCAGCACGTTTTAGATAATAACATTATTAATGGTGGAGAGTACCAAATTAATGATGGTATTAAACAAATGATGCAAAAGGGTAAAAAGTTTGTTTCTGGTAAGGTTGATGAATGGATGGACTGCGGAAATAAAAATGTTACCGTAGAAACCAATATGCGTATGTTAGGCTTTTTAGAAAAAGATGGTGAGGCATTAGTTTCTAAATCTGTTACATTAGAAAATGCAAATATTATAGAGCCTTGTTACATAGGAGAAAACGTAGTGCTAAAAAACACCACTGTTGGCCCTTATGTATCTGTAGGGGATAATACGGTTATAGAAAACTCAACAATAAAAAATAGCTTAATACAAACCAATAGCAAAATTGAAAATGCAAATTTAGATAATGCAATGGTTGGTAACCACGTAAAATACAATGGCAATTATGAAACAATTAGCATTGGAGATTACTCGGTTTTAGAATAAAAACAAGTTGTAAAATGCATTTTAACCCCATAAAATTACCTTTTATGGGGTTTTTTTGTGTTTTTTACACATCAAAAAAGCTATAATTCACCTACAAAACTCCTGTTTTTCACAACAATACAGGTCTCAAATTGTTACAAATCAGTCATTTGTATGTTAATTTGCATATGAACATCAAATCATAAATGTTTAATTATGCACACTAACCCCCAAATACAACCTACCTATAAGCAAATTATTTGCTTTATTTTATGCTTATCATTTTTGCAAATAAATGCACAAAACTTAGTTAAAAATCCGAGTTTTGAGTATTCTAAAAAATGTAGTAAAAAGCCAGGAAACTTTCAAAAAGATGTGTTGGATTGGCGTACGCCATCTGACGGTAGTACAGATTATTACAGCGATTGTAGCCCAGAAATGAGTACTAACCATAATTTTATTGGTAGGCAACAAGTTTATGAAGGTAAAGCTTTTGCGGGCTTTTATATGCTTGGTCCAGACAATTACAGAGAATATATTACAGGTTCATTAGCTAAAACATTAGAAAAAGGAAAAAAATATAAAGTATCATTTATGGTTAGCCTTGCAGATAAGGCGGGTTTAGCTGTTGATGAATTTCAGATTTTATTTACTGAAAAATCTCCAAAGTGGAGTACTAAAAAAAGTATTGCTATAGATTATGTAAATAATTCTGAAGAAATACGATTGTTAAGAGTGAGATCTGCTAATGGATACACTAATAGCAGAACTTGGACAAATGTATCAATTACATTTATAGCCAATGGAACAGAAAGCTTTGTTACCTTAGGTAATTTTAAAAGAGATAAACGAACTAGGACAAAAGTGGTTAATGACAGGTTGCGTAAAGCTTCTTATTATTATATTGATAATGTTTCTGTTAGCGAGTATGAGGGCATTAATCTAGATGAAATATATGTAATTAAAGATTTAATGTTTACTACGGATAGTTATATCATAAATCCAGAAGCAAAAGGGCAATTAAGAGAGTTGGTTAGGCATTTAAAAAGAAACCCGCATTTAAATGTTACTATATTTGGGCACTCAGATAATGAAGGAGATGCAAAATACAACAAGCTACTGTCTTTAAACAGGGCAAAATCTGTTGGAGAATTTTTATTAGACAATGGTTTAACTTTTGATCGTATTAATTGGAAGGGTTACGGAGATCAAATTCCTTTAGCAAGTAATAACGACGAAAAAGGAAGGCTAATGAACAGGAGAGTGGAGTTTGTGGTATCTGAAAATAAATATGATACCTATGTTAATAATGGCTTTGAAGAAGATAAAGAGTAAAATTTTAAGTTATTCATAAAAAAAACCTCTTCGGTAATGAAGAGGTTTTTACTATTAAAACAAATTTTAATGCTACTTTGCTTGCATTAATTCTTCAATTTCATCTGCCTCTATAGGAATGTTTGCCATTAAGTTGAAGGGTTCCCCTTTTTCTTGTATTACTACATCATCTTCCAATCTTATGCCTAAATTTTCATTAGGAATGTAAATACCAGGCTCTACTGTAAATACCATATTTGCTTTCATTGGGGTTTTTAGTTCTCCATAATCATGGGTGTTTAAACCAATGTGGTGGCTGGTTCCGTGCATAAAATATTTTTTGTATGCAGGCCAGTTTTTATCTTCGTTTTGTACATCTGCTTTGTCTAGTAAGCCAAGTCCTAACAACTCACTGGTCATTAATTTACCTACTTCTTTGTGGTATTCTGCCCAAATAGTTCCTGGAACAAGCATTTTTGTAGCTTCATTTTTAACACGTAAAACTGCGTTGTAAACTTCTTTTTGTCTTTTAGTAAACTTACCACTTACAGGGATACTTCTACTTAAATCACTAGAGTAGTTTGCGTATTCTGCAGCAACATCCATAAGTATTACATCGCCATCCTTGCACTGTTGGTTGTTTTCTATGTAATGTAATACGTTTGCATTAGCACCAGAAGCAATAATTGGGGTGTATGCAAAGCCTTTAGAGCGGTTGCGTACAAACTCGTGTAGCAATTCCGCTTCAATTTCATATTCCCAAACACCTGGCTTTACAAAACTTAATAAACGTTTAAAACCTTTTTCTGTAATGTTACAGGCTTCTTGCATTAATGCTAATTCCTCAGGCTCTTTAACACCTCTAATATTTTGCATTATAGGGAAACTCTTTGCCCATTGGTGAGCAGGGTAATCAGCTTTACATTTTTTTATAAATCGGTCTTCCCTTGTTTCTGTTTCTACAGCTTGCCTGTAGTGTTCATTGGTGTCAAAGTAAACTGTTTCTGCCTCTGTCATTACATCAAAGAAAACTTTGTCAAAATCAGATAACCAATAAACTGTTTCTATTCCAGATACTTCTGTAGCGCGCTCTTTGGTAAGTTTTTCACCTTCCCATACCGCAATATGTTCATTTGTTTCCCGTACAAATAAAATTTCTTTATGTTTGGGGTTAAGTGCATCAGGAAAAAGAATCAAAATAGTTTCTTCTTGGTCGGCACCTGTTAGGTAAAAAATATTTCTATTTTGCTCAAAAGGCATTGTGCTATCTGCACCAATAGGGTATATGTCATTAGAATTAAAAACAGCAACACTCTTAGGCTTCATTTGCGCCATAAACTTTTTGCGGTTTTTCACGAATAATTTAGAATCGATTTGATTGTATTTCATTTCTTAATTTTTCTGTTGTTATATTGAAATTTTAGAGGCAAAATCGCATAAAATTTCAAGATGTATCCAAAAGTAATGAATATCTATTTTTGTGCATAAGAAAACATATCTTTTAGTGTCTTTTTAACGTATTTGGGGCATCAAATAACTAACAGATAAATATGTTTGTACAGGTAGCAAAAAATTATTTTGGCATAACACCCTTTATTTATAACTTCCGTAAATTATTTAATTAGACTAATTAAGAGAACAAAACCTAACGAACAAAACCAAAAAAATGAGAAAAAGTTTATCCTTGTGCATTTTATTTACCAGTGCATTAAGCTTTGCGCAGCCAACGGCAACTCCCCAAAACGTTGTAGAAAATGCGTTAATGCAAAAAAAGCAAATGGAAGAATCTTCTGTTGTAAAAAATATAACATTTACTAATATTGGGCCTACGGTAATGAGTGGCCGTATTGTAGATGTAGCCGTTAACCCTAATAAACCAACTGAGTTTTATGCGGCATATGCGTCTGGTGGTTTATGGTATACCAACAATAATGGCACAACTTTTACTCCGATTATGGACAATGCAAGCACGCAAAATATAGGAGATATTGCCGTAGACTGGCAATCTGGAACTATATGGATTGGTACAGGAGAAAATAATTCGTCTAGATCTTCTTATGCTGGTGTGGGATTATTAAAATCTACAGATAAAGGTAAAACTTGGCAGAATATGGGTTTGGTAGATGCGCACCATATTGGCCGTATTTTAATTAATCCAGAAAATACTAATGAGGTTGTTGTGGGTGCAACAGGGCATTTATACTCTGCTAATGAGGAGCGTGGTATTTATAAAACTACAGATGGTGGTAAAACTTGGAAAAAAACACTTTTTGTAAATGATGTTACTGGTATTATAGACGTTGCTATGGTGCCAACTAACTTTAATGTACAATATGCAGCTGCTTGGGAAAAAGACCGTAAAGCTTGGAATTTTTCTGGTAACGGCTCTAATTCTGCTATTTATAAAAGCACGGATGGTGGTAGTAGCTGGACCAAAATTACAACTAAGGAAAGTGGTTTTCCAACTGGAGAAGGTGTTGGTAGAATTGGTTTAGCCGTTTTTGATGAAAACACTGTTTACGCTGTACATGATAGCCAGTTTAGAAGACCTGCAGAAGAAAAGAAAAAAGATAAAACTACGGATTTGGTTAAGGACGATTTTAAAACAATGTCAACCAAAGAATTTTTGGCTTTGTCTGACTCTAAGCTTAATAATTTTTTAAAAACAAACGGTTTTCATGAAAAGCATAGAGCGCCAAATGTTAAGCAAATGGTACGTGTTGGTACTGTTAAACCAATAGATATTGCTAAGTATTTAGAAGATGCCAACTCTATGTTGTTTGATACGCCTGTTGTTGGAGCAGAAGTATATAGGAGTGATAATGCAGGGAAGACTTGGAAAAAAACAAACCAAGAGCATATAGATAATTTGTTTTATAGTTATGGTTATTACTTTGCACAAATAAGAGTACACCCTAAAAATAAAGATGAAATTTACTTAGCTGGTGTACCGCTAATAAAATCTAATGACGGTGGTAAAACTTTTAATAATATTGATGGTCCAAATGTACACTCGGACCATCACGCACTATGGATTAATCCAGATTTAAAAGGACATTTAATTAATGGTAATGACGGAGGAATAAATATATCTTACGATGATGGTAAGAATTGGATAAAAAATAATTCACCAGCTGTTGGTCAGTTTTATGCAATTAATGTAGATGATGAAAAACCATATAATGTGTATGGTGGTTTGCAAGATAACGGAGTTTGGGTTGGAGCCAATAATGCAAGAGAAAGTGTAAGATGGCACCAAACAGGTAAGTACCCTTGGCAAAGTTTAATGGGTGGTGATGGTATGCAAGTGCAGATAGATAGTAGAAATGCTAATATCGTTTATACAGGTTTTCAGTTTGGAAACTATTTTAGAATAGACAGAGAAAATGATTCTCAAAAATACATTCAGCCTAAACATAATTTAGGAGAGAGTCCTTATCGTTTTAATTGGCAAACACCAATATTATTATCCTCTCACAACCAAGATATTTTATATTTAGGAGGTAATAAATTACACCGTTCTTTTAATAAAGGAGATGATTGGGAAACTATTTCTGACGATTTAACAAATGGAGGTAAAAAAGGAAATGTAGCATATGGTACGTTAACAACAATATCAGAATCTCCTTTTACCTTTGGATTGCTCTACACAGGTAGTGATGACGGAGCCATACAACTTACTAAAAATGGCGGCGCTTCATGGGAAAAAATAAGTGATAACCTTAAAAACGAGGAGCTTTGGGTGTCTAGAGTAGTTGCGTCTGCCCATAAAAAAGAACGTGTTTATGTAACTTTAAATGGTTACAGATGGGATGATTATACACCATACGTATATGTAAGTGATGATTATGGTAAAAGCTGGAAAAATATTGGTGGTAACATACCTGCTTCTCCCGTAAATGTTATTATTGAAGATCCTGAAAATGAAAATTTATTATTTGTAGGTACAGATAACGGTTTGTATGTGTCTTTTAATAAGGGAAATACTTGGGAATTATTTACTAATGGTATGCCTGCTGTAGCCGTACATGATTTGGTAATACAAACTACAGCAAAAGATTTATTGGTTGGTACGCATGGTAGAAGCATTTATAAAACTAATATTGCCAAGCTTCAGGAAATGACACCTAAAATGTTGGCTAAAAAATTACACCTGTTTAAACCAGAAAGCATTAAACATTCTAGCAGATGGGGTAATGCTCAATCAACAAGGTTTAGACCAAATACGCCTGGAGTAGATATTAGTTTTTACGCAAATAAACAAGGCAGTTTTACCGCTCGTATTTTAACTATGAACAATACAGAAGTTAGCTCTGTAACCGTAGATGGTGAAAAAGGGTTTAATGTGTTATCTTATGATGTTGCTTTTTCTAAAACAGGAAAATCTAACTTTCTAAAAAAGAATAAAGTAAAGTTGCAACAAGCTAAAGACGGAAAAACATACTTGCCTAAAGGGGTGTATAAAATAGAGTTGTCTGGTAATGGGTCTAATACAACTACCAATTTTGAAATAAAATAAATATACCTATTGTTACATTTTAAAAGCCAAGATTAATTTCTTGGCTTTTTCTTATGTTAAAAAACCTATAAATACTAAAGTCTAATTTTTTAAAGCCTTAGTTTTGCATCCTTTTTATTTTTATTAATTTTTTATAATACTAAATGCGTATATTTTATATACTGCTCTTTATTTTAAGCGTAGTAGCATCTGCTTACGGACAAGAGAATCTGACTTTAAGTACAGATTCTAAAAAAGGCAAATTATACTTTTATTGGGGTTGGAATACCGCCCAGTACTCTTCATCTGATATTGAATTTAAAGGGGAGGACCATAATTTTGTATTAAAGAATGTAAAATCTCATGACCATGATTTAAGGTGGAAAGTTAGTGAGCATTTAAATCCTGGCCGTTTAACCATACCTCAATTTAATTTTAGAGTGGGTTATTTTTTAAATGATCACTGGGATATTTCTATTGGTACAGACCATATGAAATATGTAGTAAATGATTTGCAAACAGTAAAAATTTCTGGCTATATAAAGGGTACAGGTACTGTTTATGATGGTGTTTATGATAATGATGATATTGTAATTGATCAAGAAAGCTTTTTAGAGTTTGAACATACTGATGGATTAAACTATGTAAATGTTGGTCTTAGAAGAAATGATAAACTAGCTAGCTTAACTAGCTTTGCTGACCTTAATTTGCTGGTTGGTGTAAATGCGGGCGTATTAATACCTAAAACAAATTCAGATTTACTTAATAAAGGTAAAAATGATGAGTTTCATTTAGCAGGTTATGGTGTAGGCGCTACAGGAGGCTTAAACTTAACGCTATTTAAGGTCTTTTTTATTCAGACCGAATTAAAAAGTGGTTATATAAATTTGCCAAGTATTATTACCACACCTGTAGATACAGATAGAGGAAAACAAGATTTTCTGTTCTCTCAATGGAATGTAGTCTTTGGGGGATACATAAATCTGAACAAAAAACATAAAGCCAAAAACAAAAAATAGTTTTTGGCTTTACTTTTTAATTTAAATTGGCTACCGAATTATCGGTTAATGTTTGCATAAAAGCTATAATGTCTTTTTGTTCTTTTTCTGTGAGGTTTAATTCATCAAAAGGTAACGTTTGGTGATCTAAACTAAAGCCTAAACCAGCACCACCTCCTAAATTGTAAAAGTTAACAACCTCTTCTAAGGTGTTGTAAATGCCATTATGCATGTATGGCGCTGTTAAAGCAATGTTTCTAACAGTTGGTGTTTTAAACATTTTGTCGTGTAAGTCTTCTTCAAAAACCCAGTAAAAACCTCTGTCGCTATCTAATACTTTGTTTCTGCTTGTTTTTGGTACTCCAATAACTTCTTTTTCCGTTTCTTTAAAAAATGGAGGCACTGTACCATTAGTTAATGGTATAAAATGGCATGTTGCACAAAGTGCTTTGCCCATAAACAAATTGAAACCATTTTTTTCTTCAGCTGTAAAACTACTTGTTTCACCGCGCATATCTTTGTCAAATTTAGAATTAAAACCAATTAAGGTTGATACATAAACAGATATAGCTCTAACGGTTTCTCTATTACTATTAGGTACAACTCCAAATGTATTTTTAAATAATGTTATGTAACTAGTGTCTTTTAATATGTTCCCAGAAAACCTGTGTACATTAGTGTTAAACTCTTTATCGTTTTTAAAAACAGCGCTTATTTGGTCGTCTATGGTATTAGCCCTACCGTCCCAAAAAAAAGCTTTTTGGTAAATGCTATTAAGTAAAGTAGGAGTGTTTCTTTCTAATAAAGCTTTGCTATTATCTTTGCCTAAAGCTAGTCCGTCTGTATACCCTTTGTTGGGCAAGTGGCAGGTTGCGCAAGACATTGTGCCGTCACTAGAAAGTTTTTTATCAAAAAATAACTTTTTACCTAAGGCAATTTTCTCTTGAGAAGGGTTTCTGTCATTTACATCTAAAAAGTAATTTACGTTAAAACTATCTTCTTCAAAAAAAGTAGGTGCATTAAAATTATACGGATAGGCATTAGTTTTTCCATCCCAAAGTTGAGATGTTTGTCTTATTTCTACCCAGTTTTTTGTAATTGGGTTTAGGTAATCTCTTATAAAAGTATACCTATCAAATTTTATAAAATCAGAATTGTTATTAATAAATGTTACTGCCTTATTTATATTTTTAATAAAATCTTTATCTAACTTATTGTTTTTTTGCTGTATTAAGGGCTGTAATGTTAATTTGTATACTTGCTGTAAGCTTTGTAATGAAACTGTAGTTTCTTTTATGCTTTTACCTGTTACTGGAGTGTCAAAACCTGCCATAGCTAAGCTTGCAATGCGCATTAGTTGTTGGTGCGTGCCAATAAAAAAGCGTTTAGGGGTTAAGTCTCTTTTTTTAATATTTTCTTTTAAGTTGTTTACAAATCCTTTTTGGTAATATAATTCTCTTAAAAAATCCTTTTGGTTGCCATCTTCTGCAAAAAGTGTTTCTTCTATTTTTTGTAAACCAACAGGGGAAACTATTCTTCCACTGTCGTCATTATAAGTGGGTAAAGCTGGCCCGTTTGCTTTGTGTGTTACAGATGGGTTTAAAGCGCCTGCAAAAGGTTCTGCCTTTTTAAATGCAATACGTAACTCAAAAAATAGAGATTTTGCCAAACTGTCATTGTACTTTACAGTGTTTAGCGTGTCTATTAAATTGCCAGCTTTTGTAATGTGTTTTAGGTAATATTCTTGTGCGGCTTTCCATTTAACATCGTTTTCAGTAATAGTTTTTGTATAGCCTTGTTGTTTTTCTTTACATGCAGATAAAGCAAACAGAATAACAATTACTAGTTTATAAATTTTATTAGGCATTTGTAGCGGTATTTATATAGTAAAAAGTCCCTGTATCAGACGATACAGGGATCTTTTTAGTAAATATATGTTTTGTTTTATCTAGGTAAACCTTTAATTATTACAATTTGAGAACCTTCTAGGTAAGGAGAGTCTCCTAGCCAAGGGTGTTGTAAAGATTGTGTACCACCATCTACACCAGCAAAATCATTACTTTTCCAGTAGTGTGGTTGTAATGCCAACATAAAAGTATCTGGCTCTCCAATTTTATCAGATATATCTATTAATGAACCAAATTCTCCGCTTAAACCAGTGGTTTTGTTTATAGCCAAATCATTTCTAACAACTAATTCTAATACTTTTCTAGAGTTGTTGCCCTCTAAATCCGATTGATAAATATAAGCAGCATGACCTCTATTAAAAGAGTTAGGGTCTTCTTGTGTGTAAATGTAGTTTTCTGTTACGCAAATGTTGTCTGGGCTTTGTAGCATTGCTAAATTACCATCCATATTATTTGTGTCTGTGTTACCGCTTATTACTTGTGTTAGTTTACCTTCTAATGGGTTTGTAGCATCTAGTTCTAATTTATAAACAGTTCCCCAGTCGTTATAAGTACCTCTACCTGGTCCACGACCCGTTACTGCAAAGTAAACGTTTCTTGCATTATCGTCTCCTCCTTTTTGGTAATCTACATCTTCTACTCTCATAAATTGAGATGCAAAAACGTCATTACAAGCTGTTTCCATTTCTTCTACAGTTAAACTAGAACCGTTTACAATTTCTACAAACTCTATGTCATATGTTTCTTGAAAGTCTAAGTTGCCTTCGTTGTATTGCGTGTCTGCAGCTGCTGCCATTACCGCACCGGCGCCATCAGATACTTGCTTTAAGCGTAAAACATAAATTTTTCCACCAGTTAAATCAGCGTCACCAGCAGTAGAATGATACATAATAACTTGTCCTTCCGAACCAGATGAATCATCATCCCCACCAATAATTACTGTTTGCCCTGCATAAGTGCCTTGTGGTAAAGGAGTGGCATTTTCCCAAGCAAATTCACCCAATGCATCTAAACCAAAATCTGCAGTTGGCGTAGGAGTTTCTACCAAGGGATCTATTCCTTTTACATCAAAATTAAAAGCTTCAGAAGCAGATAAAAATAAATCTTTATCACCACCATGAATTTCTTTTTCCCACATAGTACCAGAACACTGGCGGGCATAATCTGCCACACTAGAGTTTAGTAAGTAAGTTGCATCAGTTATATTAAATTCTTTGTCTAATGACAATCTTGCTACAGCAAAATGATCTTCAAAATTTACTACATATTCGTAGCCATCTCCATTTTTAATTAATCCGGCACCATCTGCACCGCCACCAATTCTAAAGTCGCTACCGCCAAAGTTTAATACATCGCTAGAGCTTACTAAAGAATAAGCTTCTACAAAGTTAAATTGACCATCTACGGCAACTAAAGGTTTCATATTAGATTTATTTTCAAAAATAGTTGCAGGCGGTGTATAATCTTCACCGTCCTCACCATCTTGACCGTTAATGCCGTCAATACCATCTTTTCCGTTAGTGCCATCTAATCCATCTTCTGGATTACAACTCATAATGCTTGCTCCTATTAAAGAGAATACAAAAGTTTTAACTAATAATTTTTTATACATTTTTTTAGTGTTGTTGGTTATTATTTCTCGCAGAGCAAAAGTATTATTCAACAGCACCAATATTGTTAACTCACTATGGTGTTTGTATTAAGTAAATTTTGTGTTAATGTTACTATTTTAAGTTAAGGTTACTAATTGTAATTATTCTTAATAACAGATGTTAATAAACAAACCAAATAGTTTGTTATTATATTATCTTTTTTTTGATGAGTATCATCTACACACCATTAAATATTATTAAAGTACGATAAAATGCTTACTCGGTTAGATATTGACTGGGTAAATGGTAAGGTGCAAACTAATTGGTTTGTAAATTGAAGTTTAAATTTTTAATGTTTTGTATTTTAATTTGAAAAATTAACTCTTATTTGGCCAATTCTCCAATATGAAAAAGTGCTTCCCCTTGGTTAACTACTGCTTGATGGTTAATGCAAAAAACACAACCATTAAATGGAGCTTTAATTTCTTTATTTCGTTTAGAAAACGCATCTGTAACAATACCAATAACAGCCCCTTTTTTGATATCACTACCATTCTTAATTTTAGGCAAAAACATACCAGCGGTAGGAGCTCTTAACCATTTTCTGTTGGTTAAGTGTACTGTTTCTTCTTTTTCAGCTAATAGTGCCTCAGTTTTATTAATCATTTTAAAATGATGTAAAATGTTTAAAATTCCCTGTACTCCTTGTTCTATTGAATATTCATCAAAACGCATGCTTTCCCCAGCTTCGTACACAATGGTTGGTATGCCCTTGGTAAAAGCAGTTTTTCTAAAAGATTTAGGTATTAGGTCCGATGAAAAAGTAAAGGGAGCATTAAAAATAGTAGCAAGCTCTTCACTGTCTTTGTCTGTTGCTGTATAACGAGTTTGAGGATAATTAGATCTACTTCCGCCACCAGTATGTAAATCCACTCCAAAATCTATTTGAGGAAAAATTTCTTTTGTAAAGTGATATGCTATTCTACTTGCTAATGATCCAGATTTAGAACCAGGAAAGCTTCTATTAACGTCTTTTCCATCTGGTAATTCTCTAGAAAAATGTATAAATCCAAATATATTTAAAATGGGTACTGCTATAATGCATCCTTTTGTAACGTTAAAATACTTTTTGTCTAGCATTCTACGTACAATTTCAATGCCGTTTATTTCATCGCCATGTAAACCCGCTTGCACCAATAATGTTGGCCCAGGGTTTTTTGAGTTAAACACGTATATAGGTATATCTATAATAGTACCAGTAGGTAATCTATCAATTTTTATACTTACCAGTTTTTCTTGTCCTGGTTTTACACTTTCAGTACCAATGGTTATGGTTTTATTTTCGTCTTTTAAAAGCATTTTTTTCTACGTATTCAATAATTTTTTTGGCAACATTAACGCCTGTTGCACTTTCTATGCCTTCTAACCCTGGAGATGCATTAACCTCAATAAGTAAAGGACCGTTTTTAGATCGTATTAAATCTACACCAGCAACACCAAGGTCTAGTTGTTTTACTGCTCTAAGTGCTATTTTACATTCATAAGCAGTAGGTTCTATAGCTTGCACGGTTGCGCCTCTATGTACATTAGATCTAAATTCGCCAGCTTCACTGGTTCTTTTCATACTAGCAACAATTTTGTTGCCAACAATAAAAATTCTTATGTCTTCTCCGTTAGATTCTTTAATAAATTTTTGTATCAAGATACTTGTATCCATTTTGTAAAAAGTATCTATTATAGATTTTGCAGATTTTTCTGTTTCTGCTAGTATTACACCTAAACCTTGTGTGCCTTCTTGCAACTTAATAATTACTGGTGTTCCACCAAGCAGTGCTATTTGAGACTCTATGTTATTTGGGTTTATAGAAAATAAAGTTTCTGGAACAGGTACGCCACATCTTGCCATTATTTGTAATGTTTTTACCTTGTTTCTTGCTTTTAAAATACTTAAAGATTTTACAGTGGTAAAAACACCATTTAGTTCAAACTCCCTAACTACAGCTGCACCGTGCCTGGTTACTTTATTCCCTATTCTAGGAATAATAGCATCAAACTCATTGGTAATGTCTTCTTCGTTTAAATAAATTTTAGGAGTAGTTGCTCCTAACTTTACAGAGCATTTGGTGTGGTCTACGAGCTCTATATAATGCCCGCGCTTTTCTGCTTCTTGTGCAATTCTTCGTGTAGAGTACACGCCCATACTAACAGAAAGTAAGCCAATGTCCATTTTTTACTCTTAAATTTTCTATGAATATCGGTCAAAAATAGTAATTAACAGAATTGTTAATCAAAGTTTCTTTAAAATAATTCTAAATACGTTACATATTTTAAGCAAAGTTTGTTGATAACTTAATTGAGTCGTAAATTTGTAAAACAAAACTAACAACAAATGAGCGGATTTTTTAAATCTTCAATTGGTAGAAAGTATGCGATGGCGCTTTCTGCTTTATTTTTAATGTTTTTTCTACTTCAGCATTTTGCTATTAATGTTTTATCGGTGTTTAGTCCAAACGCGTTTAATGAGGCTTCTCATTTTATGGGTACTTTTTGGGCGGTACAGTATTTATTACAACCGATATTAATTTTTGGAGTAATGTACCATTTTATTATGGGCTTTATTTTAGAATTTAAAAATAGACAAGCAAGGGTTGTAAAGTATGCAAAAAACAATGGAGCGGCTAATTCTAGCTGGATGAGTAGAAACATGATTTATAGCGGTTTAGCTATCCTTGGTTTCTTAGTATTACATTTTATTGATTTCTGGTTACCAGAAATAAACACCAAATACATCCAAGGCGATATGTCTGGATTGTTAGCGGATGGTGAAGGTTTTCGTTATTACGAAGAGCTTACACACAAGTTTGTTAACCCAATAAGAGTTGGCGCTTATGTTTTGGCATTTGTGTTTTTATCTTTACACCTTATGCACGGATTTAGTTCTGCGTTTCAATCTTCTGGAGTTAGCTCTATGAGAAAACAAAAGCTTCAGGCTTTTGGTAAGGCTTATGCTATAATAATTCCTTTAGGATTTATTTTTATAGCCCTTTTTCATCATTTTAATCATTAATAATATAGTATCATATGTCTGTATTAGATTCTAAAGTACCTAAAGGCCCGCTTAAAACAAAGTGGACCGATTATAAAAACCACATAGATTTAGTTAACCCTGCTAACAAACGTAATATAGATGTTATAGTTGTTGGTACTGGTTTGGCTGGTGGTTCTGCTGCTGCTACGTTAGCGGAGTTGGGCTACAACGTTAAAACATTTTGCTACCAAGATTCTCCGCGTAGAGCGCACTCTATTGCTGCACAAGGTGGTATAAATGCAGCAAAAAATTATCAAGGAGATGGAGATTCTACCTACCGTTTATTTTATGATACAATTAAAGGTGGTGATTACCGTTCTCGCGAAGCAAACGTTTATCGTTTGGCTGAGGTATCAGCAAATATAATAGACCAGTGTGTTGCTCAAGGTGTTCCTTTTGCACGTGATTACGGTGGTTTGTTAGATAACCGTTCTTTTGGAGGCGTATTGGTTTCAAGAACTTTTTACGCTAAAGGACAAACAGGACAACAGTTATTATTGGGAGCATATTCTGCAATGAACAGACAAATTGCGCGTGGTAAAATTACTCCGTTCAATCGTCATGAAATGCTAGACGTTGTAAAAGTAGACGGTAAAGCTCGTGGTATTATTGCTCGTAACTTGGTTACTGGTGAAATAGAACGTCATTCTGCTCATGCAGTAGTAATTGCCTCTGGTGGTTATGGTAATGTTTATTTCTTATCTACCAATGCAATGGGTTCTAATGCAACAGCAGCCTGGAAAATACATAAAAAGGGGGCGTTTTTTGCAAACCCTTGCTATACGCAAATTCACCCAACTTGTATTCCTCGTTCAGGAGACTATCAGTCTAAATTAACTTTGATGTCTGAGTCTTTACGTAACGATGGACGTATTTGGGTGCCTAAAAATATTGAAGATGTTAAAGCAATTCGTGAGGGTAAGAAAAAGCCAACCGATTTGTCTGAAGATGAAAGAGATTATTACTTAGAAAGAAGATATCCTGCATTTGGTAACCTGGTACCACGTGATGTTGCATCTAGAGCGGCTAAAGAACGTTGTGATGCTGGTTACGGTGTAAATGCAACGGGTGAAGCTGTTTATTTAGATTTTGCATCAGCTATTGAGCGTTATGGTAAAGAGCAAGCAAAAATTCACAATATTCAAAATCCATCTAAACAAAAAGTTTACGATTTAGGTAAGGCTATAGTTGAGGCTAAATACGGTAACTTGTTCCAGATGTATGAGAAAATTGTAGATCAAGATCCATACAAAACGCCAATGATGATATATCCTGCAGTTCACTACACAATGGGTGGTGTATGGGTAGATTACAATTTAATGACTACTGTAGACGGTTTATACTGTATTGGTGAGGCTAACTTCTCTGATCACGGTGCAAACAGGCTTGGAGCTTCTGCTTTAATGCAAGGTTTAGCAGATGGTTATTTTGTGTTGCCTTACACAATTGGTGATTATTTATCTCACGAGATTAGAACAGGTAAAATACCTACTAACACACCAGAGTTTGATGCTGCTGAAAAAGAGGTTAAAGATAAAATTGATTTCTTTGTAAATAACAATGGTAAGCATTCTGTAGATTATTACCACAAGAAATTAGGTAACATAATGTGGGAGAAATGCGGTATGTCTCGTAACGCAGAAGGCTTAAAAGAAGCTATGGCAGAGATTAAGGCATTACGCGAAGATTTTTATAAAAACGTAAGTGTTCCTGGTAATGCAAATGAATTAAATGCCGAGTTAGAAAAAGCTGGACGTGTTGCAGACTTCTTAGAGCTAGGTGAGTTATTTGCTAAAGATGCACTTGTTAGAGAAGAATCATGTGGAGGACACTTTAGAGAAGAATCTGTAGAGTTAGATGGAGAACAAAAAGGAGAGGCAAAGCGTAATGATAAAGAGTTTGCATTTGTTTCTGCATGGGAATATAAGGGAGAACCTGGCGAGGCTGTACTTCATAAAGAGGAGCTAGAGTTTAATGAAATTGAATTAAAACAACGTTCATACAAATAAGATAGGCATTATGAATTTAACACTTAAAATTTGGCGTCAAAAAGACGCTCAGTCGAAAGGTAAGATGGTCGATTATAAAGTGACTGAGATCTCAGAACATATGTCTTTCTTGGAAATGATGGATGTTTTAAACGAGCAATTAATTAATTCTGGTGAAGAGCCAGTAGCTTTTGATCACGACTGTCGTGAGGGTATTTGTGGAATGTGCTCTATGTTTATAAATGGTGAAGCGCACGGTCCAGATAGAGGAGTTACTACTTGCCAGTTGCATATGCGTATGTTTAAAGATGGTGATACAATTACTATAGAGCCTTTTAGAGCAAAAGCTTTTCCTGTTTTAAAAGATTTAGTTGTAGATAGAGGTGCTTTTGACCGTATACAGCATGCAGGTGGTTATATATCTGTAAACACTTCTGGTAATACGCAAGATGCTAATGCTATTCCTATTTCTAAACACGCTGCAGATGAAGCTATGGATGCTGCAACTTGTATTGGTTGCGGTGCTTGTGTGGCAAGTTGCAAAAACTCTTCAGCTATGTTATTTGTTGGCGCTAAAGTATCTCAATATGCATTATTACCACAAGGACAAGTAGAGGCTGTAGACCGTGTTAAAAATATGGTTGCTCAGATGGATTTAGAAGGTTTTGGTAACTGTACCAATACTGGAGCTTGTGAAGTAGAATGTCCTAAAGGAATTTCTTTAGAAAACATTGCACGTATGAACCGTGAGTTTTTAGCTGCAAATATTAAAGGTTAAGCTATACGCTACTACTATAAAATTAAAAATCCCAAGTTGTTACAACTTGGGATTTTTTTATTCCTCTTAGTTCTATTTTGCGTAATTTGGAATATAAGTGTTTCCTGTTACAATAGCTTCTAAGTCTTTTTCTATGCTTATTATTGGGGATTCTACAATTCGGTTTACTTCCTTACCATTTTTGTACAAAATAAAAGTAGGCACACGTGTAATATTTAACCCTTTTTCTTCTCCTCCGGGACTTTTTTTATAGTTGTTCTTGGCGTTGTCTACCGCAACAATACTAAAATTTTCCATTGGAAAATTTGCGGCTTCTAGTACTTTGTAAAAAGGAGGTGTTTCTCTTTTGCTATCTCCGCACCAAGTGCCCATAAACGCAACAATTTTGTAATGTTTAAGTTCTTTTTCTATACGTTTAATGGTTTCTGTATCTACCTTATAATTATTGTAATTTGGTGTAAACCAATTTGCAAAGGTGTTTTTTGTTAAGTCTGATTTGCTAATTTTTCCTAATAGTCGCTCTTTGTTGTTGTGGTCTTTTGGTACTTGTGCAGATACAACCATTGTAAAAAATAACAATACTAAAATTTGTGTGGTGTGTTTAATGTTTTTCATTCTAATAATATTTAGTACGTAATTTACGTGCCTTTATCGAGCAAATCAAGCGTTTTAAGCCTATTTTAATATAATTTAATGTAAACTTATCTGTTAATTATATATTTTGTATTAAAGGGCTTTAGTTTTGTTTGCTGTTAGAATAAAAAAGGAGCTACATTTATTAAAATGTAGCTCCTTTTAATGTCTTCAGTTTAAACTCATTTATGAGAACATAAATAGTTTTTTCGTTAAGCTAATAACTCCAGAAAAGAAACTTTTCTTGTAAATTACTTTCTCTGATGTTGGGTAAATTTGGGTATTCATAATCTAGGTTGTTAAAAGTTTTAATTTGGGGTTAAACTTATTATACTTTGTAAATATATATTTGATAGTTATAATTTTAAAACAATTGTTGTATAACTAAACTTTTGTGTTGTATAACTACATTTTTTGCCTAAATATCCATCTCAGGAACTTCGCCATTTATAATTAATGTGCCTTTAGTTGCTTGTTTTATTTGGTCTACTGTTACGCCAGGAGCTCTTTCTAAAAGTAAGAATCCATCTTTTGTGACCTCTAAAACTGCTAAGTTTGTTACTATTTTTTTTACGCATCCCACACCAGTTAGGGGTAAGGTGCATTTATCTAGTAATTTAGATTCTCCTGCTCTGTTTGTATGCATCATTGCAACAATAATATTTTCTGCAGATGCAACTAGGTCCATTGCTCCTCCCATACCTTTTACCATCTTTCCAGGTATTTTCCAGTTTGCTATATCGCCATTTTCTGCAACTTCCATAGCACCTAAAATTGTAAGGTCTACATGTTGGCCTCTTATCATACCAAAACTTGTTGCAGAGTCAAAAAATGAAGCGCCTGGCAAAGTTGTTATAGTTTGCTTGCCAGCATTAATGATATCGGCATCTTCTTCGCCTTCAAAAGGAAAGGGCCCCATACCTAAAACTCCATTTTCACTCTGAAACTCAACACTTATATTGTTATTTACAAAATTGGCAACTAAAGTAGGTATGCCAATACCCAGATTTACATAAAATCCGTCTTGTACTTCCTTTGCTATTCGTTTAGCTATTCCGTTTTTATCTAGCATAATAGTTACTATAAAATTGAATATTTTTATTTTGATAAGCTACCTGCGTCTTATCATATATTTGTTAAAGGCGTTTGTAGCACTACTTTCTACAGTCATAAATATTATGGGAATACCTACTGCAACTGTTCCGATAGCGCCAAAAATAGACCATAAGATTATTGCAGTGACAAGGCCAATTACGGCGCCTATTACTATTAGTTTTTTGTCTTGTACTGCGGTAATTTTATTTATATGTACTTTTTCTTTAGAATTACAACTTGAGCAATTAGCATCAAAACTATCACCAATTTTCATATGTAAATCTCCTCTGGTTGCAATTACTGGTGTGTAGTAATTTGTTGCTTTGCAAGAAGGGCATCTATATGCTAATTTCATATGCTATGTTACTATTTGGTTCTTACAGTGCGTTGCTCTATTCTTTTTTGATAATCTTTTCCTTGAAAAATACGTTGTACAAATATTCCTGGAACGTGAATTTCGTTTGGGTCTAAGCTTCCGGCTGGTAGTAATTCTTCAACCTCTGCAACAGTTATTGTAGCTGCGCCACACATTACTGCATTAAAGTTACGTGCTGTTCCTTTAAATATAAGATTACCAGCTTCATCACCCTTCCAGGCTTTTACAAAAGCAAAATCTGCTTTAGCAGCTTCTTCTAAAACATACATTTTACCATTAAACTCCCTTGTTTCTTTACCTTCTGCTACCTCTGTGCCGTAACCTGCTGGTGTATAGAATGCTGGAAAACCAGATTGAGCTGCTCTACATTTTTCTGCTAAGGTACCTTGTGGTGTTAACTCTACTTCTAGTTCGCCACTCAACATTTGTCTCTCAAACTCATCATTTTCCCCTACGTATGAAGACACCATTTTTTTTACTTGTCTTTTTTGTAGTAGTAAACCAAGTCCAAAATCGTCTACACCTGCATTATTAGAGATACAGGTAATGCCTTTAACGTTTAGGTTTACTAGTTCTTGTATTGCATTTTCTGGTATGCCGCATAATCCAAAACCACCAACCATAAAAGTCATATTGTCTTTTACACCTTTTAATGCTTCTTTAACGTTTGTTACTGTTTTTCTAATCATTTTAAATAAGAATTAGTTAAAAATCAAGATCGTCTATATCGTCGTCCACACGTTGGTCTTGTTGCATTTCTTTTCTAACCTTGTCGCAATCTACATTTATAGATAAGTCTTTTGGTTTAGTAAATGCTTTGTCTGATATACCCAAATCTTTATTTGCGTAGTTTGCTTTCATATACATACCCCAAATTGGTAAAGCCATAGCTGCACCTTGGCCATAGGTTATACTTTTAAAATGTGTTGCTCTATCTTCGCCGCCAACCCAAACACCAGTAACTAGGTTTGGTACCATACCCATAAACCAACCATCACTTTGGTTTTGTGTAGTTCCTGTTTTACCAGCAATAGGATTGCTAAGTTCATAAGGGTAGCCAGTCATAACTTCTTTGTAGTCTCTTCTGTTCGCTTGATATTTATGTCTTAGCCTTGTTCCTGAGCCACCTTGGGTAACACCTTCCATTAAATTTACAACGGCATAAGCAACGTCTTTACTCATAACATCTCTTGTTTCTGGGGTGTACTCGTATAACACAGTGCCGTTTTTATCTTCAATTCTTGTAACCATTACAGGTTTTACATATACGCCTTGGTTTGCAAATGCGCCATATGCGCCAACCATTTCATACACACTCATATCTGCCGTACCTAAAGCAATAGAAGGTACTTCTGGTAATTCTTTAGAAATGCCTAATTTTTTTGCCATTTGTACTACTGGCGCAGGTCCAACTTCATCTATTAATTTTGCAGTAACAGAGTTTACGGAATTTGCTAATGCGTGTTTAAGCGTCATCATTTTTCCTGAATACTTGCCATCTGAGTTTTTAGGACACCAAGCGTCTGTATTACCGTGTTTTCCAGCTGCAATACAATGTTGAGTGTCCATAATAGAATCACATGGAGATAAACGCAATTGGTCTATAGCGGCAGCATACACAAACGGTTTAAATGTAGAACCAGCTTGTCTAGATCCGCTATACACATTGTCATACTGAAAATACTTATAGTTTATACCGCCAACCCAAGCTTTAACGTGTCCTGTTTGTGGTTCCATAGACATCATAGCTGTTCTTAAAAAAGATTTGTGATATCTAATAGAGTCCAAAGGAGACATTACGGTGTCTTTGTTTTTTGTTTTGGTTGTCCAGCTAAAAACCTTCATTGGAATTGGCTTTTTAAATGCAGCTCTTATTTCTTTTTCAGATTTTCCGTTTCTCTGCATAGATCTCCAGCGGTCTGAAGTTTTCATACCTCTTTCCAATATTCTATTTACCTCGTCTTTATTTAGGTCTAAAAATGGAGCAGTTTTATTACGTTCTGGTGTGTTTTGAACAAAAAACTCAGCCTGTAGCTTTGTCATGTGCTTTTCTACAGCTACTTCTGCGTTTTTCTGCATTCTAGAGTCAATAGTGGTGTAAATTTTTAAACCGTCTAAAAATAAGTTCCATTTGTCGCGTTCTCCTTTTAATGCAGGCTTAGGGTTTTTCTTTGCCCAATCGCTCATAAACCCTTGTAAGTACATTCTAAAATATGTTGCAAGACCTTCTTTATGGTTTTCTGGAGAAAAGTTAAGACTTAGCGGTGTTTTTTGTAATGAGTCTTTTTCCTTTTGAGTAATGTAGCCGTATTTAGCCATTTGTGCTAACACTACATTTCTACGATTTAAAGTTCCTTTTGGGTTTCTTTTAGGAGTAGGGTTGTACAAAGATGAGTTTTTAAACATACCTACAAGCATAGCAGATTCTTTAACGTCTAAATCTTTTGGCTCTTTACCAAAGTAAATACGAGAGGCAGAACGTATACCGTCTGCATTGTTACCAAAATCATAGATGTTAAAATACATTGCTATAATTTCTTCTTTAGTGTATTGGCGCTCTAAACGTGTTGCAATAACCCATTCTTTAATTTTTTGAGTGTAACGTTGCCATCCTCTTGCTGCTTGGCCAGTAAACAATTGCTTTGCTAACTGCTGAGAAATTGTACTAGCGCCTCCTTTTTTTCCTAAATAGAAAAATGCTCTTAAAGTACCACGAGCATCTATGCCAGAATGCTCAAAATAACGTGCATCTTCGGTGGCAACTAAAGCATCTACTAAATGTTTTGGTAATTGTTCGTATGCAACATCTGTTCTGTTGTCTTCATAATAGTACTTGCCTAATAACTCACCATCTGAGGAGATAATTTGACTAGCTAAATTTGTTTGAGGATTCTCTAAGCGTTCAAAATCTGGTAACTCGCCAAAAGCATTCATAGATGCTAACAAAAATATAAGCACTACAGATATAATACCTACAACAAATAATATCCAAAACCATTTAATAAACTTAAAAAACGGTTTACTTTCTTTTTTCTTTACAGCCTTTGCCATTGCTATTCTTTAATTTTTTCTATTTGATACCCAACATCAGTGATGCCTTCTAAATTTACTATGCCGTTTACATTACCATTTTTACGCATAGCTTGTGATATTTGTAATGTATATACGCCGTTTTCTGGGAAAACGATGTTTTCTTTAAGCCAGAGCTTATTTTCCTTTACGCTTCCATTGCCTTTGCCTAGCCACTCACCATTTGGTTTAGCCATTTGGTATTCTAGGGTGTCTTTTATAACGGTTCCGTTTGGGAAACTTAACTCTGATATTAAAAATAAGTTGCTGTAAGGAAATGTATTATCATTTCTTAGGTTGATAAATACATTATACCTGCTAATGGTATCTGGTGCATTAAATGAAAAACTCATTATTTCATCTTTATTCCAAACGCCATTTTTAGTTGCCTTGTATTTGGTTTCTACAATATTAGAGTTGCAGGCACCTAAGAGTGCAAGTAAAAAAATGATAAAACTATTTCTTAGCATTTTTTGAAGGTCTTTTTTTGTTAGGGTTGCTGTTGCTATTTTGGTTGTTATTTTTTTTGTTAGTAACAGGTCTTTTTTTAGCCGGACTTTTAGCGTTGTTGCTCTTGCTGTTAGGGTTAGGCTTTGGTTTATGTCTTTTGCTATTTGGATTGTTGTTGTTGTTGTTGTTGTTGTTGTTGTTGTTGTTGTTGTTGTTGTTGTTGTTGTTGTTGTTGTTGTTGTTGCGTTTTTTATTATTGTTGCGTCTCTTTTTGTTAGACTTTTTTGGTTTGTCAAAACGAGTTAAACTGTCTTGGCCAACAACATTTTCAAACACCATTGCTTTTTCTTCAACAATGTTTTCTAAGGCATAATCTTCTAAGCTAACAATTTTTTCTTTTTGCTTGTTAAGTGCAACAAGTTCATTTACTTGATCTTTGGTAAGCATATGCCAGTTTGCTGCATCGTCTTTGTAAGAGAACCATAACATCTCTTTAAAAATGTCTGTTTTTTGACAGTATGCAACACCTTTTTCAGTAAATATTTTAGTGTCTTGACTAGGAAAATCCTTTAAGGCATCTAAATACACATCTAACTCATAGTTTAAGCAACATTTTAGTTTGCCACATTGGCCAGCTAACTTTTGAGGATTAAGAGACAATTGTTGGTAGCGTGCTGCAGCGGTACTAACAGATCTAAAGTCTGTTAACCAAGTAGAACAGCATAACTCTCTGCCGCAAGACCCAATACCTCCTAAGCGTTGTGCTTCTTGTCTGTAGCCAATTTGGCGCATTTCTATACGTATAGAAAATGCTTTGGCCATATCTTTTATTAACTGTCTAAAATCTACCCTGTCTTCTGCTGTGTAATAAAATGTAGCTTTAGAGCCATCTCCTTGAAACTCAACATCAGATATTTTCATTTGCAAGTTAAGAGCAATTGCAATTTCCCGGGCTCGTTTTTTAATGGCTTCTTCTCTATCCCTGCAATTTTGCCACGTATCTACATCTTTTTGACTAGCTTTTCGGTATAGTTTTAAAATGTCATCACTGTCTATAGCAACTTTCTTCTTTTTCATTTGTACTCTTACAAGTTCCCCTGTAAGTGTTACCATACCAACGTCATAACCAGATTTTGCTTCGGTTACTACTAAGTCTCCAATTGCTAGAGATAATTTATCTGTGTTTCTAAAAAATTCTTTTCTACTATTTTTAAAGCGTACCTCTACGCAATTAAAAGGCTCTGCCCCGTTTGGCAACGACATGTTAGAGAGCCAATCAAAAACCGTTAATTTATTACAGCCATCTGTTCCGCAAGTACCATTGTTCTTACATCCTTTTGGTTGGCCGTCTTTACCAGTTGAACAACTGCTACAACCCATATTATATATATTGATTTGACTAAAAAAGTAAAGCTACTTCTTGTCAAAAAAGGTTCATATTAATTTACTTAACCGTAAAGATACTATTTTTAAGTTGAAATAAATAAGACAGTAGTTTATTGTAAAATGTTAATTATTTAAACTGAGTAAAATAGTTTTATGTTGGTAGTTATTTTGGTACAAAAAAGCTGCTAAAAACAAGTGTTTTAGCAGCTTTTTATTTTTGGCTTTATGTTTTTTAAAATCTATTTTTTGTACCTTAATACTTCAGATCTTCCTTTTTTGAAAATTTTATTACTTACTGTTTTGCCACGTCTAAGCTCTTTTTGTGTTTCATATGGTAATGCGTGTATGTCTTTACATTCTGTAGAGCAGCAATTGTTCATTTCTGTAGCGCATTTTTCACATTGTATAAACAGCAAATGGCAGGCCTCATTAGCACAGTTTACGTGCGTGTCACAAGGATCTCCGCATTGGTGGCAGTTTGCAATAACATCATCTGTAATGCGCTCACCGCGTCTATGATCAAAAACAAAGTTTTTACCAATAAACTTATTTTCTAGGTTTTTGTTGGTTACTTGTCTTGTATATTCAATAATACCGCCTTCTAGTTGGTAAACGTTTTTAAAGCCTTTATGTTTGTAGTAGGCACTTGCTTTTTCACAACGTATGCCGCCTGTACAATACATTACTAGTTTTTTATCTTCTTTGTGGTCTTTTAAATCATTTTCTATAATATCTAAAGAGTCTCTAAAAGTATCTACATCTGGAGTAATAGCGTTTTTAAAGTGACCAATTTCACTTTCGTAATGGTTACGCATATCTACCAAAACGGTATTTGGATCTTCAATAAGTTCGTTAAATTTTTCGGCATTAACGTGTACCCCTTTGTTTGTTACATCAAAAGCATTGTCGTTTAAACCATCTGCAACTATTTTATTGCGCACTTTTACCTTCAATTTTAAAAAAGACATATTGTCTTGTTCAATAGCAATATTTAAGCGTACATTTTCTAAAAATGTAATACTATCTAAATGTGCTTTAAAGGCATTAAAGTTTTCTGCAGGAACAGATAATTGAGCGTTTATGCCCTCTGTTGCTACATAAATACGACCAAGAACTTCTAATTGGTCCCAAGTTATAAATAGGTGATCTCTAAATAAAGAGGTGTTGCCAATGTGCGCATATTTATAGAAAGAAATGGTTAGGCGTTCCTTACCAGCCTCTTCAATTAGGGCTGCTCTTTCTTTGGCGCTTAATGTATTGTACAGTTGCATGCTATACTAATTTAATTAAGTTAAAGAATAGCGGCAAAGCTATAAAATATTGAGGTTTTGGGCAACAAAAAAGGGTTATAACACAAAGTTAAACCCTTTTTAGATGCTTTTTCCAACTTAACCAACAAAGCGGAAAAATAAACCTGCCTTAAAAATGTATAATTTTAGGGCGCCTTCGTTTTAAGATTGAAGGTGAACACACCTTGTAGATGCAGCTTTGGTAAAAAGGTTGCGTAGGCATTGTATTATGACAAAAGAAATGGTAATTTAGCGGTACAAACACTATTAGAAATGAGCAACGAAAAAGAAGCAAAATTAAAAGCGTTAAAATTAACTTTAGACAAGCTAGATAAGACTTACGGTAAGGGTTCTGTAATGAAAATGGGAGATAAAGTTGTAGAAGATGTAGCTGTTATATCTTCTGGATCTTTAGGGTTAGACATTGCCTTAGGCGTAGGAGGTTATCCTCGTGGTAGAGTTATAGAAATATATGGACCAGAATCTTCTGGTAAAACAACATTAACGTTGCATGCTATTGCAGAGGCTCAAAAAGCTGGTGGTATTGCTGCTTTTATAGATGCAGAGCACGCTTTTGATCGTTTTTATGCAGAAAAACTAGGAGTAGATATAGATAATTTAATTATTTCTCAGCCAGATCATGGTGAGCAGGCTTTAGAAATTGCAGATAATTTAATTAGGTCTGGTGCTATTGATATTGTTATTGTAGATTCTGTTGCTGCTTTAACACCTAAAAGTGAAATTGAAGGTGAAATGGGTGACTCTAAAATGGGCTTACATGCAAGACTAATGTCACAAGCATTGCGTAAACTAACAAGTTCTATTAGTAAAACAAATTGTACGGTAATTTTTATTAACCAGTTAAGAGAAAAAATTGGTGTTATGTTTGGTAACCCTGAGACTACTACTGGTGGTAATGCTTTAAAGTTTTATGCTTCTGTGCGTTTAGATATAAGAAGATCTACACAAATTAAAAATACAGATGGTGACGTGCAAGGTAACAAAACACGTGTAAAAGTTGTTAAAAACAAAGTTGCACCACCGTTTAGAACTACCGAATTTGATATCATGTATGGAGAAGGTGTTTCTAAGGTTGGAGAAATTTTAGACCTGGGTGTGCAATATGAAATTATAAAAAAGAGTGGTTCTTGGTTTAGTTATGGTGATACAAAACTTGGTCAGGGTAGGGATGCTGTTAAAAATATTTTAGCAGATAACCCAGAATTGCTTGAAGAGTTAGAGGTTAAAATTAAAGAAGCAATTAAGGCAGTTACAGCTTAATTTTTTATCTTAAAATATATCTTTATAAACCTTTAAAAAGGTTTAAGTATACAAAATCCCGATTTTTTCGGGATTTTGTCGTTTTTAACGCAACCCTACCAAATAATAATCATCTAGATAACAACAATATAATTAATTACATTATGAAAAAAAGTTTAAGTATTTTAATGCTTTTGGTAATAAGCTTTTCTTTTAACGCTTGTTCTTTAGATGATGATGATGATACTAATTTTAAATATGTAAATTTAAAGGTGCTTAGCGCAGAGGTACCAGAGTCTTTTGATTTTGGAGAGAGATATACCATTTATGTTACCTATGCTAAGCCTAATGCTTGTACTTATTTTGAGGGTTTTGACATTCATAAACATCAACTTACAGAAAGAGAAGTGTATCCTATTGGTACAGAATTAATAGGTAATGATAATTGCCAAGCAAGTACAGAAGAGGTAGAAGTAAATTTTGATTTTGAAGTAATTTACAAAGAAGATTATTTGTTTAAATTTTGGACAGGACAAAATGAAGACGGAGAAGACCAGTATATAGAGTTTACAGTACCAGTAAACCAATAAACTATTTTATAACCAACCATTTTATTTTTTTTGGACTTAAATGAAACTATACATAACTGTGTAAAAGGCAATAGAGCTGCACAAGAGCAACTTTACCGCCATTACGCACCTATGCTTTATGGTGTTTGTTTAAAATATTCAAAAAATAAAGAAGAGGCAGAAGACAATTTACATGATAGTTTTATGGTCATTTTTAATAAAATTGGTCAGTTTAAGTTTAATGGTTCTTTTGATGGATGGATAAAACGAATTACCGTTAATACTGTTTTACAGAAATACAGGAAGGAAACCTACGTAGCTATAAAAGAAGAAGAAAAAATAGAGGAGCCTGTAGTGGTTGAGGTAGAGGAAGACACACCTTCTTTGTCAATGCTATTAAGTTACATACAAGAGTTGCCGTACAAATACAGAACCACGTTTAATTTATATGTGCTAGATGGTTATACACATAAAGAAATAGGAGATTTGTTGGGTACAACGGCAGGCACATCTAAATCTAACTTAGCAAGAGCGCGACAAATTTTAAAGGATAAAATAGAAAAAACAAAGCTAAAAATAGTAGTTGCAATAGTGCTATTTTGTTGGTTGCAATTTTAATAGCAATTGGTATATAAATATTAAAATGAGTAAAGAAAATTTAGATAAGCTATTCCAGGATAAGTTTAAAGACTTTGGAGAAATGCCAGATGATAAAGTTTGGCAGCGGCTAAATGCGTCTTTAGACGATAAGAAAAAAGATAGGTTTGTAATTCCTATCTGGTGGAAACTTGGCGGAATAGCTGCTGTTTTTGCTTTGTTGTTTTTTGCGGTAAAGCCTTTTTTTATGGCTGATGATGCAATAGTGCCTGCAATTACAGATACAGAAAAGGTATTGCCTAATACAAATGCAGAAATTGTAGATAAGAATGCAAAAATAAATGGAGAGGACACTACTAGTAAGAACAATATTAATTTACCTATTAATGAAGGTTCTGTTGTAACTACTACAAATAAAGAACACGTTAATAATGCATCTGTAACCAATAAGAACAAAGCTAATACTTTTACAGCTACACAAAAACATAAAGTAACAAGAGAAAAAGCTACAACTTTATTAACTGTTAAAAACAGAGAGAATAGTGTTATTGCAGCTGCTTTAGTTAAAAATGCGGCAAAGCACAACAAAGAATTAGGTAAGGTAGATAGTGTTGAAACAAAATCAACACCAAACCTAAAAGAAGAAAAAGAACAATTTTTTTCTAAAGAAATAGAAGAAGCAGTTGTAAGTGCAGATACTATTGGTAAAAAATCTATTTATGATGCCATAAATGAGACCGAAGAAAAAGCTGTTGCGTCTGTAAAAAAAGACAAGTGGTCTGTAGGTGCTAATGTGGCGCCAGTATATTTTAATTCTTTAAAAGATGGTTCTCCTGTAGACCCTAGTTTTGTATCAAACTCAAAGTCTGGTAATGTAAATATGAGTTACGGTGTAACTGTAGCTTATACTGTAAATAAGAAATTAAGTATACGCTCTGGTGTACATAAGGTAGACTATGGCTACAATACCAATAATGTTTTTTTTAAGTCTGCTTTTGATCCTAAAAGTAATAGTATGGTTAATACAATAGATTACAGTTCAAATGCAGAAAGTATAGTTATACAAACAGATTCAGATGCACTTTTAGTACCGAGCAGTCCAAAATCAGAGGAATTTAGTTATGCAAATAAAAGTACTAGTAGAGAGGGTAAAATGGTACAGCAATTTGGGTATTTAGAGGTTCCTTTAGAGCTTAATTATGCGCTTACAGAGGGTAAATTTGGTGTAAACCTGATAGGCGGTGTAAGTTCTTTGTTTTTAGTAGATAATTCTATTTCCTTAGAATCTGATGATTTAGTAACTAAAATAGGAGAGTCTAATAATATTAATAGTCTTAATTTTAGTACTAATGTTGGTTTTGGACTTAATTACATGTTTACGCCTAAAATGCAGTTAAGCGTAGAGCCAATGTTTAAATACCAATTAAATACATTTTCTAATAGCTCTGGAGATTTTCAGCCTTTTTCTGTGGGCGTTTATAGTGGTCTTAGTTTTAAGTTTTAAAAAGATATACCAGTTGGTTTTTTGCTTTGTAGCTCTTTAAGTATAACGTTTCGTACGTCTTCTCTTAATGTTGCTTTGTGCTCTTCATCTAACTCCTTGGTTTCAAAAAAGGAATGAATTTTTACGCGCAATAAACCTGGGCTTCCGCTAAAAAAAGTAAATGAAAAACGTTTTTTGCAGTCTAAAAATGTCATAGGCACAATAGGTATTTTATGGGCAATAGCCATTTTAAAAGCACCATCTTTAAACTCATCTAAAATAACATCTTCCTCTGGCACACCACCTTCAGGAAAAATACAAATACTTAGTCCTTGTTTTAATCTTCTTTGTGCACGCATATATACGGCGGTTCTACTTTTGGTATTACTACGGTCTACCATAATACACACACGTTTGTAAAAGAAGCCAAAAAGCGGAATTTTAACCAACTCTTTTTTACCCACAAACACAAAGGGGTTTCTGCTAGCACGGAGCATTAGCATAATGTCTAACATACTGGTGTGGTTTGCAACTAACATGTAGCTTTTCCCTTTTTCTATTTTTTGTTCTCTTTTTATTTGCTGTGGGCAACCCATACCCAGTAATATTGGTCTTGCCCAACAATTACGTGCCATCCAAAAAAAGTAAGGATACCATTTTTCTTTTATACAAAAGATAAATAATAACGGAAAAAATAAGAGTATAGGCAGTGCTACAAGTATATAAAACCAAATTCTGTATAGTAAATGACCTGTGTTTTTTAAAAGAGTGAACATAGCTTCAAAAATAGCAATTAATTAAAACTATGGTTAAAAAAGTTTACTTTTTAAATTGTAGTAAATTCAAAAAAAGCAAAAACCAAAATGTTGGTCTATTCTTCTATTTGCACTACCTTTGATTTTTACAATTATTTTAAATAAAATGGCAAGAGTTTTAACAGGAGTACAGAGCACAGGAGTGCCACATTTGGGGAATATTTTAGGGGCAATTATGCCAGCTATAGAAATGGCAAACGACCCTAAAAACGAATCTTTTCTTTTTATTGCAGATATGCATTCACTAACGCAAATAAAAAACGGAGAAGAATTACGTAACAACACCTATGCTGTAGCTGCTACCTGGCTTGCTTTTGGATTAGATATTGAAAAAACTGTTTTTTATAGACAAAGTGATGTTCCGCAAACCACAGAATTATCATGGTATTTAAGCTGTTTTTTTCCGTACCAAAGATTAACCTTAGCACATTCTTTTAAAGATAAAGCAGATAGGTTGGAAGATGTTAATGCTGGGTTGTTTACCTACCCTATGCTTATGGCGGCAGATATATTGTTGTATGACGCTGAGATTGTGCCTGTGGGTAAAGATCAAATGCAACATTTAGAAATTACTAGGGATGTAGCCTCTAGGTTTCATGCGCAACTAGGAGAAACATTTGTTTTACCACAAGGAAAAGTACAAGAGGAGTCTAAGTTTATTCCGGGTACAGATGGCGATAAAATGAGTAAGAGTAAGGGAAACTTAATTAATTTGTTTCAGACAGATAAAAAGTTGCGAAAACAAATTATGGGCATACAGACAGATAGTACACCAATGGAAGACCCTAAAGAGCCAGAAGGTGATAATGTTTTTGAACTGTATAAAATATTAGCAACACCACAACAGGTTGAAGAAATGCGTGCTAAGTATAAAGGAGGTAATTATGGTTACGGACACGCCAAGCAAGAGTTGTTTGAACTTATTGTAGACAAGTTTGCAGATGCACGTGAAAAGTACAATTACTATATGGATAATTTGGATGAGGTAGATGCTGCTTTAGCAAAAGGAGCAGCAAAAGCATCTGCAGTTGCAAATGAGGTATTAAATAGAGTAAGAGCAAAAGTTGGTTACTAACTTCTGCTCTTAAGCTACTGATGGTTATATTATTTAATAGAAATTAATTCTACATCAAAAATTAAAGCGGCGTAAGGAGGTATTTGGCCTCCTGCTCCTCTCTCACCATACGCTAGTTCTTGAGGAATATAAATTCGATATTTAGAGCCTACAGGCATTAATTGTAGAGCTTCTGTCCATCCTTTTATAACTTGTGATACGCCAAAAACTATAGATTCTTCACGTTGTATAGAACTATCAAAAATAGTTCCGTCTATAAGTTTACCCTCATAATGTACTTCTACTTCATCATCAGCAGTTGGTTTTGCTCCATTTCCTGCAGTTAATATCTCGTATTGTAATCCGCTTTCGGTAGTTTTTACACTTTCTCTTTTAGCGTTTTCTGCTAAAAATAGCTCACCCTCTTTACGCTGTTTTTTAGCTTCCAGTTCTTTTAGCTCAGAAATGTTTTTACGAATTAAATCACTAGCATCTACTTTAGCTATTTTTTCGTTGCCATTTAAAGTTTCTTCAAAAGCAACTGCAAAAACATCATAATTAATAGACTTTATGCCTACCATTTTAAGGTTACTTCCTATTTCAACACCAAATGCGTAACTAAATTTGTGTATACTGTCGTTTAGGTTTACTTCTTTGGCTTTTTTAAGCTCATTTAACTCATTTTTTAGGATAGAAGCTTCAGATTTTAAAGCGGCTACTTCCTTTATTAAGTCTTTCTTTTTTTGAGCATAACTAACGGTGCATATACAAAGAGCTAATGCTGCTACTACTAATTTTTTCATTTTTGTTTTCTAAATTTTCACTCAAAAATAACCAAAATCTGTAGTATTTCTTCAAGTCTAATTTTCTATTTAATAATTTATTAAAACAAACTACTTGGTATGTTGTGTAAAATTTTACAACAATAACCATTATATTTTTTAGGATTATTAGATATATTTATTAGACCAACAACTTTATTTATGTACAGCAAGCTATTGTTTACTTGGGCAGCAAACTAACTAGTTTGTTTATTTTAGATGGGTTAGTGCAGTATTAATGCTTTTTTTATAGTGATTTTATATAGCTTCAAACAATTTTCCGGGTAAGGGTCTAATAGCTCCTTTCATTTCCATATTAAGTAATGTAGACGAGGTTTTAAATACAGGAATATTACAAGCTATAGCAATAGTGTCTAGTAATTGTTTGCCTTCAGTTTGTAAAAAAGAGTGTATTTGTTGTTCTATCTCGGTGAGCTCTACAAACAATTGTTGTTGTGTAATTTTTGGCTCTTGTTTGGGTTGCCAATCTAACAAATAAACAACATCTGCAGCAGAGGTTATCATTTGTGCTTTTTGTTGCTTAATTAAGTTGTTGCATCCTAAGCTATATTTATCTTGCGCTCTGCCAGGAACTGCAAAAACCTCTCTGTTATAACCGTGTGCCATATCTGCTGTTACCAAACTGCCACCTTTTTCTGCAGATTCTATTACCACTGTAGCCTCACTTAGTCCAGCAATAATTCTGTTCCGCTTTAAGAAATTTTCGCGTTCTGGTGTGCTGGTACTCCAGAATTCTGTTAAAAATCCACCATTTTTTTCTATGTCTGCTGTGTATTTGCTATGTACTTTTGGATAAATTTGGTTTAAGCCATGGGCCAAGCAGCCAATGGTTTGCAAACCGTGTTTAATAGCTTCTTTTTGTATGCAAATGTCTACTCCGTATGCAAAACCACTTACAATAACAGGATTTAAAGGCGCTATATCTGCTATAAATTTTTCACAAAATGCTGTGCCATAGCTTGTAATTTTACGCGTACCAACTACACTAATTATTTTTCGGTTTTTTAGGTTGATATTACCTCTTTTAAACAGTAAAATAGGGGCATCTATAGCGTGTTTTAGATAATCTGGATACTCTTCATCTTTAAAATAGAGGGTTTCAATATTGTTTTTCTCAATATATTGAAGTTCTTCTTCTGCAGCATCTAAATGAGCTGTATCAAAAATATTTTTCAGTTTTAGTGTTCCAATGCCATCAATTTTTAAAAGATCTGCTTTTGAACTGCTAAAAATTTGCGAAGCGCTACCACAATGTGCAATTAATTTTTTAGCGGTTACGCTTCCAATATTAGGAATGCTCTGTAGTCTTAAAGTTGCAATTAATTCTGTTGTAGTCATTTAGAGGTGTTCTGTAATTGGCTACAAAATACAACAATTAAAATGTTAATAAAAAGTTATGCCAAATGTTAAAAGAAAGATGAATTTTTACAATATTTGCCACAATGCGAACAGAACAATATATTGAAGAATTATTATATAGGTACAACTGTGTTGTAATACCTGAGTTTGGGGCTTTTTTAACGCAAAAAAAATCTGCTGAACTGGATGAGGCTAGTAATACCTTTACGCCACCTACTAAGATAGTTTCGTTTAACCAACAAGTAAATTCTAATGATGGCTTGTTAATAACATATATTGCAACGGCAGAAAAATCTACTTTTGAAGTAGTTTTACAAGCGTTGACAAAGGAAGTTGAGCATTGGAAGAGAATGTTAAAATTGGGACAAAGAATTAAGTTTGGTTCTGTTGGTGAGTTGTTTTTAAATGAAGACCAGAAAATTCAATTTTTACCAGCTAACCAAGTTAATTACTTAACAACCTCTTTTGGTTTGTCAGCAGTAGTAGCATCACCAATTACTAGAGAAGTGTTAAAAGAAGAAGTGGTTACTTTAGAAGAGGAAGTACCATTTATTATAACACCAGAGAAAAGAAAAACTAAAACATTTAGACCTTATTTAAAATATGCAGCAATTGCGTTATTGGCAATTTCTACTGGTTTAACTGGTTTACGTTACTACAATACAACTGTTGCAATACAAGAAATTGCACAGCAAGATGCACAAGAGCAAATATCTAGAACTATACAAGAGGCAACCTTTTTTGATACTACACCTTTAGAGTTACCCTCTCTATCTTTAGATATTATTGCCAAGCCAGCATCACAAGAGCATTATGTAATTGCTGGTGCATTTAGAGTGCAAACAAATGCAAATCGTAAAATAGAAGAGCTAAAAGAACAAGGTTACAATGCTTTGTATGTTGGCGTAAACAAATATGGTTTGCACCAAGTAGCTTATGCTAGTTTTAGCGATGCTAACGAAGGTTTAAAATTTTTGCAAAAAATTAAATCAAGTGTATCTTCAGATGCTTGGTTACTTTCAGTAAAATAAAATATTTTCTTTTTTAAACTAAAAGCGCAGTATCTTTGCGCAAAATTTAAAAAATAGAGAATGCACACACCTAAAGATAGTAGAACAGTTATGACAGATTTGGTACTCCCTAGTGAGACCAATCCTCTAAACAACTTGTTTGGTGGCGAACTGTTAGCACGTATGGACAGGGCTGCAAGTATAGCTGCACGTAGACATAGCAGACGTATAGTTGTAACTGCATCTGTAAACCACGTAGCTTTTAACAGATCTGTTCCTGTGGGAAGTGTTGTTACGGTAGAAGCAGCTGTATCTAGAGCTTTTAAAACCTCTATGGAGATTTTTATTGATGTTTGGATAGAAGATAGGTTTAGCGGTGAAAAAACCAAAGCAAATGAGGCTATTTACACTTTTGTTGCTGTAGATGATACAGGGAAACCAACTGAAGTACCAGCATTAATTCCTGAAACTGATTTAGAAATTGAGCGTTTTGATGCTGCTTTACGTAGAAAACAATTAAGTTTAGTGCTTGCAGGTAAACTAAAGCCTAAAGATGCAACTGAATTAAAAGCAATATTTATAGATAAATAACAAATGGTATATTTTATGGTAGCTGATTAATAGTGTTTTAGTTGTAAAATTAATACTAATTGGTATTATAAAAATGTTTTTGTTATTTGCTGTATCTGTTTTAAGCCGTCTGGGTCTAACGCAGTCTTCAATTTGGTAAACTCTTCTGCCCATTTTGATGTTCTTTTGCGCAATGGCGGATGTTCATTCTCTGCTATGCTGGCAATAACTGTGGCAACTTCTAAAGGAGTTTGGTATGTATTTTCTGCTTCTTCATTAGCTCTACGTTGATTTCCTTCTAAATATTTAGCAAAAATTGGTTCGTATTCTCCAGTTGCAAATTGTCCGTTTATAGCTGTATTACTTATTGCAGATTTCATAAATTCGGTAGAAATACCACCAGGTTCTACTACGGAGAATTTTATATTAAAAGATGGGCCCACATACGTAGCCAAAGCTTCTATAAAACCCTCTACTGCAAATTTAGCAGCACAGTATAGCTCATTAAACGGCTGACCAATTAAACCGCCCACAGATGATACAGTAATTATACGCCCGGCTTTTTGTTTTCTCATATATGGCAAAACAGCTTTTGTGGCATACACAACACCTAGGTAGTTAACATTGTTAACCCATTCTATTTCTTCAGTAGAAGCCTGTTCTAATGTTTTAGCAAATCCTGCGCCTGCATTATTTATCAGTATATCTATTTTTTTATCTTTAGTAATAATGTATTCTACAGTTTTAGAAATTGTTTCCTGTTTGGTTACATCCAGTTCTAGAATTTCAATATCTAGATTTTCTTCTTTAATTTTTTGTTTTAATGTATTGCTTTTGTCTAGGTTCCGCATAGTTGCATAAACTTTATACCCCTGTTTAGCAAATACTAGAGCGGTTTCTAAACCTACTCCTGTTGATGTTCCTGTAATTAATACGTTTTTTTTCATACTTATTTGTTTTAATTGGATTGAATGTTCATTCCAAATTTTGGTTAAATTTTTTTTACTCTTTTATTGCGTCCCAAACCAAATTAATCTGGTTTTTTAAAGATTTATTGTTATTACCAGGCATATTTATCCACCTTAAATACGATAATATAGAACCTCCTATAAATTGTAGTAGCTCATCATTATCTATGTTTTTAATAATATGTTCTTTTTTTCCTTTTATAAGGAGAGCTATTGCACCTTCAATGGCATTGTAACCTACAGTTTTACTCTCGTTAGTTATTATTGGTGAAGCTTGTAATTGATCCATAAATCCAAAATACAATTTGTTTTTAGTGAAAAATTCTATTACAATAGTATAGTATTTTTCAAACTGAATTTTAACTGGTAAATCATTATTAAACACAGTATCTAAAACTTTTTTTTCTTCTTCTTTAATAGCTACGTAAATAGTATTAATTAGTACTTCTTTACTTTCAAAATAATTGTAAATAGTTCCCATACCTGTATTAGCTTTTTTTGCTATTGCAGAAACAGGTGTAGCGTGTATACCGTTTTCTACTAATAACTCTAAAGCTGCTTGTACTATGGTTTCTTTTTTATTCATAGGGCAAAGGTATAATTTTTGGAATATATATTCCAAATACCTCAATTAAAAATTTTGTTAAAAGTGTAAAAGCCTCTTTTTTTTTAGAAAAATGACAAACTAATTCTTAAACATATCAATTGTTATTTAGCTCATTTGTAGAATGTATGTTAGTGAAAATAAAGAGATAAAAATCCATAGGCAAACAGCTAAAACAATAGGTTTTGGTCCTGTTGCTTTTAAGTCCTTTAGAGAAATGGTTGTTCCCACAATAAACAATGTAAGTACTAATAAACGTTTTGAATATAGTACAATGTTAGTGGTTGCAAAAGTGGGTAGTATATGGTAGCTATTAACTATAATAGCGACAATAAATAGTAAAATAAAATACGGAATTTTTATTTTTTCTCCTTTAGTTTTAAAAATAAACATAGATAAAATAGACAGAGGTATAATCCATAGTGTTCTAGATAATTTTACGGTTGTTGCTATTTTAAGAGCTTGGTCTCCATAATCTAAAGCAGCACCAACTACAGAGCTAGTATCGTGTATAGCAATAGCACACCAGAGCCCAAATTGTGACTGACTGAGCCCAAGCCAATTACCCACAGCAGGGAATAAAAATAGAGCAATTGAGTTAAGTAAAAATACCACACCTAATGCAATGCTTATTATTTTTCCGTTAGCCTTTATAACAGGAGCAATAGCAGCAATAGCGCTGCCGCCACATATAGCTGTTCCTGAGGTAATTAAATGCCCCAGTTTTAAATCCATTTTTAAAAGTCGGGCTAGTATTAACCCCAAACTTACGGTAAGCATTATAGATAAAAAAGTAAGACTTAAACCATCTTTACCTGTTTGTATAGTTTCTTTTATAAACATTCCAAAACCTAAACCAACAACAGATACTTTTAAAAAGTAGTGAATAGCTTTGTGGCTATACGTTTTAAAAGGATTTTTAAAAATTAGTGTAAAAACAAAACCTAATGTTAGTGCGGTTGCACTGTTTATTAATCCGCTTATTGTGGCTATAACTATACTAAAATAGAGAAGTTTTGTAATTAGTGTCTTCATATCAAACTATATTAATCTGATACAAAACTACTAGTAACATATAACTATTTTGCAAACATTTAAGCTATGTGTTATAACTAAAAGTTATAATTAGAGCGAATGTATTTTTCAAAGCTACTCATAGTAGCATTTTGGTAGCCTGTTCTAAATACAAAATAAAACCAGCGTTCCAAACTAAAGTTTTTAATGTCAATAATTTTTAGCTTGTTGTGTAGTAAATCTTCTGTAACTGCATTTATAGATAGTAATGCATAACTGTTAGAATAGTATAGATAGTTTTTAATAGCTTCCGTACTATTTAAGGTAACTACGGTATTTAATTTTTTTATATTGTTTTGGTGCAAAAATTGTTGAATTATTTTTTTGGTGCCAGAACCAATTTCGCGTTCTACAATTGGTAAGTTTTTTAACTCATTTAAATTAATTATTCCTTTTTTGTGGTTACTATTTTTACTGTTGGTTACCAGAACAATTTCATCTTTAATAAACTTAGTAAAATGTAACTTTGGATTTGTGTTTTTGCCTTCTGTAATTCCAAAATCTATTTGTTGATTTAAAATTAATTCTTCTATTTCATCAGAGTTTTCACTGTCAATTTTTACATTGGTGTTAGGAAACTGAGTTTTAAACTTAGCTATTACTTTTGGCAAAATATAATTAGCAATTGTAGTACTTGCACCAAAGCTAATTTCATCTGGGAATGTTTTTTCTTTATGTAAAAATTGCTGATCTATTTCTGCGTAAATATCTAAAATTCTGTTTACGTAAACCAAAAAGGCTTTACCATCTGCAGTAAGTTCTATAGAGTTTCTTTTTCTAATAAAAAATGCACATTTATAGTTGTTTTCTAAGTTACGAATAGCTTTAGATATTGCTGGTTGTGATATAAATAACTGCTCTGCTGCTTTGGTAAAACTAGCGTGCTGTGCAACGCTTTTAAATATGTGAAGTTTATTTTTCATAGATAAAAATTTAGCAACCTAGGATTACAAAATTACTGATAACTTTTTTTAAACTCTAGTGGAGTTAAATTGGTTTTAGATTTAAATACTTTTGAAAAATAGGCATAATCTTTAAAGCCTAAATTTTCAGAGATTGATGACATTGTGTTTTTGGAGTGCACCAATAACCTTTTAGATTCTAAAACTACACGTTCTGTAATTAACTCTGTTGTTGTTTTGTTTATTGTTGCTTTGCAAATACGATTTAAATGTTTTGCGGTAATGTGTAAACGGTCTGCATAAAATTGCGCAGATTTCTCTGTTTTATAATGTGCTTCTATCTCTTTTTCTAAGGCTCGTAATGTTTCTATATATGCAACAGAGTTTGTTTCTGTTGTAATAGTTTCTGTGTTGTATAATCTAGCTAAGTCTATGTATACGGTATGAATTAAACTTGCTATTTTTTGTTTTTTATAGGGCAAGTTATCATAATACTCATTGTTTATAGATTTGTAAATGGGAGCTAATTGTGCAAGCTTATGCCTATTTATATTTAAAGATGGAGTGTTTTTGTGAGAGTAGTAAAAAGGAAATTGTTCTAGTTTACTGGTTGAAAAATGCATCTCATAAAAATCCTGAGTATGAAAAAAAATGTAACCCTCAGGATCACTTGTAAATTTCCAATGGTGTGTTTGTCCTGGTTTTAAGAAGAAAACACTACCAGTATTAACCTCATAACTGTTAAAATCTATTTCATGAACACCTTTACCTTTGGTAAACAGAACGCATAGGTAAAAGTTGTGACTATGTGGTTTATTTACAACAGTGGCATTTTTTTGTAAATGTGTGACTAAATCATTGCTGTAAAAGTCGCTTAAAGGAACCTTGTGTTCAAACTGTTCAATATTTAGTACAGGAATAATTTTCATATAGTGTTTAAAATGTCCTAAAAGTACAAATAATGGAGAAATTTGTACTACCTTTTTTAGTAGGATAGAAATTACCTTTGTAAAAAAAATAAATTATGGCATCATTAGTATCATCGCTTTTAAAAGGAAAATGTCCGCAGTGTAAAAAAAGAAATATTTTTAATGCGGCACAAGGGTTGTTTTTACTATCTATTCCGGAGATGGATGCTGTGTGTAAAAATTGCAATTTTAAGTTTGAGAAAGAACCTGGCTTTTTCTTTGGAGCAATGTTTGTTAGTTATGCGTTGGCTGTGGCAGAATTTATAGCATTTTCTATTCTTTTTTATTTTATTTTGAAAATGCCAATTCTGTATACTTTTTTTGGTGTACTGTTTTTTGCTCTTATTTTAAGTACTTTTAACTACAGGTATTCTAGAATTATTTGGATTTATCTTTTTTATAAAGAAAAGAAAGCCTAATTGCTATTTAGCAGGCTCAATTAAATCCCACTTATTACCGTACAAATCTTTAAAAATTGCAACTGTACCATAGGGTTGTTTTGTGGGTTTTTGTAAAAATTGAACGCCGTTTTTACTAAAAGTTACGTAATCTCTATTACTATCATTTGTCTGCATAAAAAATGCAACACCATCACCAGCTTGTTTGCCTACAGTTGCTTTTTGTAAGTCTGTATTTGCAAGTGTTACTACCAATGCAAAATTAGGTTGGTCTTTTGCTTGTATTGTAACCCACCTTTTACCATCACCAAGTTGTACATCTTCAACCAGAATAAAATTTAGTTTTTGTGTGTAAAACGCAATGGTATCATCATAATTAAGAACTAATAAAGTGGCGTTTTTAATGTGGTTCATCTTATTATTTTGTTTCGTATGTGTGTTTTTCTTTTAAATATTTTGCAAGTTCTTCGTCATTCATTTTAAAAAGTATTTTGCAGTAGGTTGTGTAATTTACAGCATCTTTTCCTTTTAAAAAATTTGTAATACCATATTGCGTAAAAGGGTAGTGTAGGTCTACTGTATTAAATTTGGAAAATCGGTCTTTAGACTTTGGGTGTTTTTTTCTTAGTATTTTGTAAGACTTGTGTAGTGAGTGTGCTAAATACAAGCATAAATCAGACAATATACTTTTTGGTATTTTATCGTCAACTATTGGTTTGTAATGGTTTTCAATAGTTTTATAAAAACTCTTTTTAGATTCAAGTTTATTTGGTTTTTTTTCTAAAGGCATTTAGTGGTCATTAGATGGTAAATAGTATAAACCTGAAAAAAGTATTGCGCTATTATTTTTAGCGCAATACATTAGTTGTTTTTATGGATTGGTAGACCATAATGAAGCGTTTTTAAGCATAGCTCGCCTAGGTAATTTTAAACCAGCAACAATTAGCTCTGCAAAGTCTTCAGGCTGCAGTACACTATCTTTAGAGTCTTTATTTGCAATGCCTAAATCTATAGACATATCTGATGCAATTGTACTTGGTGTAAGGGTGTTTACTCTAATGTTATTTTTGCGTACTTCTTTCATCAATGACTCAGACATACCAATAACAGCAAATTTAGAAGCAGAATAAGCAGATGTGTTTGCATTACCATTTAAACCAGCTGTAGAAGACACATTAATTATATCTCCAGCGTTTTTCTCTATTAAATGCGGTAAAACTTCTTTAGTAACATAATAAACGCCCATGACGTTGGTTTGCATTATTTGTGCCCATTGGTTTACCTCCATATCATTAAAGGAACCAAAAGCAGCAATACCAGCGTTGTTAATTAAAATGTCTATGCTTTTAAAATTATTAAAAACAGACGCAATTCCTTTTTTTACTTCTTCTTGGTTACTAACATCAAAAACAGCATAAGTAGCATCTACCCCTAAAGCCTTAATTTCTGCCACGGTAGCTTCTAATGTTTCTTTATTTCTTCCTGTTATGGCAACAGATACACCCTCTTTTGCAAGTGCTAAAGCCGTAGCCTTACCAAGTCCTCTACTACCACCGGTAATTAGAGCTTTTTGTCCTTTTATTTGTTCCATTTTTTATATGTTTTGCTTTAATAAGTAAAGTGTAGTACTTTATATGGTTGTACAAAAATAAAGAACAATAAAGGTTTTTAATTCGTTATAAGTGTTGGTTTTTTGTTAAGATTTGATTTGTTATTATGTGTTAGGTAGTTACATTTATTATATGTTAAAGAAAGTGATTTGCATTCTAATACTCAATTTTGTTTAATTACATTTGCAAGTACTATAACCTACTTTTTTTAATGAAAATAATTCGTTTTTTTTCTAAAATTAAATACACCACATTAATACTTGTAATGGTTATAGTTACAGTGTTAAGTACTTTGGCTTTAAGCTATTTAATTACAGATGAAATTACTATTGTAAGTGAAGATATTGCCAAACGTAATTTTAGAGAAAAGTACGATGACGTTTACCAAGAGCTTACACGTTTAGAGGATTTTTTAGCAAGATTAGAAACTATTGTTAATGGCTCTAGCTCTGTAGATGAGTTACAGCAAAATTTTAATACATGGGTTTCTTTTCAGCCAAAACAATTAGACTCACTAATTTCATGGCAAAAAGTATCTTTTACGCAATCTACAGATACGCTAGCATCTATAGAAACCTTGCAAGACACTGTTTTATCTTTTAAAAACAAAGATAAATCTTTAGCAGTAGTAAAAAAGCAAAGTGTAATTGTGCCTACTTCTACTGGGTATGTTTGGCGTAATAAGCTTGCTGTAGTTACTGCTGCAAAAGACTCTCTATTTTTAGGGTATGATATTGCATTAAAAGATTTGCAACGTTATTTTGCAAACGTAGACTCTAAATCTATTAATTACGCTTATGTTTTTAATAAAGATGGTTTGGTTTTATTACATCCAGATGAAAATTTATTAGGTAAAAGTGTGTTTACATTTAGTTCTATATCTCCTAAGGATACCATAGAGTTAACAGTTAATAATCAGGTGCCAAGCGTTGTAAAGTCTGAGTATTTACAATTAGATGTTATACGTTACCTACAGCCCTTGCAATTAAAAGAAACCTCTTGGTATATTGCAGTAAGTTCTCCTAAAAATATTAGTGAAGAAAATGTTACTAAAATTAGGCAATACACTTTTCTAATCTATGGTATATCTACCATATTATTACTATTTGTATTTTATTTTTTTAATCAGCGTAATAAAAAACAATACAAAGAAAAGGAGCGTTTACTAAAGGAGAAAAATAATTTAATTGTACAAAAAGAAATTGCCGAAAAAGAGAGTTCTTTTTTGCAATTGCAACAATTAAAAGAGCAAATAAATCCACATTTTTTATTTAACGCTCTTAACTCTTTGTATATGTTAATAGATATAAATAAAGAAAAATCTAAAACCTTTGCTTTAAAGCTATCTAAGCTCTACCGTTATTTTATTACACCGCCAGCTAACAATATTACCCTAGTAAAAAATGAGCTAGAGTTACTTAAAGAGTATATTTACTTGCAGCAAACCCGTTTTGGTAAAAGTTTAGAAGTGATTATTTTGGGTGATGTTAATCTGGCAGAAAACAAATACATTCCTTTTTTAGCATTGCAAACCCTTGTAGAAAATGCTATTAAGCACAATACGGCAACTAAAAGTAATCCGCTCACTATAACAGTAACTATAAATAAAATAGGAGTAGAAGTGAAAAATAATTACCAACCAATAGCAACTCCTCAAAAAAGCAATCACTTTGGAATAGACTATCTAAAAAACATTTACGCTTATTATAATGTAAATAATTTTACAAATTACCAGAAAAATTCTCAGTATATATGTAATTTACCTTACATTATTATTAAATAGTTCATTCACTCCTTAATAATACCCACTCACTCTCCTTTTTTTGTGAGTATTTAGTAAAACACAGATTTTTAGGCAAAATTATAACCTCATTATGCGTAAAAATCAGTCTGCATTTATAGTTAAAATAGTGCTATTTATTCTTTTTTTAGGAAGTACAGTTGGTGTTTCTGCTCAAAAAGACAATAAAAAAGATAATGAACAATCTAAAGATAGCCTAAATAAAGGGTATAAAGATTATGCTAAACTTTTAAAAGATGCAACAGTAACTAAAGGCCTGTTTTCTGTTATAAAAACTGATACCGATTACTACTTTGAAATTTCTGATAGTCTTTTTACAAGGCAATTTTTAATAGTTAATAAAATATCTCAGGTTCCTTTAGCAATAAATGAGCACGGGTTAAATAAAGGAATGAATTATGAAAACAAATTAATTACGTTTCATAAAGATAGTTTGTCTAAAACAATTTGGGTTAAAACAAGTAACCCAATGGTTTCTTCTCCAAAAGATGATGCTATTACCTTGTCTGTAAAAGACAATTTTGCAGAATCTATTATAGAAAAGTTTGATATTGAAAGTTATAATCCTAAAACAAATGCACCATTAATAAAGGTTAATAAGGTTTTTAACGGTAAAGAAAAAAGTTTTAATGATGTGCTTAATAATGTTGGTTTAGGTGGCAGTGTTAAAAGTGACTTATCGTACATTCAAAAAGTTAAATCGTTCCCTAAAAATATTGTGGTAAAATCTTTATTAACTACAACAGTTAATGAAGGCGGACCTACTATGTACGTAACCTTAGGTGTAACTAGCAACATAGTATTGCTACCTAAAGTACCTATGCAAGCAAGGGAACTAGATAAGCGTGTTGGTTTTTTTACAGAAAAACACTGGTCTTTTAATGATAAACAACAGGCTATGAAAAAGCAAGAGTTTATTACTAGGTGGCGTTTAGAGCCTAAACCAGAAGATGTAGGTAAGTACTTAAGTGGTAAATTGGTAGAACCAAAAAAACCAATTGTTTACTATATAGATCCTGCAACACCTAAACAGTGGAGAAGTTATATAAAGCAAGGTGTAGTAGATTGGCAAGTTGCCTTTCAAAAAGCTGGTTTTAAAAATGCAATCATAGCAAAGGAACCAGATGCTAATGATACAGATTTTGATGTTGATGATGTGCGTTATTCTGTAATTACTTATGCAGCATCTCCGCAAGCAAATGCTATGGGACCATCTGTTGTAGATCCACGAAGCGGAGAGATTATAGAGGCAGATATTATTTGGTGGCATAACGTAATGACATCCTTGCAAAGTTGGATGCGTGTACAAACCGGACCTATAGACAGCAAGTCTAGAGCTAATGTATTTAATGATGCGCATATGGGAGAAGCAATTAGGTTTGTGTCTTCTCATGAAGTAGGCCATACTTTTGGATTAAAGCACAATATGGGTGCTTCCCATAGTTTCCCGGTAGATTCCCTTCGCTCTAAAACATTTACAGATAAAATGGGCGGTACTGCGCCTTCAATAATGGATTATGCTCGTTACAATTATGTTGCGCAACCAGAAGATAACGTTACGGCTATTACACCAAAAATAGGCTTGTATGATACTTATGCTATACAATGGGGCTACCAATGGTTTAGATCACGCTTAGAAGAAAAACAACAATTAAAAGCATTGGTAGATAGCCACGCTAATAATCCACTTTATTTTTATGGAGAACAACAACCGCATTTAAACACTGTAGATCCTAGGTCACAATCTGAAGATTTAGGAGATAACGCAATGTTGGCAAGTACATACGGACTAAAAAACTTAAAACGTGTTGCCAATAATTTAGAGGAATGGACATACCAAGAAGGTGATGATTATTACAACACGGGTAAATTATATATGGACATTATTGGGCAATGGAGTATGTATAATGACCATGTTACTAACAACGTTGGTGGTATTTACCTTAACTCTACACAGCATAAAGATGGCAAGTTAACATACCAACCAGTACCTTACCAATTACAAAAAGATGCTGTAGCATACCTAAATAAAAATGTATTAACCATACCAGAGTGGTTGTTTTTTAATCCGGTTTTAAAGTACACATATGCAATTAAGGATTCGCCATTAGGACCTTTTGAGCAAGCACCTTATACCTTGTCTAGATCTTTACAATACAATACGTTGTATAAGTTACTTAATAATGAGCGCTTACTGCGTATGGTAGAGGCTAACTTATATAATCCACAACAACAAGCCCGCTATACTGTACAAGAGTTATTTACAGACTTACGTTCACATATTTTTAAAAGAACTGAAAAAGGAGCGTCTTTAACATTAGTAGAGCGTATGACACAAAAAAACTATGTAGATGTTTTGCTAATAGACACACAAAAAATTTTAGAAAAAACAACAGTTGACAAACTTAGTACTGCAAGCTTTTTTAAACCAACTACTTTTTGTGCAGTTGCATTAGCAGAAGAAAAGCAAGCACGTAACATAAATTTTACTTCTATGACGCGCACGTCAGAAATAGCGTCATACAAGCGCCAAGAGTTGCAAAATGTATTGCAATTGTTACTAAAAAAGAAGCGTAAAGGCGATGCAAATACGCAAGCGCATTATAATGATTTGATTTATCGTATTAAAAACACATTAAAATTCTAATTTTAACCCCTAAATACCAATTTTTATGAATAAATTCCTTTTTACGTTATTCTTTGTGGCTGTTACGGCAGCGTGGGCACAGGATACGAGAACAATTACCGGAGAGGTAATAGGAGCAGAAGACGGTATGCCTTTGCCGGGAGCATCGGTATATGTCTCTAAAAATATGATTGCCAATGAAACCGGCGTTGCTGGTGTAATAGAAAATACATCTATTGGTGTTGTTGTAGACTTTAATGGTAAGTTTTCTTTAAAAATACCAGTTGCAATAACACAAATAACAGTTTCTTATTTAGGTTATCAAACTAAAACCATAAACTTAACTGCTGCTAATAACTATATTATTTCTTTAAAAGAAAATGTAGATAGTTTAGATGAGGTTATTTTAACAGGATACCAAAAGGTAGAAAAAAGAAAATTAACTTCTTCCGTTGCTAAGGTTAAGATGGACGACATTGAACAAATTGGTGTTGCTAGTGTAGATCAATTATTACAAGGCCAGGTAGCCGGTGTAGTTGCTACCACACAAACAGGAGCACCAGGAGCACCTGCTAAAATTAGAATTAGAGGAACAGCATCTTTATCTGGCCCACAAGATCCGTTATGGGTTGTAGATGGGTTGCCTTTAGAGGGTAATGATGTGCCAGATTTTAGTGATAAAGACAATATAGATCAATTGCGTAACTACGCTATTGCTGGTTTAAACCCTAGTGATATAGAAGATATTACCATTTTAAAAGATGCTGCTGCCACTGCTATTTATGGTGCAAGAGCAGCTAATGGTGTAATTGTAGTTACTACAAGAAGAGGAAAAAGCGGAAAAATGAGAGTTAACTTTTCTGCAAACACGTTTTTTTCTACAAAGCCTAATTTTGATGAGTTAAACCTAATGAACTCTCAGCAAAAAGTAGATTTTGAACTTGGTTTAGCAGCACGTACAGATTTAGATTTTAGAACTAATAAAGGTGAGGTTGCACGTATTTTAAATAATTCTGGCGAATTAGGAACGTACCAAACTAATGGTTTTTCTTCATTAAGTTCTGCAACTCAATCTCAAATTAATGCATTAAAAAATAACAATGCCAACTGGGGAGATTTACTTTATCAAACTAGTGTAAACACACAGTATAGTTTAGGTATTTCTGGTGGTACAGATACATCAGACTATTACTTTTCTTTAGGCTATTATGATGAAGAAGGTACAACTATTGGTACAGGTTTAGAGCGTTACAACATCACCTTAAAAAATAATTTTGATATTAGTGATCGCTTAAGTGCTGGTGCTTCTATTTTTCTTTCTCAATCTAAAAAAGAGTCGTACTTAACGGGTACAGATGCATTTACTAACCCAGCAAATTACAGCAGAAATGTAAATCCTTATTTTATGCCTTATGCAGCAGATGGATCTTACAATTACGACCAAGATATTGAGGGTACAGACGGTAGATATGTGCCATTTAACTTTTTAGAGGAAAGAGAAAACACGGCATACGATTTAAAAAACCAAGCCGTAAAAGCAATTTTTGATGGTGCTTATAAAATTACAAGCAATCTTACATTATCTACACAATTAGGTTTACAGTTTGATAAAACTAGCACTGAAAAATATGCAGCAGGAGAAACGTATTTCTCTAGAAAAGAACGCGAAAAAAGTAGACGTTATGATTCTAGTATAAGTGATTATTACTACTTTTTACCAGAAGGCGGAATTATACAAAACTGGAATGAAGACTTTTTTCAGTACAACTGGAAGTCTTTACTAACGTATGATGCTAGCTTTGGTAAACATGAAGTAGAAGGTTTGTTGGGGTCTGAGTTTAGACGCTCTAAGTATACTAATATTATGAGTCGTGGTTTTGGGTATAATAAAAATACATTAACTACTACACCTATAATTTTCCCTAATGAAGATACAGCTAATGAAAGTTCTTATCAAACTTATGATAAAACAACGGCAGAAAATGCATACGCATCTTTTTACGCTACAGGTTCTTATACTTATGACCGTAAATATACATTTTTTGGTAGCGTACGTTATGATGGGTCTAACTTATTTGGAGTAGATCCTAAATATAAATATCTACCATTATGGTCTGTTTCTGGATCTTGGTTGGCTAGTGAAGAAGACTTTTTAAAAACAAGTGATGTTATATCTAACCTACGTTTTAGAGGATCTTATGGTTTGCAAGGTAATATAGACCGTAATACTTCTCCGTTTGTAATTGGTGAGTATGACACTACTAGTATTTTACCAGGTACATCAGAAGAAACAATTGTAGTTACATCACCACCAAATGCTAAGTTACGCTGGGAAAAAACAACCAATACCAATGTAGGTATGGATTTAGGTTTGTTTAATGGTAGAATTAATATTGCTGCAGATGTGTACAAGCGTAACAGTACAGATTTAATTGGTTTGCGTTCTGTACCATTAGAAAATGGGTTTGAGTTTACCAACCTAAATTGGGCAGAGTTAACTAATAAAGGGTATGAGATTAGCTTGTCTACAAGAAACATTGTAACTAAAGATTTTTCTTGGACTACAAACATTAATATATCTCACAACAAAAGTAACGTAGATAAAATACAGGTTAGAGATAATAGCTTTTTACCATCTAGAGAAGGTTTTCCTGTTAATGCTGTATTTGCTTTAAAAACGGCTGGTATAGATGAAAGTGGTTACCCGTTATTTAAACGTGGAGATGAGGTTGTTTCTGCAGTAGACTTTTTTAAGTTAAAAGATCCTTGGGCAGATTTTTTCCCAGGCTTTTTAACAGAGTCAGAGTTAACTAATGAAGAATTTAGAAACCTGTTTACTTATGTAGGAGACCAGGACCCTAAATATAGTGGCGGTATTATAAACACTTTTAAATTTAAAAATTTAGATTTTACTGTTGCTGCTAACTTTAACTTAAAACAGACAGTTGTAGAGCGCCAACCTTATAATGGTACACAATTAGATCGTGGACAAAACTATTCTGCTAGAGTTTTAGATGCTTGGTCTGCAACAAACACAACTAGCAATTTGCCAGCTATTGTTGGTGAAACATCTGGCGCAGGAGATTCTTGGATGGCTTACAAATGGTTTGGAGGCTTAAACCCTATAGAAACAATGCCTTTGTTAGATACTTGGGTTAAAGAAATGAGCTATGTAAGAATTAATAGTATGCGTGTTGGGTACAGTTTTCCTAAAAGCTTAACTACTAAGCTAAATATTAATAGCTTCCGCTTAAGTCTAGAGGGTAAAAACTTGTTGGTATTTGGGTCTGATTATAACGGTTATTTTGATCCTGAAACATACGGAAATATATACGCGCAGCCTATAGCAAAAACAATTGCAATAGGGTTAAATGTAACTTTTTAAAATAGTAAATAATGAAACAAAAATATATATACCTAGTAGCATTAGTAGCATTTTTTGCTGTAAGCTGCGATGATTATTTAGAAATAGAACCAGAAGGAAAAGTTATTCCAGAAAGTTTAGAAGAGTTTAGAGCTGTTTTAACTAAAGGATATGATATTTTTCCGGAGCAAAAATCTAGAGTTGTATACAGAACAGATGAACTTATTTTAGATGAAAATAGTTTTGATTTTCCTTCTTACAAAGATGTGTTTACCTGGAAAGATTCTAACCCAGATCCTCAAACGGCACCTTACCCTTATATACAAGTGTATAACTCTATTTTTTACACTAATCATGTTATACAAGATGGAGCAGAAAAAATTGAAGAATCACAAGAAAAAAATCAATTATTGGGAGAGGCGTATGCATTACGTGCTTATGCACATTTTGATTTGGTAAACCTTTACGGCGTGCCTTATAATGCAACTACTGCAGCTACAGACATTGGCGTGCCATTAGCACTAGAGATAGATTTAGAGCAGGTTTTTGTGCCTGCCTCTGTACAAGAAGTTTATACTCAAGTTTTAAAAGATATAGAAAAAGCTAAATCGCTTTTAAACGTTACAAAATTTGAAGCAGGTTTAAATTACAGATTTACAAAAACAGCAGTTTTAGCCCTAGAGGCTCGTGTGCATACATATATGAATAATAGTGAAGCCGCTTTAACGGCTGCAAATGCTGCTTTAGCTTTAAATAAAGAGCTAGTTAATTTAAATGACACGCCACAATTTCCAAATTTATACACATCTGTAGAGTCTATTATGGCTTTAGAAGATGTGCTTGACTCTAGTGTAAGAAATAGTTCTTTTATATCTAATGACTTATTGGCTGTTTATGATACTACAAACGATTTAAGGTTTGCATTGTATTTTACAGAAGACAATGGTAATTATAAAGCAGCAAAAGGCGGGGAGCAAGAGTTTAATTGTTCATTTAGAGTGTCTGAGTTGATGTTAATAAAGGCAGAAGCACAGGCCAAATTAGGAGCTTTAGAGGATGCAAAAGCTACCTTGTTAGCATTTATGCAAAACCGTTACCAAAGTGCACATATGGCTAATTTAACAACGGCTATTAACCCAATGTCTGCTAATGAGTTTATGCAAGAGTTATATACAGAACGTTGGAGAGAATTGGCGCTAGAAGGTCACCGTTGGTTTGATTTAAGAAGAAGTAACCAAAAAGCTATTACGCATAGTTTAAGCGGAGAAGATTTTCAGTTAGGTGAAAATGACCCAAGGTATACCTTGCCTTTCCCTGCAGATGCAAGATTAAATAACCCGGAATTATAATATTACGAGTTAGTCAGCGAGCAATTATTGTTCAACTAAACCCGATAATTTTATCGGGTTTTTTTATTTTTATACAAAAAATAATATGCTTGTAGTTGTAGTAGAAGATGAAGATTTGGCAGCAGATTATTTAATTGGTTTGCTAAAAGCGCAAAGTGTTGTGCCTGTAACTAAAATAATACATTTGGGTTCTGTGCAAGAAATGGTGTCTTTTTTTAATGATGCCAAGCCAGATTTAATTTTTATGGACATTCACTTAGGTGATGGTAAAAGTTTAGAGGCCTTTACACAAACAAATATTACTGCTCCTATAGTTTTTACTACTGCTTATGATGATTATGCTATACGTGTATTTAAACACTTTACAATAGACTATTTACTAAAGCCTTTTGAAGCTAAAGATGTGTATAAGGCATTGCAAAAGTATACGCAGATAAAAGAAAATTTTTCATTTTACAACACGGCAAAATCTCTAGAGGCTTTAGATAGTAAAACGCTACAAGATCGTTTTTTAGTACAATCTGGTCATCAGCTAAAATCTATAGAAAGTGCTGAGGTTGCCTTTTTTTATAGCGAAGGAAAAAATCTTTTTTTATTTACAACCACATCTGAAAATTACTTGTATAAAGACACGTTACGAGATATATCAGAAAAACTAAACCCAGAAGTCTTTTTTAAAGTAAACAGAAATTATATTATACACATAAATGCAATAAAAGAGATTGTAAAACATAATCCGCAAAAAATAGAATTACACCTAAAAGTGGCACACGCAAGTGCAAAACCTATTTTAGTAAGCAAGTTTGAGGTTAAAAATTTTAAAATTTGGTTAGATAAGTAGCTGCTTGGTGTTTATAGTTTTTTACTAAACAACAACCTTGCTCCACGTTCTTTAGATGTAAATTGGCGTACCATTTGCAAATCTAACTTTTCTAAAACTCTCCTAGATGCGTGGTTTTCTGGGCTAGCGGTAGCTAAAATTTCAGTTAAATTAAGTTCGTTTTTAGCGTAGTCTATCCAAAACTTACCTATTTCTGTAGCAATGCCTTTGCCCCAAAATTTATCATCTAATATAAAGCCAAACTCATAACTTTCTTTGCCAAGGTAATTGCACTTTAATAAGCCAGATACACCAATAAAGGCATTATCTTCTTTTTTTGTTAGGCACCAGAAACCAACAGTTTCATCTGTTGTGGTAATAAAATCATCTTCAATTATTTTTTGTAGTTCATTAGCAGTTAAAACACGACCTTTTAAAGTGTTTTGCATAACCAACGGATTTTTGCAAAACAGGTCTTCTAGTGGTTTTCTGTACGTTGTACTTAAGGGTGTAAATTGTATTCTTTGACTTTGTAACATTCTAGTAAAATACAATTTTATTTTTAAACTGTAATGCTAGATTATAAAGGTTGTTTTAATTTTTTTGTTCTTGTTACTCATTTAAAAACGGATTGTACATCATAATAGCATTGTTAGTAACTAGTAATTTTTCAGTTTGCTCTCCGTTTAAATCTTCAATTTGTATAATTTGATTATGACGAGAATAACCTCCCCAATATTGCTGTTTAATAATATGGTTACGCTCCTCAACCGTATAAAGAGCGTTAACTTTATTTTTAGAAGTTAGTGTGCCATTTAAGTGAGTTTTATCTAACCATAAGTTTACCTGAAAGCTGTTTTTAGTTTTATTTTTTACCTGCAAATCTATGTAATTATAAGATAATGTTGCGCCGGCTCCAAAGGGTACTTTGCGGTTAATATCCGGGAAAACATCAAAACCGTGTCTATACCTTTCTGTAACTGTTAATGGTGAGTGTGCAAATATCCAAAATAGTAAATTACCAAGTTGGCACAGACCACCTCCTGTGTCTTTAGCAATTTGTCCTTGACTTAGAATTAAACCTTCTAAATATCCTTTGCGCTTTGTGGGTCTGCCCACTAGTTTCCAAATAGAAAATGTTTCGTTTGGTTTAATAATAACAGTATTTATTTGGCTAATTGCAATTTCTAAATTCTTTCTCTTGTTTTCTTGTAAATACATATCTACATCTTTTAACGGACGTAAAATCATTGAGCTGTGTTCAAAAACCAAATTTTTAAAATCGCTATTACCTTTGGTCGTTGCCCATTTTTTGCCTGACGATAACCAATGGTATTTACGTTTTAATATAAAATATTCCTTACCAACAAGTTGCCGTATTCTACTTCTGTTTATTGGTTTTTTTATCTCGTTCATTATAAGCGTAATAAAACTATAATTTAAATTCTGTTTGGTTTTTGGCAGTGTCAAAAATATGCGGATAATGTTCTTTAGCATTTTTAATCATAAATGCTACTGGCACATCATCAAAATGTCCGTAATCTTCTAAATATTCCATAAAAGTATTCCCTTCTCTATTAAATTCTTGTAAAACGGAATCATTTTCTCCATCAAACTCTAAAGGATCAACATTAAACATTTTACATAGTGATGCGTTAAAAGCAGGAGACATTTTAAGCCATTTGTCATTTATAAAAGCATTAACCATACCGTGGTTAGTTAATTCATTGCTTCCAAATTTTTCAATAAGGCGTTCTGCTCCTATGTGGTTTTTAACTTTGGCTAAGTGTAGCCTAGCAGGTATATTAAGCGCTCTTAAGCAGGTAATTAATAAAATAGATTTGTCTATGCAATGTCCGCTATCTCTTTTAGCAATTGTACTTGCTTTATAGTTTTCTTTAGAAAAACTAAGGTTATAAGGGTTGTACCTCCAAGAATCTCTTATTTTTAAATATACAAGTTTGCATTGCTCTTTGGGTGTAAGCGTCGGCTTTTTATATGCTGCTATAAGGTTTTGAATTTCTTTTGTTTCATAATCAAAAAAATAGGTAGGAGATAGGTAGTCCATAATAATTATTGTGTTTTTTGATTTAGTTTAAATATAGCAAAAAGAATATTATCTATATTTTTCTACTTTCAGTTTTAAATAATTTATCCCATAAAATAGTATAAAAACCATAGTTTTTAGAAAATAGCTTATGATGATTTTTATGGAAATAATTGGTTGTAAATATTAAAAAGTATGGGTTACTTACTTTGGTGTTTAAATGTGTAACAACACCGTAAAACCAATTAAATACAAGAAAAGCTATAAAACCATATATGTTTAAAGAAAACACTAATACAATTACAGTTAGCAACAAACCAAATAGTATAGATTCCCAAGGAGACATATAGTATAGGCTAACTATATTAAAACGTTCTGTATGTTCATGGTGTTGCAAATGAATTGGTTTTAAAAAACCAATATTGTGTGATGCCCAATGTAAAGCATACATTAAAAAATCTAGTAATAGAAATAGAATTAAAAAAGTTAGCCAAGGGTTTTGATTATTAAATATGATGAAGCCTTTAACCCACAAAATATATCCCGGAATTGCTATTAAGATGTTAATTAACAGAGTTATTAAGGATGACAAGACTTCTTTCTTTATAATGGCATTTTGGTGTTTGTACACTTTGTTCCACACCATACTAATACCTATGTTTAAGAGGTAACCAGCAATATTTAAGCCAATTAATAAAGAAAAAAATGTTGTAAAATCTTGAAGGTTCATTACGCGGTTTAATGAGCTATAAACCTATTAAAAGACTGCCAATACTTGTCCTTATATATGTCTGTGTTTATTTCTATTTGTGGGGTATATTCTTTTGTTATCTTATGAAATATTTTAGCAGGTTGTCTAAAGTCCGTACAGGCATAATATACTTCTCTTACAGATTCTGCTGTTTGTCTGCCTACATTTAAATAACCATCAGAATCTTTAAGTTCTGCAGTTACTTTTTCTTCAATTTGGTTTAACAATTCGTAGGTTTTGCTATCTGGCATTCCATTGTTATTTTCACCATTATATTTAATTTCCATTACGGCAATCCAAGGATGAGAGGCTTTACTGTCCCAAGCAAGTAAATCAGTATTTACAACTGCAATTAATGGTAATCCGTTATTTAAAGTTGCCTCTAACCCAGAGTATTTATCGTTTTCGGTATTGTGCCTTAGCCCTTTGTATTTTTCTACAAACTCTTTTTCTCTCCATATTAAAAAGTCTTTTAGTTTTTTAAAAGGCACTAGTTCTGATGTGGCATTCTGTGGAGCAATAATGCTAACGTTATCTATTTTTGTTACGGAATTTAACTCTCCTAAAGAATGGTCTAGAGCAAGGTAAACACCGTTGGTCATTATGGCCTTATTATCTTCGGTATAATCTTCATGAGTAATAGTGATATCAATTTCATCTGGCATAGATGAGTGTTCTGTTGCATAAAATTGCATTTTACTTTCATTAAAGGTATAGCCATCCATTTCTATTCCAAATTTTCCTAGATCAGATGGTTGTTTAAGAGCTGTTATTTTCCAATTTTTTATCTCAGGTGCTGCAGCTACAAACTCTTCTACAAATACAATGTTTTTTATTACTCCGTCTGGAGTTAAAATAAGTTCGGCAGTAGTGTCATTAAACATACCTGCTAAAAACCAAATTCCGTCTTTAAGTTGATCTAATTTGGGTGATAGCTTTTCAAAAAATTCTTTGTTAACATTGCCTTTGTCCTTAATTACAGTGTAAAATGTTTGTTGGTTTTTAGAAAACCATTTCCAAAAATCTTCGTAAGAGTTTATAGGCTCTTCTTTTGATTTAAATAGTGATTTTAAAAAGCTCATATATTTTAATAGTTTATTGCTTATAGTAAATATAGGAATTTTAAATAGGAGGTTATTTTCTGAAAATTTTGTTGTAAAATAAATGAGCTATTCATAT
>NZ_MDDP01000018.1 GCF_001999725.1 Cellulophaga omnivescoria
CTAACGATAAGGGCTTTTTTTGCTTTATACTTAAGTATAGTTAACATAGATACTTGCTTTTAGCTCAAAATTAAGCTATTTAAAACTATTTAAAAGCTAATGACTATAAGATACCAAAAAGCCCTAGAAATTATATTCTAGGGCTTTTGGTGTTTATATGGGTGTGTATGGTATAATGTTTAAATTATTGCTTAACAAGTCTATATAACCATAGTAAATACTATCTTGTGTATTTAATATATTGTCTTTATTAGTGTTTACTAGTGTGTTAAAATATAACTTTTGATTGTCTAGTGTAAATTTATAATGGTGTATAATATCTTTTTTGGTTATTGATATTCGTTTAAAATAACTCCCATCTATATGGCTTATGTATAGAGTAGATTGATCTTTATAGTTTATCTGATTGTCATTATTTGTATCTGTGTCTATTACTGAGTATAATAAAATTTCTTTATTTGTTTCTTTATAAATATCTCTTAAAAATGTTATACTATTAATTTGTATTTCTTTTGATGTTAAGGTAATTAAATTGTTTGTGTTTAAGGCTTCAAACTTTAAATTAACGATGTTTCCGTTGATTACATCTCCATACTGACTAATTCCTTGGTTGACTATATTATTGTTCTTATAAGAGCTTCTATTTATTAATTTTTCTGAATCTTCATCAATAGAAATAATTGGATGTATTAGTATTTGAGTGGTTATTGAATCTATTTGAAATGGTAAGTCGGCTATTTTTTTATTGTGAGAATTAATAATTGTTTGGTGATTTGTTTTTAGTTCTGTTTGCGCTTTAAAGATCTTCTTGTCACAAGAGGATATTAAAAGTGTAAGGATTAATGTTGAAGTAATTATCTTTTTCATAAGTTGTGGTTTAAATTTTAATAAACTTAAATTAAACTATAGAACAAGAAAAGTAAAAATGAGCAAACGAGTTCTTTTGGTTAGTTAACTCTATATTAGGTGTATAAATTGAAAAACTCCGGTAATCAGCCGGAGTTCATTCATCAATCAAAAAACGAACAGTCATGATAAACTGTTGTTACAGTTCACAAATTACAATTTTTAAAGCAAAAAGACAACTACTGTTGTTATGTGTTGTTAAAAAAAGGATTTGCGCTTCTAAACCGTTATGGTTTATCCAAGATAGGTTTTTAAAATTTTGCTTCTAGAAGTGTGTTTAAGTCTTCTAATAGCTTTTTCTTTAATTTGTCTTACTCTTTCTCGAGTTAAGTCAAAAGTTTCTCCTATTTCCTCTAAAGTCATAGAATGTTGTTCTGCTAATCCAAAGTATAAGCGAATTACATCTGCTTCTCTAGGAGTTAATGTTTCTAAAGCTCTTTCTATTTCAGTGCGTAGAGACTCTATTAATAATTCTCTATCTGGATTTGGAGACTCACCACTACGTAATACATCATACAAATTAGAATCTTCACCATCAATTAATGGAGCATCCATAGATACGTGACGACCAGAGTTTTTTAAAGACTGTTTTACGTCCTCAATGGTCATATCTAATTCCTTTGCAATTTCCTCTGCAGACGGCTTTCGCTCATGTGCTTGCTCTAAAAAGGCAAATGTTTTATTAATCTTATTTATAGACCCAATTTTGTTTAGTGGTAAACGTACAATACGAGATTGCTCTGCTAATGCTTGTAATATAGATTGACGAATCCACCAAACAGCATAAGAGATAAATTTAAAACCACGAGTTTCATCAAAACGTTGCGCAGCTTTAATAAGACCTAAGTTACCTTCATTAATTAAATCTGGTAATGTTAAACCCTGATTTTGGTATTGCTTAGCAACAGAAACTACGAACCTAAGGTTGGCTTTAGTTAATTTTTCTAAGGCTACTTGGTCTCCCGCTTTTATTCGCTGTGCTAATTCTACTTCTTCATCGGCAGTAATTAAGTCTACTTTACCAATTTCCTGTAAATATTTATCTAGCGATGCGGTTTCCCTGTTGGTAACCTGTTTTGTAATTTTAAGCTGTCTCATTTAATATATAATTTACGCGCAACTAAAGGGCTGCATATACTTATACGTAGAAAAACAAGAAATGTTACATTTTGTTAATGTTAAATTTATCTTTTTCTGATTATTTAGTCGAAATAAAGTAAATAACCTTAATAAAAACTTCATTTTTTATTTAACTGCTTAGGTATTAGGTATAAAAAAAGCAGATATATATTAGATATCTGCTTTTTTTAATAAAAATATGTTGTGTCTGTTTTATTTTTTTTCTGCTAATCCACGGGTTAACCATCCTCTTCTACTTGCTGTAGCAATAGCATAAGGAGTAATCCAGAATAAACCAAACGTATATAAAATACTATACGTATATGCCCATAAAGATTCTTGTGGTTTGTATTTGTTAGAATAAAATATTACCGAGAATGTAGATAATATTAAAATACTAAATAGTGTCGATGTTAAAAATAATAGTGGGTGAGTTGCTACAAAAAATAGCATAAATAATAAAAATGGATAACTCATTATAATTTTTATAGATTGATTTATAAATAACAATCTAGAGCCAGCTTTAGATTCTTTTCTAAAGTTTGTAAATACATATTTTGCCATTTCTATATTTTCACGAACATTACTTCTTCCCCATCTGATAAACATTTTATATAAACCTTTGTATTTTTCTGGTACATTAGTATATGCATTTGCATTTCTCTGAAAAAGTACGTGATTACCTTCTTTTAAAATCATATTTGTCATAGCTCTGTCTTCGCCTATATCTGATGGTTTACCCATAAAGGTTTGGTTTATCCATTTTGGTAAAACTTTAAATACTGCAGAACTACGGTATGCTGCTAAAGCACCAGGTGTACATAAAACTGAATTTAATGTACTTTCTGCAGAACGAACAAACTCAAAACTTAAAACAAAACTTACGTCTAACATTTTAGGAATTAATGCTTTTGCCTTGTTTAAAACTCTAATATTACCAGCTACAGCACCAACTTTTTCATTAACAACAAACGGACTAACTAAATTACGAAGAGTATCTGCGTCTACTATAGAGTCACTATCTACAGTTACAAAAACATCTCCAGTTCCTAAATTAAAACCACGGTACAATGCGTGTCTTTTGCCTTTATTCTCTGGCTGTTGGTATATTTCTACACTTTCTCCCAATTTTTGCTTTGCTTTTTTCATCCACTCCCAAGTGTCATCTGCACTACCATCATCTATAGATATTAATTGTAATTTGTCTTTAGGAAAATCGCTGTTAATTAAACTAACTAAAGTGTCATGTACTTGTTTTCCTTCATTATAAGCAGGTACAATAACAGTTATTCTAGGTAACTTATCATCAGAAACCGATGCTATAGGTTTGTATTTAAAATATCTATAAAGTATAAATAAGAAAAATATAACCTTAAATATTAATAGAGTAGTGGCAATAGCCATAAAAATTAAACCAAAAGTAGAATCTGTTCTGCTTTGGTTAAATTGAAGAAAGTCATTTTGAAAAGTTACCATATAGTAGATAGAACCTAATAATAATAAAAATGTGGTGGCTAAAACTACTATGGCTAAAGAATTATTTTCCTTAGAGGCACTTACTTTTTCGTCTACAGACATTTTAAAATCTTGAAAAATTGTTGCTGTCTTTTTATATGAAGTTTTTAATAGCATAGGTATTGTGTTCATAATTTTATAGTTTTTAACTCTGTTCTCTGTTAGTTTTACGAACGGAATGCTATTTTAGATTTTTAGATATTTTTATTTATGAATATCTTAAGAAAAAGCTAGTCTTAAGCTTTAAATTGTTAAAAGCTTGTTAAGGAGTTGAGAATATGATATAAAAATAAAAGGTTGTAAAACAAAAATTGCTTCCTTTTACAGAAGCAATTTTTATGTGTAAGTGTTTTAGATCTTTTATTTAGGATCTAATGTGTCCATCTCCAAATACATAATATTTGTTAGTAACCAATTGTTTTAAACCAAGTGGGCCTCTATGGTGAAGCTTATCTGTACTTATTGCTAATTCTGCACCAACTCCCATTTGTCCGCCATCTGTAAATCTTGTAGAGGCATTATGGTATACTGCGGCACTGTCTACTTGTTGCATAAATTTTGAAGCTTTTGTAGAGTCTTCTGTTAAAATTGAAGCAGAATGTCCGCCAGAATAGGTATTAATCATTTTTATAGCATCATCAATACCATTAACTTCTCCTATTAAAATTTTTAGAGATAAAAATTCTTGATACCAAATATCATCATCACTAATTGTGTTATTATTTGGAATTAATTTAGCTATGTTTTTATCTACAAATATACTAACGTTTAGTTGTTTTAAAACTACTTCTAATTCTTTTACTTTAGCTTCGTAATTAGTAATGTTTTTGTTTATTAGGACTTTATCTAATGCATTACAGCCTGATATTTTATGGGTTTTTGCATTAACAATAACATTAATTGTTTTGGTCCAATCTGCATCCTGATCCACGTACAAAAAATTGTTTCCACGACCACTTACAAGTACAGCGCAACTAGCATTATCTTTTACAAATTTAATTAAACGCTCACCACCTCTAGGTACAATTAAATCTAACTTTTCTGGTGGATTTTTTAAAAACTCTTGCGTTTCTTCTCTTTGTAAATGCAATAGTTTTATCCAGTATTTAGAAACATTATTTTCTTCTAAAGCTCTATGCCAACATTTTTCTAAAAATGTATTACTATGCAGTGCTTCTTTACCACCTTTTAGTAAAATTTTGTTGTTAGCTTTAAAGGCTAAAACAGCAGCTTCAATAGTAACATCTGGTCTAGACTCATAAATAATAAGTATAGTGCCAAAAGGAGCAGTTTTGTTGGTAACTACCAATCCACTATCTAAAGTTAGACTAGATATTTCTTGATTTACAGGGTCGTCCTGATTTTTTACTTCTGTAATGGCCTTAATCATTCCGTCTATTTTGTTATTGTTAACAATTAAACGGTCTAATAGAGCTTGGTCTTCTATGTTAAAAGCTTGTATGTCTTTTTTATTTTCTTCTAGAATTTTTTCTCTGTCATTATCAATAATTTTAATCATTGATTCTAGAACGTCATTTTTTATTTTGGAGCTTAATAATTTCATATATTTTTATTTTAATGAATAAATTTTGTTCCTATCTTTTTATTATCAATAATATCTACAATAACATTTTGTTTTTTTCCATTTGCTATGTAAGTAGGAATCTCTTTTTTAGCGGTACTTTTTGCTATTTTTAATTTAGATGCCATACCGCCGCGGCCTTCACCTTCTTTTTTACCACTAGCTTTTACGTATTGTTCTACATCTTGGTCGTGTGTAACTTCACTAATTTTTTTAGAGTTTTTGTCGTCAGGGTGCCCTGTGTACAAACCATCTGTATCAGATAAAATAATTAATCTATCTGCATCTATTAACTCTGCTACCAAACTTGCTAGTTCATCATTATCTGTAAACATAGACATCGTTACAGATACGGCGTCATCTTCATTGGCAATTGGTATGATGCCTTCGGACAATAGGCCTTCATAACAATTAATCATATTATCTCTGTGTACACCCAAATCAAAATCTCTTTTAGTTGCTAAAACTTGGGCACAACGCATACCATAATCGCTAAATAAACTATAATAATGCCTCATTAATCTTGGTTGTCCCACAGATGAGTATACTTGTCTTCTAGTAGATTTATCTGTTATGTTTGTTTCTCCTAATATTTCTTTTCCTGCAATAGCAGACCCAGATGAAACTAAGACAACCATAATATCTCTTTCATACAAAACAGATATTTGCCTAACAAGTTCTTTTAAAATTGGACCTAAAATTCTATTGTCTTTATTGGTAAGTACATTTGTGCCTACTTTTACAACCACTCTTTTAACTTCCATTTTATTGTTTTTTATTTTTCTTTACCCATTTCTATAGCTCTATTAAATGCAGCATATGCTGCATCTTGTATAAGCTGTTTTACGTTGTTATCTTCCATAGAATCTATAGCAGCTTGTGTTGTACCACCTTTAGATGCAACACGGTCTATCCATTTTTTTGGAGAAATGTCATTTTGGTTAAAAAGTTCTATGGCACCTTCAAAAGTACTACTCACAAGAACCTTAGAATCATAGTCTGAAAAGCCCATTTTTAGGGCTGCCTCTAGCATAGATTGCATAAAGTAAAATACATAAGCGGGTCCGCTACCAGAAATACCTGTAGATGCGTCAATAAAATTTTCCGTTTTAACGTGTATGGATGTTCCTGTAGTATCTAGTAAATTGCGAACCATAAGAAGTTCTATTTTAGATACATCTTTAGATTCTGTATAAGATGTAACGCCCTTACCAACCTGTGCTGGTAAATTTGGCATTGTGCGTATTATTTTAATTACACTTAGTCTCTGCTGTATAGATTGTATTGTAACGCCAGCCATTAAGGACACAATTATTTGCTGGTTGTTAAGCATAGTTTTCATTTTAGCAAATAAATCATCACTATGGTAAGGTTTAACAGCAATAAAAACTAAATCAGATTGTGGAAGGCAATCTTCTAAATTATCAAAAACGTTAAATGCTTGGTTTTCTCTTAATGTTTCAATTTTTTTTGGATCGGTGTCGTAAATTCTAAGTTTGTGTTTGTTTAAAAGTGGAGATTTAGACATACCTTCTGAGTATGTTAGTCCCATATTACCTGCACCAATTACTAATACTTTCATTTTGTATATATATTGTTTTATATACACTTAGTGGCACAAGGACTATGCAAGAGTGCGGATATTAAAATCTAATTTTAAGGAATCATTAATCTGTTAATGATATACTCTTAGATTGTGATGTTGTTAATTGATATGCAAAATGCTTAAAATATTATAAATTTGAAGATTAATTTTAATGTTTTGCAGGTGACAGACTGTCGCGTAAAAATGACGGTTTTGATGAAAAAAATACGTTTTTAGATAAAAAAAGCCCAAAAATATTAATTTTTGAACTTTTTTTAAGTTTTTTTGTCTAGTATGACAAGTGATTTGTTTTTACTTATGCTTACATTTTTGAAGTAATAGATGTACCATTATTTTCTTGAGCTAATGTTCTCATAAAATCTAAATCTGCATCTTCGCCAAAAGCAATAGTGTGTATAATAATATTGTTAGTATTTGTTTTTCTAATTTCTTCTAACACAGCTTCCGGTCCGCTATTAGGTAAGCCGTCACTCATTAATACAATTTCTTGCACATCTGTTGTAGCTAATGCTTCTAGCAATGCCTCTAATGTATTAGTTCCGCCACTTGCTTTTAAATTTTGGACAAAAATGTTTGCTGATGTTCTTGTTGTATTATTTGCAACGCTAAATTCTGTAGCTTGTTTGGTAACATCGTTATTAAATGAATATACTAAGAATTTTTTTCCGTCAGGAAGCCCTTTAAGAGCAGGTATTAGTTTGCGTTTAACAGCGCCGAGCTTGGTAGCTTCTTTGGTCACTTGTTTGCCCAAGATACTACCAATTTTACCTCCAATTACTTTACTTACTTGATTGCCTGCGGTGTTGCCAGCTTCTCTCATTACCTGGTCTTTTATAGATCCCTCATCTATACCTTCCATACTACCAGAAACGTCTATTAGATATAAAGTGTTTTTGGTAGATGTTTCAATTCCAAAAAAGTCATTAGATTTTTTTGCCACGTAACAAGACTGTAAGGCTGTACAGGTAACAATAAGTGTTAGTATGGCTAGTGTTCTTTTTGTTTTCATTTTGTGTATCATTTTATTTAAAAAGCTAATGTACTATTATTTTATGTTTGCGATTTAAAAGTAAGGGGTTTTATATGTTATTTGGTATAAAAAAAAGCCCAACAAATTTAAATTGTTGGGCTTTTTTATTTTCGAGAAAACTAAAAATTAATCTTCTTTTTTGTTTTCTCTTGGTTTACGATCATCACGACGATTGTCACGCCCACGATTATCTCTGCCTTTATTATCACGTCCTTTATTTTCTCTAGGAGCTCTTTCTACATAACCTTCTGGTTTAGGTAATAAAGCTTTTCTAGAAACTTTTTCTTTACGTGTTCTTGGGTCTACTCCAAAATATTTAACATCAAAAACGTCTCCCATATTTACAACATCGGTTACATTTTCTGTACGTTCCCATGCTAATTCAGATACGTGTAATAAAACTTCATTTCCTGGAGCCTCTGTATATTCTACAACAGCACCAAAATCTAACATTTTAATTACTTTTACCTCGTAAACACTACCTTTTTCTGGTTTAAATAAAAGAGAATCTATTTTAGCTAATACAGCATTTATGCCGTCTTGTCCTGTGCCTAAAATTTCTACAATACCTTCTTCAGTTTCAGGATCTTCATTTATAACAATAGTAGTTCCTGTCTCTTTTTGAAGTTCTTGAATAACTTTACCACCTGGACCAATTAATGCACCAATAAATTCGTTAGGAATTCTTCTGGTAATCATTTTTGGTGAGTGAGCTTTAACATCACTAGCTGGCTCAGAAATTGTGTCTGTTAATTTACCTAAAATGTGTAAACGTCCTTCACGTGCTTGTTTTAAAGCATTTACAAGAATTTCATAAGAAAGACCTTTTACTTTAATATCCATTTGGCAAGCAGTAATACCGTCTGCAGTACCAGTAACTTTAAAGTCCATATCTCCTAAATGATCTTCATCACCTAAAATATCTGATAATACAGCGTATTTACCTGTTTCTGCATCAGAAATTAATCCCATTGCAATACCAGAAACTGGTTTTTTAAGTTGTACACCAGCATCCATTAATGCCATTGTACCAGCACAAACAGTTGCCATAGAAGAAGAGCCGTTAGATTCTAAAACTTCAGATACTACACGTACAGTGTAAGGACAATCTGCAGGAACCATATTTTTTAAAGCACGTTGTGCTAAGTTACCATGACCAACCTCACGACGAGAAGTACCTCTTAAAGGACGTGCTTCACCAGTTGAGAAAGGAGGGAAGTTGTAGTGTAAATAAAAACGTTCTTCACCTTCATAAGATGGCATATCAATTTGGTTAGCCTCTCTAGAAGTACCCAAAGTAACTGTTGCTAATGCTTGAGTTTCTCCACGTGTAAAAATAGAAGAACCGTGTGTAGATGGTAGGTAATCTACTTCACACCAAATTGGTCTAATTTCATCAGTCTTACGACCATCTAAACGTAAACCTTCATCTAAAGTTAAGTTACGTATTGCAGTTTTTTCTGCTTTTGCGTAATATTTAGAAATTAAATCTCCGTAATCTGCTAATTCTTCTTCAGAAAAAGTAGCTTTTATTTCTTCTTTTATTTCAGAAAAAGCAGTGCTTCTTTCATGTTTAGAAGAACCTGCTTTAGCTACAGCATATACTTTATCATATGCCATATCATAAATTTTCTTAGCTAAGTCTTCATCTTCTCTTTCTGGCTCGTACTCACGTGTTTCTTTTTTACCAAAAGCTTCTGCTAATTTTACTTGAGCAGCACATTGTACTTTAATAGCTTCATGAGCAAATTTTATTGCCTCAGCCATTTCTTCTTCAGAAATTTCAAGCATTTCACCCTCAACCATCATTACAGAGTCTGCAGAAGCACCAATCATCATATCAATGTCAGATTCTTCTAATTGAGCTCTGGTAGGGTTAATTATGAATTCACCATTTATACGTCCAACTCTAGCTTCAGAGATAGGAGTTTCAAAAGGTACATCAGATAATTGTATTGCTGCAGATGCTGCTAAACCAGCCATAGCATCTGGCATTACATTTTCATCATGAGACATTAACTGAATCATAACTTGAGTTTCGGCGTGGTAATCTTTTGGGAAAAGTGGACGTAAAACACGGTCTACTAAACGCATAGTTAATACTTCACCATGACTTGGTCTTGCTTCTCTTTTAAAGAATCCACCAGGATAACGACCTGCCGAAGCAAATTTTTCACGGTAATCTACCGTTAATGGAAGAAAATCTACATCACTTTGTTTGTAGTTAGAAACTAACGTACACAGTAACATACAATTTCCAGATTGAACAACAACAGAACCGTGAGCCTGTTTTGCTAATTTTCCGGTTTCAATAGAGATTTCTCTACCGTCCCCAAGGTCTATGACCTCTTTAAATACTTTTGGAATCATAAATTTTTTTTAAAGCCTTATAATTTTTAAGGCTTGTTAAACAATGGTCTTACGCCTTATTTGGCGAGGTGTTGTGTTGTTGTGTTGACCAATGAAAAACTATAAATAAGCTTTTAATTTTGCCTTGTACTAAAACAAGGTCTTTGTAATTTTAGCTAAGATATTTATTATAAATTAACTAGTATAAAAAAAGGGAAAGCAGCGCTTTCCCTTGATGTATTATTTTCTAATACCTAATTCTTTAATAATAGCACGGTAACGTACAATATCTTTTTTGATTAAGTAATCTAAAAGACTTCTTCTTTTACCTACCAATTTAACTAGAGAACGCTCTGTGTTGTAATCTTTATGATTATTTCTTAAGTGACCTGTTAAGTGGTTAATTCTGTGAGTAAATAAAGCAATTTGTGCTTCTGCTGTACCAGAATCGTTTTCGTTTTTACCGTATTTTTTAAAAATCTCGGCTTTTACTTCTTTTGTTAAATACATTCCAATATTTATTTAATGATTTTTATGTATGTGATTGGTTTTCAATCAAGCGGCAAATATACAATTTATTTATTACACTTTAACTTAACCTTATAGATTTTTTTGTGTCAATACTTTTTTTGCATTAATTGGATACGTTGCTAATAAAACAACCCTTGATAAAAATAAATCAAGGGTTGTAAAATTATAAAATAATGTTGCTTACGCAGACATAGGTTTATGTTTGCGAACAGGGTTGTTCTGAATAAGATCTAAATAAAGATTTATTTTCTGTTTTAAATCTCTTCTGTGTGTAATAAAATCTAAAAACCCGTGTTCTTTTAAAAATTCTGCAGACTGAAAACCTTCAGGAAGATCCTTACCTGTAGTATCTTTTACAATTCTAGGCCCTGCAAAACCAATTAAAGCTCCAGGTTCAGATATGTTAATATCTCCTAGCATTGCGTAAGATGCAGTTGTACCACCCGTAGTTGGGTCTGTACATAAAGATATGTATGGTAAACCAGCTTCTGCTAGTTGTGCTAACTTAACAGATGTTTTTGCTAATTGCATAAGAGACAATGCAGCCTCCATCATACGTGCTCCTCCAGATTTTGAAATCATCATAAAAGGAACTTTCTTTTTAATGGCAAAATCTATAGCTCTTGCTATTTTTTCGCCAACAACACTACCCATAGAGCCACCTATAAAACTAAAATCCATACAGGCAATAACTATATCACTACCGTTAGATTTTCCTATTGCGGTTCTAACAGCATCATGTAGTCCTGTTTTTTTCTCAGCAGCCTTTAAACGGTCTACGTACTTTTTAGTGTCTTCAAACTTTAAAGGATCTTTAGATGATAATTTTTCGTCTAATTCTTTAAACTTATTATCGTCAAAAAGTATTTCAAAGTATTCCTTACTTCCTATTCTCACGTGATAGTCATCTTCTGGACTTACGTAAAAATTCTTCGCTAAAACTTCAGACTCAACAATTTTACCTGTTGGAGATTTATACCACAATCCTTTAGGAGTGTCTTTTTTCTCTTCTGTAGCTGTCTGTATTCCTTTTTCTTTTCTTTTAAACCAAGCCGACATAAAATAATATTAAGTTAAGTGGGGATCTCTTGTATTATAATGTGTTTACATTATTAAGATCCTCAAATGCTTTCTTTAAACGTGTACTAAACGTTTTTTCTCCTTCACGAAGCCAAACTCTTGGATCGTAAAACTTTTTATTTGGTACATCTGCACCATCTGGGTTACCTATTTGTGATTGCAAATATTCTTTTTTACCCATTATATAATCTCTTACACCTTCTAAAAATGCATATTGTAAATCTGTGTCAATATTCATTTTTATTACTCCGTAACCAATAGCTTCTCTAATTTCTTCTAAAGTAGAACCAGATCCTCCGTGAAAAACAAAGTCAATATGGTTTTTTTCTACATTGTATTTTTTAGAAATATACTCTTGTGAATTTAATAAAATTTTTGGAGTTAATTTTACATTACCTGGTTTGTAAACACCGTGTACATTACCAAATGCTGCTGCTATTGTAAATTTAGGGCTTATTTTAGATAATTCTTCATAAGCATATGCTACTTCTTCTGGTTGAGTATAAAGTTTAGAATCATCTACATCTGTATTATCTACACCATCTTCTTCACCTCCAGTTATACCTAATTCTATTTCTAAAGTCATATCCATTTTTGCCATTCTAGCAAGATATTCTTTACAAATTTCTATATTTTCTTCAATTGGCTCCTCAGATAAATCTATCATATGTGAGCTAAATAAAGATTTACCAGTTTCTTTATAGTGTTTTTCACTAGCATCAAGTAAACCATCTATCCAAGGCAATAATTTTTTAGCGCAGTGGTCTGTATGTAAAATAACAGTGGCACCGTAAGCTTTTGCTAATTCATGAACGTGTTTTGCGCCTGCAACTGCACCAGCAATAGCAGCTTTTTGGTCTTCATTAGATAAGCCTTTACCAGCGTTAAATTGTGCACCTCCGTTAGAGAATTGTATAATTACAGGAGCATTTAAGCTGGCTGCAGTTTCTAAAACACTGTTTATAGTGTCAGATCCAATTACGTTAACAGCAGGTAAGGCAAAGCCTTTTTCTTTTGCGTAGTTAAAAATTTCTTGTACTTCGTCGCCTGTGGCAACTCCCGGTTTAATGTTGTGAGCCATACTTTATGTGTTGGTATTTTATTAGATTAACGTAGCAAAAGTAATAAAATATTTAGGGTTAAAAAGGATAATTAACACCAATGTTAATTGTTGCGTTCCTAAAATTGTAGTCATTAAACCATCTTTTTGACGCTTCTAACTCTGGATTGTAGGTTTTAAAACCTGTGTCTAAACGAAGTACAAAGTAAGAGAAATCATACCTTAAACCAAAACCTGTACCTAATGCAATTTCTTCTAAAGAGTTAAAGTCTTTAAAGATGGCATCTTCGTTTTCTTCATTGTCAAAAACGTTCCAAATATTACCTGCATCTGCAAATATTGCCCCTTTTATACTGCCAGCAATTGGAAATCTAAATTCTAAGTTTGCTGCAATTTTTAAGTTTGCTTCATTAAAGTCGTTAAGAGATTGTGTGCTACCTGGACCTAATGAATAGGCGTTCCAGGCACGGTTGTCGTTAGAGCCACCAGCAAAGTAGCTTTTTGCAAATGGTATGCTATTACTGTTTCCGTAAGGTACTGCTATGCCTAAAAATCCTCTAAACGCTAAAACATTTTGAGACGGAAAACTCCAGTGCTTAATATAGTCAAAATCTGTTTTTATATATTGAGAAAAAGGAACGCCAAAAATTTCTTTATGCCCATCTTCATTTTCCTTAAAATCTGTAACTCCGGATAGTAAGGATAGTAAGTTACCTGCACTTTCTACCTTTATTTTGAATTGATGAAAATCATTGTCGTTAACACCTTTTCTGCTGTCTTTTGTATATGAGAAGCTTGTAGAGAAAATAAGGTTATTTTCTGTTAATCTTTTTTCTCTTTCATCTATACTTCTAACCTCTTTGTAATTGTCTGATGAAGTAGGAATTAAACCTTGGTTTAAAACTTGGTCTATAAAGCCACTTGTTCCAGTAGGAATTATTAGTTTTGGGTCAGAATCGTTCTCAGATGTTTCAAAAAGCTCACTTAATGCGGGATCATCTTGGTAATCATCAGCAACATCATCTAACCTTTTGTAAGTACTTTGGTATACATTGTAAAACCTATTTGGGTTAAGGTTTCTAATAAATTGTATATTAATTAACTCTAAAGAGTTCTTTTTAAATTGTGTAGGAGACCAGTTATAGCCTAAAATAGTATTAAAGTTTTGTTTGTCTAGGCCAATGTTTTTCTGAAAATTTGTACCAATTACCATCCTAGTTTGTGGTAACATATATGGCGGTATAATTTTTTTTGTTTTAAATGGCATCCAAATTCTTGGTACAGTTAAATTAACGTCTGCGCCAATTTCAGATACCGAATTCTCTGTAGGGTTGTTAACTTCACTTAAAACGCCTACAGAACCACGTGCAGATATGCTAAGCGTTTCTGCTCCGCCAAAAACGTTTTTTATGTTTAAAGATGTGCTTAATGCAGCGCCTAACCTTTGTATGTTAGAGTGGGTACCTTCTATATTAGTTTCTAAAGTATATTTTTTTAAAGGAGATAAATAAATATTAGTATTAAGTCTATTACTTAAAGTGTCAAAAGTAATGTTAGGGTACTTAAAAGTATTTAAGTTATTTATTTGCTTATAAGTTCTAGACTTGTTTATTTCTTTATAAACACTATCTTTTTTTATAAAAATTGCATTTGTAATAGCTTTAGGTTTGTACTTTAGTTTGTCTTTATAAAAAAGAGTGTAGTTGTCATAGGTAATAGATTTCATTTTGGAAACATCATCTCCAAAAAAATAATCAGTGTAAATATTTATGGTATCAAACTTGTAAATTTTGTATTCAGTTAGTTTATTTTGTCCTCTTTGTTTTAGGTTGCTAATTTGTAGTTCAACCTCCATTTTTTTAGAAATAGGTTTTTTAGTACTATCACTTGGAATAAAATATTCTATAGAGCTTTCTTGAAAATTAAATATGCCAGAGTTTCTAAATAAATTAGTTAATCGTTCTCGTTCTTTATAAAAATTAGAAGAATTGTATTGCTCTTTTTCTTTTAAAAATGAATTTTCTGCGTTTAACTTGTAAATAGAGTCTAATGTTTTTGATGTAATGTTTTTTGTGATACTATCTATAATGTAAGGGTCTCCAAGCTCTAATTTATAGTTTATTTGTGCACGTTGTTTGCGGTTGCTAGAATCTATTTGATAAAATGATTTTGTATCAAAATACCCCTTGCTGTCGTAATAAGATTTTAAAAGCTTGGCAGATTTAGATGTTTTAGTTGTGTCTATAATTGCTGGTGATTCTCCAATATTTTTTAGCCATTGGCTAGCTCCTTTTACAATAAAAGATTCTCCTAAACCGTTTACCTGTTTTTTAGAGAGTAATTTATTTAAGCGCTCTAAACGCTTTGGCTTTTTATGGAGCCAAACTTGGTATAATGAATCTGGATTATCTTTAGCTAAATTATAAAGGTTTAAGCGTAAAGGATACCCTAATAAGTTGCTATTTGGTTTTTGAGAAATTAAGGTGTAGGCTTCTTCGTTTTTCACTTTTTTACCATCTGCCGTAATGGTATTTTTAGTAAGTAAAAGTTCATCTTCTTCTACTTTTTTTAACGCATTACAAGATGTTATTGCTATAACTAGCAATAATAAACTTATTTTAGCAAAATGTTTTGTGTTACGTAAGCACATTTTCATAGAGTTCAAAAATACATTATTTGTATGGTTAGTAAAAGCCAAATAAAATTTATAAAAAATCTACAGCAAAAAAAATACCGAGCAGAACATAAACTGTTTGTAGTAGAAGGTATAAAAACTGTAAAAGAGTTGGTAAATGCTAACGTAAAACCATATGCAATTTACACAACAAGTAAAACTATTTTAGAAAATAACACCTTTAAAAGTGAGTTAATTTCTGAAGCGGATTTAAAAAAAATTAGCGCCTTAAAAACGCCTAATAATATTTTAGCTGTTTTTTACAAGCCTTTAGCCAAAAAGGTAAAAACAAATAATTGGATTGTTGCCTTAGATGATGTGCGTGATCCAGGTAATTTAGGTACAATAATTAGGTTGTGTGATTGGTTTGGCATTACAGACCTTTTTTGTTCTGGCCAAACTGTAGATTGTTATAATCCTAAAACAATACAGGCTACAATGGGATCATTGGCAAGGGTTAATATAGTTTATGGTGATTTAGAAACGTTTTTAAAATTAACAAAAATGCCAGTTTATGGTGCTTTTATGGATGGTAAAAATGTCTATAAAGAGAACTTTGTAGAAGAAAACGGCATATTGGTAATGGGTAATGAAGCCAACGGTGTATCTAAAACAGTAGAAAAATTAATTACTAAAAAAATAAGTATTCCTCAATTTGGTAATAAAACAACAGAAAGTTTAAATGTAGCTACAGCAACTGCAATTTTGCTAAATGAAATAAGACGAGGATAAAAACTATTCAAACGTAAAGTTTATAAAAATTCCTCTTGTTTTCATAGAATTAATATTACCTGTCCAAGGGCTATTAGGGTCCGCATCTGGTACTAACTCGTTATTAATAGCGAAAACACCTCTTATAGACGGTGAAAATTTAAAATACTCTAAATAAAAGTCTATACCAAACCCCATTTCATAGTAATAGGTATTTTTTTTCATTCTAAATGTAGCACTGCTATTATCTTCTACACTATCTTCATTACTACTTAGGTTCATAGATGTAGATGCGCCTCCAATAATATAAGGTTTCCAGTTTCCAATTCTTCTTGTGCTTACTTTAAGTAAAAGCGGAAAATTAATGTAGGTACTTTTTATTTCTCTAATTGCATCATTAGCATCTGTAAAACCCCTAAACCCTAATGTTCTTTTTGTGTAGTGCAGTCCAGGTTCAAAACGTAAATCTAAAAATTCGTTTAAGCGTAGTTCACCAATTAAACCTACATTAAACCCAAGAGATTTGTCAACTAAAACATCACCTAAGTCATCTTTGTAATCAAATTTAAAATCATATTGGTTAAAACCTAAAAAATATCCCCAGTTTAAAGGACGTAAATCTTCCGACTCTAAATTTATAATAGGATCTTCATTAAACTGAGCATTTGCAGTGTTGCCAGCAATAAAAAGGCACAAAAAAAGAAACAGAATTTTTTTCATTAGATTTTCATATCTTATTTAGATGCAACGTAAATGGATGCAACTCCAAAAGTTTGCGGCTTATTCTCTATAGATATAAACCCATTTTTTTGTAAAATATTGTTGAACTCTTCTCCGTGAGGAAAAATAGATGCAGATTCAGACAAATAAGAGTATGCAGTACGGTCTTTAGAAAATAGTTTACCTATAGTAGGTAGTATATATTTGGTGTAAAATTTATAGCCTTGTTTAAAAGGAGTTTTTGTAGGTACAGATGTTTCTAAAACTACAAAAGTTCCTTTGGGTTTTAATACTCGTAAAATTTCTGTTAACCCTTTGTCTAAGTTTTCAAAATTACGCACACCAAAAGCAACAGTAATAGCATCAAAAGTGTTGTCATTAAAAGGTAAGTTTTCACTATCACCAATAATCATATCTATAGTGTTACTTAAATTTTTTGCAGCTACTTTTTGTTTGCCTACTTCTAACATTCCAGGAGAAATATCTAAGCCAGTAATTTTTGTAGCACCTGTTTTTGTTAAGTTAATAGCAAGGTCACCTGTACCAGTAGCAATATCTAAAATGGTTTCTGGCTTTTTACTTTTTATAAGATTTACAACTCTTTTACGCCATTTAACATCTATGCCAAAAGAAATTACTCTGTTTAAGCCATCATAATTCTTAGAAATGGTATCAAACATTTGTGTAACCTGTTCTTTTTTTCCAAGTTTAGAATCTTTATAGGGAGTAACTTTTTCTGCCATTATTATTTTTTTTGCAAAGATAGTATAAAGGTTACATTTTATGCATTTTAGAGACTTAAAAGAGCTAAAACCTGCCATTATGTAATATATGTAGGTATTATACGTTTTAAAATTTAATGATTATAAGCTAAAAGTTAACTGGTTAGCAGCTAAATATATATGGAGCAAAGTATATGATGTAAGATGTTTTCTGTTTTTACTACTATATACCAGTCAATTGCATAAAATTGAGTAATTTTGCCCTCCAAAGTTTACTAAGGTAGGTTTTGGCTTAGTTAAAAATATTTATGAAAATAATAATAGCAGGAGCAGGAGAGGTTGGTTTTCATTTGGCAAAATTATTGTCTTTTGAGTCGCAAGACATTACCTTAATAGATACCTACAAAGAAAGTTTAGCATACGCAGATAGTCATCTAGACATTCGTGTTTTAAAAGGCGATGCTACATCTATTGCAGTTTTAAAAGATGCACAGGTTGAAAAATCTGATCTTGTAATTGGTGTTACTTCATCAGAAACAACCAACTTAACGCTTTGTATTATGGCAAAGCAATTGGGTTGTAAGCGTACAATTGCCCGTATTTCTAATACAGAATTTATAAGAAATAAGGAAGCACTTAATTTTGAAAAATTAGGTGTAGATGAATTAATTTCTCCAGAAGAGTTAGCTGCCACCGAAATTCAATTACTACTTAACCAGTCTGCTTTTAATGAAAGTTATGAGTTTGAAGATGGAGCGCTAATTATGATTGGTGTTTGCTTACCTAAATCTGCACCTTTTGTGGGTAAAATGGTAAAAGAAGCAGCTCGTATTTTTCCTGAACTAAATTTTATGCCAATAGCAATACAGCGTGTAGGTACGCAGTATACTATTATTCCTAGAGGTGATACTGAGTTTATGAAAGGAGATCAGGTATATTTTATTACTTCTAAAGAAGGGTTAGATGATCTTTTAAAACTTACCGGTAAAGAAAAAAGGCAAATTAAAAATGTAATGATTCACGGAGGTAGCAAATTGGGTTACAAAACTGCTCGTGATTTATGTGGAAAAAGGTTTAATGTTAAACTTATAGAAAAAGATAAAGATAGAGCAATGCAACTTGCAGATGATTTGCCAAATGCTTTGGTAATTAATGCAGATGGTAGAATTGTTGAGGTTTTAGAAGAAGAAAATCTAGATGCTATGGATGCATTTATTTCTGTAACTTCTAACTCAGAAACAAACATTATGTCTTGTTTAGTTGCTAAGTCTAGAAACATAAAGAAAACCATTGCATTAGTAGAAAATATGGATTATTTTCAGCTATCGCATACAATTGGTATAGATACATTAATTAATAAAAAATTATTAGCAGCCAATAATATTTTTAAACATATTAGGCGTGGAGAAGTTGTTGCAATGACACGTTTAAATAACCTTAACGCAGAAATTTTAGAGTTTGTTGTAAAAGATTGTTCTGCTGTTAATGGAAAAATTATTAAAGAGTTAGATTTTCCTAGGTCTGCAACCATTGGTGGTGTAGTTAGGGACGGAGAAGGAATTATAGCTCTTGGTGATTTTAAAATTTTAGAAGGAGATAGAGTAGTGGTATGCTGTTTACCTAGGTCTATTCCTAAAATAGAAAAGCTTTTCTTGTAAAATGACGCTTAATTATAAAATTATTGTTCACATAATGGGCTTATTGCTTCTTTGCAATGGCGGTTTTATGGGTTTGTCTGCTGGTATTAGTGCCATTTATAAAGATGGTGCCACTTTAGAAATTGGTATGGCAGCATTAGTAACATTAGCAGCTGGTGCTATGGCAATGTTAAGTACAAAAGGGCACAAAAAAGAAGTAAAGAGAAAAGAGGGGTATTTAATTGTAACATTTGGGTGGATTGTTATGTCTATCTCTGGTGTGTTACCGTATTTATTTACAGATTCTATACCTAGTTTTACTAATGCCTTTTTTGAGACTGTTTCTGGTTACACAACAACAGGGGCAACCATTTTAAATGATATTGAAATTTTACCAGAAGGCGTTCTTTTTTGGAGAAGTTTAACGCATTGGATTGGTGGTATGGGTATTATTGTTTTGGCCATTGCAATTTTGCCAATTTTAGGTATTGGTGGTATGCAGTTATTTTCTGCCGAATCTCCTGGCCCAAGTGCAGATAAATTACACCCACGTATTACAGATACAGCAAAAAGATTATGGTATATTTATGTAGGTTATACTATAGCAGAAACAATATTGTTGCAACTGGCAGGAATGTCTTTCTTTGATGCTATAAACCATTCTTTGGCCACATTATCAACAGGTGGGTTTTCTACTAAAAATGCAAGTTTAGCATATTGGAATAATGATCCATTAATACAGTATATTGTTATTTTATTTATGTTTTTGGCCGGTAGTAACTTTGTATTAAGCTACTTTGCTTTTAAAGGTAAAATACAAAGAATGTTAAAGGATGAGGAGTTTAAGTTTTATACTGGCTTTGTTGTAGTTTTTACTTTAATTGCTGCTGTTACTGTTTATTTAAAGGCAAATGTTCCTGTATCAGATTATCACCCAATGGTTTTAGGTGAGGCAGAAAGTGCTTTTAGGCACACGTTATTTCAAATTATATCGGTAATTACCACAACTGGCTTTGTTACGGCAGATTTTACAAGTTGGACTCCATTTTTAACTGTCTTTTTCTTTGGCTTAATGTTTTTAGGTGGTTGTGCAGGTTCTACATCTGGTGGTATAAAGGTTATGCGCCATTTATTAATTATAAAAAACGGCTTGTTAGAGTTTAAACGTACACTCCACGTAAATGCAATTATACCTGTTCGTTATAATAATAAAATGGTGCCAGAAAAAATTGTATACAACATTATTGCTTTTTTAGTTTTGTATATGTTACTCTTTATTATTGGAGCTTTAGTACTTAGTTTTTTAGGCTTAGATTTTATTACAGCTATTGGTGGTGCAGCAACTTCATTGGGTAATGTTGGTCCAGGTTTAGGTAGTTTAAATCCGTTAGCTAATTTTGATGGCTTACCTGCTTTAGGAAAATGGTGGACAGCCTTTTTAATGTTAGCTGGTAGGTTAGAGTTGTTTACGGTGCTTATTATTTTAACTCCGTATTTCTGGAAGAAGATATAAATTTATCTAATAAATTGTTTGTTTTGGCCTGTATTTTAGACTTAAAAAAAGGAGACCATCCTAATAAATAGCCACTTGTACCTAACGCTTGTTTAGACCAGTTCCATAAGTTAAAAGAGTCTGTGTGTTTTATTATTTTTCCATCTAAAAAAGTAAAACTTGCAGTTACGTTGTTAACAACATTTCTTTTTTTTGGTCCATAAGTGTACACCGCTTTCCAATTTACACTTCCTTTGTTTTCATTAGTTGTAATGGAACTAAATGTTATTTGTGTTCCTCCGTTACTTCTACTTAATAGCATTTGCCACATTGCTTTTGCTCTGTCTCCTTTTAAAGTGCCAAAGGCAGGGTCTGTAAACACAATGTTGTCGTGGTAACAACTAAGCATACCATTTACATCCGCATTAGAGAAAGAGGTGTAAAATTTTTCAATTAATTCATAGTTGCTCATAGTTGTTTGTTTTAGTAGGTAGTTGTCATGTCAGCATCAACACAAATAATATAATCTGCAATATTTAAATATTCTTCTTTTAGCTTAGACAGGTTTTCTTGGTTTACGGTGCTAATTGTTGCATACTTTAAATTACTGTTTTTGTTTTTTAAATACCATAAAATACCTTCGTAGTTGTTAGAGTGGTACGCACCATTGTAGTGTATAAAAGTGGTATTTAATTTGTAGTTTTTTAATATAAAATGTGCCATAGTAGCATCTTTTATTGCTTGTGCCATAACAAGTTCTGGTGTGCCATGATCTCCCATCATTTTTAAAATGTTTTTATAAGTAGGCAACTCGCTATCAAAAATAATAGGCAAAGGAGCTATCCAACTTTTTTCTAAGCTAGATAAAGAATCTAATCCTGTAAACCCTTTTTTATAAACCAAACTAGCATATCTTCTTGGTATATTAGTAGCAATAAATGGTAGTTTGTTTTCTTTTGCATAGTTTACCAAAGGGGCATAGTCTGTTTTGTAATTAGGCCATAATCTAGCAACTGTATCTAGCGTTTTTGCATCTATAAGGCCATTTAAATAATTGTTAACTTGTGTTTGGTTGTCTGCCTCTAACATTTCTGCACCTAATACAATTTTTTTGTTTTTGTTTAGGTCTTTGGTAACCTCAAGTTCTAACCAGTGAGCAATGGCATTATTGTGTAATTCTCCAAAAAGAACAATGTTTTTTTTGCTTAGGTCTTTTAGCATTTTCTTGTATACTACTTTTTTACCTTTAGCATTGTAAATAACATATGCTGGTTTTTGACTATAAATTGATAAGGAAAAAAGTAAGGCTATAGCAATTTGAAATATTTTCACAGTTGTATTTTTTTTGAATTTTACTAAAGTTAACATTATTAGTAGAGAATTGTAGTATTTATAAACGCTATGTTTTTTTTAAAGTAACTATGTGCTACTATTTAATACATTAAAAATGCAAAAGCACTTAGTATTGTAATTGTTATGGGTATTACAATTACAAAATAAATAAAAGTAGCTAAAGAGCCTTTAAAAAAACTTAAAAGCCAACCTTGTCTATAAAATTTTTGTAGAGCAATACACAAATATATAAAGGTTGAGAGTATAATTAAAAATTGAATATAACCAGGGAAACTAGGCCACACAAAACTAATTAGTAATAAAATTATAAATGTGCTAAATAGATATGAAAAATAGTAAAAAGCAAACACCAAGTGGTATGCAAATGGCCCTTTGTTGTAAAAAAGTAATTTTAGAATAAATGCGAATATTGGTAACAGAAAAAATAAAGCAATTGGGATAGTGTCATAAAACGAGTGTAGTATGCTTGCTAAACTACCATTATCTTTATAAAGTTTTAAAACTTGAGTGTATGCTTTTTTAGTAAAATAACCAGCATCTTCTTTTCTGCCCATTTCTTTAGTTATTAAAGAGTCTGGAGCGTTAATAGCTATTAAAGAGTCTACTTTAGATTCGTTAAAACCAAAAGCTATAAAGTCATCACCTTTATAATTTTGTCCTTTAATAATAGAATCTAATTTGGCTAATTCCTCATCTTTTAGACCTGTTTTATCTTGGTTCTGCTTTAGTTTCTCTATAACAGTGGCAGCGGCTAAAGAATCATTTGTGTTGTACTTTTTTATAGAATCTATAGTTTGTTTAAGTGTCTTTTCTGATTTTACAGTTTCCCTAATTTCTTGTTCTTGCTTACTCACCTTAAATGAGAAGAAAAAGAAAAATACAATAGATGAAAATAAGTATAATTGAGCAGGGTGAAGATATAATAAACGTTTGCCCTCTATAAACTTGGTTGGTAAATACCCTGGTTTTAAAAGTAAAGGAAAAAAACTTTTAAAAAACCTAGCATCTACAGAAAAGTAATTTTTAATTGTGTTACTAAATAATACACCAACTGTAAGCTTGTCGTTTACTTTTTGTCCGCAATGTGGGCAAAATTCATAAGTTGCATCAAATTTGTTTTCGCAGTTTTTACAAGTAGTATTTTGGTGGGACATTTATATGGTTTTGTAGCTAAGATAATTATTTTATTTAAAGCTGAAAATCGGAATAAATATGTGATGGAAATAGCTTGTTGAATTTTTTATGAGGCTCTATTTTAAAGCTCATTTTTTCATTTGTAAATGGATGAATAAAACTTATGGAATAGGCGTGTAGATATAAACCTTTTCCTTTTAAAATTTTTTCGGGAATACCATATTCATGGTCGCCTAAAATTGGATTTCCTATGGAGGATAAATGTACTCTTAGTTGATGCTTTCTTCCAGTTTCTGGATTTAATTTTACAAGGTTTAAATGGGCATACTTTGTAGAGGTAATACTTTTTATTACGGTGTATTTAGAAAGAGCCTTTTTGTTGTCCACCATAGTATTTATAATTCCTTTTACAGGCATTTTGCCAATGGTAACAGCTAAATACGTCTTGGTTATTTCTTTATTTTCAAAAAGCTTATTAAGAGCCAATATGCTGGTAGATGTTTTTCCTATAATTAGCAAGCCTGTTGTAGGGTAATCTAACCTGTGTACTGGTCTAGGCTTAGTTGCGTCTGGCAAGTTACTTTTTTTAATATTTTGTTCTAGTGCGTTATCTATCGTTTTAAAGGAATTTCCACTAACTAATATTCCTGCGGGTTTGTTAATAATTGCTAAAAAGTTATCTTGGTATACTACGTCTAGTTTTAATTCTAACTTTTTTTTATTTCTATTTTCTTCAGGCTTATAATAGGTAATTTTTTCTGCTCCTTTTATAAATGTGGCGGTAGATGCTTTTTTTTCATCAATATAAATTAACCCCTTTTTTATGGCTTTTTTTAAAGCAGATTTTGTGGCTATGCCAACAAAAATACCAGCTCCATAGTCTTGAAACCTAATAGGCTCTTTTTGTATAGTTGCTATGTGTGTTTCTGTAGAAATAATAAAGTTTTTAAGAAAAGTAAATGTATAAAAAAAGGTCTTACTGCAAATGCTAATAAGACCTTTTGTATGGTTTTAAGATGCTTAAATTATAAAACAGCTTTAATTCTGCTTATAGCTTCTCTTAATTCTTTTTCTGATGCCGCATAAGAAATACGTATGCAATTAGGGTTGCCAAAAGCTTCTCCGGTTACTGTAGCAACGTTTGCATTTTCTAATAAGTACATAGATAAGTCTGACGCGTTGTTAATAGTAGTACCGTTTAAAGTTTTACCAAAAAATGCAGAGATGTCTGGAAAAACATAAAAAGCACCTTCAGGTACATTTAATTTAAACCCTTCAATTTCTCCTAACAGCTCTAAAACAAGATCTCTTCTTTTGTGAAACTCATCAATCATAAATTGTATTTTACTTACAGGAGCTTCCAAAGCAGCGATAGTTGCACGTTGTGCAATAGCATTAGCACCGCTTGTGTTTTGCCCTTGAAACTTAGTGCAAGCCTTAGCAATAAATTCTGGTGCGCCAATAAAACCAATACGCCAACCGGTCATAGCAAAAGCTTTAGATACACCGTTTACTGTTATAGTACGGTCATACATACCATCTATACCAGCAATACTAACGTGTCCGCCTCTAAAGTTTATGTGTTCATAAATTTCATCAGAAACCACATAAATATTAGGGTGCTTTTTTAATACTTCTGCTAAGCCTTCTAACTCTTCTTTGCTGTATACAGATCCGCTAGGGTTACAAGGAGAGCTAAACCACATCATTTTAGTATTAGGGGTAATAGCTGCTTCTAGTTGTGCAGGAGTCATTTTAAAATCTGTATCTATACTAGTAGCTACTTCTACAGGAGTTCCTTCTGCAAGTTTAACAATATCGCTATAACTAACCCAGTAAGGAGCAGGTAAAATTACTTCGTCTCCTTTATTAAGCATACACATTGCTATGTTAGCTAAAGATTGTTTAGCACCGGTACTAACCACAATTTGGTTTAGTCCGTACGTTAAGTTATTATCTCTTTTAAACTTATTAGCAATAGCTTGTTTTAAATCTGCATAACCGTCTACAGGAGAGTAACTGCTGTAGTTATCATCTATAGCTTGTTTGGCTGCATCTTTAATAAAATCTGGAATGTTAAAATCTGGTTCTCCTAAACTTAAACCAATAATGTCTTTACCAGCGTTGCGTAATTCTCTTGCTTTTGCTGCCATTGCTAAAGTGGCAGAGGTAGACATGTTTGTAATTCTGTTAGATAAGTGATTGCTCATACTTTTTTGTTTTTACTAGTACTGTAAAGCAGGTTTTTTCCCCAGCTCCTTTAAATGTTTAAAGTGCGAAATTATAGCTTTTCTAGTAGTTTTGTATTCATTATATGGCAAATTAAACTCATTTGCCGTTTGTTTCACAATTTTAGAGATATTTGTGTAATGAATATGACTAATATTCGGAAAAATATGATGTTCAACCTGATGATTTAATCCGCCAGTAAACCAATTTACAATCTTGTTTTTAGTGCCAAAATTTACAGTTGTAAATAATTGGTGTATAGCCCAAGTGTTTTTCATTGTGCCTGTTTCATCTGGTAAAGGTGTTTCTGCATCATGTACAACATGTGCTAATTGAAATACGACACTCAAAATTACACCAGCGACATAATGCATAATAAAGAAACCTAGGAGAACTTGCCACCAAGCTACATTAGCAAAAAGTAATGGTAAAACAATCCAAATAGTAATGTATAATAATTTTGTAATTACTAAAGTACTCCAGTTGCCAATTTTACTTGGTTTCTTACCGTACGATAAATTGCGTTTCATGTAACGGTACATTTGCTGGAAATCTGTAGTAATAGCCCAGTTAAACGTTAGTAAACCGTATAAAAAAACTGAGTAAAAATGCTGAAATTTGTGATGCTTGCGCCATTCTGCATGCTTAGAAAAACGTAAAATTCTACCGGCTTCTAAATCTTCGTCATGTTCATGAATGTTTGTGTATGTATGGTGTAAAACATTGTGTTGTACTTGCCAGTTGTAAACATTACCAGCTAGTATGTAAATACTACCACCCATTATTTTATTTACCCATTTGTTGTTAGAGTATGCACCGTGGTTACCGTCATGCATAACATTCATACCAACACCAGCCATACCAACACCCATAACAATTGTAAGTAGTAAATTAGCCCAAATTGGTAAGCCAAGGGTTAGTATTAAAAAGTAAGGCGCTAAAAATAGTGTAAACATAATAACTGTTTTAACGTGTAGTTTCCAGTTACCAGTTTTTTTAATATCGTTTTCTTTAAAATAAGTATTTACACGTTTGTTCAATGTTTTAAAAAATTGAGCAGAGTCTTTACGTGAAAACCTAATTGATTTATTTTCCATATTTTTCTAAATTCTTAATTCTGATTTCCTCTATAGTTACTTTTTTGAGGATTGTATTTTATATGTAGATGTTTTATTTTATTTTGATAATTATGATCTATAAGTTTTTAATAGTCACAAAAACTAAGTAAAGATAATGCAAAAGTACTTTTTATAATATGATAATTATCTTAAAATAAGAAATTTTTATGATTATGGAAATGCTTACTTTTGCCAAAACTTTGATAAAATTTATGAAGGCAGATATTATTTTTAAGTATTTTCCAGACTTAACAGAAGAGCAAAAGCAGTATTTTATAAAGCTTGAAGCTTTGTATGCAGATTGGAACCAAAAAATTAATGTGGTATCTAGGAAAGATATAGATGAAATATATCTGCGCCACGTACTGCATTCAACTGGTATTGCAAAATTTCAGCAGTTTTTACCAGGAACAACTGTTTTAGATGTTGGTACTGGTGGTGGTTTTCCAGGCATACCTTTGGCAATTCTTTTTCCTGAAACCCAATTTACTTTAGTTGATGCAATTGGTAAAAAAATAAAAGTAGTGCAACACGTTGTAGACGGTTTAGGATTAACTAATGTTACCGCTAAACATATGAGGGTAGAGGACTTAGATACTAAGTTTGATTTTATAGTTAGTAGAGCGGTAGCCGCTATGCCCACATTTGTTCGTTGGATAAAAGGACGTATTAAAAAGGAATCTGTTCATGAACGCCGCAATGGTATTTTGTACCTTAAAGGTGGTGATTTGTCTGAGGAGTTAAAAGATTATAAAACTACGGAAATATACAACCTGGCAGACCATTTTACGGAAGACTTTTTTGAAACCAAAAAAGTGGTTTATTTACCTTTAAAGTACAAAGGGTAAATTAAATACTAAGCATTCTGTTAAAAGAATACTTGCAATTTTTAGCATAACTCTTCATATAGCTGTATATGTTGGTTATGCTAATTTTTTTTCTCTTTTTTTCTGTGTGTGTAACGCTCTCTTTCATAGTCTTTCTGTTTAATTATACAAATTTACAATAAGTAAACTATATGTTTACATTAGCTTAACGTTAAATTTACATTAAAATTGTTTACAAAGCAATTTAATAGCGCAATAGCTTAATTTTTATGCATAAAAAAGCCAAAACAAGCAGCTAATTATCTGCTGTTTTGGCTTTAGATATATATTTAAAAAAGGTTTATCCTAAAAATGGATATCTGTAATCTGTTGGAGTAACAAATGTTTCCTTAATTAATCTTGGAGAAACCCAACGTAGTAAGTTTTGTGCTGAGCCAGCTTTATCATTTGTGCCAGATGCTCTTGCACCACCAAATGGTTGTTGGCCAACTACAGCACCTGTTGGTTTATCATTAATGTAAAAGTTGCCAGCACAGTTTTGTAGTGCTTTTGTAGCTTCTTCTATAGCGTAACGGTCTGTAGATAATACAGCACCTGTTAATGCATACTCAGATGTACCATCAACTAGCTTAAGTGTTTCTTTCCAATCTTTATCATCATACACGTAAATAGTTACAACAGGACCAAAAAGTTCAGTTTCCATTGTAGTATATTTAGGGTCTGTAGTTACAATTACAGTAGGTTCTATAAAGTAACCTTTAGATTTATCATAAGTACCACCAGCTACAATTTCTGCATTATCATCAGCCTTAGCACCATCTATGTATTTAGCAAGTTTATCAAAAGAACCTTCATGAATAACAGCAGTAACAAAGTTGCTCATATCTTCCGGAGAACCTGGTTTGTTAATAGAGTCTAGGTCTCTTTTTACCAAATCTAATACTTCATTTGCAGTAGATTTAGGTAGGTAAACTCTAGATGCAGCACTACATTTTTGCCCTTGAAATTCAAAAGCGCCACGTACAATTGCAGTAGCTACTTGTGCAGGATTAGCAGTTTTGTGAGCTAAAATAAAATCTTTACCTCCTGTTTCGCCAACTATTCTAGGGTAGGTTTTGTAATTGTGTATGTTATTGCCAATTTGCTTCCAAAGTTCTTTAAAAACATAAGTAGATCCTGTAAAATGTAAACCAGCAAAATCTGGACTAGCTAAAGCAGTTTCTGTAACCATTACTGGGTCTCCGTAAACAACATTAATAACGCCATCTGGTACACCAGCCTCTTTAAATATGTCTACAATTACTTTTGCAGAAAAAATTTGACTATCACTTGGCTTCCATAAAACCACATTCCCCATCATAGCTGCACTTGCAGGTAAATTACCAGCAATAGCAGTAAAGTTAAATGGTGTAATAGCGTAAACAAACCCTTCTAGCGGACGGTATTCTACGCGGTTCCAAATACCTTCAGCAGAATCTGGTTGCTCTGCGTATATTTGAGACATATATTCCACATTAAAACGTAAAAAGTCTATTAGTTCACAGGCAGCATCAATCTCTGCTTGGTGTATTGTTTTAGATTGTGCCATCATTGTGGCAGCGTTTATTTTTGCTCTGTAAGGACCAGCAATTAACTCTGCTGCCTTTAAAAAGATAGCTGCACGTTGTTCCCAAGCAAGGTTTGCCCAGGCTTCTCTAGATTCTAAAGCATTTTCTATAGCTTTAGTTACGTGTTCTTTTTCTGCTAAATGGTACTGGCCTACAATATGTTTATGATCATGCGGAGGAGACATTGGCTTAGTATTGCCTGTTTTTATCTCTTCTGCTCCAATATATAAAGGAACATCTACATTACCGTTGTAATAAGCCTTGTATTGCTCTAATACAGCTTGGCGCTCTGGTGTGCCCGGAGCATAGCTTTTTATTGGTTCGTTAAAAGCGGTTGGAACTTCAAAAAATCCTTTACCCATTGTGCTACGTTTTATAAATTAAATAATTGTAACAAATGTAGTAAAATCCTATTCGTTATTAAAACAATTAGAAAGTTAGAAATTTAGATATTTTAATTTAAAGCAAAAGGAGCGCTAAATTTAAAACTAGGTATGTAAACTCTAAATTTTTTGCCGTCTGTAAAGCTTATCATATTATAGTGTCCGCGCATAGCTCCAATAGGAGATGTAAGTAAACAGCCAGAGTTGTAGGTATGAGATTGCCCTGGATTTAAAACTGGTTTTTTGCCAACTACGCCTTCGCCATCCATAATTTCTAAGTCGTTTAAAGAGTCGTAAATTTCCCAGTGTCTAGATGTTAATTGTACAGATTCTTTACTTAGATTTTCTATGGTTACTGTATAGCCAAATGCGTAATGCATTTTGTAGTTCTTAAAAAATGTACCTTCAAAATTGGTGCTAACCGATATTTTTATGCCTTTAGTAACTTGTGTAGTCATACGTTTTAACTTTAAAATATAATACTCAATTTGTGTATTATGTTTAAAAAAAAGAATGTTTTATTACTGTGTAATACGCCCTTTTATTTTAAAGTAGAAATGTGTAAGTTGTTATAAACGTGACACATTCGCTACATACAAATATAAAAAGGAAAATTTAAAGTAGCTTGTTCGGCTTTCATATATTCGCTGAACGAACTTTTTTTCGGTAAACAAACAATTACACCTGTTCAATGAACCGTAATTGTTTTTTTTAGTTGGTTATATTTCTTGAGTTTCCACTTCCAATACCAATAACACTATCATACTGGTCTCCAAAATTTCTGTAGTAAACCAATACTAAATAATTATTTTCTGTAAAATGAAAATTGCCGCCAATTGCATTAGGTTTTAATTCTCCTTTATCTGTTTTTATTACATATTTGTAATTGTAGAAGCCTTGTTTAAGTGTTAGGCAGGCTTCTAAATAACCTGTTTTTTCATTATAAACCATTTTATTTTCATCTGTAATTGCGTAATTATTAAACTTTCCAAATACGTAAACGTCATTTAGTCCAATAATATCAGAATAAGGTAATTTAAAATGTACCTTAGTGTATTCAGATTCTCTAGAGGCGTCTTCTCCTTGCTGGGTGGTAATAACAAAATCTCCGTTAATATCTGGGTAATAGGTATAAGGCTCGTTGGCTCTAATTAGATCTGCATACATATAATGGTTGTACAATTCTTTCATCTCTACACGTGCAATTGCAGTGCTAGTTGCGCGTAAATCTTTTGTAGTAAAATTTAAAAACTCATTACCGCCAAAAAAACTACTTTCTTTGTCGTATTTGTATAGTAACTCCTTGCCAATAGTATATTGTGGTTTTAAGTTGGTAATTGCAGTAGGCCAATAGTAGTTTTTTAGAATTGTAACTTTAACCTCTTTTTTTGGGTTGATAAGTTGAAAATTTCCAGAATTTATGGCAATTTGTATGGCTTGTTTTTCATTTAAAAACTCAAAGTCTCTTGTTCTTTTAGTTGTTACACCTACGGAAACAGCATCTTTGTAAACAATAAAGCGTCTAGAGAACTGAAGCTCGTCATAGCTGTTGTAAATTTCTAACATATAATTACCGCTAATTTTTAAGCTAATACTGTTGTTAGGTATTTGTAAACGGTAGTTAGAGTAGGCTTGCAATGTATTGTAGCTATTTTCGTAATTTGTAATTCTAAGATTGTCAAAACCACTTAAATACTGAGATTTAGAGAGTGTTGATTGAGACCAATCATAATTATAGTATGATATTTTATAATAATAATCTTCCTCAGAAGCAGTTAAATCATCAAACTCTAAATAAATATTATCTCCTAATTGTACAACAGGAAATTGATCTTCTGTAGGACCTTTAAATACAATAGATTTTATATGGTTAGGAGCATCTTTTTCTACAGCGTTTTGTGCGTAAGCAGAAAAACCAACTAAAATTATAAAAAGTAAAAAAGAGTAATGTTTCATTTATTTAAAAATTGTATCACAAAGATAAGCAAAAGTTGTGCCTAAAATTTAAGTGAATAAAAAGTGTTAAAATTTTATTTAGAATTAATATAAATAAAAACATCTTAGTTGATTTAACAAGGAAGTTTGCGCTTAAAACTTTAAATTTGCACGAAATTTTGTTAACCTAAGGTCTGCAATAATATGTCTAAAGACATTCGAATAAAAAAAGGCTTAAATATAAACCTAGTCGGTGCCGCTGAGCAAACTACTTCTAAAGCGGTTTTAAGCAATGTTTATGCAATAAATCTTAACGATTTTCACGGAATAATGCCAAAAATGTTGGTAAAAGAGGGAGCTACTGTAAAAGCAGGTGAGCCTATTTTTTACAACAAAGATGTAGAAGAAATGAAGTTTGTTTCTCCTGTGTCTGGTGAGCTTGTGGAAATTGTAAGAGGAGCAAGGAGAAGAATATTAACGCTGAAAATACGCGCTAATAAAAGTGGTGAAGTAGTAGAACACAGTACGCTAAACTTGGCAAGCGCATCTGCAGAAGACGTTAAGTCGCAGTTGCTTATGTCTGGTTGTTGGCCTTTTATAAAACAAAGACCGTATGATGTTGTTGCAAATCCTAACGTGGCTCCAAAGGCTATATTTGTTTCAGGATACACAACAGCTCCATTAGCAGCCAATTTAGATTATGTGTTACAAGGCAAAGAAAAAGAATTGCAAGCAGCTATAACAGCACTAGCAACTTTAACATCTGGCCAAATACACGTTTCTGTGGGTAGTAGCAACTCTCCATTGTCTGGTTTGTCTGGTGTAACAGAACATAAAGTTGCTGGTCCGCATCCGGCAGGTTTAGTGGGTACACAAATAAATAAGATAGATCCTGTAAATAAAGGAGAAGTAGTTTGGACTGTTAATGCGCAAGACCTAGTAATTATAGGAGAGTTGTTGTTAACAGGTAAATTTAACCCTCAGAGAACTATTGCATTAGCTGGTTCTGCAGTTAAATCTCCAAAATACTATACCACTACTATTGGGTCAGAAATTTCTACATTTTTATATGGTAGCGGAGTTTCTATAGAAAACTTTAGAGTAATTAACGGTGATGTTCTTACAGGTTCTAAAACTAGTCCAGAGGGTTATTTAGGATTTTATAACAATACTGTAACTGTTATTCCTGAAGGAGATGATTATGAATTTTTTGGTTGGAATAAGCCAATTTTTAACAAAATATCTTCAACAAGAGCAATGACGTTCTCTTGGTTAAATCCTAAGAAAAAATACGATTTAAACACCAATACAAATGGTGAACATAGAGCATTTGTAGTAACAGGAGCTTATGAAAAAGTATTTCCGTTAGATATTTATCCAATGCAATTGCTAAAGGCTTGTATGATAAAAGATTTAGATGAAATGGAACAATTAGGCTTGTATGAAGTTGCTCCAGAGGACTTTGCTTTAACAGAGTTTATTTGTATATCTAAACAGCCACACCAGCAAATAATTAGAGAAGGGTTGGACTTATTACAAAAAGAAATAGGATAAAAGATGGGTCTTAAAAATACATTACACAATTTAAAGGAAAAGTATAAAGGCAAAAAAATGGCACCTGCATTTAATGCAATCCATACGTTTTTGTACTTGCCTAATGAAACTACGCACTCTGGGTCTCACGTAAGAGCAGCAGACGATTTAAAGCGTACAATGAATACGGTAATAATGGCGTTAATTCCGGTTTTAATTTTCGGGATGTTTAATGCTGGTTACCAACATTATTCTGCAATTAATGGTTTTCCTGCAGATTTTTCGTTACTAAATGATTTTTTAACGTGGGATAACTTTTTAGTAGGTTTAACAACAGTATTACCACTGGTAATAGTATCTTATGTTATTGGTTTAGCAGTAGAATTTATTTTTGCTGTTATTAAAGGTCATGAGGTAGAAGAAGGTTACTTGGTTACTGGAATGTTAGTGCCTCTTATTGTACCAATAGATACACCATTATGGATGTTAGCTATAGCTGTTATTTTTGGTGTTGTAATAGGGAAAGAAGTTTTTGGTGGTACAGGTATGAATATCTTAAACCCAGCATTAACAATTAGAGCATTTTTATTTTTTGCTTACCCTACTTGGATGAGTGGTGACAAAGTTTGGGTGCATGAGGCTGTAGAAAGAGCAGGTACTGCAGACGCTATTTCTGGTGAAACTATCTTAGGACAGTTAGCACAAAATACAGATGCGTCATACTCAATTTCAGATATGTTCTTTGGTTTTATACCAGGTTCTGTAGGTGAAACGTCTACGTTCTTAATTCTTTTAGGAGGTTTGTTTTTGATTTTTACAAAAATAGCAAGCTGGAGAATTATGTTAAGTGCTGTAATTGGAGCTTTAACAATGGGGTTAATTTTTAACGGGGTTGTTAGTGCGGACTGGATTAGTGAAGGAAGTAAGTTTTACGGATTAATGAGCTTTGAGTTTTGGCAGCATTTACTTGTTGGTGGTTTAGCTTTTGGTATTGTATACATGGCCACAGATCCTGTAACTGGTTCACAAACAAATAAAGGAAAATGGTATTACGGTTTCTTTATTGGGTTTATCTCTGTTTTAATTAGAGTGTTTAACCCTGCTTATCCAGAAGGCGTATTCTTAGCAATATTATTAATGAACGTTTTTGCTCCAACTATAGATCATTATGTAGTACAAAGCAATGTTAAAAAACGTTTAAAAAGATCAAATAAAGCTACAGCTTAATTAGCGTTAAAAGAATAGATATGGCAATTAATACAGATAAAAATAGTTACACCGTCATTTTTGCAGCCGTAATGGTTGTAGTTGTGGGTTCTATCTTAGCATTTACTGCATCTAGTTTAAGTGGTAAAATTAAGATGAATGAAAAGTTTGAGAAGCAACAAAACATCCTTTATGCAATGGGTGTTAATGATAATGTAGACGAAGGAAGTATAAATTTTATACCTACAGATAAAGTAGAAGCTGAGTTTAAAAAATATATTAAAGAGCAACTAGTTATTGAAAATGGTAAAATTACGCCAAATGACGAAGCTTATTTAATAGATTTAAAAAAGCAAGAAACAGCTGCTAAAAATGGAGAAACTAGAAAGTTGCCTTTATTTATTGGTGAAAAAGACGGAGTAAAGTCTTACATTATACCAATGAGAGGTAAAGGTCTTTGGGATGCTATTTGGGGCTTTGTTGCAGTAGGCGAAGACTTAAAAGTACAAGGTGTTTTTTTTGATCACAAAGGAGAAACGCCTGGTCTAGGAGCAAACATAAAGCAACGTTATTTTATGGATGATTTTAAAGGAGAGTCTATATTAAATAATGGCGCGTTTGTTGGAATTAGTGTTGCTAAAGGTAACAATGATCCAATTAACGAAAGAAAAGACGATAACAAAGTTGATGCTTTGGCAGGTGCAACCATTACAGGTAATGGTGTAACGGCTATGATTAAAGAAAGCGTTAAACTTTATCAAGATTATTTAGAAACTATAGCTAAAAAATAAGAAATGGGATTACTTTCTAAAAAAGATGCAAATCTAATATTAGATCCATTAGCAGACAACAACCCAATTACTATACAGGTATTAGGTATATGTTCTGCATTGGCAATTACAGCAGAGTTAAAGGCGTCAATAGTAATGGCGGTTTCGGTAATGTTTGTATTAGGAATTGGTAACGTTGTTATCTCTTTAATGAGAAATATTATACCTTCTAAAATTAGAATTATTGTACAATTGGTAGTAGTAGCTGCCTTGGTAATTATTGTAGATCAAGTGCTAAAAGCATTTGCGTATGAACTTAGTAAAACCCTTTCTGTATTTGTTGGGTTAATTATTACAAACTGTATCATTATGGGACGTTTTGAGGCTTTTGCTTTGGCAAACGGACCTTGGAGATCTTTCTTAGATGGTATTGGAAACTCTTTTGGTTACGGTTTAATCTTAATTATTGTTGGTTTCTTTAGAGAGCTTTTGGGTTCTGGTACTTTATTAGGATTTAAAGTATTAGGAGATCCTATTGGTAGTCCAGAAACAGGTCCTACAGGTTTATATGCGCTTGGGTATGAAAACAACGGATTTATGTTACTGTCTCCAATGGCACTAATAGTAGTTGGTATCATTATCTGGGTACAACGTTCAAGAAATAAGGCATTAATAGAAGAAAACTAGAATTAGTTATATAAAAAATACAATGTTATGTTAGAACATGTAGAATTATTTTTTAAATCCATATTTATAGATAATATGGTATTTGCTACCTTTTTAGGAATGTGTTCCTATTTGGCAGTATCTAAAAAAGTATCCACAGCCGTTGGTCTTGGTGCTGCAGTAATATTTGTACTTGCAGTAACTGTACCTATGAACTGGTTGTTAGATCAGTACTTATTAAGAGATGGAGCTTTAGCTTGGTTAGGGCCAGAGTATGCAGATTATAACTTAAGCTTTTTATCATTTATATTATTTATTGCAACTATTGCAACAATGGTACAATTGGTAGAGATAGTAGTAGAAAAGTTTTCGCCATCATTATATAACTCTTTGGGTATATTTTTACCTTTAATTGCTGTAAACTGTGCCATTTTAGGTGGTTCATTATTTATGCAATCTAGAGATATACAAACCTTAGGTTTAGCTTTTAATTACGGAATAAGTTCTGGTATTGGTTGGTTTTTAGCAATTTTAGCAATAGCTGCCATTCGCGAAAAAATTAGATACTCTAACGTTCCTGCTCCTTTAAGAGGTTTAGGTATTACGTTTATAATTACAGGTCTTATGGCTATTGGTTTTATGAGCTTTGGTGGTATGTTAACTGGTGGTGATGATGCTCCTAAAAAAGAAGCAACAGAAACTGCACAGAAAGTACAAGACAAGGAAGTTAAAAATGAAATTGATGAAAATTCAGTTTCTTACAATAACGCTTTAAATAAATAAGAATGATTTTAGCTACAAGCACAATAGGTACAATTGTAATTACAGTAATTGCTTTTATGGCGTTATTGTTATTATTAGTTGCTCTTTTACTTTTTACAAAAGAAAAATTATCTCCTTCTGGTCCTGTTACTATAACCATTAACGGAGAAAAGAAAGTTGAAGTAGGTTCAGGAAGTTCTTTGCTTACAACATTAGGTAATCAAAAAATATTTTTACCATCTGCATGTGGTGGTGGTGGTACTTGTATACAGTGCGAGTGTCACGTATTATCTGGAGGTGGAGATGCTTTACCTACAGAAACACCTCACTTCTCTAAAAAGGAATTAAACCACGGGGCGCGTTTAGCTTGCCAGGTTAAAGTTAAGCAGGATATGGAAATTACCATTCCTGAAGAAGTATTTGGTATTAAAAAATGGGATGCTACAGTTGTACGTAACTACAATGTTGCATCATTTATAAAAGAATTTGTAGTTGAAATTCCAGAGGATATGGGCTACAAAGCTGGAGGTTATATTCAGATAGAAATTCCTGAATGTGAAATTAAGTATTCTGATATAGATATCACAGCTCACCCTGAAGAACATGAAACTCCAGATAAGTTTCAGGCAGAATGGGACAAATTTAATTTGTGGCCTTTAGTAATGAAAAACGAAGAAACTGTAGAGAGAGCTTACTCTATGGCTTCTTTCCCTGCAGAAGGTCGTGAAATTATGTTAAACGTACGTATTGCTACTCCGCCTTGGGATAGAGCTAAAAACGGATGGATGGATGTTAACCCAGGTGTAGCATCATCATACATATTTGCGCAAAAACCAGGAGATAAAGTTGTTATTTCTGGACCTTACGGTGAGTTCTTTATAAATGAATCTGAATCTGAAATGCTTTACGTGGGTGGTGGAGCTGGTATGGCGCCAATGCGTTCTCACTTATACCACTTATTTAAAACATTAAAAACAGGAAGAAAAGTTACTTACTGGTATGGTGGCCGTTCTAAGAGAGAGTTATTCTACTTGGATCATTTCTACGAGTTAGAAAAAGAATTCCCTAACTTTAAGTTTTACTTAGCACTTTCTGAGCCTTTACCTGAAGATAACTGGAAAGTAAAAGAAAATATAGATGCACCAGGGGATGGTTTTGTAGGCTTTATTCACAATTGTGTTATAGATAACTATTTAAATCACCATGAATCACCAGAAGATATTGAATTGTATTTCTGTGGACCTCCTTTAATGAACAAAGCTGTTCAGAAAATGGGTGAAGATTTTGGTATTCCAGATGAGCACATCAGATTTGATGACTTTGGAGGATAGTCCAATTATAAAAACTATATATTAAAAGCCGATACATAAAGTATCGGCTTTTTTTGTATAAAAAAGTTGGTGCTCTTTTGTGTTTTGTTTTCAAAATTTTCTTGCCTGTAACCGTTCGCTTCTTGGTTATTACCGCTCATCATAAAACTATTTATTATACTACAAAGCTGTTATACTTTTACAGTGTAATCAAAAAATAATAATCATTTAAATCATCAATCATGAAAAAATCAATCATCGTATGTAGTCTTTTATTAAGTGTTGTAGCAACTTCTGTAGCATCAGAAAAAAAGCCATTACCGCTTAAAAAAATGAATGTTACTACCATTAAAAATGTGTCTCCTTTAAGTATTGCTGTTGCAAAAGGAGATTATAAAACAACTGCAAGTTTTTTAGAATACGGTGCAGATAGTAATCAAAAATCTGTTATTTCTGGTATGACGCCATTAATGTACGCGGCAAGGTATAACAATGTAAAATTGTTAAAATTGTTAATTAGTAATGGTGCAGATGTAACATTAAAATCTAAAATAGGATACACGGCGTTAGGGTATGCAAAATTATCTAATGCACCAGAAGCCGTTGCGTTTTTACAATCTATTTAGGTAATGCTAACAACTTGTTTTTAGAACGTTAACAAGCTTTTAACTAACTCCTAATCAGTGTTAAATAAAAGTTATAATGAAAAATTTCTGAAACAAAATTAATTATTCGTCGTCTATATAAGTGTAGTACAAAAACAACAAACATTAAACGAAAACAAAAAAACAATCATCACATCAAAAAGCAATTATCATGAAAAAATCAGTTATCGCATTCGGAATCGTATTTAGTTTAGTAGCAACAAGTTTATCTGCAAGTAATGGTCCAGATAGACCAATACTTAAAAAAGATTTAAAAATTGTAAAAACAACTATTAAGGATTTAACACCTTTAAGCATAGCTGTTGTAAAGGGGAATTTTGACACAACTAAAAAATTCTTAGAATTTGGTTCAGATATTAATCAGAAATCTGGAGTAATGGGAATGACACCATTAATGTATGCAGCAAGGTATAACAACGTGGAATTAATGAAACTATTGGTTTCTAACGGTGCAGACGTTAAAGCAAAATCTAAAATAGGTGCTACAGCATTAAAATATGCTAAAGCTGCTAATGCACACGCTGCAGTAAAATATTTAAAAAGCTTATAAGCTTTAAAAGGTTTCTTATTTAATTTAGTTAGAAAGAGATTGCTTCTTTAGTGGGGCAGTCTCTTTTTTTTATTTTAATTTTGCACTATGGGAAAACCTTTAACAGAACAAGAACTTCATAACTTGGCAATGAATATTGTTGGCAAGCATTTAGAAGCAAATGGCTATGAGTTTATGGGGGTTAATAGCAAACCCAAACGCAACCCACAGTTTGTATGTTTAAAAGATAAAGTATTACATTTTATTGTTGTTAGAGCTATTGCTTATCCTAATAATCCTAATGCGTATGACATTGCTTTTATGGGAAAAATGAAAGAGCATGCAGAAAAAATGGATGCCACGGCTTATTATGCAGGTGTAAGGTTAACAAATGCTTCTGATCCTAACTTGCCAGTTTATTTAAATGAAGAATATATAGTAGATTATGATGGACTTATTAAAGTATAAATTACAACTTATTACGATAATTACAGTTGTTTTGACATTTAGTTCTTGTAAAAATGATGCTCAACCTAAAATTGTAGAAAACCGTAATAATGGTTCTGCCTTGGGTACATCATACAGTATTATTTACTTTTCAAACAAAAAGGTTAACTACCAAAAAGAAATAGACTCTGTTTTTAAAGTGATAAACAAATCTATGTCTACATATATGCCGTCGTCTGATATTTCTAAAATTAATGAAGGAGACTCAACATTACAGGTAGATCATATGTTTAAAGAGGTTTTTAATTTATCAAAGGACATTAATAACAAAACAAATGGATATTTTGATCCTACTGTTGGGACCTTGGTAAATGCTTGGGGTTTTGGCCCTGGTGAGCAAATAAAATTAGATAGTTCTAAAGTTGATAGCTTACTAGAATATGTTGGTTTTAATAAGGTACAATTAACTAATAAGGGCACTATTAAAAAAGCTAGTTCTAATATTTTGTTTGATTTTAATGCTATTGCAAAAGGGTATTCTATAGATAGGCTAGCAGTAATGCTAGAGAAAAAAGGTATTACAAATTTTTTAATTGAAGTTGGAGGTGAAATTTTTGCTAAAGGTGAAAATTTAAAGAAACAAAAAAAGTGGGTTGTGGGCATAAATGATCCTGAGGTAGAAGATAGAAATAATTACAAGGCAGCAGTAAAACTTAAAAATGTTGCTATGGCATCATCTGGTAATTATAGGCATTTTAGAGTGGATCCAATTACTAAAGAAAAATATGTACATACGTTAGACCCTAAAACCGGGTATACTAAAAATGCAAAAGTTTTAGGAGCTACCATTATTACTGGAAATTGTGCTAAAGCAGATGGTTATGCAACATCTTTTATGGCAATGGATTTAGAAGATTCTAAAAAAATAATTGAAAAAGATACTACTTTACAGGCTTATATTATTTATTTAGATAATGCAGGCAATGTTAAAGAATATATAACTAAGGGATTTAAGGATTTAATAGTAGAGTAGTGTTATTTTTTTACAACAGGTAGTATTTCTCCTTTTGCTAAGCAATATTTTGCTACATCTTGAGGAGATATTTTTTTTGTATAATCTACCTCTTCAACCATAAAACCAATTTTTCTTAATTTGGTAAAGTAATCTTTGCCGTAAATACGTACGTGGTCATACTGTCCAAAAATACGGGCGCGCTCTTTTCGGTCGGTTATACTATTATCTTCAAAAGTATTTTCTCTGCTCAAATCTTGTGGTATTTGAAAAACACCCCATCCGCCAGGTTTTAAAACTCTGTACATTTCTTGCATAGCTTTGGTGTCATCTGGTATATGTTCTAAAACATGGTTGCATAGTATAACATCATAAGTATTGTCTTTAAATGGTAAGTTGCAAATATCTGCTTTTACATCTGCTAAAGGAGATTCTAAATCTGTGGTAGTGTATTCTAAATTCTTCATTTTTCTAAAACGCTTATAAAACGCTTGTTCAGGCGCAAAATGTAGCACCTTAAGATCTGCTGTAAAAAAGTCTGTTTCACTCTGTAAATAAAGCCAAAGCAATCTGTGGCGCTCTAATGATAGTGTAGAAGGAGATAATACATTGTCTCGTTGCTTTTCATATCCGTACGGTAAAAACTTTTTAAAGCCTTTACCATCTATTGGGTCTACATAGGTTTTACCACGCATAAAAAAAGTTAGTACAGGACGCAATACATAACTTAATTTTATTAATAAAGGCCTGGGTATTGTGTTTAAAATGGTTTTAAAAAGCTTTTTCATAAATGTATTCAGGTACTAAATGTTTGCTGCATTTTTGGGTAGCAATTATTAAAACGTAAATATACTTTAAAAGTATGTTTTAGCTAGTTTTTATTGTCATTGCATACAAAATACCAATACCAATACTTAAAATTATAAAAATAATAAAGGCTAGTATAATAAAGCCCATATATCTAAAAAAGGCATATAGTGTTTGTTTAAATGTAAGTTTATACAATTTTATAAAAACATATATTGCATAAATAGTAGATATAACAAGAAATGCACTTGAAACTATTCCTTTTGAAAGCCCTATAAGGTTATAAAAGATAAGTTGTGAAGCAATAAGTATATAGCCTAAATTGGCTTGTAAATATGCATTAAAAACTAAATGCTCTGAATAGTTGTGGTCTCTTTTTTTAAAAGTTAAATATGTTAGTAAGCTATACGCAGGAATGCTAGATATTATAATTAGATTATAATAATTAGAGTAAAATTGATATATTATATTTAGGCTTTCTAATGCCTCTTTTGGAGCTTTGGGGTTAGCATCTCCTATACCGTATTTAATACCGTTAGTAAAATCTGCTACTTCTGTACTAGGGAAAATTTTATTAATAATTAAGGCAATAGTTGCGTAAACGACCAAATATGAAAATGGCTGAAAATATTTTTTGCGAGCACCATCAATATAAGCCTCTAAAACCTCTTTAGGTTTTGTAAATAAGTTAAAAAAGGTTTTCCAGAAGTTATTGTCCCAACTAAAAAAAGGCCCAATGAACTCTTGCCATGCGCCTTTTAATGATATTCTGTCTAAAACTATTTTTGCTCCACAATTAGAGCAATATTTATGTGTGTCTGCAATGCCTGTATTGCAAGTTTTGCAATTCATAAATTAAAGATATGGTTAGGTTGTTATTTTACCCTAAACTCATCCTCTTCATTACTCTCTATTCCTAGGGCTTCATAAATATAGTCAAAAGTAGATAATAATTGTGGTTTACCATTTACAATTGCCACATCGTGCTCAAAATGTGCGCTTGGTTTGTTGTCTAATGTTGTAATTGTCCAACCATCTTTATGTTGTACAATTTTTCTTGTGCCTTGGTTAATCATTGGCTCTATTGCAACAACCATACCTTCTACAAACTTTTTACCTCTACCACGCTTACCGTAGTTTGGCATTTCTGGTCCTTCGTGCATTTTTTTACCTAAGCCATGGCCAACCAGTTCACGAACTACTCCATACCCCTCTGCTTCACAAAATTGTTGTATTGCAAAACCAACATCACCAACTCTATTACCTGCTTTAAATTCTTTTATGCCTACATATAATGATTGCTTGGTAATATCAAGCAACTTTTTAGTTTCCGGATCTACTTCTCCAACTTCAAAAGTGTATGCGTGATCTCCGTAATAACCGTTTTTTAAAACGCCGCAATCTACAGATATAATTTCACCATTTTCTAATGGCTTATTGTTTGGGATGCCGTGTACTACTTGTTCATTAGGGCTCATACATAGCGTATTAGGAAAATCATATAATCCTAAAAAACCGGGTATACCTCCATTATCTCTTATAAACTCTTCTGCAATTTTATCTAATTGCAATGTGGTAACACCAGGCTTAATTTCTTTAGCAATTATGCCTAGTGTTTTAGAAACCATTAATGCACTTTCGCGCATTATTTCTATTTCTTCAGGTGTTTTAATTTTTACCATAGTGTGCAAAGGTAAAACAATCTTATAAAATCCGTATTATAAGACTACAAATCTTAAACTAAAGATTTTTGAGTCATTAATTTTGGTTGCTCTACACCAATTAATTTTAAAATTGTAGGTGCTATATCTCCTAAAACACCGTCATTAATTTGTTTTAATTCTTTGTCTACCAAAATTAGTGGTACAGGATTGGTTGTATGTGCAGTGTTGGGGCTGCCATCTGGGTTTATCATAGTCTCGCAATTACCGTGATCTGCAATCACAATAGTGGTGTAATCATTTTTTAAACCAGTTGTAATAACTGATTCCGCGCAACTATCTACAGTTTCGCAGGCTTTTATTGCAGCTTGCATATCTCCTGTATGGCCTACCATATCTGGATTAGCAAAGTTTAAGCAAACAAAATCTGCTTCTCCTTTTTCTAACTCGGGTATTATGGCATCTCTAATATCAAAAGCACTCATTTCTGGTTGTAAATCATACGTTGCAACTTTTGGAGACGGACATAAAATGCGTTGTTCTCCATCAAAAGGAACCTCTCTACCTCCGTTGAAGAAAAAAGTAACGTGAGGATATTTTTCTGTTTCTGCAATACGAATTTGCTTTTTTCCTGCTTTAGATAAAACTTCACCTAAAGTTTCATCAATATTTGCTTTATCGTAAATAACGTGCACATTTTTATAGGCTTCGTTATAATTTGTCATTGTAACATAATACAATTTTAAAGGATGTGTATTGTATTCATGAAACATATCTTGGCTTAACATTTCTGTAAGTTCTCTACCGCGGTCTGTTCTAAAATTAAAGAAAATAACAACGTCATCTTCTTGTATTTTAGCTGCAGGAGTACCATTTTCATCTGTTACAACAATTGGCTTAACAAACTCATCTGTAACATCGTTATCATAGCTATCTTGTATAGCTTGCTCTATATTGTTGGTTTTTGTACCGGCATTATTAACTAATAAGTCATATGCCAATTTAACACGCTCCCAACGTTTATCTCTGTCCATAGCGTAGTAACGACCAATAACACTTGCTAATTTGGTGTTTTTATCTTTGCAAAAGGTAATAATATCATTTACGTAGCTTTTACCACTTTTAGGATCAACATCTCTTCCGTCTGTAAAAGCATGTATAAAAGATTTTTCTATACCATAACTTTGTGCCGCGCTAATTAGTCCTTTTAAATGTGATGTGTGTGAGTGCACACCACCATTACTTAAAAGTCCTAAAAAATGTACAGCTTTATTATTTTCTTTGGCGTATTTAAAGGCATTTTTAACTACTTCTTCATCCTTAAGAGTATTTTCTTTAACAGCTAAATTAATTTTAGCTAAATCTTGATAAACAATGCGGCCAGCACCAAGGTTCATGTGTCCAACTTCACTGTTACCCATTTGTCCTTCTGGTAAACCAACATTCATTCCATCGGTTAATAAATTAGCATTTGCATATTTGCTATACAAACTATCTATAAAAGGAGTATTTGCGTTTTCTATGGCCGAGATTTTAGGGTCTGGAGATTTACCCCATCCATCTAAAATCATTAAAATAACTTTTTTGTTCATCTTCTTATTTTTTTGCTACTCAAAAATAGCACCAATTATTAAGTTTTACAGCTAACTGGCTTGTCTTTTTTTTATTTTTTAGAAAGTGTTAACGTATTGGTTTAACTAAAACGATATCGTATCTGTAAACGCTTGTTAAAATTATGTTATAATCATTTTTTACTGAAACATAAGCTATTAAAGGTCGTCTTTATTTGTGTATATAATTCATCAAATAAATCAGAAAACAACAATCATCATGAAAACAACAATTTTAGTTTTTGCAGCAGTTTTAGTTGCAGCAACAACAGTAGTAAAAGCAAATGTTATTAATAGTATACAACCAAACTACAGGGTAGAGGAGGTTAAAATTGAGGTAGTAAGTCCTTTTTGTTTAGCTATTTTAAAGGGCGATGTAGAAACAGTGCGTAAGTTAATAGAGTTTGGAGTAGATGTAAATGAAAAGTCTAACGGAATGACACCTGCTATATTTGCTGCGCGTTACAATAAAGTAGAAATTTTAGAAATACTTGTAGCCAATGGTGCAGATTTAAGAATTAAGTGTGATAAAGGGCGTACAATAATGAAGCACGCAGAATTATCTAACGCAAAAGAAACTATAGCTTTTTTAGGGCAAGTAGCTAAAGAAAAAAAGTTGGCAAGAAAAAATAAAAGAAAAAGAAAGTAGAGTTCATCCAACAATCATCAACCAAAAAATCCCTTTAATTAAAATTAAAGGGATTTTTTAATGCTGATACTTTATAAATGTTCTCGTAAAAAGTATTTTTCCTAAAATCTAAACCCTGTAAATGCTCTGTATAAAAAAGCATAAACAGTAATAGATATTAATGCAAAGCAAAAAAATGAATATGCTTTTAATAAAACAACAGCAAGTATTGGTCTGCAATTGTCAAATGCACTTAAATAAAGTCTTTTGTATTCTAGTAGCCTTCCCATATAGTCTCTTTTTTAGAATTAATATTCTCAAAGCTATAATGGTTAAAAACAATGAGTTAGGCTTGGGGTGCTACAAAATTAAATAAAAATAACGAGATTAAAATGCATTTCATCGAATAGTTATTTTTTGTTTTTATATTTTTTTATTGCCTCCTTTATTTTCTCTATTCTATTTTCTGGATCTGGGTGTGTGCTTTGAAATTCTGGCTGTCTGTTTGGCCCTGCAGCTGCTTTTAAAATTTTCATTACAGTTATCATTTCTTCAGGGTTGTAACCAGACTGTATCATAAATAATACGCCAAGTTCATCACTCTCTAATTCATCACCACGACCATTTGTAAGTAGTGTTTTTTGACCAATTCCATTAACTAAGCCTCCCATATCTGCACCAACAGATGCCCCTGTAGATAATGTTTGCCAAAAATTGCTATCTGCTATACGCTCTGCAGAGTGCCTGCCAATTACGTGTCCTATTTCATGGCCTAATACTCCAGCTAATTGTGCTTCGTTAAGCTTAGAGAATAGGGCATAGGTAATAAATATTTGTCCGCCTGGGAGGGCAAATGCATTTATTGTATTTTCATCTGCCAGTAAATGAAATTCATACCTGTAGGGTGTATCTTTTGCAATACTATTTTGTACTAACTTATTACCCACAGCATCTACAAAACTTTGTAGTTTTTGATCTGGATACAAACCACCGTGCTGTTGTGCCATTTGCGGAGCACTTTGCAAACCAATAGCAATTTCTTGATTTGCATCCATATTAATATTTTGTACCCTACCTGTGTATGGATTTTCTTCCTTGTTACTGCAACGTTGAATGTAAGCAAAAGCAACAATAGCAAGTCCTATAAGTATTCTAATTTTCCAATTTCCTCTTCTCATTATAGTTTAATCTTGGTTAGTTTTAAAAACCAAGATACAAAAAGAGTTATAAAAGCTCTGGATTAATATCTAAAATATTGTTTACAATGTATGATTTTAGAAAGCCAGCTGTAAAGTGTTCACCACCTAAAAGACCTTGGTCTTTTACCAGTCTCATAATGTTTTTACCTCTAAACTGTTCTAGCATGGGTTTAGAAATTGGTGCATAGCTGTAGTGCCAAGGCTCGTACTTAAAACCTCTTCTTTTTTTATCATTTGTATACACCAAATAAAAGCCAAAATCATTAGCATTTTGGTCCATCCACTTTTTTAAATCTTCAAAAGGTCCACCTTCTTCAAACTTTTTAGGAACTAAAACGTCTCCACTTGTTTTTTGATATCCATCTATAATATCAATGTCAGTGCCCCAATGGTGTCTGCTTGTGCCAGGTATTGTAGAGTATTCAATAATTTTGTCAATTGCATTAAGTGGTTTCATTTTTTGATCGTCTGTATATTTTAAATACTTACGTTCCCAAATACCCTCTTGCCTGTAGTAATCTCTGTAGCTAGATACTATTTTTAAATCTATACCAGCACTGTAAGCAGCAACTTTCATTTTTTTAAATGCATCATGAGCTTCCTTTCTAAGGTTAATTCCTTTGCCATACAAATCAATATCTGCTTTACCCATTAACTCTTCAATAGAATAGGTAACTTCTTCTTCTTGCTCTTTGGCAAAAATAAGATGTGGAGCCGTTAATGCGGCAGCACCTAAAATTCCGGTTTTAAGAATAAATGATCTTCTTTGCATAACTTTTAATTTAATTTTTTAAACATAACCATATGAGGTCCTACATTTTGTATGTCAAAAATGTTGCCACTTTTTTTATAACCGCATTTTTGGTAAAAAGGAATAGCGCTTTCTCTGGCATTCATCCATAATAATAAAACGCCTTTTTCTTTTAAAATTGTTTCTGCGTAGTGAATAATTTTTTTGCCAAGTCCTTTGCCTTGGTACTTGTTAGCAATGGCCATACCTCTAAGTTGGTAAGCAAAAACATCTAAAATAGTTGTGTTGTTTGCTTTTAGTAGACTTGCTACGCCAACTAAAGTGTTGTTTGTGTAAACTCCTATATGAAAAGTTGTATCTCTATTATCTCCATTAAATTCACAGGATGATAAAGGCTTTCCATTCCTTAAAACAGGGTGTCTTACAGTATATGTTTCTTTTGCAGAAATTAATTTAAAAACAAGTTGGTTATGGTTCATCATACAATCTAAAAAAAAGGTGTATGGCAAAAGTACGTATTATTGATTTCCTAAATAGATGTATCCTTGGTGTATAATATTAACATCTTGTAAATTTAATATATAAAAGTATACACCGTCTGGTAAAGCACTGCCAGCTTTTACAACCCCACGCACATTAGAGGTACCTCCAAAAGTATTATCATAACTATCTCTATCATAAACAATTCTTCCCCATCTACTATAAATTTTTAGATTGTTATTTTTTGGAGATAAAGAAACCTCTTTAAAGTGTAGAAAATCATTTACACCATCATTATTTGGAGATACAAAATAGTTTTCAAAATTAGTAGAAATAGCACTTAAACTACTCCCAAAGGTAACTATATCATAATTATTTGGCACAAAAGTGTCTGATGTTATAGAACCAGAACTAAAGTTTCCGCTTATTTCTGTATTGCCTAGATTTTCCCAAATATTTAATGTTTTGTTCCATCCTACAATACGTAAATCTTCAATAGTATCAGTAAAACTGTTTATATTACTATCAATATCCCAAGTTAATGTAATTTTAGAGTTGGTATCTGCTTCTAGGTGCCAAAATTCATAGGTGCTGACAGCGGTTAAAATATCAGCAAAATTGTTGGTATTAAAGCTTTTTGTAAATGTAGAAGGAGCGTTGGGATCTTCGTAAAAGTAAGCACTTTTTGCGGTGTTGTTGCTTGTTTCAGAATCTATATAAAGAGGTCTAATTTTATTTTGATATCCAATTGGGAAACTAAAATTATGCTTTTCTGTAATTGCAGCATATCCATCAACCTTTGTAAGGTTAGCATCGCCATTATAAAATGCGTAATTTATAAAATCTAAATTAATATCGGTTGTATTTCTAGGGGTAACAATGTCTCCTAAAATAAAGTTACTATTGTTTGTAATGCCTACAGCTACATTTAAAAATAAATCGTTTGTTACAACAATTTCCATATCTTTAAAGACAGGTTTAAAAGCTCCAGAAATGGTTCTGGTATTGTCACTATAAAAACCAGCTAAACCTTCGTTTTGGTCAAAATTTCCATCGTTTGCCAAATCAATATGAAAACCAATTTGCCCATCATTAAAAATTTTTATGTTTCCTGTATTATGTACTATGTTTTGTGATGATAGTAAGCAGGAAAAACTTAAACAGATATAGAAAAGTATTTGTTTCATTATTATTGTATTTGTTGCCAATCTGTGCCATCACTCTGTAGCCAAATTGTTTTTAAACTTAATATAACGTTTATATTAGCACCTACTAAATCTTTGTAAGTACTAATTGTTGCTGTTAATGTTAGAGTGTTTGGGTTTTTAATTACATAAATTCTTCCTTTGCACGTAGAAGCATCCGGTAATGTTATGTTATGTGCCCCGCCTAAAATTATAGTATGGTGAGTTTCGTTTAAAGTTAAATCTCCAGTGGTAACATCTATAGCCGTAGAAACAGAACCTTTAACTTCTAGGGTTGAATGGACATTATCGCCTGAATATGCTAAATCTTCTGGTAAGTTAAAACCAATACCCAAACGGTCGCTAATTAAAACTTGGGAGTTGGTAGAATTGTATTTGTCTATACGAATAGCTTCCTTATTACCTACAGTAAAATTAAGTTCGTTAGTAGCTGTTCTATACATACCTGTATCTGTATCTCCATTAAATCTATATGATGGTTCACCTTGGTTTCCATCACTGTTTAATAAGCCAGCGCTTCGTATTGCGCCACTAACTTGTAATTTGTTTGTAGGGGTGTTAGTTCCAATTCCTAGCCTGTTATTTGTATTGTTCCAATAAATTTGATTGTTATCCTCTTCAGGTTCTCCAAATGAATTGGTATATAAAATTGAACCGGGGGTATAGGTTGCGGGTAGTAAATCTGTGATATCTGGAATTTTTTGCCATACAGTGGCGTTGTATAAATAGATGCGTTTTTCATCTGTATTATACAAAATTGAACCTTCTAAAGAGCCTGTTATTCCGCTTATTTCTGCAGAAGTTGCACTAGTAAGTCCTAATAATAAATTAGGGTCTATTTGGCCGTAACACATTACTATTGGTGATAGCAACATTAGTTTGAATATTATTTTTTTCATCATCATTAAATTATTGGTTTTGTCTATTTCTTAAAGCATACTAGTCTGCTATTGGTTGTTGATTTGTAACTAGTATTAAGAAGTAGAAGTTTGTTTAATTTGATGAATTACTTGGGGAACTAAAAGTAACTCGGTTTTTTGATTATAGATTTGAATTTTAAGGGTTAAACTTTATTTTGATTGTCTTTATATTTTACCTTTTAGTTATTTTTATAAGTCTAGAATTACAAACATAAATTCGGAGTCAAACCTTGCTCTGTCTGATCCTCCGTTATCATTATCTCCAACAATAACATCAAATCCAGCAGTTGTTTGGTTGCTATAAGAAATTCCTGGGTCATCGTTGCCAGCACCAGCTCTTCCAGGCTGACTTAATTGGATAATGTAGTTAGCATCAGAAACAGTTCCTGCTGGTAAATTAACTCTGTAATGTCCAGCTCCAACTTGTTTAACAACAGTAACACCTGTTGTACCTTTTAATATTACACCAAGAGCATTTACTTTTCCTATTGCTTTTACCATACTATTGTAAAATGCACCACCATCAGTTCCTGGAGTAATATCATTATTGGTGTCAGCAGAAATAACTTCTGCAGTTTGTGTTATTGCAGATTCGTTTACATAACTAATAACACCAGAAGTATCATCTTGACTTAAATTTGTGACACTTCCGCCTATTATACCACTAATTTGAGTGTCTACATAAGTTTTAACTGCATTTTGGGTAGGATATAAAGTTGAAGATGGCGATGTGTCTCCTAAATCTGTAGCATCAGATTTGTTTGTTAAATCTTCTTTTAAAGCAATAGCAGCATCAGCATCAGCCTCGTTATTATTGACATCCGTTTGTACAGCATTAATAGCGTTTGTAGTTGCTGTATTGTTAGTGGTTAATTCGGTTTCTGTAACAAAAGTTCCGTCTAAGTCTTGAGATAATGTTCCATCTGCATCTGTAATTTCTAAAGCAGTACCATTTAAAGTAAATCCTGTGTTTACCTCGTTGGTAGCATCAGTATCACCATCAGCAGAATTAGAAGCAGCAACTTGTGTGTCTACATAAGTTTTAACAGCATTTTGAGTAGGAAAAGCATCATCAGAAGTTCCTAAAGCTACGTTGGTAGACTTGTTGGCAGCATCTTCTTTTAAAGCGATAGCTGTATTTGCAGCAGTTTCGTTGGCATCAACATCAGTTTGTACTGCATTAATAGCGTTTGTAGTTGCAGTATTGTTAGCTGTTAATTCAGTTTCTGTAACAAACGTACCGTCTAAGTCTTGAGATAATGTTCCATCTGCATCTGTAATTTCTAAAGCTGTGCCGTTTAAAGTAAATCCTGTGTTTACCTCGTTGGTAGCATCAGTATCACCATCAGCAGAATTAGAAGCAGCAACTTGTGCATCTACATAAGTTTTAACAGCATTTTGAGTAGGGAAAGCAACATCAGAAGTTCCTAAAGCTACGTTGGTAGATTTATTAGCAGCATCTTCTTTTAAAGCGATAGCTGTATTTGCAGCAGTTTCGTTGGCATCAACATCAGTTTGTACTGCATTAATAGCGTTTGTAGTTGCTGTATTGTTAGCTGTTAATTCAGTTTCTGTAACAAACGTACCGTCTAAATCTTGAGATAATGTTCCATCTGCATCTGTAATTTCTAAAGCAGTACCGTTTAAAGTAAATCCTGTGTTTACCTCGTTGGTAGCATCCGTATCACCATCAGCAGAATTAGAAGCAGCAACTTGTGCGTCTACATAAGTTTTAACTGCATTTTGAGTAGGAAAAGCATCATCAGAAGTTCCTAAAGCTACGTTGGTAGATTTGTTAGCAGCATCTTCTTTTAAAGCGATAGCTGTATTTGCAGCCGCTTCATTATTGTCTACATCCGTTTGTACCGCATTAATAGCGTTTGTAGTTGCTGTATTGTTAGCTGTTAATTCAGTTTCTGTAACAAAAGTTCCGTCTAAGTCTTGCGATAATGTACCGTCTGCATCTGTAATTTCTAAAGCAGTACCGTTTAAAGTAAATCCTGTGTTTACCTCGTTGGTAGCATCCGTATCGCCATCAGCAGAATTAGAAGCAGCAACTTGTGCGTCTACATAAGTTTTAACAGCATTTTGAGTAGGAAAGGCATCATCTGAAGTTCCTAAAGCTACGTTGGTAGACTTGTTAGCAGCATCTTCTTTTAAAGCGATAGCTGTATTTGCAGCCGCTTCATTATTGTCTACATCCGTTTGTACAGCATTAATAGCGTTTGTAGTTGCTGTATTGTTAGTGGTTAATTCGGTTTCTGTAACAAATGTGCCGTCTAAATCTTGAGATAATGTTCCATCTGCATCTGTAATTTCTAAAGCAGTACCATTTAAAGTAAATCCTGTGTTTACCTCGTTGGTAGCATCAGTATCACCATCAGCAGAATTAGAAGCTGTAATTTGTGCATCTACGTAAGTTTTAACAGCATTTTGAGTAGGAAAGGCATCATCTGAAGTTCCTAAAGCTACGTTGGTAGACTTGTTAGCAGCATCTTCTTTTAAAGCGATAGCTGTATTTGCAGCCGCTTCATTATTATCCACATCAGTTTGCACGGCAGCAATAGCATTAGTTGCCGCTGTTTCGTTAGCGTCAATATCAGCCTGAATAGCATTTTCTGCATTTGTAGCTCTTGTGGTTTCTGTAGTTATTGCGGTAGCGTTATTAGAAATATTAGTTTGTAAAGTAGCATCGTCATAAAAAGCGCCGCCATCAGCCCCAGCTGTAATATTATTGTTGGCATCTGTACTTATAATAACTTGGTTAGAAGCAGCAACTTGTGCATCTACATAAGTTTTAACAGCATTTTGAGTAGGGAAAGCATCGTCAGAAGTTCCTAAAGCCACGTTGGTAGACTTGTTAGCTGCATCTTCTTTAAGGTTTATAGCATTGGTGGCAGCAATTTCATTAGCATCAACATCAGCCTGAATAGCATTTTCTGCATTTGTAGCTCTTGTGGTTTCTGTAGTTATTGCGGTAGCGTTATTAGAAATATTAGTTTGTAAAGTAGCATCATCATAAAAAGCACCACCATCAGCCCCAGTGGTAATATCATTGTTGGCATCTGTACTTACAATAACTTGAGTAGAAGCAATTATTTGAGCATCTACATAACTTTTAGAGGTAGCATCTTGTGGGTTTACAGGGTTTGCTATTGAGGTTACAGCATTACCGCCCATTGTTAAAGGACCTGTCATAGCATCACCAATAATATTAACATAACGAGCATCATTAGTAGATAAGTCTGTGGCTACCTCTTGCCATCCGGTTGGATCATCATATATAAAAGCAACACCATTTCTATCTGTATTAGGGGCTACTTCACCAGATACAATGTAAATGTCAGAGTCTACTCCAGTTGCAGGTCTATCAGATTCAAGTCCAGTTGAAACACTAGATAGTACAACAGCTACATTTCCATTTGCAGTAGGATTTACACCATTTACACTTCTTACAATATTAGGTATTGTTGTTACTCCATTAATTTCATCTGTAAAAACTAAGCTGTTTTCAGAGCCAGCTGGACTCTCTAATTTGGATACCGTTTCGTTATCTAATATCCAATTAGTTCCGTTCCATCTCATTATTTGACCATTGCTAGTTCCGTTAGCTAACTTATCTAAAGTAACATTATCATTAGCAATTTTACTTGCTATTATGGCATTATCTGCAATACTAAGGCTTACATTTTCAAATGCAGCATTAGTACCACCTGTAACATCAATATCTGTTGAGGTTATATTGCCATCAGCTTGTGCATCTACATATGTTTTAACTGCATTTTGAGTAGGGAATAAAGTAGAAGAAGGAGATGTGTTGCCTAAATCAGTTGCATCAGATTTATTGGCAGTATCTTCTTTAAGGTCGATAGCGTCATTAGTTGCAGTTTCATTAGCGTCAACATCTGCTTGTACCGCAGCAATTGCGTTAGTTGCCGCAGATTCGTTGGCATCAACATCAGCCTGAATAGCATTTTCTGCATTTGTAGCTCTTGTGGTTTCTGTAGTGATTGCAGTAGCATTATTGGCAATATTAGTTTGCAAAGCAGCATCGTCATAAAAAGCACCACCATCAACCCCAGCTGTAATATTATTGTTGGCATCTGTACTTACAATAACTTGGTTAGAAGCAGCAACTTGTGCATCTACATAAGTTTTAACAGCATTTTGAGTAGGAAAAGCATCGTCAGAAGTTCCTAGAGCTACGTTGGTAGATTTGTTAGCAGCATCTTCTTTTAAAGCGATAGCTGTATTTGCAGCGGCTTCGTTATTATCAACATCCGTTTGTACCGCATTAATAGCGTTTGTAGTTGCAGTATTGTTAGCTGTTAATTCAGTTTCTGTAACAAATGTGCCGTCTAAGTCTTGAGACAAAGTACCATCTGCATCTGTAATTTCTAAAGCAGTACCGTTTAAAGTAAATCCTGTGTTTACCTCGTTGGTAGCATCCGTATCGCCATCAGCAGAATTAGAAGCTGTAATTTGTGCATCTACATAAGTTTTAACTGCTAGTTCGGTTGGGAATTTTGTATTTGTGGCATCTGCTAAATTTACATCGTCCGATTTATTAGCAGCGTCTTCTTTATCATTCTGTAAATTTGTGATTGCTGTGTTTGCAGCGGCTTCGTTATTATCAACATCCGTTTGTACCGCATTAATAGCGTTTGTAGTTGCTGTATTGTTAGTGGTTAATTCAGTTTCTGTAACAAAAGTTCCGTCTAAGTCTTGAGACAAAGTACCATCTGCATCTGTAATTTCCAAAGCAGTACCGTTTAAAGTAAATCCTGTGTTTACCTCGTTGGTAGCATCCGTATCGCCATCAGCAGAATTAGAAGCTGTAATTTGTGCATCTACATAAGTTTTAACTGCTAGTTCGGTTGGAAATTTTGTATTTGTTGCATCCGCTAAATTTACATCGTCCGATTTATTAGCAGCGTCTTCTTTATCATTTTGTAAATTTGTGATTGCTGTGTTTGCAGCCGCTTCATTATTATCCACATCCGTTTGTACCGCATTAATAGCGTTTGTAGTTGCAGTATTGTTAGCTGTTAATTCAGTTTCTGTAACAAATGTGCCGTCTAAATCTTGAGACAAAGTACCATCTGCATCTGTAATTTCTAAAGCTGTTCCGTTTAAAGTAAATCCTGTGTTTACCTCGTTTGTAGCATCCGTATCGCCATCAGCAGAATTAGAAGCAGCAACTTGTGCATCTACATAAGTTTTAACAGCATTTTGAGTAGGAAAAGCATCATCTGAAGTTCCTAAAGCTACGTTGGTAGATTTATTAGCAGCATCTTCTTTATCATTCTGTAAATTTGTGATTGCTGTGTTTGCAGCAGTTATAGCAGCATCAGCATCAGCCTCGTTATTATTGACATCCGTTTGTACCGCATTAATAGCGTTTGTAGTTGCGGTATTGTTAGCTGTTAATTCAGTTTCTGTAACAAAAGTTCCGTCTAAGTCTTGAGACAAAGTACCGTCTGCATCTGTAATTTCTAAAGCTGTGCCGTTTAAAGTAAATCCTGTGTTTACCTCGTTGGTAGCATCAGTATCACCATCAGCAGAATTAGAAGCTGTAATTTGTGCATCCACATAAGTTTTAACAGCATTTTGAGTAGGGAAAGCATCATCTGAAGTTCCTAAAGCTACGTTGGTAGACTTATTAGCAGCGTCTTCTTTTAAAGCGATAGCTGTATTTGCAGCGGTTTCATTATTATCCACATCGGTTTGTACCGCATTAATAGCGTTTGTAGTTGCTGTATTGTTAGTGGTTAATTCAGTTTCTGTAACAAAAGTTCCGTCTAAGTCTTGAGACAAAGTACCATCAGCATCTGTAATTTCTAAAGCAGTACCGTTTAAAGTAAATCCTGTGTTTACCTCGTTGGTAGCATCCGTATCGCCATCAGCAGAATTAGAAGCTGTAATTTGTGCGTCTACATAAGTTTTAACTGCTAGTTCGGTTGGAAATTTTGTATTTGTTGCATCCGCTAAATTTACATCGTCCGATTTATTAGCAGTGTCTTCTTTATCATTCTGTAAATTTGTGATTGCTGTGTTTGCAGCAGTTATAGCAGCATCAGCATCAGCCTCGTTATTATTGACATCCGTTTGTACCGCATTAATAGCGTTTGTAGTTGCTGTATTGTTAGCTGTTAATTCAGTTTCTGTAACAAATGTGCCGTCTAAATCTTGAGACAAAGTACCATCTGCATCTGTAATTTCTAAATCAGTACCGTTTAAAGTAAATCCTGTGTTTACCTCGTTTGTAGCATCCGTATCGCCATCAGCAGAATTAGAAGCAGCAACTTGTGCGTCTACATAAGTTTTAACAGCATTTTGAGTAGGAAAAGCATCATCTGAAGTTCCTAGAGCTACGTTGGTAGATTTATTAGCAGCATCTTCTTTTAAAGCGATAGCTGTATTTGCAGCCGCTTCATTATTATCAACATCCGTTTGTACTGTATTAATAGCGTTTGTAGTTGCTGTATTGTTAGCTGTTAATTCAGTTTCTGTAACAAATGTACCGTCTAAGTCTTGCGATAACGTACCATCTGCATCTGTAATTTCTAAAGCTGTACCGTTTAAAGTAAATCCTGTGTTTACTTCGTTGGTAGCATCCGCATCCGCATCATCAACATTTAAAACTACAGAGCCACCATTTTCTAAAGTTAGGTTTCCAGCTGTTCCATTTGTACTTATAGCTTGGTTGTCAGTTCCCGTAAAATTTACTGGAGTTCCATTGCCATTAGTGTAGCTAAAAGTTCCGTCTCCGTTAGCTGTTAATTGTGATTTTGTGATGGTTACCGTAACGTTATTTTCGTTTGTGTAGGAAAACGTACCGTCGTTATTATCAAAAATAACTGTCTTTGTTTCATTAAAAGAATTTGTGTTGCACAAAGATTGCCATAGTATACCGTTGTACTGAAACATACAATTTTCATCTGTATTATACACCATAGCGCCAGTTAGGGGAGTAATGGCTAGCATTTGTGCATTGGTAACTCTGGTTAATATTAATACTTTGTCCGTACTTTCTAACTCTAAAATAGAGGAAGGATGTATCGTATTTATATCATTACCTATTTTTACCTGCCCATAAGAGTAATGAGCAAAAGCAAAAAAACTGATTAATAATAATTTGTTGATTTTCATAAATATGTGTAATGGTTAACAATTGTAAATTAAAAAAATAACAGTTTGGTTAATAAAGTTTGTTGTAAAACAACCTTTATTGTATGCGTGATAGTTATTTGTTGATATAACTTTACTATATCAACTACTATATACAGACCTGGTTTTTAGTAGAGTTTGGCTAGTTGTTATCATAAAAATACAATAAAATGAGTTGTTTTTATGTATTTAATTTGACTTATTTTCTTACTATTTTGTATTACTTATGATTGGTGTTTTTTATAACCTGTTGATTATCTTAAGGTAAGCTGTGTTTATAAACAAAAAAACAGACCCGCTTGGTCTGTTTTTACTTATAAATGATAATGATTTATTAACTTATTTTTTTTTAATTGCCTGTGTCTGTGAGATATAAAAAGCCTTGGTATTCTAGTTGAAGATCGTCTAGAAAAACCAAATAAAAATAGATACCACTTGGTAAGCCTTCATTTCTTTGGTATACGTTATTGCTAGTGTTAGAGTAGCCGTTAAACTCATTTGTATAATTGTCTTTTTCAAAAACTTTAAGTCCGTTTCTATCAAAAATACGAAGACGATTGTTAGGGGATTCTTCTAGCTCAGGTATTATAAGATTGTCATTTATGCCATCACCATTTGGGCTAACATAATAATTATCTAGGTCTAATAGCTCTGTTGCAATTGCCATTTTAGCTAATGTAATAACTTCGTAGTCGTTTGGAACAAAGGTTTCTGAAGTTACTGCACCCTGGTTTAGATCTCCAATAGGGTCTACACTACCTAAACTAACCCATCTTCTTTGTATTCTGTGCCAACCCGCAATACCTACTTGGTAATACTCATCTACTAGGTTTGCAATATTGCTACGGTTGTTCCACGAGATACTAACGGTAGATGGTAGGCTACTATCTATATCCCAAAACTCTGTAGTGCTCACAGCTCTAACTTCTTTTTCTTTACTATTGGTATTAAAACTTGTGCTAAATGTTGATGGCAGGTTGGGATCCTCAAAAAAATAAGCACATTTGGCTGATACATTTTCGCTTTGCGACTGCAATGTTAAAGGTCTAATGTAGCCAGAATCGCCAACGGTAAAAAAGAAATTTTGTTTTTGTTCTACTAGCATATACCCATCTACTTTAGACAGGTTAGACTCGCCAACCGTAAAAGCATTTTGAGTAAGTTTTAAGTTTTCTAATGGGTTGTTGCGGTAGGTAACAAAGTCGCCATCTACTAAATTTAAAGCATTAGTAGCAGTAATAGAAGTCTCTAAAATAGTTGCACTAAAAGGCTTGTACATTTCTACATCATAAAAAACAGGAATAAACGCGCCAGTAACACTAGTGGTTACTTGACCATAAAAACCAAGTGTACCCAAATTTTGGTCAAATGTAGCATCGTTAATAAGGTTGGTGTGCAGCCCAAGAGTACCCGTATCGTGTATGCGTATGCTACCGTTGTTGTACATAGCATTTTGTGCTACGGCAACAGAACTACAACATAAAAATATGTAAAGAAAGTTTTTCATAGTCTAAAAGTCTGTTACTGTAAAGAACCATTGAGAAACAACAAGGGCGTCAGTAGTGTCTTTAATTTCAACAGTAAAACCATTAATAGTCTGAGCGGTTATATATATTCTATTATTTCCAACAACTGTTAAGTTTACTATATAGTTATTATCAGGCATTGCGGAGTCAAAGGTAACTGTGTTAATACCTCCACCTCCGCCAACAGTAGCTCCATTTACTTTTATTGCATTAGCCCCGTTAGCTTTTCCCATAACAAATGTTGCTGGGTTCTTCCATTCGGTTCCTGTGCCTGTTGAGGTTAAAACCTGTCCTGTTGTACCAACCGAGTTGTTAATATCTTCAATGGTACCATCTAGCTTTAGTTTTTCACGAATAGTAACGGTAGTGCTACCGGATGTTTCATCAATATTAAGTGCTTCAACTGCACCAACAGAAAAACCAATTTCATCAGCGGCTGGATTAGAAATACCAGTGTTTAAATCATCAGAGAACCGATAAGCAGGAGTAGCGGTACTACCGTTATTAGGTGCTTGATATCCAGTAGCTCTTATAACGCCATCAACTCTCAATTTGTTTGTTCCTGGTGCATTAGTCCCTATTACCATACTACCAGGGCCACTAAAGAATAGATCATTTCCATTTAAATTATAAGTTCTTGTTGAAGCTGTTTGAGTCATATCTCTTGTCTCCAAATTTCCTAATGCAGCAACTTCAGTGTCAACATAGGTTTTAACGGCATTTTGTGTAGGATATAATGTTGATGAGGGTGAAGTGGCTCCTAAATCAGTTGCATCAGACTTATTAGTTAAATCTTCTTTTGCAGCTAAAGCAGTTGCTGCAGCTGTTCCTGCGGTAGCAATTGCATCATCTACATATACTTTAGTAGCAGCATCTTGTGCATCAGTAGGGTCTAAAACGTTAATTAGTTTTTGTGATCCCATAGATAAGTCGCCCGTTGGAAGAGCAAAACCAGACAGAGAAATATTTGCTTTGTCTAATTTATTGTCATCAATTGCTGCGTTTGCAATTTTGTCTCTAGTAATATTTGTGTCAGCTATTTTTACTGTTGTTACGGCATTGTCAGCCAGCTCTGCTGTATTAATTCCGCCTGCACTAACATCTAGAGTTAATGGGTCTGCAACAGTTCCTGCACCAGAAACAGCAAGTGTGCCATCTGTTGGGCCAGTAACTTCGTTACCAATTATACCATCTGCTTCTGCAGTAGTTAAGGTAGCAGCATCAACTAAAACCCAATTTGTGCCATCCCATTGCATTAATTGTCCAACGGCTGTACCATCCGCTAATTTTGTTAGTGTAATATTTTTATCGGCAATATCATTACTTTCTATAGATGCGTCTAAAATTTTATCACCTGTTACTGCGTCATTAGCTAACTTAGTATTGTCAATAGAACCAGCAATAATTTGCAAGCCGTTTGTAGCGTCAACTTCAATAGTTGTATTATCTACATTTACTTCTAAATCCATTGTAGCTAAAGCTGCATTTGCAGTAACACCAGAAATAGAACCATTACTAGAAATTACATCTTCGCCTAGACTAGCTGCAACTTCACTAGCATTTTGCCACTCTGGATCTCCAGCAGCGGAGGTTCCAAGAATTTTGTTAGCATCTACAGCACCTGCGCTTCCAATTTTATCTATAGTAATAGCATCATCAGCAATATCTAGTGTTGTTATTGTACCATCTAAAATATTTTCAGTTTGTACAGCATCATCCGCTAGTTTAGTATTTTCAATGGCATCATCTGCAATCTTAACAGTAGTAACATTAGCATCTACTATTTTGGTAGTTGTTACTGCACCATCAGCAAGTTCGTTTGCACCAACAGCACTTGGGTTAATCTCTAAAGTAACGTCATTTAAAGCTGCATTTGCACCGCCAGTTATATTTAAGTCTGTAGAGGTAATGTTACCATCACCTGTTAAAGCAGCAACATCTACATCTAAGGCACCAGTAGTTGCATTTTTTGTTAATCCAGAACCGGCAACATCTGCATTCATTTTTATAGCGGTTATAGCATCATCAGCAATATCTAGTGTTGTTATTGTACCATCTAAAATATTTTCAGTTTGTACAGCATCATCTGCTACTTTGGTATTATCTATTGCATCGTCTACAATCTTAACAGTAGTAACATTTGCATCTACTATTTTAGCTGTAGTAACTGCGTCTGGAGCTAATTTAGCATCGGTAATTCCGCCATCAGCAACAGAAATGCCAACAGTTTCTAATAAAGAACCAGTGGGAGTTCCTGTAAAAGTAATTGAAGCATCGTCTGTAGTTAAATCTTGCCCTGCAATGTTAGTAGCGTCTAACGTTCCCCATTCTACATTAGTGCCAGTACTGTTTGTCTTTAAAACTTGGTTTGGTGTTGCACTTGGTTCTATTTTTACAGGTGTAACCGACTCGTCTATAAGATTATTTGTATTTACACTTGTATCTCCTAACTCATCTACACCAATAGCATCATTTGCAATTTTGGATCTATCAATAGTTTTGTTTAGTATAGAGTTTCCGTGTATTTGGTCTACTTCTATGTTCACCGTATTTCCATCATCAGTTATTTTTATTCCGCTAGAGAAAGTAGCTCCAAAACTGCCTGTATGGTTGCTTGTAAAAGCAGGGGTTTCAAATGTAATATCGTCGCCAGCTGCGTTTGTAAAGGTGTACGTATCATCACCGTTATCTACCAAGTTAATATTTCCAGCATTTTCTGCTTCACATAAATTTACCCACTCACTATCATTGTAATAGTGCAAACATCTGGTATCTGTATTGTATATCACGGCACCGTTAAGTGGTGTAATAGCATTCATTTGTAGGGTAGACATTCTAGTAATTACTAAAGCTTTACTTGTGCTCTCTAGCTCTAAAACCGAGTTAAAATGAAGGTTTTCAGGATTTTCGCCAATTTTTACTTGTGCTTGTATGCTAGTAAATAGGCAGGTACTTAAAAATAATCCAAAAATTAATTTTTTCATATAGTAGAGGTGTTTTAAAATGCAATTATGCATTGCAAACAAAAATATAGTAAAGATGTGTTACCACCTAAAACAGTGGTTAAAAGACATTTTTTGTCCTATAAAAGACATCTATGTAATACTTAAAGTTTAAAATTGAATTGTTTTGCTCTCGTAGGCAGCTTTTTGTGGTTCAAAAATACGCGCGGTAAAATTTCCTTTTAGGTTAATAGTGTTATTGTTAACTAATAAAAAACTACCTTCTCTTAGTCCAACCACAGGCGTAGTGTTATACGTATGAAACTCTTTTATGCGTGTTTCTCTAGTTTCACCGTTGTGTTTGCTATTAGGGTCCGGATCTAAATAATGTGCATTTATGTTAAAAGGAACCAGTTGCATAGTTTCAAAACTAGGAGGGTAAACAATAGGCATATCATTAGTAGTATGCATACTAACACCTGCAATGTTGCTGCCGGCGCTTGTTCCCATATAAGGTTTTCCGTTGGTAATATGCTCTTGTAAGTGCAGCATAGCATTTTGGTTGTACAATTGTTGTACTAGTAAAAAAGTGTTGCCGCCACCACAGAAAAAAGCTTGTGCTTGGTTAATACCTTCTTGTGCAGTTGTGTAAGTATGTAGGCCAACTATTTTTTTATCAATTTTTGCAAATGCTTTGGCAGCAATAGCAGTGTAATTGTCATGGCTAATACCACCAGGCCTAGCATAAGGTATAAATGTTATTGTATCTACATCTTTAAAAAATAAAGCAACATCATCTAACAGGTACTCCAAGTAATTCTCTCCAAATAAGGTAGATGTGCTTGCTAATAATAGATTTTTCATACAGTATACGCTTTTCAATTTTTTTAGTTAACAGGATACAAATTAACAAAAGTTTAATGGTACTCTATTTTTTTTGAATGTAAATTGCATTTTCATTATATTTAAAAGAAACTTAGAAAACAATTTTCTGGGGCCTAAAACTAACCTTTATGAAAAATAATTTACTAGCACTTTTTTTATTACTTACCACGGTGTCTTTATTTGCCCAAGAAAATGATAGAACACTTTTACGCGGAACCGTAATTTATAGAGATATAAATGTACCTAACTTAGATGTTATTAATGTAACTGCAGAAGATGCTACTGAAACAGATGAAGATGGAGATTTTGCTATAGATGTAAAAATAGGTGACCAATTGGTGTTTACATCTTTTAATTACCAAATAAAAATTGTTTTTATTACTAAAGATATTTTAAAGAAAAACAGATTAGTAGTAGATGTAAATGAAAAAGTTACAGAGTTAGATGAGGTTGTGGTTAGTCCTGAAGATCAAGAAAAGTTTGTAGAGCTTAAAAACGAAGAATTTAAAGAGGTAGAATACGAAATAGACCGTACAACAACTGTTACTAACATAGCACAGTCTCAAATAGAACGTGGTATGGAAAACGGTATTAATTTTGTAAATATTTTTAAAGCATTAACCAAGTCTAAAAAGAAAAAAGATCCTAATGCTAAGGTGCCAGAAATTAAGCTTAGTAGAGTATTAAGACAGGTTTATGAAGATGATTTTTTTGTTAAAGATTTAGGAATACCACAAGATAAAATAGATAACTTTTTGCAGTATTGTGATGATAAAATACCATCACAAACATTGCTTAAAAAGTCTAATGAATTTCAGCTTATAGATTTTTTAGTTACCCATAGCAAAGAATATAAAAAGCTATAAAGTTTGAGGAGATATATACTTTTTTTAAGCTTTTTAAGTGTGTGTTTTTTTACAAATGCACAGCAAGTTTATTACAAGTCTGTAAAAGGTGCAGTGGTAAGTAATACGCAAGAAGTAAACGGTGTATATGTAATTAATACTACTAGTGGCCAAGCAACTATAACAAATGCTAATGGGTATTTTGTAATGCCTGCCAAAGAAAAAGATACTTTAATTTTTTCTGCAGTGCAGTTTAAAAAGAAACAATTAATAGTTACCCAAGAGATTTTAGAAAAAAAGACCAATCTTATTTATCTAGAAGAAACTTTAGAGGAGTTAAATGAAGTTGTTTTAGATAACAGAACCTTTATAAATGCCAAAAGTTTAGGCCTGCCAAATGCAGATGCAGTGGTTTTGCCACAAAGTGAGCGTTTGTTACATGATGCAGATCACGGACCAATGTTTGGAGGATTAAGTGTAAATGTAAATAAGTTGCTAAATGCAATTAGCGGACGCACTAAAATGCTAAAAAAACGTGTGGCAAGAGATAGGAAATATTTAGAAAGTCAGCAAATGCGAAACTCTTACGCAGATTCTGTTTTTGTAAAAGACCTTAATATTCCTGAAAACCGTATAGAAGAGTTTATGCTGTATTGTGAGTATGACAGTGAGTTTAACTCTATTGCAAAAGAAAAAAATAGTTTTATTATTTGGGACTTTTTAACCCGTAAAAGCATTACTTTTTTAAAAGAAGATAAAGAGCTTAAAATAGCTAAAGAAGATAATAAATAACTTACCCTATATTTTTATGAAATACATATGCACTTTATTGCTTTTAGTTGTGGCGGCGCAAAACACAAGCGCACAAGCAAAAATAGAAACATTAAAAGGGCGTATTGTTAGTAAAACACAAGATGTGGTTGGGGTTTATGTGCTAAACAAAACAACCAATAAGGGAACAATTACATCAAAAACCGGAAATTTTTCTATTCCGGTTAGTTTAAAAGATACTATAGTGTTTTCTGCCGTTCAGTTTAAAAATAAAAAGATTGTTGTTACTCAAAAAATACTAGATTATAAATCCTTTTTGGTAAACTTAGATGAAACCTTAGAGGAGCTAAATGAAGTTGTTTTAGATAATAGAACTTTAATAACAGCTAAAAGTTTGGGCTTGCCTAATGCAGATGTAGAAGTTTTACCATTAACAAAAAGAGAATTGTTTGCGGCTAATAACGGAGATAATTACTTAAGTCTAGATCCGCTAATAAACTTTTTAAGCGGACGTACAAAAATGTTAAAAGATCGTATTAAAAGAGATGATTTGTATGCGCGTAGTAAAGAGCTTAGGACTAGGTTTGTAGACTCTATTTTTTCTGAAAATTTAAAAATACCAGCAAGCAGAATAGAGGAGTTTATGTTGTATTGCGAGTACGACCCAAGATTTAAAGGAATAACGCAGAATAAAAATGAGCTTGTTGTTTGGGATTTTTTAAGGCAAAAAAGCGAATTGTTTTTAAAATTTAAATAAGGTAGATATGACACGTTTTCAACTATTATTGTTTTTTATTATGCTAAGTCAAATAAACATAGCACAAAACAAAAAAGTTGAAACATTAAAAGGTCGTGTAGTAAGCAGTAAACAAGAAGTTGTTGGTGTGTATGTGTTAAACAGGTCTAAAAAAAAGGCTACTATTACCAATCCAAACGGAGATTTTTCTGTGCCAGTTAGTTTACATGATACATTGTTTATTTCTGCAGTACAGTTTAAAAACAGAGAAATTATCATCACAAAAAAAATATTAGACTACAATACCTTCATCATTAATTTAGATGAAACCTTAGAAGAGTTAGATGAGGTTGTTTTAGATAATAGAACATTAATTACAGCTAAAAAATTAGGGTTGCCAGGAGCAGATGTAAAACTTTTAGATATTGATGAAAGGGCTTATGATACAGCAACAAATTGGTCTCCAAGTGATACTGTTTTTAGTATAGATCCTATTTTAAACTATTTGTTAGGCAATACAGCTAAGTACAAAGCAAGAGCATTGCGTAACAAACGCTATAAAGCAGGTCAATTTCTATATAAAAACTACTTAGATTCTACTTTTGTTAAAGAACTAAAAATACCAGAGCATAGAGTACAAGAGTTTGTGTTATATTGTGAGCAAGATGAAGATTTTGATGCCTTTTCTAAGCAAACTAATGAAATAATTATAAAGGCTTTTTTTAAAATGAAAAGTAAAACTTTTTTAGTGCTAAATGATAAGCAATGAGTAAATTATTACTTTTCAGTATTTTAGTTATTATTACTTTTACTACTGTGGCACAGCAAAAACAGGTAGACTTAAAAGGCACTGTAACTAGTACAACAGAAGAAGTTGTTGGTGTGTATGTGTTAAACAGAACTACAGAAAAAGGAACAATAACCAATTTAAATGGTTACTTTTCTATTACTGTTCGTGTAAAAGATACCTTAGAGTTTTCTGCAATACAGTTTACAAATAAAGTTGTAGTTGTAACAGAAACTATGTTAAAAACTAGCAATTATATAGTGCCTTTAGATGAGTCTGTAACAACCTTAAATGAAGTTGTAGTAAAGCCCTTTAATTTGTCTGGAGACTTATCTACAGATTTAAATAATTTACCTTTAAAACCAGTGGTAGACGGTAGGTCATTGGGGCTGCCTAATCAAAATGTTAAAATACTATCTTCAGATGAACGTGCACTGTATTCATCAATGTCTGGTGGGCCAATCTTATCATTAATAAATGCATTAAACGGAGAAACTAAACGGTTACAAAAAATAGTAAAGCGTAATAATAGATACCAGAAAACTATGCGCGTTAAAAGATATTATGCAGACTCTTTATTTGTAAATGAATTAAAGATAGAAAAGGATAAGATAGACTTGTTTATGTGGTACTGTGAGTTTAAAGACGATTTTCAGGTTGTAATAAATACCAAAGACCAGTTAAAAATTTGGGCTTACTTACGTAAAATGAGTGTAGAATTTAGATCAAAAAAATAAAAACATAACCCTATAAAATAAATAACTACACTATATATTTGGCACGCCAATTGCTTACTTTTGGTAATTGTAAATTACATATCATGCTTAAAAAAAGATTTTTATTATTGTTGTTACCCCTTTTTGCTTTTGTTGCCATACATAAATATTATGTGAGTGTAACTAGTGTAAAATATTCTGATAAAGAGCATACTTTACAAATTACGTCTAGAGTGTTTATAGATGATTTTGATGAGCTTTTAAAACAACGTTATGGTATAAAATCTAACTTGGCAACTAAAAACGAGAATCCCTTAGCAGAAGATTACATTAAAAAATATGTAAAACAAAAGTTTCATATTTACGTAAACGAAAAGGAAGTAGAAATTACATATTTGGGTAAGGAGTATGACACAGACAATATGATACTTTATTTAGAGGTGCAAAATATTAATAATAAGGATTTAAAAACAGTAGAGGTAGAAAGCACAGTACTTACAGATATTTACGAAGAACAAAAGAATATTATACATTTTAAATTCTTAAAAAATAAAAAAAGTGTAGTCTTAACCCGCGCAAATAATAAAGGAATGTTAAAGTTTTAGAGCTGCTTTAACAAATCGCTAAAAAAGTGTTAATTTTCGCCTACTTAAAACAATAGAAAATGAACAAAATTAACTACTATTTAGCTGCTGTTCTATTTTTGTTTGCTACTGTAATGGTGCAAGCACAAGAACAAACAGAAAGACAAGCTGGCCACACCAACCAGAGTAAATTTAGACAAATGTACCAGGAGTTTTCTACTCCAAACACCTACAGATCTGCTTCTGGAGCACCTGGACCAGATTATTACCAACAACAAGCCAACTACAAAATGGATATTGAGTTGGACGATAAAAACGCAAAAATATACGGAGAAGAAACTATTACTTACGTAAACAATTCTCCAGATGATTTAGAATTTTTATGGGTACAGTTAGACCAAAACGTACGCGAAAAAGGAAATAAATCTGCTTTAAGAAACAGTTCTACATTACAAGGAGCTATGCCAGTTGGTCAATTTGCTGGTTCTCATATGAAAGGTGCTGAGTTTGATGGTGGATTTAAAATTCAGCATGTAAAGGATGCAAACGGTAAAGATTTACCATATACAATTAACCAAACTATGATGCGTGTAGATTTACCTACACCGTTAAAAAGTAAAAGTGAGGTTTCTTTTTCTATTAAATGGTGGTACAATGTACCAGACCATACAGTAAGCAGAGCAAGATCTGGTTATGAGTTTTTTGAAAAAGACGGAAACAGAGCATATGTTATAGCACAGTTCTTCCCAAGAATGGCTGTTTATAATGATGTAGAAGGATGGCAAAACCACCAATTTTGGGGTAGTGGAGAATTTGCACTTCCTTTTGGTGATTATGAAGTAAATATTACCGTACCTGCAGATCATGTTTTAGATGCTACAGGAGAGTTACAAAACAGAAAAGAGGTTTTCTCTAAAGAAATGATGAAGCGTTATGAAAAGGCTAAAAAGTCTTTTGATAAGCCAGTAATTATTGTTTCGCAAAAAGAAGCGGAAGCTGCCGAAAAAGGTTTTTCTAAAGATAAAAAAACATGGAAGTTTGTAGCTAAAAACGTTAGAGATTACGGTTTTGCAACATCTCGTAAATTTATTTGGGATATGCAAAATGTTAAATTGCCAAGTGGTAAAACAGCAATGGCAGTTTCTTTATATCCTAAAGAGGGTAACCCATTATGGGAAGAGTACTCTACTAAAGCAGTAGCGCATACTTTACGTTCTTACTCTAACCATACTTTTGATTATCCTTATCCTAAGGCAATATCTGTACATGCAAAACAACAAGGTATGGAGTACCCAATGATTTGCTGGAACTACGGAAGACCAAATGAAAAAGGAGAGTACTCAGACAGAACTAAGTACGGAATGATTAGTGTAATTATACACGAGGTTGGTCACAACTTCTTCCCAATGATTGTAAACTCAGATGAGCGTCAATGGGGTTGGATGGATGAAGGTTTAGATACTTTTATGCAGTACATGGCAGAGCAAGAGTTTGGAGAAGCATATCCAGAGGCTATTGCACCAAATGCTAAATACCCATCTAGAAGAGGAGAGCCTTCTAAAATAGTACCTTATATGGCAGGAGACCAAAACTTTATGGCTCCAATTATGTCTAACCCAGAAAACGTTTACCAATTAGGAGCTAACGCCTACGGTAAACCAGCTACAGCTTTAAATATTTTAAGAGAAACTGTAATGGGTAGAGAATTGTTTGATCATGCTTTTAAAACCTACTCTCACCGATGGATGTTTAAGCACCCAACACCAGAAGATTTCTTCCGTACAATGGAAGATGCGTCTGCTGTAGATCTAGATTACTTCTGGAGAGGTTGGTTCTATACTACAGATTATGTAGATATGGGAGTTAAAGAGGTTAAAAAATACCAAGTATCTAATAAGCCGCCAAAACAAATTAGAGACATTATGGAGCAAAGAAACTTAAAAATGAGTGACTTACCTCCAATGGTTTTCTTGGCAGATTTAGAGAGTGATGATTTTGATGCTAGTTTAAAAGGTAAAAACCCATCAGAAGTTTCTTCTACATTAAAAGAGTATATGATGGATAATTTAACAGCAGCAGAAAGAGCAGCAGTTAAAGAGCCAAAATTCTTTTATGAGGTTACTTTTAATAAGCCAGGTGGTATACCAATGCCATTAATTGTAGAATATACTTATGCAGATGGTTCTAAAGAAAATGTTACTTACCCAGCAGAAGTTTGGAGAATGAGTGATAAAGAAATTAAAAAAGTAATTTCTTCTCAAAAAGAACTTGTAGGTATAGTTGTAGATCCTAAAGCAGAAACTGCAGATATAGATACAACAAATAATACTTGGCCAGCTAAAGAAACTAAGTCTGGTTTTGATAAATTTAAAGGAAATATGAAGCAATAGTTTCCATTCTAAAATAATAGAAAGTCCCACACTTGTTAATTATTCAAGATGTGGGACTTTTTTTATGGTGCAAATAAAACTTCTCATTATATTTGTAGTATGTATTCAACGTTTATCTTATTTATTAGCGGAGGCGAAATTTTCTTCATTATGTTTATTGTAGTGATGGTCTTTGGCGCAGATAAAGTTCCTGACATTGCAAAGGGCTTGGGCAAAGGTATGCGTCAGCTTAAAGATGCTACCGAAGATATTAAACAAGAAATTACTAAAAGCGCAGAAAAGCAAGGTATAGATACAAGTTTTACTAAAGACATTAAAGATGGTGTTACAAAGGTAAAAGATGATGTAGAAGATATTGCTGGTGTTATTAAGAGAAAGTAATTTATGTTAGATAAACTATTGCAATGGGATAGGGATATCTTTATTTACTTAAACAATCTTGGTATAGAGGAGTATGATTCTTTTTGGTCTTTTGTAACCAATATTAATAGCTGGATTCCACTTTATTTACTATTCTTTATTTTAATTTTTTACAAACGACCAAAAAAACAAGCTTTGGTAGATTTTGTTACCGTTGTTTTAGTTTTTTTGTTTGTATTATTGCTCACCAATTTAACTAAAGATTTTGTAGGTAGGTTAAGGCCAAGTAGTGATACTACATTAAGCAATTTAATACGTGTTGTAACCAAAGCCCATGGCTTTAGTTTTTTCTCTGGTCACGCTTCATCTTCATTTTCACTAACAACAATTGTAGTTTTAGTATTAAGAAACAACTATAAATGGATTTATTTGGCTTATATATGGCCTTTGTTGTTTTGTATGAGCAGAATATATGTTGGTGTACATTATCCTTTAGATATTGCTGTAGGTGCGTTAGTAGGTACAGTTTCTGCTTATTTGCTTTATAAATTAAGTAAAAAGGTTACAAAACCCTACTTAACGTAAGTCCGTCTCTAATAGGCAATAAAACAGTCTCTACTCTAGGGTCTGCTTTTAAACTTTGGTTATAATCTAATAATATTTTTGTAGTTACATCTTTTGGATTTAGTGGTTCTACTACCTTACCAGACCACAATACATTGTCAGACAAAATAATACCACCAGGTCTTGTTTTGGCTAGTGCAGCTTCAAAATACTTAGGATAGCTTTTTTTTTCAGCATCAATAAAAACCAAATCAAAAGTAACGTCTAACGTTGGAATAATATCTAAGGCATCGCCAACGTGTGCATCAATCTTACCTGAAAAACCACTTTTTTCAAAATACTTTTGTTGTATATGGCTTAGTTCCTCATTAATATCTATAGTGTGTAATTTTCCATTTTTACGCAAGCCCTCCGCTAAACAAATGGCAGAATATCCTGTGTAAGTGCCAATTTCTAAAATATTTTCTGGAGAAATTATTTTAGATAGCATACTAAGCACTCGTCCCTGGAAATGTCCAGTTAACATTCTTGGCTGTATAACTTTTAAATGAGTTTCTCTAGTAAGCTCTGTTAAAATTGTAGGTTCATTTTCAGAGTTGTTAGCAATGTAGTTTTCTAATAATGATGATAAAAAATGCATAAAAAAGTTTTTGCAAAAATAGTTATTTTGATTTCTTATTTTTGAATAAAAATTAAATAGATGCAGTTTAAAAATACTTTAGAGTTTGCCAAAGAATTAGATGCTAATGACGCTTTAAAAGAATATAGAGATCAATTTTATTTCCCTAAAATTAATGGTAAAGATGCTATATATTTTACAGGAAATTCTCTTGGGTTACAGCCAAAAACAGCACAAAAATTTGTTGATGATGTAATGCAAGATTGGGCACAACTTGGAGTAGAAGGGCATTTTTATGCAGAAAAATCATGGTGGGATTATCATGAGCGTTTAGCAGCGCCAATGGCTACATTGTTAGGAGCAAAAACTAAAGAAGTTTGTGTAATGAATACATTAACTGTAAATCTTCATTTTTTAATGGCTTCTTTTTACAGACCTAACGCTAAGAGATTTAAAATTATTTGTGAAGAAAAAGCATTTCCGTCAGACCAATATATGTTAACTAGTCAGGTTAAATTTCACGGTTATAACCCAACAGATGCAATTGTTGAGGTTAAAAAACGAGAAGGAGAACATTTTTGGCGTACAGAAGACGTAATTGCAAAAATTAATGAAGTAGGAGATGAGTTGGCATTAGTGTTAATTGGAGGTGTAAATTACTATAACGGTCAGGTTTTTGATATGGAAACTATTACTAAAGCTGGCCAAGATACAGGTGCTTTTGTAGGCTGGGATTTAGCCCATGCAGCTGGTAATATTGAGTTAAATTTAAATGCCTGGAATGTAGATTTTGCATCATGGTGTAGTTATAAATATATAAATAGTGGTCCGGGTAATGCATCTGGTATTTATGTTAATGAAAAACATTTGGCAGATGATACAATTCCTAGGCTAGAAGGTTGGTGGGGATCTAAAAAAGAAACGCGATTTTTAATGAAACCAGAATTTGAGTCTAGCCACACGGCAGACTCTTGGCAGGTTAGTAACCCACCTGTTTTAGCAATGGCACCTTATTTAGCATCTTTAGAAATGTTTGAAGAAGTAGGTATGCCAGCTTTAATTAAAAAAAGAGATGTAATAGTAAGCTATTTAGAGTTTGTACTACAAGAAATAGATAAAGAGGTAGATGAAGCTACTTTTGAGATTATAACACCAAAAGAAAGAGGAACACAATTGTCTGTGTTGTTACACGGGCAAGGAAAAGAGTTGTTTAATTATTTGATGAAAAACGGAGTAATAACAGATTGGAGAGAGCCAAACGTAATACGCTTAGCTCCGGCTCCTTTTTATTGTTCTTTTGAAGATATGTACCGTTTTGGACAAATTTTAAAAGAAGGTATTTTACAAGGTAAATAATTACTTGCTAATACTTTTTACATCTGTAAAATATAATTTAAAATTGCCTTCGGCATTCTTATGGTCTAAGGCAATTTTTAATCCGTTTTGTTCTGTGTAATTATCCCAAGTTGTACTCATAGATGGCTCTGCTGCGTTTGCTTTTCTGTACACCCATTCTTTAATTAAATAATCTTCTTCAAAATAAAAATCATAAGCATCACCAGGTGTATAACCACCTTCATTGCCATAAACAATAGTTAGTTTTTTCATTGGTTTTTTACTAATAGGCGCTTCTGTGTTTTTAGCTGTACTATATGTAATATTGTTTTTATCCCAAACAAGGTTAAAAGGGGCCAATAGCCAAAATTTATCATTAATAAAACCTGCATTAGTTTTTTTTGCTATAGAATCCATAGAGGCTCTATTGTAAGCAATAGTATCAGTAGCAGACATTGCTAAAATGTCATTAGTTTTTGTTCGCCAGTTCCAGGTTCTATCAAAATGATTTTCTCCACGGTCTACATTAAAAGTAAACTGTATTTGTACAATATTTCTCCAATTTTTAAATCCGTGTGCATTAGCAACAGAATCTAAAATCGTAAGCTCTTTTTTTACAGGTTCTAAAGTTTCTTTAGGTGTAATAACAGTATCTTTTTTTGTTTCCTTACAAGAAATAAAAAGAGTTGTGGCTAGTATAAAAGTGAATATTTTACGCATAAGATTTATTTTTTTAACAAAGATACTATGTTTTGTACTATGTTTTTTAGATTGATGAAAGCTAGCAACGTACTTTATAAATAAATTGATTATTTTTGATGTAAATAAGAAATTAGGCAATGAGTTCAAAAAAAGGTAAAGTTCAAGAAGCAATTGATGAAAAATTGTTGAATGAAAGAAAAGTGTTTTTGTGGGGAATGGTTAATGATGACTCTGCAAAACACGTTATAGATCGTTTATTGTATTTAGATTTACAGGGTAATGAAGAAATACAGTTGGTTATAAATAGCCCAGGAGGTTACGTAACATCTGGTTTTGCTATTTATGACACAATTAAGTCTTTAAAAAGTCCTGTTTCTACTGTTTGTACTGGTTTAGCAGCATCTATGGGATCTATATTATTATCTGTTGGTGCTAAAGGAAGACGTTTTATTCAGCCACACGCACAGGTAATGATTCACCAACCTAGCGGTGGAGCAGGTGGCCAAGCTTCTAACATAGAAATACAAGCAAAAGAAATTATTAAAACAAGAGAGTTAAGTGCAAAAATCTTAGCAGATAATTGTGGTCAAGACTTTGATAAGGTTATGAAAGATTTTGACAGAGATTACTGGATGAATGCAGAAGAATCTGTAGCTTACGGAATTGTAGACGGAATTATAGAATAAAGTTCACTAAAGTAAAAAGTCCTTCATAAAAATATAATTGTGAAGGACTTTTTTATATGTAGACGCTTAAAGCGGATGTGTTAGATATACGTACAAGCTAAGTTGTTTAGATGCTTGTTTGCATAATTTTAACATTCGTTATCATCTCTTTATAACAAAAAATATGTCACAATCTCCAAAAGACATTGCCATAGTTGGCTCCGGATTAGTTGGTTCTTTATTAGCTATTTATTTAAGAAAAGAAGGACATAAGGTTACTGTTTTTGACAGAAGGCCAGATATACGTACGGTAGAATTTTCAGGAAGATCTATTAATCTTGCAATGAGCAATAGAGGTTGGAATGCCTTACAGCAAGTAGGTTTGCAAGAAGAAATAAAAAAAATTGCCATACCACTTTATCAACGTGCAATGCATGTGCATAATGTACCTTTGTATTACCAGAAATATGGCAAGGAGGATGAAGCTATTTGGTCTACATCTAGAGGACTTTTAAACCGAAAAATGATAGATTTGGCAGAAGCCGAAGGGACAGAGTTTCGTTTTTCTGAAAAAGTTTGGGATGTAGATTTGCCTGAAGCAAAAATTTATACAGGAGAAACAGAAAAAGGAGTTTGGGAAGAGTATAAGTTTGATTGTGTTTTTGGTTGTGATGGTGCTTTTTCTCGTGTGAGACATAAAATGCAAAGACGTAGTAGGTTTGATTATTCTCAGGAATTTATAAAAGTAGGATACAAAGAACTGTCTATTTTGCCTAATGAAGATGGTACGCACAAACTAGACAAACACTCTTTTCATATATGGCCGCGTGGTAAATTTATGCTTATTGCAATGCCTAATATAGATGGGAGCTTTACCTGTACACTTTTTATGCCTTTTGAGGGTGATATATCTTTTGAAAGTATAACCAATAAGGAAGAGGCTAAAAACTTCTTTTCTGAGCATTTTCCTAATGTTATGCCAGATTTAGATAACCTTATTGGAGATTTTTTTAAAAACCCAACAAGTGCTATGGTAACAATGAAATGTTTTCCTTGGACCTATTGGGATAAAGCAGCACTTGTGGGCGACTCTGCCCACGCCATAGTACCTTTTTACGGACAAGGAATGAATGCTGGTTTTGAAGATATATTTGTACTTGTTAATATGCTTAAAAAATATCCAGATAATTGGACACTTGCTTTTGAGGAGTATGAAAAAGAACGCAAACCAAATGCAGATGCAATTGCAGAACTTAGTTACAGAAACTTTGTAGAAATGAGCAGTAAAACTGCTGATCCAATGTTTTTACTACAAAAAAAGATTGAGAAAAAATTTGCTGCAGAACACCCAGAGAAATGGTTGCCTGTGTATTCTAGAGTTACGTTTAGTAATAGGCCTTACGCAGAAGCTTTGGCATTGGGAGATGCACAAGAAGCTATAATGAAAAAAATTATGCAACTACCTAATATAGAAGAAAAATGGGATAGTGATGAAGTTACCAATAAAATAATAGAATTGCTTAAATAAAAAAAAGACCGCTAATTAGCGGTCTTTTTTATAATCATAAAATGTTATTTCTATAATTTAGAAAACATTTTTTGCATTCTTTCATTTTCTTCTTCTGCTAATACAGGGTCTACTAAAATTCTACCACTGTGCTCATCAGTAATAATTTTTTTACGCGCAGCAATCTCTACTTGTACCTGTGGCGGTATTGTAAAGAAAGAACCACCAGAAGCACCTCTTTCAATAGGTACAACAGCTAAACCATTTTTAACATTGGTTCTAATTCTTGTGTACGCCTTTACCAAACGCTCTTCAATCTGATTTTGAAAATCTTCAGATTTTTTAAGTAACGCTTTTTCTTCCTTTTCAGTTTCCGCTAGAATTTCGCTTAATTCACCTTTTTTATGTTTTAAGTGAGACTCTTTTGCAGCTAAACGCTCTTTAGTATCAGCAATAACTTGCTTCTTTTGCTCTATTTGCGCCTTAAATTCTTTAATGTTTTTTTCAGCCAATTGAATTTCTAATTCTTGAAACTCAACTTCTTTAGATAAAGAGTTAAACTCACGACTGTTTCTTACATTCTTTTGTTGCTCAGCATATTTTTTAATTAAGCCTTTAGATTCCTCAATTAAATTTTTCTTAGCTGTTATTTCATAATTAACTGTTTCTACATCAGTTTTTAGTTTGTCCAATCTAGTTTTAAGTCCTAAAACTTCATCTTCCAAATCTTCTACTTCTAACGGGAGTTCACCCCTAACGTTTCTTATCTCATCGACTCTAGAATCAATTAATTGCAAGTCATATAATGCTCTCAATTTTTCTTCTACCGTTGCTTCTTTCTTTTTTGCCATATTTTTAAAAATACTTGATAGGATTTGTAATACTCTCCGATAAAGAGATTGCAAAATTAGGAATTTTTTTTGTAAGTATCTCTACTAAAAGATTTTTTGTAAACTGCTCTGTTTCAAAGTGTCCTATATCTGCTAGTAATATTTTGTTTTCTGCCTCATAAAATTGATGGTATTTTAGGTCAGCAGTAATAAAAATATCAGCATTTACAGCCTTTGCGGCAGCTATTGCAAAAGAACCACTTCCGCCTAATACAGCTACCTTTTTTATTTTTTTATTTAATAAATTAGAGTGTCTAATACAGGCTACATTCATCTTATTTTTAAGATCTTTTAGAAAATCTACTTCATTTAAAGCATTTTCTAGCTCGCCAACCATTCCCATACCTATATTTTGGTTTGTGTTTTCTAGAGTGGTTATTTCATAAGCAACCTCTTCATAAGAGTGGTTTTTTAGTAAAGCTTGTAAAATTTGTTTTTGTTTAGCTTTCTCAAAAGTTACATTAATTTGAACCTCTTCAGTAGTTTCTGTTTTGCCAATTTGGCCAATTGTTGGGTTGGCATTTTGGTTGGGTTTAAAACTGCCTATACCTATGGTGGTAAAACTACAGTTGCTATAATTGCCAATATTGCCTGCTCCGGCAATAAATAACGCTTCTTTTATTTTGTTAACTTCGTTTTTAGGAGCGTAAGTTGTTAACTTTTTTATAGTTCCTTTTTGTGGTATTAATATCTTGGTATTGGTAAGTCCTAGTACTTCACAAATTTTTGCATTTACACCTCTGTTACTATTGTCTAAGGCCGTGTGCATACTATAAATTGCAATATCATTTTTTATTGCTTTTAAAACCACACGCTCTACGTAATTAGCACCCGTAATTTTTTTTAAACCTGAAAAAATAATAGGATGAAAACTTACTATTAAATTACAATTTTTAGCAATTGCCTCATCCACAACATTTTCTAAGGTATCTAAAGTAACCAATACGCCAGTAACTTTTGTACTGGTATTGCCAATTAATAGGCCTACATTATCAAAATCTTCTGCGTAATTTAGCGGCGCAAAATCTTCAATAATGTTTGTAATATCTTTTACAGTCATTTTTGATTGCTTTTATAAATTTCAAAGATAAAATATTTACTTTCGTTCTTATGCAACTACTCAGAAAATTAGCGTTTCCTTTTTCCTTACTCTATGCTTTAGTGGTTTATTTGCGTAACTACCTGTTTAACGTTGGATTTTTTTCATCTAAAACGTTTAAAACACCAACTATTTGTGTTGGTAATTTAAGTGCTGGTGGTACCGGAAAAACACCTATGATAGAATTTTTATTACGCAATTTGCAAAACCAATACAAACTAGCTGTTTTAAGTAGGGGATATGGGCGCAAATCTAAAGGTTTGTTAGTCGCAAATTCTTCAACTACCGTAGAGGATTTGGGTGATGAGCCTTATCAGATATATAAAAAATATCCAGTAGCAACAATGGTTGTGGATGGTGACCGTAGAAATGGTATTGCTACCTTAGAGAAAGATATAAAACCAGATCTTATTTTGCTAGATGATGCCTACCAGCATAGAAAGGTAAAGCCAACATTTTCTATACTACTCACTGCATACGGTAGTTTGTATGCTGATGATTGGTATTTGCCAACAGGTAATTTGCGAGATGCTAAAACTGAGGCCAAACGTGCAAATATTATTATAGTAACAAAATGTCCAAATACTATTACTATAAACGAACAGGAAGAGATAGCGCTAAAATTGCAACCCAAAAAACACCAGCAATTGTTGTTTGCTAGCTTAAGTTATTCGACTATACTTAAGGGCAACAAAAAGCAATTGACTTTAGATAATTTTAAAGGAAAAAAAATAACCTTAGTAACTGGTATTGCAAATCCAATACCTTTAGTAGATTTTTTAAATTCACAAGGGGTAGATTTTGAGCACCTTGCTTACAATGATCATCATTTTTTTACAGATGCAGAAATAGAAAATTTTGCAAGTAAATATTTTGTGTTAACTACAGAAAAGGATTTTGTTAGGTTACAAGGTAAGTTAAGTAATTTATGTTATATAGAAGTGCAACATAAATTATTGCAAGACGGCAAAGCAACTTTATTGAGAAGTATAAAAAATACTATTATGTAATTTTTTTATTAAAAATATTTTCCCCAATTTTTTGGTAAAAATAGTCTGGTTTAAAAGGTTTTGTAACAATGTCATCACAACCCGCAGCATAAAAATTCTCTACACTATCATCTAAAGAAATTGCAGTAAGTGCAATTATAGGAATTTCACTATCAAACTTTCTTATCTCAATAGTAGCCTCTACACCACTTATACCTGGCATATGAATATCCATTAAAATAGCATCATAAGTATTGTTCTGTGCAAGCTCTATGGCTTCGGTACCGTTATTAGCAATATCACTAGACATACCTTTTTTAGAAAGCATTTTTTTGGTTATTACTTGGTTTATTTTGTTGTCTTCTACAATAAGTAGTTTAAGTCCTTCAAAAATAAATTCTTGTGGTATATATTCTTCTTCAGTACTATTTACACCCTTGTCTTTACAAACAAGCTCTATTTCAAAACTAAATATAGATCCAATTCCTTTTGTACTTTCTAAATGTATTGTGCTTCCAAATAAGCTTAGTAGGTTTTTTACAATGGTTAATCCAAGACCTGTACCGCCGTATTCTCTATTAATTTGTATAGATCCTTGCTCAAAACTATCAAAAATATTTTCTTGTAATTCATTAGATATTCCTATTCCTGTATCCTTTACTTCAAAATAAATAGTACAAATATCTTCAACTTTTTTAAGCTCATTAATGGTAACGGTAACCTCTCCGTTTTTGGTAAATTTAATTGCGTTACCAATTAAATTTATTAGTATTTGTGATATTTTTATTGGGTCTCCTAAATGGGCTCTAGATATTTTTTTATCTATAACTAAATTAAGTTTTGTGTTGTTAGATTTTGCACTTTGCTGTAGAGAATCTATAACATCTTTTATAGTTTTTCTTAGGCTAAACTCAATTTGTAAAGTTTCTAATTTTTGAGCATCAATTTTGTTAACCTGTAGTATATCATTTATAAAATTTAAAAGGTAGTCTCCAGAAAATTTTAATGATTTTAAATGTTCTTTTTGGCTTTCTGTAGGGTTTTCTTCTAGGAGTAAATTTGTTAAACCCGTAACTGCATATAATGGTGTACGTAACTCATGACTAACAGTTGATAAAAAATTAGTTTTAGCTTCCATAGCTTTAACCGCTTCATCTTTAGCAATTTCTAACTCTTTATTTGTTTGCTGTAATAAGTTATTTGTTTTAATTTTAATTTGATTGTTTCTGTATAGAGAAATGGCTAATAAAGAAATGATAGCTAAAATGGCAAAAGCAACAATATTTGTGCTCTCAGACCTGTTTATAGATGCTTCTTGTTCTAGATTTTTTTCTAGTAAGGTTTTTACGTCTTGTTCTAAACCTTCAATATGTATATCATTAGCAGTTCTTTCATGAGCTTTACTTGTGGTTAAACTGTAAAGAGAATCTTTTAAATGAATTAAATTTTTATTAAAAATTAAAGCTGTGTTGTAGTCTTTAATATCTTCATAAGCTTTGCCAACTAGAGTGTTAATTTCTAGCATTTCATTTATAAAACCATTCTTTTTGGCGATTGGTAATGCTTCTAAACCAAATTTTATGCAATCTTCAGGGTTGTCAAAAGAATTAATTTTTGCTAATCCTAAATATCCTTGTATTGTAAAATAATCTTTTTCGTAAATATCAGAATTTACAACAAGTGCATTATAAAATCTAGATGCTTTTAAAAAGTTTGTTTTTTGAAAGTTGATGTTAGCTTGCGTTAAAACCATACGGTTAAGTAAATTACGATCATTACTTAGTTGCTTTGCTTCCGATAATTTTTCTTCTGCCTGAAAATTATTTTTATCTAAGTATAAGTAAATAGCCTCTAGATATTTGCTTTCACTAGAGCCGTATGGGTATGCAATGTTTTTTAATAAAACTCTAGTTCTGTCCCAATAAAACTTAGATCTTGGTACATTATCAAGTTCTAGATATAGAAAAGCATATTTATGAAAACAATCTATAAGCCCTTTTTCATCTTCTTTTTTTTCTGCATAATCTGCAGCTTTTTGTATGGCCTCTAATGCAGCTTTAATGTTGTTTTGATTTTTATTTTTTCGGGCAACAGAAAAGTAATAATCTAAATCTTTAAACGCAGTTGGAGATTCTTGAGCAATTGCACAAGAAAACAGTAAGCAACTAAAAATAGCAGTAAGTACTGTTTTAAAAATTAGATTATGTTTTATTCTTTTCAAATATATTTTTTTTGAACCAACAAATTTATGAGGTCAATAATTCTACTACTGTATCCAGACTCATTATCATACCAACCAATAACCTTTACCATTTTACCAATAACAGAAGTCATCTGAGAATCAAACGTACAAGAATAAGAACTATTGTTTACATCAATAGAAACAATAGGATCTTCGGTATAATGCAGTATTTTTTTTAAGTTGTTGTCTGCGTGGCACTTAAATGCATTATTTATTTCTTGTATTGAGGTTTCTTTTTTTACATTAAAGGTAATATCTGTTAATGAGCCATTTGGCACCGGTACTCTAATGCCACAACCACCTATTACTTCTGCTAACTCTGGAAATATTTTAGTTAAAGCTCTGGCAGCACCAGTTGTAGTTGGTATTATAGATTGCCCTGCAGCTCTTGCTCTACGTAAATCTCTATGAGGTTGGTCATGCAGGCTCTGGTCTGTGGTGTAAGAGTGTATGGTTGTAATATACGCTTGCTCTATACCACAAAGGTCATTAATAACCTTTACCATAGGAGCCGCATTATTTGTTGTGCATGATGCATTAGAGATAATGTGGTCTTCTGCAGTTATGTCTGTATGATTTATGCCGTAAACTATCATTTTTATAGCATTATCTGTTGGTGGAACAGATAAAATTACTTTTTTGGCTCCGTTTTTTAAATGATAACTTAAATCCTCTTTGGTTTTAAATTTACCTGAAGACTCTATTACCAAGTCTACATTGCTGTTGTGCCAAGGAATATCTTTAGGCGTGCTAGCATTTGTTATATTTATAGTGTTACCGTTTACTACAATAGTATTTTCTGTATTAGATATATTTTCATTAAAAATACCGTGTACACTATCATACTTTAACAAGTGAGCTAATGTTTTAGCGTCTGCCAAATCATTAATAGCTACAACATTTAAATTTGGGTATTGGTTTAATAACCTATATAAGGTACGGCCAATTCTGCCGAAACCGTTAATACCAATGTTTATTTTTTTCATTTTAAATACGAAAAAATAATGCTTAATAAAAAGCAGTTTTAGCCAATTGTATGTAGGCTAAAATTAATTAATATGTTTGTGTGCTTTGTATGATGAGCGAACCAGTGCGCCACTTTCTACGTGTCTAAAACCCATTTCTAGTCCTAGTTCTTCATACTTTTTAAACTGCTCTGGTAAAATAAATTCTTTTACAGGAAGGTGCTTTTTAGAAGGTTGTAGGTATTGGCCAATGGTTACAACATCTACGTTTGCAGCTCTAAGGTCTTCCATAACCTTAATAACTTCGTCTTCTTGTTCTCCTAATCCTAGCATAATACCAGACTTAGTTCTTCTGGCACCATTATCTTTTAGGTAACGTAAAACATCTAAACTTCTCTCGTATTTAGCTTGTATACGTACTTCCCTTGTTAATCTTTTAACGGTTTCCATATTGTGAGAAACTACTTCTGGACTAACTTCTATAATACGATCTAGGTGAGTACCCATTCCTTGAAAATCTGGAATAAGAGTTTCTAGAGTTGTTTCTGGGTTCATTCTGCGTATGGCCTTAACGGTTTCTGCCCATATAATAGAGCCCATATCTTTTAAATCGTCCCTATCTACAGATGTAATAACAGCATGTTTAATACTCATTATTTTAATAGAACGTGCTACTTTTTCTGGTTCTTCCCAATCTACATCTTCCGGTCTTCCTGTTTTTACACCGCAAAAACCACATGATCTTGTACATACGTTACCAAGAATCATAAATGTAGCTGTACCTTCTCCCCAACATTCTCCCATATTAGGACAACTACCTGATGTACATATAGTGTTAAGGCTGTATTTGTCTACTAAACCTCTTAACTGTGTGTACTTTTTACCAGTAGGTAGTTTTACTCGTAACCATTTTGGTTTTCCCTTAGGCGGTTTTACGTTATCTACAGTGTTAATACTCATAAAAATATTTTGTACAAATATACAAACAAAATAGCGTTAGTTATAATAGAGTAGAGGTCAAGATTTTGGTTTTGCTGTTATAATTTGAGCAAGTAGTTTTTTTGCGCGTAGTAATTTTACTTTTACACTATTTATAGGTTCATTAAGCTCTGTGGCAATATCTGAGTAGCTAAGTTCATTAAAGTAGCGTAAATTTATAATTCTTTGGTAAGCAGGTTTTAGCTTTTTTATGTCTTGTAGTAAATTGGCTAAATTTTGTTCTATTATTAATTGGTCTTCTATGGTAGGTGCGTCATCTAATACTTTTATAACATCGTCATTGCCATAATTCATATTTTCAAGTACGCTACGCTTTCTTTTTCTAAATAAATCTACGTGTAAATTTTTACCAATAGTAATTAACCAAGTTTTAAACTTGTAGTTACCATCATAGGTATTTATTTTATCAAAAGCTTTAGAGAAAGTTTGTATTGTTAGGTCTTCTGCGTCGTTTTCGTTTTCAGTTCTTACAAGTAAAAATCCATAAACATCATTCCAAAAGGTGTCTAAAAGGTTGCTAAAAGCAATTTGGTTACCTGCTTTAGCTTTAGTTAAATTTGCGTTAAGTTCTTCTTCAGATAATTTCATAAAAAAAGGCAAATTTTCATTTGCCTATTGTATTTCTGTTGATGCCTCCATTTTGCAATCTTGCTCCGCAGGTAGTTTGCCGCACATACCGCAAGCTTGTCCGTCTTTATTTAAAAAAGGACTTTGGCTAGCACACGTCCCTGCAAATTTGCCATCTTTCTTTGCCCAAATTTTAATTGCAATTCCTGCAAAACCAAGACTTAAAAGGCCTATGGTTAATAAAACTAGTTTCATAATTAAATTTTAGGCAAAGATACTAATTATAGCTTTTATATGTATACACTTTAACGTTAGTTTGCGTATGATATATTAGCTACAATATTTTCTACTGTTGGTGTTTTGTTACCACCTTTAGGTTCTATTGTAATATAACCCATTGCATTTTCTCCGTAAGGTAATGCTAGTAATTTATCTTTATCAGTAATGTCTTTTATTACACCAATGTTAATCATTTTGCCATCTACCTCTGCCCACATTTGTAAACATTGGTCTTCTGGTAAATTGGGTATATTTTTTACATTTATGTATGATAATTTTTTAACAGGGTTAATGTAAGCAACAGCTTTTAATTCTTTAGCTTTTGTATTACCTTTTACATTGTACCTTTTTGTTTTAGGGTTATTAAGTACAATAAATTGGTTTCTAACATCCTCTAATTGTTGCTTCATATTGTTTTCAATAGTCTTCATTTTATTGTTAACAATAGTGTTTTCTTCTTGTAAGGATTTGTTTTGGTTCCAGAAGAAGAAAGAAGCAGCTGCAAAAACAAAAGCTAAAGAACAAGCAATAGCAATGTATCTGTAAAATTTACTGTGTGATTTTTTCTCTGCTTTTACACGGTCTAAAATTTTATTTTTTAAACCATCTGGTGCATCAATAGCATGAAGTTTTGCAAAAATTTCTAAATTTTCTTGCAACTCATTGTACGTTTTGCTTACCTCTGGGTACATAGCTATGTAGCGCTCTACCCTAAGCGTTTCTTCTGTAGTAGTAGCATCTAAAAGATACTTTTCTAGAAGATCTGATTCTAAGAATTTTTTTATTTTATCTGTCATAACAAAAATGATATAAAAATTGTTAATGCGGTAGAACCGTATATTTTCTTTAATTCTCTTAGTCCAATTTTTAGTCTGGACTTTATAGTTCCTAAAGGAATATCTAATTCTTCACTAGCCTCTTGTTGGGTCATCCCTTCAAAAAATAAGGCTTCCAGTACTATTTTATATTTGGGTTCTAACTTATGTAAGTTATCCTTAACATCCATTAGTTCTGGTCTAGTGCTCTCTGTACCTAAATTATATACGTCTGAAACGTCTATTTGGATTTCCTTATCTGATTTTGTGTTTACACTTCTAAGTTTGTCTATAGCTGTATTACGGGTAATTCTAAATAACCACGTAAATAGTTTAGCCTTAGAAGAGTCATAAGAGTCTGCTTTTTTCCAAATTTTCACAAAACTTTCTTGTAGTACGTCTTGTGCTAAATCTTCATCTCTAACAACTTTGTTGGCTACACCAAATAAAGTATCACCATAATGGTCGTACAATAAAGATATTGCTTTTTCATCTCTATCTTGTAGTAATTCTACAATATGTTTTTCAAGTAGTGTACTCATTCTAGTTGTGTTACGCTATTTCTGTAAATTTTTTTTACACTGCGGCATCCAAATATACATTTGCTAACGTATATAGTTAAACGCAAGATTACAAAAATGATTGCGATAATTAAAATATTTACAACTTAAGTAGGCAGCTGGTTACTGCCACTTATTTTTGGTTAGTTTGGTTTGGTATAACCCCTGTTCCTTTTTGGTTTCAGGGGTTATTTTATGATGTTAACTTCTGCTTCTATGTGGATGTTAAACTTCTTAAAAACAGTGTCTTGTATTTTTTTTGACAGTTCAAGAATTTCATTTCCAGTGGCATTGCCATAGTTTACTAAAACTAAAGCTTGGTTTTTGTGCACACCAGCATCGCCATATCTTTTTCCTTTAAATCCGCATTGTTCTATAAGCCAGCCAGCTGGTATTTTATACGTATTATTTGGCAAGGTATAAAACGGTGCTTCAGGATTATTTTGGCTAAAGTTATCAAAAAATAATTTGTCTACTATTGGGTTCTTAAAAAAGCTGCCGCTGTTACCTAATTCAGCAGGATTAGGTAGCTTACTTTGTCTAATTGAAATAACTGCATTAGATACATCTTTTATAGTAGGTTTTGTAATGTTATTTTTTTGTAGTTCAGTTTCTATTGCACCATAAGATATTTTTAAATTATGGTCTTTTTTGGTTAGTTTTAGAACTACAGATGTAATAATGTATTCTCCCTTTCCTTCATTTTTAAAGAAAGAATCTCGGTAGCCAAATTTACATTCTTCTTTAGTAAAGCTATGTATATCTCCAGTTTTTATGTGTAATGCATTACAGCTTACAAAGGAGTCTTTTAGTTCTACGCCATATGCGCCAATGTTTTGTATAGGAGCAGTACCTGTGTTACCTGGTATGAGAGACATATTTTCTAGTCCGCCATAATTATGGTCTAAAGACCAAAGTACAAGATTATGCCAATTTTCACCAGCCATAACAGTTAACCAAACATTATTTTTGTCTTCTTTTAAGATACTTATACCTTTTATTGCAATGTGTATTACCAAAGCACTAATATTAGTGGTAATAAGCATATTGCTACCACCACTAATAATAAATTTGTTAGGATAATTTGGTAATGCTACAGCTTTTTTAAGTTCTTCTACAGATGTTACTTTGCAGAAGTATGATGCTTTAGCGTCTATACCAAAAGTGTTGTATTCCTTTAATGATATGTTTTCTTTAATAGTCATTAATCTTGGTATACAGCTAAGGCTTCTTTAATAATATGTACAGCTCTTTTTAGGCTTTCTTTATCTAAAACGTATGCTATTCTAATTTGATTTTTACCTAAGCCTTTTGTTGCGTAAAAGCCAGCTGCAGGAGCAACCATTACAGTTTCGTTATCTATATTAAAATCTTCTAGTAGCCATTGTGCAAATTTATCTGCGTCTTTAATAGGTAATTCTGCTATACAATAAAATGCTCCTTGTGGTTTAGCTACGCGTACACCATTTACTTGCTCTAGCTCTGTTATTAGTATGTTTCTGCGTTCTACATATTCTTCAATAACATCTGTAAAATAGCTATTAGGTGTGTCTAAAGCCGCTTCACTAGCAATTTGTGCATATGTTGGCGGAGATAGTCTTGCCTGGGCAAATTTAAGTGCTGTTTTTACAAGTTCTTTGTTTTTAGAAACAAGGCATCCAATGCGAGCTCCACACATACTGTATCTTTTAGAAACAGAATCTACTATAATGGCATTTTCTTCTAAACCTTCTTCCTGTAAAATAGAGTAGTGCTCTTTACCGTCGTATGTAAACTCTCTGTAAACTTCATCTGCAATTAAAAACAAATTGTGCTTTTTTACAATTGCAGCTAGTTTTTTAATTTCTTCTTTACTATATAAGTATCCTGTAGGGTTACCTGGGTTACAAATTAAAATTGCTTTTGTTTTTGAAGTAATTAATTTTTCAAACTCTTCTATTGCAGGTAGTGCAAAATTATCTTCTATTTTAGATACAACAGGAACCACATTTACACCAGCTGCAGTAGCAAAGCCGTTGTAATTTGCATAAAAAGGTTCTGGTATAATAATTTCATCATCAGCATCAGCAATGCTACCCATTACAAAGGCTAAAGCTTCAGAGCCTCCAGTTGTCACAATAATTTCTTGTGCGGTAACATTTATATGCTGCTTTTTATAATAAGCAGCTATTTTTTCTCTATATGTTTCAGACCCCTCTGTTCTGCTATAGGCAATAACATCTAATTTATTATTTTTTACTGCATCTAAAGCTACTTGGGGAGTTTTAATATCTGGCTGACCAATATTTAAGTGAATAACATTTATTCCTCTTTTCTTAGCATTTTCTGCATAAGGTACCAATTTACGAATTGGTGATTCTGGCATTGCTAGCCCTTTTGTTGAAATTGATGGCATAAAAAAATATTTTAGGCAAAAATGAGAAATACAAGCATAGAAAACAACACCATAATGTTTAATTTTTATCTATTTAAGATCATAAATTAAGTAGGTTAACATTTTTTTTTGTATTTTATATGGGTATATGCTGAAAATCAGTACCAATGAAACTAAAAGCTTTAATTTTTTGTCTGCTTTTTCCTTTTTTATCAGGAGCTCAAAATTTTGAGTTACCAGAAGGTAAAAAGTATGAAAAAATTAAGTTTAAATTAATTAACAACCTCATTGTTTTACCAGCAAAGATCAATGGTGCTCAATTTACTTTTATATTAGACACTGGTGTAAGTAAACCTATACTTTTTAATTTTTCTAATCAAGATTCAGTAGATATTAAAAACGTATCAGAAATTACGATTAAAGGTCTTGGTGGAGGTGAGCCAATAAGAGCTCTAAAATCTAAAGGAAACTTATTAGAGTTAAATTCGTTTAAAAACACTAATCAGTTAGTTTATATTGTTTTGGAAAAAGATTTAAATTTTTCTCCAAAATTAGGTGTTCCTATACACGGTATTTTAGGGTACGACTTTTTTAAAAATCATATTGTAGAGATTAATTACACAAATACCTTTATTAAAGTTTACAACCCCAATACTTACAAGCAATCTAAAAATAAAAAAATAGAATATTTACCGCTAAGTTTAGAGCGTAAAAAAGCCTATATAGAAGCGGCTGCGTTATTAAAACAAAATACTGTACCTGTAAAATTGTTAATAGACACGGGTAGTAGTGACGCTGTTTGGCTTTTTGAAAATAAAGTAAAAGGTATTGCTGTGCAACATAAGTATTTTGAAGACTTTTTAGGAAAAGGTTTAAGTGGAGATATATATGGTAAAAGGACCAAAATAGATCAGTTTAAGTTAGGAAGTTATACTATAAATAATACCAAAACAGCTTTTCCAGATAGCATATCTGTAAAGTATTTAGCTAAAAAAGGAGAACGTAATGGTAGTCTTGGAGGAGAAGTTTTAAAACGATTTAATTGGGTTTTTGACTATCCTAACCAACAAGTTTCTTTCAAAAAAAATTCTAACTATAAAAAGCCTTTTTGGTTTAGAACTAGTGGTATGGCTTTACAACACGGAGGGATGCGCTATATTAAACAAAGTAAGCTAAAGCAGCAAAAAGGTTTTAGCGGAGTAAGTAAAAATGGTTCTGCGTCTAAAGTAACTGTTAGTTATGATAATGAAGTGGTTATAAGTTTGGTACCGCAAATAGTTGTCTCTGATCTTAGAGAGGGTAGTCCGGCAAAAGATGCAGGTTTAAAAGTAGGAGATGTTATTTTGCAGGTAAATAAAAAAGAAGCTCATAAATATAAGTTACAAGAATTAACACATATGGTAGATGATGTGCCAGGCAAAAAGGTTATGGTTTTAGTAGAGCGTCGGGGAGAAAAATTACTTTTTAATTTGCGTATTAAAAACTTGTTTAAATAAAAAAAGCACCCTAAAAAGGATGCTTTTATTTTTTTGTGGTGTGTTGTAATTATTGTGCTACAGATTTAGCTTCTACAAGTTCACCTTTTATTTTTAAAACCTTAGTTGGCGTTTCTGCATTAGATATAACAGTAATTGCTTTTCTAATAGGGCCAGCTGGTCTTTTAGTGTCATATTTTACTTCAATTACACCAGTTTTACCAGGCATAATAGGCTCTTTTGGTTTTTTAGGAATAGTACATCCACAGCTAGAGTTTACCTTGCTAATAATTAAAGGAGCATCTCCAGTATTTGTAAATTCAAAAACTCTAACACCGTTGCCACCACGTTCAACTTTTCCGTAGTCTACAGTTTCAGTTTTAAATTCAATTTTAGCCTTTTTGTCTTGTGCACTTAGGTTAAATGCTAGTAGGCCAACAAATAATACTAATACTATCTTTTTCATCATTTTGGGTTTAAATTAAGATCAAATATACTATTTACTATTTAACCTTTAAAAATTCTTTTGTTATGTAATAACGTTACTTATTTTTGTTTCGTATTTAAACACAGTAAAAATCCTTAATTTTTCTTTAAATTTGCAGGCTTTATTGTTAAAATTAAATACTCACGCTAAGAGTAATACAAAAACTATACCAAAGAATGGAACTTGCATCAAAATACAACTCTCAAAAATCTGAAAACCAGTGGTATGACTATTGGTTAAAACATAAATATTTTCATTCTACTCCAGATGACAGAGAGCCATATACCATTGTAATACCACCGCCAAATGTTACAGGTGTGTTACATATGGGGCATATGTTAAATAATACAATACAAGATGTTTTAATACGTAGAGCGCGTTTGCAAGGTAAAAATGCGTGTTGGGTTCCAGGTACAGACCACGCTTCTATAGCTACAGAAGCTAAAGTTGTTGCTAAGCTAAAAGAACAAGGAATTAATAAAGCAGATTTAAGTAGAGAGGAGTTTTTAAAACACGCTTGGGATTGGACACATGAGTATGGTGGTGTTATTTTAGATCAACTTAAAAAATTAGGTTGCTCTTGTGACTGGGATCGTACTTCCTTTACAATGGATGACCATATGTCTGAATCTGTAATAAAAGTTTTTGTAGACCTTTATAATAAAGGGAAAATTTACCGTGGTTACCGTATGGTAAACTGGGATCCAGAAGCACAAACTACCTTGTCTGATGAAGAAGTTATTCATATAGAAAAACAAGGAAACCTATATTATATCAATTATAAAATTGAAGGATCTGATGATACGTTAACTATAGCCACTACACGCCCTGAAACTATTTTTGGAGATACTGCAATATGTATAAACCCAAATGATGAACGTTTTACTCATTTAAAAGGTAAAAAAGCAATAGTGCCTATTGTAAATAGAGTTATACCTATTATAGAGGATGAATATGTAGATCTTGAGTTTGGTACAGGTTGTTTAAAAGTGACACCTGCACATGATGTAAATGATAAAAACTTAGGAGATAAGCATAATTTAGAAGTAATAGATATTTTTAATGCAGATGCAACTTTAAATAGTTTTGGCTTGCATTATGAGGGTAAAGACAGGTTTGTTGTACGTAAAGAGATTGTTAAAGAGTTAGAAGAAAAAGGTTTTTTAATAAAAACAGAACAACATTTAAATAAAGTTGGTACATCAGAACGTACAAAAGCTGTTATAGAACCAAGATTGTCAGATCAGTGGTTTTTAAAAATGGAAGAATTGGCTAAGCCAGCTATAGAGGCTGTACTTGGAGGTAATGCTGAGGTTAAATTATTTCCTAAAAAGTTTGAAAACACTTATCGTCACTGGATGGAAAATATTCGCGACTGGAATATTTCTCGTCAATTGTGGTGGGGGCAACAAATACCTGCGTATTATTTTGGAGATGGCGCAGATGATTTTGTTGTAGCAGAAAATAAAGAAGATGCGCTAAAATTAGCTCAACAAAAATCTGGTAATGCTACATTAAAAGCAGATGATCTTCGCCAAGATGAGGATGCATTAGATACTTGGTTTTCTTCTTGGTTGTGGCCAATGAGCGTTTTTAATGGTATTTTAGAACCAGAAAACGAAGAAATTAAATACTACTACCCAACAAACGATTTAGTTACTGGCCCAGATATTTTATTCTTTTGGGTAGCTCGTATGATAGTTGCTGGGTATGAGTATAAAGATCAAAAACCTTTTGAAAACGTTTATCTGACTGGTTTGGTTAGGGATAAACAAAGACGTAAAATGTCTAAATCATTAGGGAATTCTCCAGATGCTTTAAAGTTAATTGAAGAATATGGCGCAGATGGAGTAAGAGTTGGGCTTTTATTAAGTTCTGCTGCAGGTAATGATTTAATGTTTGATGAAGCTCTTTGTCAACAAGGTAAAAACTTTGCAAATAAAATTTGGAATGGATTTAGGCTAATAAAAGGTTGGGAAGTGGCAGATATAGCACAACCTGAAGCTTCTAAAATAGGATTAGAGTGGTATAATGCTAAGTTTAATAAAACGCTTTTAGATATTGAAGATCACTTTAGTAAATATCGTATTTCTGATGCGCTAATGGCCATTTATAAATTAGTTTGGGATGATTATAGTTCTTGGTTATTAGAAATTGTAAAACCTGCCTACCAAAAGCCAATAGATAAAACTACGTACAATGCTTTAATTTCAGTTTTTGAGCAAAACTTAAAATTATTGCATCCGTTTATGCCTTTCCTAACGGAAGAAGTTTGGCAACATATAGAGGATCGTACACCAGAACAGGCATTAGTTGTGGCACAATGGCCAAAACAGCAAAAGGTTGATGAAGCTGTAATTTTAAATTTTGATTTTGCTGCCGAAGTGGTGTCTGGGGTAAGAACCATAAGAAAAGAGAAAAACATACCAATGAAAGAAGCTTTAGAATTGTCTGTATTAAATGCAGAAAATGTATCTAAAGAGTTGGATGTGGTAATTGCTAAACTTACCAATGTATCTTCAATTTCTTATACAGATATAGCTGTAGATGGGGCACTATCTTTTAGAGTAAAGTCTAATGAGTATTTTATACCAATGGTTGGTGCAATAGATATTGAAGCAGAAATAAAAAAGATTGAAGAAGAGCTTAAATACACTAAAGGCTTTTTAATTTCTGTACAAAAGAAACTAAGTAATGAGCGTTTTGTAAATAATGCGCCAGAAAAGGTTATTGAAATAGAGCGTAAAAAACAAGCAGACGCAGAAGCAAAAATAGAAACGTTAGAAAAGAGTTTAAAAGGCTTACAATAGTTTTTTTATGTTGATAAATATGCAAAAGCTACTCTTGTTAGAGTAGCTTTTTTTGTTAAAAATTATGTTGTAATGAGTTTGCTTTTTTTTACTATATTTGAGTAAACCAGACATTTATGATTAGCTATACTACTGCTCTTTTGTACGCTATTCCTTTTTTTATGCTTTTAATGGCTCTAGAAATAGCTTACGGATATTTCGTAAAAAAACAAATGTACAATATCCTAGATACCGTATCTAGTATAAGTTCTGGTTTTACAAATATTATAAAAGATTCTCTAGGAATAGGACTATTAATTGTGTCTTATCCTTTTTTAGTTAAACACTTAGCACTATTTAATATTGGTAACTCTTGGGGTGTTTGGCTCATTGGCTTTTTATTTATAGACTTTGCAGGCTATTGGAACCATAGACTGAGTCATAAAATTAATATTTTTTGGAACCAACATGTAATTCATCACAGTAGTGAAGAATTTAATTTATCTTGTGCATTACGTCAATCAATTTCTAATTTAATTGGTTATGTACCTTTATTGTTGCTTCCTGCAGCTCTTTTGGGAGTTCCAGAACAAGTAATTGCTGTTTTAGCACCCTTGCATTTGTTTGCTCAATTTTGGTATCATACAAGGCATATAGGTAAGTTGGGTTGGTTAGAGTATGTAATTGTTACGCCATCTCAGCATAGAGTACATCATGCAATTAATCCGGAATATATAGATAAAAATTTAGGTCAGATTTTTAGTTTCTGGGATCGTTTGTTTGGTACTTTTCAAGAAGAGTTAGATGATGTTCCACCGCAATACGGGGTTTTAAAACCTGCAGCTACTTGGAATCCTGTTCATATAAACTTTCAACACTTTTGGAGATTGGTAAAAGATGCTTGGTATACTAAAAGCATATGGGATAAAATTAGAATTTGGTTTATGCCAACAGGTTGGAGGCCTCAGGATGTTAAAGAGAAATATCCAATAGCAATTATACAAGATGTGTATTCTTATGAAAGATATACAACAAAAGCTTCAAAATTATTTAAAGGATATATTCTTTTTCAGATGTTTGCTACATTAGGACTTATGCTTTTTTTGTTTTACAATTTTGAAAACATAGGGTTTGGGGCGGCTCTTTTATACGGCGTATTTATTTTTATTGGTATTTATGGTTATACCACTCTAATGGATAGAAAAAAATATGCGTTAACCATAGAAGTTGTACGAAGTATATTGGGTATAGCTTATTTAATAATACAAAACGGTTGGTTTGGTATGCAAACCTATTTTACAGGTGCTACAAGCGTAATTTTAAGTTATTTTTTAATAACAATAACTGCTACAGTTTATTTTTCGTTATTAGAAAAAGAGTTTTTTAACTCTAAAATTGTTGCCTAGCTACTTTTTAAGTATAATTTCTTTATGCACTAAACTAATGTAGTTTTTCATAGCTTGTTTTGGCGATAAATTTTTGGCTTGTATTAATGCATTGGCTTTAAAAGCATTAATTAAAGGTGTTCTACTACCAGGGTTATCAAAGTTTTTATGTGCTATACGGTAGTATGCATACAGTTTTAATAATAAATCTGCAGGCAGAGGTTCTGTATAGTTATTAACGTGCTCTACAGACTCTAAAAACTCTTTATGTAGTTTGTCATTAGTCATCTTGGCTCGGTAACGTAGCAATGCATGTTTTTGCTCCAACCACCTTTTGGTTTAATTTTACGGTAACAACAGTATCTAAAGGTAAGTAAACATCTACTCTAGATCCAAATTTTATAAATCCAGCATCTTCTCCTTGGTGTACGCTATCACCAACTTTAGCGTAGTTAACAATTCTTTTAGCTAATGCACCGGCAATTTGTCTGTATAAAATATCTCCAAACTTTGGCGTGTTTATTACAACAGTAGTACGTTCATTTTCTGTGCTTGCTTTTGGGTGCCATGCAACTAAATATTTTCCAGGGTGGTATTTAGAGTACTTAATAGAGCCAGATGCAGCGTACCTTGTAACATGTACGTTAACAGGAGACATAAATATAGATATTTGCTTGCGTTTACCTTTAAAATATTCTGGCTCTTCTACGTCTTCAATAACAACTACTTTTCCATCTACGGGAGCTAAAATGTCATCAAAGGTTCTTTTTACTTTTCTTTTAGGATTTCTAAAGAATTGTAATATCAAAATTAAAAAAAATAGAGCTGTAACTTGTAACCCTATTTTTAACCAGTTTAATGTAACAAAATACTCTGCAGATACTATTGCTGCAACTACTAAAATAAAGGTGATGATAATAATTTTAAGCCCCTCCTTATGAAACATGTGAAAATATAATTAATGTTAAAAATGCAAATGGTGCAGCAAAGACTAAACTGTCTAAGCGATCCCAAATTCCTCCGTGTCCTGGTAATATTGCTCCGCTATCTTTTACTTTAGCTTTTCTTTTAAATTTAGACTCTATTAAATCTCCTAAATTGCCTGTTACAACAATTACGGTTGCTAATATAAGCCATTGTATAATACTTAAATTATTTTCAAAGATAGAAATAATATATGCAGCAATTAAAGCAAATACTAATCCGCCTACTGCGCCTTCAATAGTTTTTTTTGGAGATACAGAAGGGAAAAGTTTGGTGCGTCCTAGTTTACGGCCAACTAAATACGCAAAACTGTCATTTACCCAGATTAATATAAAAATACCCATAATCAATATTTTTTCAAAACCACCACCTCTATAAGGTATCATTGTTAAAAAAATACAGCCACCACCTAAAAATAATAGGCCACAAAGAAATTTTTCAATAGGAGTAAACACTTTCTCTTTTTTAGAAAGCAAAAAGTACAGTAAAAGAATGTCTGTAACTAAAGTTGCTACAAGTAATATATTAATTATCCATTCTTTTTGTATTAAATAAATGTATGCCCACCAAAGAGCTAGGTATGCTACAAAAACGTAGTATCCTTTTAGTTTAACTATGCGTTTATACTCAAATAAACAAGCCAAACCAAAAGCCATAAATAAAAAATCGAATGCATCTGAATTTAAGAATACAGCTGATAATAAAAGTACTACATATATAATACCTGTTATTGCTCTTTTGTAAATTTCTTTCATACTTATAAATCTTCCATTAAGATAAGATATAAGTTTTTAGCTGTACTTCCGTAAGACAAAAAATCATCTTCTTCTTTTATATTAGACTGAAAATGTTTTATAGTAGTTATATTGGCAGGTATGCTACCTTGGTATTTCTTTTTTATGCTTTTTAAACCATCTCCTAAGCTAGCGGTAAGCTGGCTTGTGGTAGCGTAAACAATAAAGTTTTCTGGAAGTTCATTCATTTTTCTTTCTTTTAATTGGTTAGAAGAAATTAAAATGGAACCGTTTTGAGCAATTAAATGCTCGCAAGTTGTAAAAAATACAGTGCTTTTTTTAGCAGATTTTGAAAATGAAATATGTTCGTTAGCAAACTTTTTTTCTAGCCTATCATCTAATGAAAAGAACGAATTATCTCGCCAATCATTTTCTTCTACAATATTTTGTAAAGCAGATGAAACCTCGTCATCTGAATCACAATAAATAAATTTGCCACCATTTTTTTTGAAGTAAATGGTAAACTTTTCGTCTATAGGCAAATCTAGTTCTGGCATATGCACTCCGCGGTTTTCTGCGGGTGCATCAGAACTCTTTTTTTTACTAGTGCCAAAAAGTTTACCAAATATGCTCATTAAAATTCTTAAAATTTATGGTGTGTACGTACTATTCTTCTTCAGAAGAATTAGTAGTAGCGTCTTTTTTTGCTTCTTCTTCAGCATTTTCTTTAACATCTTTAGCAAAAGGTCTTTTTCCAAAAATCTTTTCTAAATCATCTTTAAAGATAACTTCTTTTTCTAACAAACGCTCTGCTAGTTCTGTAAGCTTGTCTTTGTTTTTATCTAAAAGATCTATGGCTCTTAGGTATTGCTCTTCTATTAATTTAGAAATTTCTTCATCTATAATACGAGCAGTTTCTTCACTGTAAGGTTTAGAAAATCCGTAAGAGTCTTGACCAGAAGAGTCATAATAAGTTAGGTTTCCAATTTTGTCATTTAAGCCATAAACAGTAACCATACCTCTTGCTTGTTTAGTAACTTTTTCTAAATCACTTAAAGCACCTGTAGAAATCTTATCAAAAATTACTTTTTCAGCAGCACGTCCGCCAAGAGTTGCACACATTTCATCTAGCATTTGTTCAGAACGAACAATTAAACGTTCTTCTGGTAAATACCAAGCAGCTCCTAAAGATTGTCCTCTTGGTACAATGGTAACTTTAACTAATGGCGCAGCATGTTCTAGCATCCAACTAACTGTTGCGTGCCCTGCTTCATGGTAAGCAATAGTTTTCTTTTCTCCAGGAGTAATTATTTTGTTTTTCTTTTCTAAACCACCAACTATACGGTCTACTGCGTCTAAAAAGTCTTGCTTGTTTACGGCTTTTTTCTCTTTACGTGCAGCAATTAATGCAGCTTCATTACAAACGTTTGCTATATCTGCTCCAGAAAAACCTGGCGTTTGCTTAGCTAAGAAATCTAAATCTAAAGTTTCAGCTGTTTTAATAGGCTTAACGTGTACTTCAAAAATTTCTTTACGTTCTCTAATGTCTGGTAAGTCTACATAAATTTGTCTGTCAAAACGGCCAGCTCTCATTAATGCTTTATCTAAAACATCTGCACGGTTTGTTGCAGCTAATACAATAACATTTGTATTGGTGCCAAAACCATCCATTTCTGTTAGTAATTGGTTTAATGTGTTTTCTCTTTCATCATTAGAACCTGTAACGTTGTTTTTACCACGTGCTCTACCAATAGCATCAATCTCATCAATAAAAATAATTGCAGGAGATTTGTCTTTGGCTTGCTTAAATAAATCACGTACTCTAGATGCACCTACACCTACAAACATCTCTACAAAATCTGAACCAGATAGTGAAAAGAAAGGTACTTTAGCTTCGCCAGCAACAGCTTTAGCTAATAATGTTTTACCAGTACCAGGAGGGCCTACTAATAAAGCTCCTTTTGGTATTTTACCACCTAGAGAGGTATATTTTTCAGGGTTTTTTAAGAACTCAACAATTTCTTCAACTTCTTCTTTAGCACCTTCTAAACCAGCAACATCTTTAAAAGAAGTACGTGTGTCTGTTTTTTCGTCAAACAGTTTTGCTTTGGACTTGCCAATATTAAATATTTGGCCGCCAGCACCACCGCCACTACCGCCAGACATTCTACGCATCATAAATATCCAAATACCTATAATAAGTACAAATGGTAATAGTGTAAATAGTAAGTTTTCAAACGTGTTAGATTCTTTTTCGCTATCTATAATAGTATCTACATTGTTTAATGCTTTTGCATCTTTAACTTCTTTCTCAAAAATTTCTAGAGAAGCGTAGTTTACAACATAGCTAGGAGATTCTGTAGGGTTTAAAGAAAAACTAGGTTTAGATACAGGTTTGTGCGAATCTTTTTCTAAAGCCTCTTCAGTTAAATATACCTTTGCGTAGCCTGCATTAGATATAATCATTACTTTTTTTACATCGCCATTTTTAATGTACTCCAATAAATCTGATGTAGTTTTTTTTCTGGTAGAAGATAAGCCGTCACTGCTTAAAAACTGAAATCCTATGATTAATGCTACTAAAATACCATAAATCCACCATGAGTTAAATTTAGGTTTGTTAGGTTTTGTATTATTGTCTTTTGCCATTCTATTTATTTACTGGTTATAACTACTTTCTATTGCGGTAACTTTTGCGTCTCCCCAAAGTCCTTCTATGTCATAAAAGTCTCTTGTTTGTTTTTGGAAAACGTGTACCACAACATTAACGTAGTCTAATAAAACCCATTCAGAATTGTCTGACCCTTCTACGTGCCAAGGTTTATCCTGTATAGCTTTACTAACGGTTTTTTGTATTGAGCTTACTATTGCATTAACGTGCGTGTTAGAGGTACCGTTACAAACTACAAAGTAGTCGCATACTGTATTTTCTATTTCTCTAAGGTCTAGTAAATTTATATCGTGCCCTTTTACATCTTCAATTCCTTGTAAAATTAAAGTTATAAGTTCGTCTGCACTAGCTGTCTTTTTTTGCATTCAAAAATTTTAGATTATACAAAGTTATTGTTTTTTTGTTTTTTTAACTATTGTTTTTAACATAAGATTGCAGAATATTATTATAATCTACATATGCAGATAATCAAACTTAATGCCACCAACTCTACAAACCAGTATTTAAAAGAGTTAATTATGTCTACAAAAGTGGATGATTTTACGGTAGTTACAACTAAAAATCAAGAGCAGGGGCGTGGCCAAATGGGCACAAAATGGCTGGCAGAACCTGGTAAAAACTTGACTTTTAGTGTGTTAAAAAAAGGCGAAGCTTTGGAGGTTGCAGATCAGTTTTTGTTAAATATGTGTGTATCTTTGGCTATGTATGAGGCTTTAAAAGAGCTCAATATACCAAATTTAACTGTAAAGTGGCCAAACGACATTCTGTCAGCTAATTCTAAAATATGTGGAATTTTAATTGAAAATATACTGACTGGCAGTAAAATACAGTCTTCTATTATTGGTATAGGCTTAAATGTAAACCAGTTATCATTTAATAATTTGCCCAATGTATCTTCTTTAAAATTGTTAAAAGGAGAAACTTTTAATTTAGATGAAGTTTTGCAGTTAATTATAGTAAAGTTAAAAAAGTATCTTACGTCAAATTATTTAAATAGTCCGGATGTTTTAAGAACTTTATATCAAGAAATTATGTTTAGAATACATAAGCCATCAACCTTTAAAGATAAAGAAGGGAAGATGTTTATGGGGTTTATAAAAGGAGTATCCTCTAGCGGAAAATTAATTGTTCTGCTAGAGGATAATATTTTTAAGGAATATAACTTAAAAGAAATACAATTACTGTATTAAATAACAATTAAGTTGTTTGATAAAGTATCTATAAACTTAGTGATAGGACCTTTAATCATCATAGCCATCATAGCGTTAAATTCGCCTTCAAAACTAAGAGTAACTTCTGTTTCTGTTGCTGCAATGCTATTAATATCTGCAGTTAAAGTAAACGGAAGCTTATCACTAGCTGCTCCTAATATTATTTTATTGTTAGGATGTTGCTCTTTTAGTTTTAAAACAATTTCTGGCATTCCTTTTAAGGCAAAAAGAAATTTATCTTCACTTAATACCTCAAACTTACTAATGTTTTCTGGCATTAATTTTTCAAAGTTTTTAATATCAATTAAAAAATCAAAAACTTCTTTGTCGCTTTTTAATACTGTTTTTTTAGGTGCTTCTATATGCATATTGTTATGGTTTCCAAACTGCAGGATTACTTTTCCATTGCAGTAGTGTGTTTAATTGTTGTTCTTTAATGTAGTTGGTGTCCGATGCCTGTTGTATTAGGTTAGGGTAATCACTAAGTGTGTGTAATTCAATGTCTTCTGTTTTAAAGTTTTTATCGGCAACATCAAATCCATAAGTAAAAATAGCAATCATACCCTTAACATTAGCGCCAGCTTCTTTTAATGCTTTAACAGCATTTAAGCTACTTTTTCCGGTACTAATTAAATCTTCTATTACTACTACATTTTGGTTGGCAGATAATTGACCTTCAATTTGGTTTTGTCTTCCGTGAGATTTTGGTTCTGGCCTAACATATACAAACGGAAGTCCTAAATACTCGGCAACAAGCATACCAATGCCAATAGCACCAGTGGCTACACCAGCAATAACATCTGGTTTGCCGTATAGTTCTTCTACTTGCTTAGCCATTTCTTCTCGTATGTAGTTACGAATTATAGGATAAGATAGGATTATTCTATTATCACAATAAATTGGAGATTGCCATCCAGAAGCCCACGTAAAAGGATTTTCTGGTTTCAACTTAATTGCATTAATTTGCAATAAAAGTTCGGCTGTTTTTTTTGCAGTGTCTTTATTTAAAACCATAGCGCAAATGTATAAAGTTTTTGTGAATGAATTGCCCTTGATTTTGACAAATAAACTGTCAGACATAGCGGATAATAAATATTTTTTATTAAATGAGGAGGCAATTAATGAGGCAATTAAGGCCTTATCTAAGAATAAGTTGCCAAGGGCTTATATTTACCATCCAAATAAAGAGGAGATTTTAAAAAAATTCTCTAAAAAAATACCTATTGTGGTTGCAGGTGGTGGTGTTGTTACTAATAAAGAGGGTAAAGTGCTGTTTATTTACAGAAATGATAAATGGGATTTACCTAAAGGAAAGTTAGATAAAGGCGAAACCATAGAGCAATGTGCCATTAGAGAGGTAGAGGAAGAAACAGGTGTACAGGGTTTAAAAATTGAAAACCTTTTAAAAATTACCTACCATATTTTTAAACGTAATGGTAAATATAAATTGAAAGAAGTGCATTGGTTTGCAATGAAAACATCTTTTAAAGGTGAACTTACAGGGCAATTAGAGGAAGGTATAGAAAAGGTAAAATGGAAAGGCCCAAGCAAAATAGCTAAGGCCTTAGAGAATTCTTATGCTAATATTAAAATATTGTTTGAAGAGTAATTTAATTACTCTTCATCAATTTATATATTGGATATTGTAAGTGGGCTTTTTCATAATGAGCAGATTTTTTATGTAACCAATCTAATTGTGCATACCAACTTTTGCTAAAGTTTTCATCTGTAGCCTTTACGGTGTCAAACTCAGCTTTTAATTTAGGGTTGTTTTTTAATAATTTTGCAGCCACGTCTTCAAAAACATAAGGAGAAAAACCTTCTTTTTGCTGTAAAATAGTATCAAAAAAATTCCAGTTAAAAAATGAGTCAACTGCTTCTGGTTCTAAAGTTTCTAAAAGGTAGCGTAAACCTCTTTGGCTTGTTGGAATATAGTAATCTCCTTTAAAAAACTGCACGCTTTGTGTACTGGTAGTAACAGTTGTATTGCTATGTGGATAGTGTCCCTCATAGGCAGATTTGCGAGTATCATAATCTTTTATCTTGTAAGATTCTACCGTTATTAGTGTATCCTTTTCAAATTGAGTGTAACTTATTTTATTAGCCTCAAGATGAGGTATTACTTTTTTCCATGCTTTTGGAATAATATATGCCTCTGGAATAGTCACAAAACTTGTAGGAGCCATATAGTTATTATAATTAACCTCTTTTGTAAATGGTTTAGATCTGTCATATTTTAATCTGGTTAAACCTGTAACTTCACTTTCTATATATTCTGCCTCATATCCTTTAAATTTTAATGTAGATGCCTTAGTAGTATCTATTGTAAATTTAACAGGATAGGTGATTTTTTCTTGATCAGCAGCAAATGCATTTGCTCTTAATTCTTTTATTTTTTTGCCATCTTTTTCAGATATGTCTATCATCTTTTGCATAAGGTAATAGGTGCCCATAACTCGTTTTTTATATGGTTTAAGCATATGTGTTTCTACCATTAGTCCCAAGGTGTTCCAAAGTGTGGTATAGCCTGTAGAGTATCTTGGGTAATCCATAAACTGAGAAAAACCTTGCTCAGGAACACTGTTAAATACATTGACATAAGGTGTTATAGGCCAATTAATGTTTTCTAAAGAGTTTTCCAAAGTAGGCATCATTTCTGTATGAAGATAATTGCCTAAATCACCACCTAATTTATTATGTTGCGTAAATAAGTGCGTTAATGTGTATTGGTAATCTGCACCATTACTAACGTGGTTGTCTATAAAAATATCGGGTTTTGTTAAATGAAAAATCTCGGCAAAAGTTTTTGCATTCTTGGTGTCGTTTTTTATAAAATCTCTGTTAAGGTCATAATTTTGAGCATTACCTCTAAACCCATATTCTTTAGGTCCGTTTTGGTTGGTTCTAGAGGTAGAATTACGGTTTAATGCACCGCCAATGTTGTAAATAGGAATGGTAGTGAGTACAGTATTTCTTGGAGCTCCAATTTTGTTTACTACTAAATCTCTAAATAAAAGCATAGTGGCATCTATACCATCACTTTCGCCTGGGTGAATGCCGTTATTTATTAAAATTACGGTTTTGTCTTCTAATTTATTAAAGTTAAACTCTCCGTCCGGATTGTAGGTTACTAAGTGTAAAGGCAAACCACTATCTGTTTCGCCAATAGTAAGTACGTTTATTTGCGGAAACTCTTTAGCAAGTTTAATATAAAAGTCAATTACCTGTGTATATGTAGGTGTCTCTAACCCGTTGGTAGTTTCAAAAAAAGTCTGAAAATCTTTTTCCTTGTCTTCGGGTTTTTCGCTACAAGCAATTACGCACAGTAAGCTAAAAAGACCTATAATTTTTTTCATTCTCTAAATATTTTGGGGATTAAAAAGGTTGTGTGGCTCATATAACTCTAACCGTGTCTGGTACTAGGCTCGTGTAATCTCCATTGTTTCTAATTACATCTCTAACTATAGAAGAGCTTATATATGATTTTCCAGATGATGTTAGTAAAAATACAGTTTCAATTTCAGATAATTTTCTGTTTGTATGCGCTATTGCTTTTTCAAACTCAAAATCTGCAGGGTTACGTAGGCCACGTAAAATAAAATGGGCATCTACTTTTTTGCAAAATTCAACCGTAAGACCTTCGTAAGTCATTACTTTTATTTTTGGTTCTTCTTTAAAAGCTTCACTAATAAATTGCATACGTTGTTCTAACGTAAACATATATTTTTTGTCGGCATTAATACCAATAGCAATAATTACTTCATCAAAAAGAGTAATACCTCTGTTAATAATATCTGTGTGGCCTAAAGTTAAAGGGTCAAAAGACCCAGGGAAAATGGCACGTTTCATATAGTTTTGGTTTTAATTCTTGTAAAAATGTTAGTTTGTATAACAAATTTTACAAGCGTTAAAGTTACTTAATTTATCTTAAAGCCTCAGTTATAGCACTTTCAAACAACTGAGGTAAAGATATACCAGCTACTGCAGCTTGTTGTGGTAAAATACTTTCTTCTGTAAGTCCGGGTGTTGTGTTCATTTCTAACATATATGGCTCGTTACCTACAAAGATAAACTCGCTTCTAGAGTAGCCTTTCATTTTTAAAATTTTGTACACGCGTAGTGCTATACTGCTAACCTTTTCTTCTTGTTCTTTAGTAATACGAGCAGGAGTAATTTCTTGAGATTTACCTTCGTACTTTGCCTCATAATCAAAAAAGTCATTTTCTGTGGTAATTTCGGTTATGGGTAAAACCATAGGTTTTCCATTGTAAGTTATAACCCCTACAGAGACTTCTGTACCGTCTAAAAAAGCCTCAATAATAATTTCGTCATCAGCTAGGTATGCATTATCTATAGCTTTTGCTAAATCTTGTTTTTTATGTACTTTAGATATGCCAAAGCTACTACCAGCTTTATTGGCTTTAACAAAGCAAGGTAAGCCTACAGCATTTATAATTTCGTCTTCATTTATAGCGTCTCCTTTATTTAAATAATAAGAGGTTGCAGATTTAATTCCGTAAGGCTTTAATGTGCTTAGTAAATCTCTTTTATTAAAAGTTAATGCAGCTTGGTAAAATCCACAGGCAGTTTGTGGTATTCCTATTAAGTTAAAATATGCTTGTAAATACCCATCTTCCCCGGGTGTGCCATGAATAGCGTTAAAAACACAATCAAAAGTAATTTTTTCTTCGTTTACAGTAATGCTAAAATCACTCTTATTAATTACGGTTTCTTCATTATTGCTATTTACATAAACCCATTTATCTTTTAAAATATGAATTCTGTATAGGTTAAACTTGTTGGAGTCTAGGTGTTTGTATGCTACGTTTCCGCTTTTTAAGGATATTTTATACTCATTAGAGTAGCCTCCCATAATTATGGCAATATTTTTTTTCATGATAAATTAATAAGGGTCATAAATGCAAATAACAAATATCATTTTTTTAAATTAAAGAAAAAAGCATTGGGTTTTATATATTTGTGCGATAATATTATAGTTATGCGAAATTTTTTCAACTTCTTAAAGAGTAAAACATTAATAATACAATTAGGTATAGCTCTTGGTGTAATAGTAGTTTTGGTGTTTGTTGTTTTACAATGGCTTAAGTCTACTACCAACCACGGAGAGTTTGTAGAGGTGCCAGATTTTTCTAGAATGACGGTTTCACAAATGAAGCATGAAATAGATAAAGCTGGGTTGCGTTCTCAGATTTTAGATTCTGCTAACTATAACCCTAATTATCCTAGATTTTCTATTATAGAGCAAAATCCGCCAGCGGGCAATAAAGTAAAAGAAAACAGAAAAATTTATTTTACTGTTAATCCATCTGGTTACAAAAAGGTATCTGTACCGCAAGTAATACAAAAAACAAAGCGTAATGCAACATCTATGTTGCGTGCAGTAGGTTTAGATGTCCTAAAGGTAACTTATGTAGATGATATAGGGCAAGATATGGTACTAAAAATTAAGTACAAAGGCAAAGTAATTAAAGCCGGAGAAAAATTGCCTAAAACCTCTAAGGTAGAGTTGGTGTGTGGTAATGGTAACCACTAAAAAAAATAATAGTTTAGCTACATATTTATGAGTGAAGAATTTGGACCAGAAGCCAATGATGATGAACTTTATGAACACCATAAAGTAGTTGCTGCTAAAGGGCAAGAGCCCCTGCGTATTGATAAATTTTTAATAAATTTTATAGAAAACGCAACGCGTAGCCAAATACAAAAAGCCGCAAAAGATGGTCATATTTGGGTAAATAATGTTGTTGTTAAACAAAACTATAAAGTTAAAGCCGGTGATGATATCCGTGTCATGTTTAGCCATCCTCCGTATGAATTTTTACTGCAACCAGAAGATATTCCTTTAGATGTTGTTTATGAAGACGATGTTCTCTTGGTAGTAAACAAGCCCGCAGGTATGGTAGTTCATCCGGGTCATGGAAACTATTCTGGTACATTAATAAATGCACTGTTACACCATTGCAAGGTAGATTTGCCAAACAACAGTAGTGATAGGCCAGGTTTGGTACACCGTATAGATAAAGATACCTCTGGACTTTTAGTAGTTGCAAAAACAGAAGCTGCAATGACATTTTTATCTAAACAGTTTTTTGATAAAACGTCGGAAAGAGAATACGTAGCTATTGTATGGGGAAATGTAGAGGCAGATGAAGGTACTATAGAAGGACATTTAGGTAGGCACCCAAAAAATAGGTTGCAAATGCACGTTTTTCCTGAAGGAGACCAAGGAAAAGAAGCTATTACGCATTACAAAGTTTTAGAACGTTTAGGCTATGTTACCGTAATTTCTTGTAAGTTAGAAACGGGAAGAACGCACCAAATTAGAGTGCATATGAAGCATATTGGTCATACTTTGTTTAATGATGAACGCTATGGAGGCGAGCGTATTTTAAAAGGTACAACCTTTACAAAATACAAACAGTTTGTAGAAAATGCATTTAAAATACTACCAAGGCAAGCCCTGCATGCTAAAACTCTTGGCTTTGTGCATCCGGTTACTAAGGAGTTAATGCAGTTTAATACAGAAATTCCTGAAGATATGGCTAGCGTTATAGAAAAATGGAGGCATTATGCCAAACATTCTGCCGAGAATTAGTTTTTACAATAGTGGTATTAAAAATCTCTTTTGTGTTTTGTGAAAAACATAAAAAATGATTCTTAATTTTAGCATTAAATAAAAAATAAGATGAAGATTGTTATTTCACCAGCTAAGTCGTTAGATTTTGAATCTAAACTGCCAACAGATACATACACAGAACCTAAATTTTTAGAGCAAGCAACAAAGTTGAATGATGTTTTAAAAAAGAAGTCTCCTAAGGATATATCTGAGCTTATGAGTATTTCTGATAATTTGGCACAACTAAATTGGCAACGCAATCAGGACTTTACAACGCCTTTTACAACTAAAAATGCCAGACCAGCAGTATTTGCATTTAATGGCGATGTTTACCAAGGGTTAGATGTTTATTCTTTACAAGAGGATAAACTAGAGGTTTTACAAGATAAATTAAGAATATTATCTGGTCTATATGGTATTCTTAAACCGTTAGATTTAATAATGCCTTATCGCCTAGAAATGGGAACTAAAATGGCAGTGGGTAGTAATAAAAATTTACACGAATTTTGGAAGAAAGATGTAACAGCGTACTTAAATGAAGAGTTACAGGAAAATGAAATTTTTGTAAACCTTGCAAGTAACGAGTATTTTAGTGCAGTAGATAAAAAAGGTATAAAGTCTACCATAATTACACCTGTTTTTAAAGATTGGAAAAATGATAAGCTAAAGGTAATTAGCTTTTACGCTAAAAAGGCTAGAGGATCTATGGTACGTTATATTGTAGATACTAATGCAGAAACCTTAAACGATATTAAAAATTTTACCACAGACGGCTATGCTTTTAGTGAAGAGCATACAGAAAAAGAAAATATGCCAGTTTTTATTAGATAATAATATCTTTAAATTACCGTTTTTTATAGTAGACAAATAATATATGTTTCCTATGAAAAATAAAACTCTATTTTTTTCTATTATAGTTATACTGTTCACATTATTAAGTTGTGATGACAGGGATGATAACCTTGAAGCGGTAAATATTAGAATAAAAAATGTTAGTGCGGTAGCTTATGATGTAGTACAAATAAATGGTGATACAGAAAATGTGCATATCGACGTAGCTTCTGGGGAAGTATCTGAGTATTTTGAATATGAAACGGCATATGCATATGCGGCTGTAGTAATAGAGGCAGATGGACAAACCTATACCTTACAACCAATAGATTACGTTGGGGAAACACCATTACCATTAGGTTTTTATACCTATGAGCTAAATATCACTGAAGAAGGTAATGGAGTAGTGTTAAATTTAGTGGTAGACTAATTTAATTTTGTCTTTGCATTTGTATATTTTCAGCAATTTTTATTGCTAAAGCTCTTTTTTTAGATAATAATCTTTCAATTTCAGCTTCTAAAGCAACACGTTGTTTTTCTAATTCCGCAGCTTCTAGTAATAAGGCATTGTCTTTAAGCTCTAATTCAGATGATACTGTATTAATACCGTTTTGAGTAAATATGTCTAATGCTGTTATCGTGTTTTCAACATTTAATAAAGCTAATTTTGCGTAATGTCTACCTAAATCCCAATCTTTTGGAGCAGTAGCTTTATCAATATTTTCTAATCCTTTTAGAACCGAATTTTTTGCATCTGCACAATTACAATCTTTCATTAACTTATTTGTTTTCTCTAAAGCAATGTAAGCCTTGTTAGCATAAAACTTTTGATGATCAAAATTATCTGCCTTTAAAGATTTTTTGGCATAATTTAGGGCGTAAGAGCTTGCAGAGTAAGCATTATCACAGTTAGATACTGGAGTTCTTGTAAAACCTGTTGTTATTACAAGAGAAATAAATACAAATGCACTTTTAAACATAATCTTGGGGGTTGGTTTTGTTTGTAATTATGAATTACAAAGTTGGTTTATTTTTGGCTTTTATTAAAAGTTATGTGGTAAACATAAGCAAAGTTGTGGTGAAAAACGCTTTTTATATCGGTTAAACTGTAAGTTTTTATAGATAAAAAGCATAAGTTGTTGACTTACTTCTTTTTATCTGGGCTAATTTTTTCTTGTAAAGTTGGCTGTTTTTTAATTTTTCTTTTTCTTCTGGCTCCATATGT
>NZ_MDDP01000019.1 GCF_001999725.1 Cellulophaga omnivescoria
ACCAAATAAAAACATTTAACAAATAGTACAAAATTGTTACTTTTTTCTACATTTTATTTCATTATTGGATGATTTATGTTACATTTAGGCTTTAATATAATTTTAACAAAAACACTTACCTTTGTAATTTATTACAATAACAAGCGTTTTTAAAGTATCTATTATATTTAAAATAACTAATCAACCAAAACCTTTAAAAGGCATATTTTCTACCTTAGAAAATATGTCTTTTTTATTTGCATCCAAATCAATATCATTATTTTTGCAACTTAAACAAACACTATGCTAGGCTTAAAACTACCTACAGACCCAAGATGGGTAAATATTGTAGAAAAAAATATAGATGATATATTAACAGACCACGCTTTTTGTGAGCAGAAAGCTGCTGCTACAGCAATATCTTTAATAGTTAGTTTTCCTGAGTACACAGAATTGGTACAAGAGATGGTTGCTTTAACCAGAGAAGAAATGGGACATTTTAAAATGGTTCATGACAAAATAATTGCTCGCGGAAATACCCTAGGTAGAGACCGTAAAGACCAATATGTTGTAGATTTATTAAAGTTTTTTCCTAAAGGAGGTAGCCGAACCACACAACTGGTGCACAGACTCTTATATGCTGCCCTAATAGAAGCTCGTAGCTGTGAACGCTTTAGATTACTTTCTGAAGAATTAGCCGATAAAGAACTGGCAGAATTTTACAGAAAACTAATGATAAGTGAAGCCGGACACTATACTATGTTTTTAAATTTTGCAAGGCAATACGGAGACCGTGATGAAGTAGACCAAAAATGGCAAGATTTGTTAGAGTATGAAGCTAACCTAATGAAAAACTTAGGGGCAACTGGTAATGTACACGGGTAATATTAAATTGACTCCTTATTTTTTTGGTACAAGGTTTTAATCATACCATCTGAAAGGCCTATTTTAGGCACATGTATTTTTTTAGCTCCAGACCACTTTGCTGATGATAAAAATACACGTGTGGCTGGTATAATTACATCTGCCCTATCTTGATTTAAACCTAGTTCAGAAACTCTATCTTCATAAGACATGCTCTCTAAAAAATGATACTGAGCATTAAGCCAAATATAAGATAAAGGTTCCCCTATTTTTCGGCCAGACATTTTATGTAGCTTATTTATATTACCACCAGAACCAATAATTGATACTTTAGACAAATCTCTGGTATATAATTTAATCCACTCTTCTAACTGATTCCAAACCTTTACACCTACCATATCATTTAACAACCTAACGGTTCCAATTTTAAAAGATTTAGATGCTACAAGTTTACCTTCAGAAAAAACAGTAAACTCGGTACTACCACCACCAACATCTATATACAAATAAGCTTGGTCATTATTTATTAATTCTTTTAAATCTGTAGACGCTATAATTGCTGCTTCTTTTTTACCATCTATAACTTCAATATTAACTCCCGCTTCGTCACGTATTTTTTCAATAACCTCATAGCCATTATTAGCTTCTCTAATTGCAGATGTAGCACAAGCCATATAACTTTCTACGCCGTTAACATTCATTAATAATTTAAAGGCTTTCATTGCATCTATCATACGCTCAACATTACGGTCAGATATTTCTCCTACAGTAAAAGAATCTTCACCTAAACGTATAGGCACCCTAACTAAAGAACTTTTCCTAAATTCGGTTTTTTTGTCTTTGGCTTCAATAATATTATGTATAAGCAACCTTATGGCATTAGAGCCAATATCTATTGCTGCAAGCTTAAAAATCTTCAAAATAAAAAATCTATTTACTTAATTTGGTCTTGTAATAATCATATAATTCAAACTGAGAACGCAACTCAGGAGCATCACTTTTACGATAAGCATTGTCTTGCTTTTCAGAAAAAATACGTGCTTTTAAATTATCGTTCCAAGAAATATCAAACGTATCTAGTAATTCTTTCTTTATATCTTCATCATAAATTGGGCATCCTACCTCTACTCTAAAATCCAAGTTACGTGTCATCCAATCTGCCGAAGAAATATAAACTTTAGGATTACCATTATTACCAAAAACAAATAACCTAGTATGCTCTAAAAACTTATCTACAACACTTATAGCTTGTATATTTTCACTCATTCCTTTTACACCAGGAATTAAACAACAAACGCCTCTTATAATTAGTTGTATTTTTACTCCAGCGTTACTAGCCTCATACAGTTTATCTACCATTTTGTATGATGTTAAACTGTTCATTTTTAATTTTATGTAAGCTTCCTTACCTGCTTTTGCGTTTTCAATCTCTTGATCTATTAACGCTTTAAAAGCATTTTTTGTATAATGAGGTGAAACAATTAAATGTTTATACTTATTAATTTTATAAGTTGTTTCAAAAAAATCAAAAACTTTGTTTAACTCTTTTAATATTGATGAGTGTGCAGTAAAAAGCGTATAATCCGTATAAATTTTAGCAGTAGACTCATTAAAATTACCTGTACTTATAAAGCCATAGCGCTTTAATTTGTCGTTTTCTTCTCTTTCTATTAAACATATTTTGCTGTGCACTTTTAAACCTGGAACTCCAAAAATAAGTTTAACACCTTCTGCCTGCAAAAGTTCTGCATATTGTATGTTTGCTTGCTCATCAAACCTAGCTTGTAACTCTATTTGTACTGTTACCTGTTTTCCGTTTTTTACTGCATTTATTAGTGATGAAACCACTTGAGAATTACTTGCAAGCCTATAAACAGTAAGTTTAATGGTTCTTACTTGCGGATCTAAGGCAGCCTCTCTTAAAAATTTAGTAATGTATGAAAATGTGTGGTAAGGCGTGTATTGCAAATGGTCTTTTACCGCAATTTGCTCTAAAATACTACCCTCAAAATTAAAATCTTTAACTAACAAAGGTGTTATTTTATCATACATAAGGTCTTTACGTCCTAAACTAGGAAACTTCATATAATCCCTGCGATTATGGTAAATACCACCAGGAATAATACTATCAGTTTCTTCAATCCCCATTTTTTCCATTAAAAAAGAAAGGGTGTCTTTTGCTATTCTTTTATCATAAACAAAACGAACGGGATCACTAATTTTACGATGCTCTACACTAGAAGATATTTTTTCTATAAAACTTTTACTTAAGTCGTTATCTATATCTAGTTCTGCGTCTCTGGTTATTTTAATCATATGAGCAGAGATAGATTTATACGTAAACATATTAAAAATATGACGTAAAGAGTACCTTATTAAATCATCTAGAATAATAATATAATTCTTATCTCCTTCTTTTGGAAGTACAACAAAACGATCTATATCTTTAGGTATTTCTATTAAAGCGTATTTATTTTCTGGAACATCTTCTACACCATCTAAACTTGTTAGTACCATTTTTATGGCTAAATAAGCAGCAGTATCTTTTAACAGAGGAAATTCGCGTAAATCATTTAAAACAATGGTCATTAAACGCGGACTAACTTTCTCCATAAAATAAGTTTTAATAAAAGCCGCCTGACTTTTACTAACTTCTTTTTCGTTAATAATGAATATGTTTTCTGATTCTAATTCTTTTTCAATATCACCAAGTATTTTTAAACTTTTGGTTTGTTGTTTAATTACAATTTTGGTTATTTCTTCTAGTAAATCTTTAGCTTTTTCTCCTCCTAAAACACTTTTTCCTGTTTTACCCGCATCTACAATGCGTTTTACAGTGGCGTAACGTACCTTAAAAAACTCATCTAAATTATTAGAGAATATTCCTAAAAAACGCAATCTTTCAATTAAAGGCACTTTAGTATCTGCACTTTCCTGTAAAACACGAGCGTTAAAACTTAACCAACTAATTTCTCTATTTATATATTGATTTTTTGACTTAATCATTCTTTAATTGTTTAGGAAAAATTACATTTTGCGTGCTACCCTTAGTAATAGCACCCCACTCTAAAATATTAAAACTTAATTCTACTAATCCAGATGTAGGAACATTCTCTATAACCTTATCTCCATACATATTTACAATATGTGTTAAGGCGTGGTTATGCCCAAAAATTACAACATTTTGCAACTTGTTATCTAATGACTTTATAAAATTAATAACGTGCTCTCCAGAAAAGTCATAAAGCTCATCATAAATACGCAGCTCACTAGAAGGAATATTTAAAACTCTTAAAAAAATATTACACGTATGTAAAGCTCTATTGGCGGGACTAGAGAAAACAGCATCTATTACCGGCTTATTAATTGCGCTTGCAACCAAATAAGCATCATTAATACCACGTTCTAACAAAGGTCTGTCTCTGTCTGAAACATCGTAATTCCAAGAGGATTTTCCGTGACGAATTAGGGTAAGTTTTTTCATTTAATTTTAATGCTACTATAGATTAAAAAATTAAATGGAAAAATACAAAAACTTATTAGATTTAACTTAAAGTATTAAGGGTTCTTAATTATTTTTTAATCTTTCCTCCATTTTTTAGTTTCCTCAAAAACGTGAGTCAGGATAGCTTCATCCTCTGCAGTAAACTCAACATTACGTCTAGCCATCATAATCTTAGCAGTTTCAAAAGCTTTTTTAGTACCATATGTTGTAAAACCAGATGCACCACCCCAACTAAAACTAGGTACAAAATTTCTAGGGAAACCAGGCACATAAATATTTACATTTACACCAACTACTGTACCTGTATTAAACATTGTATTTATTGCACTTTTACTATGGTCTCCCATCATTAAACCACAAAATTGCAAACCAGTTTGTTCAAAACTCTCACTTTCATAATTCCAAAGCCTAACTTTAGCATAATTATTTTTTAAGTTAGAGTTGTTAGAGTCCGCACCTATATTACACCATTCACCTAATACAGAGTTGCCTAAATAACCTTCATGACCTTTGCTAGAGTAACCAAATATAACAGAGTTACTTACCTCTCCACAAATTTTACTAAAAGGACCAATAGTGGTTGCTCCGTAAATTTTTGCTCCCATTTTTATTACTGCATTGTCACATAATGCTAACGGACCACGCACCATAGCACCTTCCCAAATCTCTGCGTTTTTACCTATATAAATAGGACCTTTGGTTGCATTTAACATACAGTACTCTACTGTTGCTCCTTCTTCAACAAAAATATTATCAGGATTTATAAGTGTATTTGTATCAGATACAGGAGCGCTTATACGCCCTTCAGTTATTAAATTAAAATCTGCTTGTAAGGCCTCTTCATTTTTAGAAAAAATATCCCAAGTTTTTTCAACCGTTATTACATCTTCTTCAAAATAAATTTCCTCATAAGAATTAAAATCTACTTCTTCTTGTGCTTCTTTTGTAAAAAAAGCAACAATATTATCTTTATGATATATAACTTGGTTTTCTTTTAAGTTGGTAATTAAAGTGACCAAATTAGGGTTTGGCAGGTATGATGAGTTTATCATTACATTCTCCTCTAGCTCTACCATTGGATGCTTATCACTTAAATAGTCTTCTGTAATTGTACTTGTAGTGCTTCCTAAAAACTTTTCCCATTTTTCTCTAATAGTAAGTATTCCTATTCTAATTTCTGCAACAGGTCTAGTATAAGTAAAAGGTAATAAAGCTGTTCTTGCGGCACCATCAAATAAAATGTAATTCATAAGACTAAAGTATTTTGTGTTAAACTAAAAAAGTCACGTTTCAAAATTAATTGAAAAGTGACTTTTAAAAATATTATTGAAAAGAAATTATTACTTAGTAAATTTCTTGTATTTGTTTTTAAACTTATCAATACGCCCAGCAGTATCAACTAATTTAGCCTTACCTGTGTAAAATGGGTGTGATGTTCTAGAGATTTCTAATTTTACTAATGGGTATTCAACACCATCAACCTCTAATGTTTCTTTTGTATTTGCAGTAGATTTAGTTAAAAATACTTCATCGTTAGACATATCTTTAAACGCTACTAATCTATAATTCTCTGGGTGTATACCTTTTCTCATTTTTTAAAACTTTAATTCTTCTAAATAAATTTAGCGGTGCAAAAATACGCTTTTTTATGAAAACCACAATACTTAACTAAAAAAAATAATAAAAAAATAAGCGGCATTTTTCTGTAACAAAAATAATAAAATGAATACATATAATATAACAACCAAAAAATATAAATTAATATGGAAGAGAATACACCAAAAACAGGAAAATATGCTTTAAAATACGGTTTAATGTTAGGCGGAATTAGTATTGCGTTTGTACTTATGTTATTTTCACTAGATATGCATTACCAAGGAGGCGCAATGGTTTTTTTAATTAGTGTTCTATTGTCTTTAGCTTTTATTATTATAGGTATGCTACAATTTAAAAAAGATAACGGAGGATTTATATCTGTAGGTCAGGCTTTAAAAGTAGGCGTAGGTATTAGCTTAATAGGTGGCATAATAGGCGTAATATTTAACCAAATACTGGCAGGCGTAATAGATCCTGATTTTATGACTAAAGCAACTGAATATCAAAAAGGAATGCTTTTAGAATCTGGCCTATCTATGGAACAAATAGAAGCTAACATAGAAATGTCAAAACCTTTTCAAACCCCAGTAATGCAAATCTTATTTGGTCTTCTTTATAGCATAGTTGCAGGATTTCTACTTTCATTAATTCCTGCATTCTTAATAAAAAAGCAAGAAACAATTTAGGAATTTGTACTTTTGAATATATTTTCAAGAGTACCCTATGAATTTATCTATTGTTATTCCTCTTTTAAACGAGGAAGAATCTTTAAAAGAACTACATGATTGGATTGTATCCGTAATGCAATCCAATCATTTTTTATATGAAATACTATTTATAGATGATGGTAGCACAGACAATTCTTGGAAGATTATTTCAGAATTATCTACTACTAACCCCAATGTAAAAGGCATACGTTTTTTTAAAAACTTTGGAAAATCACAAGCACTACACGCTGGTTTTAAAGCAGTAAAAGGTAACGTGGTTATTACAATGGATGCAGACTTACAAGATAACCCAGAAGAAATACCAGAACTTTACAACCTTATTATTAATGACGGTTACGACCTAATTTCTGGTTGGAAAAAAAAGCGATACGACTCTGTAATTGCAAAAAATCTACCTTCAAAACTATTTAACTGGGCTGCACAAAAAACTTCTGGAGTTAAACTTCATGATTTTAATTGTGGTTTAAAAGCTTACAGAAAAGAAGTTGTTAAAAACATAGAAGTATCAGGCGAAATGCACCGCTATATACCTGTACTTGCTAAAAATGCTGGCTTTACTAAAATTGATGAAAAAGTTGTGCAACACCAAGCACGCAAATACGGAAGCACAAAATTTGGTATGGAACGTTTTATAAATGGCTTTTTAGATTTAATAACCATATGGTTTTTATCTAAATTTGGAAAAAGACCTATGCATTTGTTTGGTGCTTTGGGCGCACTAATGTTTGTTATTGGTTTTGGTTTTGCTCTATATTTGGGTATAGATAAACTATTTCTTAATAAATTTGGCAGGTTAATTACAGAAAGACCACAATTTTACATCTCTTTAACCGCTATGGTTATGGGCAGTCAGTTATTTTTAGCCGGCTTTATAGGAGAAATTATTGTACGCTCTAAAAAAAACGAAACAAGATATTCTATCTCTGAAGAGTTAAATATCAACTAAATTATATTGTACCACTTAAAAATATACTAAAAATGAGTTCAATTTTAGATACCGCAAAAACTTGGCTTACTACTACTTTTGATACCGAAACAAAAACAAAAGTAGAAGATTTAATAAAAAACAATACAGAAGAACTTAATGATAGTTTTTACAAAAACTTAGAATTTGGTACTGGTGGTATGCGAGGGGTAATGGGTGTTGGTACAAACCGAATTAATAAATACACCTTAGGTAAAAATACCCAAGGAATAAGTAATTATCTAAAAAAAGTATACCCTAATGAAGATTTAAAAGTTGTTATTGCTTACGATTGTAGACATAATAGCGATACACTTGCTAAAACTGTTGCAGAGGTTTTTTCTGCAAATGGCATTAAAGTATTTTTATTTTCTGACCTAAGAACAACACCAGCATTATCTTTTGCCGTAAAGCACCTAAATTGCCACGTTGGTATTGTACTAACAGCATCTCATAATCCTCCTGAATATAATGGCTATAAAGTATACTGGACAGATGGCGGACAGATTGTACCACCACAGGACAAGGAAATTATTACAGAAATTAACAAATTAGATTTTAGTGAAATTAACTTTAATGCAGACGAAACTAAAATTGAATTAATAGACATAGAAGTTGATGAAGCATTTTTGAGTGCATCTGTAAAAAACGGAAGTTTTAATGCTAAAGGAAAAGACAATTTTAAAATTGTTTTTACATCGTTACACGGTACGTCTATAACTGCTGTGCCCGAAGTTTTAAAACGTGCGGGTTATACTAATGTTACCATTATTGAAGAGCAAGCTAAACCAGATGGTGATTTTCCTACGGTTGTTTCTCCTAACCCAGAAGAACCAGAAGCATTGTCTATGGCTATAAAAAAAGCAGAGGAAATTGGTGCCGATATGGTTATTGGTACAGATCCAGACTGTGACAGACTTGGTATTGCTGTTCGTAATTTAGAAGACAAACTAGAGCTACTAAACGGCAACCAAACTATGGTTTTAATGACCAAGTTTCTTTTAGAACAACGTAAACAAAAAGGGTTTACTGGAGATGAGTTTATTGGTTCTACTATTGTTTCTACACCAATGATGAATAAGTTGGCAGACCAATACAATGTAGAGTGCAAAACTGCATTAACAGGCTTTAAATGGATAGCTAAAATGATAAAAGACGCACCAAACCAATATTTTGTTGGTGGTGGCGAAGAAAGTTTTGGTTTTATGGTTGGTGACTTTGTTAGAGATAAAGATGCCGTAACCTCTACTCTACTGGCTTGTGAAATTGCTGCAAATGCAAAAGCTAACGGCAGTTCCTTTTATAAAGATTTAATAGATACATATGTAGATTGTGGTTTTTACAAAGAAAAACTAGTGTCTTTAACTAAAAAAGGAGCTTCTGGTGCCCAAGAAATTAAGCAAATGATGGAAGATTTTAAAAACAATCCAGTAACCACAATAGATAATTCTAAAGTAGAATGGATTGAAGATTACAATACATCTATTGCCAAAAATATAATTACTGGAGAAGAAAAGGAAATTACTATTCCTAAATCTAATGTACTTATTTATATAGCTGAAGACGGCACAAAAATGGCTGCAAGACCAAGTGGTACAGAGCCAAAAATAAAATTCTATTTTAGTGTTAATACCAACTTATTTACAGCGGCAGATTTTACAGCTAAAAACGACGAATTAGAGCAAAAAATAAGCAGAATTCTAAAAGAACTCAAGTTAAATTAATGAAATATTTTAAAAAAATACTAGTATATGCAAAGCCTTACAAAAGCTATGCAATTCTAAATATTATTTCTAACATTTTTTACGCTTTATTTAGTACGCTAGCAATGGTATCTTTATTTCCTATGCTATCTGTATTATTTGGACAAACAGAATCTATTACTGTTGCGCCAGAATGGGCAGGCATTACAGAAATTAAAGATTATACTATAGACTATTTAAACTATTACATAACGCAAAATGTTGGTAGTGGTAACCAAGGCGATGCACTAATGCTAATGGTTGGCTTGGTTATAGGTATGTTTTTCTTAAAAAACTTATTTGGCTATTTAGCTATGTATTTTATTGCTTTTTTAAGAAACGGTGTTTTAAAAGATTTAAGAAATGCTTTGTATGATAAAACCGTAGAACTACCAATATCTTATTACTCAGAAAAAAGAAAAGGAGATACTATTGCCCGTATTACATCTGATGTTTTAGAAATTCAACATTCATTTTTATCTGTGTTAGAGTTAGCCGTTAGAGAGCCACTTACTATAATTTTTACCATTGCAATGATGGTTGCTTTTAGTGCAAAGCTTACCATTTTTGTATTTATTTTTCTTCCTATTTCTGGTTTTATAATTTCATTAATTGGTAAATCGTTAAAAAAGAAATCTGATAAAGTACAGAAAGAACAAGGTACCTTTTTATCTATTTTAGAAGAAACCTTAGGAGGTTTACGTGTAATTAAAGCTTTTAATGCAGAACAAACTTTTGCTAGTACCTTTCAAAAATCAACCAACAGATTTTTTAAATTCTCTAACAGTTTATTAAACAGACAAAACTTAGCTTCGCCCGCTAGTGAGTTTTTAGGCATTGGTGTTATTGGTATTTTACTTTGGTATGGCGGACAAATGGTTTTGGTAGAAAAAAGTATAGAACCAGAACTTTTTATTACCTATATGGGACTTGCGTACCAAATACTTACACCTGCTAAGGCCATAAGTAAAGCATCATACGGTGTTAAAAAAGGTAATGCTGCAGCAGAACGTGTATTAGAAATTTTAGAAACCGAAAATCCTATTGCCGAAAAAGAAAACGCAATTGCTAAGGAAGAATTTAAAAATAACATCACTCTAAAAAATATCTCTTTTAAGTATGAGGATGATTACGTGCTTAAAAACTTTAATTTAACAGTAAACAAAGGAAAAACCGTAGCACTTGTTGGTCAGTCTGGTAGTGGTAAAAGTACCATTGCAAACCTAGTTACACGTTTTTATGATGTAAACGAAGGTGAAATTGCTATAGATGGTGACAACATAAAAGACCTTACTAAAAAATCACTCAGAAACTTAATGGGCTTGGTTACACAAGATTCTATTTTATTTAATGACACCATTAAAAACAATATTGCTTTAGGCAAAACTAATGCTACGGATGAAGAAATTATTGAAGCCGCTAAAATTGCTAATGCTCACGACTTTATAATGGAACAACCTAATGGTTATGATACCAATATTGGCGATAGCGGAAATAAATTAAGTGGCGGACAAAAACAACGTTTATCCATTGCACGTGCGGTACTTAAAAATCCACCAATAATGATATTAGATGAGGCCACTTCTGCTTTAGATACAGAAAGTGAGCGTTTAGTACAAGACGCTTTAGAAAAAATGATGCAAAACAGAACCTCTATTGTAATTGCCCACAGGTTATCTACAATACAAAGTGCAGATACTATTGTTGTATTACAAAAAGGAGAAATTGTAGAGCAAGGTACGCACGCAGAGCTTACAAATAATAATAATGTCTACAAAAAACTAGTAGATATGCAATCTTTTGACATTTAAGAATAAACCAATTACACGTTAAAAAGTCAAAATACTAAATTAATTACAATTTTTGATGACCGAAGAAACTTTAGTACATCAGCTTAAAGAAAAAAACTCGCAAGCAAAAGCTTTTGAGGTTCTTGTTGATACCTACAAGGAAAGGTTATATTGGCACATACGTAAAATTGTACTTAACCATGATGATGCTGATGATGTATTACAAAACACCTTTATAAAGGTATTTAGAAATATTGATAAATTTAAAGGAGACAGCAAACTATTTTCTTGGATATACCGCATTGCCACAAATGAATCTCTATCATTTTTAAAAACAAAATCTAAAATGCTTGGGGTTACAAGTGAAGAATTGCAAGAATTATTATTAGAAAATTTGCAATCTGATGTTTATTTTGAAGGTGACGAAATACAATTAAAGCTACAAAAAGCAATTAGCACGTTACCTGAAAAGCAAAAATTAGTATTTAATATGAAATATTTTGACGAATTAAAATACGAAGAAATATCAGATATACTAGGCACTTCTGTTGGTGGTTTAAAGGCATCATACCACCAAGCAGCAAAAAAAATTGAAAATTATTTAAAAAGCAATTAAACCATTTAGAGTATTGAGAGTCAAATTATAAGTATGAAAAGCCTACCAAAAAATAGCGGATTTAAAATGCCAGAGTCTTATTTAGAAAACTTCTCTGATAAACTGAATAATTCTATTACTCAGCAACAAAATGCTATACCTAAAAAAGAAGGTTTTACCGTACCAAATAATTATTTTGACAACATACACCAAAATATTCAAACCAAACTAAACCAAAAAACAGAACCTAAGGTTATAAAACTAAACTCTTTTAAAAAGAAACTATACGCAGTATCTAGTATTGCTGCTGCTATAGCTATTTTAGTTGCTGCTGTAGTTTTTAACAACGGTTCTACTCCCGTAACTTTTCAAGACATAGCTGCCTCAGACATTGAAAGTTATTTTAATGAAAATGATATAGAATTCTCTACCTACGACTTAGCACAAATATTACCTATGGATGATATTAATGTGTCTGATGTTACAGAAGGAGAATTTTACGAAGATGAAATTATGAACTATTTGGAGTCTAATAATAGTATAGACATACAAGATATTTATTTTAATGAAAATGAAGAATAAAACCCGTAACATAGTAACTATTTTGTTTTTTTTAATAGGAACAACGTTTTTCTATGGACAAAATAACGATTGGGAAAAAATTAAATCTTTAAAGGTTGCTTTTTTTACAGAACAGCTAGAACTTTCTAGTGATGAAGCAAAAGGTTTTTGGCCTGTTTATGATGATTTTGAAAAAGAACTTCATAAACTCTATGATGATAGAAGAGAGCTTAAAAAAAAGTACAACTACAACAACCTATCAGAAAAAGACTCTAAACATTTACTAGAAACTTATTTAGAGTTTGAAAAGCAAAAAGTAGAAATTACTAAAAAACACTATGCCAAAATTAGCAAAGTGTTAAGCTACAGAAAAACATACAAACTTGCTCGTTTAGAAGAAGATTTTAAACGCAGGTTAATACGTGAATATAGAAATAAACATAAAAAAGGAAAGCAATAAGCTTTCCTTTTTTATTTCTTAAATATTAATTGTGCTATTCTGTCTTTACCTGCTGCATACGCAAGAGTATCATTAACAAACCTAATTGTATAAAAACCTTCTTTAGACAACTCTTTCCACGTTTGCCCTTTATCACTAGAATATGCAATACCTGTAAACCCTACAGCTACTAGTTCATTACCATTGCGCTTTGGCACAAATTGCACACAACTTTTATAATCTGGTTCTTTTCCATCTGCAACTAAGCTCCAGGTTACACCACCATCTGTGGTTATTGCTTTATTTTTAATGTTTTGTTCTGGCTTTGTAAAATCACCTCCAATAGCAAAACCTAAATTTTCGTTATAAAAATCTAAAGAAAAAATTCCGTGTGTTTCTCCCAAACCTGTCATTGGTACACTAAATACATCCCAAGTAGCTCCTTTATCTGCAGAATAAAAAACACGACCTTTGGTGGTAGCTATCCAAGTTTTATCTCCTATAATTTTAATGTTGGTATTGCTAGCTGCAAAAGCACCTTCACCAGCAATACCTTCTGGTAAATTATTACACGCAATCTTATTCCAACTACTGCCACCATCTCTAGTAATAATAACAGACAAGCAACCATCTACACTATCGCCAATAGCAATACCTTCATTAGCATTCCAAAAACTAATTGAATCATAAAAAACACCATCACCTTTTTCTGTATAAACCAATTCCATTTTTCCGTTTTCACCTGTTTTATATAATAATGCAGGGTTAGTTACAGATAACATAAAAAAATCTGCTCCGGTTGTACCAACAGCTCTAAACTCAGGTAAAATAGTATCGTATTTTTGTACATTGGTAATTACCTTGTTTGTTTTTAAGTCTACAGAGCCAAAAACACCATTACTCCCAGCAAAACCAATACTACCATCTAAAACTTCTATAGCCCTAATGCTAACATTTTTAGTGTAAACGTCTTTTACTACAACAGAGGTAAAAGGTTTAACCTCATTTTTTTGTTCACAAGCAAAAAGGGTTAAAGCACAAATTGCTACTACTAATTTCTTCATTTTCTTCTAATTTTGTGTATTCTACAAATACTTTACATTATAAGTATTTACTATTTAAATACGTAGATACAGCCTAAAATAGCTATTTACACATATATATTTCATCAAAAATAAGCGTATTCCTTTCTAAAACAATACCTTTGCAGCCATATTTTTTCTAGAGTAATTATTAGTGTTTTTTCATTTTAAAAATAACACTACATAAATTTAAAAATTATAGCCATTCTAGTTAAAGCTTTTGATACAAAGACTCCTAGAAAATAAAAACAATAAAAGGTAGAAATGAAATTACACAGAAACTTAGTATTTGCAGTTATAGACGCACTTAACCTTATTTTTAATGAAGATGAATATGCAGATAAGGTTGTAGAAAAAGTTTTAAAATTTGATAAACGTTGGGGATCTAGAGATCGTGGTTTTATTGCAGAAACCACGTATGAAATTGTACGCTGGAAAAGATTATACACAGAAATTGCCGAAGTTAAAGCACCATATAGCAGACCTAACTTATTTAGAATATGGGCAGTTTGGGCTGTTTTAAAAGGCATAGAATTGCCAGACTGGAAACAAATTGAACCAACGCCTACACGCAGAATTAAAGGAAGGTTTGATGAATTGTCTAAAATTAGAAAATTTAAAGAATCTATACCAGATTGGATTGATGAAGTTGGAGAAAAAGCTTTAGGTGATAAAAAGTGGACAAAAGAAATTAACGCTTTAAATAAACAAGCCGAAGTAGTTTTAAGAGTAAATACTTTAAAAACAACAAAGGCAAACTTACAAAAAGCTTTATTAGAAGAGAATATAGTTGCCAATCCTATAAAAGGATATCCAGATGCTTTAACACTTACAGAAAGAGCTAATGTTTTTAGAACAGAGGCTTTTAAAAACGGTATGTTTGAAATGCAAGATGCATCTTCACAATTAGTGGGTCACTTTTTAGATGTTAAACCAGGACAACGTGTTGTAGATACTTGTGCTGGTGCAGGAGGAAAAACTTTACACATTGCAGCCTTAATGGAAAACAAAGGGCAATTAATTGCTTTGGATATTTATGGCAACAAATTAAAAGAGTTAAAAAGACGTGCAAAAAGAGATGGGGCCCACAATATTGAAACTAGGGAAATAGACTCTACCAAAGTAATTAAAAAACTGTACAACAGTGCAGACCGAGTGTTAATTGATGCTCCTTGTACTGGTCTTGGTGTACTAAAACGTAATCCAGATGCTAAATGGAAATTACAGCCAGAATTTTTAGATAAGATTACAAAAACACAACAAGAAATTTTACAAAGCTATAGTAAAATAGTAAAATCTGGAGGAAAACTGGTATATGCCACTTGTTCTATTTTACCACAGGAAAACAACGACCAAGTTATAGCATTTTTAGCCTCAGAAGCTGGTAAAGATTTTACATTAGAAAAAGAAGATAAAATATTTGCATCCGATTCTGGTTACGATGGTTTTTATATGGCTTTGTTACAAAAGAAATAAAAAAAACACTCATATAAATAAAAAAGTCGGCTCTAACCAGCCGACTTTTTCGTTCCCAAATACAAATTATCAATTATAATCCAATCCTAACGCTAGGTACCCTAACGCCAACATTAGTCCGTACTACAGTTGAGCGTCTTGGTGCTCTTCTGTAATTATTGTAGCTATAGTAATACGTTGTGTGAGTATGGTAATAATCACTATGGTGACAATGAGAATCACAATGTGCAGCGTGTTCTGCATATGCATCTCTCTTACCCTTCATATACGCTCTATATGCCTTTCTATCTCTTTTCTTTAAGTTTTTCTCATATGCTTTTTGGTCTTCCCAAAATTCTTCCTCATCTTCTACAGCTATTTCTGTAGACTGCTCATATGCAGCATCTTCTTTTGCTCTTTGTTCATAATAAGATAATTTTTCCTTTTCAGTTACTTCTTTTTCCTGAGCCATCATTGTAAATGACATAGCCAATAAAACTGTCGATAATAAAAAATGTAGTTTCTTCATAAAATTTGGTTTTAAAATGTTATCACAACTATCAATAATACCGTAATACACTCTTAAAACAATTAACACTAAAAAAACCCTACTTTATTTTTTAAAAAAATTATCTACCACATAAGTAGCTTTACAAACAACAACTATTTAATGGTTTACAACATATAATTTATAAAACAAGATATTGGCAATACATTAGCAGTATAATTAGTCAGAATAAATTTTTCATTTTCATATAGTGTTCTCGTAAAAAGAGTCTTGTTTTTGCCAACAAGACTCTTTTTCATTTATAAACAATTAAAAAACAGAGTTTTATCAATATACAAACACCAATAAAAAAACATCACAACATAAATTGCTTAACAAACAACAACTATACAATGGTTTACAACATATAGTTTATAAAACTAAATATTGGTAATACATTAGCAGTGTAATTAGTCAGAATAAATTTTTCATTTTCATATAGTGTTCTCGTAAAAAGAGTCTTGTTTTTGCCGACAAGACTCTTTTTCATTTTAATTTCTTTTAAACACAAACTAGTCATTTCTTTAGTAAAGAATAAAGTGTAAACTGGACATAGAAGAAATTAACAATCACCACTAAAAACTGTTAACTATTCTTGTGAAAATTTACACTTAAAAAGTGTAAATTTGTGGCTTGTTAAACAAAACAACACAAGAGCTACAATGATTCACTTTTTCGGAGACCAAACCAGCAAAGTTTTTGCTGTAGAAACCAAAAATAATCTTACACAGGAAGATATTTCTAAATTAATATGGCTTTTTGGCAACAATACTAAAATAAATGCGGCGTCTCTTGACGCCTTTTTTGTTGGCCCAAGAGCAGCAATGATTACTCCTTGGAGTACCAACGCTACTGAAATTACCCAGAATATGGGTATAAAGGGCATTATAAGAATTGAAGAATTTTTTGCATCTACAGCAGAGGCAAAAGATTTTGATCCAATGATATCTCAAAAATATACTGCTTTAACTCAAGATATTTTTACAATAGCTATTTCTCCTAAAGAAGTTTTACCTATTGATGATATTGCAGCCTATAACCAACAAGAAGGCTTAGCTCTAAGCAACGAAGAAGTTGAATACTTAGAAAGCGTAGCTACTAAAATTGGCAGAAAACTAACAGATTCTGAAGTTTTTGGTTTTAGTCAAGTAAACTCTGAACACTGTAGACATAAAATTTTTAACGGCACATTTGTAATAGACGGACAAGAGAAACCTTCTTCTCTATTTAAGTTAATAAAAAAAACATCTCAAGAAAACCCGGGTACAATTGTATCTGCTTATAAAGATAATGTTGCATTTATTAAAGGCCCAACGGTAACACAATTTGCTCCTAAAACAGCAGATAAACCAGATTTTTATACCGAAGAAGAATTTAATTCTGTTATATCATTAAAAGCAGAAACTCACAATTTCCCTACAACCGTAGAGCCTTTTAATGGTGCTGCTACTGGTTCTGGAGGCGAAATTAGAGACAGGTTAGCTGGCGGAAAAGGTTCTTTGCCTTTAGCTGGTACTGCGGTTTATATGACATCTTACTCTAGGCTAGAAGAAAACAGACCTTGGGAAAAAGCTATGGAAGAACGTCCTTGGTTGTACCAAACACCAATGGATATTTTAATAAAAGCATCTAATGGGGCATCAGATTTTGGAAACAAATTTGGGCAACCATTAATTACTGGTTCTGTTTTAACTTTTGAACACCAAGAAGATGCTCGCAAACTTGGGTTTGACAAAGTTATTATGCAAGCTGGTGGTATTGGTTATGGTAAAGAAAACCAAGCCTTAAAAGACGAACCTAAAGAAGGTAATAAAATTGTTATTCTTGGTGGAGACAATTACCGCATTGGTATGGGTGGCGCTGCTGTATCTAGTGCAGACACAGGTGAGTTTGCTTCTGGTATTGAGCTAAATGCAGTGCAACGTTCTAACCCAGAAATGCAAAAAAGAGCAGCAAATGCAATACGTGGTTTGGTAGAAAGTAATGAAAATCCAATTGTTTCTATTCACGATCACGGTGCAGGCGGACACTTAAACTGCTTATCCGAACTTGTTGAAGATACAGGTGGACATATAGATTTAGATAAACTACCTGTTGGCGATCCAACACTTTCTGCTAAAGAAATTATAGGTAATGAGTCTCAAGAACGTATGGGACTTGTAATTGGTAAAGATGATATGGGCTTACTAGAGCGTATTGCAGAGCGTGAGCGTTCTCCTATGTACCAAGTTGGTGAGGTTACAAACAACCATAGATTTACGTTTGAGTCTAAAACCACGGGAGAAAAACCTATGGATTTAGCTTTAGAAGATATGTTTGGGAGTTCTCCTAAAACAATAATGACAGATAAAACTGTTACTCGTAATTACCAAGATGCTAGTTATTCATTAGAGTTTTTTCATGATTATCTAGAGCAAGTTTTACAATTAGAAGCCGTTGGATCTAAAGATTGGTTAACAAACAAAGTAGACCGTTGTGTTGGTGGCCGTGTTGCCAAACAACAATGTGCAGGCCCATTGCAATTACCACTTAACAATTGTGGTGTTATGGCGTTAGATTTTAAAGGTAAAGAAGGTATTGCAACTTCTATTGGGCACTCTCCTATTTCAGGATTAATAGACCCAGCTGCAGGTAGTAAAAATAGTATTACAGAAGCTTTAACTAATATTGTCTGGGCTCCTTTAAAAGATGGTTTACAATCTGTTTCTTTATCTGCTAACTGGATGTGGCCTTGTAAAAACGAAGGCGAAGATGCACGTTTGTATGAAGCTGTAGAAGCTGTATCTGAATTTAGTATTGCTTTAGGCGTTAACGTACCAACAGGTAAAGATTCGCTTTCTATGAAGCAGAAATACAAAAATGAAGAAGTTATAGCTCCTGGAACCGTAATTATTTCTGCTGCTGCAAACTGTAACAATATTAACCAAGTAGTAGAGCCTGTTTTACAAAAAAACAACAATGCTATCTACTATATAAACCTATCTAAAGACAATTTTAAATTAGGTGGTTCTTCTTTTGCACAAACACAGAACAAAATAGGAAATAGTGCACCAAACGTTACGGATGCTGCTTACGTAAAAACAGTATTTAACACATTACAAGACGCAATAAAAGCTGATAAAATTAACGCCGGACACGATGTAGCCTCTGGTGGTTTAATTACAACTCTACTAGAAATGTGTTTTGCAGATGTTAATTTGGGCGCTAACTTAGACCTATCTGCTTTAGGCGAAGAAGACACTATTAAATTATTATTTGCAGAAAATGCTGGTGTTGTTTTTCAGGCAGATGCAAGTACAGAAACGCTATTTGCAAACGCTGGTGTAACTGCTATTAAAATTGGTTCTGTGGTTGAAGAAGCTACATTAACAATAAAGAATAACGGTATGGAAATGGGCTTAAACGTAACCTCTTTAAGAGATACGTGGTCTAAAACATCATACTTATTAGATAGTAAACAAACGTCAAACAATTTAGCTAAAGACAGGTTTAACAATTATAAAAACCAACCTTTACAATACACTTTCCCTGCAAACTTTACGGGTAAATTACCTGTAATAAACGGAGAAAGACCAAAGGCAGCTATTTTACGTGAAAAAGGAAGTAACTCTGAACGTGAAATGGCAAATGCAATGTATTTAGCTGGTTTTGATGTAAAAGATGTACATATGACCGATTTAATATCGGGACGTGAAACCTTAGAGGATATTCAGTTTTTAGGAGCCGTTGGTGGTTTTTCTAATTCTGATGTGCTTGGTAGCGCAAAAGGTTGGGCTGGTGCCATTAAATACAATGAAAAAGCCAACAAAGTAATAAACAACTTCTTTAAAAGAGAAGACACTTTATCTGTTGGTATTTGTAACGGTTGCCAATTGTTTATGGAATTAGAACTAATTAACCCTGAGCACGAGCAACACGGAAAAATGACGTATAATGATTCTCATAAACACGAGAGTAACTTTACATCTGTAAAAATTGAAGAAAACAATTCTGTAATGCTTTCTACTTTAGCAGGCACTACATTAGGCGTTTGGATTAGTCACGGTGAAGGTAAATTTAGCTTACCACAAAACAAAGAAGACTACAATATTGTTTCTACTTATGGTTATGAGGGTTATCCTGCAAATCCTAACGGTAGTGATTTTAATACTGCTATGTTGTGTGATAAAACAGGAAGACACTTGGTTACAATGCCACACATAGAGCGTTCTACATTCCAATGGAACTGGGCAAATTACCCAACAGACCGTAAGGATGAAGTTACACCTTGGTTAGAAGCATTTACAAATGCCAGAGAGTGGATTTTAAAACAAAAAGGATAATATTGTTTTTTAAATTATAAAGTAAAATCCCGTTTCAATTAAGAAACGGGATTTTTTACATCCAATAAAAACAACTTATCTTCACACTGCAAAACTCATTCATCCATATGAAAAACAATATCAACTTTATACATACAACAGACTCAAAAGAATGGCATACCATTACAGATGCTGTTATGGGTGGAGTATCAAAAAGTAATTTTAAAATTGCAACTGATAATTTAGGCGTTTTTAGTGGTTACGTATCGCTAGAAAATAATGGTGGCTTTGCAATGGTTAAACACTGCACATCATTGCACTGTAAAAACTATAGTACTATTTGCATAACACTTAAGGGAGACGGTAAAGTATATCAAATTAGAATAAAAGAAAACACAGCAACTAAACATTGGTTTATTGCTCCTTTTACAACAAATGGAGATTGGCAAACCATAGAAATTAAACTAAATAATATGTATGCAATGTTTAGAGGAAATAAGGTTGATATTCCTAACTTTAACGCAGAAAACATTAATGAAATAGCCTTTTTAATTGGCAATAAAACAGTAGAAGATTTTAAATTAGAACTTAAAAGTATTGCTTTAAAATAACAATCTTACTTTTTTAAGCTTCGTTTATTTATTAGTCTTTTTAGCTGTAAAAAACCGTTTGTTACATTCCCTTTATTTACAACAATGGGTATTGCTAAAGTAACCAAAAGAGCTATACAAGCGGCAGAGCCTAATCCGCCACCAAAACCTGCAAAAAAACTACTTGTATTTAAATAAAGTATTGTAAATATTGCACCAGACACACCTATTACCCAATAGCTTTTTACAAGCTTAGAGGATACCATACCTATAAAAGAAGCTCCAAAACATACTAAGGCTAAATTCTGGGATAAATAGCTTGACAGTACACTAGGAAACACCAACACAAATAAACCTGAAAAAACACCAACCAGTGCAGATGCTCTAACAGCACTTTGTTTGTATTTAAACTGAAGTAAATAAGTTACAATTGCAGATAAACTACCTGCAAATATTAGTATAAAGTGTTCTATTTTCATTACGATAGTAAAAAAGTTATAAAAAAAGCCAATACTACACCACCAAAAGCCAATGTGCCAAGCTTACCTCCTACTCCGTGAAAACTATCTTTAGAGCCTACTAAAAGCAAACCTGTAAATAAACTTGCTAATGCTATAAAAACATAATCTGGCGCTACACTAGCATTTGTCATACCTACAAACGCTCCGCAATAAACAGCGGTTGGTATGGTATTTATTAAAGAATTACTTTTAAATACGTTAGGAACAAAACTAATTACCAGACCCACTGTTGATGCCGCCAAAACTGTAGAAAAACCTAAAGATGTATGCAATATATAAGTTATTATTGCTCCAAAAAAAACAAAGGCTACAGTTAAAAAATGCTCAAAAGTGTGACTTTTTGCACTTACTGGAGTCTTTTTATAAGTTATTAGCAATAATACCAATGCTAAAATTAAAAAGCCAAAAACTAAATAATTGTTTTGCTTTTCAAAAAGAATTGCAGCCAAGAAACCTAAATGACAAATGATAATTAAACTAAAAGTAAGCTGTTTTACACGCTTCTTAATCATACTATTAATTTTCAAATTGCAAAAATAAATAATATAACAAGTACATAACCATTTAATACAGATAAAAAAGGATGACATTTATGTTGAAATGAATTTTGTAACTTACCTCATAAATCATCAATCTAAAAACAATGAAAAAAAAAGAACAAAACAGCAGTAGAAGATCTTTTATTAAAAATGCGTCTTTACTAACAATGGGAACAAGTAGCTTATTAGCTTTTCCGCTAGGAAAACCAACTACTACTATTTACACTCAAGATACAGATATAAATATTATTGGTCCTAAAGAAGGGTATAGTCCACAAATTGGAACTTTAGTTTCTATGATGACTTGGATGCGTATGGTAATATTAGCACCTGTAAGTAATATGAGTGTTTCAGATTTAGACTACTTAGTAGATGAAAATGCAAATTCTATTGGCGCAATGCTTATGCACTTAGCTGCAACAGAACGTTTTTATCAAATACACACCTTTAATAATAAAAACTGGGGAGACTGGCCCAAAGAAGATAAAAAAAGATGGAGTATTGCTTCTGGTTTAGGAGACAAAGCACGTAAACAAATAAATGGTAATGAGTTAAGTTATTATTTAGACGCATTAGATGAAGTAAGACAAAATACGTTAAAAGAGTTTGCGAACAGAGATGATAAGTGGTTGTTAAAAGTTGATGAAAATTTTCCTTGGGGCCCAACAAACAACTACTGCAAATGGTTTCACGTTTGTGAACACGAGTCTAACCATAATGGGCAATTTAAATTTATAAAAAGTAGAATACCGTCATAAAAACAAAAAAGCAGGATTAAAAATCCTGCTTTTTTTTGCAATGGTTTGTGTTTGTGTAATGGTAGTGTTTATTTTTTAATTAATTTTCCGCTCCAAATGGCATTGTTAGAACTAATTAGTTTGTATAAGTATATACCAGATGCTAAGCTTGGCACAGTTACATCTATACTATTTTGGCCTTGGTTTGCTTCGCCTACAATAGTGTAAGCAGGCATTAATGTACCAGTAATAGTGTACAGTTCTAGTGTATAAGTACTAGCCATTTCTTCATAAAAATACAAGGTTGTGGTACTTTCTACTGGGTTAGGTAGTAAAATAGACTTTGTTCTGTTTTTCTCTAAATACGCATTTCTTTGCTCTGTGTTATTAAAATCTATATCAGATAACTGCAGTTCTTTTTCTTGCAAACTACCATCGCTGGACTTTAAGTTAAATAATAACACTTTAAGTGAACTAAAATCTGTGTTTCCTCCAAACTCATTTTTAAAATCGGCGTCCTCTAGCACATAGCGTTGTTCTTCATTTGTTAAGTCCACAGTTGCAATATATGGCTCACCAGAACCTTTTAATAATTTTACCTCTAATGTTCCTGTACCAGAAGCTGTAAACGATAATTGTTTGTACTCTGATAAATCTACAGCTAAAAACCTTGGATTAAACGCTCTATAAGTACCAATATACTCTTGTGTTTTCCCCTTTAAATGTACATTACGTTCTATTCTGTAGCCATCACCTAAGTATGGCGCACTGTTTTGTTCTACATTATACATTGTAACTTCTGTAGTAGCCGTAGAACTATCTACGCCCCAAGGTGCATCTGCAACAAATAAATCATCCGGCGTATCACCTTTTTCATTTTTTAACCTAAAACCTAAATCAAATAAAGCTCCAGTTTCTACAGTTACAGTATCTATATACCTATCTAAAGAAGCCTGTAATGTAACCATATCCGTTTCACTAGTTTCTGTACGTTTTAAACCACCCTCCAAAGTCATTTGTTTAGATACGTTTGTGTTTACAACTGTCATTTCTACAGTACCATTCGTATATTTTGCAGACCTCACAAAAACAGGTGGTGGTGTAGAACCTTTATAACCTTCTATTGCTGCATTGGCTTCAAGTAGAGATAAAATTTCCTCTGCCATTACAACCAAATCATCTACAGAATTAGACCATATTTGAAAATTGTAAAACATATTATCTTTTTCATATGCATCAATATTCCAATGAGATTCTATTGTAAAACTGTTATTTGGGTTAACTTTTGCAGAAAAAGATAAAGCAAATTCTTTGCTACCATCTGCCTGTTTAATGATAGATTTTATAAAGTTATTATCTCTAATATTTAAATTAGATACAGAAAGTAATTCTGCTCCTAAAAAACGATCGCATATAAATTTACTGTGCTCATAAACAGTATTATCAGTTTTAATAACCATTAAAGCTCCAATAGTTTGGTCTCCTTTTAAATAATCTACAGAGAAAATATCACTAGCATTAGTTAGTTCTAATAAATCTGCCGGAGAAGACTCTATTGTACTTGTTTCTCCTAAAACATTTAGTGGTACCAAAGAAGATAAAGGAATATTATCACTGGTATATTTTCCGCTTAACTTGTATCCCTTATCCTTAGTAATTTGTTTTGCGGTAGTTTTATCAAAAATATAATTGTTTTTAGCCCTGTTATAATTTCTGTTTGTAATAAGGTTTGCAAGTCTGTCATTACTTTCCAATCCGCCATCATTACCACCAGATGTAGTTGTAATTACCGGGCACAAACTAATACCAGAACATGAAGGGTCATCACAATCTACAAGTCCGTCACCGTCATCATCAATACCATTAATACAATCTTCTTGTGGCACAGGTGCTGTAGGACAACGGGCTCCGTCATTAGAAGAACTTGCAGGACCAAAAGCAAAAATGTTAGAAACCATAACATTTGCAACAATGGTATGTACCGCATTAATTTTATAAACAGAACCAGTTTGGTTTGCCGATATGTAAAGGTTACCATCTACATCAAAATAAACAGCACCATACGTATAATTAAAGCCAGCCAAAACAGGTACTTCTCCTAAGTCTTCTACCACACCAGTTTCTGCAGTAATCCTATACAACCTGTTAGTACCCTTGCTAACTGCATAAAGTTTACCATCTACGGCATTAAATGCCCAATCATGAATACTTATACTGGTATCTAATGTGTAAGAACCTATATACTCTAAATAATTATTAGACTCAGGATTTAAGTCTATTGCATAATAAGTAGAAGAACCAGCTCTAAGATAATAAATACCATCTAAGTTAATATCTCCTACATACTTGTTTCCATTATTTGGTAGTTCTGGAATAGTGTGCACTGTAGGTGTAAAGTCCTTTCCTATTTGCACTATAGATATTTGCGGTGTAGACAAATATCCCCAAATGTAACCATCTGCAGAGTTGTATGCTGCAGCATTAATATTACCTGGTACAACATCGGCTGCAACCAAATATGAGCTTCCAGATGCTAAATCTAAAGCATAAATATCATTTGTTTGAAAAAGGTACGCATTATAGTCGCACTCAAAAGGTTCTGACTGTGCAGTTGCGTTAAAAGCACAGAAAACCACACTCAGTAGTAAAAAGTAGGTTTTTAAAGGTAAAATTTTAGTCATAATTAATGATTTGGGGCGTTAATTAATTACAGCAAAAGTGCTTATTTACTTCTTATTTTAGTAGCAGTACAAGATTAAAGGCTTATTTAGTGCGATAAAATGCAGTTAACTATAGACAAACGGTAAAAAGCTTAAAAAATAGGCACTTAGAAGAAAAATTATAACATTTAATTACATATTTCGCACTTTTTAATTTTGTACTTTAGGTAATGTTTTAGTAAAAATTAGTACAAAGTGACTTTAAAGAAAAACAATTGTTCATATAATTGTAATTTTAACAAAATGTTAACTTGTTATATTTTAGCATTTTACTAATTCAAACTAAGAAAATAATAGAATTTATGGTGTTTTTTTACGAATCTAATTTTAAAATAAGCATTCCTTTTCTTAATTTGCAACTCTGATACAATCAATTCTTATGCAAGAAGTAACTAGATTATTTGATTTTCCTTACTATCAATTAAAAAAATACAACCTACAAAAATCATTAGCAACAAAATATGATGATAAGTGGGAATATATGTCTACCCAAGAGTATGTAGACAAAGCAAATGTAATGAGTAGAGCACTATTAAGGTTAGGTGTTTCTAAAAATGATAAAATTGCTGTAATATCCTCTACCAACAGAATGGAGTGGAATATTATGGATATTGGAATTCTTCAACTTGGCGCACAAAATGTACCAGTTTACCCAACAATTTCTGAAGAAGATTATGCATATGTACTAAACCATTCCGAAGCTAAATATTGCTTTATTTCTTGTACAGATGTTTACGAAAAAATTATAAAAATAAAAGATCAGGTACCATCTTTACTAGAGATTTATTCTTTTGATGAATTAGATGGTTGTAAAAATTGGTCTGAAGTTTTAGACCTTGGTAAAGATGAGTCTAATCAACCAGAAGTAGAAAAATTAAAAGACGACGTTAAGCCAACAGATTTGGCCACCTTAATTTACACTTCTGGAACAACTGGAAGACCAAAAGGGGTTATGCTATCTCACAATAACCTTGTAAGCAACGCACTGGAGAGTTTTAAAAGAATACCTATAGAACTAGGTAAATCTAGAGCTCTTAGTTTTTTACCGCTTTGCCATGTGTATGAGCGTATGCTAATTTACTTATACCAATATTGTGGTGCTGCAATACACTACGCGCCAATAGACCAAATTAGTGAGTATGCACAAGAGGTTCATCCGCAAGTAATGACCGCTGTACCTAGATTATTAGAAAAAGTATACGATAAAATTATTGCTAAAGGAACAGATTTAAAAGGTATAAAAAAGAAACTATTCTTTTGGGCTGTAGAAGTTGGTTTAGAATATAAGCCTTACCAACAAAATGGTTGGTGGTACGAGAAAAAATTAGGTTTAGCTCGTAAATTAATATTTAGCAAATGGAAAGCTGCCCTTGGTGGTGAAGTGGCTGTTATGGCTTCTGGTAGTGCTGCACTACAACCAAGACTTGCACGTGTATTTAATGCTGCCGGATTTGGTGTTATGGAAGGTTATGGACTTACAGAAACATCGCCTGTAATATCTGTAAATGATATGCGTAATGGTGGATTTAGAATTGGTACCGTAGGTAAACCATTAGACCGTACAGAAGTTAAAATAGCAGAAGACGGAGAAATATGCATTAAAGGCCCACAAGTAATGATGGGTTATTATAAGGATGATGCTAAAACTGCAGAAGTAATTATAGATGGTTATTTTCATACCGGAGATATAGGTGAAATTGATTCAGATGGATTCTTAAAAATTACAGATCGAAAAAAAGAAATGTTTAAAACATCTGGTGGTAAGTATGTTGCTCCACAATTATTAGAAAACAGATGTAAGCAGTCTAGGTTTATAGACCAAGTAATGGTTATTGGTGAAGGAGAAAAAATGCCTGCAGCTTTTATTCAGCCAGATTTTGATTTTGTAAAGGAATGGGCTAAACGTTACAACATTACTATTACTAGTAATGAAGATTTAGTAACCAATGAAAAAGTAATAGCTCGTTTTCAAGAAGAAGTTGATGCTGCCAACGAAAACTTCGCTAAATGGGAAAAAATAAAACAGTTTAGACTTACACCAGACGTTTGGAGTATAGAAGGTGGACACGTTACCCCTACCCTAAAATTGCGTAGAAAAATAATTAAAGAGAAATATAAAGCTCTTTACAATGATATTTACGGATATTAAATTTTATTTAGCTGCTAAGACCTAAAACCTTAGCAGCTAAACATCTACAAATTTCTCTACCATACATATACTTAATGTTAAGTATATATTAAGCTCACATTTTTTTATGAATTTATTATGCATGCATAATAAATTTTACTATATTTGGTAACCTATTCAAATTACAAATGAAAGAGATTACCATAGATTATGCTTTAAGAGAAACTTGGCTATCTGTAGCTAAGATGTACAATGAAGAAGCAAAAAACCATAACAACACAATGGCAATGGCTTTTACACTGTTAAGCATAGACCCAAAAACAGGTACCGCATCTACTGCACTTGGTCCTAAAATGGGAATGGAAGCCACAAGCTTGTCTAGGATACTTAAAAGTTTAGAAGCAAAAGAATTTATAGTACGTAAACCAAATCCTAATGATGGCAGAGGTGTTATTATACACTTAACAGAACTTGGTTTAGAAAAAAGAACACTTTCTAAAGAAACGGTATTTCAATTTAACAGTACTATTAAAGCTAACATATCTCAAGAAAAACTAAATCATTTTTTTGAGGTTACAGAAACAATTAATGCGCTTATAGCAAAAAAAGAAATTTTTAAATAATATAACTAATTAATAGGTCTAAATAGAAATGAACAAACACATTAAAAAAATAGCCATTATTGGCTCTGGTATTATGGGTAGTGGCATTGCCTGTCACTTTGCAAATATTGGTGTAGAAGTGCTATTGTTAGACATTGTTCCAAGAGAACTAAACGACAAAGAAAAAGCAAAAGGCTTAACACTAGAAGACAAGGTGGTAAGGAACAGATTGGTAAACGATGCTTTAACTGCATCTTTAAAATCTAAACCTTCTCCTATTTACAGTCAAAAATTTGCAAGCAGAATTACAACTGGTAATTTAGAAGATGATATTGCCAAGGTTGCAGACGTAGACTGGATTATGGAAGTTGTTGTTGAAAGATTAGACATTAAGCAACAAGTTTTTGAGAAACTTGAAAAATATAGAACACCAGGAACCTTAATTACATCTAACACATCTGGTATTCCTATTAAATTTATGAGTGAAGGACGCTCTGAAGATTTCCAGAAAAACTTCTGCGGTACTCACTTTTTTAACCCTGCACGTTACTTAAACTTATTTGAAATTATTCCTGGACCAAAAACTGATGCTGCGGTATTAGAATTTTTAAATGGTTATGGAGAAAAATTTTTAGGAAAAACATCTGTAGTTGCTAAAGACACACCTGCTTTTATAGGTAACCGTATTGGTATTTTTAGCATACAAAGTTTATTTCACGCAGTTAAGGATTTAGATTTAACTATTGAAGAAGTAGATAAATTATCTGGTCCAGTTATTGGTCGTCCAAAATCTGCAACTTTTAGAACTGTAGATGTTGTTGGTTTAGATACTTTAGTACATGTTGCAAACGGTATTAGAGAAAACTGCCCTAATGATGAGCGTTTAGAACTTTTTAAATTGCCAGACTTCATTAATACAATGATGGAGAATAAATGGTTAGGGAGTAAAACCGGACAAGGATTTTATAAAAAAACTGTTTCTGCAGAGGGTAAAAAAGAAATTTTATCTCTAGACTTAAATACATTAGAATACAGATCTGCCCAAAAAGCAAAGTTTGCAACTTTAGAACTTACTAAAACAGTAGATAAAGTTGTAGACAGATTTAAAATACTAGTAAAAGGAAAAGATAAAGCTGGTGAATTTTACAGAAAAAGTTTCACTGCTTTGTTTGCATACGTATCTAATCGTATTCCAGAAATTACAGATGAATTGTATAAGATTGATGATGCAATGAAAGCTGGTTTTGGATGGGAACACGGTCCTTTTCAAATATGGGATGCAATTGGTGTAGAAAAAGGAATTGAATTAATGAAAGCTGAAGGTTTAGAGCCAGCTGCTTGGGTTAATGAAATGATTGCCTCTGGTAGCAAATCATTCTACTCTGTAAAAGATGGTGCTTCATATTTTTATGACATTCCATCTAAAACCCAAACTAAAATTCCTGGTCAAGATGCGTTTATCATTCTAGACAACATCAGAAAAACATCTGAAGTATTTAAAAACTCTGGAGTAGTTGTAGAGGATTTAGGAGACGGTATACTTAATGTGGAGTTCCAGTCTAAAATGAACACCATTGGTGGTGATGTTTTAGCAGGTTTAAACAAAGCTATTGACATTGCTGAAAAAGATTTTGCTGGTTTAGTAGTTGGTAACCAAGCTGCAAACTTCTCTGTAGGTGCTAACATAGGTATGATATTTATGATGGCTGCAGAACAGGAGTATGATGAGCTTAATATGGCTATTAAATATTTCCAAGATACTATGATGCGTATGCGTTATTCTGCAATACCAACTATTTCTGCTCCTCACGGAATGGCTTTAGGCGGTGGTTGTGAGTTATCATTACATGCAGATAAAGTAGTTGCTGCCGCAGAAACTTATATGGGACTTGTAGAGTTTGGTGTAGGTGTTATACCAGGTGGTGGTGGTTCTAAAGAAATGGCTTTAAGAGCATCTGACTTGTTTAGTAAAGGTGATGTGCAGTTAAATGTATTGCAAGAGCATTTCTTAACTATTGGTATGGCAAAAGTATCTACTTCTGCTTATGAAGCATTTGACACTAACCTATTGCAGAAAGGAAAAGATATAGTTGTAGTAAACAAAGCACGCCAAATAGCAGTTGCTAAACAACATGCTAAATTAATGGCAGATATGGGCTACACACAACCTGTAAAACGTAAAGATGTAAAAGTACTTGGTAAACAAGCCTTAGGTATGTTCCTTGTTGGTACAGACTCTATGGAAGATAGTAATTACATTAGTGAACATGATCATAAAATTGCAAATAAACTAGCATATGTAATGGCCGGTGGAGACTTATCTGAACCTACATTAGTAAGTGAACAGTATTTGTTAGATTTAGAACGTGAAGCTTTCTTAAGTTTATGTACAGAACGTAAAACATTAGAAAGAATACAGCACATGTTAACTAAAGGTAAACCACTTAGAAACTAGAAACAAGAAATTAGACTTGGAGAATCAAGATAAAATTTTTGAGGCTTTATTCTATTAATCTTAAAGAAAAAAAATGAAAACAGCATATATAGTAAAAGCATACAGAACCGCAGTTGGTAAAGCTCCAAAAGGCGTGTTTCGTTTTAAAAGAACAGATGAATTAGCTGCAGAAACCATTAAACATATGATGAGTGAGCTGCCTAGTTTAGACCCTAAGCGTATTGATGATGTAATTGTTGGTAACGCAATGCCAGAAGGTTCTCAAGGATTAAATATGGCACGTTTAATCTCTTTAATGGGGTTAGATATTGTAGATGTTCCTGGAGTTACAGTAAACCGTTTTTGCTCTTCTGGTATAGAAACAATTGGTATGGCAACTGCAAAAATACAAGCCGGTATGGCAGACTGTATTATTGCGGGTGGTGCAGAAAGTATGAGTAGTGTTCCAATGACAGGTTTTAAACCAGAATTAAATTATGACATTGTTAAAGCTGGTCATGAAGATTATTACTGGGGAATGGGTAACACTGCAGAAGCTGTTGCAAAGCAGTTTAAAGTTTCTCGTGAAGACCAAGATGAATTTGCTTACAACTCTCATATGAAAGCGTTAAAAGCACAAGCAGAAGATCGTTTTCAGGATCAAATAGTACCAATAGATGTAGAACAAACTTATGTTGATGCTAATGGTAAAAAAGCAACAAAAAAATATACTGTAACTAAAGATGAAGGTCCGCGTAAAGGGACCAGCAAAGAAGCTTTAGCTAAATTACGTGCAGTATTTGCTGCTGGAGGTAGTGTTACAGCGGGTAACTCATCTCAAATGAGTGACGGTGCTGCATTTGTAATGGTAATGAGTGAGGATATGGTTAAAGAATTAAATCTAGAGCCTATTGCACGCTTGGTAAACTATGCAGCTGCAGGTGTAGAACCTCGTATTATGGGTATTGGTCCAGTTAAGGCTATTCCAAAAGCTTTAAAGCAAGCAGGTTTAAAACAAGAAGATTTAGGTTTAATAGAACTAAATGAGGCATTTGCATCTCAATCTTTAGCTGTAATTAGAGAATTAGACCTTAACCCAGATATTATTAACGTAAACGGTGGTGCAATTGCACTAGGTCATCCGCTTGGTTGTACAGGAGCAAAACTTTCTGTTCAACTTTTTGATGAAATGCGTAAACGTGATATGAAAGGTAAATATGGAGCTGTTACAATGTGCGTAGGTACAGGACAAGGAGCTTGCGGAATATTTGAGTTTTTAAACTAAAAAGAGTAAAAGAGAAAAGAATATAGAGTAAAGACAAATGTGTGCCAAACAAAGACATAATTATAGAAATTTAAAAATTTGGAAGCTCGGTTTAGAGATTACAAATGATATTTCTGATATATTATTAAACTTTCCAAAGCACGAGAGATTTGATATAAGTTCACAATTAAGTAGATGCTCAGTGTCAATTCCAAGTAATATTGCTGAGGGTTCTTCTAGAACAGATAAATCTTTTAGTCATTTTCTAGATATTGCTTTAGGTTCTTCTTTTGAATTAGGAACTCAGTTACTAGTAGCAAAACATAGACAATATATAAACAACGAAATATTAAAAACAATTGAAGATAAAATAGAAGAATTCCAAAGAATGACGATGGGATTCCAAAACGGGCTAAACTGAGTCTATATTCTATTTTCTTTCTTCTATAATCTAATATAAAAAAACAAATGGCAGATACAGAAAAAGATATCCTACGTGGAGGTCAATTCTTAGTAAAAGAAACAAATTGCGAAGACGTTTTTACTCCTGAAGATTTTTCAGAAGAACAAACAATGATGAAAGAAGCGGTAGCTGAATTCAACGAACGTGAAATTATAGCGCACAAAGCTAGATTTGAAGCTAAAGATTATGCATTAACAGAAGAAGTTATGCGTAAAGCTGGTGAATTAGGATTTTTAGGTGTTGCTGTACCAGAAGCGTACAGCGGCTTGGGTATGGGATTTGTATCTACGGTATTAACATGTGATTATATCTCTAGTGGTACAGGATCTTTTAGTACTGCATTTGGTGCACATACTGGTATTGGTACAATGCCAATTACATTATATGGTACAGAAGAACAAAAACAAAAATATGTTCCTAAATTAGCCACTGGTGAGTGGTTTGGAGCGTACTGTTTAACAGAACCTGGCGCTGGTTCTGATGCAAACTCAGGTAAAACAACTGCTGTTTTATCTGAAGATGGAAAGTCATATAAAATTAACGGTCAAAAAATGTGGATTTCAAATGCAGGTTTCTGTAGTTTGATGATAGTTTTTGCTCGTATTGAAGACGATAAAAACATCACAGGATTTATTGTAGAGTATGATCCAGAAAACGCTAACGGTATTACATTAGGCGAAGAAGAACATAAGTTAGGTATTAGAGCGTCTTCTACAAGACAAGTTTTCTTTAATGATACTGTTGTTCCTGTAGAAAATATGCTTGCCGGACGTGGCGAAGGTTTTAAAATTGCTATGAACGCCCTAAACGTTGGACGTATAAAATTAGCTGCTGCTTGTTTAGATTCTCAGCGTAGAATTGTAACTACAGGTGTACAATATGCTAATGAACGTAAGCAATTTAAAACTCCTATTTCAGATTTTGGAGCTATTAAAGTTAAAATTGCTGAAATGGCAACTAATGCTTATGCCGGTGAGTCTGCAACATACAGAGCTTCTAAAAACATAGAAGATCGTATTGCTATGCGTGAGGCTGCTGGTAATACACACCAAGAAGCAGAACTTAAAGGTGTAGAAGAGTACGCTATAGAATGCTCTATCTTAAAAGTAGCAGTATCTGAAGACGTACAAAATTGTGCAGATGAAGGTATTCAAATATTTGGTGGTATGGGATTCTCTGAAGAAACACCAATGGAAGCTGCTTGGAGAGATGCACGTATAGCACGTATCTACGAAGGAACAAATGAAATTAACCGTATGCTATCTGTAGGTATGTTGGTTAAAAAAGCTATGAAAGGCCATGTAGATTTATTAGGTCCTGCTAGTGAAGTTCAAAAAGAACTAATGGGTATTCCTTCTTTTGAAACTCCAGATTATTCTGAGTTGTTCTCTGAAGAAAAAGAAATGATTAAGAAGTTAAAGAAGACATTCTTGATGGTTGCCGGTGGAGCAGTGCAAAAGTACGGACCACAATTAGAAGATCACCAACAATTACTTATAGCTGCTGCAGATATTTTAATTGAAATTTATATGGCAGAATCTACTATATTAAGAACAGAGAAAAATGCAAAGCGTTTTGGTGAAGATTCACAAAAAACACAAATAGCAATGTCTAAGTTATACTTATATAATGCTGTAGATATTATTGAGAAAAAAGGAAAAGAAAGTATTATTTCTTTTGCTGAAGGCGATGAGCAACGTATGATGTTAATGGGACTTAAACGTTTTACAAAATACCAAAACTACCCAGATATAGTAGATTTACGTAACGAAATTGCTGAAAAAGTAAAGGCAGAAAACAAATATTGTTTTTAACATATAAAAACGTATATTTACCATTGTTATAACCTACAATATTGGAGTTTATAACCAAAGATTGACTAATTCAAATTGAAGCTTTTAAGGCAGAGATTTAACAAAACCATCAGTTTTACTGATGGTTTTTTATTTTTAAAAGAACTAATTTTACATCACATATTTTAACTGCAGAATATTGAAAAAATTAGTTGAAGCATATAGTCCAGAAGACTTTAGAAAAAGAGGTCACGATCTAATTGATGAATTAGCAAATCATTTTGAAAACACTTTACAAAACAAAAATAACAAGACCATACATTGGAATCAACCAAAGGATGAACATATATTTTGGAAAGAGTTTTTAAATAATGGTGATAAGAAAAACCTTTTTAATACTATTATTGCTCATTCCATACACGTTCACAATCCTAAATATATTGGTCACCAGGTAACACCTACCTTACCAATAACAGCATTAAGCGCACTTGTAAGTGCATCATTAAACAATGGTATGGCTGTTTATGAAATGGGTGTAGCAGCATCTGCAATAGAGCGTATTGTTACAGACTATTTGTGCACTAAAGTAGGCTTTACAACTGCATCTAATGGTATATTAACTTCTGGTGGTACACTAGCTAATTTAACCGCATTACTTACTGCACGCAAAGCAAAAGTTGCTACAAATGTGTGGGCAAAGGGTAACACCAACTCATTAGGAATTATGGTGAGTGAAGAAGCGCATTATTGCGTAGATAGGGCAGCTAGAATTATGGGCTTAGGCGATGCCGGTATAATTAAAATACCTTCTACCCCTAATTTTAATATGAATATTGAATTGCTTGAAGAGTATTATAAAAAAGCAAAAGATAAAGGAATAGAAATATTTGCCATTGTAGGTAGTGCGCCCTCTACATCTACAGGAATTTTTGATGATTTAGAAGCTATTGCAACATTTAGTAAACAAAAAAATATATGGTTTCATGTTGATGGTGCCCACGGTGGTGCTGCTATATTTTCTAAAACCTACAAACATACTGTAAAAGGTATAGAAAAAGCAGATTCCATTGTTATAGACGGACACAAAATGATGATGATGCCGGCTTTAACTACTGCCCTACTCTTTAAAGATGGCAATACATCTCACGCTACTTTTAGCCAAAAAGCAGATTATTTACTAGAAGAATCTAAAGAAGAAGATTGGTACAATATTGCTAAAAGAACGTTTGAATGTACTAAAACAATGGCTAGCATACATTGGTATACTATTTTAAAAACCTATGGAGAAGAAATTTTTGATGAATATGTTACCACACTTTATGACTTAGGACAGCAGTTTGCAGAAATGGTTACCGCTACTCCTAATTTAGAAATTGCCATACAACCCGCGTCAAACATTGTTTGCTTTAGGTATGTAAGTCCAAAATTATCAGAAAAAGAAACAAACACTCTTAACGAAAAAATTCGTCAAACTTTGTTAGAAAAAGAAGAGTTTTATATTGTGCAAACCAAGTTAAAAGGAAAGCATTATTTACGTGTCACAATTATGAATCCTTTTACAACAAAAGCACATTTGCAACAATTATTAGAACGTGTTTTACAACAAGTAAACTAAAAACAAAACCCTTATCTTTTATACAGATAAGGGTTTTGTTTTTAATGTAAATATAAGAGTTATTCTCGCATAGATTCTAGCACTTTTTCATCGCTCTCTTTAGCAGAAAAATTAAGTGCACATTCTATTAATGCTAAATGAGAATATGCCTGAGGGAAATTACCTAATAGTCGTTTTGTTTTAAAATCTACATCTTCACTAAACAACCCTAAATGGTTGCTATAGCCTAGCAACCTATCAAAATACATACGTGCTTTTTCTTCTTCACCTATTTTAAATAAACTATTAATAAACCAAAAAGTACAAATAGTAAATGATGATGATGGCAACCCAAAATCGTCTTCATTTTTATACCTATACAATAAGCCATCATTACATAAATTGTTTTCTATAGCTTTAACCGTTGCAACAAACTTAGGATGCTTTGCGTGTATAAATCCGTAAGATTCCATTAATAAAACAGATGCATCTAAATACGTAGACCCATAAGACTGCGTAAAGGCATTAACTTCATCATTCCAAGCGTTATCTAAAATATCTTTTTTAATTGCTTGCTCTAACCTTGTCCATTTTTCAATCTTGTGAGATTTATTAAAAATACGTGCTACTTTAATGGCTCTATCTACGGCAACCCAACACAAAACTTTTGAAAAAGTAAAATGACGATCTTCTGCTCTAAATTCCCAAATGCCCTTATCTGCCTCTTTCCAGTGTTTATCTACTATCCAAACAATACCCTTTGTTATTCCCCATAAATCTTCTCCGTTTTCCAAATCTGTAGAAAACTTAACAAGTTGCTCATAAATAACATCCATAAGAATGCCATAAATATCGTTCTGCTTTTGCTTGTATGCAGCATTACCAACACGTACAGGTTTAGATCCTTTATAACCATCTAAATGCTCTAAAGTTTCTTCTGTAAGTTCTTTTTCGCCATTAATACCATACATAATTTGCAATTTTTCATCCTTATCTGGAATAAGGTTTATTATAAATTGCAAGTATCTTTTGGCTACGTTTTTATGTCCCAATTCAGACATAACTTTTATAACCATAGAAGCGTCTCTAATCCAACAAAAACGATAATCCCAGTTTCTTACTTCGCCAATAGTTTCTGGCAAAGAGGTGGTTGCTGCTGCTAAAACAGCACCTGTTTTATCATAAGTTAATAGTTTTAAAGTTATAGAACTCCTGTTTATTTCTTTGTTATACAAATGGTATTTTGGAATTTTTCCGCTCCAATTTAACCAGTACACTTTAGTACGCTGTTGCTCTAAATAAACTTTTTTAACACTTGGCGAAAATATTTTTTCATTGTAACCAAATAAAAAATAACCATCTTCGGTAAGCTCTATTTCGTTACCACTAACTACACGTTCTTTATTAAAAGAAGTATATAAAAACACGGTATCAAACTTTTCTCCGTGCGTTAAACTAGTTATAAAATCTTTTTTTATATACGTTTTTGTATCTCCCGCTGCATACTCTAATTTAGGATTATAAAGTACTTTAAAGCTTGGCTTACCAGAAACGTGCCTTAAGTAACGTATAATTTCTGGAGGAGAATAATAAGAGCCATCTTCTAGCTTATATCTTGGCATAAAATCACGTACTTCAAAAATATCATTTCCGTTAGTATATGTTGTTACTAATATTGCTGTTTGTGATATATAATTCTGAGTAATTTGATAGTCGCTATTGGTCAGGATTTCAAAACTACCGCCTTTATTTTCATCCAAAATTTTAGCAAAAACAGAAGAAGAATCAAACGCTGGTAAACAGCTCCACTCTATTGCACCATTCTTAGATATTAGGGCTGCACTTCTACAATTTCCTATAATTCCATAGTCTAAATTATCCATATAATAAATTAGGGTTAAACATTTCTAATTAGTAGGTTTTATTACCAATTTTATCGAAATTTATACAAAAAACAATTAAACTCTATCAAAAAAGAGCAATTTATGAGTAAAACTATCATTATCTCAAATAGACTACCAGTACAATTAGAAATTCATAATAATGAAATAAAAACAACGCCTAGTGTTGGCGGATTGGCAACAGGTATGAAATCTGTACACTCTGGAAGCAACGATTTATGGATAGGATGGAGCGGTTTAACAGATGAAAATATTCCTAAAAATTTAGAAGAAAAAATTGATAAAACTTTAAACAACCACGGCTGTGCTAAAGTAAAACTAAATGCCAAAGAAGTAGATGGTTTTTATTTTGGATTTAGCAACAGAACTATTTGGCCTTTGTTTCATTATTTTTTAGAGTATTCTGAGTTTGAACTTGAAAACTGGGAAATTTACAAAGCAGTAAACCAAAAATTTGCAGATGAAATTATTGCTAAAGCAGATGATGATGATATTATTTGGGTGCACGATTACCAATTAATGCTTGTACCACAAATGGTAAAAGAGAAAAAACCAGATATTTCTATAGGTTTCTTTTTACATATACCTTTTCCTTCTTACGAAATTTTTAGAACGCTACCTTGGCGTGAAGAAATTTTACGAGGCTTAATGGGCTCAGACCTTATTGGTTTTCATACCTACGATTATGAAAGGCATTTTTTAAGTTCTGTTAGACGTTTACTAGGTTTAGAAGTTAGTTTTAATGAAGTACACGTAGAAAACCGAATTGTAAAAGTAGATTCTTTCCCTATGGGAATAGACTATAAAAAGTTTAGTGAAGCTGGCAAAGCCAATGCTTTGAGTACTAAAGATAAACAATCTGACTTTCAGCAAAGATTAAACGCACATAAAGAGTCTACTAAAGATGCCAAATTAATATTATCTATAGATAGGTTAGACTACACTAAAGGTATTGCAAAGAGATTATATGCGTTTGAATATTTTTTAAACAAACACCCAGAGTATAAAGAAAAAGTTAGGTTAATAATTTTAGCAGTACCATCTAGATCTAATGTGCCACAATACCAATTACTAAAAAAAGAAGTAGATGAGTTGGTAGGAAGAATAAACGGAGAATTTTCTACCGTAAACTGGACTCCAATATGGTATTTCTACAGGTCTATGCCTTTTGAAAACTTAATAGATTTATACACCTCTTGCGATATTGCTTGGCTTACTCCTATTAGAGACGGAATGAACCTTGTAGCCAAAGAGTATATTGCCACCAGAGCAGATAAAACAGGAGTTTTAATTTTAAGTGAAATGGCTGGTTCTGCTAATGAAATGAACGAGTCTTTACTAATTAACCCTAATAATTTTGAACAAACAGTTGCGGCATTACAACAAGCTATTAATATGCCTGTAGAGGAACAGCAAGAACGCAATGATATTTTACAAAAAAGATTAGAACGGTATAATGTAGAGAAATGGGCAAACGACTTTATAAACTCATTAAAGGAACAAAAAGAAAATAGTATATCATATGTATCTAAAAAATTAGGAAAAGAACTCTCTAGCAAAGTTGAAGAAAAATACAACAAAGCTAAAAACAAACTTCTATTTATAGATTATGATGGCACACTAGCCGCTTTTAAAAACGATCCGCAAAAAGCTAGTCCAGATGAAGAACTATACACTTTATTAGACAATATTGCCGCACAACCAAATACAGATATGTATTTAATTAGTGGTAGAGATAAAGAAACTTTTAGCAAGTGGTTTTTACACAAAAAATATAATATGATTGTAGAACATGGCGTTTGGATTTCTCAAAACGGAGAAGAGTTTAGAATGCTAGAAAATGTAAAGAAAGAGTGGATGCAAAAAATTCATCCTGTTTTAGAATCATTTGTAGACCGAACTCCGGGTAGTTTTATTGAAGAAAAAAATTATTCTTTAGCTTGGCATTACAGAAAAACAGATCCAGACTTTGGTAACAAAAGAGCAACAGAGTTAAATACTGTGCTAACCAGTTTAATTGCTAATGACGATTTAAGTGTTTTAAATGGTAATAAAGTTATGGAAATTAAAAGTAGTAATGTTAACAAAGGACGTGCAGCAATGCGGGTTTATAATGATAAAGCTTATGATTTTGTATTTGCCATTGGTGATGATTGGACCGATGAATTTATGTTTCAGGAATTACCAAATTCTGCCATTACAATAAAAGTAGGTCACCAAAAAACACAAGCAAAATACTACTTAGATGGTACTGAAGATGTGCGCAAATTATTAAAACGTTTTGCTAATTAATATTTAGGCTTTAGGTTTAGTATTTTTGTACGACCAACCTAAAACTTAAAATTAACAACTTGACAAAGAAAAATTTTATTCTTCCTTTGCTAATAATGTCGCAATTTGCCTGCACATCTTTATGGTTTGCAGGCAATGCTATTGTAGACGATTTAGCATTAAAAACCGGGTTAGGAAATGGTATTGTTAGTTATGTACTATCTTCTGTACAACTGGGGTTTATTTTAGGCACTTTGGTTTTTGCGTTGTTAATGATAGCAGATAGGTTTTCACCATCTAAAGTTTTTGCTATTTGTGCTTTGCTTGCTGCCTTATGTAATTTTAGTTTACTTGCAAATAATATTACAAAATGGCACATATTAGGAGCACGTTTTGGTACTGGCTTTTTCTTAGCTGGTATTTATCCTGTTGGTATGAAAATAGCGGCAGACTATTATAAAAACGGACTAGGAAAAGCTTTAGGCTATTTAGTAGGAGCATTAGTACTTGGTACTGCGTTTCCCTTTTTAATTAGTGGTCTAAATTTAGGCAGTAATTACCAAACTATACTTAAAACAACGTCTTTTTTAGCGCTACTAGGAGGGGCAATAGTTGTTGTGTTGGTACCTAATGGCCCGTTTAGAAAACCAAGTGCTAAGCTACAAATTAAAGCAGGTTTAAGGTTGTTTAAAAATACTAATTTTTATAAATCTGCTATTGGATATTTTGGCCATATGTGGGAGTTGTATGCCTTTTGGGCTTTTACGCCTTTGGCATTAAAAACAATTAATACAATACAAAATACAAACTACTCGGTTCCTATTTTTACTTTTATAGTTATTGCCCTAGGTGCAGTTTCATGTGCAATTGGTGGTACATTATCTAAAAAATATGGCAGTTATAAAATTGCCATTTTTTCATTGTTTATTTCTGGTATATTTTGCATTATTTCTCCTTTATTGTTTACAATACCAACAGTTTTCTTCTGTATAGGTTGGTGCATTTGGGGAATGGCAGTTACGGCAGATTCTCCTCAGTTTTCTAGCCTAGTAGCACAATCTGCACCAGCGGAACTAAAAGGTACAGCATTAACAGTTGTAAACTCTATAGGTTTTGCAATAAGCATTTTAAGTATTCAGCTTTTATCATACCTAAGTACAAATATTAGCATCCCGCTAATTTTCTTATTTTTAGGTATTGGTCCTGCAATTGGTTTGTATACTCTTTTATCTAAAAAATATAACTAACTTTTATAATAACTACTACAAATGACACTCAAAAAATTATTTCTGTTCTTATTTATTCTTGGTGTAACGTTTACAAATGCACAAACAAATTCTAAAATTTACGATATTATAAATGCGGTTTCAGCAGAACGTATTAAAAGTGATGTTACCACACTAGCTAATTTTGGCACACGTAACACCTTTAGTGACACTTTATCTAACACAAGAGGTATTGGAGCCGCAAGAAGGTGGATAAAATCTGAATTTGATGAAATATCTAAGCAATGTAACAACTGTTTAAACGTATTTTATCAAAAAGATTTTGTTACAAAAAAAGGGAACAGCAGAGTACCTCATGATGCGTGGGTTGTAAATGTTGTTGCCATACAAAAAGGCACAAAATACCCTAACAGGTATATAATTATGAGTGGTGATATAGACTCACGCGCTAGCGATACTATGGATTTTACTACAGATGCTCCCGGTGCAAATGACAATGCTAGCGGTATGGCTGGGACTATAGAAGCTGCTCGTGTTTTATCAAAATATAAATTTGAAAACAGTATTATTTACGTAGGTCTTTCTGGAGAAGAACAAGGCTTGTTTGGTGGTGCAGGACTAGCTAAATATGCAAAAGATAAAAATTGGGAAATTATTGGTGTACTTAATAATGATATGATTGGAAATATTAAGGGTGTAGATGGTGTTATTAGTAATAGAGATTTTAGAATTTTTTCTGAACCCGTACCTGCTAACGAAACAGAAAGACAACGTAAAGCAAGACGTTTTTATGGTGGTGAAGTAGATGGTATATCTCGTCAATTAGCACGTTACATTCATAAAAATGTAAAAACATATATGCCAGAAATGAATCCAATGATGATATATAGGTTGGATAGGTTTGGTAGAGGTGGTCACCACAGACCTTTTAATGATTTAGGTTTTCCTGGAATACGTATTATGGAAGCGCATGAAAATTATACACAACAACACCAAGATATTAGAACAGAAAATGGCATTGCATATGGTGATGTTGTAGAACACGTTAATTTTGGTTACGCAAAAAAACTAACCGCTGTTAATGCCTTAACAATGGCTAGTTTGGCTTGGGCTCCTCCTGCACCAAAAACAGTTAAAATTGGTGGTATTGTAGAGGCTTCTGCAAAACTAAAATGGTCTGCTGTAGATGGTGCTGCAGGTTATAAAATTTACTGGAGAGATACCACTTCTCCTACTTGGGATAACAGTAAATATGTTGGCAATGTTACAGAGCAAACATTAAATGGTATTGTAATAGATAATTCTTTTTTTGGAGTTGCAGCTGTTAGTAAAAATGGTTTAGAGAGTGTTGTTGTTTTCCCTAATGAAATTATGAGGTAACATTAACTTATTTTTAAAAATAAAGATAGAGGGAAACACCTATATTTGCTCAGCTTAAAATAATTTTAAATGAAATACGGAATACTGATACTTGTTTTTACACTATTTATATCTTGTAAAAATGATGATGCTACAATTAAAGAACCTGTAGATTACACTGCACAAAACGAAGCAGAAATTAAAACTTACATAGAAAAAAACAACCTAACAGCCTTAAAAAGTGATAGTGGTTTGTATTATGTTATTAATGATGAAGGCAACGGTATAAGACCAACTACTACATCTGAAGTTACTGTAGCTTACAAAGGATATTTTACAGACGGAAGTACTTTTGATGAGAGTAATGCTAACGGAATTTCTTTTAATCTACAACAAGTAATTGCTGGTTGGACAGAAGGTATTACCTATTTTAAAGAAGGTGGTAATGGTATTTTATTAGTACCGTCTAGATTGGGCTACGGCAGTAATGATTATGGTCCTATACCAGGAGGTTCGGTTTTAATTTTTGATATTAATCTACTAAGTGTAAATCAAAACTAAATAGTAAAAACACATAAAATACAAGCCATTAATTAGGAAGCTATTTAATGGCTTTTTCTTTTTATTACATTTACACATAAATATATTTGTACTACTAACAAACTACTCTTATGAAAAAAACTTTATTAATTTGTGCTATCCTACTCCTATCTTTTGGTGTATATGCGCAAAAAACATTTACAAAAACTGATACTTTACGTGGTTCAATTACTCCAGAACGGGCGTGGTGGGATTTAAATTATTACCACTTAGATGTAACAGTAGACCCTGCTAAAAAATATATTTCTGGTAAAAACACCATTAAATATACCGTTTTAGATAAAAACCAAGTACTACAGGTAGACTTACAACCACCTTTAAAAATTACCAAAGTAACACAAAAAGGGAAAAAGCTAAAATTTACCTCAGCTACTAATGCTCATTTTATAAAACTAAAACAAAAACAGGAAATTGGTGCTGTTAATGAAGTTGTTGTTTACTATGAAGGCAATCCTAAAGAAGCTGTAAATGCACCTTGGGATGGTGGTTTTTCTTGGTCTAAAGACAAAAAAGGCAAGCCATTTGTAGCTACATCTTGCCAAGGCTTAGGTGCCAGTGTTTGGTGGCCAAACAAAGACCATATGTATGACGAGGTAGACAGTATGCGCATTAGTGTTACTAACCCAAAAGGACTATCTAACATATCTAACGGAAGGCTAGAGAAAATTGAAGAACACGCTAATACTGTAACATCTCATTGGGTAGTTAAAAACCCAATTAACAATTACGGTGTAAATGTAAACATAGGAGATTATGTACATTTTTCTGAAGTTTACAATGGTGAAAAAGGTCCGTTAACAATGGATTATTATGTTTTACGTGATAACTTAGAAAAAGCTAAAGTACATTTTAAAGATGCTCCTAAAATGATGAAAGCTTTTGAGCATTGGTTTGGTCCATATCCATTTTATAAAGATGGCTATAAATTGGTGGAAGCTCCGTATTTAGGAATGGAACACCAAAGTTCTGTTACCTATGGTAATAATTATATGAAAGGATATAAAGGAAACGACTTTTCTGGTTCTGGTTGGGGAGTAAAGTTTGATTATTTAATTATTCACGAATCTGGTCACGAGTGGTTTGCTAATAACATTACCAATAAAGATATAGCAGATATGTGGATACACGAGAGTTTCACTACCTATTCTGAAAGCATCTTTTTAGACTATTATTATGGCACCCAAGCAGCTAATGAATACATTATTGGCTTACGAAGAAATATTGCTAATGATTCTCCTATTATTGGTAATTATGATGTAAATGATGAAGGATCTGGCGATATGTATTTTAAAGGTGCTAATATGATACATACGTTAAGACAATTGGTAGATAATGATGAAAAATGGAGACGTATTTTAAGAGGACTAAATAAAGATTTTTACCATTCTGTTGTAACTACAGAACAAATTGAAGATTACTTAAGTCAGCAATCTGGGAAAGATCTATCAACTTTTTTTAATCAGTATTTAAGAGACGTACGTATTCCTAACTTAGAATATAAAATTGAAAGCAATAAACTAAAGTACAGATATACAAATATTGTAAGTGGTTTTGATTTGCCTATAAAAGTAAAAATTAACGATAAAGAACAATGGATTTTTCCTTCTGCTGATTGGAAAACAACTAAAATATCTTCTGAAAACGCTACTGTAGTTTTTGATCCTAATTTTTACATCAATCTTAAAAAAATATAAATATATAGCACTTATAAAATGAGTATAAAAAAATCCGCTTTACAATGTGTAAAGCGGATTTTTTATGATTAAAAACTAGTGTTTAGTCTTTTAATATCACATCAGGATTTAATAATTCTGGCTCACCGTACCCTAACTTATTAAGTTTATTAAACTGCGTTTTAGCATCACCTACAATTAAGTAAATCATTTTATCTGGATTAACATATTCATCTGCTAATGCTTTAACATCTTCTACAGACATATTTTTTACTCCCTGCTCTCTTTGCTTAGCATAATCTACAGGATAATTATACATACTAATATTCTCTAGCATATTTAATTTAGACCCCATAGTTTCAAAAGCTCTAGCGTTACTTTTTACCATATAGCCTTTAGAAATCTCCAAATCGTTTTGGTTATAGCCTTCACTATAATTAGCCATGATATCTTTAACCAACTGAGAAGCCTCATAAGTTACGTTGGTGCGTACACCACTAGACACTGTAAATAAACCAGATGTTTTACCACCACTAAAACTAGATCGTACTCCGTAGGTATACCCTTTACCTTCTCTAAGTTCTTGTGTTAACTGCGACGCAAAACTACCTCCTCCTAATCTGTAATTCATTACCTGCGCAGGATAAAAATCTTTATCTGTTGCTGCAATTGCTGGTGTTCCAAATAATAGCACAGATTGTTTAGCGTTAGGAACATTGTAAAAATACACTTTCGCTTTTTCTGGTGTTTTAGCAGCAATTACCGTTGGTACATTTACATCTTTTTGTTCCCATTTTGTATTTGAGATTTTTAAAGAGGCAATTGCATTTTTAGGTGTAATATCTCCTACTATATGAAAATTGGTAATTGCAGGAGATATATTAGCATTGTAATACTCTTTTAAATCTTGCAATGTAATTGCTTTTACAGATGTTGTTGTACCGGCATTGTTATTAGACAAAATATTATCATCTCCGTACAAAACCTTATAAAACTGATCTCTTGCTATACTATTAGGGTTAGCTTGTGCTCTTTGCAATTGACTAATTGTACTTTGCTTTAACAAATCAAACTCCTTAACATCCCAACGTGGCTCTAAAATAATTTCGTTTACTAAGTCCATTACTTTTGTAAAGTTTTTAGCCAAGCAATTGGCCGAAATTGTAATGTATTCATCACTGGCAGATGCAACAATTGTTGCCCCTAAAGTTTCTATTGCATTCTCTAACTCTTCAGGAGTTTTATTTTTTGTTCCCTTTGTTAGCATAGATGCCAATAAATTAGAAACACCAATTTTTTCTTTATTTTCTAGTAGCATACCACCTTTAATTGTAAAATTAAACTCTACTAATGGTACTTCATTATTTTCTATGCCAAAGACTTTTATACCAGAAGAAAGCTCTTCTTTATAAACTTCAGGCACAATAACATCTGGGCTTTCTCCATATGGCGGTTCCACGCTACGGTCAAAACTAGATGGAGTTTTTTGGTAAGTAGCAGCAATACTTGGGTCAAACTTAGCTTCTTTGCCATCCACAATTTTTTCCTCTACAACTTCTGCCTTTTTAGACCCATTTAGCACTAAAGATGCCTGCCCTTTTGGAACAGCACTTACTGCCACTAAATTTTTATCTTTTATATACGTATTGTACACACGCATAACATCTTCTTTAGTAACTGCTAATATATTTTTAACATCTTCACTAACATAACCAGGATCTCCAGCAAAAATTTCATATTGTGCTAACTGAAACCCTTTCCCCAATACACTAGAAAGCGAGTTATAAAAATCTGTTTCTTGTCCGGCTTTTATTCTATTAATATCTGCATCAGAAATTCCTTCTTTTTCAAATAAAGCAAAAGCATCTTGTATGGCACTATTTACACTTGTAAGCTCTGTAGTATCAAAAGCAGTTACAGATAGTGTTAACTCTCCTGCTAGTTCAGATGAGTAATTGTACATACGTACGCGATCTGTTAATTTTTTATCTTCTACTAAAATCTTGTATAAAGGTGCTTTTTTGCCATATGCTAAATAAGATGATAGCACGTCTAAAGCATACGCATCTTTATGAAACTCTGGTACAGAAGGCCACGTTAAAGACAATTGAGGCAAACGTGCAAAATTATCTTCATAATACAACCTTTTTGTTTCTGCTAAAGTAACGGGTTGCTTTTCTAAAGCTGGTATATCATCTCCTTTTTTTATTTCATCAAAATACTTTTTAACCCATTCTTTTGCCTGATTCTTATCAAAATCACCTGCAATAGTTAGTGTAACATTGTTAGGAACATACCATTTGTTGTAAAAATCTTTTACATCTTGCAAGGTAGCATTTTGTAAGTCTTCTAAAGATCCTATAACCGTCCAGCTGTACGGGTGACCTTCTGGGTACAATGCTTTTGTTTGCACATAATTAACGTGTCCATATGGATTGTTATCTACACGCTGTCTTTTTTCATTTTTTACAACCTCTTTTTCTTTGGCTAAAACAGGCTCTGTAACCGTATTTATAAAAAATCCTAGCTTATCTGCTTCTGCCCAAATCATTTTTTCTAAAGCATCTTTAGGAACTGTTTGGTAATAATTGGTACGGTCTCTACTTGTAGATCCATTTGCACCAGAGCCACCAATACGTGCACTCATTTTATCTAAACCGCCTTTGCCAAGGTTTTCAGATTCTAAAAAAAGTAAGTGTTCAAATAAATGTGCAAATCCTGTTCTACCAACTTTTTCTCTTGCAGACCCAACATGGCTAGTTAATGCTACTGCTACTACAGGGTCAGATCTATCAATATGAAAAATAACTTGTAAACCATTATCTAGTGTGAACTTTTCAAAATCTACCTTAAATTCTGTTTTTGCTATTTCTTCTGATGTTTTTTCTGTTTTCTCTTTACAAGAGATTACAAGCAACACGGTTACTGCTGCCAAAAAAGATTGTAATTTTCTCATTTTTTATTGATGAATTAGTTTTAAGTTATGTAATTATTTTTTTGTTCCTAGTAATACATTTACACCTTTTGGCATTGGATTACCAGACGTTCTGCGCATAACAACAATTTGTCCGCTATGCCATATTGCATCTGTTATAGGCCCATTAATAGCATTCCAAAACGGAAGCTTAAAATTTTTATTAAAAACCAACTCGTGTGCTTTTAAGTTGGTTGCATTTTTTAAAATATCACTAGCTTTTTTAAAGTTCTCTAGTGTACGCTTTCTTTTTTGTTCAAAAGTTAATTCGGTATTCTTATCCTCATCAACCTTTAGTGTGGTTGTCTTTAAAATCATTTTAGATAAACCATAAATATGATCTACGGTTTCACCAGTACTTCTCCCCTCTTTATTGGGTTTGTAAGCTAAATCTTGAGAACATAACCCTTCTGTTGCCCAATAATATCTAAAACCTAATGCGTCTATAGTTCTTGCTGCTACTGCACCTGCTGTAAAATTCTCTGGAGCTTCTGGTATATTGTAATATGGTAAGGTTTGTTTAGACTGCTGTTGAGCATTTATAGACATTAAAACTATAAAAGTTAAAATAACGAAACTAAAATTACGATGCATTTTTTTATTTATTTTTGATTATAAATATACATTAATCTTTATAGTAAAGTATAACCAAACAAAAAATGACCAACGTAGAAGAATTTTATTTTAAAAACACTACCCAATGGAGAACTTGGTTATTAGAAAACCATAATGCAAATACTGGTATACATTTAATACTTTATAAAGTAGGTCATAAAAAGCAAAGTATGCGTTGGGAAGATGCTGTAAAAGTTGCACTTTGTTTTGGCTGGATAGACAGCACTGTAAAAAGCTTAGGTGATGGTAAAAGAAGACAATATTTTTGCCCCAGAAAACCTAAAAGTGTTTGGAGTAAGGTAAATAAAACACATATTAAAAACTTAATTGCTAACAAGCAAATGCATAAAAGCGGACTAAAAAGTATAGAAATAGCTAAAGAAAATGGCTCTTGGACTGCTTTAGATGATGTAGAAAACGGTGTTTTACCTACCAGCCTACAAAAAGCATTTAATAAAAACCCTATTGCCTTTAGTAATTACAATAATTTTGCTCCATCCTATAAAAAAGGCTATTTGTACTATTTAAACCAAGCAAAAAGAGAAGAAACAAAGCAAAAAAGAATCGCAGAGATAATTAAACTCTGCGATGCTAATATAAAATCTAGAAATACGTGGTAGCTTACAAACCACTTATGTAACTACTATAAGGGTCTTTAAACTGTATACCCTCTGTAAACCTGTATTTACTTAATTGTTTAAACTGTACCAAGCCCCATAGTATAAACTCTTTTACAAAATAACTTTCTTCTTTTTTTAACTTAGGTTGGTGCTCCCCTAACAAATCATCTAAAGGAGACACTGCGTCTAACATATTTTTATACTCTTTATCTCTTAAGTCATCTAAAAGCTCAAAACCAGCTTCGTTATTAAAAAACCAAGACACTACACTGTCATAAGGACTAACATCTTCTTGTTTTTTAAGTTTTTCAATTTTAGGAAAATACTCTGGAAACAATGTTTGTACCGCATCACCAATTAAGTTATAAGCTACACTTGCTGCACCTTCTTGCTCACCCTCATAAACTAGCTCTACTTTACCAGTAATAGCAGGTATAATACCTATAAAATCACTTAATCTAACTGTAGTTTTATCATCTCCATTTTTTAAAGCCCTAAGTTCTGCTGTACTTAATAAGTTTTCAAAAGCAGTAATACTAAGTCTTGCACTAACACCACTTTTAGCGTCTATGTATTCGCTTTTACGAGCTTCAAAAACAATTTGCTCTAACAATTCTTTCGCTAATTCCGGTACCATAATAGCGCTAGATTGTCTCTTATCTAACTTAGCTTCTTGTTCTGTAATTATTTTAGCAGTTTCTATATCTTCTGGGTAATGGGTAAGAATCTGTGAGCCTATTCTATCTTTTAAAGGGGTAACAATACTCCCACGGTTGGTATAATCTTCTGGGTTGGCAGTAAATACAAATTGCATATCTAAAGGTAAACGTAATTTAAAACCTCTAATTTGTATATCACCTTCTTGCAATATGTTAAACAATGCAACTTGTATTCTTGCTTGTAAATCTGGCAGCTCATTAATAACAAAAATGCATCGGTTAGCACGTGGTATCATACCATAATGTATTACTCTATCATCTGCATAACTCAACTTTAAGTTTGCAGCTTTTATTGGGTCTACATCGCCAATAATATCTGCTACAGTAACATCTGGTGTAGCCAATTTTTCTGCAAAACGTTCACTTCTATGTAACCAACTAATAGGTGTATTATCTCCTTCTTCTTTAATAAGCTCTACAGCATACCTAGACATTGGTTGTAAGGGATCGTCATTAATTTCAGATCCTTTAACTACTGGTATGTATTCATCCAATAAGTTAAGCATTAACCTTGCTAAACGAGTTTTTGCCTGTCCGCGTAAGCCTAATAAGTTAATATTATGTCTAGATAATATTGCGCGCTCTAACTCTGGTATAACTGTATTTTGGTAACCGTGAATACCCGTAAAAGTTGTTTCTTTATTTTTAATTTTATCTATTAAATTATCGCGTAACTCATCTTTAATAGATTTACTTTGATATCCAGCTTTTTTTAAATCGCCTAGTGTTTTAATTGTATCTATTTTCATATTTTATTTTTAGAAAAGAGATTATAGAAAATTAATTTAATTGTAATTATCCTATTTCTATTCTCTTTATTCTTTTTATCCTTTAATTCGTTTTTTTCTATTGGTTTCGTAATCTTCAAAAATCATTTCTCCAAGTCCTTTTAAACCTGTATAAAATGCTTTTCCTTGGTTTGCGTGTGTAAATTCTTTTACAAACTGCATTAAATATGGGTCTTGTGCAATCATAAAAGTAGTTATAGGTATGTGTAGCTTTCTTGCCTGTTGCGCCATAGCGTAACATTTATTTATAATGTTTTCATCTAAACCTACACTGTTTTTATAATACGTACCATCTGGCATTTGCAAACAACTTGGCTTACCATCTGTTATCATAAAAATTTGTTTGTTAGTATTACGTTTTCTACGGAGTAAATCCATTGCCAATTGCAAACCTGCAACAGTGTTAGTATGGTAGGGACCAACTTGTAAATACGGTAAATCTGCAATTTTTATAGGCCAAGCATCATTACCAAAAACAAGTATATCTAAAGTATCTTTTGGGTAACGCGTAGTAATTAATTCTGCCAGTGCCATAGCTACTTTTTTAGCTGGTGTAATACGATCTTCACCATAAAGAATCATACTATGGCTAATATCTATCATAAGTACAGTACTCATTTGAGATTTATGCATAGTTTCTTCAACCACCAAATCATCTTCTGTTAAACTAAAATCACCAATGCCATTATTTATTTGTGCGTTACGTAAACTTTCTGTCATAGACACTTTATCTAAGGCATCGCCAAATTGGTAATTTCTAAAGTCTCCAGTATGCTCATCACCTGCTCCAACACCTTTGCTTTTATGGTTACCAGAACCGCTACGTTTTATTTTACCAAAAATTTGGTCTAATGCGGCTTGCCTAATAGCTCTTTCAGTTTTAGCCGTAATAGCAGTACCATTACTACCATCTGGTTTTATTTCTTCTCTAATGTAGCCCTTAGCCTTTAGGTCTTCTATAAAATCATCAATAGTATAATCTTCTGTGGTAAGTTTATATTCTTTATCTAACTCCCGCAACCAATCTATAGCCTCATCAAAATCTCCAGATGTATGTGTAATTAGCTCTTTAAAAATTTCAAAAAGCTTTTCAAACGGAGTTTGTGAAGGGGCTTTGTATTGCTTAAATACAAAACCTTTTCTGTTTATTTTATCGTTCTTCATACAAGTATAAAAATACGGCTTTTTCAATAAAACTTCTATTTTCAAAAAACCTATTTGTATTAAATGTTTGCTAAATGTAAGCTTGCTTTGTTAACATATTATTATGAAATTTTAATAGAGTTTTCGTTATTTTCGGAAACTTTAAATAAGTTTCTATTGAAAATTAAGATTAACAAACTTGCAAAAAGCACTCGTTTATACAGAAAACTACACAAAACTGTAGCTATAATTTTGGCAATATTTATACTACTTATTAGTGTTACAGGGGCTTTACTTGCTTGGAAAAGTGAACTTTATTTAAAACCCTCTACCCAAAAAGCATCTAAAATAAACACTCCTTTACTTGCTTTAGAAACCATTGAAAAAAATGCCATAACGTATGTAGATTCTTTACAGTTGTCCACCATTATAGATCGTATAGATTACAGACCCAAAAAAGGTGTGGCTAAAATTAGGTTTGATGAACATTTTACCGAATTACAAATTGACTGTTACACTGGTAAAATAGTATCTGTAAAACAACGTACAGATACTATAATTGAAAAAATACACGACGGCTCTATTCTAGATTACTTTATACAAAATGATGCATCAATATTTAAACTATTGTACTCAACAATAATAGCACTAGGGCTAATATTTATTAGCGTAAGCGGAATAATACTATGGATAAACCCTAAAAAAATAAAGAAAATAAAAAATACTGACTATCAATAATTTAAACCAATATTACTTATTTTTAAAAATCAACTAACAACTCTAAAAAATGAAAAAACTACATTCACTTCTGTTCTTTTTTACTGTTTTGTGCTTATCTGCACAGGATTTTAAAATGGATTATGTACAAGATTTAAAACCCAGAAACATTGGCCCTGGAGGTATGAGCGGCCGTGTAACTGCTATAGATGCTATACATACTAATCCTGATATTATTTATGCAGGCACTGCCTCTGGTGGACTATGGAAATCTACCTCTGGCGGTATAAAATGGGACCCTATTTTTGATAAAGAGGTAACAGCATCTATTGGTGCCGTTGCTATACAACAAAGCAACCCATCTGTAATTTGGGTAGGTACAGGAGAAGGTAATCCTAGAAATAGTTTAAATGGTGGTTATGGCATTTACAAGTCTTTAGATGGTGGTAAAAATTGGCTACCTATGGGCTTAGAAAAAACTAGACACATACACAGAATTGTAATAGACCCTACAAACCCTAACATAGTTTATGTTGGTGCTATTGGTTCTCCTTGGGGAGAGCACCCAGAACGTGGTGTTTTTAAAACTACAGATGGTGGTGTTACTTGGAAAAAAATACTCTTTACCAATAGCAAATCTGGTGTGGCAGATTTGGTAATGGATCCTACAAACCCAAACAAGCTTATTGCTGCAATGTGGGAACACAAAAGAGATCCTTGGTTTTTTAAATCTGGTGGTGTTGGTAGCGGTTTATATATGACCCATGATGGTGGTAAAAATTGGAAAAAAATTACTGAAGAAGATGGTTTGCCAAAAGGTGAACTTGGTCGAATAGGTATTGCTATTGCACGCAACAAACCTAATGTAGTTTATGCTTTAGTTGAAGCTAAAAAAAATGCATTATACAAATCTACTGATGGTGGTTTTAAATGGAAAAAAATTAACGATAAATCTGATATAGGAAATAGACCTTTTTATTACTCAGAAATTTATGTAGATCCACAAAATGAAAACAGAGTATATTCTGTTTTCACCTACATAAACGTATCTGAAGATGGCGGTAAAAACTTTACCCAATTAATGCCAGCTTATGGCGCAGATAATGGCGTACACCCAGATCATCACGCGTGGTGGATACACCCCGAAAACGGACAATTTATGATGGATGGTAATGATGGCGGACTAAATATTACCAAAGACGGCGGTAAATCTTGGAGATTTATTGGCAATTTACCTGTTGCACAGTTTTACCACATAAACGTAGATAATGAGTACCCTTATAACGTTTATGGTGGTATGCAAGACAATGGCTCTTGGCGCGGACCTGCTTTTGTATGGAGAGCACAAGGAATACGAAATAGCTACTGGCAAGAAATTTCTTTTGGTGATGGTTTTGATGTTGTACCAGATTTAGATGATTCGCAATTTGGTTATACAATGAGTCAGCAAGGAAATGTATCTAGATATGATTGGAAAACAGGGAACAATTACTCTGTAAGACCAACACCACCAGATGCTGAAACTAAATTAAGGTTTAACTGGAATTCTGCAATTGGGCAAGATCCTTTTAACAATTCTACTGCATACTTTGGCAGTCAGTTTGTACATAAAACAACAGACAAAGGGTTAACGTGGACGGTTATTTCTCCGGATTTAACCACTAATGATCCAGCAAAACAAAAACAAAGCGAAAGTGGCGGTTTAACTATGGATGCTACCGGTGCAGAAAACCACTGTACTATTTTAGTAATAGAACCTTCTTCTGTAGAAAAAGATATGTTGTGGGTTGGCACAGATGATGGCCGCGTACATGTAACACAGAATGGCGGTGCCAACTGGACAGATGTAACCAAAAACATAAAAGGATTACCAGAAGGTAGTTGGATACCGCAAATTAAAGCATCTAACAAAAACAAAGGGGAAGCTTTATTGGTTGCTAACGATTACCGTAGGTTTAACTACACACCCTACGTATACAAAACCGTTAATTATGGTAAAACTTGGACTAGAATTGTAGATGAAAATGATGTAAAAAGTTATGCGTTATCTATTATTGAAGATCCTGAAACTCCAAACCTATTATTTTTAGGTACAGATGATGGTTTGTACATTTCTTTTGATGCTGGTAGCAAATGGCAAAAATGGACAGAAGGCTACCCAACTGTATCTACCAAAGATTTAGTAATACACCCAAGAGAACATGACCTTGTTATTGGTACTTTTGGTAGAGCCGCATGGGTTTTAGATGATATTAGACCTTTAAGAGCTATAGCTAAAGATAAAACCATACTTACTAAAGACGTGGCTTTATTTACTCCTCCTGTTGCCTACCAAGCGGCATACCAACAACCTACAGGTAGTAGATTTGGCGCAGATGCCTTATTTAACGGAGAAAATAAAAAAGGTGGCGCAATGCTAACCTATTTTTATAAGAAAAAAGAAAAAGCAGAAAAACCAGAGGCTGATAAAAAAGAGGAAGAAAAAGAAAATACTCCTGCAAAAAAAGATGGTATAGCTTCTAAAGATTCTTTACAATTTCAGTTTTTTAATGGTAATGAGTTAATCCGTACTATAAAAATTAAAGCCCCTAAAAAAACAGGCTTGCATCGTTTTTATTGGAATATGTCTGAAAAAGGACCAGAAAGACCATCACGTAGCATACGTAAATCTAAAAATGAACCAAGTGGGCAACGTGTTTTACCAGACAATTATAAAGTTAAATTAACTTATGGCACAACTATAGATGAAACAATGCTAACTGTAAAACCTGACCCAAGGTTAAACGTTTCTAAATCTGCTATTGAAGAAGTGTACAATGCAAACAAGACACTTGCTAAGTATACCCAAACGGCTGCAGATGCAGTAAAACAATTGGTAGAAAGTAAAAATACTGCTAATAAATACAAAGCAGATTTAACTGCTTTAGACAAGGAAAAGTATAAACAAGAAATAGAATCATCTACATCTGTAGTTAAAGAAATAGATGCTGTTATTGCCCTGTATATTGGTAAAGTAGACAAAAGACAAGGAATTACCAGAAACCCAGAAATTACGGTTATGCAAAGAATTGGTAATGCTAGTAGTTATGTACGTAGTAGAAAAACTGGACTTACAACTACTGAAAAAAATCTAATACAATTTGCTAAAAAAGAATTAGAGACTGCCCTAGAAAAAACAAATACTTTTTTCACTGAAAAATGGAATCCGTATAAAGCAAAAATAAGTAGTTTAAACACAAACGTTTTTAAAGAAATTAAAACCTTTACAATTAATTAAAAGGATAAGAGTAATAGATTTTTTACCTTTATACTTTATTAAATTATAGTATTATGAAAAAGATAAAATTAATATGTTTAGGCTTAATAGCTGTTACCACTTTTAGCTGTAAAGATGCTAAAAAAGACCATTCTCATGAAGGTGAAAATGCAGATCATAGTCACGCAAAAACAGAGGCTCAATACTCATTAATTGCAGACTCTACAAAGGCAAGTTTTACTGCATACAAAACTACAGATAAAATTGGTGTTGGTGGAACATTTAAAACTGTTAACATTATTAAATCTAACACTGGCGCTACAGCTTTTGAGGCTTTAAATGGCACAGAATTTAGTATACCTGTAAGTAGTTTATTTACTAATGATGGCACCGGCACAAGAGATCCAAAAATTTTAGAATTCTTTTTTGGTGTAATGAAAAATACCGAGTTAATTTCTGGAACTTTAAAAACCGAAGGAGATAAGGCCTCATTAGAAGTTACTTTAAATGGAGAAACCGCTACTGTACCATTAACTACTGAAAAATTAGCAGATGATAAATATAGCTTTTCTGGTGTAATGAATTTAGAAGAATGGAATGCTTTAGATGCAGTGGCATCTATAAACAAAGCTTGTGAAGCATTACATACTGGTGCAGATGGTGTTAGCAAAACTTGGAGCGAAGTAGCGATTAAAGGCCAAGTATTATTAGCTAAAAAATAATTTTTTATTGATAGCGTTACCATTTACTTTTTATGAGTTAAAGGTTTAGGGGTATTACTCTTAGTTTAGTGCAATAAATTTGTATTAATTGAAAACCATAACAAGATGAAAAAAATAATAGTAACGCTATCAATTCTTTTTATAAGTTTTACATACAGTTGTAAAAATCAAAATAAAAAAGCTGAAGATTCTTCTACAACAAATGCCACTGTAATTCCTGATACAAAGGACTCAAAATCACTTACAATTACATTGGAACCAAAAAGTAACAGTAATGTTACAGGTAAAATTACCTTTACCCAAAATAACAACAAAGTGGCAATGGTTGCCAACCTTACTGGTTTAAAAGAAGGTGAACACGCAATACATATTCACGAAAAAGCAGATTGTACTTCTGATGACGGTAAATCTGCAGGCGGACACTGGAACCCAACTTTTGAAAAACACGGAAAATGGGGAGATAAAGAAGGTTACCATAAAGGAGATATTGGCAACTTTATTGCAGATAAAAATGGTAATTCTGAAATTAAATTTAACACCAATGAATGGTGTTTGGACTGTGAAGATCCTAAAAAAAATATCCTTGGAAAAGGAATTATAGTTCATGAAGGTGTAGACGACTTTACTTCTCAGCCAAGTGGAGATGCTGGCGCAAGAATTAGTTGCGCAGGAATTATAGAATAAATTAAACAAACATATACATTATAAAAAAGCTACAGTTATGTAGCTTTTTTATATTATCTTACCACTGTAAATACAATATATGCAATTAGAGACCCTAGTTATACAATTTCAGAATAAAGACCCAAAAGCTTTTGAAAAATTATATGATATGTATTCTGAAAATATTTGTGGTGTAATAAATACAATTGTAAAAAACTCAGATATTTCACAAGAAATTTGTCAGGATGTTTTTGTAAAGATCTGGAATAATGCAGATAAATACAATGCATCTAAAGGGAGGTTTTTTACTTGGATTTTAAACATTGCACGCAATGCTGCAATAGATGAAGTGCGTTCTAAAGCTCACAAAAACAGCAAACAAAACCTATCTACAGATTATTTCGTAAGTATCTTAGAAGATAATAATAACCTAGATGATAAAATGGATGCCATTGGAGTAAAAAAGTTTTTATTAAACTTAAAAGACAAGTGTGTGCAAATTATAGAAATGTTATATTTTAAAGGTTATACCCAAAAAGAAGTATCGGAGGAATTAAATATTCCTTTAGGAACTATAAAAACAAGAAACAGAAGTTGTATAACACAACTAAGAAAAAATGTATTAGGATAGGCAAATGAATATTGAAGAATACATAGCGTCCGGAAAATTAGAACTTTATGTTGCTGGCTTGCTCTCTAATGAGGAAAACCTGCAAATACATAAAGATGCGGAACAATACCCAGAAATTAAAAAAGAGATAGAGGCTATAGAGGCTGCTGTACGGGAGCTAAGCAGAAGTGCTTCGCCTAAATTAGATAATAATATGTTTACAGCTATTAAGCGTAGACTTAATTTATTAGATAACCCTAAAGTAGTACAATTACCAAAACAAAAAACAAGCTGGGCAACTTATACTGGTTGGGCTGCTGCTGTGGTTTTATCTGCAGGTTTGCTTTGGATGTACAACCAGAATAAAGATTTAGAGTCTAAAATAGAGGTAGTTTCACAAGAAAAAGTAGATTTAGAATCTAAAATAGACAATGCAAATAACTCTTTATTAGAAACACAAGATTTACTTAACACAATTAGAGATAAAAATATAGCTGTTGTTGCTTTGGGCGGACAAACAGTTTCACCAGAGTCTTACGCAAAAGCTTATTGGAACAAAAAGGAACAAAAAGTATTTATAGATGCTAAAGGATTACCAGAGCCACCAGATGGTTTTGTGTACCAAGTGTGGTCTTTAAAACTTAATCCTTTAACACCAACTAGTTTAGGTTTACTAGAAGATTTTAAAGGAGATGAAAACAAAATATTTGCTTTAGCCAATGCAAACAATTCTGAAGCTTTTGGTATTACTTTGGAGCCTGCTGGTGGTAGTGAGTCTCCTACCCTAGAGCAGTTATACACACTAGGTGTAGCCGCTAGCTCTTAAAAATTACTTATCATACATTAAAAAATCCTCTGTTTTTAGAGGATTTTTTAGTTACATAGTTATTGGTTACAAAAAAAGCTCTGTAAATACAGAGCTTTAATATTTAACAAAACCAATAAATGTTAAACAAACATATCTTAATCAGTTTAAAGAATACACTATTTATGTATTTTAATCTGTTTTTCTTTTAATTTATGAGCATTATTATACTCTACTTTTTTTAAAGATTTGTGTGCTGCAAACAATTTGTAGCAATAAAACGCCATTACGGCAATCCAAAGTGTAAAAAAATAATATTCCATAACAAATATGTTTTTAATAGTTGTTGCACTTGTAATGCTGCACCTATTTTCACTACATACGGAGTTTTAGGTTAAGTGGTTTTATTAAAACTACATTTTTTATGTTTTAGTATATTAACATAAAAAAATCTTAAAATTTAAAAAATAAAAAAGCACCAAAACACAGGTGCTTTGGTACTTTTTAGCAACAACATACAACTAAACTATACAAAACTTGTACTTATAAATATTATAGTATTTACTTATAAATTAGCTATTTTTTGTTCCATATTTGATCCAATTTCATAAATAGCAACTGTAAATTCTCCGCTATATTCCTCGACATTTTTTTTTTTCCCTGTTCATTTAAAGATTTCTACCTA
>NZ_MDDP01000002.1 GCF_001999725.1 Cellulophaga omnivescoria
CTCCTCGCCGCTCCCGCTCTGTGTTGTCTTGTCCTGGTCGCGCTAACCGTGTGGGTGATCCCCATCCAACGTCACCGACCCCGAGTAGTCCTGGTAAGCCGTTACCTTAACAACAAACTAATGGGACGCATACTCATCTTACACCGTAACCTTTATTATAAATATGATGCCATAATTATAAACCATAAGATATTAATCCAAATTTCTCTGGGCTATCCCTTAGTGCAAGGCAGATTGTATACGCGTTACGCACCCGTGCGCCGGTCGTCAGCAAGAGCAAGCTCCTCTGTTACCCCTCGACTTGCATGTGTTAAGCCTGCCGCTAGCGTTCATCCTGAGCCAGGATCAAACTCTTCATCGTTGTTTTGTAAATATTCTTAACAACCTAAAATCGTCTAAAACCAAACTCATTCTCTTTTTTAATTCAATAATACTACTAAGTAGCATTATTTTGCTGTCTCTTCAATATGTCAAATGAACTTTTAATTCTTGTAGAAATACTAGACTCGAACTAGTTGATTAACAATATAATCATTCCAAAATTTCTTAACTCTTACCCTCTCTGAAAGCGGTTGCAAATGTATAACGTTTTTTTTAAACTGGCAAAATAAAAATTTAAATTATTTTAATGCTTATTTTCGCTTTAACAACCCTAGTAAATTGGGAATGCAAAAATAGTATTTTTAATTGCTACAAAACAAGCTTTTGCAAACTTATTTTTTAACCTTTTTACAATACTAATTTCACAACCTAATCAATGAACTTCACCAACTTTATAACTACTCATTTATCCGTTAGCGGCTGCAAATATACTCCCATTTTTAAACATCACAAGTCTTTTTTACATCTTTTTTAAAAGTATTTTTAAAACAAGCTTTACCACGCTATTTTTCAGGCACTTAAAACCTATTCTTTTTTGATGCTTTTTTAGAAAATATCAACCTGCGAGTTTTAACTGCTTTTAATCCCTATTACTTTAACTATTGAATGGCGATTATCGAGCTAGAAAACTATTAAAATAATAGGTAATAAACGAGAGTGATGCAGGGTTTAAATTAAGAAAAGAAGTTCCATACCAATCCAAAACGTATAACAAAGTCACGATACGGGTAATTTGGTGCCGAATAAAAATCGTAACCCGTAAAGGACGAATTAAAGTGTTCTGCTTTTAAATAGATTCTTGTTTGCTTTACTTTTCCGTTAATAAAAAAGTCTAACATAGGGTATGCTCCTAGTTTTTGTTGATCTTGAACGTAAAATTCTCCTAAAGCAGGATTATAAGCATTCATATTATACGCTGTAAAATACTTGAATGTAACACCTGTTTGTATAAACATAGCTTTTTTAAATACATCTTTAGAAAAGTACAACGTATTTCTGGTTACAAATTCTGGTACATTTAATACGGAGTTAGATTGTGATACATTTTGATACATTACTGTATTATCTAATGCCCAACGACCAAACTTAAACTCTTTATTATATTTTATTTTTAAATATCCAACAGAAGCACTTTCTTGAAACGGTTTTATATATGCGTTTTCTTGACCATTATTTATTTGTTCCTCTGTAGCTGTAGAAGCAAAATAGGTGTACTTATCTATATTTGTGTACTTGGCAGATAATGTTCCGTATGGTTTAGAGCTATACTGAAAATTTAAACTATTTACATTTTGTTTATCAAAACTATTCGTGTTTTGCCAGTTGTAATTTTGATAATTACTTTGATAAAGCAAGAAATTAAAACTAGGCATTTTAGACTCATTATGTAAACTTGCCTTAAATTTATGTTTATCCTTATATATATAGGTAGCTTCTGCATTTAAAAAACTACCTCCTAAATCTCCTGATACATTATAAGCAGCCTCTCCTTTTAAATTAAATTCCCCTATTTTTTTGCTATAAGCAGCACCTAAGGATATTTCCGTTCCTCTTAACTGATTATCTATTGTACCTGTTGGAGTAATTAATAAACTTTTAAAAAAGTAGTTATAATTATAAATACCAACATAACCTTTTAGCCTTCCTAATAATTTGTTAGAAAACGTAGTGTTTAATTGATTGTATGTTGTTTGCAAATGAGCTTTATCATTTGTCTCATCTAAAAAGGTATCTCCAAAATAATCATATTGGTTATCTTGATTGAATTTAGAGAATTTTGTTTCATAACTAAACTGATGTCCAACAGCTATTGATGTAGCTATAATACTGCTTATAGAATCTTCATTCTTTTTAACTAACTTATATTGCTGATCTAAAAAATATCTTTTTCCTAATACAATACTTTCTGCATCTATAAAAGCTACATCTAACCTATCTCTAGTTGTAAATTCATCATCTCCGGTTTCAAACTGAGTATCTCCATCTGTTAATCCTCCATTTTCTTGGTAAGTTACATCTTGAGCCGCAATATGTGCTAACAATAAATATCTATTATTTTTAGATGTATAATTAGAAGTAACTGTGAAATTACCAGATGATGCCTGATCGTAGTTGTATTTACCTAAAGACCTAAAACCCTTGTAACCTAATGAAATATTTAACTGAGGAGACATATTAAATGTTAGCATAGCATCTAGCAATTGCCCCTGGGCCATTGTAGTTTTAAACATTAACTCTGTTAAAGGCGTTGGAACTTTGTAATATTTAATTTGATTTATACTCCAGTAATTATCTGTTAATGCAGATGAATTTAGAGAAGGATACATAGATTCACTATCAAAATCTACACCTAACCTATTAGACGGTTTTCCAATATTTGCAAATGGCATAAGTTCAAAACCATCTTTTCTTAAGTAGTTGTACTTATACTCTTTTTGTATACTTAAAGTAGTATCCAAAAAGGTAGTATCTCTTTTTATGGTAAATATTTTATACTCTTGTACACTAGGCTTTTCCTCTTCACCATCCTTTAAAAGCTTACCTGGCTTTTCTTCACCTTTAGAACCTAAATTATTTTTAGTCGGTTTTGGATTTTGCGCACCAGCGATTGCTCCCCAAAGTAAAAATACAAGTACAATATATCTCATTTATAAAAAAATATAAGCAAAGGTAATTTTTTACATTTAATTATCTGTGAAAGTTTTGTTACCTTTTACAGACTAACCTTTAGACAACAAGATTAAAACTATAAATTAACAAATGTTCACTAAGCTAACTCGCTGCAGTATTTTAAGAGTATTTTAAGAGTATTTTAAGAGTATTTTAACAAAAAAATGCTATTTCCTTGTAAATAGAACTATTAATTAGGATATTTAGCGTTTTTACTACATGAAAATGTTAAATAAAACCAAAAATTTATAGTCCATAAACTTAAACACCAAACAAACTAAGATGACAAAAAAACTACTTATGCTTTTTTTAATGAGCTGTTCATTTTCATTTGCCCAATTTAATGAAGCAGCTCCTTGGATGAAAAATCTAAAGAAAGAAAAAGCCAATACAGCCTCTAAAGAGAATAGCAACAATATGACTATGGATGAACTCACTAGTTCATTTAATGATTATTGGATTAATAGAAATAAAAAAGAGAAAGGTAGTGGCTACAAACCTTTTATGAGATGGCATAATTACTGGAGTTACTATCAAAATACAAATGGTTACCTACCAACATCCAAACAAATTTATGATGCCTGGAAGACAAAAATAAGCACTGCCAATAAGGTAAACCCTACCAGCAACTGGACATCTGTTGGCCCCACTACTAGCAATGTTTTTGCCGGCAGACTACCCGGCAACGGAAGAATAAACGCAATAGCCGTAGACCCTAATAATGAAAATGTTTGGTACACAGGCGCGCCTGCTGGTGGTATTTGGAAATCTACAAATGCTGGTGCAAGTTGGACAAACTTATTGTCTGATTTTTTACAAATTGGCGTATCTGGTATAGCTATAGACCCTAATAACTCTGATGTAATTTATATTTCTACAGGTGATGATGATGCTGCAGACTCCTATAGTATTGGAGTGCTTAAATCTACAGACGGCGGAAATACTTGGAATGAAACTGGTTTAAATACAAATACAATTTCTTCTGGGATATCATTTTTAACTAATGAAATTACCATAGACCCTACAAATAGTAATATTGTTTGGGTAGCATCTAATAACGGACTATACAAAACTATAGACGGAGGTGTATCATGGGTAAATACATTACAAGAAAATATTACCGATTTTAAGCTTAAACCAAACGATAGTAATACTGTTTATGCCGTTGATTTTAATAACTTTTATAAGTCTACAGATGGTGGTACAACATTTAACACAATTACCAGTAATTTGCCAACAAGCTCTGGTAGGCTGGTTTTAGGTGTTACACCCGCTAATGAAAACTTTGTATACGTGTTAAGTGCAAATACAGACTATACATTTCAGGGCATTTACAAATCTACAAATAGCGGAACAACTTTTACAAAAACATCTAATAATACAGATATTTTAGAGTCTAACCAAGCTTGGTTTGATTTGGCCTTAGAAGTATCTACAACAGATGAAAACACCTTATTTACCGGTTGCCTAAATGTATGGAGAAGTACAAACGGAGGAAATAGCTTTGGAAAACTAAATAACTGGGGAATTAACAATAGTGCTTATACCCACGCAGATATACATACCCTAAAAATGTTTAACTCTAAACTTTTTTGTGGTAGTGATGGCGGCTTATATGTATCTGAAAACAACGGAACAACATTTACAGATGTAACAAACGGAATGTCTATTGGTCAGTTTTACAGAATATCTGTAGCTAAAGACGATTCATCTAAAATGATAGGTGGTTTACAAGATAATGGAGGTAATGTATTTAACAACAACCAATGGAATAATTATCATGGTGGTGATGGTATGGACAATGTAATAGACCCTAATAATAACAATTTAATATATGGGTTTACACAAAACGGAGGCTCTTTAAATATTTCATCTAATTCTGGCGAAAACATTGCTCAATTAGGTCCTCCTAAAAATGCAGATAATGAAGATATAGATGGAAATTGGATAACACCACTAGCCATTAATAGTAGAGGTGAAGTTTTTGCCGGTTTTGATGCTATTTACAAGTTAGAAGGTACTAATTGGACAAAAACAAGTACTTCTGCTGGTTTTGGTAAAATTGAAGATTTAGAAACAGACCCTCTTAATCCTGATATTATTTATGCTGTTAACAATAATGTTATTTATAAAAGCGATGATAATGGGCTTAATTTTACCTCGTATATATCATTGCCTGGAAACATATCAGATTTAGCTATAAACAACTTAGATAGCTCTATCCTATACGCGACTACTTCAAACAGAGTAGGAATAGCATTATCTGGACAACCATTTAGTCGTGGAGTTTATAAAATTACAACAGATGGCACAGATGTTACTTTAGAAGATATTACTTTAAATTTACCTACAGACCAAGCATTTTTTAGCATTGCCCACCAAGGCTTACACCAAGACAATCCAATTTTTGTTGGCACAAGTTTAGGTGTTTATAGGCTAGATGATACGCTTACAGAATGGGAAGAGTACGATACCAATTTACCAAATGTAGCTATAGGCGATATTGATATTAATACCACAGATAATATTATTACTGCCGCAACATACGGCAGAGGTGTTTGGCAATCTCCTTTACCAACTAGGGACCCAGATAATGATGTTAGCTTAATTTCTATATCTCCTTCCATAAATTCAGTTTTATGCGGAGAAATTACACCCATAGCAACCATTAAAAATAACGGAACAAACCTAATTACAGAAGTTACATTTACATATGGACTAAACAATACAGAGTTAACTTATGTTTGGACAGGGGCTTTAAACTTTGAGGAAACAGCTACAATACCTTTACCTGCTATAAATACAACAGACTTTGGAAAATCATCTTTAAAAGTAGCCGCTACAATAACAAATGACACTTTTAACACAAACAACTCTAAAAACAGTACGTTATATATAAACAGAGACGGAAATGCTAATGTTGTAAATACTTTTGATAGTGAGGATGAGTACTTACTTACGTACAATGAATCTAGTGACGCATTATTATGGGAAAAAGGAGTTCCTAATGGCACTTTATTAAACACTGCCAGCTCTGGAGCCAATGTTTATGGCACTAATTTGGATGGCGACCACCCAAACAACACTAAAGCTTATTTAATTAGTAATTGCTACAATATAGCCAATATTGCAAATCCTGTGTTAAAGTTTAAAATGGCATATGAACTAGAAGAAAACTGGGATGTGGTTTATGTAGAATACTCTACAAACCAAGGTATAGATTGGAATGTTTTGGGCAACATTAATAGCCAACCAAACTGGTACAACAGTAACAGAACAAATGCAATATCTGGTGTTGCTGACGATTGCCAAAATTGCCCTGGTAAACAATGGACAGGCACCAATACAACCCTAACAGAATATAGCTACAACTTTAATACAAATGCAGCGTTAGGAGAACCAAATTTAAGCCTAGAAGAAAATATTATTTTCAGAATAGTTTTTCACTCAGACCCAGGAGTATCAGAAGAAGGTGTTATTATAGATGATTTTGTTCTAGAAGGCGAACAAGATGACGATGATGATGATAATGATGGCATTTTAGATGTAGACGACAACTGCCCTACTATTGCCAACGCAGACCAATTAGATACAGACGGAGATGGTATTGGTGATGTTTGCGACACAGATGACGATAATGATGGTATTTTAGATGTAGATGACAATTGTGATTTAATTGCAAACCCAGACCAAGCAGATTTAGATAACGATAACGTAGGAGATGTTTGTGATAACGACAATGATAATGATGGTGTAATTGACAGTTTAGACTTGTGCCCTACAACGCCAGAAAACACTATTGTAAATGTAAATGGATGTGAAATATTTTCGTTACCATCTTCAAATTTTAGAATAAAAACAATTGCTGAAAGTTGTATATCTAGTAATAACGGAGCTGTTAATATTACAGCAGAAATGCCTTTAAATTATACGGCAACCATAAGCGGCAGTGTTAATAACTCTAAAACATTTACCAATGAAGTTTCTTTTAATGATTTAGCCTTAGGTAACTATACTATTTGTATTACTGTTGATGGCCAACCAGAATATCAAAATTGTTTTACTGTATCTATTTCAGAACCAGAACCACTAGCGGTAACAACTGCAGTAAACTCTGTTTCTAATAGTGTAACATTTAATTTAACTGGAGGTAAGGTCTATAACATCAACATAAATAATAAAACATATACCACTACTAAAAACGAAATTACCTTACCGTTAGATAAAATTGAAAATAAAATTAGTATAAAAACAGATAAAGACTGCCAAGGAATTTATGAAGAACGTATAATTTCTAGCACAGATATTTTTATTTACCCGAACCCAATTAAAGGTGGAGATTTAACCATAGAATTAAACAGACCAAATGTAACCCAAGTAGAACTTGCATTATACACTATAAATGGCACCAGAGTATACAAAAAAGATCATAAATTAAATAACGGTTTTATACAATTTAATGTAGACTCTTTATCTAGAGGTGTATATGTTTTAAATATAAAAACCCAACAAACTATACTTACTTATAAAATAATAAGAAAATAATATGAAAACATTATATAAATTTACTTGTATTAGTGCTTTAATTTTGGCCTCTTGCGGTGGCGGCGGAGATGATGGAGGAACAGATACGCCAGCACCCACTGCTGCCCCAAAACCAACAACATTAGTTTTTCCTGAAAATAACACCGAATGTAATGAAGGAACTATTGTAAGTGATAGACAAAGCTCTGTAGAATTTAGCTGGAGTGATGCTGCAGATACAGACAGTTATGAGATTAACATTAAAAATTTAAATACCGGTAATACTATAACAAAAACAGTTACCACTACTTTTAATGCTGTTATTATAGACCGCGGAACTCCTTACGAGTGGTTTGTAACATCTAAAGCGTCTGGCACTACAGAAACGGCAACTAGTGACGTCTGGAAATTTTACAACCAAGGTATTGGCACAGAAAATTACGCTCCTTTTCCTGCAGATGCAATTAACCCTACAAGAGGCGCTACTATTGCTACAACTAATGAAGTATCATTAAAATGGTCTGGTGAAGATGTAGATGATGATATAGTTGATTATGAAATATTATTTGGAACGGATAACACACCAACTACAAGTATAGGAGTAACTACAGAAACTACTATTAACACAAATGTTACAACCAATACTATTTATTATTGGAGAGTAATTACTAAAGACAATGAAGGCAACACTTCTAATTCGGAAATATTTGAATTTAAAGTGGAATAATAACGTTAACAGTAATGCACAAAAAAGCTCTTAGAAACTAATCTAAGAGCTTTTTTTATATGTCGACTAAAACAAATTGAAAGCCCAGATACCAGAATTAATAATCTGGGCTAATAATAAAACAAAGTAAATATTACTTATATACTATTGATTTTGATCTGCTGGAGTAATAGCGTCATTTAAATTAATTTCAGTTTCTGGAATCTGAAAAGTAAAACGAGCATCACCCGCAGGGATATTAAAGAAGGAAGATGGACTATTTGGATGTGTTGTACCTTCAAAATCACGAACAAGACCAACATTCCATCGTTTCATATCTAACAAACCAAATCCTTCTCCCCAAAGTTCTATACGTCTGTGCAACCTAATTTCCTCCATTAAACTATTACCTGAATTTGTTGAAAGCATATAAGCATTATCTCTGGTAGAAACCAAATCATATAATTCTTGTGCTGCACCAGCGTCATCTCCGTTAGAGGCTTTGGCTTCAGCAATAATTAAGTACATTTCTGCAACTCTCATATAAACATAATCTGCCTCAAAAAAAGTATCATCATAAAACTTATAATTATAAATTTGACCTTCTTTAGGCTGATCAATAAAACCGTTATCTGGCCCAAACCAATTGCTACGTACGTCTGTAGAAGATACTGCGTTATATAACCTTACATCTACAGTTCTGTGATGACCTAACTGACCTGTATAACCAGGTGTTACACCAATAGCGCTTTTTTGTACTGGTGAGTACGATTGTATTTGCGCAAAAAATGATGCATAGATAGATGATGTATCTCCATTTATATCTGCTCCCCATAACCACTCTGGGTTAGATATGTACTGAAAACCATCTAATAACTGATCTGCCGCTAAAGATCCGGCTGCTTTTGCTATTTCTGCAAATTGTATTGCTTTAGTATAATCTTTAGACAATAAATAAAAACGAGCCAAATAACCAGCTGCAATATTTTGATTGATAACAGTCTTATCTGGTCTTGTAAAACCCTCAAGACCATCATAACCTTCTTTTAAATCTGCCTCTATTTGGTCATAAACCTCCTGCACAGTTAACCTACCAAAACCTGGCCCGTTAACTAAATCTGCTGTTGGATCTATAATTGGCACACCAGCATCAGACATTGCTGGGTTTCCTTTTTGGTAAATTTGTATCAGTTGCAAGTAAGCCAATCCTCTTACTACTTTTGATCTAGACAAAACATAGGTTAAATCTTGTGTTAATACAGACTCATCTAATCCACCAATAAGTGTAATAGTTTGGTTTGCTCCTTTAATTATTTCATAGTAATAATCCCAAATTGTATTAGTTTCTGTACCAGATTCTTGGGTTCTACCAATGTATTTATACAAATCATCATACCACCAGCCATTGTTAGAGTCTATCATATCATTAGACATAATATCCATCATTAAATCAATAGACTTTTGGCCATAATCGTTATGGTTACCCCCAGAGCCTGCTACGTTAAAGGTTCTCATATTATTTATTGTACCAGTATCAAAAGAACTTGCGGTAGACAATAAAGCTTCTGGCGACTCTTCAGCTAATTCTGCAATGGTTGCATCTGTAACTATGTTTTCTAAATCTGACTCTAAATAATCATCACTACAGCTAGCTGATATTGCTAACATTGTAGCTATTACTAATATTTTTTTCATTTTTTTACTTTTAAAAATTAACATTTAAACCTAACGTAAACGTTTTTAATGTTGCGTACCTTACAGAATTGTTACCTCCGGTAACACTTGCTCTAGGATCAAAACCTTGTATATCTGACGCTGTCCACAAAGCTAAGTTGTTACCCAAACCATAAATTCTAACTTTACTTAAACCTATTTTATTAGTAACATCTTGCGGTAAAGTATACCCAACAGACACATCGTTAAGACTAATGAAATCTGATTTTTGTAAAAATAAATCTGATACACTATAGTTTCTAGAGCCATCTATAACTCTTGGTAACTGCGCTGTTGTATTGTCATATGTCCAAGATTTATTAAAATCTCTATGAAAGTTTTCTCCAATACCACCGCCAAAGCCGTCGTTGTAAATTGCATCATAAGCATACCCTCCAAATTGGTAAGAAAGAGCAAAACTAAAATCTAGGTTTTTATATGTAAGTGATGATGTAAAACCACCATTAACATCTGGTAAAGCAGATTTTCCTAAACTAGTTTCTGACGCTACAGAGTAATCTTCGGTTTGGTTGTTTATAATTGGTGTTGTACCGTCTGCTTCAAATTCACTAGAAGTATACCAAATTGCATTACCATTTTCTGGGTTAACGCCAACAAAATCTCTAATGTAATAATCAAAAGCACTACTACCTTTTTCCCATCTGTATACAGTACCCGGATCTATAAATTCTCTTCCAGGAGCAAGTTTAGTTATCTCATTTTTATAATGAGTTGCATTTAAATCTACCGTCCAGTTTAAGTTTTTGTTTCTAATAATGTCATAAGAAATACTAGCTTCAAAACCTACATTTTGCATATCCATTACGTTTTCTGGTATAGATGGTAAACCAGAAGAGTTAGGTAAAGGTCTGTTAAAAATTAAATCTGTTATTTTACGTTCAAAATATTCCGACTCTATTCGAACCCTATTGTCAAACATATTAAGTTCAAAACCAACATTAAAATTGGTAGATGTCTCCCATTTTAAATCTCTGTTACCTAAAACTGTTTTATTTAAGTTAAACTCTTCACCATCTGTAGTTACATCCCACTGATCTAAGTAAGGTGCATAATTTCTAACAGCAGTATTGTCTGGGTAACCAACATAGTCATTACCCTGCTGGCCAATACTAGATTTAAGTTTAAGTTCAGAAATCCAATTTACATTATCCATAAAAGATTCTTTAGAAACTCTCCAAGCTAAACCAGCTCCCCAAAAGTTACCCCATCTATTTTCTTCTGCAAAAACAGAAGAACCATCTCTACGGAAACTACCATTTATGTAATATTTATTATCAAAGTCGTACAACATTCTCGCAAAAAAACCTTCTAAAAGGTATTCTGTAGGACCACCAGTTACATTACCTGCTCCATCATTTTCTGCAAATAAACTAGCTGAAATATCATTAGAGATAAACTGATTTTTTTTATTGGCATCTAAAAATTTAAAGTTGTAATCTGAGTTTTCATGCCCTAACAAAATATCTAGGTTATGATCTTCTCCTATCGTTTTTTTCCAACCTAATAATTGTTGATTAGTATAAGTAGTACCTCTACCAAACTGCTCTGATAATCTACCGTTTACATCTGCAGGAGATGCACTACCAACAATTTTATTGGTATAATTTGTGGTATTATAAAAAGCAAGATCTAAACCAAAATTATATGTAAATGTAAAATCTTTTAAAAAGTTAATTTCTGCAAAAGCCCTTGACGTTAAATTATCTCTTACAGATTTATTTACATTTAGTGTTTGTAGAGCGTGCGGATTAGAAAAACCATTAAATGGCCTACCAGCAGTTGCATTTGGAGATGTAACATCTGCCCAATCCCAAAGTGGATTTCCTTTGTCATCTAAAACCGTTTGCCCCGTAGCATGATCTACAGCAAAAACAGGATATATAGGCGCTATATTTCTAACCCAAGCAAAATTACCTGTAATATTATTAGTTAAAGTTCCTGTTTGCTCTCTGTTAGCATAATTAGCAGACATCCCCAATTTAATGTTATCACTCACTTGAGAGTTTACATTCATATTTAAAGTTAACCTTTTAAAACCGGTATTAATGTTATACCCAGTATTATCTTCATTACCTACAGAGAAAAAGTATTTCGCTTTTTCAGTACCTCCGGCAATACTTGCGTATAAAGACTGTATACCACTACCGTTGTTAAACAACTCATCTTCCCAATCTGATGTCCATAACTGGTTACCAGATCTTAATTTACCCGTTGTAGGGTCTATAACAGTTGTTCTATCACCTCCAAAAGGATTATAAACCAAGCCTTGTGCTCCATCAAATAAATTTGCAGAAGCATTTAAGCCAGCAGTAGCTTCATCTGTGCCATTCTCTACAATGTCATTACTTTTAAGCATTTTATGATAAGCCTCCAAATACTCACCAGCCCCATCCATAACATCATAATCTTTAACAGCTCTACTGGTAAAACTAGTTCTAACATCTAAGTTTACACTTACTTTACCCGCTTTACCTTTTTTTGTTGTTACAATAATAACACCATTAGCTCCTCTATTTCCATACAAAGCAGCAGCTGCAGCATCTTTTAAGAATGAAATAGACTCTATATCATTTGGGTTTAATGATGTAATAGACTCGTTGTAAGGAACACCGTCTACAACATATAAAGGCGCAGAAGATCCGTTTAAAGAACCTATACCCCTAAACCTAACTGTAGGTGCTGTACCAGGTTGTCCTGAGTTAGAAAAAATTTGAACACCAGAAACTTTACCAGTTAAACCTGTTACCGCATTACCAGATGCCACTTTAGCTATTTCTTCTGATTTAATTTCTGCTATAGACCCAGTAAGGGACTCTTTCTTTTGAGTACCATAAGCAGTTACCACAACTTCTTCTAGCGCTTCTGCATCTTCTTCCATTTGAAGATTAATTGTGCTTGAAGTCCCAACAGTTCTTTGTGTTGTTTTTTGACCAATATAACTGTAACGCAAAACCTGACCTACTTTTGCATTTATGGTATAGTTACCGTCAAAATCTGATTGCGTACCAGTTGTTGTACCAACAACCAGTACCGAAACACCAGGCAATGGTAAACCATTTTGGTCTGTTACATTACCTGTAATTGTTTTCTCTTGCGCATAAGAGAAACTCATTAACATCACCAGTAAGGGTGTTAAAATCCAAGTTACTTTTTTTCTCATTTAATTTAGTTTTGAGTTAGCTTTAGCTTTCCTTTAACCCCTTGTACTATTAAAAAATACTATTAACAATTTTTTAGCATTTTTAGATTTATAACAAGTAATTAAACTGGACTAAAAATTATTTAATTAAAATAGATACTTAGTAAATTCAGTGTCCTACAAAGAATTAGTACTACCCAAAAAACTTTTATAAATAAGAAAACAGCAACTTAAAAAGTATCTATAAAGCACTTTGTCGTATTAAAACTTTGTTAATTACATTAATTATTAAAAAAAATTGATTTTTGTTGCGTAAAAATTACTATAACAGCAACTTTCTTATCATATTCTTAATTTTACGCAGTTAAAACAGAAGAAATTTAATCATTGAAAAGTAAGACAAGACAGTGTTAATTTAACAAGTACAATTGTTCATGAAAACATTACAGATTAACAACCAACACCCTTTTACAGATAAATAAAACCATAAAAAAACCGCCAAGAGCAATTGCTCTTGGCGGTTAAATAAAATAAATGTTTAAATTTTAATTCTGAGAATTAATATTTGGATTAAATAAAATCTCTTCTTGAGGAATTTCATAAGTTAAACGCTCATCATCATGACTAAAAGAATCTCCTGAAAAGTCTAACCAGTTAGATCCTCTAGTTCTAGTTTCACGTCTTCTCTTCATAATAAAGTAAGATTGTCCTTCTGCAAATAACTCTAAACGCGCTTGTAAAGCAGCTTCCTCTGCTAAGGCAGGACCAGATAAACCATCAATATAAGAACTGTCATCTAATCTTAAATCTAATAAAGCTTTTAAACTAGTTCTTGCAGCTGCATCATTACCATTTTCTGCCGCAGCCTCTGCGTGTAATAAATACATTTCTGCTATTCTCATATAATGAGAATCTGAATCTATATTAGATTGCGGGCCAGAAAAGGCTGCAAAACCATTAAGCTCTGCTCCTTTATAGTAAAACTTACCAGTAGGTTGTAAACTTGCAGAAAACTGATTTAATCTGATATCATCATCTCTAAAATTAGCATGTAAATCTGCATCCATTCCTTTAGAGTTACCTACGGCAGCATAACTATAACTGTACACGTCCATAAAACCCCACCAAGAAAATAAAGATGCTAAACCTTGACCAGTTGGTGTAATATCAATACCCCACATAATACCAGGAATAGAGTTAATATCATTAAAACCACCTACTGCTCCACTTTCATCTGGCAATAAAGCAACTTCATCTGCAGTCATAATTGGATAATTTCCAGAGTTAACCACAAGTGCAGCATACTCTTCAGTTTTAGGCCAATTATTTAATGCTCCGTAAGTTTTTGCTAATAAACCTCTAACAATATCTTGGTTAATTTCAATTTTATCTTCTCTAACAAAACCTTCTAACAAAGTTTCTGCATCTGTTAAATCTTTTATAACCAAATCAAAAACCTCTTGCAAAGTAGATTTTGGCTGATCTATGTCTTCTGCACTAGTATAGATAGGAAGTACTTCTTGAGACATATTTGTAATATCATTTACAAAAACATGTGCTAAAAAGAAATAAGCGTACCCTCTAAGAGCTTTTGCTTGACCAACTGTATATCTAAGGTTTTCTGTTTCTGGCACTACGTCATTACCACCCGCACCATCTATAACTAAATTAGATAAGTTAATAATTCTGAAAAGAAATCTCCATGGTCTGTAATTATATTCAGAATCTGGGTCTACTGTAGCTGTTAACTCAGAAATTTGTGTTTGTCTGTTATAACTCTTACCTAAATGAGCCATATCTGCAGAAAACATATCTAACTGAATGTACTGTGTAGTAATACCAAAATCTTCCTGACTACCAGTACCACCACTACCTCTACGGTATAAGTTTTCATAAATACCTAGTAATGTAGCTTTAGATACATCTGGATTAATTTTAGAAGCCTCACTCACTTGTTCTTGTGATAAAGTTTCTGTTGGATATACCTCTAAAAAGTCTTCACTACATGAGCTCATAAATAACAAAGCTCCTGCATAAATTATTTTATTTATTGTTTTCATAATATTATAATTTTAAATTAACACCTAAAACAACTGTAGATAATGGATTATATCTGTAAATACTAGATCCACCAGTTATAGATGTAGATGGATTAAATCCTTGTCTTTTTGAGAAAAATGCAAGGTTATCACCTGTAATATAAAAGTCTAACTTTTTTAGACCTATTTGCTCACTAATATCATTTGGTAATGTATACCCTAATCTAACATTATTTAAAGCTAAGTAATCAGATTTTACTAAGAACCTTGTAGATGTAGCATTTTGCTGAATTTGAAATCTTGCATCTTGTCTTGGTATATCTGTAACATCACCAGGTTGCATCCAACGATCTCTAATATCTACGTGGAAGTTATTAGTACCTGCATAATCATTGTCCATTAAGTTTGCATAAGCAGTATCATAAGCATATCCTCCTAAAGAATAGTTAAACAAAGTACTTAAAGTAAAGTTACCGTAAGAAGCGTTTAACCTAAAAGAACCTGTAATGTCTGGAATTGCTGTTTTGTTGATAAACTTATCTGCAGCTTCAGAATATACCTCAGTAATATCTTGAACTATTGTTGCATCAGGATTATCATTCATATATGATGTTAAATTGGTAATAATCTCATCACCAGTTCCAAAAACACCATCTCCATCTAAGTCATTAAAACTACGCTCCCATTGTGCTGCACCAGTATCTACGTTAACACCTGCATAAACTGGCATATAATAGTCATATAATGAACGCCCAACTGTACGAGCATAATTTCCATCTATATCAAGCTTTTGTTGTTCACCTGTTGCAGGGTCAATAGGCATTGCCTGTAATTCATTTTTGAAAGTAGAACCATTAATTCCAAATGATAAATTAAATTTATCACTATCAACTATTTTAAAATCTAAATCAAATTCTACACCTGAATTTAATAATTCACCGTCATTAACAGATATTAAAGCATAACCTACTGAAGGGCCAACTCTTCTGTCAAAAAACATATCTGTAGTAGACTTTCTGTATGCTTCAATAGAACCATCAACAAAACCGCCAAGTTCAAATTCTACACCAACGTTAAACTGGTTAGAACTTTCCCAAGTAAGATCTGGATTACCTTTTGTAGCAAAAGCTAAAGAAATGTTATCATTTAAGTTATTAACAGAGTATAAGTTGTAACCAGGATAATAATTATTAGCAGTACCGTTTAATACACCAGAGTTACCTAGAACACCGTAACTAGCCTTTAATTTTAAAAAGTCTACAAACTTAGAGCCAGACATAAAATCTTCTTGAGAAACTACCCATGCACCACCAACAGAATAAAAATTACCCCATTTTTCATTTACAAATCTTGAAGAAGCATCTCTGTTAAAAGTAGCATTTAAAAAGTATTTGCTTGAAAAGTCTAAAGTTGCATTTGCTATATAACTTTCAGTTCTCTCATCTCTAGTGAAACCATCACTAGGTGCATTTACAACACCATTTGAAATATCTGTTCCAAAAGGAGTCACTAATTTAGAACGCTCAGCTTCTAAGTAATTAAACTCATAAGCAGTTGCTACGTGAGATACAAAAGCTGATAAGTTCATATTATTAAATGACTTGTTGTATCTAAGTCCTGTTCTAATAGTATAGTTTTTCACCTCAGATCTAGATCTGTTAATTACACCACCCTGACCTTTAGAAGGACTATAAAAAGGTTCATTTAAAAGAATATCATCACTCATAAAATATTGGTAAGAGAAATTATTCTCTAAATCTAAACCTTCTACTAATGTTATTTTTAAGTCATTAGTAAAGTTTACAGAGTTATCTTTTGACCTACTAATGTTAATTTGAGAATCTGCAACACCATTTGTAGCAAAACCAAAACCACGACCATCTTCTAAACCATAATCATACAAGAAACCACCATAAATTGGATCTTCTATTTTGTTTCCGTTTGCATCTCTTGTAAACAGAGGATATATTGTTGGTAAGTTATCAATCCACCAAAATTGAGAAGAAGAAGAACTTCCTGTCCCGTTGTTATTGGTTTCACTTTGAGCGTAGTTTAAAGAAGTATTCATTTTTATAAAGTCTCTAAACTTATTTGTTGCAGAAATACGAGCATTTAATCTTTGGTAATCTGTATTACTTGCATAACCTTGATCATCAATAAAACCAACTGATGTATAAACTGAAGAATTTTCACCAGTATTAGCTAATGATATGTTACCTTCTATTCTGTTAGCACTTTGAAAAGCAAAATCTTCCCAGTCTTCTGGCGTATATCTTCTAGTTACTCCTGGTCTAACCATTCCTGTAGCAGGGTCTATTAATTCAGAAACACCTTGAGCACCGCTATCACTAACATTCCACATATTGTAAACAGGTGAAATATCTGAAACATCTGCATTTGCACCTTCAAATAAATTTGCATTTGCATAATCTATTGCTGCTATTTCATCACCATTATTTTCTAATAAACCTCTCTGGTAAGTTCCTTCCCAAGCTATACCAATGTATTCCTCTGGAGATTCAATAGTTTCATATCTACCAATACCTTGGAAGTTAGCACCTGTTTTAATAGATACGTTAATTTCATTACCAGTATCTGAACCTCTTTTAGTTGTAATTACAATTACACCATTAGCTCCTCTTGCTCCATAAAGAGAGGTTGCAGAAGCATCTTTTAAAACTGTAACAGATTTAATATCATTTGGATTGATATCATTTAAACTACCTCTAAAAGGTGCATCATCTACAATATACAACGGACTTTGACTACCGTTTACTGAGCCAAAACCTCTAATTCTTACTGTAGAAGTACTACCAGGCTGACCTGAAGTATTAAATACAGAAACCCCAGCTGCTTCACCAGCTAAAGCCTGAGAAACGTTAGTAAATGATTTTTGAGAGATGTTCTCCCCTGCAACTACTTTTGCAGATCCTGCAAAAGAAGTTTTTGACACGTTACCAAAACCAGTAACTACTACTTCGTCTAAAGATTCGGCATCTTCAGCCATTTGCACATTAATTGTTGAGCTAGCACCAACTTTTCTGTCAGTGTTTTTTTGACCAATATAACTGTAACGCAATACCTGACCAACTTTTGCACTGATGGTGTAGTTACCATCAAAATCTGTTTCTGTTCCTGTAGAAGTCCCTACAATTAAAACAGTAACACCTGGTAACGGAAGACCATCCTGATCTGTAACGTTACCTGTAATTGTTTTCTCTTGTGCATAAGAGAAACTCATAAATAACACCAACAAGGGTGTTAAAATCCAAGTTACTTTTGTTCTCATTTATTTTAATTTTTGAGTTAGTACTTAGCAAAAATCTTAAATTTAAGTTAAAGAACCAAAGATAAAATGTTAATACGCAAATTTTATGTTAAAAACATTACATAATCGTCATAGTATTAACCTTTTACGATTGCAAAAAAACATATAAAAATACACATTAAAATAACATTTGTTAATTTATACTGTACTAAAAATCATACAAATAAAAATATAATGGGTTGTATAAATTAATAACTCCACAAAACTTATTGTTTTGAGAAAAATAAAAATTATAAGATTAAAGCCTATTAACATTAATTAACATTAACAATCTAAAGACTACATATTTATGTTTTTAACAAAAAAACCGTCAAGAGCAATAGCTCTTGACGGTTAAAATATAAAATGTAGAAAAGCTACTGCTTATCTATTAGCATTTACAGAGTTATCTATATTCTCATTGGCATCAATTTCTACCTGAGGAATTTTTAAATAAAATCTCTTATCATTTGGTTCTAAATTCTTTACAATTCTGTGATTAGGAGTTCTAACAATGCCTCTTTGTAGACGCTTGGCATCAAACCACTCAACACCAAACTCTCCATACATTTCTTTTCTTCTCTCTAAAAGAATTTCTTCCTCAAGAGCAGCACCTGTATTAGAGGACTTAACAGCCAATGGATCTCTATTACTTTGTAATTCAAATAACAAATCTTTAGCTCCTGTTTCATCTCCTTGTCTAAACTTAGCTTCTGCTTCAATTAAAATCATTTCCGCAGTTCTCATAATAACTATATCACTAGAGAAAGCAAACAAGAATTTTGTACTTGTAACCTTAGTATAATCAGTAGCTGTACCAACCTGAAAAGTATTACGAGCATCTGTTGCAGTAAACTCATTTGAAAAGTACTCATTAATATATACATTATTATATGCAGGTGTAATTGGATCTACAAAGGCAGATGGTGCATTATAGTAATAGTTAGATTGGTCACCTGTTTGAGGCATACCCCATATCCATTCTTTATTGCTAATATCATCAAAACCGTTTCCGTAAGTAGCAGGATCTAAAACCTCGTTAACATTACCTCCGTAAGCAGCAAAGGCAGCAGCTTCTGCACCACTCCAATTACCCATTGCTAAGTAAACTCTAGCCAATATACCATTAGCAACATTAACATTAACATAGGATTTCCCTAACCTTTCTTCTGTTAAAGAAGAAATTGCAACTTTTAAATCATCTACAATAAAATCATAAAGTTCACCTAAAGTCCCCATAGGTTTACCCTCTGTTGAAAGCTCAGTATAAATTGGAGGCGCAGGTAAATCTCTGTTAGCCTCTGTATAACCTTCTTGAAATTCTAATGCTAACTGAAAATAATAAAATGCTCTAAGTGCTTTTGCTTGTCCCGTAAGCTCTTGTTTATCAATTTCTGATAGTTCAGAAGTTTCTACTCCATTAATACACGCATTAATTTGGTTAATCATATAATAAGGAAATTCCCATGAAAAAGAAGTTCTACGGTAAGTAGGCTCTCTGTTATCATTATCATAGTCAAAACCCCACCATGAACGAGCATGAATTAAATCATTACCTTTTATTGTTCTTGCGAAATAAATAGAATTTACCCCTGCAGCATCAACACTTGTAAATTGGCGTCTAGCTCTTCTGGCAATTCCAGACAGAAAAGATTCTACACCTGTTCTAGACCCAAAAATTACACTTTCTGCAACTACTTCAGTTGGCTGTGGTTCATTCAAATAATCTTCTGAACAACCAACAAATACTAAAGAGCTTGTGCATAATAAGGATAGTATTCCTTTTTTTATAATATTCTTCATTTTCTTTAAATTTTATTAAAATTGTACATTAAGACCTAAACTAATTGTTTTTAACAAAGAAGATCTACTGTCTGTAGTACCTGCTAAACTTTGTTCAGGATCTATTCCTTTATGGCTTTGCCAAGTAAACAAGTTATCACCTCTTAAGTAAATTCTAACATTGTCTAAATATGCCTTTTTAGTAATATCTGACGGTAAAGTATATCCTAAAGTAATAGCTCTTAATCTCACATAATCATTATCAAATAAGAATCTTGTAGATGTTCCATTAAAGTCATTCTGAGAATTTAATAATAAAGGCACATCAGTAATGTCACCTGGTTGCGTCCATCTATTAGCTATATCAGGAGAAGCGGTGTAACCTGGTCTAGAAAAACCATCCATTAAACCAGCATATGAACTATCATAGACTTGCGCTCCAAAACTAAAATTAAATAACATATTAAAATCAAAACCTCCAACTTTTAAATCTGTTGTTAATCCTCCTGTTACATCTGGCAAAGAAGAACCTTGGTAATACCTTGTTGCCTCAGAGTAATCTTTTGTTGTTTCTCTTTCTCCAGTCGGGTTACCATCAACATCCAATACATCTTTATACCACATACCGTATCCATCTTCAGGATCTACTCCTGCCCAGTCCTGAATAAAGAAATCATATAAAGACTTTCCTTCTTTCCATTTTTTAGTACCAGTAATAAATTCATCCTGAGTTAGCTCTGTAATTTCATTTTTATTAATTGCAGCATTAACTCCTAAAGTCCAAGTAACCTTATTGTTTTGAATTAATCTTCCTGTTAAAGACATTTCGTAACCAGAGTTTTTAATTGACCCTACATTAGTAGTTATACCAGAGTTACCTGTAGAAATTGGTAATGGTTTAGTATATATTAAATCTATAGACTCCTTACTGTAGTATTCAAAGCTACCATCTAATCTATCATTAAGCAAAGAAAAATCTAAACCAACATTAAATAATGCCGAAGTTTCCCATGTTAAATTAGGATCTGTTACATCTCCTAGTAATACACCAGTGTTATCCAACTCATTGTTTCCTGTTTCAAAACCTTGTAAATAAGGAAAATATGACGAAGTACCATTATTACCTAACTCACCATAAGAAGCTCTTAACTTTAGTAGATTAATAGTACTACTACCTGCCAAAAAGTTCTCATCTGAAATTACCCAAGATCCACCAACAGAAAAGAAGTTACCCCATCTTGTATCTTCAGAAAATCTTGAAGAACCATCTCTACGGTATGAACCTTCTATAAAATATCTATCTTTATAGCTGTATGCTAAACGGCCTAAATATGATGTTAATCTATCTTCACTAATAAAGCCACTAACACCTTCTGGCAGCGTACTACCATTTAAAACTTTTACACCTGGTAAAAATCCAGTTCCTTGAGCACCTAGTGCATCAACTTTTAATTTATAGGCTTCAAAAATTGCATTTGCCTGTATACTATGATCTCCAAAAGTTTTATCATAGTTTAAAGAGTTGGTAAAGTTAAAAGTTGTAGTAATATCTCTATCTTGAGCTACACGCCCACCTACACTTGATGCAACACCTACATCGTAAGCATCATAACTATTACTATCAAATAAATAATTTTCGTAAGACAAATTCGTCTTAAAAGATAAATTATCAGAAAATTTAATTTTCGCAAAACCGTTTACTAGGGCATTAGTTCTTTTGTTAACATCATCATAATTGTATAACGAACCTACTGCATTTTCATTACCTAACAACGGTCTACTACCATTAACAGATTGACCTGGCGTAGAACCATAATCATATATTCTATTACCAGAATTATCTAAAACAAGACCTCCATTTTCATTTCTTCTATATAATGGATATATTGAAGACATACTGTATATCCATTGGTATGAACTTTGAAAAGTACTTCCTGATTGAGTAGGGAAATTTTGTTTTGATGTAGATAAAGATGTATTTAAACCAACTGTTAACCAATCTTTAACTTCGGTTTCTAAATTTAATCTAGTTGTAAACCTTTCAAAATCTGATTCTCTTACAGCCCCCTCTTGGTTTAAATAATTTGCAGATAAGAAAAACCTTGAAGATTCTCCACCTCCAGAAATACTTACAGTATATTCGTTACGTTGTGCTGCACTTCTTAACATTTCATCTTCCCAGTCTGTCTCCCATAACGAAGTAGCTCCTGGTACTAAATTACCATTTTGATCTACAGGCTGAGCAACATTATATGGATTGTACCCTAAATTAGAAATTAAACTTTGTGATGCATTAATACCTGCGTCTGTTGCAGACTGACCAGTTATGTATAAATTTTTATTTCTTTCTGCTTCCCAAGAATATCTCATCATATCATCATTACCAATACGGTCGTGTAATGCAACAGCCGGAGTAGAAAAACCAGACACAGCCGAAACTGTAATTTTAGAACCTGAATTGTATGACCCCTTTTTTGTGGTAATTAAAACAACACCATTTGCCGCCCTAGAACCATATAAAGCTGTAGATGATGCATCTTTAAGAATATTCATAGATTCTATTTGATCACCACTAATACTATTTATGTTTCCATTAAACGGAACCCCATCTACCACAATTAAAGGCTCTGCACTGGCATTAATAGAACCTATACCACGAATTCTAATAGTTGGATTAGAACCTGGCTGACCACCTGACGTAATTACATTAACACCAGCAACAGTACCTTGTATTGCACTTGTTATAGTTGTTAATTGTTGACTATCAATCATTTCCTCTCCTAATGAGGTTACAGAACCAACAATAGACTTCTTTTTTTGCGATCCATAAGCCACCACTACAACCTCATCCAATGCCTCAGCATCTTCATCCATTTGCAAACTTATAGTGTTTGATGAACCAACTTTTCTCTCAGTAGTTTTTTGCCCAACATAACTGTAACGCAATATTTGTCCTACACTTGCTTTGATAGTATAATTACCATCAAAATCTGTTTGAGTTCCTGTAGTTGTTCCTACAACTAATACAGTTACTCCAGGTAATGCCAAACCTTCATGATCTGTAACATTACCAGTAATTGTCTTCTCTTGCGCATAAGAGAAGCTCATTAACATCACCAATAAGGGTGTTAAAATCCAAGCTACCTTCGTTCTCATTTATTATTATTTTTTGAGTTAGTATCTAACAAAATTCCTAATTAAGAGTTAAGCTCACAAGAAATTATAGTTAACGAAAGCAGTAAATGTTAAAAATAAAAGAACTATTAAGCTTTTACTAAAATTAAGACACATAAAGCAACAAAACACCTTATTTTTTAACCAAAATAATGTGAAAAATTTAAATACAAAATGATTAATACTTAATACCAACTAGTAAAAACCTTACAAAAAAAAACATATGTATATACTAGATAATATAACAGTATATATATAATTAAATAGCGTTAATCCAAACAAGTTTTTATGATAACTAATTATTATCAGTAAAAGTTAAAGGTTCTTAAGTGTGAATTTTTTAACCGCACAGAACACAATACATTTAAATAAAAATTATACTTAGTTTTACATTCCAATTATCACTTTTTATGTTAAAATCTTACTACAAATTAATTAACGAGGCAGGAACTGATGAAGCGGGACGTGGTTGTTTAGCAGGACCTGTTACCGCTGCTGCAATTATTTTACCAGAGAATTTTAAAAACGACATATTAAACGACTCCAAATTGCTATCTGAAAAGAAAAGAGAACTTTTAAAACCTATTATAGAAGAACAAGCCATTTGTTTTGGAGTTACACATATTTACCCTAAAAAAATAGATGAAATAAACATTTTAAACGCGTCTATACTTGCTATGCATAAAAGCGTAGGTAAGCTAACTACCAAACCAGAGTTTATAATTGTTGATGGTAACCGTTTTAAACCTTATAAAAAAATTGAACACCAATGCATTATTAAAGGCGACTCAAAATTTTTGAGTATTGCAGCAGCCTCTGTATTAGCAAAAACGTACAGAGATGCATATATGGAAAAAATACACAAAGAATTTCCTATGTATAACTGGAAAAAAAATAAAGGTTACCCCACTAAAGAGCACAGAGAGGCTATTAGAGAATTTGGACTAACAAAATACCACCGTAAAAGCTTTAAACAATTACCAGAGCAATTAAAATTTCCGCTATAGGTAAATTAATTTAACTTTGTTATTATAAGTTGTAATTGTATGAAATTAAAAATTGTTATTGCGTTACTCATCATTTGCTGTTTTAGTTGTACTAGTAAACAACAAACTAAAACACATATTTTAGATTACTTACCTAACAACTCATCTGTAATTTTAAAAATAAACGATTACAATAGCCTTAGTAGTAACATTAAAAATAACCAGGTTTTAAATACTTTAATGAACTCTCATAAATTTAAAACTTTTAAGGAGGCTAGTAAAATTTTAAATCATTTACAACCAAACAACAAAGGTCTTTTAACTTTTAATACTAAAGATAGTATTATTAGCAGCTATTTATACATTACCAAAGATTCTGTTAACCTGCATAATCTTGATAGTTTATTTACCCACAGTACAAAAACCATAAACAACATTAATTATAAAGAGTATAAAATAGACAGTGTTTTATATTATACAGTTACTAAAAAACCGTTTACTATTTTTTCTTCAGATAAAGATTTAATTATAAGTACACTTAATAGCTCTAAAAGTGTAGACCCTAGTATTTATAAATTATATAATGCATCTAACAACAATAAAACTGCTACAATTTTCACCAATAAAAATAATGATTGGTTTTTAACAAATATTAGTAATAAAGACAGCCTAAGCATTAAACAAAATATAAATTGGGTTTCATTAGACATTAACACCAAACAAAATCAATTAAATTTAGCTGGGATTACCACAACTAATGACAGCCTTGTTAACTTTTTAAATTTATTTAAAAATACCAAAGCAGTAGCTAATAGAGCTCAAAATTATGCACCTCTACAAACGGAGGCTATAACATCATACACATTTACAAACTATACAACATTTGCAAAAAACAGATTAAAATATTTAGGTATAAAAACCAAAATTGACTCAATTTTTACTACGGTTGAAGAAATAGCTATAATTACAACAAATTCTAAAAAAGCAGTTTTACTACAAACCTTTGGCGCAGATAATATAGATGAATACTTAAGTACTTATAAAAAAACTAACAACAAAGACAATCCTATAATTACATTAAATAGCAACACTATTTTAACATCTATTTTTAGCCCTTTAATACAGGAGTTTAGTACCAATTACTACACTATTTTAGGTAATGCTTTTATTTTTACTGAAGAAATTGAGACACTACAAGACATTATTAGTAATTACAAAGCAGGTACCACTTTTAATAAAACACCACTATACACATCTGCTACAGAAACTATGGCAAAACAATCTTCTGTTTTGCAAATTTCTAATTCTAAAAAACTTGAAGAACTTTTAAATTCCACCTTTTTAGAAAACAAAATTAAACTTGATTTAAATGATTATTTTTATGCAAACCAGCTTGTTGCAGATGCTAACTTTTACCACACTAATATAACAATTCAAAAAATTAATAAAGCAACTAAGGCTAACACTACTACTCCAATTTTTACTATACAATTAGATAATGATTTAGCCACAGAACCACAATTTGTAAAAAACCACAGAACCAATAAAAAAGAAATTATAGTACAGGATATAGAAAATAATTTATATCTAATTTCTACAGACGGAAAAGTATTGTGGAAAAAACAATTGGAAAGTAAAATACAAGGAAAGATAAAACAAGTAGACCTATACAAAAACGGTAGGCTGCAATTTGCTTTTACAACCAATAATCAGTTTTTAATTTTAGACAGAAACGGAGAATTAGTTGCCCCCTTCTCTATAACTTATGATGGTGGAAACTTGAACGAATTAGCCGTTTTTGACTATGAAAACAACAAAAATTACAGATTTGTTGTTACCCAAGGCAAAAAAGTATTTATGTACAATACTAAAGCAGAAATTGTTACAGGTTTTAAATACACAGAAGCTAGCAGTTCTATAATAAAAAAACCACAGCACTTTGTTGTTGGCAATAAAGACTACCTGGTTTTTATGCTTGAAGACGGCTCGCTTAAAATTTTAAACCGAGTTGGTAAAGTAAGAGTAAAAACAACTAATAAAATTGCATTTTCTAACAATGATGTAGTCTTGTTTAAAAATAAATTTACAGTTACAGATACTACTGCTGTTTTACACCAAATAACTACCAACGGTAAAACTTCTGCTTCTAAATTTAACCTTATTAAAGATCACGGTATAGATGCCACAACCAATACACTAGTATTAATGGACCAGAATACCATAACCATTAAAGGAAAAAAAGTAACTTTAGAGTTAGGTATGTACAGTAAACCAAAAATATTTTACATAAACAATAAAATATACGTTACCGTTACCGACTTACAGAACCAAAAAATATATTTGTTTGATAGCAACGCAGAAGCCATACAAAACTTTCCGGTTTACGGAAGCTCATTAATTGACTTAGCCGATATAGACAATGATAAAAAGCTAGAACTGGTTGCTAAAGACTTAGACAACTCTATAATTGTGTATAAAATAAATTAATAGCCTATTTTAAAACCATTTCCGCTTCAAACAATGCTGTAAAATGCTTTAGTAATTTCTCTTTTACTTCTGCTATATTTACTTCTTTTTTACCCAATTCAACGTTTAAAGAAGTTACTGCTTTATCTTTTATTCCACACGGAATCATAAGATCAAAATACCCTAAATCTGCATTTACATTTAAGGCAAAACCGTGCATTGTTACCCATCTACTAGCGCGCACACCCATTGCACAAATTTTACGAGCAAACGGTGTACCAACATCTAACCAAACTCCAGTTTCTCCTTCAGAACGTTCCGCTTTTAAACCATACTCTGCTAAGGTTAAAATTACCATTTCTTCTAACAGCCGTAAGTATTTGTGTATATCTGTAAAAAAGTTATCTAAATCTAATATTGGGTAACCAACTATTTGTCCAGGACCGTGATACGTAATATCTCCTCCTCTGTTAATTTTATAAAAAGTAGCGTTTTTTTTAGCCAATTGCTCTTCATCTATTAACAAATTAGCCATATCGCCACTTTTACCTAAAGTGTACACGTGCGGATGCTCTACAAACAAAAAGTGATTAGGTGTTTTTAAACCAGCATCTTCTCGCCTGTTTTTTATTTTTATATCTAAAGTTTCTTTAAAAAGATCTTCTTGGTAGTCCCAAGTTTCTTTATAATCCTTCTGTCCTAAATCTTGTAGAAATACTTCTTTATTCATTCTACAAAGATACAATTATCTGTCTGGATTATTCAATATTATAAGTGCCGCAATTGTGCCAGGCACCCAACCGCATAACCATAGTAAAAATACAATAACTATAGATCCGCATCCTTTACCTATAACAGACAAAGGCGGACATAAAATAGCCAATAAAACTCTCCAAAAACTCATTTATTATTATTTTGATTGATGTACTTATATGACGCTTCAAAACACTAATTGTTACTATTTTTCTTCAAATTTATTCCAAAACACTATTTAAGGTTTGTTTTTAGGTTGATAAACCAAATACTCATTAACCAAAAACAGCACTTTTAACCCTTTTGATTTACAACATACTAGCATCAAAATATAAAAATTTAAAAACCTTTATATGCTAATGTACTTTCTACTTTGATAGATTACCAGTTTGTAACTATATTTGCAGCCTTAATTATAGATATATGCAGCTTTCGGAACAAGAAATCATCAGAAGGGAAAAATTAGGCAAGCTAAGAGAAATGGGCATTAACCCATATCCGGCAGATTTATACCCAGTAAACACTACCTCTAAACAAGTTAAAGAAAATTTTGAAGAGGGTAAACAGGTGATTATTTCTGGTAGATTAATGTCTAGAAGAATTCAAGGTAAAGCTTCTTTTGCAGAGCTACAAGATGGCGAAGGTAGGGTACAAGTTTATTTTAACAGAGACGAAATTTGCCCTGGTGAGGATAAAACCCTGTATAATGATGTTTACAAAAAACTATTAGACATTGGAGATATTATTGGTATTGAAGGTGATTTATTTACTACACAAGTAGGTGAAAAAACAATAATGGTTAAAAAGTTTACATTACTTAGTAAATCTTTACGCCCATTGCCGTTACCAAAAGTAGATTCTGAAGGCAAAGTTTTTGATGAATTTAATGACCCAGAGTTACGTTACCGTCGTAGATATGCAGATTTAGTTGTAAATCCGCACGTTAAAGAGGTTTTTGTTAAGCGTACTAAGTTGTTTAACGCAATGCGTAGCTTTTTTAATGACGCTGGTTATTTTGAAGTAGAAACTCCAATTTTACAACCTATTCCTGGCGGTGCCGCTGCTAGGCCATTTATTACACACCACAACAGTTTAGATATTCCGTTGTATATGAGAATTGCTAACGAGCTTTATTTAAAGCGTTTAATTGTTGGTGGTTTTGATGGTGTTTATGAGTTTTCTAAAAACTTTAGAAACGAAGGAATGGACAAAACACATAACCCAGAGTTTACAGCTATGGAAATTTATGTGTCTTACAAAGATTATAATTGGATGATGGATTTTTGTGAGAAACTACTAGAACATTGTGCAATTGCTGTTAACGGTACAAGTGAAGCTACATTTGGCGAGCATAAAATTAATTTTAAAGCGCCTTATGCACGTGTAACAATGGCAGATTCTATTAAACATTTTACTGGTTTTGATATTACTGGTAAAACTGAAGCTGAAATTTTTGAAGCAGCTAAAGGTATGGGTATAGAGGTTGATGCCACAATGGGTAAAGGAAAACTTATTGATGAAATTTTTGGCGAAAAATGTGAAGGCAATTACATACAACCTACATTTATTACAGATTACCCAAAAGAAATGAGTCCGCTTTGTAAAGAGCATAGAGATAACCCAGAACTTACAGAGCGTTTTGAGCTTATGGTTTGTGGTAAAGAAATTGCAAATGCATACTCTGAGCTTAACGACCCAATAGACCAAAGAGAGCGCTTTGAGCACCAATTAAAGCTTGCCGCAAAAGGTGATGATGAAGCTACTGAGTTTATTGATGAGGACTTTTTACGTGCTTTAGAATACGGTATGCCACCTACATCTGGTATGGGAATAGGAATGGATAGGTTAATTATGTTTTTAACCAACAACCAATCTATACAAGAGGTATTGTTTTTTCCTCAAATGAAGCCAGAACGTAAAGCGGTTGCTTTAAGTGATGAAGGTAAAGCTGTTTTAGCTCTTTTAAAAAAGGCTGAAAAACTACCATTAAATGAATTAAAATCTAATTCTGGTTTAAGTAATAAAAAATGGGATAAAACTATTAAAGAATTAACAAAAAATGGTGTTGCTAAAGTGAATAAAACTGATGATGGTTTGTTTGTAGAAATAGCGTAAAATCCATTTACCAATAAATTTAAAACAGCGTTACTATTAAGTAACGCTGTTTTTGGTTAAAAGATAACCATCATCAAAACAAATAAGTTTGTTTGTTTTAATTTTTAAGTACTGTTAAATTAATCTTCATTTTTATCATTACGGTCTATGTACTGCACATCTCTTGTGTTTTTTTGCACCGCAATTGCAGAAAATAAACTCAATAAAAAAGACATACCGTAAAATCCTTTTTCACTCAACAACAAATCTGCATTCCACAAACCTACTATTAACAACACTATAGATGCTACCGCTGCAAACCAGCTAATACCGTAATAAATATCTGTCACAGGTACATCCTCTAACCTATCTCTCACTGCTTTTTGTACAGATATTACAGAGAATAATCCAAAAAGTAAAATTGTAAAGTAGTATCCTTTTTCATTTAATAACATATCTGCGTTCCATAAACCAATACAAAACGCTGCCATACCCACAAATAAAGATGTCCAAGCAGCACCTATAAATGCCGGAGTTGGCTTTTGATCATACACTTTTTTACTTTTCTTCTTTTTTGATTTCAATTCTTTGTCTAACGAAACATTTGTTTGATAATCCATAATTTTTGTGTTTTGATTACGGTACAAATATGTAACGATTTAAAACCTACAACAACACAACTTACACAAATAACTGACGATATATTTTATACAAAATAAATTAAATAGCCTATATTTATATGAAAAAATAAATTTTTAATGACGATTAAATGACAGATTTAAACTTAATAATAACTACATTAACCGCAGAAGAACAACAACAATTTGTATTTTATCTAAAAAAAAAGAACAAACGTAGCGACATTAAAAACATTCAGCTTTTTAAATTATTACAGCAGAACAATTTATCTTCTACAGAAATTTGTAACCATTTATATAGTAATAAAAAAAATGCTTACCACGCATTAAGAAAACGTTTATACAATTCTTTAATAGATTTTATAGCTAATATTAATCTGGAAGAAGAAAACTCTGTTGATATGCAAGTCATTAAATACATATTAGCATCAAGATCATTTCTGCATAATAAACAGTACAAGGTGGCTTATAAAATTTTAACTAAAGCAGAAACACTAGCAAAATCTCATTATCTATTTTCTATTTTAAACGAAATTTATCACACTAAAATTCAGTATGCCTATGCTAACCCAGATAGCAACATTACTGTTCTCATTAATAAATTTAAAGAAAACCAGAAAAACCTGTTTATAGAAGATCAATTAAATATTGTGTACGCCAAAATGCGCAAAACACTAAATAATATAACCTATAAAGGAGATGTAATAGATATTGAAACTTTACTAAAAAAAACACTAGAGGAGCACCATATTTCGGTTAACGAGTCTATGTCTTTTAAATCATTATACCAATTAATAACACTGGTAAGTATACCTGCCTTTGTTACCAATGACTATTTAAAAACAGAACCCTTTATCATAAAAACCTACGCTATTTTAAAAACACATAAAAGCGCCAGCAAACAACTGTATTACCATATAGAAGTATTGTATTTAATTGCAAACACATTATTTAGAAATAAAAAGTTTAACGACTCACTTCACTATCTAAAGCTAATGGAAACGCAAATGTTAGCAAACAACAAAAAATATTACAATTCTTTTAAATTAAAACATCAATTTTTACTTGCTTTAAACACTAACTACAGCAGCCAACAAGAAAAGGCTATTGGTATTTTAGAAAAACACATAAACACTAAACACGCAGATACAGACTCTTTACTTAAAATCTACTTAGCCTTAAGTATGTTTTACATACAAGCCCAAAGATTTAAAGATGCTCACCATATATTTTCTAAATTTTACCATACAGATAACTATTACGAAAGTAAAGCGGGAAAAGATTGGGTTATAAAAAAGAATTTAATTGAGATTATTTTACATACAGAGTTAAATAATATTAACCTTGTAGAGTCTAAATTACGAAGCTTTAAAAGAAATTATTTTACATACCTAAAACTAATAAAACAAGAAAAAGCAATTACCTATTTATCTTTTGTAGAGCTATATTATAAGGACCCAAGTTTTATTACTACAACTAAATTTAAAGACAAAGTAGAAAACTCTTTTGAGTGGATAGGAAAAGAAAAAGAAGACATTTTTGTAATGAGTTTTTATGCCTGGTTAAAAAGTAAAATGGAAAACAAACCACTTTACCTAACCACATTAGAGCTAGTGCAATTAGCTAAAGAAAATTAATTACAGTTTTTAGCTTATGTAAATTTCTTTTCTTTCTGGTTTGCTCTCAAATTCTATATTTGTATAATTATAAGCATTATATATTATGGCAATAAGCAAAAAAATTGGACTAGTAGCTGGGCCTCTAGTTTTTTTATGCATTATACTACTACCCACAACAATACTATCTACAAATGCAGATGCTGTTATAGCAATAGCTCTATGGATGGTTATTTGGTGGATAACGGAAGCTGTATCTATTTCTGTTACCGCACTACTACCTTTAATTTTGTTTCCTATATTAAAAATAATGCCTTTAAATACAGTAGGTGCTAACTATGGTAATAAAATTATTTTTTTATTTTTTGGTGGTTTTATTTTAGCACTTGCCCTAGAAAAAGTGAACTTACACAAACGTATAGCTTTAAACATTATAAAAATTACTGGCACTACCCCTAACAAAGTAGTATTAGGTTTTATTATTGCTACTGCAACCTTAAGTATGTGGATTAGTAACACTGCAAGTACAGTTGTAATGCTACCAATAGCTGTGTCGGTAATAAAATTATTAGTTAATGATAAAGATGGTTTTACAAAAAGTGATAAAAATTTTGCTCTTAGTGTAATGCTAGGTATTGCTTTTTCTGCAAACGCTGGTGGTATTGCTACCATTATTGGCACACCTCCAAATTCAGTTTTAATTGGCTTATTAGAAGAGCAATACAATATAGAAATATCATTTTTAAAGTGGATGATAATTGGCTTGCCATTTTCAATTGTATTACTAACTGTTATCTACTTTGTGCTTGTAAAATGGATGTTTCCTAATAAGCAACTTGAGTTTTCTGCCTCTAAGGACGTTATTAATTTAGAATTAAAAAAACTTGGACCAACTAGTAAAAAAGAAAAAATGGTATTGGTAATTTTTGCCATTACTGTGTTCTTATGGATTTTTAGAACCCTAATAAATTCTATTTTTCCAAAACTAGGCTTATCAGATACTGTAATTAGTATGATAGCTGCAGTATCTTTATTTGCTGTGCCTTATAACTTAAAAAAAGGAGATTTTATCTTAAAATGGAAAGACACAGAAAAGTTAGCTTGGGGAATATTAGTACTTTTTGGCGGAGGCTTAGCATTAGCAAATGGTATGGCTACAACAGGTATAGTTACTACTGTTACCGAAACTATATCTAACAGTAATATAAACATCTTTTTTACGGTATCATTATTAATATTGCTAATGTTGTTTATGACAGAGCTTATGAGCAACGTTGCTTTAATAACTGTTTTAGCTCCTATTGTTGCTGGTATTGCAATTGGTTTAAACATACCAATGCTACATATACTTATACCTGTTACAATGGCTAGTAGCTGTGCTTTTATGCTCCCTATGGCTACACCTCCAAACGCAATTGTATTTGCAAGCGGATATATTAAAGTAAAACAAATGGCAAGAGTTGGTGTAATTTTAAACTTAATAGCCGTAGGCTTATTAATAGTACTTTATCAATTTATTCTACCACTACTCTTTTAAAAAACAGAATAGCCTCTGCAAAGCAAAGGCTATTCAATCGACTAATTCAATCTTTCAAAGAGATTCCAAAATTCCTTTTTGATGTTGATTGTTATATAAATAGACGAAAAAATTCTTTAAAAGTTACAACAAACACAAAATTTTAACATATTTATAATTAAATCGTAATTTAATTAACAAATGTTAAGTTGTGTTAATAAAATACACAACTACCTAATTACCAATACATTAGTATTTCCACCTAAAAGACATACACTATGTATTGTTATGATATTATTAACATAGAATTAGGATTTTTTTGCAGTTATTTGTTTTTATTCAAATAAATTAACTCAAACTAACAATGATTAAAAGTTTACTCACCAAACTTCTATTGGTTGTTTTTCTAGTTGGCTCATTAACCAATTTAGAAGCTCAGTCTAAAAAGAAGAACAAGAAAAGCAAAAAAAATGCTAAAACAGAGGCTCCTGCTCCAAAACCAAAAAAAGGAGCAATACAACCTTACAATAAGGTAATTACAAAAGAGGCTAAAACAGACACTGGTCTTTTTAATGTACATACTGTAGACGACAAACGTTATTATGAAATTCCAGATTCTTTGTTTAACAAAGAAATGTTAATGGTAAGCAGAATAGCAAAAACTGCAACCGGATTAGGTTTTGGTGGCGGAAAAATTAACACACAAATGCTTCGTTGGGAGAAAAAGGACAAAAAAGTTCTTCTTCGTATTATGTCTACAAACATTGTTGCAGATGAAAAACTACCTGTTCATGAAGCTGTTATGAACTCTAATTTAGAGCCAGTTTTATATTCTTTTGATATTAAAGCTTTAAAAAAAGACTCTATTAACCCAGCTACTGTAATAGAAATTAATGATTTTTTTCAGAAAGATGTAAAAACTTTAGGCCTGCCAGAACGCAACAGAAAACAATATAAAGTTAGTCGTTTAGATGATAGCAGAAGCTATATTGAAAGTGTTAAAAGTTACCCTCTAAATATTGAAGCAAGACACGTAAAAACTTACTTTGCAGGTAATCCACCATCTAACTCTGCTCTAGGATCTATAACTATAGAAATTAATAACTCTATGATTTTGCTTCCTAAAAACCCTATGAAAAGACGTTACTTTGACGAACGTGTTGGTTGGTTTGCCCGTAGCCAAGTAGATTATGGTTTAGATGCACAAAAAAGTAAATCTGTTACCTATTTAGATCGTTGGAGATTAGAAGTTAAAGATGAAGATGTAGAAAAGTTTAAAAGAGGTGAACTTGTAGAACCTAAAAAGCAAATAGTTTATTACATAGACAGAGCTACACCAAAAGAATGGGTACCTTTTATTAAGCAAGGTATAGAAGATTGGCAAGTTGCTTTTGAAGCTGCAGGCTTTAAAAATGCAATTGTAGCAAAAACACCTCCTACACCAGAAGAAGATCCAGAATGGTCTGCAGAAGATGTTAGATATTCTGTTGTTAGGTATTTAGCTTCTCCTATTCCAAACGCAAATGGCCCTCACGTAAGTGACCCTAGAACTGGAGAAATTTTAGAGTCTGATATTAACTGGTACCACAATGTAATGACTTTATTACGTAACTGGTTCTTTGTACAAACAGCAGCTATTAACCCAGATGCTAGAGGCGTTGAGTTTAAAACTGAAGTTATGGGTAGATTAATACGTTTTGTATCTTCTCATGAAGTTGGCCATACCTTAGGCTTACCTCATAATATGGGAAGTAGTGTTGCATACCCTGTAGACTCTTTACGTTCTGCTTCTTTTACTAAAAAATATGGCACAGCACCATCTATTATGGATTATGCTCGTTTTAACTACGTAGCACAGCCTGGTGATGAAGGTGTTGCATTAATGCCTAACATTGGTGTTTATGATAAATATTCTATTAGCTGGGGTTACCGTCCTATTTTAGATAAATCTGCCAAGGAAGAAAAGAAAACTTTAGATAGCTGGATTTTAAAGCACGCTGGAGATCCTCTTTACCGTTTTGGAAAACAACAATTTGGTGTAATAGACCCAAGCTCACAAACCGAAGATTTAGGTGATGATGCTATGAAAGCTAGTGACTATGGTATTGCTAACTTAAAAAGAATTGTTCCTAACTTAATTAATTGGACAGCTGAAGATGGTAAGTCTTATGATGATTTAGATGAGTTATACGGACAAGTTTTAGGACAATACAACAGGTATATGGGACACGTATCTAACAATGTTGGTGGTGTTTATGAAAACTACAAAACATACGACCAAGAAGGTGCTGTATACACACACGTACCAAAAGAAAAACAAAAAAGAGCAGTTACCTTTTTGCACAAACAATTATTTGCTACACCTACTTGGCTGTTAGACAACAACATTTTAAACAAAATTGAAAATGCTGGTGCTGTAGAGCGTATTAGAAGTACACAATCTAGAACATTAAACAACCTATTAGACACTGGTAGAATGGCTCGTATGATAGAGAACGAAGCTTTAAATGGCTCTAAAGCTTACAACCTAACTACAATGATGGCAGATGTTAGAAAAGGTATTTGGAAAGAGTTAAGCACAGGAAGATCTATAGACACGTACAGACGTAACTTACAACGTGCATATATAGACCGTATGGAATATTTGATGACTAGCGACCCAAAATCTGCTACAGGAAGAGCAGCTAGGTATGGTACAGCCATAAATGTTAGCCAGTCTGATATTAGAGCCGTGGTTAGAGCAGAGTTGCAAACATTACAACGTTCTGTAAAATCTGCAGCTTCAAATTCTAACGGAATTAGAAGAGCTCACTTAAAAGATATTCAAGAGAGAATAGATGCTATTTTAGATCCTAAATAAGAAAAATTAACTTGGATTAAAGGCTGCAACTTTACTATGTTGCAGCCTTTTTATATGCAATTCACTTCATTACAGCTCACTACATATTTTTACATTTACACAACAATTAAATTACATACAGCACTTAAAATCATAAATAAAAATGCATTTCATCTATAAAATAATGCATTTTATCTTGTTAATTCAATTTTTTTAATATATTGCAGAGAACAAACAACAAAAAACAAGTGTTTCACCACTTAAAAGTGGTTGTTACGCAACAAGAGTTACAATTAATTAATTAACCTAGGTATCTTTGATATAGAACCGATATAAAAACCCCAAATCTTATGTCATATAAATTAAAAAGCTTAGCATATTTTTCTTGTTTAGTAGTTGTAATTTTTGCTTATGTACAGGTTGATAACGAAAACGTTTTAGAGGAAAATAAAAGTACCGTAGAACTTCATGAAATGGAAGACAACACAAACAGTAACAACTTAATTGTACAGTTATCTGAAGAAGAGTAAACGTATATATTTTATACAAAAAAAAGTCTAAGACCTTAAGGTTTTAGACTTTTTTTATGCCCTATATTTTATGTTAAAGTGTAGCCAAAATAGAAGTTCTAATTAAACTATTTTAAAAAATGATGGTCAAAATACCAAACAATAAAAAATAGTAATATGAAAAAAATAACTTTTATAATGGTTTTAATGCTAGGCGTTTTAACTATATCTGCCCAAGAAACACAGAAAGATTCTAAAGATGCAAAACACAAAATGCACAAGAGAAAAGATGGTAAAAGAGCTATGCACAGAATGGCAAAATTTACTCCAGAACAGAGAGCCATTTTACAGACTAAAAAAATGACACTTGCTTTAAATTTATCAGAAGATCAACAATCTAAAATTGAAAAGCTAAATTTAAAAAATGCTAAAATGTTTCAACAAAAAATTGAAGAAAGAAAAGCAAATAAAGGTGTTGATAAAAAATTAACTTCTGAAGAAAGGTTTGCAATGGAAAATGAAATATTAGACCATCAAATAGCTCAAAAGAAAGCTTTGGAGAAGATTTTATCTAAAGACCAATATGCACAATGGAGTAAAATGCAAAAAATAAGAACTCATTCTCCTGAAAAAAGAAAAATGCACAGGAGACAAATGATGATGAAAAAGAATAAGACCATGAAGTCTTAAAACAAAAAAGGAGCCATAAATGGCTCCTTTTTTTGTACTATCATTTTTTTTTACAACTCTAAATCTTCAAGAGCAGCAATGGTATCATCTAAATCTTTGTATGATAATGCATCATTTAAAAAATAACTTTCAAAAGCACTTGGCGGTAAATAAACCCCTTTGCTTAACATCCCGTGAAAATACTTTTTAAATGTATCGTTATTTCCTTTTGCAGAAGAAGCAAAATCTACAACTGGCTCATCAGTAAAATGAACAGAAATCATACTTCCAAACCTATTTATTTGGTATGCAATTCCTTTTTTATCTAAAGCCTTTTGTAAGCCGTTGTGCAAATACTCTGTTTTATCTGCTAAACTTCTAAATATATCTGGATTGTTATTTAACTCTGTTAACATAGCCAAACCGGCACTCATTGCTAAAGGATTACCACTTAATGTTCCTGCCTGGTAAACAGGACCATTTGGCGCTAAATAATCCATAATTTCATTACGAGCTGCAAAAGCACCAACAGGTAAACCACCTCCAATAACTTTTCCAAACGTTACAATATCAGCATCTATACCTAAAATTTCTTGTGCCCCACCTCTTCCTAAACGAAAGCCAGTCATAACCTCATCAAAAATTAACAAAATACCTTCTTTTGTACACAGCTCTCTTAAACCTGTAATAAATTCTTTAGACGGTATTATACAGCCCATATTACCTGCAACAGGCTCTATTATAATGGCTGCTATTTCTCCTTTATTTGCCTCTACTAATGACGTTACATTTGCTAAGTCATTATAATTAGCCAACAATGTATCTTTGGCTGTACCTTTGGTAACACCCGGACTATTAGGACTACCAAAAGTTACCGCTCCACTACCTGCTTGTATTAAAAACGAATCTGAATGGCCGTGATAACAACCTGCAAATTTTATAATTTTATCTTTTCCTGTAAAACCTCTTGCCAAACGCACAGCACTCATACAAGCCTCCGTACCACTGTTTACAAATCTAATTTTATCAATATTAGGCACCATAGAAACTGCCAGTTTAGCTAGTTCTGTTTCTATTTCTGTAGGCATCCCAAAAGACGTTCCTTTTTTTGCTTTTTCTATAACAGCATTAATTACAGGATCATAAGCATGACCTAAAATTAATGGCCCCCAAGATGCTATATAATCTATAATTCTATTACCATCTTCATCATATAAATAAGCACCTTTAGCTTCTTTAACAAAAATAGGTTCTCCTCCAACGGCATTAAATGCTCTTACAGGAGAATTAACGCCTCCTGGAATATATTTTTTTGCTTCAGTAAAAAGGGCACTGCTTCTTTTATAAATCATTTTTAAGATTTAATTTTTAGTATATTTTACAATAAGTTCTTGACCTATACGTAGGTTTGTGTTTTTTAAATTGTTTAGCTCCATTAATTCTGGCACACCCATAAAATACATTTTAGATATTGCATACAGTGTTTCACCTGCCTCTACCCTATGTTTTTTTACTACATATTCTTTGGGAGATTTAGGCACTGCTTTATGCTTACCATCAAATTTATGAAGATTGTATTTTTCTATTAAGTAAATTAATTTTTGTGGGTATTTAGGATCTGTAGCATAACCTGCCTTACGCAAACCTTTTGCCCATCCTTTATAATCATTAACGTGTAAATCAAACAAAGAAGAATACCTACCTCTGGTTGTTAAAAACAAACTATGATCTCTAAAAGAGTACATTGGATGATTATATTTTCTAAAACACTCTCCTTTTTCATCATCATCATGATAATCAAAATCTCCTTCCCAACCCGTGTGGCATTTAATACCAAAATGATTGTTGGTTTTACGAGCCAATTCTCCTTTACCAGAACCACTTTCTAAAATACCCTGTGCTATTGTAATGCTTGCAGGTATACCGTAAACTTTCATTTCATCTTGTGCTATTGCAGCAAATGTATTTATGTAATCTTCTGTATTTTCTATGGCAAAACTTACAAAATGCCCTTCATCTTTTGGCAAAGCATAAGGAGCATTACCCTTATTGGTATTATTTTTTGGCGAAACCGTAGATACTTTTTTATGCGATTGTCTAGTCACACTTCTTTTTGATTTACAACTAGTGTAAGAAACAAGTAGTACTAACAAGAACGTCTTATAAACTAATTTTAAACTATTTTTAGGTGTATTTTTATTCATTTATAAGTGGTAATTTTTTCTTTACTAATAAACTATTCATTCCTTTTATACCTTGTAATCCTCCTGTATGTATTGCCACAATTTTAGTGCCAGGTGCAAAATAATTTTTTTGTACCAGATCTAAAATACCAAAAAGCATTTTACCTGTATATACAGGGTCTAAAGGTATTTTGGTTGTTGCTTTAAAAGAGTTTATAAAATTTATTAATTCTGATGTTACCTTGGCATAACCCCCAAAATTATAGTTATTTATAAGCTCCCAATTTGTATTGTTAGCAAATTTACAAATATCTTCTTTTAAAAAATCACCTTTTAACGCAGGAAAACCCAAAACTCTTTGGCTTGCATTACTTGCATTTATAATACCAGCTATAGTACCTCCAGTACCAACAGCACTACAAATTACGTTAAACATAGTATCTTTTGGAGTTAAAATTTCTTCACAACCTTGTACAGCCAACTCATTGGCACCACCTTCTGGCAAAATAAAACTATTAGGAAACTCTAGTTGTAAACTGGCTAAAAATTCTGTTGTATTTTTTTCTCTATAAGTTTGTCTGCTTACAAACTTAAACTCCATTCCGTTTTCTTTAGCAAAAGCTAAGGTTGGATTTTGCTGCCACCTATCTGCAAGCTCCTCACCTCTAATAACACCAACGGTTTTAATACCGTTTTCTTTTCCTGCATAGGCCGTTGCTGCAATATGGTTAGAGAATGCACCGCCAAAGGTTACTATAGTTTGTGCTTTTACTTGCTTAACGTGCTGTAAATTGTACTTTAATTTTCTAAATTTATTTCCAGAGATAAAAGGATGTAGCATATCTTCTCTTTTAATATAGAGTGATATCTTTTTTTCTGATAAAATGGGTAAATCTACTTGCTGATTTAAAACTTTCACGTTTTATAATTTTCAGCGCCAAAGATATTTAATAAAACTGAAGGGTTTACGTTCATTTAAATAATTAGGATTATCTTCATTAAAATAAGCCTCACGCTCAAAACTAATATTTTGATACGCCTTGTAGCTATCCCAATAAAATAAACAACGTATTACAAACTCTAACAAATACACTACATAAAAAGGTAAAACTAAAAGTTCTAGCTGTTGCCTTAAGTGTATTTTTTCGTGATTAATTAAAGAGTCATCATCCCTTAGCGCATCACTCTTTAAAATTATAAAAGGCCATAAAGATAGGCCTACATAATTTTTTCTAAAGAAGAGTTTTGAAACTAAAATCATACGTACTTAATTAATTAACAATGTCAAATTTAACAACTTAGTACAGAAACTATACCATTTTTAAGACTTAAAACGATTAAAAACTATAAAACACCGACTACCAACTATTTTAACTTTTAACAACCAAGTATTTATGTTCTTAACATAAAACTCGTAATTTTACAAGTATGAAAAAAATTCTTCAACCCATAGAAGGCGACTATTATTTATCTGAAGAAGGTTACAGAGTATTTACAGAGCAATACCATAAAAGAAGAGGTTATTGCTGTGAAAGTGGCTGTAGACATTGCCCATATGGCTATAACTCCAAAACAAACAGCAGAAAAAAATCTTAAAATTTGCTCAAAAACAAGTAATTACAAAGTAACGGCACAATTTTTGTGTTATTAATACTAAACTAAAACATCAAAAAATATGAAAGCATTAAAAATGGCATTAGCACCAATATTTGCGTTGGTACTTTTTAGTTCCTGTTCCTCTGTACGCGTTTTATCTGACTATGATAAAGAAGCAAACTTTACTACTTATAAAACGTACGCTTTTTACAAAACTGGTATAGATAAGGCACAAATATCCGACTTAGACAAGAAAAGAATTTTAAAGGCTATTGATGCCGAAATGAGCTCTAGAGGTTTTGTAAAATCTAGTAATCCAGATATTTTAGTTAGTATTTTCACAAAAGAAAAAGAACGTGTAGATATTTACAATAATTACTGGGGCGGTGGCTTTGGTTGGGGTTGGAATCCTTACTATTTTGGTAATGGATTTAATAGAAGTAATGTTTCTACCAGCACAGAAGGATCTTTATATATAGACCTAATAGATGCAAAAAATAAAGAACTTGTTTGGCAAGGACGAGGTATTGGCTCTTTAAACAATATTAATAGTGTAGAAAAGAAGGAACAACGTATTAAAGAATTTGTCTCTCAAATACTAGAAGCTTATCCTCCGGCAATTGCATCTAACTAAAAAATAATAACCGCTAATATTAGCGGTTTTTTTTTGCTTTTATCTTTAGTTTTTTACTTGTTACGCATACTAATTTTAGGCCAAATTAAACCTTACATTATTTTCCAATTTTGTATCTTTATTGCCTATTAGTAAATACCTAACATAACGTGCAATGTCTTACACAAGCAATTATATATTAGATAAACTACCAACGCATTTAAAGCAATACATAAAACCGCAAAATTATGAGGAGTACACTCCAATTAACCAAGCTGTTTGGCGTTACGTTATGCGTAAAAATGTAGATTATTTAAGTAAAGTTGCACATACATCTTACTTAGAGGGTTTAAAAAAGACAGGCATTTCTATAGAAAACATTCCTAATATGTACGGTATGAACCGTATTTTACAAGAAATAGGATGGGCTGCTGTAGCTGTAGATGGTTTTATACCTCCTTCTGCTTTTATGGAGTTTCAAGCATATAATGTATTAGTTATTGCATCAGACATAAGACAATTAGAAAATATTGAATACACACCTGCACCAGACATTATCCATGAAGGTGCTGGGCACGCTCCTATTATAGCAAATCCTGAATATGCAGAGTATTTAAGACGATTTGGAGAAATAGGCTGCAAAGCAATATCTAGCGGAAAAGATTATGAATTGTATGAAGCTGTTAGGCATTTATCTATTATAAAAGAGGCTGCTGATTCTGATGAAAAAGAAATAGAAAAAGCAGAAAAACACGTTGAAGACTTGCAACAAAATATGGGAGAACCTAGTGAAATGGCGTTAATTCGTAATTTACATTGGTGGACTGTAGAGTACGGATTAATTGGCACCACCGATAATCCTAAAATTTATGGCGCAGGTTTACTATCTTCTATAGGAGAAAGCGCTTGGTGTATGACAGAACAAGTTAAAAAATTAGATTACTCTATTGAGGCTGCACACAAATCTTTTGATATTACGCAACCTCAACCTCAGCTTTTTGTAACACCAGACTTTGCTTTTTTAAGTCAGGTTTTAGAAGAATTTGCAAACACTATGGCTTTACGTACTGGTGGTTTAGATGGTGTAAACAAACTTATAGACTCTAATGCTTTAGGAACTGTAGAACTTAGTACGGGCTTACAAATTTCTGGCGTATTCACAAATGTGCTTACATACAAGGGCAAACCTACATACATACAAACTACTGGCAAAACTGCTTTGTCTTACAGAGAAAAAGAACTTGTAGGACACAGTACAAAACACCATGAAGATGGTTTTGGTTCTCCCATTGGCAAGCTAAAAGGTATTAACTTAGCCATAGAAGATATGAGTCCGCGTGACTTAAAAGCGTATAATATTTTTGAAGGGCAAAACATTACACTAGAATTTGTTGGTGGTATTAAAGTTGAAGGAAGTATAATTACTGGTACACGAAACCTTAAAGGAGAAATTGTACTAATTACTTTTGAAAATTGTACCGTTACACAGCACGAAACTGTATTGTTTAAACCAGAATGGGGTTTATACCATATGGCCGTTGGCGAAAATATAGTTTCTGCCTTTAACGGACCAGCAGATTTACATAGTTTTGATTTAATTACACATAGTATTACTGAAGAAACTATTAAACCCAAACAAACAGAAGCTACAACACTGCTTGAAAACTTATACAAACAAGTACGTGAGTTTAGAGAAGGAACCAACACTACAATATCTAGAAACAAAGTTTTTAAAGAAGTACAAAATAACTTCCCAACAGATTGGTTGCTACCTGTAGAATTGTATGAATTAGCCAAATCTAATAACGATGATGATTTTGCAGAAGAAATTGTAAATCACCTAGAAACTGTAAAACAAAACAACCCAAAGGTTGGTCATTTAATTGATGACGGTTTGGAGTTAGTTAATAAAAGTATGGTTGTTTAATTTATTGCAACTCTAACTCTTTAATAGCTTTTAATTCTTCCATTTTATTAATTGGGTTGTCATTATATTTTAATGTCCACCCCAAAGAATTTGTTAGTACATAAAACTTAGACAGCTCACTTAAAAGTCTGTTTTGCGCATTTGTTTTTAAGGTAGACTTTTCAACTTTTTTAAGTAGTGATGCTTTTACGTTTTTCTTTATTTTATTATAATCATTAGCATCAAACTGATTTAAAAAGTCTGCGGTAACATCATAATACTCGTAATCCGGACTTATTTTTATTTCAGGCTCTGGTATGCTTGTTATTTGCAACACCTTGTTTTCTTCATCAACCTTAAAAACAATTTTACTTAAATTATAAGCTACTGTAACATCTGCATTAACAACTACTAACGCTTTTTTTTCTGCTGTAATTAAGGGGCCAAAAAGCTGTTGAGAATCTTTGTAATTATACACCTCTGCAAAATGCCCCTCTGTAACTACTAGTTTAGATACGTTTTGTATTTGTTGCTGAATAAGCATTGAGTTTTCTTGCAAAATAGATTGTTCTTCTTTTTTATCTGAACACGTTTTAAATACAAGTAAAGCAACCAAAACAATTATAATTCCTACAAGGATTCTCTTCATAATTAAAAACTAATAAAAGGATATTCTTTTTGAAGATACGTAATTTTTTCTTGAATGTTTTTTAAAAATTTCTGATGTTCCTCTGATTGCGAATTAAAAGGTCTATGCTCTAACCCTCTTTGTACAGCGCCAACTTTTTTAGTAATTTCTAAGGCCTTTTTAGTTAACCAAACACTAGTAAACTTTTCCCAAATATAATCTACAGCTAATTTGCTTGGGTGCACCATATCTTCTTTGTAAAATCGATAATCACGTAACTCATCCATCATAATTTCATAACTAGGAAAATAAAAAGCATTACCTCTATTTTCTTCTAACTCTATAGTATTATGCACAGCAGTTAGCAAATGAGATTTACTACGCTGATTTTCTACAAAACCATCTTTTATATGCCTAACAGGAGACACAGTAAAAATAAACTTAGCATTGGCATTTACACTTTTTACCAATGAAATAAGCTCTTGCAAACTAGCCTCTATCTCTGTAACCGTTAACAATTGCTTTTTAAAGGCTTTTTGTGGCACTTTATGGCAATTTGCAACTACTTTATTTAACTCTAAATGTTTATACACCCAAGCAGTACCTAAAGTAATGACCACGTGTGTAGCAGTGTCTAAAATAGACTTAGTTTCTTTTACCGCAGCGTTTAAATTTTGTAATAGTTCTTGTTTTAATGGCGTACTTAAAACAGAATGAGCGTTGAAACTATGCCAACGCTCATTTTGTTTAAATATATCTTGTTCTGTGTATTCTTGTTCTAAAACTGCATTTTTTACCAACTGCGTTATTGCCTTTGGATGAAACAAAATACCAAACGGATTGGTTACAGCTTGCATTTTATGGTATGCAAATTTACCACCAATATGCTCTGCAAAACAGGATCCTAATAACAAGAGCTTACTAGAATAGTCTATTTGAAACTCACTGGGTTTAAGTGGTACTAATGTTTGCAGTTTCATACACTGTGTTTAGCTAATATAACTCACTGCTTTTTCTAATGCCTCTGCAATACCACCGGGGTTTTTACCACCTGCAGTTGCAAAAAATGCTTGGCCACCACCGCCACCTTGTATGTATTTACCAAGTTCACGTACAATAGTACCTGCATTTAAATCTTTCTCGCCTGCTAATTCTTTAGATATATAACAAGATAAGGTTGCTTTGCCATTATTTTCTGCTCCAAAAAGTAAAAACATATTGGTTGCATTAGCTCCCATATTAAAACATAAATCTTTTATTCCGGCAGGATCTAAATCTACTTTTTTAGCTAAAAACTGAACACCATTTAGCTCTTTTATTTCACTTAATAAATCACCTTTTAAATTTTTAGCTTTATCTTTTAATAACTGCTCTATTTCTTTTTTAAGTTTGCTGTTTTCTTCCTGTAAAGAAGTTACAGCTTTTACAGGATCCTTAGCATTATTTAAAACTTCTTTTATATCTGTTAGAACCTCACTATTAGCTGCATAAAAATCTTTAACAGCATCAGAAGTTATAGCTTCTATCCTTCGTATTCCTGATGCAACCGCACCTTCAGACTTAATTTTAAAATGCCAAATATCTCCTGTGTTTTGTACGTGTGTACCACCACAAAGCTCTACAGACTGCCCAAAACGTATAAGCCTAACCGTATCTCCGTATTTTTCTCCAAACAAAGCCATTGCGCCTTCATCCAAAGCTTCTTGCATTGGTATGTTACGTTTTTCTTGCAACGGTAGGTTACCTTCTATTCTTGCGTTTACAAAATCTTCAACCTCTTTTAACTGCTCTGAAGTAACTTTAGAGAAGTGAGAAAAATCAAAACGTAAATACTTAGAGTGTACAGCAGAACCTTTTTGTTCTACGTGTGTACCTAAAATTTCTCTTAATGCTTGGTGTAATAAATGTGTAGCAGTATGGTTACTTGCTGTTCTTTGACGTTGTTTTACATCTACAACAGCCTTAAAAGTATCTGTAGTATTTTTAGGTAAATTTTTAGCAAAGTGAATAATTTCGTTATTCTCTTTTTTAGTATCTAATATGTAAACAACATCTCCGTTTTGAGCTTCTAAATACCCTTTATCACCTACTTGACCGCCTCCTTCTGCATAAAAAGGAGTAATATTAAAGACCAATTGATACTGTTCTCCATCTTTTTTAGAAGTAACTTTTCTGTATTTAACTAAACGCACATTAGTTTCCAAAACATCATACCCAACAAATTCCTGTTCTGCATCTTGCAAAAGCACTTCCCAATCTTCTTTAGATACCTCAGAAGCAGACCTAGATCTGTTTTTTTGTTCTTGCATTGCTGCATCAAACCCTTTTTCATCTAACGTATACCCACGCTCACTTAAAATAAGAGCAGTTAAATCTATAGGAAAACCATAAGTATCATACAATTCAAAAGCTTTTCTACCATCTATAGTTTTAGAAGAAGCACTGTTTATTACGCTATCTAACAATACCAATCCTTGGTCTAATGTTTTTAAAAAAGAATGCTCTTCTTCTTTAACTACATTTTCTATAAGTTGCTTTTGTTCTTTAAGCTCAGGAAAAGCATCACCCATAGTATTGGTTAATACATTTACTAATCTATACATAAATGGCTCTTTGGTATTTAAAAATGTAAATCCGTAACGTATAGCCCTTCTTAAAATTCTACGTATAACATAACCAGCCCCAGTATTACTTGGCAACTGGCCATCTGCTATAGAAAAAGCAACAGCTCTAATATGATCTGCAATAACGCGTATTGCTATGTTTGTATCTTCGTTTTTATTGTATTCTGCGTTGGTAATTGTTTCTATTTCTCTAATTATAGGTGTAAAAACATCTGTATCATAGTTAGACTGTACACCTTGCATTACCATACACAAACGTTCAAAACCCATACCAGTATCTACGTGCTTTGCAGGTAAATTTTCTAACTCACCGTTTGCTTTACGGTTGTATTGCATAAATACAAGGTTCCAAATTTCTACAACCTGTGGGTGATCCATATTTACCAATTCTGCACCAGAAACTTTAGCTTTTTCTTCTGCAGACCTAATATCTACGTGTATTTCTGAACAAGGTCCGCAAGGCCCCTGATCTCCCATTTCCCAAAAGTTATCTTTTTTATTTCCAAATAGTATTTGAGACTCCGGAATAATTTTTTTCCATAAATCTAGCGCCTCTTGGTCCATCTCTAAATTATCCTTATCCTTACTACCTTCAAAAACAGTAACATATAAGCTAGATTCTTCTATTTTAAAAACCTTAGTAAGTAATTCCCAAGCCCAAGTAATAGCTTCTTCTTTAAAATAATCACCAAAACTCCAGTTCCCCAACATCTCAAACATAGTATGGTGGTAAGTATCCTTACCTACCTCTTCTAAATCGTTATGCTTACCACTAACACGCAAACACTTTTGGGTATCTACTACCCTAGTGTCTTTGGCTTCGGTATTTCCAAGAAAAAATTCTTTAAACTGGTTCATACCAGCATTGGTAAACATTAAAGTAGGATCATCTTTAATGACCATTGGGGCAGAAGAAACAATTTTATGTGTTTTATTCTGAAAAAATTCTAAAAACTGAGATCTTATTTCTTGAGATTTCATCCGTTGCTATGTTTGTAAATTTAATTGGCAGTTATAGTTTTGTAAAAAACGCTATATTTAACCCAAATAACACATAATTATATGGCTTATACCACTCTAAAATGGTAAGCTTTTTATAAAATTAACTATTTCTGCAAAACAATTTTTATATTTGTTTGTTTTGATAAATTAAAAATGCAAAAATAGGATAAATTCCCTTTATGTCTCAAGTTAAATATTATTATGATCCAGACACCCTATCTTACAGAAAGATAGAGCATAAAAAGTCTAAAAAATTTCGGAACGTTGCCCTAATGTTTATAGGTGCAGCCATATTAGGTTTTTTAGGTTTATTACTTCTATTAAACACAAATTTAGTAAACACACCCAAAGAGCTATCTTTACAAAGAGAGTTGCATAATTACGAGTTTCAGTTTGAGTTGCTTAACAAAAAAATGGAGCAAATGGAACAAGTTTTAGCCAATATAGAAGATAGAGACAATAATATTTATCGTTTATATTTTGAAGCTAACCCAATACCTGAAGAGCAAAGACGCGCTGGTTTTGGAGGTGTAAATAGATACAAATCTTTAGAGGGTTTTAATAACTCTGATATGATTATTGACGCCACTAAACGTTTAGAAATAATACAAAAGCAAATGGTAATACAGTCTAAGTCTTTAGATGAAATTACCAAACTTGCTGAAGAAAAAGAAAAGTTTTTAGAAGCAATACCTGCCATACAACCAATAAGTAATGAAGACTTAACACGTATGGCATCTGGTTATGGTTGGAGGTCCGACCCTTTTACCAAAGTACGTAAAATGCATTGGGGAATGGACTTTACCTCTCCAAGAGGAACTCCAATATACGCATCTGGTAACGGCACAGTTACAAGAGCAGATGCAAGTTCTACTGGTTATGGCAAACACATACGTATAGATCACGGATATGGCTATCTAACCCTTTATGCGCACTTAAGTAAATACAATGTTACTGCTGGGCAAAAGGTAAAACGAGGAGACCTTATTGGTTTTGTTGGTAGTACAGGTAGGTCTGAAGCTCCACACTTACACTACGAGGTTTGGAAAGATGGCGACAGAATTAATCCTATTAATTTCTACTACGGAAACCTTTCTGCTTTAGAGTTTGAAAACCTATTAAAACACGCAACTCAAGAAAATCAATCATTGGATTAATGCATATAGAGCTTCCAGAAAAAAGATATTACAGTATTGGCGAAGTAGCCAAAGCTTTTAACGTAAATACGTCTTTAATACGTTTTTGGGAAAAGGAGTTTGATGTTTTAAAACCAAAAAAAAACGCTAAGGGCAACCGTAAATTTACACCGCAAGACATTAAAAACTTGCAGCTAATTTATCACTTAGTTAAAGAAAGAGGTTTTACCCTAGATGGTGCAAAAACACACCTTAAAGAAGAAAAGAAAAAAACACTTTCTAATTTTGATATTATTACAAAATTAGAAAATGTAAAATCAGAGCTATTAAAAATTAAAGATCAACTATAACCATTAATTATAAATAAACTAAACACTAAAAACCTAACTATGAAAAAATTATTAATTGTATTTGCTTTTATTCTTGTATTAGTACTTGCTTTTGGCGCCTGGTATGTTAGCGCAAATAATACACTAGTAGAAATGAAAGGGCAAGCCGTTAAGCAGTGGGCAAATGTAGAAAGCTCTTACCAAAGAAGAAATGACCTTATTGGTAACTTGGTAAAAACAGTACAGGGTGCAGCAGACTTTGAAAAAAGTACTTTAACCGGTGTTATAAACGCAAGAGCTAAAGCAACGTCTATAAACATAGACCCCTCTAATATGACACCAGAACAAATAGCGCAATTTAGTAAAGTGCAAAGTGGTTTAACTGGCGCACTTAGTAAACTATTAGTTTCTGTAGAACGTTATCCAGAACTAAAAGCCAATAAAAACTTTTTGGAATTACAAGCACAAATAGAAGGTACAGAAAACAGAATAAACGTAGAACGCAATAGGTTTAATGACATAGCCGGTGACTACAATATTCACATAGAAAAAATACCTACAAACATTATTGCTTCTATAGCTAATTTTGAACCTATGGCGTTATTTAGTGCCGATGAAGGATCAGAAAAAGCACCAGATGCTAGTTTTGACTTTAAATAAACAACACTATGTCCAAGGTTGAAGAATTTTTAACCACCGCTGAAGAACAAGAAATTGTAGCTGCTATTGTAACCGCAGAGAAAAATACTTCTGGTGAAATTAGAGTGCATATTGAAGCTACAAGTAAAATAGACCATTACAAAAGAGCGCAAGAGGTGTTTCATTTTTTAAAAATGGATAATACAAAAGCCGAAAATGGAGTATTGCTTTACATTGCTGTACTTGATAAAAAATTTGTTATTTATGGCGATAAGGGAATAAACAATGCCGTACCTAAAGATTTTTGGAACACCACTAAAGATGCCATACAAGCTGAATTTACCAAAGGAAATTTTAAACAAGGAATTATTAATGGTGTTTTAAAAGCTGGAAAAGAATTAGAAACTCATTTTCCTTGGATACATACAGACACCAACGAACTTAGCAATGAAATATCCAAAGGCTAGTCTATTTTTATTATTTTTATTTGTTGCTAATTTTACTTTAGCTCAATATAAAATACCAGAAAAACCCCAGCTACAAACTAGTGTTTATGACTATGCAAAGCTTTTATCTACTACAGAAAAAAATAGCTTAGAGCGTAAACTTATTAGCTATTCTGATAGTACATCTACACAAATAGTTATTACTATAATACCTAGTACAGAAGGTGAGAATATCAATTTTTTAGGGGCAGAATGGGGACATAAATGGGGGCTTGGCCAAAAAGGAAAAGACAACGGTATTTTAATTCTATTAGCTAAGAATGATAGAAAAATAGCTATAAATACGGGTTACGGTGTAGAAGGAAGATTACCAGACATTACAGCACACCAAATTATTAATAATGTAATTATACCAGAGTTTAAGACTGGTAGTTATTATAACGGCTTAAACTATGGCGCAGACGCCATTTTTAGTGCATTAAAAGGCGAATTTAAAGAAGACAGAAACCTTACTAAATTTCGATTAGAATCTTTTTTACCTTTTATTGTTTTCTTTATTATCATTTTAATACTAATAAATAAAAAAAGAAACAACGGTGGTAATAACGGTGGCAACAGGTCTACGGGTATTGATTTATTAGATATTATAATATTAAGCAACCTTGGGCGCGGAGGTTCTTCTGGTGGTTTTGGCGGAGGCGGAAGCTTTGGCGGAGGCAGTACAGGAGGTTTTGGCGGAGGCTTTGGTGGCGGTGGCTTTGGAGGCGGTGGCGCTTCTGGAGGTTGGTAACAGAACAACAAACACAAAACCCTGAATAAAAATTCAGGGTTTTGTGTTTTCTATTATATTTTAAATTAAAATCTTCTTGGAGGCGGTGGTGGAGATGGCATTGCACCTCCAGTTTTACCTAAACTATTAAATTTCCAACTAAAGCTTAACATAAAATAGCGTTGCAGTACCGTACTTTGACTGTCTTGTATGTAGTTGCCTGTTGCTATACGCCTTGCATTTGTATTCTGGTTAAGCAAATCATACGCTTTTAAAGATACTGTACCATTATTTTTTAAAATAGAATACGCTAAAGTTGTGTTCCAAAACCAAGCACTTTTTTGAAAACCTGGCCCCACGTTTGGGTTGTATGTATAGTTAACATCATTACGCCACTCTAACTTTTTAGGGACAAAAGTAGAAGTTCTAATACCCAAATTTTGATAATTAAAACTCTGATTACTAAACTGATCTAAATCAAACCTATTTTCTGTAAATGAAACCGAATATCTTGGTGTAATCTCCATAACATCTTTCCAATTAAAAGTAAGTTCTAAAGACGGATTAAACGAAGTATTGGTTGCGCTATACTTTACGTTATTATTAAAGTTAATATTTTTACTAGCATTACCAGACAAACCAACCCCAAATTTTAATGTTCTTAAAGTATCTAACCTTTTTGTTTTACTTATAAAAAAGCTTCCTCGTCCACTATATCCTCCATTTACATTTGCATAAGTGGTTCTCCTAACAAAATCATCATCAATTGTGGTTTTGGCCACAACTTGGTTTTCACTAACATTAAAGCCTGCATAAGACCAAATGGTTAATCCTTTCTGAAAATTATGATTGTTAAAACCAAAAAACAAACTATGTGTTGTAGTAGGTTCCAAGCTAGGGTTACCAATAATGGTATTTAAGGGATCGTTTACATCCTCAAAAGGTTGCAATTGGTTTAAACTTGGTGTGTTATTATCTAAAGAATAACGCGCAAACATTCTAGACTTAGGATTAAACCTGTAAGTAAACCTAGAGTATAATTCTAAGGCCTCAAAATTACGTTTTAAGTTAAGCTCTGGTCTAAGTGCATCCTTATTTTCTAAAGTTCTGTAAATATAACTACCTCCAAAATTAAATCTAATTTTATCTTTTTTATAGTTTATTCTAATTCCGGGAGTACTTCTGTCGTTTTTATATTCAAAATCTGTACTTAATGCTTCATTAAAATTGGTAAACTCTTGTGTAGCCGTATTTAGTTCAAAAGTACTTTTTACATCTTCATCTTTATCGGACCTATAATCATACTTTAGATCTAAAGAAAGTTCTTCATTAACTAACGGAATCCTATAGGTAACACCTGTATTTAACGTTGATGTTTTTTGTTCTCCATTTGTAAATTGATCTCTAGTAATAGTTTCTGGGTTACTACCATATATTTCGGTTTGCGAGTTAAGAAAGTTTTCGGTGTTAGCCTCTCTAATACCGTGGGTAATACTTACACGTATAAAAGATCCTTTGGCTCCAAACCTTTTTGTAATATCTAAATCGTTTCTAAAATTATTTGTTGTACCCTCTGAAAATGAATTGGACTGAGATTCGTTTGTTACAAAATCATCATTGTCTCTAGACTCCTCCATACTTGCATTCATACTTGTATTTTTTCCGTAAGTGAATGAGGGTTCAAAATCTATACGTAATGTAGAATCTAATTCTACTTCTAGTTCTAAATTAGCATCATGTTCATAATTATCTACAACAGAGTTAGACCTAGAGTCTGTAAAGTATCTAGAGTCTGGTAAAATATTTTCTCGTTGGCTAGCATTATCGTTTTCTGTATTACTTTCTTTATAAAAATAATCTGCAGAAAGTTCTACTTTATCACTTAGCTTATCTGTGTAATTAAGTCCTGCATTTTTAGAAGTTGTTATTCCACTGCCAGCACCGCCGCCGCCAACAATACTAAACATATTGCTTAGATCTCCAAAACTAAACCCTGCAGAGTTAATATTATTACCACCAAAAAGTACACTTACTCTTTGGTCGTTATCAAAAAAGTTAACCATTGCGGCAGCCTCATAACGCTCATCTGTACCACCACCGGCAGAGGCTTTACCAAACACGCCTTTATTTTTATCTTCTTTAATGGTAAGGTTAATTGTTTTATTATCATTATCAGACTCCTCACCAGTAAAAGCTTGTGACTTCGTTTTAGTATCGGTAATTTGTACTTTTTCTATAATATCTTTGGTTAAATTACGCGTAGTAATTGTAGGGTCGTCACCAAAAAAAGGCTTTCCATTAACATAAATATTACTTACGTCATTACCGTTAATAGTAATTTTTCCATTTTCATCTACTTCAACACCTGGTAACTTTTTAAGTAAATCTTCTACATTAGCATCTTTCTTAGTTTTAAAAGAATTTACATTAAATTCCAAAGTATCCTTTTTAATTGTAACAGGAGCAGTAGCCTTTACAACCACCTCATCTAATAAGTTTTCATCGGGCTGTAAATTAATCTGTCCTAAATTAATTTTCTCTTTTGTTATTGTTAATCTCTTAGTATAGGTTTTATAGCCTATGTATGAGATAAACATATTTAAAGTAGCATCATAAGATTTGCCTTCTAGTGAAAAAGCTCCGTTTTGATCTGTAATTGTATAGGTCACCAAGGAGCTATCCTTAACTCTTTGTAAATATACTGTGGCAGACTCTAATGGCTGATTATCATCTGCGGTTATAATGGTTCCGGAAATGGCAAACGATTTCTGTTTAGATTGAGAAAAGCTAGTTAATGTGGTTAGCATTACTACTAGCGTTAAAAATAATTTCATTTAAGTTTTGCTTAGTTTGATAAAGACAAATGTAATTTTATCAAAAACTATGCTTCTTAAAGAAAACTTAAAAAACTTACACAAACTCTTAAAATATATTAAATTTTGTAAAGAGATTACTTACGTTAACTTTTTTTTGTGTTTTACGCCTGTTATTGGTAAAAAAATTAGCAATAGATTCTTCTATTAAACTTGCTGCATTTTTTATACTGTATTCTAACCCCTTTTTAGAGCTGTAAATTTCTAAAACATTTTTTAATCCCATTACATCTAGCTCTATCTGGTTAGCATCTAGCTTACCACAAATAGCCACTACTGGCACATTATATTTAGTTGCTAAATCTACTACACCTTTTACCAATTTTCCGTTAGTAGTTTGGCTATCTATTTTACCTTCTCCTGTAATAACATAATCTATTTTCTTACTCTTAAACATTTTTGGAACACCTGCCAATTCTAGCAAAAATGATGTTCCATTAACAAACTCTGCATTAAAAAACGTTTTTAAACCATAAGCAGTACCACCAGCTGCACCAGCTCCTGGCACAAATGAATGATCTAATAATAAAGAATGTTTTACAACCGAATTAAAATATTCTAAGCCCTTATCTAAATTATCTATATCTTTTGCTGTAGCCCCTTTTTGTTTTGCATAAACTTTAGCCGCACCATTTTCTCCAAACAACGGATTTTCTACATCATTAACGGCATAAAACTTAATACGGTTTAATATGGTAACTGTAGCATTACGCTCTATTTTAAATACTTTAGATAAATTATCTCCTATAGGATTTAGTAACATTCCTTCCTCACTAACAAAAGAATAACCCAATGCTGCTGCCAAGCCCATACCTGCATCTGTAGTGGCACTACCACCTAAACCTACATAAATATTAGTGGCCCCTTTTTTTATAGCATCTTTAATAAGCAATCCTGTACCAAAGGTAGATGTGTTTTTAGCACTACGTTCTTTTGGTTTTAATAACTCTAAACCAGATGCTTTTGCTAACTCTACATAAGCTGTTTTAGTATCTTTATTGTAAAGGTAATATGTTCGTAATTTTTCTCCTATAGGGTTTAGTGTATCTACATATATTTTTTGAACCATAATTTTACATGCAACGGCATCTAAAAAACCATCACCACCATCTGAAGCTAAAATTGATTTAACCGAAGGAGATTTGTCTACTCGCTGTAAACCATTAGTAATAGACTGTATTACTTCGTTAGCCGTTAGCGAGCCCTTAAATTTGTCTGGTATAACTAAATAATTCATACTAACTATATATTTGGGGAATTAAAAAACTTAAAATTAATATTAGACTAAAAAAACCTAATAATATATATACTTCTTTTATTAAAAAATCTGACTTTTTAGGGAATACATTTATTAGTAAACCTGTATTACTTTTTTGCCACCCTGTTAAATAACTTACTAGATAACTAATGCTTAAGGTAAGTAATACACCTGTAAAATTTAACCAAATCCAAAAAATATGTACACCTAAATCTATACCTACAATATTTTGCATTGTTTTAGAAAAAATAAGATTTACCAAAACACCTATTACAATACCTGCATTTATACCCTTGTAATTTACTTTTTTAGAAAACATAGCTAGTAAAAAGGTAACCAAAACAGGACCATAAAAAACAGAGCCTATTGCATTAATAATTTCTATTACTGCACTTTTACTACCTCCAAATAAAAATGAGCTAGCCATACATACAAGTCCCCAAAAAACTACAGACATTTTAGAAACTAATATGTATTTTTTAGATGATATTTTTTTAGAACCTCTATTAAAAAAATCTTCAACGGTTACGGCAGATAAAGAATTTACAGTAGAACTTAACGTAGACATTGCCGCAGAAAGTATACCTACCATTAACAAACCAATTAATCCATGAGGCAAATATTTAGTTATAAAAATAGGAATCATTAAATCTGCTTTTGCTCCTGTTGCTGCAAATTCTTCTGGGAAATACTTTTGCGTCATAACAGCAATATCATTTAAAAAATCTGGTGCTTTAACAACCAAGGTACCAACTACCAAACCAATTGTGCAATACAACAATACCACAGGAAAGCGTAACAAACCATTTGCTAGCAATAGCTTACGTATAGTAGACTCATTTTTAGCAGACAATAAACGTTGCGCTTGTGTTTGATCGCACCCATAGTATGATGCGTATAGAAAAAAACCACCTATTAACATTGGCCATAGACCATACTCCTGACCTTCTCCCACTCCCCAGTTAAAATCTACAACCTGAAGCCTTTCTGGAGCAAAACCTTCGCCTAAACCACCGTGAGAATTTAGCAAAGACCAACCATAAAATAGACATACAATTAAACCTACAAAAAGAATTATCATTTGTATGGCATCTCCCCAAACAACAGCTTTCATACCTCCCTGCCAAGAATAAATTATTGTTATTACACTTATAATTAATACTGTATACACATAATCTATATCTAAAACAGCTTGTAATATTATAGAAATAGTATAAACCATTACACCCGTAGCTAAAGCTCTACTTACTAAAAATACCACACTTAAGAGCATACGAGTAGAAGAATGAAAACGCCTTTCTACAAACTCATATATACTAACTACACCAGACCTAAATAAAGGAGGGACTATAATGACCATTATAAAGATCATTGCTAGGGGAACAGCAAATTCAAATGTTAACCATTTCATCCCTCCTCCTAATTTTAACCCAACAAAAGCAGGTGCAGAGATAAAACTAATAGCAGACAATTGTGTTGCCATAGTAGACAAGCTCAAAGGAAACCACCCAAGACTTTTACCTCCTAAGAAGTAGTCTTTAGAGTCTTTGTTTTCCTTAAAGAAATAGCCCATTGCCAAGAACCCAAAAAGGTAAAGCCCAACAATTGCATAGTCTACATAGTTCATACCTTGTTTTTAGTTAATTATTTAAAAAATCTATTAAAAGTGCTGCACTCCAAGAAAAATTACCTCCACCGTAGCCTGCATCTTCTGTTCCTTTTTTACAATTAAAGTACTCATAAAAACCAAATTTTTCAATAAGCTCTACAGAGTCATCCTTAACTCGTTCTGCTAAATTATTGTAGTCGTAATTTTTTAAACCATAGAACAAAATCCAGTTCATATTTATCCAAACCGGACCTCTCCAATATTTTTTAGGATCAAAACGGTCGCTTTCTGGATCAAAAGACGCACATAGGTATTTATCTTCTCCTCCAAACTTTGTCATCATTGTATTTATCAATATATCTGCTCTTTCTTTGCTTGGTATATTAGCAAACAATGGAGAAAAAGAAGATGATGTAACAAAGCTTATAGGCTCATCACTTCTTAAATCATAATGTACATAAGCACCTAAATTTTTATCCCAAAGTTTTTTATTAAACCCTTTAATACTTTTTACTTGCCACTTTACAAGCTGTGCTATTTTATCATCATTATCACCAATTAGCGTATACAAGTTAATTAATGCTTGGTTAGACCTTATTAACATAGCATTAAATAATGGGTCTAAAACTAAAAACGGAGATAATTCTGCAATTTTAGCATCATTATAGTTATTTTCTTTAGCTATTTCTATAATATACAGGTAGTGGTCGTACTCTCTTTTACTTGGTCTTTGTGATGCGTCTACGTGTGTAGTATCTCTACGTTCAAAAGTATACTCTGGCGGATTCATAGTTTCCCAAATATCATCCCAAATAGGAGAGTTATCTGTACCTGACTCCCAATTGTGGTAAATAAAAACTAGACCTTCATCATTAACATCTCGGTTTTTATAAAAATATTTATGATTATCATAAACCTTATCTATTTGGCTTTTTATATAACCAAACATATCTTCTTTGTCTTTTGCTATTCTGTACATTTCTTCTAGTACAAAACCAGTTACAGGAGGCTGTGTCATACCTGTAGATTTGTACTTTTTAGATGATACCGGACTTAAGTCTGACCGATGAACATCTGCCCCTGGAAAGTAAGTATCACTCTCGTTATGAAAAACAATGTGTGGTATAAAACCATTATCCCATTGCGCATCTAGTAATGTTGCAATTTCTTGTTTTGCTTTAGACACATCATAATAAGCCTGACCAATTGCTATAAAACCGCTATCCCATTTCCATTGAAAAGGGTACAATCCTTTACACGGAATTGTAAATCCTCCTGGCTGAAAATTTTCTTCTAATACATTAATGGCTTGTGATATTAACCTCTCTTTCATAAAAAAATGTTGAATTAAACACACTGGCGGCACTGACATCCGCCAATGTGTTTTTTAATAATTATAAACAAAAAACTACTAACTTAAAATTTGAATGTTGCATTTAAAAATACTCTTGTTGGCAACACAGGACGACCTACAAAAAACTCCTCATCTGTTTGGTTGTTACCTAACCTTGGAGAACCTTCTGTAATACCATCTGAATTAAAAAGGTTAAATACTTGCGTACCTATCCTTAATGTTTCTCCCTCTTCACTTAAACTAAATGTATATCCTAAATTAAGGTTAGATATACCTATAGCATCTAATTCTATTGTATTTGTTTCATTAGTAAACTTTTTACCAGTGTAGTTAAAATCAAAACTAGCATCTAGCTTAGCATCATCATAACTAACACCTAAAGCACTAATAATATTTGGTTGTCTTCTTAATTCATTTCCTTCTATTGTTGGATCGTTCTCTGACTTTGTAATTTCATGATGTTGGTATGTAAAAGACCCTGTAAAAGCAAAATTATCTGCAAAACTCCAGTTCCAAGTACCTTCAAAACCATATGTATTAGAGTCTTGCTTGTCTACATCCTCTGTAAACCCACCTCCTGGAGCGTTAATAAAACTAACCGAACGTCTGTCTTTTAAACTAACATCATAAATAGCTGCTGTTGCAGAAAAACCAGGAACACCGTACTTAATTCCTAATTCTCCTTGAAGAATTTTTTCTGTATCGTAAGATGATGGATTGCCCAATGCATCAAACTTTGTACCTCTTAATTCTGGAAAAAAATACCCTCTAGAGAAGTTACCATACACACTTAAATTATCATTTACTTTATATAATGCCGCTGCTGCCACAGCAAAATCATCTGCATACACATGACCTCTTGTATAACTCCCATCTCCCCAAGTAACGTTATCTAAACCTGCAATACCTGTATTATCTACTAGGTAGGATGCTGTTCCTTCATTTTCTATATCTCCTGAGGCTCTTTCATATCTAATACCAAAATCTAAATTCCAACGATCTAGCTTAATTTCGTCTGCAACAAAAGCTGCTATTTTATTACTAGAAATGTTACGGTTTGTATATGCTAAACCTCTGTTTGTAACACCGTTTACACTATAACCAGAAACATTTACCAAGCTAGGTCTATTATTGTATTCTCCTAAATACCTTGTTATAACATTAAAATCTCCTGCCTCTGATCTAGAAAAAAATGTACCAAAGGTTAGGTTATGCACACCTGCTGTTTTGGTTAGTTTAATATCTGCCATAAGCTCTCGCAAAGGTCTGTCTCTATCTAAAATTCGGTTTTCAAAAAGTAATGCATCTGCAGCTAAAGGTTGCCCATTTAAATAAGTAAAATCTCCACTTGCTAAACCTCTAGCATCTAAATACTCTTGCTGTGTTTCTACAACTTTTGCTCCGCCTACACCGCTACCATCTAAAAATAAATTAAACTGGTGCGCATATTTAGAGTAACGTAGTTTTGCATCTAGTTTAAAAGCATCATCAAACTTATGCTTAAAATCTGCCATTATGTAAGATCCTTTAGTAGACACACCATCTTGTATTGGAGATGTGTAAATACCGTCTGGAGTTCTGTAAGATATGTCTTGAGCTGCAGCTGTTTGTAACGTAAAAATTTCATTACCATCATTACCATAAGGTCTTTCTCTAGAGCCACCTTCTAATGGGTAAGGTAAAAAAAACTGCACCTGATCATCTATATACTTACCAGAAATTGTAATTGAACCCTTTTCTGTTACGTGTTTAATATTACCTCTTAACTGAAAACCTTCTGTTGGTAAACCAGTAATAATTGGTCCCTCATCATACCTGTAAAAACCAGATAATGCATAAAAGGTTTTAGAATCTTCTCCTCCCAAAGGGCCACTAGTTACAAAATCTGCTTTGTATCTAGAATTGCTACCAAACTCGGTTCTTAATGTAGTTTTTTGCTGAACTGTACCGGTAATACTTGTATAGTTTATAATACCTGCAACAGAACCTACACCATATAATATTGATGATCCACCACGTACGAATTCTAAACTTTTAATACCTATATCGTTCCTAAAATACACATCATGTGCAGATGAGTTTAAACCAAATGTACTTAACACGGGCATACCATCTATTTGTAATGGGTTAAACTGGTATTGGCCACCAGAAGGCAAACCTCTAACAAAAATGTTAGATGCAACCTCACCACCACCACCTTCTGCAGTAATACCTGGTACACTACGTAGCACATCTGCCTGGCTACTTGTATTTACTTTTGCTAATTGTTTTGCCCCTAAAGAGGTTACAGATAAAGGCGTCTCTTTTTGAGATCTTTTTGTAGATGTTGCTGTAAGTAAAACCTCATCTAGTTGTTGTCCGTCTGCATTTAAAATAAAGTTTAATGTAACTGGCGATCCAGATAAATTAACTGTTTTTTCTACTGTAGTATATCCTATATATGTTACTCTTACTATTTGCGAACCAGTTAAACCAGTGCTTAACGTATAGTTTCCATCAAAATCTGATGTTGTTCCTTCACTTGTGCCTTTAATAATAATGTTTGCTCCATCTATTGGAACACCATCTGCATCTTTAACCGTACCAGAAATATCTGTTTGACCAAACACACTTGGAATGCTAAACATTAATGCAAATGCAATAATTAGATTTTTCATTTTTGTTGAGTTTTTAATTAAGTTAAGTTTGTAGTCAGTTATTTATATATAATACAATTGCAAAGTAAATTTATAATGATAATCATAATATTTAAGCAATTTTATTACAATAAAACAATGCAAACGTTTGTGCAATCGATTGCATAAATGCTTTTTTTTGACTATATTAACTTACAAACCCCAAAGTAAATGGCTAAACAAGGCAACATAACGTTAAAAGAGCTATCTAAAAGACTAAATGTATCTGTATCAACAGTTTCCAGAGCATTAAACAATCATCCAGATATTAGTCCGGCTACAATTAAAAAGGTGCAAGACCTAGCCAAAGAATTAAACTACATACCCAACTTATTTGCTAAAGGATTTAGAGCAAAAAAAACAAACACCCTAGGAGTTGTTGTACCTAATATTTGCCACAGTTTTACTGCTACAATTTTAAAAGGTATTTTAACCCAAGCAGAATCTTTAGGTTATAGAGTAATTATATCTGAATCTAAGAACAACGAGGAAAAACAATTAGAAATGCTAAAAACTATGATACAGTTTGGTGTAGATGGCGTTTTAATGTCATTGGCAAGAAAAACAAAATCTATAGATGGTATATTGGGTATTTTAAACCGTATTCCTTTGGTATTGTTTGATAAGGTATCTGACAAAATACCGTGTACACAAATTGTTATTGATGAAGAAGAAGCGTCATACAATGCGGTACTGCACTTAGTTGGTTTAGGAAAAAAAAGAATTGCTATTTTAAAAGAAACAGATAACTCTTACAACTCTGAAAAGAGGTTTAGTGGTTACAAACGTGCTTTAGCTGAGTCTAATATTGCTTTAGATGATACATTAATTTTTAATGCAGAAGCTGTTACTTTAGAAAGCGGAAAAAGAATAACCAAACAAATTACCGCAATGGACCATAAACCCGATGCCATTTTTGCTATTACTGATAATGCAGCAATTGGAGCCATACAAACCTTAAAAGAGCACAATATTAAAATTCCTGATGAAATTGCTGTTGTTGGTTTTAGCAACTCTACTAAAGCAACAATTATTACCCCTAGCCTTACAAGTGTTAACCAACCAGGAAGTAAAATAGGGGCAACTGCTGTTAACTATTTACTACATGAGGTTTTAAACCCTAAGGAAGCTATGATAACTAAAACCATAGAGGTAAAAACAAATTTAGTTGTTAGAGAATCTACCTTTACTGGGTAAAACGCTAACAACTAAATTTAAATATACTTGTGTTTTTATTTATTTTTTACGCATAAATACAGAAATTGGAACTCCTTCAAAATTAAAGTTCTCTCTTAATTTATTTTCCAAAAAGCGCTTATACGGGTCTCTTACATATTGTGGCAAGTTACAAAAGAATGCAAATTGCGGATAAGGAGTTGGTAATTGCGTACAAAACTTAATTTTAACAAATTTACCTTTGTATGCTGGCGGAGGATTATTTTCTATAATAGGCAACATAACATCATTAAACTTACGTGTTTGTATTTTTCTTGCTCTATTATTGTACACCTCTACAGCAGTTTCTATAGCCTTAAAAATACGTTGCTTAGTAAGTACAGATATAAAAATTATAGGCACATCTGTAAAAGGTGCTATGGCTTGCTTAATACGTGTAGTGTATTCTTTTATGGTATTAGTTTCTTTGTCCTCTACCAAATCCCACTTATTAACTAATATAACAATACCTTTATTATTACGCTGTGCTAACCAAAAAATGTTTTCTACCTGACCATCAAAACCACGAGTGGCGTCTAACATTAAAATACAAACATCTGCGTGCTCTATTGCTCTAACAGAACGCATTACAGAGTAAAATTCTAAATCTTCTTTTACTTTGGCTTTTCTACGTATACCTGCAGTATCTACCAAGTTAAACTCAAAACCAAATCTGTTGTATTTTGTATCTATACTGTCTCTGGTAGTACCTGCTACATCTGTAACAATATACCTCTCTTCACCAATTAAGGCGTTTATAAAAGAAGACTTACCGGCATTTGGTCTACCAACTACAGCAAACCTTGGCAAATCGTCGTTTTCTTTTTCTTTTTCTGGAAGTACTTTTACAACAGCATCTAACAAATCTCCGGTACCACTACCGTTAATACTTGCAATTGTAAAATAATCTCCTAAACCTAGCGAATAAAATTCTACGGCATCCTCTGCTCTTTTAGCATTATCTACCTTATTAACCACTAAAAATGTTGGCTTATCTACTCTGCGCAATAATTTAGCAACATCTTCATCCATACCAGTTACGCCAGACTCTACATCTACCATAAATATAATAGCATCTGCCTCATCTATAGCTAACTCTACTTGCTTGTCAATTTCTGCTTCAAAAACGTCCTCACTTCCTAATACGTACCCACCAGTGTCTATTAGAGAAAACTCAACCCCATTCCAATCACTTTTACCGTAGTGACGATCTCTTGTAACACCACTTACGGCATCTACAATTGCTTCTCTACGTTGAATTAATCTATTAAAAAAAGTGGACTTCCCTACATTTGGTCTTCCTACGATGGCAACAATAGCACTCATTCTCTTTTATTTTTTTGCAAAAGTACTATTAATATCTGAAGAAAAACAGTATCTTTTTGTTTACTATCTGTTTACATCATGAAAACATTACCTAACAACATTGTTTTACGACCAAGATTTGTTTTAAAATTAAACTTATCTAGCTCTTCAATTTTAAATGAATTTGAAAAAACAGCTAGCAACCATATTACTTGCAACCGATTAGATGAACACCTCTTTTTAAAAATTAAACCCAATAACATTCACTTTTGGTCTCCACAACTTCATTTAGAAATACTTAGTACAAGTAAGGAGAGCTGTAAAGTTTATGGTGTTTTTGGTCCCAACCCATCTTTATGGACCTTTTTTATGTTTATACATTTTGCCTTAGCAATTGCTATTTTAGTTTTTGCCGTTTGGGGATACACAAACTGGTCTTTGCACAAACCTTATTTTTTACAACTTAGCAGTATTGTTTTTATGAGTTTTACTTGGGTGTCTTTGTACTTTTTTGGTCGTATAGGAAAACAAAAAGGACAACCACAAATGACTGAACTTTATACTTTTATGCAACAAACTATTGCCAAATGTACTTTATAAAAAAAAACTTAACAACTACTAAGCGTAGCCACTAAGGTTTTTTTAGAATATAAATTACAACTTATTTTACTTCGTAAATTGAAACAGTGTTAGAAACCTCATTGGTAACTATTACTAGGTTTTCTCCAGACGGACTATCTTCTGCAGAAACTGTAATTAAACCTTCTGGAGCAACATCACTACCGTTAAAAATCCAATGTACATATTCTGGAGCTGCAGGATTGCTAATATCATAAACCAACACACCACCTGTACGCTCCAAACCAACAAATAACAAGGTAGTATCTTCAATTTTTAATGTAGCCACCGCTTCTGGTTCGGCTCCTTTGTCATCACTTCTGCCATCTGCCTCGCCTTCATCTGCATTAAAATAAGCAGGATTAACTTCTAATGTTTTTTTGCCAATAGCATCTCCACTATCGTAAACTAAAGTACCATCTGTGTTCCATATAGAAAATGATCTTCCACCGTAAGAATACAGCTCATCAAAATCTCCATCATTGTCTATATCACCATTTGCCGTAGTAATTTTAAGCCTACCTAAATTTTCATCTAATTGAAGGTCTGCCGCATTAAGAAAAATTGTTGGATCTAAGGTTATATCTTTAACACGTTCTTCTTCAGAATACCCATCATAATCCCTAGAATCTCCTTCATTAGCAGAAATAATATAACCAGCTCCGTTTACAGATGCGTACGTTATAGCATCTGGCATAAAAAAACCTTTTACTGGCCAGTTTTTAAAATTACCAACAATATCATCTTTATTACTAGCATCTAACATATTTTCTGCCAACATATGGTCTTTTACACCCAAACCAAAAACCTGAGTTATACTTTTAGAGCTTAAGTTTACTACAGCTATACCATTATTTTCTTGTAAAGAAACATAAGCATATTTACTATCGTTAGAAACCGCTACATACTCTGGCTCTATATCTTGCGCAACAGTTGCACCCGGGCCAAATACTCTAAAATTATTACCTATGTTTTGATTGTTAAAACCAGCAAAACCCAACTGTGCTACCTCATTATTTTTTAAATCTACAACAGTAATAGAACCCTCTGGATCTACCGTATAGTCATCATTTGGTTCGCCTTCATTAGCAGATATAATATAATTACCATCTGGACTAAAAGTTACCATATCTGGCAAAGCACCCGTAGTATAGGTGTTTTCTAAAACCTGAGTATTTGTATTGTAAGTTACAATTTGCCCATTTGCTTGTTTGTTTGCATTTTCTACAGCAACCGCTAACACACCATTATAAGTAGCTACGCTATTAGGTGTACCGTTTAAAGCAATAGGAGTTAGTTTAGATGGTGATTCTGGTGAAGATAAATCCCAAACCGAAACTTCGTTATTATTAGGATTTACTACAAATAGTTTTTTAGAAACCTTGTCATAAGCACTAATTTCTGCAAAACCTTCATCTCCGGCACCATTGGTAAAACCTCCTATTTTATTAAACGTTAAGGCAGAAGTATCTATAGGAGTTTCACCGCCACTGTTATCGTCTTTATCACAAGAAATAAACAGCGCTACAAATAATGCAGCACTTAATACATATTTTTTCATTTTCAGGTTGATTATATAGTTCTCCCAAAAATGATAATGTAATATAACTTTATTGTAAACTTAAAAACAAAGAAAGGTTAGCTTTTAGCCTTTATTGTAACCAAAACGTTTTAACTGGTTTGCATTGCTACGCCAATTTTTATTTACTTTAACGTAAAGCTCTAAGTGTACTTGCTTGTCAAAAAACTTTTCTAAGTCTTTACGTGCCTCTACACCTACTCTTTTTAAAGCAGAACCTTTGTGACCAATAATAATACCTTTTTGCGAATCTCTTTCTACCATAATTACGGCACGCATTCTAATAATATCTTTGTCTTCAAAAAATTCTTCTGTATCTATTTCTACAGCGTAAGGAACTTCTTTTTTATAAAATTGAAGTATTTTTTCTCTAATAGTTTCGTTTACAAAAAAACGTTCTGGCTTATCTGTTAACTGGTCTTTAGGGTAGTACGCAGGAGACAGTGGCAACAACTCTATAATTCTAAGAAAAATCTCTTTTATATTAAAGTTCATTAAGGCAGAAATTGGGTGTATTTCTGCTGTTGGCAATTGCTCTTGCCAATATTGTACTTGCTCCTCTAGTTTTTCTTGCTCAGAGGCATCAATTTTATTTAATAATAATAGTACCGGTATTTTACTATTTTTCAACTTATTAAAAAACGCTTCATCTTTTAATGCTTTTTCTCCTATTTCTACCATATAAATAAGAATATCAGCATCTTCAAAAGCAGTTTTTACAAAATCCATCATAGAACTTTGCAATTCATAAGCTGGTTTTATAATTCCTGGTGTATCAGAAAGTATTACCTGAAAATCATCACCATTAACAATACCCAAAATACGATGTCTTGTAGTTTGCGCTTTAGAGGTAATAATAGACAGTTTTTCGCCCACAAAGGCATTCATTAAAGTAGATTTACCCACATTTGGGTTTCCTATAATATTTACAAATCCGGCTTTATGAGTCATTTTACTATTTTATCATTTAAAATGCAAAGGTACACTATTGTACGGCTTTACTACAATGCAAACCCTAAAATTAAGTATAATATAATGGTTGCAATACCACCAATTAAGGCATAAGGCAACTGTGTATTTACGTGATCTATATGGTCACTAGCAGAAGACATAGACGATATTATTGAGGTGTCTGATATAGGTGAACAATGATCGCCAAAAATACCACCACCTAAAGTTGCTGCAATTACTAACGTTATTGGCGCTTGGTGTACCTCTGCCATTGGTATTGCTATAGCCATCATTATTGCAAATGTACCCCATGATGTACCTGTAGAAAATGCTATAAAAGAACTAATTACAAAAATTATGGCTGGTAAAAACTCTGGCGACAACCAGTCTTTAGACCATTCTGCTACAAATTTACCTGTACCCAACTCGTTACAAGCATCGCCAATTGCAAATGCTAATAACATTAATAGTGCTAATGGCATAAGCTCACTAATACCTTTTAAAACCAAATCTATCATTTCTTTGGTTTTCATTATTTTTTGAGACCTGTACAACACCATTGCTACCAAAATAGCAGTTAATACTGCGTATAATACAGAAGAAGATCCAGATCCTTGACCAATTGCTTTAAATATATGGTCTGATGTTGATACTGCATCTGTAACATTACCCCAACCTGTGTACACCAAGTTTATAGGCATCATAAACACCATTGTAACCAAAGGAATAATCATATTATACGCCTTTGCTTTTATACCTTCTTTTGGTGCTAACGAAGTAACCTCACTAGACAACATAGGTTTAGAATTGTCGTTTAAAAGCTTACCTGTTTCTCGGGTTCTTTTTTCTGCTTTGGCCATAGGACCAATATCTTTTTTAGACACAATTACAATTACTACTATTGCAATAGCTAAAATTGGATAAAAGTTATATGCTATGGATGACAGCATTAACCCAAACGGATTTTCTAAACCTTGTGTAACCAACAAGCCCATAATAAAAGCTCCCCACGCATTAAAAGGAATTAGTATAGATGATGGCGCAGAACTAGAATCTGCTATGTACGCTAATTTTTCTCTTGGTATTTTTAACTTATCAAAAACGGGTCTGTACAACGTACCTACTGTTAAAGAGCTTATACTGGTTTCTACAAACAATAAAATACCTGTTAATAATGCCAGCAATTGTACAATTACTCTGCTGTAGCCTGTTTGTTTTTTTTCAAAATACGCAATTACTTTGTTAAGCTGATTGATAAAACCCTCTACACCTTTAGAGTATTGTATAAATAAAAGTAAAGCACCCACCAAGGCACTAAACATAATGGTTCTTGTATTGCCCTCTGACTTAAATACATTTACCATACCTTCTATGGCACTTAAAGTACCAGTTAAAAAGTTCCAATCGTTTATAATAATCCACGAAAACCATATGCCAAAAAGCAAAGCTATGTATACTTGTTTGGTACGTAATGCTAGTACAATTGCAATTATTGGAGGTAGTATTGATAGCCAGCCGTAATTATCCATAAAAAATAGATTTAGTAAAGGTTTTATAAAACGTTACAAAATAGTAAGATTTTATAGAATACTAGCTGTTTTAAGCGTCAAAAAAACAGACTAAAAAGTGCTAAGTAAATATTTTTTAGAATTATTTTGATTTTGGCTTGCTGGATAGAAAAAAGGTTGTATATTTGCAGTCCGAAATATAACGGTCAGCAGTTATGATCTGAGAGTTAAAAGCTAAGATGTTTATTTTGGAAACGCAAATCGCGGGATAGAGCAGTAGGTAGCTCGTCGGGCTCATAACCCGAAGGTCACTGGTTCGAGTCCAGTTCCCGCTACAAAGTTTAAAAGCTTCACAGAAATGTGAAGCTTTTTTTATGCGCTAAATTTAAATAGGCACTTCTACTCTATTATGCTGTTTTACTCATATTTTCTATTTACACTTAAAATAGAAAAGTTACCTACAACTAATTTTATACCATTTATAAATAAATTATACCCAATTACACATTTCCGTAATTGAACCAAAAAAAATAGGTTTACATTGTGTTGAAATTGAGCAACTAAACTGCAATGTTTGCGCTTGTGCAATCATATTAGAAGAATAAACGTGAGTAATTGTAGTTGACAATTGGTCTAAACAAATACAAAAATAACAAACTAACCAAATGGAAACAGGGTTAATAATCGCGATTTTAGTTTTAGGAATTACTCTTTTGATTTCAATGAATCAACACAAAAAAGTTAAAACCAAATTAACTTCTGAAATAAAAAACAAGAGTGCGGAATTATCTAGCAAAATAGACGAAAATGGTAAGCTAAATTCTGATTTGAAGAGATTTAGCGGAATCATATCTATTGAGAGCGAGATTAAATCAAAAAACAAGGAATTTTCAGAAATTCAGGCAAACACAGCAGAATTAAACGATAAGTATATTAATGCAAAGTCAATTTATAAAGAATTAGAAAGAGACATTAAACTTTACAGAAATGATCTCGAATTTGTTGAACTTGGAATTTACGAACCAATATTTGATTATGAAACTTCTGAAAAATATAAAGAACAATTAGTAAACATTAAAACTAAGCAAAAACAACTTATAAGAAATGAAAATGCTTGTATTTGTAATACCAATTGGCACGTAGGAAACAGCAGAAAGCAGGGTGAAATTATGACAAAGCGTTATATAAACCTTACTCTAAGAGCGTTTAATGGAGAGTGCGACACTCTAATTTCTAAAGTAAGATGGAATAATGTAAAACGGTTTGAGGAAAGGATTATAAAAGCATTTAATGCAATTAATAAACTTGGTAAATCAAATGATGTTCTCATAACAGATGAGTACTTAAGATTAAAGTTAGATGAACTTCATTTAGCTTATGAACTTGAATTCAAAAAACAGCAAGAAAAAGAAGAACAGAGAGCTATAAGAGACGAACAAAGAGAAGAAGAAAGAGCACAAAGAGAATTTATAAAAGCAAAAAAAGAAGCCGAATTGGAAGAAAAAAGATTCCAAAAGGCTCTAGAAAAAGCACAAAAAGAACTTGGATTAGTAAGTGGCGAAGAACTTGAAAAATTAAATACTCAAATATCAGAACTACAAAAAAACCTTCAAGAAGCTCACGAAGCAAAGGAAAGAGCAATTTCAAGAGCACAAGAAACAAAATCAGGACACGTATACATTATATCAAATATTGGTTCTTTTGGCGAGAATATATATAAAATTGGAATGACAAGAAGACTTGAACCAATGGATAGAGTTAAAGAATTAGGAGATGCGTCCGTTCCTTTTAAATTTGACCTACACGCTCTTATTTTTACCGAAAATGCGCCAGAGTTAGAGAATTTACTACAAAGAGAGTTTGACGATCGAAGAATAAACAAAGTAAACTACCGAAAAGAATATTTTAGAGTTACACTTGATGAGATTGAAGAAGTTATCCGCAAAAAATACCATAAAGATGTAAAGTTTATTAAAGTTCCTGAAGCGCAAGAATACAGAGAAACAAAATCAATAATAAAACAATTAGAGTTAGCTAAACAAGAGCAAATTGAAAACGAAATTGAAAAATATCCAGACAGTTTACTTTAAAGGGTACTTTCTATAAAAATAGCCATAAGTAATTGCTTGTTCTCAACAACTTCTGAAGACCTTCACTGGTTTTTCAATTTGAGAAGTACTTGTTAAACCACGCAACAAAATATATACAAACAATTTGGTAACCATTACTAATCAAACTCTAAAAAATGAAAAAAACTTTAGAATATAAGATACTTAAATATTTATCAGAAAACAATAATGGCACTTGTATAGATGTTTCTGCAATTGAAAATAATTCCGACTTTTTAAAAAGTGTAATAAAAGATTTAAAAGAGAGAAACTTTATAGAAACACTAGAATATCCAGGTAAACCTATGGAAAAATTTGTTGGTATTATTCCATCTGACAAACCAGCAAAATGTAAAATTAAATTATCAGGAATTGAATATTTAGAATCATTAAAACCACAACCTATTCCTAAATACCAAAAAATATATTTACCTCTTTTTATTGTTTTTGGAATTTCAACAATGACTTTTGCTTATTTAAACTACAGTTCAAACAATAAGAATGAAATTCTAAAATTCGAAGTTGACTCTCTAAAGAATGTCTCTCGGATTTACAAAGACTCTGTTGGATTACTAAAATTGCAAGTAAAATTATATAAACATCAGTCCTTAATTGACACATTAGAAAACAAAAATTAACCCGAGTTATATAATGTACGGATTTAAAAAATTAGAAAACAAAAATTAACCCGAGTTATATAATGTACGGATTTAAAAAAACTGTACTCAACAAACAACTAACCTAAAAACAAATTCTTCGTTATTTAAAGACTTTATTATAGTAAGCACATAAACTTTAAAACAAGTTCTATGAGCTTTTTTATGCACTAGTGTTATAAGTGGTGACCAATACTTCCTTTTTTAATATGATTTATGTTCTTTTTCCGCTTAAAAAATAAGAGTAACTTTAGTTTGCATTACTTAAGCTAACATTAATGAAAAGCAACTCTGAGCATAAAATATACGACTGTATTATTATTGGTGGTGGACAAGCAGGTTTATCTGTTGGTTATTTTTTTAGAAGAACTAAATTAGAGTATCTTATTTTAGATGAACAAGATACCGTTGGTGGTGCTTGGTTAAAAACTTGGGACAGTTTAAAACTATTTTCGCCTGCTGCATACAGTTCTTTATCTGGTTGGCAAATGCCTAATACAGATGAAGAATACCCAACAAAAAGTGAATTTATTAATTACATTACTGCTTATAAAAAAAGATACAATTTTCCTGTAAACTATAGTACAACTGTGCAACAGGTTGTTAAAGAACATAATTTATATAAAACAACTACAAACAAAGGTATTTTTTATAGCAAAACACTAGTAAGTGCTACGGGTACTGCTAAAAATCCTTTTATTCCAACATATCTAAAAGCAGACATTTTTAAAGGAGAGCAAATACATTCTGTAAATTATAAAAATGCTAGTAGTTTAAAAGATAAAAATGTTATTGTTGTTGGCGGCGGTAACTCTGGTGCTCAAATTTTAGCAGAGGTATCTAAAGTTGCTAAAACAAAATGGGTTACCTTAAAAGAACCTATTTTTTTACCAAAGGAGATAGATGGTCGTTATTTGTTTAAACAGGCTACAGAAAGCTATGTTAATAACGACACTAAAAGCTATACCAAGAAAGTTTCATTAAGTGATATTGTACAAATTAAAACCGTACAAGAAGCCTTAAAAAGAGGTGTTTTTAAAGATTACAGGCCTTTTACATCCTTTTATGAAGATGGTGTTATTTGGGAAGACAACACGAAAGAACCTGTAGATGTAATTATTTGGTGTACTGGCTTTAAAGCTAATTTAGAACATTTGTCTGCATTGCAAATTACCAAAAACAGCAAAATAAACACAACAGGCACAAAAGCTACAGATATAAATGGCTTGTGGTTGGTTGGCTATGGCAATTGGACGGGTTTTGCCTCTGCTACTATTTATGGCGTTGGAAAAACTGCTAAACAAACTGTAAAGGAGATTGTTGCTTATATTGGCGGTTTGTAAGGATACTTTATTAAAATTACAAACGATATAAAAAGCCACAAGTTTATAAATAAACTTGTGGCTTTTTACTTTTTATGACACGAATATATACTGATACAGGGCGAAAAAAAACTGAGTATTTCATCACTCTTAAAAATTACATTACTTAGCATATATAACTACAATACAGAATTAAATTTTACATAAAAATGAAAAATAGATATTTACTAACAACAATATGTACATTACTTATTAGTGCTTTTGCATTAGGGCAAACAATAAGCCTTGGTAGTGATGAGCCCGAAACAAACCAGTATAGTAATGACAAAATTGCTACATCTATTAAAGAGATCTTAAATACTACAAATAACAAGGATATTTTAGGTAATGAAAAAGTAGAAAAAGACCTTATTATTGTTTTAAAAAACGATGGAGAAATAACGTCTTATGATTTAGAAAGTTTGGACCAAAAATGGAATATTAAGTTTACAGATAGCTCTTACAATAAAATGAGGAATCAGTTTAAAATTGAAAACTCTATTTTATATGCTACAAGCACACAAAAAGAAATTATTGCTGCTAATGTAAATGATGGCAGTCTGTATTGGAAAACAGAAATTGGTATGCACTCTGGCGTAGATAAAAGGTATGAAATTAGTGGTCAGCATTTACCAATACAAGGAAATTTAATTTTTTTAGCATCTAACAACAAACAACTATACGCTTTTAACAAATATACAGGAGACAAAGTATGGAACTACAAGCTACAGTTTCCGTATAATAACTATACGCCTGTTTTAAACAAAGATAACCTTGTAATATCTAACGCGCCTTATGTGTACTCTTTTAAATCGCAAACAGGACAAGCAATTTGGCAAAGAGGTTTTGGTAAAACCCCTATGTATTCTTTAATGCAGATTGATGATAAAAAAGCTTACGTAGCTAACGAATATAATAAAGTATATGCTTTAAATATTGATGATCTAGCATCTATAGCTTGGGAATACGAAACCGAACATACATATGCAAATATAGACAGCAACACTATACTAGACGAAGGAACTTATTATTTTGCATCTGAAACAGATAATGATACCTTAGATGTTATTGCTTTAAATAGTGATAACGGAGAATTACTATGGAAAACTAGTTTAAACATTGATGGTGATGATGTTAGGTACTTTAGCAAATACAACAATTATATTTATGGTTTTACAAAGGCTGATACTAATGCATTTTTTATGCTAAACGCTGCAGATGGTAAGCAGTTAAAAATTAGTCAGCCTAAGGAGAAGATTTTATCTAATATTTTTATTTCTAATGGCGAACTAACGTTTTTAACAAAAAACTATTTTGTAACCTACAACCTTAAAACAAAAAAGTACGCTTACAAAGACATTAAACTAGAATATGAGGTTAATGATGCTTTTAATTTATATTTTGAAATAGTAAAAGCAAACTAGCCGTTATACTACATAAGTATATATAAAAATGAAAAAAGCCTATAAAGTATTTTTAGTATTAAGTTTACTCTTATTAATACCATTTCTTATCTCTTTTTTTCCTTCATCACCAACAGCTAGTACTTATACTCACAGAGATCCGTCTGGTTTTGGTAGTGGGTATGAATCTGCTATAATTGATTTTATTAAGGATGTTGTAAGAGTTGTATTTGGCTTATTTGCTACTATAACAGTAATGTTAAAACTAGCCTTATCTCCAGATAAATAATCTTTTATATTAGAGTTTTAAATGTAAGCAAGTTTTAAAAGATAATACTAGTAGTAACAGTGACTTATTTTGTCTTTATCTATTTTATAAAGACCCGTTAATCCTTTGCATTAAAACAAGACTTAAGCATCTGGTATAAATCTGGATGCTTTTTTTTCATTATTTCTGGTTTTTCAAAAAAATATTCTGAAGCTACTGCTAAAAACTCAGCTTCATTTGTACCACCATAATTTCTAATATCTGATTTGTTATCATTAATATCTTCCATCTTTTTATGTATGGTTTTTAACCAAGGAATTACATAAGGCTCCTTAAGCAAACGTTCTGGTATACCGTCTATTACACCGTCTTGCTTATCTATTAAATGTATAAATTCATGTATTCCTGTATTGTGAATGCGAGACTTATTTTTAAACCCATTGTGTAGTGCTTTTCTAGATAAAAGCATCTGATTTTTAAACTGTCCGTTACCCACCATACCTGCAATATTCCTGTCCTTATCTTTTTTAGCAAAACTTAGGTCTTCATTAAAATGCTCTGGATATACAAGTACTGTACTTAAATGTTTGTAATGCCACTCACTAAAATTAAATACCGGAATTACTGCACTAGATGCAATTAAAACTTTATCTATATCCTCTAGGTTAAAACCAACACTTTCTATATGCACTTCGCTTAAAAATAGCATTATTCGTTTTTGAAATCTTTGTTGCTCTGCTACAGAAAGCTTTTTATAAAACCTTACATTAGAAACCAACAACGTGTGCCATTTAGGAGGAAAAATTTCTACTTTTTTATTTCTAGTAATTACAAATGCATAAATAGCAAAAGCTATTAAAAGGGTAAATCCTATGGTATAAAACATATAGTGGCAATCTAAAAATTAAAACGGGATCTAAACTAAAAAATAGCTAAAAAGAAAAACCCCGTTTAAGTTACGGGGTTTAAATTTAAAAAAGTTTTTTACATAAAAATTATTTTTTTGCAGAAGGCGGAACAGCTGGTCTTACTTCAACTTTACTTGGTAAAGTTCTTGGATTCATTTGTATTAAATCTACTACCATTTGCCCTATATCTTCTGGCTGTATTTTCCAAGCATCTGCATCTGTAGGTGTGTGTCCGTTAAAATACGTGGCTACAGAGCCTGGCATAATAGTAGTTACTTTGATATCATACGGTCTTAGGTCTAACATAATAGCTTGTGAAAAACCTACCACAGCAAATTTACTAGCGTTATAAGCTGCTCCTTTTTCAAAATAATTAGTACCAGCCAAACTAGCTATAGTAATAATGTAACCTTTGGACTTTTTAAGGGCAGGTATTGCAGACTTTACGGTATTAAAAACTCCTGTTACATTTATATCTATAACGGCATTCCAATCCTCTGCACTCATTTCATCAACAGGAGAAAATCTTCCTACGCCTGCGTTAGCCACGCAATAATCTAATTGTCCCCACTTGTCTACAACTTGTTGTATAGCATTTTCTTCGTCTGCTAGGTTTCTTACATCAGATTTAATTACTAAAACCTCTGCATCCCCAATAGTTTTTAAGTGTTTTTCTGCCTCATCTAAATCGTTCTGTGTTCTTGCAGTTATAGCTACATTAACTCCTTGTTTTAGCAATGCCTCTGCTATTCCTAATCCTATTCCCTTAGATCCGCCTGTTATGTATGCAGTTTTTTTCATTTTATATTATTTATAATTATTTCTAAAATTAATAAGAAATTCTGTTTTATTCTGTGGTATAATAATCCATAACAAAAACATCATCTATTAGCGAACCTATATTTTTTATAAGTGCTAAATGTTCTTTGTGAACTAAATATACCTCTAGTGCTTTTTCATCTTTAAAAGTAAGCATAAAACTATGAGTAAACCCTTTACTTTTTCCTTCTTTACTATTGTTAATTCCCCATTCAAAATCTATAATCTCAGGAATTTTATTTTTTAACGCTATAAAATCTTCTACTGCCCTATTCACCTCTTTTGGTGTAGCCGCATCTTTGTATTTTAAATTTACAACGTGCCTAAGCTTTTTGTTATTTTTTGGATTAAAATTTACTTTATAGGCAAACATCTTTTTTACTTTTGGATCTACAGAACCAGATAGAAAAAAGAAATTCTCTTTAATTTTTATTGATGTTAAACCGTAATAAATAGGGTAGTTAGTATTTAACACGCCAGAAGGTTTTAATACGCCATTTGCGTTTAATTTACATAATTGTATGCTATTATCATCTCGTGTACCTATTGCTACTAATGCTTCAGAATCATCATTTTTTAATATTTCAATACGTGTTTGTCCTGCTAATTTTGTGGCAGCATTGTTAACTAAAACAGAATGAGGAATAAGTTCTCCTGCCTCATTAACCTTAAAAACGCTTACACCATCGCCATGAAAAACAAAATCTTTCTTTTTAATAAAATTACTTCTTTTATAGTATTTATGATGTCTATGCCCTACAACAATATAATGGTTACCTCCTAAAGTAACTCCGTTTACAGGGTATGCACCTGTTAAGTAACGGTTGGTGGTATTGTCTGCAATGTTATTTATATTTTTAAATGTGCCATTATTAAAAACCTCAAAACTACTAATGCCATTGTCTTGAAAACCACCTGTAATAAGATACGTTTTGCCATTTATTTTATGCGAATACATACCAATTATACCGTCTGTATGTATAAGATCATCATCTACAAGCGATTGTATATGACTAAGTTTTCCGTTGTTATGTATTTTAAAACAACTTAAACCAGGTGTGCTCTCTAGCCCACCAACAAAAAGGTAAAAATTGTTTTTTATAGGAATAACTTTAAGGGTAATAACTGTACCTAAATATGTTTCTGGTGTATCGTTTAATACAAATACTCTTTGTAAACTTCCAGTATCCTCTATACTATAAACCTCTACACTATTGCCTCCTTTGTTACCTACAAATAAATAATCTGTTCCTTTAATGTTATAGGCTACCAAACCTCTTGCTGGTCCTTTTTTGTTCTGCAACTCATAAGCACCAACTGGTGTTAATTCTCCGGTAGCGTTTAGTTTAAATACATTTATAAATGCACCATCTCCTCCAGAGAACACGTAATTAACCCCGTTTTTCTTATAAGTAGTGGCTGTTACTGTGTTGTACTTAGTTGTTTTATAATCTGTTTGTTCTAAAATGGCTTGGTTATTATTTACTAGTTGTGCGTTACTTAAAAAAAAGCAGCAACTAACTATAAGACAAAATATACTTTTAATCCAATTCATTTTATTTTCTTTTTTTCTCTGTTAATATAGATTTTGCTCCGTAAGTCGCTATTTTGTGGTCTTCTTCTATTGTACCACCACTTACTCCTATGGCTCCTATTATTTTTCCTTCATTGTTTTTTATAGGGACTCCTCCTGGAAAACTTACTAACCCATTATTAGAGAGTTCTATATTGTAAATAATACCACCTGGCTGGGTAAGCTTACCTAAATCTCCTGTAGCAATATTAAAATAACGAGAAGTTTTTGCCTTTTTTATAGCTACATCTATACTACCCAAAAAGGAATCGTCCATACGTATAAAAGCTTTTAAATTTGCTCCTGCATCTACCACAGCAATATTTACCAAAACTCCCATACTTTCTGCTTTATTTTTTGAAGCTAAAACAGCACTTAAAGCATCTTTATCTGTTATGTTTTGCGCTACTAAAACAGTTGAACTAAAAATTAGGAGTACTAATAAAAGTCTACTGTGTTTTAAAGTTTTTCCTTTTGGTTTAGAGGCAATTTTATGGTTATAAAAATTCATCATTACTGGTTATTACATTTACATTACATGCAAATCTCCAAAATGAAATTGAAAAAAAAGTTGAACAAGTTCAACTATAAAATACTATTTTTTATTTTTTTTAATCTTACTTAAAAACTCGTGTCTAATACCAAGGTAACCTGCTATTTGTTTATCTGTTAGTTTTAAAGAAATATTTGGATATGTATTTATAAAATACAAATATCTTTCTTTAGCTGTTAGGGAATGGTTGCGTATTAACCTTCTTTGCCATGATACAATTGCTTTTTGAAACATTATTTTAAAAAGCTTTTCTACAATTGGGAGTGAGCTGCACAATGCCTGCTTGTCTTCTCTACTAATTAACAACACCTTACTATCTTCTAAAGCTTGTATATTTAATTCTGATGGGGATTGATTCATAAAACTATCTATATCCATTAACCACCAGTCTTTTGCTGCAAAATACAACGTATTATCATTGCCATTTTTATCTAATGAAAACACTCTAAAGCAACCTTGTACTACAAAACCTTCAAACTTACAAATGCTACCCTGAGTTAATAAAAACTCTTTTTTCTTTATTTCTTTAGTTGTAAAGTAAGAGCATATTTGTTCTAGCTCTTTACTAGAAAGGTCTAAGTTTCGTTTTAAATTATCTTTTAATAATTGGTAAGGCATCATTTTAAAAAATAAGTTAATCTAATGTAGCTAAATACTCTTCTGCATTAGTTAAGTGAGTTTGTTGCTTTTCTTTATCCATTTTATCGTACATACGCACTAACATTCCTAACCTTGGGTTAGACAAGAAAAAATCTCTTTGTGTATGCATAAACCTCCAAAAGAGTCCGTCCCAAACGTCTTGCCACTCTCCTTTTTTGTAATTACTCATTTTCATTAAATAATTACTACCACTTATGTAGGGTTTAGTTGCCATTAAACCGCCATCTGCAAACTGACTCATACCATACACATTGGGTACCATTACCCAGTCATAAGAATCTATAAACAATTCCATAAACCATTGGTATACCTCATCCGGATGAAACTCGCATAACAACATAAAATTACTTAGCACCATTAAACGTTCTATATGGTGGCAATAACCGGTTTGCAATAATTTTTTTATAGTTTGGTCTATTGGTGGTATACCTGTTGTTCCGTTATAAAAAGATGCCGGTATTTTACGTTTAAACCTCCAATAGTTAGTAGTGCGCTCCTCTGTTCCTTTAGCAATATACATACCTCTAATAAACTCTCGCCAACCTATAATTTGGCGTACAAAACCTTCTGTAGAGTTTATGGGTACATTATTAGTTTTAGCATAGTCTAGTGCTTTGTCTATAATGTCTTTTGGTGTAATTAACCCCACATTTAACATTGGTGTTAATACACTGTGGTTTAATATAGAGTTTTCTGCAACAATGGCATCTTCATACACACCAAACTCCATAAATCGTTGGTCAAAAAATTGTTGCAACCAATCTTCAGTTTCTTTAAAACTTGTTGGATATAGACGCTGTTCTGTTAACTTTCCTAAGTTGTCTGCAAAATTTTTATTTACATACTCTTCTGCTTCTTTATAATACTCATCTACATCTGGAAACTGAATTGCCGGTGGTGTTTTTTTAGCCGGATATTTTTTACGATTCTCCGAATCATATGTCCACTTACCACCTTCTGGCTCTCCGTTTTCATCAATAAGAACATCTAATTTTTTACGCTGCTCTTTGTAAAAAGTAGTTTGGTGGTATTTTTTTTTGTCTGCTGTAAAAAACGATTCTAAATCATCTTCTGTATTTATAAATAAAGGCGAAGTGTGTACTGTGGTTTTTATTCCTGCTTTTTCTGCACTTTCTTCAATTCGTTTTTTTAACCAATTATCTGTTGGATCTATATAATTTATATGCTCAACATTATTCTTTTTTAACGCTTGTATAAATATTCTAATATCAGATTTTTTATCTGTTGATGCAATGTAATTAACTTCACTATTATGTTCATCAATTAAAAAATCGCTATACCTCATCATAGTTGCTCTATGAAAAGCAATTTTTTGCTTGTGAAAAGAGTACTGTTTAAAAAATAAATACTCTTCTATTAAATAAATGGTTTCCCCATTACCTAACATAGGAGATTTTTTAAATAATTGATGCGGAAAAACTATACTTATACTTTTCATTTATTTCTTTTACAACGTTGACTGCAATACTTAACCTCTTCCCAATTTTTCTCCCACTTTTTACGCCAAGTAAATGGACGTTCACAAACAATACATATTTTTTGTGGCAGATGCTGCTTTTTCATTTTTATTATTTTTTTCTGGGCTTTACGTGTGTATTTAATATACGATCTTTTTCATTCTCTACAGCAGGGTGCTTTTTATGTCCCCAAATTTTATCTCTGGCAGCCTTAGCACTTGTTTGTAAATCTACAATAGGCATCGGGTAATCTTCACCTATAATTACACCACAAAATGTTTGCTCCATTAAACTCATTTTCCAGGGCTCGTGAATATAACTTACAGGTACGTTAGCTAATTCTGGAATCCACTTTTTTATAAACAATCCTTCTGGGTCGTGCTCCAGTGAGTTTTTTACTGGGTTGTACAAGCGTACTGTATTAACACCTGTTGTACCTGCTTGCATTTGAAACTGAGGATAATGTATACCAGGCTCATAATCTAAAAATAAACGCGCCAAATGGTATGTACCTTCACGCCAATCTTGATCTAGATTTAAAGTTAAAAATGAAACTAACATAGCACGCATTCTAAAGTTTATCCACCCTGTTTCTGCAACTGCTCGCATACAAGCATCTACTAGAGGGTAGCCTGTAGTGCCAGTTTTCCAAGCCTTAATATGATCTTCATTTGTAGGATGCTCTAAAAGTTCATACCCTTTATTTACACAGTCAGTCTCATAAGTACATTCTACCTCAAACTTTTGAATAAAATGGCAATGCCAATTTAGCCTTGTTAACATTGCAGAAAACGCATTACTATTTTTTGTGCCATTAGGGTGCGTCCCTATAAACTGAAAAGCTTGCTTTACACTAATATTACCCCACGCTAAATAAGGAGAAAGCCTACTACAAGACATTCTACTTTCTGTTGGTTTAGAAATGTGTTTTTGGTACTTAAACCCTCTTTTAGCGGCAAAAGATTTTAAATAACGCCAGGCATTAATTTCACCTGCTGGCTGGTACTGTTTTGGGTAATTTTTTAACTTATTTTTTAACTCTGTTGGCAGCAAATATTTATGATTTACAACCTCTACCTTCTCTGTACTATTATATGTGTTTTTAATTACAGGTTGGTGCATTGTTTTATGCCATTGGGTACTCCAATCTTGTCTGTTTTTAATGCCTCGTAAAATACCGTCTCTTTGGTACTCTTGCCAATTTATACTGTTGTTATTAAAAAATTGTTTTACCTTTTTATCTCTTTGCCAAGTAGCCAAAACTCCACTTTCTTGATAACTAAAAACATTTTTAATATCATAAGTATCACTCAAAAAATTAAATGCAGTAATAGCGTCTGCATAAAACACTGTAACATTTTTGTTAAATGGTTCTAAAGTAGTATTTAGTACTTTTATAGAGTGATAAACAAACTGTAAATGCCTTAAACTAGTATCTGGATAATTGATGAATTTTGGCTCAAACAAATAAATAATTATATAAGGAACATTAGCCTGTTCTGCTTTTTGAAAAGGTCTATGATCCTGAGAACGGATGTCTCTTTTTAACCAAACTATATTTATGGTTTGCTTTTTCAAAAAATAAGCTCTTTTTTACATTTTTTCCAGAATGAAAAAAAAGATGGATAGTAACCATTTACAGTAAACATCCAATCTCTTGCATCTTGCTTTCCTTGGTAATGTATTACCGTTGGGTGTTCTTTAAAATAGATTTTTTTTAACTGATGCTCAGCAACTAAATCTGAAAATTCTCCTACATAAACCTGTATATTACTAATATTATCTTTTACTAATTTTAGCATAAAATCTATGCTTTTTTTAGATACCGGATACTTTTTAAAATGAGAAGGCTCTAATAACAAAACTCTATTTACAATTTCTTCTTTTCTCCAATTAGGATCTAGATTGTAAAAATTATAAATACAGGTTGGCAATTCCTTATTTAGTTTTATTTGCAGAGGTTTAAGAAGTGTAGTTGTTAAATCTACACCTATGTTTTCTTCTAATTCTTTAGGTATTTTTAAAGAGTCAAAAGCACTATAAGGAACATCTAAAAAAGTATTATTTTGTTCTGTAAAACAATACTTATTAATATTTTCTTGGTTTGCATAATATTTTTTATTGGCATTAGCCCCAGCTACCCATTGCCAACTTAGCGCATTGCTTGCCCAATCTGCATCTAACAAATAATAATACATCCATTGGGCTGGTTGTAACCAATGGCTCTGGGCTATATTACAAGCCAAAGAGGCTACATACATACGCAAATGGTTGTGCATATAACCAGTACTTTCTAATTTACGTATTGCATCATCTACAGCAATTATTCCTGTACTTGCCGTTACAATTGACTTTGGCATTTGTGTGTTAGACACAGGTGTTTGTTTGTGTTTTAAATCGGTATTAATTTCTTCACCTTTTGTTATCCAAACCTGTTGCCAATAATCTCGCCACGCCAATTCTTGTATAAATTTTTCTATTTGCGCCGGTGTGTATCCTTTAGCCAAAACCTCTTTTAATACATATTTGGTAGAAATTACACCTCTAGAAATGTAGGGAGACAAATAAGTTACCGCTCCGTTTATGTAATTTCTTGTAGATGCATATTTTACAGGGTTAACGTGGTTTACACGTTGGTAAATTTCTTTTATAGCAGTAGGAAATTCACTTGGCGTGTTATCTTTAAATAAACTCATAGATAGCCATTATTTAAATCTTTTCCCAGATAAGCTCCACATTTAAGTAAAAACTACCTATATAATTAAAGTTACATTCGTTAGGTTTTATAATGGATAAAAAAGTTTCGTTATTATCTCTTTTATATAAGTGGTAGGTTTGCCCTACAATAGGTTCAAAAGTAAACTTAGCATCAAAAATAAGTTTGTTATACTCGTATTGTTCTAGCATAGCATCATACTGTGCTTTAAGTTCTAAATACCTTGCCTCTAACTTGTGGTTTACTTTATTTATGCTTCTATTTTTCCAGGCTATATTATCTGTAGTGGTAATTACTGGTGCGCCAACAGATGTTGCGTATGGCTTAAGTGCCGCATCATACTTCTGATTTTCTACATTAAAAACTATATTATCTGGTTTTTTACTCTCCTTCATTTATAATAACTTGTTTATCAATAACTAAAAAAGAATTAAAAAAAGAAATCCTCTTTTACTTTATAAAGATAAGCATTGTATCATAATTTATGTACCTAAAAGTGAACTGACGTTCTTATAAAACCGTTAATTCTACACTTTTGTAATTAGATTTTGGAGCATCACAAACCGAGCATTTGTAATTTTCTGGCAAGTCTGTAAAAGCGGTATTTGGAGGGATATTAAAAGTAGTGTCTCCGTACTCTTCATCATAAACAGTAAAACAAGACATACATTGGTGTACTGCTTTTACAAGTTGTTCTGCTTTATTGTTATCTTCGGCTGTAATCACATCTGTACGCCCTAGTTGTTTAAAGTATTTTTTACTAAGTTCCATTAGCAAACCTGGTAGTTCTATTTTATCTACATCTAAAGCATAAGCCTTATAAATATGTGTATTGGGATCAAAATTTTTAAAATGCAATACATTATACGTAGGCCTAATAACAAAATCTTTAGCTATTGTAGGTGCTGTATTTTTTTCTATAATTACAGATGCAAAATGAGATCTTTTACCAGATTCATTACTTAACCCAAATGTTAAACCGTAGGTACTAATATCATTTTGGTTTAAACTAAGCACCAAAAAGTTTTTTAAATCTAAGGCCTCTATGTCATCTACTGGCAAATGCCAATTCATTTCTAATTGAGAATGCCTTATGTTTATACCTCTTTGTCCTAAAAAGCGTTCTAAGCTAGGTCTACTCTGCTTTTTTATGCCTTTTACAATAAAAGATTTCCAAGGAGTTATACAAATTTTACCTATACCGTTATCTAAACAAAAGCCGCAAAATTCTTTTAAAAAATTTAAATCGTACTTATTATTTCTCCAATATAAACCAAGCCAATATTGGTCTAGTCCCATACGGTTCATACCCTCATAATAAGGAAAAGTAAGGTAAGGCACCTCTAGTTTTTTTTCTATGGTTTTGTTATTGGTGTCTAGTTTTTTGCTAAGCATAAAAAATAATTCTTCAACGTTTTCTACGTCTTCATAAATATCTTCAATAGCTTTAGATATTATATTAATATCCCAACTGTATACCAATACTGGGTAATAATCTCCTTTTTCCCAATGTGGTAACTTAATATTTAAATACCAATAATCTTCACTATCAGATGCTATAAAATTTAAATTACCACTAAAAATGGGTACTAGTCTTTGTTTAGGATCTGTTATATTTATTTTTAATTTAGGTAGGTAATTAAATCGTTCTAAGATATATAAAAAGGTAGATCCTTTTAACCAAAAAGTCATATCAAAAATATCTGCACATACATAGGAAGATACTATGTTTTGATAAACTCTTTTACCTATAATATCTGTATTATACTCAGATATACGCTCTAACTGCTCTTCTTTGGTATTCTCTAAAGGAAAAAGTAAATCTTGTCTAGAGCCAAAATAAACTTCTTTAAGACCTGCAGCCTCTAACATTGTTATAATATCTTTTAACTCGCCAGGAGAAGTTACACCACCTTTTATTAAAATTCTATGTAAATCATCATTCATTATAAAAATTATTAATTTGCTAGTAAAAGCTGACTATTAAGTATTTCCTTAATTTCTGGTTTACAACTACCACAACCCAAGCCTGCTCCTGTTTGCGAGCATAAGTTTGCAAAATTTGTACAACCATCTTTAATTGCGTCTGTAACATTACCTTCACCAACTTGGCTGCATGAACAAACTAATTTGCCTTTTAAAGGTGCTGTACTAGATGCTCCTCTTAGTAATTCATTTCGTTTTTCAGACAGTTCTATTTCCTCTTCAATTAAACGTTTAAATTCTGCAAATTCATTTTTATCACCCATTAAAATAGCTCCTTTTAATGTATCATTTTTAACTATGCATTTTTTATAAAAACGCTTACTAACATCCATTAAAATTATTTCTTCGTAACTATTATCCTCTGCTGGCGAGTTTACCATTCCTATGCTACACAAGTCTAAATTTTCGAATTTTAAAATATTCATTAAAACTGAACCGTTATAAATACTACTGTAATCTCCTAAAATATAATTTGCTGCAATATCTGCCTGTTGTTCTGCTGCAGAGGTAATACCAAAAAGTGAGTTGTTAAACTCTGCTATTTCACCCAATGCAAATATAGATGGGTTACTTGTTTGCATATAAGAGTTTACTATAACACCACGCCTAGTTTTTAGTTTTGTTTGCTTTGCTAACTCTATATTTGGTCTAGTACCTATGGCGTAAACTATAGCATTGCACTTTATGGTTTTTCCTGTTTTTAGATTTACCAAAATACTGTGACTTGTTGTTTTTTCATCAAAAACAGTACTTACTTCATTATCAAAATATAAATTTATATCTCTTTCTAACACGTCTTGCGCTAATAACCTACTCGCAACATTGTCTAATTGACGCTCCATAAGTCTGGGCGCCCTTTGTATAATACTTATGTTTACATTAATTTTTTTTAAGGCCGCTGCTAGTTCTAATCCTAAGAGTCCGCCACCAACAATAACAACATGTTGTGCATTATTAGGTAAACCTGTTTCTTGCAAGTAATGTTTTAACTTATCTGCATCCCCACGCTCTCTCATAGTAAACCTACCCGGTAAATTAATAGGCACATCACTAGGTACAAATGCTCTACTTCCGGTAGCCATTATTAACAAATTATAGCTATGTGTAACACCATTAGAATCTGTAACTTGTTGTTCTTTTTCATTTATGTTAAAAATTCCTATTCCTGCATGCAAAGTTATATTCAACTTTTTTAGCTCGCCCTTTTTTAGTTTTTCTAAAGATTGCCATGAGAGTTCATTACTCACATATTCTGGCAATAAAACTCTGTTGTAAAATGGATCTTTTTCTTTAGAGAAAACATGTAGCTCATCAACAGTATTTTTTTCTCTATAAGTTTGTATAAATCTATATGCCGCAGCCCCTGCACCAATAACTATAATTTTTTGTTTGGGTTTACTATATTTTTCTACTTGTACGGCACAGTATTTAAAATCTGGTTCTTTAGATACAGGGTCTACAATATCATTAGTTAAATTATTAGCTCTACCAAAATCATTATTTAATATTTTACCCCAATGCATTGGTAAAAAAACTACTTGTTCTCTTATATCAAAATTTATAGTTACTTTAACCTGCACCTTGCCTCTTTTACTTTTTACTACAGCAATATCTCCTTCTTTTAGTTTTCTTAAAAAGGCATCTACTTTATTCATTTCTAAATATGGCATAGGTATGTGTGTAAGTAAGCGTTTTACCTTACCTGTTTTTGTTCTGGTATGCCATTGGTCTCTTACCCTACCTGTATTTAAAATTAGAGGATAGTCTACATTTGTTTCTTCAGATTGATTGTAAGTTTCTGAGGGAGCATTAAAATGTGCTTTTGTATCTGGAGTATTAAATACTAAATTATGAAATAAACGTGGCGTACCCGGATGGTTTTTGTGTGGCACAGGCCACTGAAAACTACCTTCCTCCTTTAGCCGTTTATAAGATAGGCCAGATATATCTATACTTGTACCTTTAGTAAGCAAACAGTACTCATCGTAAACCTCGCTAGCATTAGTATAATTAAACCCAGAGTATCCCATTTCTTGCGCAAAACGCCATAATATTTCTGCGTCTGGCAATGCTTCGCCTGGTGCATTTATAACTTTTGGTAGGTAACTAATTCGCCTTTCAGAATTTGTCATTGTACCTTCTTTCTCTAACCAACCTGCAGCAGGTAAAAGTAGATCTGCAAATTTTGTGGTTTCAGAATTATGAGAAATATCTTGTACTACAACAAAGTTTGCTTTTTTTAATGCGCGTTCTACTTTATTTACATTAGGCATACTTACCACAGGGTTTGTACAAATAATCCAAATTGCTTTTAATTTACCTTCATCTAAGGCATTAAACATTTCTATTGCGGTATAACCCGGCTTAGCCTGTATTTGTTTACCTCCCCAAAAATCTGACACTTCTTTTCTGTGTTCAGGATTATTCAAATCTTTATGTACCGCCAACAAATTTGCCATACCACCAACCTCACGACCTCCCATAGCATTGGGCTGTCCTGTTAACGAAAATGGGCCAGATCCTGGCTTGCCTATTTGCCCCGTTAGTAATGATATATTTAGTAATGCTACATTTTTAGAAACCCCAATTACACTTTGGTTAAGCCCCATTGTCCACATACTAATAAAGCCTTTTGCATTACCAATATATAGTGCTGCTTTTTTTATATCTTCTGCCTTTATACCACATTTTTTAGCCGCAGTAGTTAAGGTTAATTGAAAAGCACTTGCTTTACATGCTTCAAAATTTACGGTGTGCTTTTTAATAAAGTTTTTATCTGTTTTTTTCTTTTCTATAAGTACCCTAGCTATAGCATTAAAGAGAATTACATCTGTACCCGGTAAAATCTGTAAATGTAAATCTGCAGAAGCACAAGTTTGTGTTTTTCTAGGGTCTACAACTATTATTTTTACATTAGGGTTTTCTTCTTTATGCTTTTCTAAACGCCTAAATAATATTGGGTGACACCAAGCCGGGTTAGCTCCTGCAATTAAAAAGCAATCTGCCAATTCTATATCTGCATACGCAATTGGCACAGAATCTTCTCCCACTGTTTTTTTATAACCAACCACCGCAGAACTCATACACAAGCGTGAGTTGGTATCTATATTATTACTCCCAATAAACCCTTTTAGTAATTTATTAGCTAAATAATATTCTTCTGTTAAGCACTGGCCAGAAACGTAAAAACCCACACTATCTGGTCCGTGTTTATCTATAATAGTTTTAAAAACAGCAGCCGCTCTTTTAAATGCATTATCCCATGTAACTTTTTGTAAAGGATGATTTTTACTCCATCGCATTTCTGGATACAAAATACGGTCTGTGGTATCTTGCGCAACATAATTAAGGTTTTTGCCTTTAGAACACAACATACCTTTGTTAACCGGATAATTTTCATTACCGGACACTGTTAATACACCTTTGGTATCTTTCTCTACTACTACTCCGCAACCTACTCCGCAATAACTGCAAATAGTTTTATGTTTTGTATTTTTTTGCATAGCTCTAAATAACAGATGTAAAAACATCATTCTTTAACTATGGAAAGATACAGAATTACGTATTAATACGTAGTAGTGATTTAATAATAATATAGGGATGAAATTATTTATTCTATAAATAAACCTCTAAAAAATAAGAAGTTATATAGTTTACCCAAAACTACACTTAAAAAAGAGTATATTTTAAACCAAATTATACTGTTGTGCTTTTTTAGATAAATCTATTAAATTTTTTACTTCCATTTTACGCATTAAATTAAACCTATGTGTTTCTACCGTACGTTTACTATTTTGTAGTTTTTCTGAAATTTGCTTGTTAGTTAAACCTGTTAACACAAGCTCCAATACCTGTAATTCTTTACTTGTAAGATCAAAAGGATTACTATTATTTTTAGAAGTTTTTACTGTTTCAGATACTGTTTTATTACCATTTAGCAAATTATTTACAAGTACATTAGAAATGTCTCCGCTAAAATATTTACCTCCTTGCTGCACAGTGCGTATTGCTTTTATAAACTCTACTTTACCTGTATCTTTTAGCAAATAACCATTTGCTCCTGCTTTTACAGATTTAAGAATATATTCTTCCGAATCATGCATAGATAGTATTATGGCTTTTGTAGTGGTACCTTGTTTATTAAGTATTTCTACGGCATCTATGCCATTCATTATTGGCATTCTAATATCTATAATTAAAAGATCTGGATTTTTTTCTTCTACAATCTCAATTGCTTCTTTACCGTTAGACACCTCTGCAACCACAACCAAATCTTTTTCTTCTTCAAGCAAAGAACGTATTCCGTCTCTAACTAAAGAATGATCATCTGCCAATACAATACTTATAGTGCTACTCATCAATCAAAATATTTTTACAAATATAATTTAAAAATACGTAGTGACATACGTAATATACTTAGGCTATATTATAAAAAAAGTCGCCACATAATACTGTAGCGACCAGGGAACAGTTATTTAATTGATGATTATTTTGTTGTGTTTAAAAATTTAGGTTTAATAGTTAACATTGCCCAAGCCCAATTTTGACTTCCTGCAGATGCATCTTTGGTAGTTCCTTTTAACTCATACATACCATCGTTAGCAAACATTTGAGAATAACCAACTGCCAAACCATACCCTTTAAACTTTTTAGAAAAAACAAGGTCTAGCTCTGTGCCCAAAGATTTATCGCCACTTGCTAACTCTTGTTCTCCACTAAAATTTAACGCTTTTATCATAAGACTAGAGGTGTCATTTAGTTTAAAATTAGCGCTAATATGTACATCTAATAAACCTACAGAATTAGCGTGGTTACCCACATAAAAATAATCCATAAAACCATTAAATTTATGGTTGGTTCCGTAAAGAGGAAAAAAAGCTCCTGTTTCACCAGCATCTGCGTCATTACCACTAATTAACTCAAAACCGGCACCTAGAGTAACCTTGTTAGATGTTTTATAATTTAAATCTAAACTTGCCAAATAAGCTCCTTTTACATCAATTTCTCCTTGTCTTTTTCCGGTTTGTAAAAACAAATTACTACTTACGCCTAGCTTCCCTTTTTTGTATGCTAAATGTGTACCAATGGTAACTAAACTACTTGTACCATCTGGAGTTGTAGCATCATCTTCATACTCCTGAAAACCATTATTTAACACTAACAAACTACCAGAAAAAGTGTCCCAACTTTGTTTAGCATATAAATACTGCATTGTTTTATAAGAGAAAAAGCCTGTGGTACTATATTCCGTTCCTACAGATGAAAAACCAGATAAATTTGCCTTATCTTGATTAAATGCGAGACCTACATCTAATAAAAAATTATCTTTTTTATACTTTAACAATGCAGCATCATGATTACGTGCTTGTTGAGCCCAACCTACAGAACCTAATATTCTTTGATCGTCATAATCTATTGTTTGTCTTCCTATTTTTGTAGTAAACCCTTTTCCTAAATTTAACTCTCCCCAAGCTTCAAAAACAGCAAAAGAGTTATTGGCATCTGCAGGTAATAATTGTCTATTTTCTCCCCAAGTTAAAACATCTTGTAAACTTAAGTAAAACTTGTAATTTTCTGTATTATATCCAAAATTTAAACGAGCCCTTGTTGCAACACCAAATCCAGCATCTGTATCTTCTGCAATAGGACTGCCAAACCCATGTCTGTACTCTGTTCTTGGTCTAAATTCACCATCTAATGTAAACTGTGCGAATGTATAATTAGCAATAAATAAAAAAAGGCATAGTATTAGGTATTGATATTTTTTCATAATCTATTTTTTATAGTGTTTTATATTAATTTTAGTGTTCTAAAAAATCTATTAAATGCTTTCTGCAAGCGTAGTAATCTTTGTGTTCTAAAACAGATTTTCTTGTTCTAGGTCTTTCAAAATCTACAGTTAGTACGTCTCCAATTTTTGCCCTTGGGCCACTAGTCATCATCACTACTCTGTCTGCTAAAAAAATAGCTTCATCTACATCATGAGTAATCATTACTGCTGTAATTTTCTCTTTGTTCCATATTTCTATTAAAATATCCTGAAGCTCTCCTCTTGTTAACGAATCTAACATTCCAAAAGGCTCATCTAACAACAATACTTTGGGCTTAATAGCAAATGCCCTTGCAATACCAACTCTTTGTTGCATACCTTGAGATAGCTCTGTTGCTTTTTTATTAAAAGCCCCATCTAAACCTACTTTGTGTAAATAATATTTGGCTATATCTACACGTTGTTTTTTAGGAATGTGAGGAAAAACTTGGTTTACACCTAATAAAACATTTTGCAAGGCTGTCATCCAAGGCATTAAACTTGGTGATTGAAAAATTACGCCTCTATCTGGACCAGGTCCTTTTACAGGGTTACCCAAAACAGATATGTTTCCGCCAGAAATAGAGTTTAAGCCAGCTATCATAGAAAGCATTGTTGTTTTTCCACAACCAGAATGCCCTATAATTGTAACAAACTCCTCTTTCATTATTTGTAAATTTAAATTCTCTAATACCACGTAGTCTCCTTTTGGTGTTGGGTAAACCTTTTTTAAATTAATAAGGTCTAACATTACTTTAGAAGGGTAGTAAATTCCGTTTTCAAAGTTGGTATTGTCTGTTTTTGTAATAGTTGCACTCATTTTTCTATTTTTTTAAAATTGACCAACAAAACTTTTTGGCGTAGCATCTGGCAAGACATACTCTGTATTAGAAACGGACTTTCTGCTTTCTCCTATAGCCATTAAATAGGCAATAATTTTATTTCTAGTCTCTATATAGTTTATATTATCATTTAATTTTGTCTTGTCTCTTGGGCGCTCTATATCTATAATAAACTCTGGTCCCAATGTTGCTTTTGGCCCTGGTTTTAAAGGAATAATTCTATCTGCCATATAAATACCTTCATCAACATCATTTGTAATTAGCAAAGCAGTTCTTTTGTCTTTACTCCAAATATTTAATATTTCATCTTGTAAATTGCCTCTGGTTAACGCATCTAAAGCCCCTAAAGGTTCATCCATAATTATCATTTCTGGTTTCATAGCCAATGCTCTAGCCACAGAGACTCTCTGCCTCATTCCGCCAGACAATTCTTTTGGCCTTTTATCAATTGCGTGTGATAGGCCTACCATCTTTATAAAACTAACAACCCTTTCTTTAATTTCTGTTTTACTTTCTTTTGGAAAAGCCTCCTTAACAGCCATTGCAACATTCTGATACACTGTTAACCAAGGAAGTAGTGAGTAATTTTGAAAAATAACTCCACGTTTGTGACTTGTGCCAACTACAGGTTCTCCCTTAAAAAGCACCTCTCCACTGGTTGGTTTTATTAAGCCATTAATTAAATTTACTAGTGTAGTTTTTCCGCTTCCAGTAAAACCTACAATAGCAACAAACTCCCCTTCTTCTATTTTTAAATTGATGTTAGAAAGTACCTCTGTACTATTATTTCCTTGACCGTATGTTTTACACACATTTTTTAATTCTAAATACGCCATAGTGCTTGATTTTATAAATTAAATGCCCTCGTTTTTATTAAAAGACACCATTTGTTGAATGGTTAGCATTAACCTATCTAACAAAAAGCCTATAATGCCAATAACAAACATTGCCACTATAATTTTAGCGTTAGAATCGTTTGCTCCGTTTTGAAATTCTTCCCAAACAAACAAACCTAAACCTGGACTTTGAGCCAGTAACTCTATAGCAATTAGAACCATCCAGGCAACTGATAGTGTAATTCTAAGTCCAGTAAATATTAACGGTAATGAAGAAGGTAAAATAACTTTAAATACTTTTTGAAAAGTTCCTAGCTTTAAAACTTTAGCTACATTTATATAGTCTTTATCTACAGAAGAAACACCCATTGCGGTGTTAACTAAAGTTGCCCACATTGCGCACAAACCAACACTAACAAAAGAAATTACAAATGCATTATCTGAGCTGGCTCCTATATATAATGTTTTTACAATCATAAAAACTAACAAATACCAAACTACTGGAGACACAGGTTTAAATATTTGAATAAACCAATTAAATGCACTTCTAAGAGACGGACTTAATCCTATAATAACACCTATAGGAACTGCTATAATAAGTGCAAGCAAAAATCCTGCAAAAACAGTTTTTATACTAGTTAAAACAATATCTATAAAGGAGGCTCTACCGGTATAAACTATTGCCTTTTTACCTTGTGCAATTAACTTAGCATTAGTAGACTCCATTTTTAAATTAAAGGCATCTTTTTTTGCTTGAATTAAATGATGATCTGCAATTAAAGACATAAATGAAGCCCATACCTGAGTTGGTGATGGTAAAGTATTTGGCTGACACCTACTTTCTCCTGAAGCAATACAAGCCCTTTCTGCATCCGCAGCAGCCGGACCTTGTTCTTCCAATGCCTTTTCAATTCTATAGGCAGCTTCTTTATTGTACAATGCCTTAGAACCAAGATGCCACAGCCCCAAAAACAAAAGGATAGAAACAATAGTTATTGCTGTTTTTTTTAATGATTTTGATACCGCATCTTTTTCAAACTTAGATTTAACAATTGAAGCTATTTGCTTAAAAAAAGCAAAACCAGAGTGCTGTTTCTTTAATGTAATTTCTTGTTTCATCGTATATTCTTTTTTGGGTTGTAGTGGTAGTTAATCTTTATTACCTATGGCAAAACTGTTTATATAACCAATAGGATCTTTTGCATCATAAAGAGTACCGTCTATAAAATCTGTTGTTGCTGGCTTATAACCATCTGTTTCTGGTATATCTTCCTTTGGTATTTTGCCTTCGGCAACCAATAAGTCTGCAGCTTTTCTCCAAACATCTGGGCGGTAAATTTCTTTTATTGTTTCCTTGTACCAAGCGGCAGGTTTTGCTTCTGAAATTTGTCCCCATCGTCTCATTTGTGTTAAAAACCAAATTCCGTCAGAATAAAAAGGATATGTAGCATTGTATTTGTAAAACACATTAAAATCTGGCATAGAACGTTTGTCTCCTTTTTCAAACTCAAAAGTACCCGTCATAGAATTTGCTAATACTTCTTCTGGAGCACCTACATATTGTGACATAGATAATATTTTAACGGCCTCTTTTCTGTTGTTAGGATTATCTAACCACTTACCAGCTCTTATTAAAGCTTTTGTAACCGCTACTGCAGTATTAGGGTTTTCTTCTACAAACTTTTTTGTCATTACAAATACTTTTTCTGGGTTATTTTTCCATATGTCATAATTTGTAACAACTGGTACACCTATACCTTTAAAAACTGCTTGTTGGTTCCAAGGTTCGCCCACACAATAGCCATAAATTGTTCCAGATTCTAAAGTAGCCGGCATTTGTGGCGGTGGTGTTACAGATAGTAAAACTTCAGCATCAATTTGTCCCTGCACATTATCTGCCGTATACATACCTGGGTGTATACCCGCTGCAGCCAACCAATACCTTATTTCGTAATTGTGAGTAGATACAGGAAAAACCATCCCCATTTTAAATGGTTTTCCGCTGTTTTTATACTCAGCTACTACTGGTTTTAAAGCATCTGCCTTAATTGGATGTATTGTTTTTCCGTTATCATCTAAAGGCACATTGGGTTTCATTTTTGCCCAAACATCATTAGATACTGTTATTCCGTTTCCATTTAAATCCATAGAAAACGGAGTAACCAATTTTGCACGCCTACCAAAGCCTACTCCTGCTGCTATTGGTTGTCCTGCTAGCATATGAGAACCATCTAACTGGCCATCTATAACACGGTCTAAAACATTTTTCCAGTTAGACTGTGCCTCAACAGAAACAAAAAGTCCTTCCTCCTCAAAAAAGCCTTTTTCTTTAGCTATAGCTAAAGGAGCCATATCTGTTAATTTTATAAATCCAAAAGTTAATTGTGGTTTTTCAATTTCAAATGCCGATGCTGCTACATCTTCTGTAGTAGTTTTTTCTTTTTTTTCTTTACTGCCACAAGACCAAAGAAAAACTAGAGCCATTAAATAAAGAGGTACATTTTTTACTGTATTTTTCATAGTTAATTATTTAGAGTGTTCTACGTATTAATACTTATTAAAACAAAAGTATACGTATACTTTCTAAAATTTTATGAAATAAAACAGAACAAAACATTCTTTTACACCATTAAAAAACCTGTATTAACGCATAAAAAAGAGATAAAAGCCTAATAACAAACCAGTTACAAATAAAAAAAGTTGCGTATATATACGCAACTTACTACTTAATACTACCTATTTATTTTATAAATCTAAATAGTAATTATGCTCAGAAATTTCTTTTTTAAGTAAAGCAATGTTAGTTATTCCTATTTTTTTTCCCTTCGTAAAAATTAAACTTTCTTTTTTTAGGGCAGAAAAAACTCTTATTACTTGTTCTTCTGTAGTACCAGCATAATCTGCATATTCTCGTCTACTTAGTTGCAAGTTTAAAAAACCATTATAATCTTTAAATTTTCTATGTATGTAAAGCAAGCTGTCTACAACACGTTCTCTAACTGTCATTTGTGAAATGGTTTTTAGTTTTGCCTCACTCCTATTAAGTTCGTTTGCATAAAAAAGCATCATATCATAAGTAAATGTTGCATTACTTTTTAATTTGGTCTGCAAACTATCTTTAGAATAATAACACAAAATACTATCCTCTAAAGCCATTGCTCCTATAGAGTAATACTCTTCTGTTCCAAAACCACGGTGACCTATTATTTCTCCTTCTTTAGCAAATCTCACAATTTGTTCTTTACCGTTTAATCCTGTTCTATACACTTTTACTTTACCTTTTAAAATAAAAAAAAGACCATTAACCGGTGCTCCTTCTATTATAAACTGCTGTCCTTTTTTACAACTAATTTCTGTTTTTAAGACAGAAAAAAAATCATCCCTTTCTGCTAATACACTTCTTTTAACCAAACAATCTGCATTCATACAACTTTTACAAGAAGTAGCTAAAAATGTATACTTATTAGGCATAATAATTATTTTAGATTTAAAATTAGAGGCAAAAACTAGATATTTAATACACTTAGCTTAGAGGCTAGAATGAAGCACTCTTTGTAATTCTTCTTCAAAAAAAGAAGGATGCTCTGCTACTACATCACCAATAACTATTACACCAGGAAGGGCAATATTGATATTGTTTTTAACGGTATTACAACTAGACAAGGTGCCTGTTATGCAGGTTTCTTTACCTAAAGTACCGTTTTGTATTATAGCAAAAGGCGTTAACTTACTTCTATGTTTTGCAACTTCTTGAGCTATTTTAATAAACTTACGTACTCCCATAAGTATTACCAATGTTGCAGAAGATTTTGCAGCTAAAATTAAATCATTAGAAAATGATCCATCTTTTTTTGTGGCTGTCATTACCCAAAAGCTACTGCTTACACCCCTACGAGTTACTGGTATACCTTGGCTGGCGGGCACTGCTATTGCACTACTTATCCCAGGAACAACAGTTACTGGTATACCAAAAGATTCTACGTATTCTATTTCTTCACTAGCCCTACCAAACACAAAAGGATCTCCTCCCTTTAAACGCACGGCGTGCCCGTATTTATATGCGCTTTCTACTATAAGTTTATTTATGTCACCTTGTAATAAAGAATGTTTTCCACAACGCTTACCTACGTATATTTTAGGTATAGAATTATCAATTTCACTAAGTAAATCTATGCTTACTAGTGCATCATATAAAATTACATCAGCTTGCTGCAAAACCTTAATTCCCCTAAGGGTAATAAGGTCTACACCGCCCGGCCCAGCACCTACTAAACTTACTTTAGGATTTTTTGACTGCATCATAATATATAATTATTAAGGTGAAAAATTATTAATACAACAACAAAACTACGTATTTATTTTGATAAAAACAGATAAAATATACGTAATAATACGTATTTTTGTTATTGTAATCTCATAATCATGTACGTATGAAAACCGTAATTGTAGTAGGAAATGGAATGGTAGGCTATAAGTTTTGCGAAAAATTTGTGGCCAAAGAAACAAATAAAGATTTTAAGCTTATTGTTTTTGGCGATGAGCCAAGACCCGCTTATGACCGTGTACATTTAAGTGAGTTTTTTGAAAATAAAGATGCAAAGGCATTAGAAATGGCTCCTGCAGAATGGTATATAAAAAATAACATTGAACTATACACCAACGAACGCATTGCAGATATTAACCGACAAGAGAAAACAATTACCACTGCTAAAAATAGAGATTTCACCTATGATTATCTTGTTTTAGCCACAGGATCAGCTGCATTTGTACCTCCTATTAAAGGGGTTGAGAAAGAAGGTGTTTTTGTTTACCGAACAATTGAAGATTTAGAAGGGATGCTAGCGTATGCTGCTAAATTAAAATCTACCAAATCTAATGCAAAAGCTGCGGTTTTAGGAGGCGGATTATTAGGTCTTGAGGCTGGAAAAGCTGTTATGGATATGGGCTTAGAACCTCATATAGTTGAGTTTGCTCCAAAATTAATGCCAAGACAATTAGATAGTAGAAGCAGCCAAGTACTACAATTAAAATTAGAATCTATTGGTTTACATATACACCTTGGCAAAGCTACCAACCAAATACTAGGAGATAAAGTTATTACCGGAATGGAGTTTGGAGAAGATGATGTTTTAGATGTAGATATGCTAATAATATCTGCTGGCATTAGACCAAGAGATGAGTTAGGAAAAGCTTGTGGATTAGAAATAGGGGTGCGTGGCGGCATAGTAGTTAACAACAAAATGCAAACTTCTGATGAAAACATATATGCCATTGGAGAAATTGCCTTGTACAACCAAATGATATACGGCCTTGTTGCCCCTGGCTATGAGATGGCTACTGTTGCTGTAGACCAAATAATAGGTAATACTAACAATATTATGTCTAAAAGTATAGATATGTCTACCAAATTAAAATTAATTGGTGTAGATGTTGCCAGCTTTGGAGATCCGTTTATGCCTGCAACTAAAGGTCATTCTGTTATTTTTGAAAATAAAACACAACATTTATACAAAAGAATAAATGTAAGTCTTGATGGCAAAAAATTACTTGGCGGAATTTTAGTTGGCGACGCTACTGATTATAGTATGCTACATCAAATATATTTAAATGGTATGCCAATTCCTTCAGATCCTTCTCAATTAATATTACCTGCCGGAGATGGCACTGCCTCCTTTGGTAGCGCTATGGATTTGCCAGATACTGCGGTTGTTTGTTCTTGTGAAGCCGTAACTAAAGGTCAAGTTTGTTGCTCTGTAAAAGATGATGGAAATGAAACTGTAAAAGATGTTGCCAAAGCTACCAAAGCAACAACTGGTTGTGGCGGTTGTAAACCTATGGTAACAGATTTAGTAAATGAAACTTTAAAATCTTTAGGCAAAGTTGTAAAAGAACGTATTTGTGAGCATTTTGATTACTCTAGGCAGGAGTTATATGATATTGTAAAGATGAAAAATATTAAAGATTATGATGAGCTTTTAGATACTCACGGAAAAGGCAATGGTTGCGAAGTTTGTAAGCCTTTAGCGGCGTCATTATTTGCAAGTATATTTAATGAAACAGCTAACAAACAAGATACAATACAGGACTCTAATGACAGGTATTTAGCTAACATACAGCGTAACGGAACCTACTCTGTTGTGCCACGTGTTGCTGGCGGAGAAATATCTCCAAAACAAATGATTGCTATGGGCAGAATTGCTCAAAAATATGATTTATACACCAAAATTACAGGCGGACAACGTATAGATATGTTTGGAGCAAAACTACATGAACTTCCACTTATTTGGGAAGAGTTAATTGCAGAAGGCTTTGAAACCGGACAAGCTTATGGTAAATCTTTACGTACCGTAAAAAGCTGTGTAGGATCTACTTGGTGCAGATATGGCATGGATGAAAGTGTAAGTTTTGCCATTGAAATAGAAAACAGATATAAAGGCATACGTTCTCCTCATAAATTTAAAGGTGGCGTATCTGGTTGTATTAGAGAATGTGCAGAAGCACGCGGTAAAGATTTTGGTTTTATTGCTGTAGAGGGCGGCTGGAATATTTACATATGCGGTAACGGTGGCGCAACTCCTAAGCACGCTGTTTTATTGGCAGAAAAAGTAGATAAAAAAACGGCTATTACGTATGTAGACAGGTTTTTAATGTACTATATACAAACTGCACAACCATTAATGCGTACTGCGGCTTGGCTAGACAAGTTAGAAGGTGGTATAGATTACGTAAAGGACGTAGTTATTAATGATTGCCTTGGCATTGTAGATCAGTTAGACAAGGATATGCAACATTTGGTAGACACATACAAATGCGAATGGAAAGAGGCTGTAGAAACTCCTGAAATTAGAGCCAAGTACACACATTTTGTAAATTCTACAGAAGAAGATGAAAATATAGAGTTTGTAGCTCTTAGAGACCAAAAAATGCCAGCTCCTTGGGTGTAATCATAAAACAGAACTAAAAATATATAAGGATGATAACATCAATTTTAAAAGAATACTCGCCAACAGCTTTAAACCAAGTAACTACGTGGTTTAAAGCTGCCAAAACAAGTAAGTTCCCTAAAAATGGTGGTGCTTGCGTAAAATATAAAAACAAACAAATTGCCGTTTTTAATTTTACAAGAGAAGGCAAATGGTATGCCTGCCAAAACTTATGTCCGCATAAAATGGAAATGGTACTCTCTCGCGGAATGATTGGCGAAGATATGGGAACACCTAAAGTGGCTTGCCCATTACATAAAAACACATTTTCTCTAGAAACAGGAGAAAATTTAAACGGCACTTTAGATGCTATTGCAACATATCCTGTAAAAATTGAAGATGGTTTTGTGTATATTGGGTTTTCTGAATAGCTTTGAAAACAAACCTAAGCAAAAATGACAACAACTAACAAATTAGAGCAGGCTTTTTACCTTTTTGATAAAGCTAACGAGCAAGACCCAAACAAGGAAATATACAAGGGTAAAGAATATGCAAAAGAAGTGCTTTACGCTATGCGTATGACAGACAAATTAAATTCTTTTGCTCCTAATGCCTCAGAAACGTTACAACTAACAGCACGTTGCCAACATATTTGCAGATGGGAAATACCAAGAGATTCTTATGAAATAAACAGAACAGGTTATTTAAAATGGAGGCAAGATTTAAAAAAATATCACGCTAAAAAAGCAAGTGAAATTTTAACCGCTGTTGGATATGACCAAAACACCATTGAAAAAGTCGCTTTTTTACTTGAAAAAAAACAATTAAAAAAAAATGAAGAAACACAAACATTAGAGGACGTTATTTGCTTGGTATTTTTAGAATTTTATTTTGAGCCTTTTGCAAAAAAATATTCCGAAGAAAAACTAATAGATATTTTACAAAAAACTTGGAGAAAAATGTCTGAAAAAGGACAAAATGCGGCATTAAAACTACCTCTATCAAAATCATCATTAGAGCTTGTAGGCAAAGCATTGTCTTAATTAATTGCTTAATATAAGGCCATTTTATGAGTCATAAAAAACTTGAAAAATCTTTAGATAATACTACATTTTTAAGAATTAGAAAATGGTATTTACTAGCGTTATTAGCTATTGCTTTTTCAATTGTGTTTTCTCAGGTGTTAATACAAATGCATTTAAATTCCCAATTAAACGACTCTAGAGTTATAAATGTAGCTGGCAGACAACGGGCATATAGCCAAAAATTAGTAAAAGATATTTTACTATTACAAAGAGCAACTCTAAAAAAAGAAAGAGATACAGTTCTAAAAAACACAAAAAAAACATTAGATGTATGGCGTATTTCTCATAAAGCCCTACAATTTGGTAATGACTCTATGGGTATACCAAAAGAAGACAACAAAGCCATTTTAGCGTTGCTGCAAAAAATTACACCACATCACAATGCAATGATTAAGGCTGCAGAACGCACTATTGTTTATAATACTACTGACGGATTTAAAGATTCTATTGGCTTAAAAGAAAATATAAATATCATTTTAAAAAATGAAAAAATATTTTTAAACCTAATGGATACTATTGTAAATAAGTATGATAGTATTAGTAAAACACAACTTGAAAAATTAAAGCAAAAAGAGCATTTATTAGTAGCCTTTTCTTTACTAATTCTTTTATTAGAGATCCTATTTATTTTTAGACCACTGTCTATACAAATTAGAAACACCATAAGTAAACTATTAAAAAGTAAAATTGAATCTGAAGAAAACACTTTAAAAATAGAACAGCTTTACCAAGAAAAACAAAACTCCCTGCAAGAACTGCAAGAGCTTAACTTTGTTATAGACAATGCTGCACTGTTTGCTAGTATTAAAAATAATGAAAGTGTAGTTTTTATAAGTAAAAAATTTCAGGAGCTTTTGGGTTGTAGCACACAAGATTTAGCAAAACCATTATCTGAAATACTTACAACAAATGAAGGTCAACAACAGTATTTAAAAGAGGTTTTAAAAAGTAACAGAAAAAATATTAGAAACGAAGAAATAAAAATAAGAACAAAGAAAGAGCAAGACATTTGGTTAGATATGTCTATAATTCCGCTCCATAATTCTTCAAAAAAGCAAAATATTTTAATTCTATGTTCTGATATTACCGAGCGTATAGAAAATCAGCAAAAACTAGAACAACTAACCAAGCAAAGTTTTGAAGACAAAATTTTGCAGAGAAAACTACAAGCCAGTCTTATTGTTGAAGGGCAAGAAGAAGAGCGCAAACGTATAGCAAAAGATATACATGATGGTATTGGACAAATGCTAACAGCTCTTAAGTTTAATATTGAATCTATTAATTTAGAGAACAAAGATAAAACAAAGGAAAAAATAGCCTATTTAAAATCACTTTGCACAGACTTAATAAAGGGCGTACGCACAGCTACATTTAACCTTACTCCACCGGAGCTTAAGGACCACGGTATTTTTCCTGCCTTGCAAAAAATGACTACAGAACTGTCTAAACTAACCGGGAAAAATATACTTTTTGAAAACAAAACAGAAAAAAACATTAGGTTTAGTTCCTTAGCAGAAACTAACATTTATAGGGTTGCACAAGAAGCAATAAACAATGCTATTAAATATGCTAACGCCAATTATATTTTATTAAGTATAAATTACAACCAAAATACACTAAGCGTTTTAATTGATGATGACGGTAATGGTTTTGATGATTCCATTTTAAACAAAACACCTAAAAATAATAGCGAAGGTGGTATGGGATTATTTTATATGAAAGAACGTATAAGCTATATTAACGGCAGACTTTTTATTAACTCCACACCTGGTAAAGGAACAAGAGTAACTATAAATTACAAACCCGAAAAAACTACTAAGCAACAACCATAAAACTGTAATTATGAAAATACGAATTAGAGAAAACTCTGTTAGATATAGACTTACTAAAAGTGAAGTAGAAGCATTTTGTAAAAGAGGTTATTTTATACAACAAACCGAATTTAACACCTCCTTATTTTGTTATGAGATAAGAACCAAAGATGGCATAAGAAATTTAGAAACAGATTTTAAAAATAATACCATATCTATATACGTGCCCAACAGTTACACAACAGATTGGCATACTAACTCTATTGTAGGTTTTAGTAATACGTATACAACCAAACAAGGCAAAGAGCTTTCTATTTTAGTAGAAAAAGATTTTGTTTGTATGGATGAAACTGTAGAAGACCAATCTGACAATTACCCTAACCCAAAGGCTTAAAATATTTATAAACGAAAAAAGAGCGCCTATAAGACACTCTTGTTTAACTAACCAACTAAAATACTTAATATAGTAACTAATCTTCTTTATCTTCTTCAAACTCAGTTTCTGCAACACCAGTTTTAGCTGTGTTTAAATCTCTAAACTGTAAGCTTGGTTTTTTTCCGTCAAAATCAAAAACTAAAATCTCTTTAGACTGCATAAAGTCTAAACTTTTAAAACTATTAAATTTATTGTTTTGTAATTGTAATACTTTAAGGTTAACCAATTGCCCAAATTCCTGAGGAATGTCTCCCATTAATTGGTTGTTAGCTATAACTAATTCTTTAAGCTCTACTAAATTACCTAATTCCCTTGGTACAAAGCCAACTAAAGTGTTTTCAAAAAGTCCTAAACTCTCTAATTTGGTTAAGCTTCCTAACTCATCTGGTATTATACCTGTTAATTTATTACTTGAAACGTTAAACTCCTTTAGGTTTTTTAATTTCCCAATACTTTTAGGAATTTCTCCCTTTATAAGGTTGTTAAATAAAATTAGGTTTTCTAAATTAGTTAACTCACCTATTTTGGTAGGTAATTCACCCGTTAACATATTCATTTCTAAATGAAGCGTTTTTAACTCTTTTAATTTAGTAATTGTTTCTGGTATTACACCGTTTATTTTATTAAAGGCTAAATTTAAGTCTTGTAAACTTTTTAATTTAGAAATTGTTTTTGGCAACGTACCCTCTAAGTTGTTTCTAAATAAATTTATACCAACAACCCTATTATCTTTTACTGAAACACCTTTCCATGTAGAAACAGGTTTTTGTAAATCCCATTTAGTTGTCCATTCACTACCATTTGTAGCGTTGTACAAATCTATTAACACCGCTTTCTCTTTTAAAGAAATTTGTGCTGTAACCGCCTGCAACGTAATGGCTACAAAAGCCAAAATTGTGTAAGTAAAATTCTTTTTCATTTGTATGCTAGTTTTGCTGGTATTGTGATACAAAGAGAAGCTAATTATAGACAACTGGCAAAATTATTAGATGAAATACAGGCACTTAGCTCATTTTTGTTGTGAAATGCGCTTTTTTTGTGGTTTAGCAAATCTACTTACAAATACTTGTTTTTCTTACATATCTTCTAGGCTAAGAGTTAAATCTTCCCAAGTAGCCATAAGTTGTTTTAATTTTTTCTTTTTGGCTTCATATTTATCAAAAAAATCTGGTTCAGCTATGGTAGCTTCATACTCCAATAAAAGTTTTTCATCTATCTTTTTAATAGCGCTTTCTAAAGTAGAAATTTCACTCTCTACATTACTAAGCTTATTTTTTAAAGACTTTATTTTTTTCTGATCTTTATAGTCTACTTTTTTATTTTCCTCTTTTTTTACTTCTTGCTTTACCTTAGTTTTTTTCTCAATTGCCCTAAAGTTTTCTGCCTTACGTTGCTCTAAGTAGTAATCTATATCACCAAGGTACTCGCGTATTTTTTGATCTTTAAACTCATACACTTTGTTAGTTAAGCCCTGTAAAAAATCTCTATCATGGGATACAAGTATTAGCGTACCTTCAAAATTTTGTAATGCTTGTTTTAATACATTTTTAGATTTTATATCTAAGTGGTTGGTAGGCTCATCCATTACAAGCACATTTAGTGGTTGCAATAACATTTTAGCTAGCGCTAAACGGTTACGCTCACCACCAGACAAAACTCTTACATACTTGTCTACATCATCTCCTCTAAACAAAAAAGACCCTAAAATATCTCTAACTTTACTACGGTTAGTTTCATTAGCTGCATCTATCATAGTATCTAAAATGGTTTTGGTACCATCTAAATACTCCGCTTGGTTTTGAGCAAAATATCCTATTTGTACATTATGCCCAAGTTTTAAATGACCATTATAGTCTAACTCACCCACCATAATTTTAGCCAAAGTAGACTTACCTTGACCATTTTGCCCTACAAAGGCAGTTTTACTATCACGCTCAATTAATAAATCTATATTATTTAAAACTTGTTTATCTCCGTAGCTTTTAGATAAATTTTCAATCTCAGCAATAATTTTTCCTGGAGTTATAGATACCGGAAAACGTAAATTCATAACGCTATTATCATCCTCATCAACCTCTATCCTATCAATCTTATCTAATTTTTTAATTAAAGATTGCGCCATAGTTGCCTTAGATGCTTTTGCTCTAAATTTTTCTATTAACTTTTCTGTTTGTTGTATTTGTTTTTCCTGATTTTTTTGTGCGCTTAATTGTTGTGTTTTAAGCTCATTACGCTGTATTAAATACTCTGAGTATGGTTTATTGTAGTCATAAATTCTACCCAAAGAAATTTCTATAGTTCTGTTGGTAACGTTATCTAAAAACATTTTATCATGCGATACAATTACCACTGCTCCAGAATAGCCCTTTAAAAACTGCTCTAACCAAATAATAGATTCTATATCTAAATGGTTTGTAGGCTCATCTAAAAGCAACACATCATTGGTTTGTAATAGTAACTTTGCCAACTCTATACGCATACGCCATCCGCCAGAAAATGTTTCGGTTTTTTTATCAAAATCTTCTCTGTTAAAACCCAGACCTTGTAATACTTTTTCAGTTTCTCCTTGGTAGTTGTAACCTCCAAGAATTTCATAATGATGCGTTATATCATTTAAGTCTACAATTAGTTGACTATAACTTTCACTTTCATAATCTGTACGTTCTGCTAGCTGATGATTAATTTCATCTAACTTTAGCTCTAATGCCTTTATTTCTTCAAATGCTTGGTAAGATTCTTCTAGAACAGACCTACCTTCTACAAAATCTATATCTTGTTTTAAAAAACCAATTTTTACATCTTTATCTGCGGCTATTGTACCACTATCTATTGGCATTTCTTTAGACAGTAGTTTTAACAGTGTAGATTTACCTGCTCCATTTTTTCCTATTAACCCAACACGGTTTCCAGGATTTAGTCTAAAAGAAATTTCTTCGAATAAAAACTCTCCTCCAAAAGAGACAGATAAATTGTGAATATTAAGCATAAATTGTGACTAATGTTACAGATGAAAATTATAGAATATAGTATTTTTGTAAAAACTTTTTGCAAATGTTAAAAAAAGGAAACAAACTTGGCAGTATTTTAACAGGAACTTGTCCTAAATGTCATTCTGAGAGTATGTATAAGGATAAAAATCCGTATCATTTGGCTAATGTTTACGATATGCACGAGCGTTGTTCTCATTGCAATACTAAATACCAAATGGAGCCTTCTTTTTTTTACGGAGCAATGTATGTTAGTTATGGTGTTGGTATTGCATTTGCTGTTGCTGCTTTTTTTATTTCGTATTTATTTATTAAAACAAGTCTTTTAGTAAGTTTTATTTGCATAGTTGGCACCTTAATTGGGTTTATGCCAATAATTATGAGGCTATCTCGTAATATTTGGATTAATATGTTTGTACATTACGATAAAAATGCAATTGCTAATTTTAAGAAACAGAAGCAAAATACCTCTTTATAAAACGTTTACAGTCTATTTCGGGAGTAAGTGCTTGGTTATTTTCTATAAAATTATATAATTGTTGTGCAGCATACGGCCCAGCCATTACTCCTCTAGAGCCAAAGCCATTTAATACAAAAATATTTTTATACTTAGGATGCTCCCCAACAAGTGGTTTACGATCTGCAACCGTTGGCCTTACACCTGCCTTATGGTCTACCACCTCATAATTACACTTTAAAAAGGTAGTAAGTTTGGTTAGCAATTCTTCTTTTGCTGCTTTTGAGGTGTTATTAGTTTTATCATCTCTATTAAAAGTGGCGCCAACTCTGTACAAACTATTACCCATTGGAATAATAAATACCGATGACTTAATAACGCTTTCTTCCTTTAAATCTGGTGCTTTTATAGTTAACAGCTCGCCTTTGGTTCCATTTAAAGGTAAATAATTAAAATATGGATTGTTTTTTAGCCCAAAACCAGTTGCAAAAATTATTTTTTCTGCTTTTATGCCTTTGTAGTTTATACAGTCATCTTCAATTGTTAGTGCATTAAAATTAAAGGTTTCTTGCAGCAAAGCATTTTTAGAAATTAGGTAATTTTTATAGGTAAATAAAAGCTCTTTAGTATCTATTCTACCTGTGTGCAAAACCTCTCCGTAGCCAAAATTAGCATCTATATTAGCATTTTTATTTTGAATAATTTTAGGTGATAAAAAATAACTAAGACTAGGTTTGTCCATAGCTTCAAACCACATATTTTGTTCTTCTACAGATGCAAATCTACGTATTACAGGTATTTTATAATCTAGCTGTACTTGTAACTTTTTTTCTAATGCTTTGTAAAATGGCAAAGCAATATCTAATTGTTGTTTAGCATACCAAGCCAATGTAAAGCGTTTTAATATCACTGGATTGTATAAACCGCCAGCTACTACAGAAGATGTTTGTGAGTTGTCTGCAATTACCTTAAACGTTTTATTGTTTTGTGCTAGTGTTTCACAAAAAGAGATACCTGCCAAACCAAGACCTACAACTAAATAATTTACCATAAAACAAAAGTAGATAAAGTAGCTTAATTTAAAGCACAAAAAAACTCCCTAGAATAAATATTCTAGGGAGTTTGCTTATTTTTTTTGAATTGGAATTCTAAAGCAATTTATTAATAGCTCCACATATCTTGCTCTCTGTCTCTAATAACCTCTTTAATTCTTTTGGCCTCTAGTAACTGGAACAATGCGTTGTCTGAAATATAATCTTTAATTTTACGATCACCGTGTACATTTTCTTCTTTGTAAATTGTTGCGTGAAATCTTCTTGAATTTAGCAACATATCAAAAGAAATTGGACTAGCAGAATTACGTTGGTTAAAGACTTTTGCTTTATGTAATATTTCTCTGGCATCTGGGTACCAAACCCAAAATAAAGGAATTTTATTACCATCTATATCTACAGACTCATCATCTATAAAGTTAACATCTGGTGCTACTGGTGCTATACCTAATAAACGGTATTTTAACTCACCTTGTCTTTTATCAAAATACCACATTCCTTTAATTAGGTACTCTTCTAAATCTGCAGCTACAAGATCTCTTTTATTAATGTATTCTTCAGATACTTCTTCACCAGCATTGTACTGGTCATAACCGTAATCTGTTGTATCTACTTTTTGCATAGAAGCTTTTAAATCTTCTAACTTTCTTTTTTCAGTAAAGTAAGAATCTGCATAAACTTCTAATTCTCCGCTTTTAATAGCTTTCATTAAAACGTGGTATAAAGACCTTCTGTTCTTTCCTATATCAATTGTATCTATAGGATAGTATAATGGAAAGTTTACACGCTCATCTAAATCTATAACTTCCCATACAGTTGTAGACCATAAAACATCTCTGTCGTCTACGTAACCATATTTTAAAGGTCCGTCATTATCTTTTTTAATTTGTGCCTCAGTTTTTACACCTATTTCTTCTGGCTTTTTTGCATTCAATACGTTTGATTGCGCCATAGCAGATATTGAAGACACTGCTAAAAATCCTACTACTAAAATGTTTTTCCAATTCATCATTTAAATAATTTTGTTTTGAAGCTATAAGTAAGTTGCCATTTTGCAATAGCAACTTACCAATTAGTTTCATTTATTCTAGTTTGTAATTTCTACAAGTACACTAGAAACTTTCTTTAATCTGTAACTCTTGTTATTTGTAATATAAGCTTGGATATTAAATATCTGAACCATATCACCTCTTTTTGCTCTTTTTAATGCAGACTTAGCTCTACTGTCTAATTTTCTACCATTAACTCTTATTGTTGGTTGTCCTGGAACTTTAAAGCTAAAGCCGCTTACACCAATATTTAAATCAAAATCAAAATCTTCTAATATTGCACCAATTGTAGAAACTTCTAAGTTTTTACGAGGCATTTTAACGCTACCAGTTTCTCCTCTAATAGAACCTGTTGGGCTTGGTATATCTTTAATTCTAAATTCTGAAGAAGAACTAACCGGTTTACCATCTGGTAATGTACCAGAAGCTTTAATTGTTACTGTTCTACCAGAACCAGGAGTCATAACATACTTGCTACCACTTACAGACTTTAAACCAGGAGCAGAAGCTCTTACTTTATTGTTTGGTATACCAGGTATAGAAATTGTCATTGGGTTAGCAACACCACGGTAAACAACGTTCATTTTATCAGCTGCAATTAATGCTGCGCTTGGCTTAGATATAGTTGCAAAAGAATTTTTAACTTCTACAGGAACCTCTTCACCATCTTGCTTAAAGAAAAGTGTACCTGCTATTTCGTGATCACCTGGGTTACCAGCACCAATTAACATTTTTACACCTCCAGCCTCTAGCTGATAATCTGTACCTTCTTTTAATTTTCTACCATCTAATGTTAATTCTGCTCTTACTGGAGTAGAAGAATCATCAGTTTTGCTAATTATAATTTTACCATCATACTTTTCACCTGCATAAAATGCCGATTTAGATCCAAAAAGTGATGTTTTAAATTTCTTTAAAGAAACTTGATCTGTTAAGTTACCTTCTAACATTGCTTTTAAAGCGTCTTCTTCAGTTGCTTTAATATCAGACTGTAAAGCTGTAATTTTAGTTAAAGAAGCTATTAAAGGAAAACCTTCATAGTGATAGTTAATCCAATCTTGCTTGGTTTTATCTTTCTTCTCTACTTTACCATTAGCATCACCAGTTTCAAATCTAGCTTGTACTGATCCTTTAATTTTATCTGGCACAAGGCTAGATACTTGCTCACGGTAGTCTTTAATTCTTTTCATAAACTCTTTACCTCCTGGAGCTAAATTTTCTCCGCTAAAGAATTTTTGATCTAAATAATCAGACTTATCCATAACTTGGTAATCTGTAGGATCCTCAACGTTCTTAGTCATCTCTTTCTTAAGACCTTCTAAATAGTCGTAATACTCTTGAGATATTGCTTGTACTTTTTGTGCTTTTTTGTAATCTTCAGCATATTTTGCTGCATTTTCCTCAGCCTTTGTTCCAAGACCTTCTAAAAAAGCTACGTTATTTTCTGCTGTTTTTTTGTTAGAAGCTTCCATCTTTACATTCATTAAGCCGAATGCAGCTAGAACTTCTTTACTCATATTTAACGCCAGCATACAAATGAACACTAAGTACATTAAGTTTACCATTCTCTGACGTGGTGACTGTTTTCCTCCTGCCATGTTTTCTACTAATTTTAGTTAATAATTGATTTGGGGTTAAGTATTAACTAATTAGTTTTTACTCATTGCTGATAACATACCACCGTACACTCCGTTTAAAGAAGATAAGTTAGTAGCTAAAGATTCCATCTGATCTTTTAATGCTGAAGAGTTTTGTACTACTTCTTCATTAATTGAAGCTTGTCTGCTAGCACTTTCTAATTGTACTTTATATAAGCTGTTTAAAGATTCCATTTGTGAAGCGGCTTGTACCATTTCTTCAGAATATTTTCTAGTAGATTCCATTGCATCTACAGTAGGAGCAATTCCTTTAGCAGCACCTTCAAAGTTTTTAATGCTGTTACCAAGACTTCCCATTAATTCTGCATCAACACCAGCTTCTTTTAACATTTCGTCTAATTTTTTAGATAAAGATGCTTCTGTTTCTTTTACTTCTAAAGTTTCGTTTTTCTTTCTTGCTGATCCTTCACCACCTGCTAATTCTGGGTAAACTAAAGACCAATCTAATTCGTCTTCAATTGGCTCAAATGCACTAATGGCAAAAATAAGTGCCTCTGTAATAAGACCAATTGCTAATAATACACCACCGTTTAATGGACCTAACTCCCAGTGAAGAATTTTAAACAATGCTCCTATAATTACTACAGATGCTCCAAGGCCATAGGCCATATTAAATAATTTCTTTGTTGATTTTGACTGTGCCATAATTTCTAATTTTAATTTGGGTTTATTAATTATAAGTATTTAAGGTTAAATTTATTCGGTTATTAATTGGTAGAATCTTCTTCTCCCATGTAATCTTGTACAGTTCTAAAGCCAATATAACTACGGGCAGAATCTCTGTATTCATAATCTCTTGTAGACACTTGTAAGAAGTATGCAACATCTTTCCAAGAACCACCACGTATTACTCTTCTTGCGTTTCCACTATCTCCTCCGTTAGGATTCATTGTAGAAACAAAATCATAAGTACTTGGGTCGTAGCTAGAGCTTGTCCATTCAGACACGTTACCAGCCATATTATACAAGTTAAAGTCGTTAGGCTCATAAGATTTAGCCTCTACTGTATACAATGCTGCATCTGCAGCGTAATCTCCTCTTTGTGGCTTAAAGTTTGCCATGTAGCAACCTGTGTCACTAATTACATAAGGACCACCCCATGGGTACATACCACCTTCAATACCACCTCTTGCAGCGTACTCCCACTCTGCTTCTGTAGGTAATCTAAATTTGTTAACTGGTTGTTTACCTCTACTTTTTTGGTCGTCGTTCTTTAATTTTGTTCTCCAGTTACAAAAAGCTGTTGCTTGGTCCCAAGTAACACCTACTACAGGATATTCGCTATATGCATCATGCCAAAAATAGTCGTTGTGCATTGGCTCGTTGTAAGAGTATTCAAAATCTTTAATCCATACAGTTGTATCTGGGTATATTGGTAACTCAGTCTGCTTTATAAAATCTTTTCTGCTTCCAGTTTTAGATCTTGCAGCTGCGTCAATATCCATCCAACTATACTTATATATAAGTTGTGTAACATCTATAGTACGTTGGCCGTTGTATGCTTCTTCTTCAGGTATGTATAATTTATCCATTACCTCTACATAGTACTCATCTGGAAATTCAGAAGTGTCCCAAATAAGTTTTTCGTCCTTATTTAAAGCTCTACCTTCATAACCTAATGGACCACCACCTCCGTAGTTATCCATCATATACTTATCGTACTCAGACATTTTAGTTGTATCTGCATCTTTAAATGCATAATCTCCAATACCACCATCTTCTGGACTTAAGCCTAACTCATCTGCTAATATTGCCAATTTTGTTCTTGTAATAGAATCTTTAACCCATTCTACAAACTGACGATACTCACTATTTGTTATTTCAGTATCATCCATATAAAAAGAAGTTACTGTAACAGTTTTAGTTGGCGCATTTAAAACCTGCGCTTGGTCTTCTTCTGTTTTACCCATGATAAAAGATCCTCTTGGGATCAATTCCATACCATAAGGTTTCTCCGGATACCATTTTTTTCCTTGGGCTCCTACCAATTCTCCTTTTGTTCCTGACTTACCACAACTGCCAAGTAAAAGAACAAATCCCATGGACATTAACAATAGTTTCTTCATAATTATAGGTTAAATTTCGATTTAAGATATTTAGTTCTTAAACATATATATTCAAACATTAAAACAGCGTTTTAAACGAAATATTGTATTAAGACACGTTATTTTGTAATTTTTTTAATTGAGGCCTTTTTTAAATGCCTTAAACCACCTTTCTGGAATGTTTTGGTTGGTAGCCTCAACATAATCCGCCTTGGTGCAGGGTAATAACGCAGGCATTTCGTTTTTATTATATGAATTTAAAATTGATGGTACTTCTACCCACCATCTTTCTGTTAAATTACTTTTATAAAAAACAAGTTCCTCTAAGTCTGATGGAACTATATACTTTGTAAATGCTTCTTTATTTAAGTATGGCAACTCTTGTACTCTAAAGTTAAAACCCTCTATAAAATACCATATTATCTGGGCTACTAACTGAAAAGACTGATTAGAATTTTCACTTTCAAAAACCCCAAACACAGATAGTTTTTCACTTATACCTGCATATCTTGCAATGGCACAAATTTCTCTTCCTGTAAATCCGTTTGGAGAAAAATTATTTAACATTCCCATTTCGCTTGCGCGCACAGCTCGTGCATCTAAACTAACAATATGTGCATTTCGCAGAATTGGCTCTACCAAGGTAATATCTGAAGTTACCTCCCCTAAACGATATGCATCAAAAAAAAGACGCTCCATTAAATCTATTTCTTCTTGAGAGTTAAAATAGCTTTGGTAGCCAATATTTGAAAAATTAAATAAGTTATTTGGCTTATCTGTTATAATTTTACTCATATAGGAATGAGAAGAGATAAGCTCTTCATGATCTCCAAAATCAAACCTACTATCTATATTTACTAGGTTAATCATATTCCGGAGTCCATCAAAAGCTCTGTAACAGGGGTATGTTAAGTCTTGTGTAGGGCCAATTACTATTGGCACAATGTTTTCTTCTATTAAACCAGCAACAACTTCTTTTACCACAAAATAAGTATCGCTTACCTTTTCTCCTGGTTCTACATCTCCAAGATCTATAATGGTAGCGTTCCAATTGCCTACCATTAGTTTGTAAAGTTCTAATCTAACACTAGATAAATCTAGTGCTTCTGCTTTTTTCTCAAAAGCATTTCTGGCTTCATTAACACCTATTATTGCTATAGATGCCATTGCCAAAACTGGCAATCCGTCTTTTTTTGTGTGTTTGTATATTTTTTTACCTAATGCTTGCGACGGTAATAGCTCACAATGAGCTATTACTTTATCTGCCACTGGAGTCAAAAAATCGAACGCCATATATTTTTACTTCTTAGTCTTTGGTTTTGCTTTTGCTTTTGCCTTAGGTTTTGCTTTTGCCTTGGTTTTTTTCTTTGGGGTTTTCTTTTCTATCATTGCTTTAGCTTCTTCTAAAGTAATTTTAGTAGCATCTACTGTTTTAGCCAATTCTACTTTTATTTTACCTTTAAGAACATTGTGTCTACCCCACCTTGCTTTTTCTATACGTATACCTTCTTCTGGCCATTCTTGTATTAGCTTATCTATTTCTTTTTGCTTTTTAGCTTCAATAAGTTCTACAATATCCTCATAAGAAAGTGTATCAAAATCGTATTTTTTATTTACGTTAATAAACATCCCGTTCCACTTTATAAACGGACCAAAACGCCCTACACCTTTAGTAACCTCCATATCTTCATAAGAAGCTATTGGTGCATCTGCCTTTTGTTTTTCTTTAATTAATTCTATTGCTCTTTCTTTGGTAATATCTAAAGCACTTTCTCCTTTTTCCATAGAGATAAACTTTTTACCAAATTTTACGTAAGGACCAAACCTACCAACGTTTGCAGATACTTCTTCTCCTTCATACGTACCTAAATCTTTTGGCAGTTTAAAAAGCTCCATTGCTTCATCAAAAGTAATTGTACCTAAAGAGTGCTCTGGTAATAAACTAGCAAATTGTGGTTTTTCTTCTTCCTCTGCAGTACCTATTTGCACCATTGGTCCAAACCTACCTAAACGCACAGAAACTTGCCTACCTGTTTTTGGGTCTGTACCTAAAATACGTTCACCACTTGCTCTATCTGCATTTTGCTCTACATCTTCTACCTTAGGATGAAAATCTTTGTAGAAGTCTTTCATTACTTTACCCCAGTCTTCATCTCCTGTTGCAATTTCATCAAAATCTTCTTCTACTTTAGCTGTAAAATTATAATCTAAAATGGTTTCAAAATGATTTACCAAAAAGTCGGTTACAATCATTCCTATATCTGTAGGCACCATTTTACCTTTATCAGATCCAACCGTTTCTGTTAAGTTCTTTTCTTGTACATTATTGGCCTCTAACACCAATTGTGTATACTTACGCTCTACACCTTCTATAGTTCCTTTTTCTACATAGCCTCTGTTTTGTATTGTAGAAATTGTTGGGGCATAAGTAGACGGTCTTCCTATACCTAATTCTTCTAGTTTTTTAACTAAAGATGCTTCTGTAAATCTGTACGGCGCTCTAGAAAAACGTTCTGTTGCTGTAATGTAGTTGTTAAGTAATGTTTCTCCAACTTTCATTGCTGGTAACATACCTTCTTGCTCCTCTGTTTCTTCATCATCATGGCCCTCTAAATATACCTTTAAAAAACCATCAAACTTAATAACCTCTCCATTAGCAGTAAATTCTTCTTTATGTTTATCTGCCTGTATTTTTACATTAGTTCTCTCTAATTGCGCATCACTCATTTGTGAAGCTAAAGTACGTTTCCAAATAAGCTCATAAAGTCTTGCTTGGTCTCTTTCTAATGAAGGAGATTGCCTTTTCATATCTGTTGGCCTAACCGCCTCATGCGCTTCTTGTGCACCTTTGGTTTTACCTACATAATTACGAACCTCACTATATTCTTCACCGTAGTTTTCTATGATTGCTTCTTTTGCTGCATCTAAAGCTTCTTTAGATAGGTTTACGCTATCTGTTCTCATATAGGTTATTAAACCTGCCTCATATAAACGTTGTGCAACTTGCATTGTTCTACCTACAGAAAAATACAATTTACGTGCAGCCTCTTGTTGTAAGGTTGATGTTGTAAATGGCGCTGCAGGAGATTTTTTAGCTGGTTTTTTATCTAAGTTTGCTATAGAAAAATTAGCGCCAATATTTTTATTTAAAAAATCTTGTGCTGCCTTTTTACTAGAAAATGTTTTATTAATTTTTGCAGAAAAACTACTACCAGATTCTGTTTTAAACTCTGCAACTACTTTAAATGAAGCCTCTGGCGTAAAAGCTTCTATTGCTCTTTCTCTTTCTACAATTAACCTTACCGCTACAGACTGCACACGACCTGCAGAAAGTCCTGGTTTAATTTTTTTCCAAAGCACCGGAGATAATTCGTAACCAACCAACCTATCTAAAACTCTACGTGCCTGCTGTGCATTTACCAAGTTATAATTTATTTCTCTTGGGTTTTCTATTGCCTTTTGTATTGCAGACTTAGTAATAGAGTTAAAAACAATTCTTCTTGTTTTATTTTTATCTAGTTTTAATTCTTCTGCCAAATGCCAAGAAATAGCTTCTCCCTCACGATCCTCATCACTTGCAAGCCAAATAACTTCTGCTTTGTCTGCTAAATCTTTAAGTTTTTTTACAAGTTTTTTCTTTTCACTGTCTACAACATACTTAGGGGTAAAATCGTTTTCTACGTCTACTCCTAACTCTTTAGACGGTAAATCCGCAATGTGTCCAAAGCTAGACTCTACCTTGTAATCTTTTCCTAAAAATTTCTCTATTGTTTTTGCTTTTGCAGGTGACTCTACAATTACTAAATTCTTCGCCATTTTTTGGTTTTTGGTTGTACAAAAGTATAGCAATTTTTTTATTTAATACGTTATAAGGTAGAAACCAACAAAAAAAGACCGCATAAATTAGCGATCTTTTGTCTGTTTTTGTATTAAATTAATCTAGATTTAAGCTACTTAACAAGCTTATATTATTTTTTAAATATTTGTATTGATACAGAATATTATCTCCTACCATTAACAAGTTATTTTCTTTAGGTATTACATCAAAAGCAACTATATCTTTAAAATGATTAATTTCTTTTAGCTTGTCTACATCTGTTTTATCATAAACTTTTAAACCAGACTCTCCATCGCATATAAATAAAGTATTACCTTTTATTCCCAACCCATAAGGGCCGTCTAAAGGGTATTGCTTTGTTAAAACCGGATCTGTAATAGTACTTATATCTACTATGTATAAACCACTTTCTGTTGCCCCGCAGGTATTACCACCGCGTAAAGTTACATATGCATAATCTCCGTCTACAACAACAGGATCACAAGCTGTACCGTGCTGAAATTCTGAGACAAACGTTGGTGTTTGTGGATTTGTAATATCATATATATACATACCACTTTTGCTTCCTAAAAATAAATGATTATCTCTATTAAAAATAGTTTCTATATCAAAACCAGCATATATATCATCTAAGTCTAAAGGGTTTTCTAAATTTTGAATATTAAATACATTAATATTATGGTTATCTACTGCATATAAATAATCTTCTACAATTTTAAAACGTGCCAATGAACCTCCTTGACCCGTATTGCGAGCGTCTGCTGTGTTGTTTAATGCTACATCTTCAAACATTAATTGCACCTCTTCTTTTAACCTACGTTCTGTAACCACTTCCCAGCCTACTAACACCTCATCTTCTGTAGTTGCATTTTCCCACTCATAAATATCGGCCATAGGCCAAATAATATTGTCCTGCAGCACATTTTTTAACCTATTTACAAGTTTAATATTATCTTTATTAGCTATATTAAAAACCAGTAAATCTCTTAGACTATCGGCGTACAAATAGTTGTCTTTTACTGAAATATCTACATTACCTGCTATTTTTATAAAGGCAATTTTTATAGGGTTTTCTGGATTTTTATTATCTATTACGTGTACACCTTTGTATTTATCGTTCACAAAAATATAGTTGTTATAGGCATATATTTTACCAGATTCTTCTATAGGTTTAGGGGCAATAATATCGCCGCTGTCTTCAAACTCAGACAAGCTAATTTTTAATGGCTTAGCCACTAAAAAATTTGCATATTTACCATCATCTTCGTGATCTGTACAACTACAAAATACACTTACAAGGCTTAGTAATAAAAAGAAATGCTTTTTCATTCTTATATCTTTTTTGGTTGTTACAAAATAGATACAGAACAAACGCAAAGGTTGCGCAATTACTTACAAATTAGATGAAGCAAGCGCTTTTAACCTATCTTCTGTTTCATCTGCAAAACCAACTCCATTTTTATATGCATAATAAATAGGAATTCTTGCTAGCATTGCCGTAAACAAAACTCCTACTACACACAGTATTACACCAAGTTGTGCTATTAACCCCATTACAAAGGTAACTCCAAAAAGCACAAACCAATTTTTATTTCCTAAAGCAAAACTTGCCTTTACTATTTCTAGGGCAGACAATTCTTCTTCAAAAGCTAAAAAAACAGGAAATAAAGCCAATGGCACACCTAAATAAATTAAACCTACACCACAAGTAAGCATACCTACTATAGCTAAACCAATAGTTATAGAAGCTAAAATAAAAGCTTTAATCATATAATGTTTTTTAAAGTAGTAAAAATGACCATCTGTGTTTAGTTGTACATCTTTAGCCCTGCATATTCTATAGAAGCCAGCCATTAATAACAGGTTAACAGCAAAAATACACATCATTATAATTGGCATTAAAACCATTGAAAAAAAAGTATAAATAATAGGCGGCTCTTGTCTTTCAAATGCTTCTGCATTAAAAATACCAAGTGCTATTAAAGGCGTGTACATAACTAAAACAAGCAATAATGTTAGCAACGTAGTAAACAGTACCGTAACAAACCCCGGCAACCAAACCACTTTAAACAGTTCCATACTTTTATTAAAAATATCACCAAAATCTAATGCTGGTTTTGTAATAATTTTCCCTTCTACGTCGTAAAAATTCATCTCTTTAATTTGTATTATAAAAGCAAAAATAAACTTAACTGGGATTATAGCACTAAAAAACTATTAAATTTAACTGTCAAATTGTCACTTTTTTATATTTAGTACTATCTTTGTGCTTTTACAAGCTAGTAGTAGATTTAGATATGGCAGAAGAGAAAGTAATAGACGAAACAATACAGGGTAATTCTTTAACTCTAAAGAACAAAAAAGATAACACGCGCAAACTATACATAGAAAGTTATGGTTGCGCTATGAATTTTTCTGACAGTGAAATTGTTGCTTCTATTTTATCAAAAGAAGGCTTTAACACTACCAAGGTATTAGAAGATGCAGATCTTGTTTTAGTTAATACTTGCTCTATTAGAGAAAAAGCAGAACTAACCATACGCAAAAGGTTAGAGAAATTTAATGCCGTTAAAAGAACAAGACCACATTTAAAGGTTGGAGTTTTAGGCTGTATGGCAGAGCGCTTAAAAAGTCAATTTTTAGAACAAGAAAAAATTGTAGATATGGTTGTAGGTCCAGACGCCTATAAAGATTTACCTAACTTAATTAAGGAAGTAGACGAAGGCCGTAACGCAATAAACGTAATTTTATCTAAAGAAGAAACTTATGGTGATGTTGCTCCTGTACGTTTAAATACAAACGGAATTTCTGCTTACGTATCTATTACTCGCGGTTGCGATAATATGTGCACGTTTTGTGTTGTACCTTTTACACGTGGTAGAGAACGCAGTAGAGAGCCACAATCTATTTTAGAAGAAGTAAATGATCTTTGGAACAGAGGCTATAAAGAAATAACTCTGTTAGGACAAAATGTAGACAGTTACCTATGGTATGGTGGCGGATTAAAAAAAGATTTTAATCAAGCTACAGAAATGCAAAAAGCAACGGCTGTTAATTTTGCAAATTTATTAGAGATGACTGCAGTTGCACAGCCTAAAATGAGAATTCGTTTTTCTACATCTAACCCACAAGACTTAACGTTAGACGTGGTTAAAACAATGGCCAAGTATAATAACATTTGCAAACACATTCATTTACCAGTACAAAGCGGAAGCGATAGAATTTTAAAAGCTATGAACCGTTTACACACCAGGGAAGAATATTTTACATTAATAGATAATATTAGACAAATTATTCCTGATTGTGCTATTTCACAAGATATGATTGCCGGCTTCCCAACAGAAACTGAAGAAGACCATAAAGACACACTTTCTTTATTAGAATACGTAAAGTACGATTTTGGCTACATGTATTCTTATTCTGAAAGACCAGGTACAATGGCTGCACGTAAACTAGAAGATGATGTACCTGAAGCAGACAAAAAAAGAAGATTAGCAGAAATTATAGCACTGCAAAGACAACACTCTGGCTACAGACTACAACAACGTTTAGGTAAAATTGATGAAGTTTTAATTGAAGGAGAATCTAAAAGATCTACAGAACACTGGATGGGAAGAAACTCACAAAATGCTGTTGTTGTATTCCCTAAAGAAGAAGGTAGCCAAGTAGGAACGTTTGTAAATGTAAAAATTGAAGATTGCACAACAGGAACCCTTTTAGGTAGTATTGTAAAAAATTAAATATCATGGAATCTGTACAAGCAATAAAACAACGATTTGAAATTATTGGGAACGATGTACAACTTAATAGAGCTATAGAAAAAGCGATACAAGTTGCACCTACAGATATCTCTGTATTAGTTACTGGTGAAAGTGGTGTTGGTAAAGAGTCTATTCCTAAAATAATACACTCATTATCTCATAGAAAACACGCAAAATATATTGCTGTAAACTGTGGTGCAATTCCAGAGGGCACAATAGACAGTGAACTTTTTGGCCATGAAAAAGGAGCCTTTACAGGTGCTACAACTACCCGTAAAGGATATTTTGAAGTTGCAGATGGCGGCACCATTTTTTTAGATGAAGTTGGAGAGTTGCCCTTAACAACACAAGTACGTTTGCTACGTGTATTAGAAAACGGGGAATTTTTAAAAGTTGGCTCTTCACAAACGCAAAAAACCAATGTACGTATTGTTGCTGCTACAAACGTAAATATGTTTGAAGCTATTAAAAAAAATAGATTTAGAGAAGATTTGTACTATAGGTTAAGCACTGTAGAAATAAACCTTCCGCCTTTACGAGAGCGTTTAGAAGATATTCATTTACTTTTTAGAAAATTTGCATCAGATTTTAGTCAGAAATACAAAATGCCAACAATACGTTTGTCTGATGATGCAGTGCAAATACTACAAAAATACCGCTGGGCTGGTAACATAAGACAATTACGAAATGTTGCAGAACAAGTTTCTGTTTTAGAATCAGATCGTAATATCTCTGCCACTACCCTACACTCTTACTTGCCAAACGGAGGAAATACCAATTTACCTGCTGTTGTAAATCAAGAAAAAAAAGAGAGCGATTTTAGCAATGAAAGAGAAATTTTATACAAAGTTCTTTTTGATATGAAAGCAGATCTAAACGATCTAAAAAAATTAACACTAGAGTTAATGAAAAATAATGATAGTGAAAAAGTACAGGAAGAAAATGAACATTTAATACAAAAAATATACGGCGATCATGATGATGACGCTTTTGAAGAAGCAGAAAGCACACCATCAGAAATACTACACCTACCTAACCCAACTAGAGAAAGAGAGGAAGTTGTTTCTCCTATATTACCACAAGATGATAAATACCATTTTGCAGAAGAAATAGAAGAGGAAGAAACGCTATCTTTACAAGACAAAGAAATAGAGCTTATTAAAAAATCTTTAGAAAGAAACAGAGGGAAAAGAAAAGCCGCAGCTGCAGAATTAGGAATTTCTGAGCGTACTTTATATAGAAAAATAAAACAGTTTGATTTATAATTTGATGAAAAACATAAAAAACATTTTTGCAATACTACTTATAGTTTGTACTGTACAAGCCTGCGGACTAAAAAGTGTTGGATACAATTTTACCGGTGGTAGCACTGGAGACGCAAAATCTTTTCAGGTAAACTTTTTTCAAAATTATGCTTCGCAAAGCCCAGGGTCTACAGTAGAACCAGGTTTAGACAGAGACTTTACAAATGCCTTACAAGATTTATTAGGAAGTCAAACTAGCCTTAGTCTAACTCCATCTAACGGAGATTTAGTGTACGAAGGTGAAATTGTAGAATACCGTATTTCTCCTATGACAGCTACAGCGGCACAAACTGCCGCACAAAACAGGCTAACAATGACGGTTAATGTACGTTTTTACAATAAAACAAAAGAAGACTCGGATTTTGAACAGCGTTTTTCATTCTTTTACGATTATGATGCAAACTCTTTATTAGCATCTGTAAAATCTGAAGCACACGCAGAACTATTTGAGCGTATTACACAAGATATTTTTAGCAAATCATTAGCAGACTGGTAGTTTTATGAAAGTAACAGATTTTACATATTTACTACAAAAACCAGAAAGTATTAGTTCTGTAGCACAAATAAATCAGCTTGAAGAAATTATTACAGACTACCCATATTTTCAAGCCGCACGCGCTATACATTTAAAAGGACTAAAAAACACCAATAGTTTTAAATACAATAACGCACTAAAGGTTACTGCTGCACACACAGCAAACAGAGATGTTTTATTTGATTTTATTACATCACCAGAATTTTTAAATAATACAACTACTGTAAAGGAGATTAGAGAAAATGCTAATCTTAAAAAGTTGAATGTAATTTCTGAAGAAGTTGCCTCTCCTCCTAATATGTTAGAAGAAAGTGAAGATAATCCTTTACCACAAAACATAAATGACGCGGAAAAGATTTTAGATGATTCGCTTTTTGAAACTAAAGAAGTCACCAAAAAAGAAGAAACAAAAAAGGCTATTGAAAAATCACCTGAAGTTGAAATACAACAAGCAAACCCAGAAACAACTCAAAAAACAAGCACATCCATAACAGAAACTGAAGTAAAGGATGAATTAGAAATTTCTATTACTAATGAAGAGTTAGAGATTAAAAGCAAAGAAGATGCTTTTGAGAATATTACTGAGAAAAACACACTCGTTATACCAACAGAAAAGCTTGAAGAAGAAAAAACTGAAGCTGAAAAATTAAATATTGGTGCTCCTTTACACTTTACAAAAAACGAAAAATACTCTTTTGCACAATGGCTAGAACTCACAAACCCTAAACCAACAACAAAAGAGGAAGAAGTAAAAGAACAAGCCCAAGAAGAAAAAGAAATAGAGAAAGTTACGCCTTTAAACACTAAGGCAGACTTAAAACAAAATAAAGCACCCAAAACTTCTTTAGAAAAAAAAGAACCAAAGCAAAAAAAAAATAAGAAGTTTGACTTAATAGATAAGTTTATAAAAACAAATCCTAAAATTACTCCAGCAAAAAACATAGAAACCAAGGTAGATATTTCCAGTTCGGTAAAACTTAATAAAGACGAACTAATGACCGAGACACTTGCTAAGGTGTATTTAGAACAAAAAAAATACAAAAAAGCAATTCAAGCTTATAAGATTTTAAGTTTGAAATATCCAGAAAAAAGTAGTTTCTTTGCAAACCGAATAAAATCGGTAGAAAAAATTCAAAAAGAAAACATATAACAGATGAGTACGTTTACAATATTTTTAGTTCTTATTATTATAGTATCACTTTTACTAATGTTGGTAATTATGGTACAAAACCCAAAAGGTGGTGGTTTATCTTCTTCTTTTGGTGGCGGTGGCAACCAAGTAGTTGGTGGAGTTAAAAAGACTGGGGATTTTTTAGATAAAAGTACTTGGACTTTAGCTGCGTTACTAGTTGTATTAATTTTAATGTCTAATGTTGCATTACCAGGTAAAGGTGGCAACTCTGACTCTAAATTATTACAAGAAAAAAGTACAGAAGCTCCTGTAACAAACACACAAGCTCCTACAAGTACAGATACTAATTTAACAGATAGTATTAATTAAGAACGTACCGTTAAAACATATTAAAAATGCCAGCTTATGACAAGCTGGCATTTTTTGTTTTACAACTTGTCAGTTTTACGCTATGGCACAATTTCTGCCTATGTAACTGCAGAAAAATTAATATTAAAAATCATAAAATATGGCTAAAGTTAACATTAAACCATTGGCAGATAGAGTGCTAATTGAACCGATGGCAGCAGAAACTAAAACAGCTTCTGGATTAATAATTCCAGACACTGCTAAAGAAAAACCTCAACAAGGTAAAGTAGTTGCTGTTGGCCCAGGAACAAAAGATGAAAAAATAACTGTAAAAATTGGCGACACTGTACTTTACGGTAAGTATGCTGGTACAGAGTTAAAGTTAGAAGGTTCTGACTATTTAATGATGAGAGAAAGCGACATTTTAGCTATTATCTAAAAAACAGCTATTTGCTAATTGCCTAAGGCTTTTAGCTCTAAATTAATAATCAAACTTGTGTCTTTAGTTGCTTACTAAAGACTAAACTTAAAAACATATAAACAAAAATGGCAAAAGATATTAAATTTGACATTGAAGCTAGAGACGGCCTTAAAAGAGGTGTAGATGCTTTAGCAAACGCAGTAAAAGTAACATTAGGCCCAAAAGGAAGAAACGTAATTATTAGCAAATCATTTGGTGCACCAACAGTAACTAAAGATGGTGTATCTGTAGCTAAAGAAATAGAGCTTGCAGATCCTTTAGAAAATATGGGAGCACAAATGGTTAAAGAAGTTGCTTCTAAAACTAACGATTTAGCTGGTGACGGTACCACAACCGCTACAGTTTTAGCACAATCTATAGTAAAAGAAGGTCTTAAAAACGTTGCTGCAGGTGCAAATCCAATGGATTTAAAAAGAGGTATAGACAAAGCTGTAGAAGCTATTGTAGAAGACCTTGCTAAACAATCTAAAAAAGTTGGAGATTCATCTGATAAAATTAAACAAGTTGCATCTATCTCTGCAAATAACGACGAAACTATTGGCGAACTAATTGCACAAGCTTTTGGTAAAGTTGGTAAAGAGGGTGTTATTACTGTAGAAGAAGCTAAAGGAACAGATACTTATGTAGATGTTGTAGAAGGTATGCAGTTTGACAGAGGTTACCTTTCTCCTTACTTTGTAACAGATTCTGAAAAAATGGTTGCTGAGCTAGAGAACCCATATATTTTATTGTTTGATAAAAAAATATCTGCAATGAAAGATCTTTTACCAGTATTAGAACCTGTAGCTCAGTCTGGTAAACCATTATTAATTATCTCTGAAGATGTAGATGGAGAAGCTTTAGCTACTTTAGTCGTTAACAAGTTACGTGGATCTTTAAAAATTGCTGCTGTTAAAGCTCCTGGTTTTGGAGATAGACGTAAGGCAATGTTAGAAGATATTGCTATTTTAACTGGTGGTACAGTTATTTCTGAAGAAAGAGGTTTCTCTTTAGAAAGCGCTACTTTAGATATGCTTGGTACTTGTGAAAAAGTATCTATAGATAAAGATAACACTACTATAGTAAATGGTTCTGGTGATGCTGCTACAATTAACACAAGAGTTAACCAAATTAAATCTCAGATAGAGACTACTACATCTGACTACGATAAAGAAAAACTACAAGAGCGCTTAGCTAAATTAGCTGGTGGTGTTGCTGTACTTTATGTTGGTGCTGCATCTGAGGTAGAAATGAAAGAGAAAAAAGATAGAGTTGATGATGCATTACACGCTACAAGAGCTGCCGTAGAAGAAGGTATTGTTGCTGGTGGTGGTGTTGCTTTAGTTAGAGCTAAAGCTGTTTTATCTAAAATAAAAGCAGAGAACGCAGACGAAGAAACTGGTTTACAAATTGTTGCTAGAGCAATAGAAGCTCCATTACGTACAATTGTAGAAAATGCTGGCGGAGAAGGCTCTGTTGTTGTTGCTAAAGTTATTGAAGGTAAAGGAGATTTTGGTTACGATGCTAAGTCTGAAACTTATACAGATATGCTTAAAGCTGGTATTATAGATCCTAAAAAAGTAACTAGAGTTGCATTAGAAAACGCTGCTTCGGTTTCTGGTATGATCTTAACTACAGAATGTGCATTAACAGACATTAAAGAAGATACACCTGCTGCTGCACCTCCAATGGGTGGTGGTATGCCAGGTATGATGTAATCTTCAAAAGATAAGAATACTAAAAACGCTCCAATTTTCATTGGAGCGTTTTTTATATAAAGTATTTAAACTATTCTTTATGTTCTTCTTGCACATCTTTATTTCTGTAAAAACAACACGCGTGTAAACTGTTGTAAACTTCATCTGGAGCTTTTAGGTTTTTAGTATCATGACCTACAGCCGCAACACTACTCTCTATAGTGTTTAAATTTGTTTTACGCTCATCATAAATTACTTTAAGCTCATGCGTTTTTACATTCCAAATAGCACTTTTAACACCCTTGGTTTTTACACAGGCTTTTTCTATGCGTTCTTTACACATTAAGCACACACCATTTACTTCTAAACTTGCCTTTGCATTTTTGTTTTGCCCAAAAGACACATAAGCAAACAACATCATTACAATAACAGCTATTTTTTTCATAATTTTTATATTTATTTTTTAAACTTATTTATTTTAAATCGCAATCCTGCGTAATACATACTTCCAAAAACTGGCCCGTATACAAATGTAGTATCAAAATTAGAGCCAAAAGGATTATCTGCCCCTACAATTGGCATACTTTGCCTAACGTTAGTTATATTTTCTCCTCCTACATACACCTCAAACTTAGGAGAAAACACCTTAGTAATTTGCGCATTTAAAGTAGCTACTTCTGGAGAGTATTCTGGCAACTGATATTGTTGCGGGTTACTTTCTGTAGATGAAAAACGCTGTGCACCTAGCCAGTTAAAAGTAGCGTCAAATTTCCATTTTTTAATAAAACCGTGGCCTTTTGTTTGGTATGATGCGTTTGCAAAAAAACGATGCTTAGGTGTTAAAGATCTTTCTAATTTTGCAGATTTGTATTGTGTTTTAATGTCGTACAACTTGTAAGCAACCCGTAAATCTAAATTACCAACAACATTGTAGTTTAATTCTGTCTGAAAACTATTAGCGTAACTATCTCCTTCTAAATTGTAAAAATTAACCTCTTGCGGGTTTTCCCAATCTACCACTATCTGATTTTGAAAATCTGTTCTGTAAAAATCTACAGAGATATCTCCTTTTCTATCAAATAAATTAAAGCCTTGCAAAAAAGACACTCCATAATTCCAGGCAATTTCTGGGTCTAAACCATAAATATTACCACCAGCATCTTCAATATTAATAGTTCTGCCGGTAGCAAACATACGTTGGTTTTCGGCAAAAATATTAGCAGTACGCTTACCTCTACCAAAAGAAGCTCTAAGAGCAGATTTTTCCCAAGGAGAATAACGTAAATGAAATCTTGGAGTTACAAAAAATCCAAGTCTGTTATGGTTATCCACACGTACTCCCGCTGTAATGTTTAGCTTTTCTAAATTATCAAAACCATACTCAAAATACCCTCCAATAGAATTATCTATACGCGCATAATTATCTGTAAGTACTAACTCATCATACTTATCATATGTAAAATTAATCCCGGTTTTAACTTTATGTCTAGAGTCTCCTATTATAGAATTGTAATTAATGTTAGAATATACACTACTATGCTCTATATCATACACATTTAAACCAAAATAAGAATCCTGCTTGTGGTTACTTACAGCAAACTGCGCACCTAAAACTTGCCAAGGTAATTCTGGATTAACATAGCCAAACTTTGCAGAAAAATCTAAACGCTCTGTATTAATTTCACTTCCCCAAACATTGTTAGTTAGCTTATCTGTATCTGGATCAAAATCTAACTCTCCCGTCTGTTTTTCATCATTTAAGTACCTAATATTAAAAAAGGATCCAATTCCTTTTTCCATATCTATATACTGCCACCTGTTCATAATATTAACTTGGTTATACAATGGCATATCCATAAAACCATCATTATTAACATCATGTTTTTTGTTGTGCCTATTACCATGTACATACAAACCAGTACTCCATTTATCACTAACCTTAGTGTTAAAATGAGTATTTAACTCCAAACGCTCACTGCTTGCAGCATAAAGGTTTACAAACAAGGCGTCATCTGTAATAGGCTTTTTTAGCTCTGCGTTAATTTGTCCGGCTATACTCTCATACCCATTAATAACACTGCCCATACCTTTGGTAATTTGTATACTCTCTACCCAGGTACCAGGTATAAAACTTAACCCATATGCTTGTGATGCACCACGTACAGATGGTATATTTTCTGTTGCAATTAATATATAAGGACTAGTTAAACCTAACATTTTAATTTGCCTTGTACCAGAAACAGCATCTGCAAAATTTACATCTATAGATGGATTTGTCTCAAAACTCTCAGATAAATTGCAACAGGCAGCTTTTAAAAGCTCATCACTACTAACCACCATAGTGTTTTCTGCCTTTAAGTAAAGTTTAGTTGTAGCCTCTTTTTTTGCCGTTATTGTAACCTCATCTAATGTACTTACAGACTTTAATGTATGAGCTATATTACCCGGCTTAGCTATATTAAGGGTATCTGTCTTAAACCCAACATAACTAATTATTAATTTAGAATATTCTTTTTTGTAAGGCACAGTAAAAGTACCGTCTGTACCAGTAATTACACCTACACTAGTATTATGCCAGTACACATTTGCACCAGACAAAGGCACTACTTCACCACTAGCAGTCTCTTCATTTATTACGCCACTAACTTTGTCCTGTGCAAAATTAAAAATTGGTAGTAAAAGAAGAATAAATATTATTTTTCTCATTTTTTAAATCGATTTTTTAAAACTTAAAACATATTTTAAAAGTTTATAGAACACAAACTTTCTCAACATAATGCAGTAATAGTATTATGTTGTAAGATAATCAGTTATAAAAAAATCAAATTATAAAAACCTGATGAGCAACCTGTATATTTTGCACCAGAAGTGGTGGTGCGTATTTTTTTTCACTAGTTTTTTGTTCTAAAACACTTACATTACTAGTGACTATATTTAAAATTGAAGTAACAACATACTGTGTTATTACTTTCTCTTTTTTATCTGTACCAAATGTTAATCTATCTTGGCCCTTTACGGCCTCTAATATACCTTTACAACAGCTGTCTTCTGTAGTGTTTTCTGTTTGTATAAAAGCACTTTCTCCGCAACCAAAATCTTCTGGATAAACAGATACAGAAACTAACTCACCACAACAAAAATGCTTTTCTACAGCAAAGGATACTGTAGAAATAAGCACTAAAAAAGCAAGTGCAAAAGTTGTTATTTTATGTAGTAGTTGTTTCATTACAATAACAAAAGTAAATAAAAAACTAATATTTACACACTTTAGGTTGCCAAACCAACGTTAAATGTGGTATGCACTGTAAGTTTTGTTATTTAAAAACTACTTTATTAAAATAAATAATAATGCAGATTTAAAAATTAAGGTATATTTTTGCACAAAATTTTTAGCTTACAGCAAATGTTACAAGATCTAAAACCATCAGTTCTAAAGATTATAGAAGACAATAAAGGCAACAAAGACCAAAGTCTTTTAGCTATTTGTGAATTATTAGAAGAAAACGTACCCTACTACAACTGGGTAGGTTTTTATTTTAAAAATGGTGACAAAAACGAATTAAAATTGGGTCCGTACGTAGGAGAACCAACAGATCATGTAATTATTCCTTTTGGCAAAGGTATTTGCGGGCAAGTTGCTGTTTCTAACAAAAATTTTGTTGTACCAGATGTACAAGCTCAAGACAACTATATAGCTTGTAGTATAACTGTAAAAGCCGAAATAGTAATTCCCATTTTTGTTAACGGAGAAAATATTGGCCAAATAGATATAGACTCTAATACACCAGACCCTTTTTCTAAAGAAGATGAAGACTTTTTAGAGTTTGTATGCGCAGAAGTTGCTAAAATTCTTTAAAACTTTACGTTTTTGTTAATAAACCATTGCCGTTCTTAATCGCAAAAAAATTACTTTTGTGTCCTTATTCAATCTTTTAACAATAAGCACATAAAATGAGTACCACAAAAAAAGCTACATCGGCATTAATTTCTGTTTTTCATAAAGACGGTTTAGAACCTTTAGTAAAAAAGTTTAGCGAACTAGGAATAACAATTTATTCTACTGGAGGCACAGAAAAATTTATTAAAGAATTAGGAATTGATGTTATACCTGTAGAAGATGTAACTAGCTACCCATCTATTTTAGGAGGACGCGTAAAAACACTACACCCTAAAGTTTTTGGTGGTATTTTAAACAGACAAGAAAATGAGAACGACCAAGCACAGTTAGCTGAGTTTGATATTCCTCAGTTAGATATTGTAATTGTAGACTTATACCCGTTTGAAAAAACAGTTGCAAGTGGTGCTCCTGAGCAAGACATTATTGAAAAAATTGATATAGGTGGTATTTCTCTAATTAGAGCTGCTGCCAAAAATTTTAAAGATGTACTTTGCGTTTCTTCTATGGAAGATTACAGTGAGGTTTTAGATATAATTACTACTGGTAATGGCACAACTACTTTAGAAGATCGTAAGCGTTTTGCTGCCAAATCTTTTAATGTATCTTCTCATTACGATACTGCCATATTTAACTACTTTAACAAAGACAAGGAAGAAACAGTTTTAAAAATTAGTGAAACAAACGGTAAAGTTTTACGCTACGGAGAAAATCCGCACCAAAAAGGATTCTTTTTTGGAGATTTTGAAGCAATGTTCAACAAATTACACGGTAAAGAACTAAGCTACAACAACTTATTAGATGTAGATGCTGCTGTAAACTTAATAGGTGAATTTAAAAATGATGAACCTACGTTTGCCATTTTAAAACATAATAATGCTTGTGGTTTAGCCTCTAGAAGTACTTTACACCAAGCATATGTAGATGCTTTAGCTGGCGATCCTGTTTCTGCTTTTGGTGGGGTATTAATAGCTAACAAAGAAATAGACCTTGCAACTGCAGAAGAAATACACAAATTATTTTGTGAGGTTGTTATAGCTCCTAGCTATGCAGCAGATGCTTTAGAAGTATTAAAAGGTAAAAAGAACAGAATTATTTTAGTGCAGAATGATGTAGCCTTACCAGAAACATTGGTAAGAACTTGTTTAAATGGTGTACTAGTACAAGATAAAGATCATAAAACTGATACTGCTGCAGATTTGCAAAATGCAACAGACAAAAAACCAACAGCAGAAGAAATTGAAGATTTACTATTTGCATCTAAATTATGTAAGCATACAAAATCTAACACAATTGTACTTGCCAAAGGAAAACAATTATGTGCTAGTGGTACAGGACAAACCTCTAGGGTAGATGCTTTAAACCAGGCAATACATAAAGCAAAGTCTTTTAATTTTGATTTAAACGGAGCTGTTATGGCTAGTGACGCATTTTTTCCTTTCCCAGACTGTGTAGAAATTGCAGGAAATAATGGTATTACAAGTGTTATACAGCCTGGAGGTTCTATAAAAGACCAATTAAGCATAGATTATTGCAATGAAAACAAAATTTCTATGGTAATGACTGGCACACGTCATTTTAAACATTAATTTTGTTACATTCGTCGATTAAACTTACTTTTAGTCCAGAAACCAATTTATAATACATGGGATTTTTTGATTTTTTTACAGAAGAGATAGCTATAGATCTTGGAACAGCTAATACACTAATAATACATTTAGACAAAGTTGTTGTAGATAGCCCTTCTATTGTTGCTAGAGATAGAATTAGCGGAAAAATAATTGCAGTTGGTAAAGATGCCAATATGATGCAAGGTAAAACCCATGAAAATATAAAAACAATTAGACCACTTAAAGATGGTGTAATTGCAGATTTTGATGCTTCGGAAAAAATGATAAATATGTTTATTAAAAACATACCGGCATTAAAAAAGAAATGGTTTCCGCCTGCATTACGTATGGTTGTTTGTATTCCTTCTGGTATTACTGAAGTAGAAATGCGAGCAGTAAAAGAATCTTGTGAACGTGTAAACGGTAAAGAGGTTTATTTAATTCATGAACCTATGGCTGCAGCTATTGGTATTGGATTAGACATTATGCAGCCTAAAGGTAATATGATTGTAGATATAGGTGGTGGTACAACAGAAATTGCTGTTATTGCACTAGGTGGTATTGTTTGTGATAAGTCTGTAAAAATTGCAGGTGATGTATTTACAAATGACATTATTTATTACATGCGTACACAACACAACTTATATGTTGGCGAAAGTACAGCCGAGAACATTAAAATAACAATAGGTTCTGCTACAGAAGATTTACAAGAGCCGCCAGAAGAAATGTCTGTACAAGGTAGAGATTTATTAACAGGTAAACCAAAACAAGTGTCTATTTCTTACAGAGAAATTGCTAAAGCTTTGGACAAATCTATTTTAAGAATTGAAGATGCGGTAATGGAAACTTTATCACAAACTCCGCCTGAATTAGCTGCAGATATCTATAATACAGGTATTTACCTAGCTGGTGGTGGATCTATGTTAAGAGGATTAGACCGTAGGTTATCCCAAAAGACAGATTTACCCGTATATATAGCAGAAGATCCTTTACGTGCAGTTGTTAGAGGAACAGGTATTGCGCTTAAAAACTTAGAACGTTATAAGAATATCCTAATTAAATAATTAATTAGGATGTTTTTATAACATAAGTATAAGCTTAAGTTTATACCGCCAAATATGTAAAATGAATGCAACAAATTATCAACTTTTTAATAAAAAACAAAAACGGACTGCTGTATGTTTTTTTATTACTAATTGCGTTGGGATTTACTGTACAAGCAAACTCTTATCATCAATCTAAATTTTTAAATTCTTCTAGTTGGCTAACTGGCAATATTTACCAAACGTCTACTAACATATCTACATATTTTTCTTTACAAAAAGAAAACAACACTTTATTAGAGGAAAATAAAAGACTACGCAACTTACTTTTTAATAAAAACATTGTTGCTCCAGACAGTATAAAAACTGATTCTTCTTCTACCTACAATATAGTCACTGCCAATGTTATAAAAAATAGTTACTCACTATCTAAAAATTACATTACCATAAATGCAGGTAAAAACCAAAACATAAAAGAAGATATGGGTGTTATAACATCTAATGGTATTTTAGGTATTGTAGACCATACATCTAACAACTTTTCTTTAGTGCAAAGTATTTTAAATACCAAATCTACAATAAACGCTAAACTTAAAAACGAAGCATATTTTGGCTCTTTAACTTGGGACACTAAAGATTTTAACACCGCGCAACTTACAGATATACCTAGACTAGTTAAACTAAAAATAGGAGACACAGTTGTAACCGGTGCTAGCTCTAGTATTTTTCCAAAAGACATACCTATAGGAGTAATTAAAGACTATAGTTTAAAAAAATCAGAGAATGTTTACCACATTAATATTAGCCTTTTTCAGGATATGGCAAATATTAAAAACGTGTACATAATAAAAAACAAAGATATTGTAGAAATTAAAGAATTAGAAAAGAAAATTAAATAATGCTAAATAATAAATTTACCATACATATTATTAGGTTTTTCTTTCTTGTTCTTGCGCAAGTACTAGTTTTTAACAACCTAAACTTTTTAGGTTTTATAAACCCTATGGTTTATATATTATTTTTTTATTGGTACCCTGTAAAAGAAAATAAATCTATTTTATTTATTGTTAGTTTTTTATTTGGTCTTACCATAGATTTTTTCTCAGACACAATGGCAATACACACAGCGTCCTGCCTTACAATTGCTTACTTAAGATCTGGTATTATGCGTTTTTGTTTTGGTGTTAACTACGATTTTCAAAACTTTAAAATGACTTCCACCACTACATTACAACAGGTTACTTTTATAGCTTTGTTAATATTATTCCATCATTTAATTTTCTTTTCTCTAGAAATTTTTAGTTTCAGTAATTTGTTACTAATTTTAAAGAAAGTTTTAATTGTTGGTAGTGCAACCCTACTTCTTTGCCTACTAATAAAATCATTGTTTAGTACCCAAAATAAATGAAAAAAATCCTACTATCATCTTTCATTATCTTAATAGGAATATCCTTTTTAGGAAGGTTATCATATTTACAAATTTTTAGTTTTTCTCCTAATCAAATATTAGAAGACCCTGCTATAAAAACTTTATATAATTTTCCGGAGCGCGGTTATATTTACGATCGAAACGGAAAATTACTTGTAGCTAACCAAGCTGCCTATGATGTTATGGTAATTCCTAGAGAAGTTAAACCTTTAGACACTTTAGAATTCTGTAATTTAATTGGAATAGACAAAAGTACTTTTATAGAAAACATTAAAAATGCTCGTAAACATTCTCCTAGACTACCATATGTAATGGTTTCACAACTGTCTAAAGAAGATTATGCTAGGCTACAAGAAAAAATGCGTAAGTATGAAGGCTTTTATATTCAAAAAAGATCACAAAGATATTACGACACAAAAAGCGCCGCAAACGCCCTGGGATATATTAGTCAGGTTACTCCTGATGATTTAAAAAAATTTCCGTACTACAGCCAAGGTGAATTAAAAGGAAAAACAGGTGTAGAAAAGCAGTATGAAGATGTACTAAGAGGTAGAAAAGGAGTAAAATACATACAAAAAGACAGGTTTAATAGAGATATTGGTCCATATAAAAATGGTGCTTTAGACACTTTACCTGAGCCTGGTAAAGAAATACAATTAACTATAGATAAAGAACTGCAGGAATACGGTGAAAAACTAATGGTTGGTAAGCACGGAGGTATAGTTGCACTAGACCCAACATCAGGTGAAATACTATCTCTAATATCTGGCCCAACTTATGATCCTGCTCTTTTGGTAGGTAGAAAACGATCTGCAAATTACAGCAAATTATATTATGATAGTATAGCAAAACCAACTTGGGACAGAAGTTTACTTGCCCAAGAATCTCCTGGATCTCCTTTTAAAGTAATTAACGCACTTGTAGCCTTACAAGAGGACGTTATGACACCAGATGACAAAATACGCTGTTACAATGGTTTTTATGTTGGTAAAAACAGAACAAAAAGAGGTTGCCATTGCGGAGGAGGTTTAAGAGACATGAATAGCGGTATTTACAAATCATGTAACGCATATTTTGCAGGCACATTTAAACAAATTTTTGATAAGTTTGATACTACCGATGAAGCTATGGATGTGTGGCAAAAACACGTTAAAAGCTTTGGACTTGGGGAGTATTTAGGAACCGATTTACCAACAGGAAGTAGAGGCAGAATTCCTGGTAAAGAGTATTACGACAGGGTTTATGGCGACAATAGATGGTCGTGGTCATACATAGTTTCTATATCGTTTGGACAAGGAGAGGTTGCTGTAACACCAATACAATTAGCAAATATGACTGCTGCAATTGCCAATAAAGGGTATTATTACACACCACATATATTAAAAAAAGTTGAAGGCAAGCCTATTACAGACCCAAAATACACACAAAGAAAATACACTACAATAGACAAAGAAAATTTTGATCCTGTAATTAAAGGGATGGAAGCTGTGTATAAAACACCGGGGGGTACAGCGCACTGGTTACAAGTTCCTGGCATTAACATTGCCGGAAAAACAGGTACTGTAGAAAACTTTACTAGAATTAATGGTGTTAGAACGCAACTTACAGACCACTCTATATTTGTTGCTTTTGCACCCGTAGAAAATCCAAAAATTGCTTTAGCTATTTTTATAGAACACGGTTATTTTGGCGGAAGATACGCAGGACATATAGCATCATTAATGATTGAAAAATATTTAAAAGGAGAAATTACCCGCAAAGACTTAGAAAAGAAAATGCTTGAAAAAACTTTAGAAAAAGAATATGCTAAACCATATAGCGGCGAACCTTTTCCTATTAACGAAAGAGTTTGGTAACTTTTTAACAAGCTAAAAATTAGAAAACTCCTTTATGTCTGGAAACACTTTTTTAAAAAGAATAGATTGGCTTAGTATTTTTATTTACCTAGCTCTAACCATTATTGGTTGGGTAAGCATATATTCCAGCACGTTTTCTGAAAGCAACCCTTCAATATTAGATTTTGGTACTTTTTATGGCAAGCAAGCCTTTTTTATAGGTGTAAGCATACTAACTGTTGTTTTTATTTTTGCTACAGAAGCAAATATTTTTGAACGGTTTTCTGGTATTATTTACGCTATAAGTATTGTTTTATTAGTTGGCTTATTTCCGTTTGGAAAAACTATTGCAGGAGCTACCTCATGGTATAATTTAGGATTTTTTAACCTTCAACCATCAGAAATAGCCAAGGTAGCTACAGCACTTGCTTTGGCCAAATACCTTAGTGACATACAAACAGACCTAAAAAAACAAAAAGACAAAATGTATGCTTTTGGTATTTTAATAATACCTGCTGTATTAATTATATTACAACCAGACCCTGGTAGTGGTGTGGTTTTTTTAGCTCTAACTTTTGTATTATTTAGAGAAGGATTACCTCTTTATTATTTAGCCATTGGGTTAGTAATGTTTATCATATTTATTGCTACACTTAAATTTGGCACTATTTGGGTTGTTATAGCGGTTAGTATTTTAATTGCTCTATTTTACCTAACTAAAAAAGAAAGAGTTAAAATTTCTCCCCTACCAATAATACTGTTTTTTATAGTATCTGTAACCATTTCATTATCGGTTAGGGTTGTTTTTGATTCTGTTTTAAAACAACACCATAGAGACAGATTTAACCTTTGGTTACGATTAGAAAAAGATCCTAAAAAACTAGAAGAAATTAGAAGGTCTATAGGTTACAACACTTACCAATCTGAAAAAGCTATAGAATCTGGTGGTTTTACAGGAAAAGGTTTTTTACAAGGAACAAGAACAAAAGGTGACTTTGTACCAGAACAACATTCAGACTATATTTTTACTACTGTAGGAGAAGAATGGGGCTTTTTAGGCACTGCAACTGTGGTTTTATTATTTTCAATACTATTATTACGACTTGTGTATATTGCAGAACGACAAAAAAATGCCTTTAGCCGGATATATGGTTATGGTGTTATTTCTATTTTATTTGTACACTATTTAATTAATATAGGTATGGTTATTGGCTTAGTACCAACCATTGGAATACCATTACCTTTTATGAGCTATGGAGGATCTGGATTAATTGGGTTTACATTGTTGCTTTTTATCTTTTTAAAGTTAGATGCTAACCGTTTAAAGGAATGGGGTTAAAGAGCCCAATTTGTAGCATTTACTTTAGCCTCTAGCTTATCTTGAGTCGGTTTTGGTAATGCTCTAAAAAAATTGATGCCGGTTTCCTGCTCTACTTTATCTACCGTAACAACAAATGAACTAAGTGGTTTAGTACTCTCTTGATGTGGAAATAAAAAAGCTATGACCTTTAAGTTCTCTCCTTTACCCTTTGCTACAATCTTATAAAAATAATTTGGCACCGCAACATCTTCATCTCCTATTTCATCCATATTACCTTTTAAAATACCTCCTGTAACAACGTAAAGCTGTTTATCCTTTTTTACCCATTGCCGTATTTTCTTCTCTAACCTATTCCATATACCAGCATTAAAATCGTTTTTTTGAGGCACTATATTACTAGTGTAAAAAGTTTCATTATAAGCCTGTAATGAAAACCTACGGTCACCAGCAGGGCAAAGGTGTCCTCTATCGTACCCAGAGCGTTTATAATTACGCCAATCTGCAGATTTTGTTTTTACTTTAGGATCCTCAATAAAATAAGGTCTTTTTCTATCATCATAAGATAAATGTTCCTTCTTTAAAAAATACGCCACCCACTCTGCCTGTTCATATTTTTCATTGTAAGATAAAGTATAATAATTATGTTTTATTATATCGCCAGTTGTAGAAGATGGTTGTAAATAGTTATCTAAACTAACTTGTTCTTTATCTTTAATAACACTGGTATCTGTATAAGTACCTGGAGTATAAAAATTATTAAACAACCAGAAACCAATAGTGCAAATTAGCATTAAAATTAAGTACGTAGTTTTTTTATTCATTTCTATTGTAAAATCTAAATTAAAAATAAAGCTTCCAAAGTAAACCTTGGAAGCTTTTATGGTATAATGCTTGTAAATTACCTACTCTTTAATAGCAGCTGTATAACCATTAGCATCTTCTAAAGTTGTATAGCCTACTAGCTTTACAATTTTAAAAACATCGTTAGATCTACCTTCAGCATATACCACCGTATATTTTTCTCCGCTTTGAGACCAAGTAAATGATGTGCTAGATTTTAAATCTCCGTTGGTATACTCTTTATAAGTACCCATTTTATCTGAGCTAAATTTCCATTCATCTCTAGAGGTTTGTGATTCTTGTCCTTCAAAAGAGACAGAAAAATCATTTGCCCAAGTACCTACAATATCAGATGAATTATCGTCTTTAGAACAACTAGTTGTTAATACAACGGCAAATAAAATAAGGAATAGTTTTTTCAAAATAAATTATGGTTTAGATTAATTATAAAGCTTTAACGTGTTTATTTTTACAATAGTATAAATAAAAAAAGCCTAGTTTAACAACTAGGCTTTTTTTATAGAGTTATAACAGCTTATCCTTTAATTGCTGCTAACTTATTGTTATTTTTAATATTGTTAAGTTTTAAATCTTTAAGCACACTTATAGCCTCTTCTACATAAACATCCCTAGCTAAATCCTTGTGCCATCTTTCTCTTTTTTCTTTTAAAATAGTATCCTTTACAAATAAGTCTTTTTCATATTTTAAAGATTCAAAAGTTAAGCCAGTTTTATAATCATAAATACCTTTAAAGTGCTTAGATTTTTCTAAAAGCTTTTCTTTTTCCTTTTTATAGTCACTATAACTTAAAGACACTACATTTTCATCTTGCTGTTCTTTTAACCATTTTGCATTTTCTTCAATTAGCTTTAACTGAGAATTTGCTGCCATACGTTTAGCACTATTTGCAATTGTTTGCTTATAGTCTATATAACCATCCCACGTTTTATAATTTGCAGGACTAATTTTATCCCAAGCCAATGGATTTTGCTGATCTCTTTCGCCCAAATCTATATAGCTATATTTGTCTGGAACTACTACATCACTCTTAACACCTTCTAACTGAGTAGACCCACCATTAATTCTGTAAAACTTTTGCGTAGTTACTTTTAAAGCTCCTAAATCTCCGTGCTCATTGTTACGCACAATATCAGACAAAGACCAAAGATTTTGTACAGTTCCTTTACCAAAAGTTTGCTTACTACCAATTACAACACCTCTTTTATAGTCTTGCATTGCAGCTGCTAAAATTTCGGATGCAGAAGCAGATAATTCATTCACTAATAAAACCAATGGACCATCCCATTGAATACGTTCGTCTTTGTCTTCATGCACTACTTTTTCTTCTGTGTTACCAGAAGATTTTACTTGTACAACAGGTCCATCTTTAATAAACAAACCAGCCATTTCTACAACAGTGCGTAAAGACCCTCCTCCGTTATCTCTTAAATCTAAAACTAAACCTTCCATACCGGCTTGTTTTAGCCTTTCAATTTCTTTTGCAACATCAGAAGCAGCATTACGGTTACTGTAATCTTTAAAATCTACATAAAACTTAGGTAGGTTAATTATTCCGTAGGTATGATCTTCTTTTTTTACTGTAGCAGACTTAGCATAAGATTCTTCCATCTCTACCAAATCTCTTGTAATTTTTACAACTTGCGTAGAGCCATCTACTTTTTTAACAGTTAAATAAACATTAGTCCCTTTAGGGCCTTTCATTAATTTAATTGCATCGTTTAATTGCATTCCTGTAACATCTACAGGCTCTTCATTTGGTTTTTGACCTACTTTAATAATTTCATCTCCAACCTCTATTGTTTGATCTCTCCAAATTGGACCGCCAGAAATTACTTCTACAATCTTAATCTGATCTTTCTTTTTCTGTAATCTAGCTCCAATACCTTCAAATTTACCAGACATACTTACATCAAACTTATCTTTATCTTCTGGGGCAAAATAGTATGTATGCGGATCAAAACCTTCTACAATTGTATTAATATATTGTCCAAACCAATCTTCTCGGTCATACTCATTGTTCACAAAATCAAAGAAATCATCTAAAGTAGACTTTGTTAATTCTCTTGCAGCCTTTTCCGCTTCAGCTTTAGACAATGGCTTTTCTTTATCTGTTAGCTTATCATCAAAAGTACTAATTGTGGCGTATTTTAATTGCTTTCTCCATCTTTCTCTAAGTTCTTTTTTTGATGCAACAAAAGTTTGATCTTCATAGTTAATATCTATCTTCTCAGCTGTATCAAAATTAAAAGGTTTACTTAATATGTCTTTATAGATATCAGAGGCTTCACTCATACGCTTCATTAATCTTTTATGAACCAAATCAAAAAAGCTTATGTCTGTATTTTTTATTTGGTCATCTATCTGAAATTTGTACTTTTCAAACTCTTTAATATCGCTTTCTAAAAAGTACCTTTTTGTAGGATCTAAAACATCTATAAACTCTTCAAAAACTGATACTGAAAAATCGTCATTAATGTCTTTAGGCTCATAATGTCCCTTTTCTAGCATATAAGCAATTATCTCAATCAATAATTTATCTTTATCACCGTCATTAACAGTATCTAAAGATTTATTTGTGAAACTGCAAGATGCAACTGCAAATAGCATCCCCAATAACATTAAAATTAAATTCTTTTTCATCTATTATTATTTTTACTTTAGTAGAATTTGGACTTTTAAAATTACATTAATTTAATGTAAATCTTATTTATTTTACCAAGATACTGAAAAAACTATGCCACATTATATGTTAGCAGCAGTTTTTTAACCTTTTTATGATAATTATAAGATACATTTTTAAAAAGCATTCTTGCAAACAGTATAAAAACGTATTTTTACGGTATAAATTATACTTTGTATGCAAAAACCATTAATATTAGTTACCAATGATGACGGAATTACAGCTCCAGGTTTAAGATTTTTGGTAAAATTCATGAAAGAAATAGGTGATGTTGTTGTTGTTGCACCAGATAGTCCGCAGTCTGGAATGGGACACGCAATAACCATAAACAACACATTACATGCAAACCTAGTTACTATAGATGATATTAACGGTGCAGAACAAGAATATAGCTGTAGTGGAACGCCGGCAGACTGTGTAAAAATGGGACTTCAGGAGCTTTTAGATCGCAAACCAGACTTATGCGTTAGCGGTATTAATCATGGCTCTAACTCATCTATAAATGTAATTTACTCTGGTACAATGAGTGCTGCCATAGAAGCTGGCATAGAAGGCATACCAGCTATTGGTTTTTCTTTATGTGATTTTTCATGGGAGGCAGATTTTGAAGATGCCAAACCTTATGTCCAAAAAATTGTAAAACAAGCAATTGCAAATGGCATACCTAAAGGTGTGGTGCTAAATGTAAACATCCCTGCAATAGAAAATGAAAAAATAAAAGGAATTAAAATTTGCAGACAAGCACGTGCCAACTGGAAAGAAAAATTTGACAAAAGAACCAACCCTATGGGTAAAGATTACTATTGGTTAACTGGTGAATTTGAACTGCTAGACAAAGGAGAAGACACAGACGAATTTGCACTTGCAAACAACTATATATCTGTGGTGCCAACCCAGTTTGATTTAACTGCGCACCACACAATACAACAACTAAACAACTGGAATTTAAATGAACACTAAAAAAGAAGTTATAATTGGATTTTTTGTAGGTATAATTGCGAATACCATTGGTACACTAGCTTATATTTTACTTTTTTCTGATTTGGGTATTGTAGAAACATATAAAGCAGCAGTAGAAAGTGACCATATTGGCAGTCTACTAGCACTTGGAGCTATATTAAATTTAATTGCTTTTTTTCTATTTTTAAAAATTAGAAGAGATTATAGAGCTAGAGGTGTACTTATTGCTACATTATTAACTGCTCTTGTAATTTTATATTACAAAGTTTTTTAAAAAAGTAACTTACTAAATGAAATACTACATTATTGCTGGCGAGGCTTCTGGCGATTTACACGGCTCTAACCTTATAAAAGCTATAAAAATTGCAGACACTAACGCAAATATTAGGTGTTGGGGTGGAGACCTTATGCAACAAGCTGGTGGAGATCTTGTAAAACATTACAAGAGTATGGCTTTTATGGGCTTTATTGAGGTTATAAGCAATATTAATAAAATATCTAAAAATTTAAAATTTTGTAAAGAAGATATTGATGCTTTTAAACCAGATGCTATTGTTTTTATAGACTATTCTGGCTTTAATTTACGCATTGCCAAATGGGCAAAAGAAAATAATTACCGCACTAATTATTATATATCTCCACAAATTTGGGCTTCTAGAGAAGGTAGAATTTCTAAAATAAAACGAGATATAGATGCTATGCACGTTATTCTTCCGTTTGAAAAAGATTTCTACGAAAAAAAACACAATTACCCAGTACATTTTGTTGGCCACCCTTTGTTAGATGCAATAAGTAAACAAAAACTACCCAATGAGGCAGAATTTAGAGCAAAAAATAATTTAGACCCTAAAAAACAAATTATAGCACTTTTGCCTGGCAGCAGAAAACAAGAAGTACAAAAAATGTTAGATGTTATGTTATCTGTAACAAAACATTTTACAAATTACCAATTTGTAATTGCTGGAGCACCAAGCTTAGATTTAGAGTTTTACAAACCTTATTTTAAAAATCCGCAAGTAGGTTTTGTTACAAATCAAACATATAATTTATTAACTTTATCTACTGCCGCATTGGTTACTAGTGGTACCGCGACTCTAGAAACAGCTTTGTTTAAAGTTCCGCAAGTTGTTTGCTATAAAGCGCATTGGCTGTCTTACTACATTGCTAAAAAAATTATTACACTAAAATACATTTCATTAGTAAATTTAATAATGGATAAAGAAGTTATTAAAGAACTAATACAAGACGATTTAAATAGCAAAAATCTTACTTTAGAATTAAACAAAATACTCTCTAAAGACACCAGAACCAAAGTTTTTGAAGAATATTACCAGCTCGAAAAAAAACTTGGTGGTGTTGGTGCCAGTAAAAAAGCAGCAGAATTAATTGTTTCCAACACAAAAGTTAAAGCTTAAAAAACCAATAAAATTTACTAAATTTGGTAACCAAGTGTCCTAAATTTTTCTTGGAATGATTCGTAAAGCAACTATTTTTCTACTACTTCTTTCTTTAGGGAGTTGTGTCTCTAAAAAGAAAACCACCTACAGTAAAGAGCGTAAAGTTAGCGTAGCTCCATCTAAAGTAATTATTAAAAAAGGAAGACCTTCTAGAGCCGAAAAAAAAGCTGAAGAAGTTGCTGTAGAACGTAAAGCAGACCAAATTATAAACTCTGCCTTAGCATTTTCTGGTACGCCTTACAAGTTTGGTGGCACTACCAGAAGAGGAATGGATTGCTCTGGCTTACTCTATGTTGCTTTTTCTGAACACAATATTACGCTGCCTAGAGTATCATACAATATGGCACAAGAAGGTAAAGAAATAAGAGTTAAAGATGTAGAAAAAGGAGATTTACTTTTTTTTAGAACCTCAAAAAAAAGAAAGCGTATTAACCACGTAGGTTTAGTTGTTGCAACAGACAATGACGAAATTAAATTTATACACGCAAGCACATCTAGAGGTGTAATTGTTTCATCTTTACGAGAAGGGTATTGGAATTATGCATTTGTTAAAGCTACTAGAGTACTATAATTTATGAAACCCTTTCAGTTTATTTCAGTAAAATTAACGCTTTGCATAATTACTGGAATACTGATACAAACAGCATTAAATTTACCTTTTTACATTAGCTTTTTTGCACTTTCTGCCTCATTATTTACGTTAGGTATTTTATTTAAAACTTCAAAAAAAAGAACTGTAACTTTTGGTGCTATTGCTGCTTTTACCGTAATATTATTAGGTGTATTTATAACTAATATAGCAAACCCAAAAAACAACACCTTACATTATAACAACAAAAATTTTGTTAACCAACATTTGTGGCATTTAAAGGTAAATGAAGTCTTAAAATCCAACACCTATGACCACAAATACATTGCCACACTTATTAACCTAGATAACCAAAATGCTACAGGTAATTTTTTATTAAACCTACCAATAAACAAAAATACAAAAGAGTTAAATGTAGATGATGAAATTGCTGTATTTGCCAATGCCACACCTATAAATAAACCTTTAAATCCACACCAATTTAATTACGCTTTGTATTTAAAAGACTTAGGCATTTATCATAAAATTGAAGCTGAAAATAATTACAAATTACTTTCTAATAGCAAAAAAACTATAAGAGGTACAGCTGCATTAATAAAAAATAACATTATTAAAAAACTTAATAATGTTGGTTTTGGAGCAGAAGAATTAAGTATAATTAAAGCATTGTTATTAGGAGAGCGTAACACCGTACAAACAGAAACTTTAGATGCTTATAAAAATGCAGGAGCTGTACATATTTTAGCCTTATCTGGTTTACATATTGGAATACTTTTAGTGGTTTTGCAATTTTTACTTTCTCCTTTAGAGTATTTACCAAAAGGCAAAACAATTAAACTTATAATTGTTGTTTTATTATTATGGGGATTTGCTTTTATTGCTGGCTTATCTAGCTCCCTAATTAGGGCTGTAACAATGTTTACTTTTGTTGCTTATGCAATGTTTTTGAACAGGCCAACTAGTTCTTTTAACATCTTGGCATTATCATTATTTTTTATACTGTTATGCAAGCCCAACTTATTATTTTCTGTTGGATTACAAATGAGCTATTCTGCTGTATTTTCAATTGTGCTGTTTAATCCGTTATTAAAAAAAATGTGGGAACCAAAATATTATCTCACCAATAAAATATGGCAATTGTTAACCGTTAGCGCGGCGGCACAATTAGGTGTATTACCAATTAGTTTGTATTATTTTCATCAGTTCCCTACGTTATTTTTTATTACCAATTTAGCTATTATTCCTTTTTTAGGAATTATTTTAAGCATTGGTATTGTAGTTATAATTTTAGCATTGTGCAGTGCATTGCCAAACTTTTTAGTTACATTTTACAACACTATTATTTTTAGTATGAATAGTGTTATTAAATGGGTTGCCACACAAGAAGCTTTTTTAATAAAAGCCATATCCTTTAATAAAATTCAAATGCTTTTTAGCTATATCTTTATAACCTTGTTGTTTTTATTTTTAGCTAAAAAATCCTTTAAAAGAACAGCTTGGATGCTAAGTATTATTTTAATTTATCAAACGTGTCTAATTTATTATAACCACCAAGCTTTTAACAAAGAAGAGTTGCTAATATTACATCAAAACAAAAATACTGTAGTAATTCACCAATCTGGCAAAGAGTTAAAAGTGCATAGTAGTGATAGTATCATAAATAAAAATACTATCCAAAATATTAAAATTGCAGAACGCATTAATAACGTAACCAACTATAAATTAAAAAATAATTATAACTACAATAATAACTTATTAATTATTGTAGATAGTTTAGCTACTTACCCTAAAAACAAAAATAGTATTGTGCTACTTACACAATCTACTAAGTTAAATTTAAATAGATTAATTACAGAAATTAAGCCTAAACAAATAATTGCGGATGGTAGTAATTATAAAAGTACAGTTGCGTTATGGAGGTCAACTTGTTTAAAAAGAAAAATACCTTTTTATTACACAGGGGAAAAAGGCTATTACACATTTAATTAATCACAAATACTTACTTTTACACCCTTATTTTCTAGGTTTTTTACCATACTAGGAGCTATTCCGCTATCTGTTATAATTTCATCTATCTGGTGTAAATTGCAAATTTTTGCAAAGCTTTTTTTACCAAACTTAGATGAATCTGCTAAAACAATAATTTTTTGAGCAGCACCTAACATTTTCCTATTAAGTTGTGCTTCTTCTAAACTAGAGGTAGATAAACCATACTCTAAATCTATACCATCTACACCTAAAAAAAATTTGCTACATGAAATATTATCTAAAATTTGTAACGCATAATTACCAATAACCGAAGCCGAATTATGCCTAACATAACCACCCAATTGTAAAATTTGAATGTCTTTGTTATGTATTAAATGCAAAACAACATGTAAAGAAGAAGTAATTACGGTTAGTTTCTTTTTTGGTTGAATAAATTTAGCCAAAGCTTGCACAGTTGTTCCAGACGCAATCATTATAGAATCGTTTTCATCTATTAATGTAGATGCGGTTTGCGCTATACCGTTTTTTTCTTCTACCGAAATTTTTTCTTTTTCATCAACTGCCCTTTCATTTATATACGGATTTTCTAATGATGCTCCGCCGTGGGTTCTAAAAAGTAACCCCTTTTCTTCAAGCAGGCGTAAATCTTTCCTAATTGTTACCGCAGAAACATTAAGTTGCTCACATAAATCTACAACTTCTACATGTTTTTCTCTGGCAAGAATATCTAATATAATCTGATGTCTTTTCATAGAATGATCAAATATAGTTAAAAAATGAAAAAAAAATAACGCAATTTAGTTTCGTTTACTTTCGTTTTGTTTTATAATTTTATTAGATTTGATCAAAATCAAAAGAAAGTGACAAAAAACATATTTAAAAGGGAAGCATTAATAGCACAATTACAACAGGAAAAAAACTGGGATGTATTAATTATTGGTGGTGGTGCTTCTGGTTTAGGAGCTGCACTAGATAGTGCTACTAGAGGGTACAAAACAGTATTGTTTGAACAGATAGATTACGCAAAAGGAACTAGTAGCCGTAGTACCAAACTAGTACACGGTGGGGTTCGGTATTTGGCTCAGGGCAATGTAGATTTGGTAAGAGAGGCTTTGCATGAAAGAGGCTTATTAGCTAAAAATGCACCGCATTTGGTTAGCAACCTCTCATTTATAATTCCAAATTATAAATGGTGGGGAACTCCGTTTTACACCATTGGTTTAAAAGTATATGATATTTTATCTGGTAGATTAAGCTTTGGAAAATCGTTTTCACTTTCTAGAAAAAAAACTATTCAGAAATTAAAAACAATAAAAACAGACGGACTAAAAGGTGGTGTTTTATACCATGATGGTCAGTTTGACGATTCTAGACTTGCTATTAATATAGCACAAACAGCTATTGAAAAAGGCGCAACACTTTTAAATTACTTTAAAGTTATAAAGCTTACAAAAAACACTAATGGCAATACCAATGGTGTGGTAGTTTTAGATACAGAAACAAATACAGAGTATACTGTTTTTGCCAAAACAATAATAAATGCTACAGGTGTTTTTACCGATGAAATATTAAAAATGGATGATGCTGCTTCTAAAAACCTTGTACGTCCAAGTCAAGGTATTCACTTAGTTGTAGACAGGTCATTTTTACCAGGCAATGAAGCCATAATGATACCAAAAACTACAGATGGTAGGGTATTATTTTTAGTGCCTTGGCATAGCAGAGTAATTTTAGGAACAACAGATACCCTTATAGACAGTCATAGTTTAGAACCTAAACCTTTAGAAGAAGAAATAGATTTTATACTAGCAAATGCTAACGAGTATTTAAACAAAAATGTTAGCCGTGAAGACGTGTTAAGTATGTACTCTGGCTTACGTCCTTTAGCTGCTCCAAAAGACAAATCTGAAAAAACAAAAGAAATATCTAGAAGTCATAAAGTGTTAGTTTCTGACTCTAAATTAATTACAATTACAGGCGGTAAATGGACAACCTACAGAAGAATGGCGCAAGACACCATAGACAAAGCTATACAAGTAGGACAGCTTACCAAAAGGCCATGTGCAACAAAAGATCTTCAATTGCATGGCGCTACTTTAAATAAAGAAATTATAAACCATTTATCTTTTTATGGGTCGGACCAGGATAGTATTTTAGAAATGGTAAAGCACAATCCCACATTAGGTGAAAAATTACATCCTAATTTAGAGTTTGTAAAAGCCGAAGTAGTTTGGGCAGTTAAAAATGAAATGGCAAGAACCATTGAAGATGTATTAGCTAGGCGTGTACGAGTATTATTTTTAGACGCCAAAGCCGCAATAAAAATAGCGCCATTAGTTGCAGATATTATAGCTAAGGAACTAAATAAAGATGATGCCTGGAAGCAAAATCAAATTGAAAGCTTTAGAAAAGTTGCCAATGTTTATGTTCTAAAACATTAAAATTTTACTTAAAACCAAACAACCTTACAAACAACAACATGGAAAAATATATATTAGCATTAGACCAAGGCACAACTAGCTCTAGAGCAATTGTATTTAATAAAATGGGTAACATTATATCTGTTGCTCAAAAAGAGTTTACACAGTACTTTCCTAAACCAGGCTGGGTAGAACATGACCCTGACGAAATTTGGTCTACACAAGCTGGTGTTGCTACAGAAGCTATTACAAAAAAAGGACTAGATGTAAAAAATATTGCTGCAATTGGCATTACAAACCAAAGAGAAACTGTAGTTGTTTGGGATAAAAAAACAGGTAAACCTGTTTACAACGCTATTGTTTAGCAAGACAAAAGAACATCTCAATATTGTGAAGAACTTAAAAAAGCCGGACACACAGATCTTATTAAACAAAAAACAGGCCTTGTAATAGACTCTTACTTTTCTGGAACTAAAATAAAATGGATTTTAGATAACGTAGAAGGCGCCAGAGAACGTGCAGAGGCTGGTGACCTATTAATGGGAACCATAGACTCTTGGCTTATTTGGAACTTTACAAAAGGAAAGAAACACGTTACAGATGTTAGTAATGCGTCTAGAACATTACTATTTAATATTAATACTTTACAATGGGATGATGAGCTACTAGACCTACTTACCATTCCTAAAAGTATGTTACCAGAGGTAAAAGAATCTAGCGAGGTTTACGGTCACACACAATCTGTTTTTTATGATTCTAAAATTCCTATTTCTGGTATTGCAGGAGACCAGCAAGCTGCCTTATTTGGACAAATGTGCACCAAGCCCGGAATGGTAAAAAACACATACGGCACAGGTTGTTTTATGCTTATGAATATTGGTAAAAAACCAACGTTATCTAAAAATAACTTACTCACCACTATAGGTTGGAAAATTAACGGAGAAACGCAGTATGCATTGGAAGGTAGTATTTTTATAGGAGGAGCTGTTGTACAATGGCTTAGAGATTCTTTAAAAATTATTAGAACATCTGCAGAGGCAGAAACCTTAGCTAACAGCATTAAAAGCTCAGAAGGGGTTTACTTTGTTCCTTCTTTTGCTGGTTTGGGAGCTCCTCATTGGAACCAACAAGCACAAGGTACTATTTTTGGATTAACAAGAGGCAGCACAGATGCACATATTGCAAGAGCAGCTTTAGAATCTATTGCCTACCAAACAATGGATATTTTAAAAGCTATGGAGGCAGATTCTGACATTTTAATTAAAGAGTTACGAGTAGATGGTGGAGCTACTGTAAATAATTTACTAATGCAGTTTCAGGCAAATGTTTTACAAACTACTACTATAAGACCTAAAGTAGTAGAGACCACCGCTATGGGAGCTGCTTTTTTAGCAGGCCTAGCTGTGGGCTACTGGGATAGTCCAAAAGAAATTGAAGAAATTTGGCAAACAGATGAACGTTTTGAACCAGTTACAGAAAATGAAGAAATTTTAGAAGGCATTAAAGGTTGGTACAAGGCCATTAAAGCACTTGAGTATTGGACAACCTTAAACTAAAAAAATGACTCCTTTTATTGCAGAAATTATTGGTAGTGCCATTCTAATTTTACTTGGTGGTGGCATAGTTGCAAATGTGGTATTAAATAAAACGAACGGCAATAACAGCGGCTGGATTGTGATTACCACTGGCTGGGCACTTGCAGTTTATGTAGGTGTGGTTATAGCTGGGCCCTATAGTGGTGCTCATCTAAATCCTGCTGTTAGTATTGGTTTGGCTATTGCAAACAAATTTGAATGGTATAAAGTACCTATGTATGCACTTGCGCAATTTATTGGTACTATGGTTGGCGCTACTTTTGTTTGGCTTACATACAAACACCATTTTAATGAAACAGAAGATAAAGATGCTAAAAAGGCTGTTTTTTGCACTGCTCCTGTCATTAAAAATACATTTAGCAACTTATTTAGTGAGGCCATAGGCACTTTTGTGCTGTTACTTACTATTTTCTATTTTACAGATGCCACACTAACAAAACCTAATACTATAATTGGACTAGGCTCTGTTGGCGCTATACCCGTAGCATTTTTAGTCTGGGCAATTGGTTTGTCTTTAGGCGGTACTACAGGTTATGCTATTAATCCTGCTAGAGATTTAGGACCTAGAATTATACACGCACTACTTCCTATTAAAAATAAAGCTAAAAGTGATTGGAGCTATGCTTGGATACCTGTAGTGGGCCCTATTTTAGGTGCTTCACTAGCAGCTTTCCTAATGCTTGCTTTAAGCTAATAAATAAGCTTATTTAAACTAAAAATCCCTTTTTACTGTCTGTAAAAAGGGATTTTTTTATTGTATTTATAAATATTAATGAACTTTACCCATTAGCTTTTTAATTAAAGGAGAAAGCACCAAAACAATAACAGCTGCCCCTAGTGCATATTTAGATATTAACAAGAAACCGTCTGTGTAAATACCTAAGGTATCTAATCCTCCTACGTTTTTATCATCACTTTCAACAGCCAATTGCTTACTAATAAAACCAACAATTTGAAATGCAAATGCTGAAGCTAAAAACCAAATTCCCATCATAAAAGCTACAATACGCTTTGGAGAAAGGTCTGTAATTTTAGATAAACCTACTGGAGACATGAACAACTCCCCAACAGAAATTAGAAAATACATAATTAACAAATAAGAAAAAGGAACCATCCCGTCTGCATCTGCACTACCACTGCTTAATGAAAGTATAAAGAAACTTATACCAGCAAAAGCAAGTCCTAAACCAAATTTGTATGGTGTTCTAGGATCCATTTTCTTTTTCCTCAAGTAAGCAAAAAGCATTGATATTGGAATTGATAATATAATTATGAACATTGAGTTTAACGCATTAGTTTGTGAAGCGTCTATAAAGGTAAGATTCACATTTCTTTCTGCAAACAACGTTATTACACTACCAGAAAGCTCATGAAAACCCCAGAAAAGTGTCATAAAAAACGTAATCAAAATAGCCACAACTAGCTTTTTACGCTCATCTACTGTAGCTTTTATCAAAACATTTATTAAAAAAACCGCAATACCAATAGCAATTAAATAAAATATAATATTAACAATGTTATCATCTTCTAAAAAAGTACCCTTTTCTCCCAAAGACTTATAAGAAGCCAGTAAATAAGCAATAACAGGTGCAGATAAAACAGCTAAAATAGGAATCATTATACCTTGTTTAACACCCAAAATTGTCTTTTCCAAAACTCCTTTAACAGGCGGCAAACCTCTATCACCAAAAACATTCTTTTTAATTCCACTATAAAAGAATATAAGCCCCAAAAGCATACCAATACCTGCCAGTCCAAATCCATAATGCCATCCAAAAGTTTTACCTAAATAACCACAAATTAAAGGTGCAACAAAACCTCCGATATTAATCCCCATATAAAAAATTACAAAACCAGAATCTTTTCTACTATCACCGTCCTTGTATAACGAGCCAACAAATGTTGATATATTTGGTTTAAAAAAACCATTACCAACAACAATTAGTGCAAGTGCTAAAAAGAAAGTAATATCATGTTCTATGGCTAAAACAAAATGTCCTACAGACATTAAAATACCTCCTAAAAAAATAGACTTTCGCATTCCCAATATCTTATCAGAGATTCTACCTCCAATTACCGTAGAAGCATAAACCAAAGAGCCGTAAGATGCGTATACTGCTGCTGCTGCAAAATCTCTAGATGCTAAAGCTGCAAAAACAACATCTACCATATATAGTGTTAGCAAAGCACGCATTCCATAGAAGCTAAAACGCTCCCATAGCTCCGCAAAAAATAAATAAAACAATCCTTTTGGATGTCCAAAAAGCTCTTGTTCTTCAACTGATTTAACAGTGTTTTCCATAATTATAAAAAATTAATTTATTAGTGGGGTTGTAATAAACTAAAACCATTAGCAAAACTACATCCCATTGATACAGTATATAAATCTACACTATTACGATTTTATCAAAAATGAGATAAAAATTTCAAGTTTGCTAATAATGTTAATAAATAGTAAACTTTTTATCTTAAAAATTGCAATTATAAAGGCAAAACTCACATATATATCAGTCAAAAAAAGTTGCCACATTATGTTTATCTTTGGTACTTGTAAAAAACCAACTATGATTACCCCAATACAAGGATTTTCTAAACTAAGTAAAGACGAAAAAATAAACTGGATTGCTAGCAATTACACACACAATACCCAACAAACAAAAGAGGTGTTAAAAGTGTATTGGAATTCTGATGCTGAACTGCAAAAACTGCATGACGAATTTATAGAAAATACGATAACAAATTATTACCTGCCTTTAGGTATTGCTCCAAACTTTTTAATTAACAACAAGCTTTATGCTGTACCAATGGCTATAGAAGAAAGCTCTGTAGTTGCTGCCGCTAGTAAAGCTGCTAAATTTTGGTTAACACGTGGCGGATTTAAAACCACCATTTTGGGAACTGAAAAAGTTGGACAAGTGCACTTTATTTTTAAGGGTGATGAAAAAAAATTAGAATCATTTTTTACTAGTATTAAACCTGCACTTTTTAATGATTCTGATAGTATTACCACCAGTATGAAAAAACGTGGTGGAGGAATTACAAATATAGAGCTACGTAATAAAACTGAAGATTTAGAACACTATTACCAGTTACACTGCACTTTTGAAACACTAGATGCAATGGGCGCCAACTTTATAAACTCTTGTTTAGAGCAATTTGCAAAAACACTAAAAAGAGAAGCATTGGCCTACACTGATTTTTCTGATGAAGAAAAAAATATAGAAGTTGTAATGAGTATTTTATCTAACTACGTTCCTAATTGTGTTGTTAGAGCAGAAGTTAGTTGTACAGTTGAAGAACTTAGTGAAGGAAGCATTGAAGAGGCACAACATTTAGCAGAGAAAATTGTACAAGCCGTTAACATTGCTAAAATAGAACCTTACAGAGCCGTTACACATAATAAAGGAATTATGAACGGAATAGACGCTGTAATTTTAGCTACTGGAAACGATTTTAGAGCTATAGAAGCTGGTGTTCATGCCTATGCAAGTAGAAACGGAAAATACAGCAGCCTAACTAATGCTAGCGTAGAAAATGGGGTGTTTAAGTTTTGGTTAGATGTACCTTTAGCTTTAGGCACTGTAGGCGGCTTAACAAACTTACATCCATTAGTAAAAACTGCTTTAGAAATTTTACAAAAACCTTCTGCCACAGAATTAATGCAAATTGTAGCTGCCACCGGATTGGCTCAAAACTTTGCTGCTGTACGCTCTTTGGTAACAACTGGTATACAAGAAGGACATATGAAAATGCATTTACTAAATATACTAAACCAACTTGGCGCCACAGATAGTGATAAAAAGACACTAACAGCACACTTTAAAACCAACACTGTTACGCATAGTGCTGTAGTTACTGCATACAACAATTTAAAAAATGACTAAAGAATTTTACAGTAACGGAAAACTATTACTCACAGGAGAATATGTTGTTTTAGATGGTGCACTTAGCTTAGCAGTACCAACAATTTATGGTCAAAATTTAAGAGTAACACAAACTAATAGCAATAGCATTACTTGGAGCAGTATAGACGCAGCTAATAACACTTGGTTTAACGCAACTTTTAACAGCGATACTTTTACTGTTTTAAATGATAAACCAAACGATGAAGCTTGGATTAATACAGCAAAAACTTTACAACAAATTTTAAAAGAAGCACAACTACTAAACCCTAACTTTTTAAAAAATACAAAAGGGTTAGCTGTAGAAACAAAATTAGATTTTAATAGAGATTGGGGACTTGGATCTTCATCTACTCTAATAAACAACATTGCTAACTGGGCAAATGTAGATGCTTTTAAATTATTAGAAAATACAATGGGTGGTAGTGGGTATGACATTGCTTGCGCAAAAAACAATACACCTATTTTTTATCAGAAAATAAACAAAATACCAACCACTACTACTATAAATTTTAATCCCCTTTTTGTTGACAATTTATACTTTATTCATTTAAACAAAAAGCAGAATAGTAGAGAAGCTATTGTTGCCTATAAAAAATGTTCCTTTAATAAAGATGAACTAGTTAAAAACATTACTGAAATAAGTAAAAAGATAGCTAATACAAGTTCTTTATCTTCTTTTGAAACACTTATTACTAAACACGAAGAACTACTATCTACAGCCTTAAAAACAAAAACAGTTAAAGACATACTATTTAAAGACTTTACTGGCGCTATAAAAAGCTTGGGTGCTTGGGGCGGAGATTTTATATTAGCTACCGGAACTAAGGAAACTCCTAACTACTTTAAGAAAAAAGGGTATAGTACCATTTTTAAATATACAGATTTAATAAAATAAAAAAAAGCCTCCACTAGGAGGCTTTTTTTAAATATGATTATTAAACAATTTCTACTAGTAGAACATTGCTCTGTTATCTTCAATTTCAGCAGACTTTTTTAACGCATTTATTACTGTAGAATTAGCTCTCTGCATAGCTGTTGTTTGTACCATATTAGCATAAGTACTATAATTCTCTAATTTAGGAGCTTCTTCCTTGTTGGTAACAGTTAACATAAATACACCTGTTTCTCCTTCTAACAAACCAGAAGTATCACCTTGGTTTAAACTAAAAGCATTACCTACAACAAACGGCTCTCTACCAGCACCTGGTATTGTTGGCGATTTCATAGTTAATGCAGAAGCTGTAGATGCAGACACTTTGTTGTCCTTAGCTATAGCATCTATAGTTTTTCCTTTATTTGCTGCTATAATTTGTGCTGCTTTTTTCTCTTTTCTTAATTTAGGCAACACCATAAATGAAGCATCCTCTACAGACATTAAACCTTCTTTATATTTACCTGTTAACTGTACAACAGCATAACCATTGTTTACAGGAAAACGTTTAATATCACCCACATTAGAATCCTCATTAAAAGCCCATTGTACAATTGCTCTTTGTGCAGCTAAGCCAGGAAGATTTTCATCCATAGCTTTAATTTTATTAACTGGTCTTGCAATGTATTTTCTTTCTTTAGATAATTCTAAAAATGTTTTATCAGAATCTTTAGCATCACTTTCAAATTGCGTGGCTTGGGTAAATAAAGAGTTTATTGTAGCTTCTGAAGCTTCTATAGCTCTTGCTAAAGTTGCAACACGAACTAGGTCTTGCTTGTCATCAATTTTTACAATGTGGTAACCAAACTCTGTTTCTACCAAGCCAATAGTACCAACATTATTACTAAACATAAATTCATCAAACTTTGGTGTCATTCTACCTTGCTGGCTATAACCTAAGTCTCCACCTCTAGATGCAGAAGGTCCATCTGAATTATCACGAGCTAAAACTGAAAACTCAACATCTCCTTTTTTAGCATCTTTTAATAAATCATCTGCAATTTTTTTAGCCTCTTCTTTTGTTCTTTTTACTTCTGGATTTGCTCTCTCTGCACCTTCCCATGCAACAAGTATATGACTAGCTTTTACATTACCATCTTTTTTCTTATCCATCATTTTAGTAACTTTAAAGTAGTTACCATCACGATAAGGACCGTAAACATCACCAATGTTTAACGCCATTATAGTATCTGCAAATTTTGGAGATAGTAGGTTTTTAGTTTTGTAAATAGTGTCATACTTTAAATCTGAATTACGATCTAAAAACTCTTCTACATTTTTAGTGTTTTTAAAACCTAAAATAGTGTCATTATACTCTACTTTATCATTTAATAAAGAAACTACTTTAGCTTCTACAGCTTTTTCATCTTCTAAAGATGGCTTTTCTTCAAAGTATACAAACTGAAAATCTCTTGCTTTTTCTTGCTTAAAATCTTCTTTATGATCCTTTATATAAGCTGCAATTTCATCTTTACTTACCGCAACAGAGCTATCTGCTATAGAAGTATAAGGAACTCTTACGTATTTAATGTCAATTTTATCATTAGCTAATTTATAATCTAACTCACCTTCTTTTAAAGTAGCTCCTAAACCAGCTTTAATTAAATTAAAATAAGTTTGTTCTTTAGCCGCTTGTATAATAGCCTGCTCTTGCTGAAGCCACAAAGCATATTGTGCAGGGTTTTCTGTTTTTAAATTAGAAATAAACTCTTTAAAAATATACTCATCAAACACACCGTTTTCATTCTGGTATTGTGGGTTTTGAGAAAAACCTGGAGTAGATGCTACAAAGTTTATAATTTGGTCTTGCTCTATAGAAATCCCTAAATCATCAAACTCTTCACTTAAAATAGCGTTTTTCACTTCTTGATCCCATACACTGTTTACCACTTGCATAGAAGTTGCACCAGCACCAAAACGATTAGAAGCAGCCTCAACCTCTCTTCTAAATTTGTCTATAGAAATATCTTTTCCGTTAATTTCTGCAACGGTAGTACCTGTTTTTACACCAGACATACCATCTGCACTAAAAATACCAGAGATTACAAATGCAAATAAGGCTAAACCTATAATTAGGATTAATACAGTTGTTCTCTTTCTTATGTTCTCTAAAATCGCCATTTTATAAAATGTTTAAAATCAGTGGGCAAAAATACCATTTCTTTTTGGGTTTTAAAATTTAATTTTTATCAAATTTTTAACACTAAAAACCTACTCTTTTTCAAGTATATGTAGGGTTACCAAATCTATCTTAGTATTTGACACTTCTATTATTTTAAAATTGAAGTTTTCAATTTTAATTTCCGAATCTTTTTCGGGTATTTCTCCTGTTTCGTTTACTATTAAACCTCCTAGAGTTTCATACTCATCACTCTCGGGAAGTTCTAGCTTATAATTTTCGTTTATATAGTCTACATCTAACCTTGCAGAAAATTTATAGGTGTCTTCTGCCAACTGCTCTTCTACCAAATCTGTAGTATCGTGTTCATCTTCAATTTCCCCAAATAATTCTTCTACAATGTCTTCTACCGTCATTATACCTGCTGTACCACCATATTCATCTAACACAACAGCTACACTTTTCCTTTTTTTGGTAAGTGAGTCCAAAATATCACTAACCAACATAGTCTCGGGCACAAATTCTATTGGTAGTAAAATACTTTTAATGGTTTTTGGTTTTTTAAAAAGCTCAAAAGAGTGCACATAGCCTATTATATTATCTATGGTTTCTTTATACACCATTATTTTTGAAAAACCAGTTTCTGTAAATAATTTAGTTAAGTTTTTAGGTGTATCATGCAGTTCTACGGCTACAATTTCTGTACGTGGCACCATAACCTCTCTTGCTTTTACAGCAGCAAACTCTAATGCATTCTGAAAAATTTGAATTTCAGAATCTACCTCATCTTCAGTATTAACGGTCTCTAGTTGTTCTGTAATGTAATCTCCTAGCTCTACCTTACTAAATGCAAGCTGACTATGATCGCCATCCGTTTTAAAAAATGTTTTTAAGATAAAATCTGACACACTAATTACAAAATTGGAAATCCAAGAGAATAATCCGTAGAAAAAATATGCAGGTATTGCCAATACTTTTAAAAATGAATTGGCATAAATTTGAAAAAATACCTTTGGTAAAAACTCTGCTGTAATTAAAATTACTAATGTAGATATAATGGTTTGCGAAAGCAGACCAAAGTCTGTGAGTAGTAAATCTAAAAAACTGTTATTTGTTGGTAATAGTCTTACAAACCAGTTCATGAGTAAATCTCCCATATACATACCATACACAACCAATGCTATGTTGTTACCTATTAGCATAGTTGCAATAAACTTAGATGGTTTTGCTGTTAGTTTAGACAAAACAGTTGGCAAAATACCTTCTTGTTTTTTTTCTATCTCTAAGTGTATTCTATTGGCAGATATAAAAGCAATCTCCATTCCTGAAAAAAATGCAGAAAGCAATAATGACACAACAATAATGATGATTGATGTTACCAAGAGTTACGAATTATTATCTTGTTTTCTCTTCTCAAACTTTTTACGGTAATGTCTTCTAAAAAAATACATACCAATAGAAATAACCGCAAAAAAAGCAAATAAGTAAAAGTCTTCATTAGCACGCCAAAGTGTATACATTTTAAAACTTGCTAGTATAGCTACTACCAAATATAAAACCTCTGTATACCTTAAAATTTTCATCATATTTCTTCGTCTTTTATTGTTTTTAAGCCTGTTGTTTTATGCGCATTTACTTGCTTTAAGTCTTTATCAGAATCAAAACCTTCACCATACATAACAGATTCGTCTTCTGGGTTTATAAATTCAAATTTTTCTTGGGTAAAAATCCATTTATTAACCTGATCATAAAACAGCTGTGGTGTTTTAAACTGTTTACCATCATGTGTATTTATAACCACATTACCTTGTAAACTTATTAATTTTGTAGAAGAATAACTAATGCCATAATCTGCCGTTATAATGCTTTTTTGATTTTTGTCATCAAAAAATTCTACCTGTAATCCCTCAGGAAATACTTCTTTAGGAAATGTTAAGTTATTAAAATCTTCCCTAACAGGTGCTGTTAAAATAGCTAAAACTTTAGTAGTTATTTCTTGCTTATCCTTAACGGGTTCTTTTGTTTCTGTATAGGTAAAAACCAAATCATTTGCAACACCTTGCGGATACACCAACTTAGTTGCCTCTACCCCTACACGTTTGTAATTATCTTTACACGAAAAAAGCATTGCCATAAAACAAATTATGGCAATGCTCTTAAAAAATTTATATGTATTTACTGTAATCATCTTATAGGTTAGGCACCTTTACACTACCACCAACCCAACATTTAAAGCTAACTGTTTTGCCTTGCATGTTGTTAGAAAAAATTTCTGTTTTAGTAGGCGCTCTTTGTAAGTATCTACTTGCAGCAGAACTTGCAGCAGAACCTAATGAAGGATCTACCCTACCTGCTTTTCTTGCCAATTCTGCAGCTTTCCAGTTTACAGCTAATTTTTCAAATTTAGTAGAACCACAATCGTTAGCACTACTAGATACTAAGCTAGCCATTAATAAGTAAGCTTTTCCGTTAGATGGGTTTGCCTCTAAAGACTTACCTGCGTATCTGTATGATGTAGACTTACTAATTCTACTATACCTTGCTGCTATTTTATATAAGATATCTGCTTTTTTATAAGGATCTGTCTCTAACTCACTAGCTTGCGTAAAATCACTTAATGCACCTTTACTATCACCAGCTTTTAATTTTAAAGAAGCAGAATATAAGTAAGCACTTGCAGATGGCTCCATTGCCAATTGCTTTTCAAATAATTTTTTAAACATTGGAGAATCTAAACAATCTTTAGAGTACATTCTTCCAACTGCTCTTTTTACCCACTTAAGATCATTTTGTTTAGCCTCAAAATTTTTCTCGTATAATGGTATTAGGTTTTCACAGTTAGCTAAATCTCCTAATTTAGAATCTATACTACCAGATACTTTACCATAGTTACCAGAGTTTGCACTGTAAACTCTTAAGTTATTAGCTTCTTTTTTAGTAATTGTACCAGCATCTTCCTTAGCTAACAATTTACTAATTTTAGCAGTTAAAGCTTTGTTATCTTCTTCAATTTTTTCTGTTACATCGTCATATACATCAAAAACAGTCTGCAATTCTTCTTTACCAGCTTTATGTAAATCTACAAGGCTAGAAAAATATAAGTATAATGCTTTTACACTTTTAAAGTGAGCTCTATCTTCTGTAAAAGCCTTACTTAATGCAGCGTAATCTTCTTCATCTGTAGACAATTTGTTATCATACTTTAACAACTGCTTATCTATAATAACTTCTGCCTTAGATGTTTTTGTAGGATAATATTTAATGTAATTATCATACAACCCTAATAACATATTTATAAATTCTGTTTTTTCTGCTCCGGAAGCATTTTTAATTTTATGCTTTAAAATACGCTCTCCGTATTGGTAATTAGCTACGTGCCAATCTGGACATGCATCATAAACCTTTTTCCAAGGCCCGTATGCAGCATCATAGTTTTTAACTTTTGCATCCTGTGCATATAATTGAAAGTTATTTGGGCATTCCGACTTATCAACTGTAGCAGCAGCCGTTTCCTGAGCATAGCTTACACCCATAACGCTTATAAAAGCAATCGCTATAAAGTAAAGTTTCTTTTTCATCTTAATTGGTTTTTATTATTAATGGTTATAAACTCTTTTTAATTTATTGTTCTTTTTCTAAACCACTTAGAGTTTAGAGATATTCCTAGGTTAACTTTAAAATAGTTTTCCTGAATAAGGTCTGCATTTGTTGTTCCTCTTTTTCCAATTTCAAAACCAATGTTTATATTAGAAAAAGGATCGTTAACTGCATTCAATGGTAGTCCTAATCCAAAAGTTATGCCAAAGTCTTTAATGTCTTCGTTATTTACAACCATGCCAGTGTTCTCAAACCTTGCTCCTGCTCTATATGTTATTCTATTAAAGTAATTTGTAAAAGAAGTATAATCTGGTATATAAAACCCGCCAAAAGCAATTTTTGAAGCATCCTTGTACGCTAAATTGTTAACCACAAAAAACGGGGCTCTGTAATCTTCTAATTTTTGTGCGCTATACTCCGCTCCTAAAAACCATTTTCTGTCTTGTCCAAAACCTAAGCCAACTGTAGTTGTTGTTGGTATTGTAACACCTCTGTTAGCTAAACCTGCATTATCTAAGTCTACTTCTATAGTTTCTATTTCTTGCCCTGTACTAGACGAAAAAGACCCAATAGTTTTAGTATTTTCTGATGATAAATTGTTTTGTGTTTCTACACCAAAATAAGTATTCATTCTTATTTTATCTGTAAGCATTGGAGTATAATTAGCAGATATTTTAAAATTTGCACCGTTTACCCTAGAGTTTCTAAAATCAAAAGTACCATATTGTACATCTTCTACATCCTGTACTCTTCTACTGTCCACAACACCAAAATAATAATTAGCAGTAACACCAACGGTAAAATCTTCTAATACTTTAACACCTGCTGAGAAGAAAACCGAATTTACACCTCCATCTCCAGAAAAAACATTTGTAATTTCTCCGTTGTCTGCGCTGGTAAGGCTCTCCTCTATTTCATAACCAGAGGAAGTAAATGGCTTTATACCAAAACCAATTCCCAACCTGTCATCAATAATTGGAAAACCAATTGCTAAATAATCTAAATTAGTTACAGATGAGTTATCTGATAAATTTTGCCCTTTAAAGTTGATATCTTTTCTAGATAAAGAAGCAGTGTACGTAGTTTGTCTTAACCTAGCATAAGCCGCTGGGTTATTTAGGTTTATATGTATACTATCTGCATACATACTAATACCACCCATCATTTGATTTTCTACTGAACCTATAGATCTTAAATCTCCAATTCCAAAATAAGAGTATGGAGAAACTGTGCCGTTTTGAGCGTAAATAGTACCTGCCATACAGCATACTATTGCAATAATTATTTTTCTTATCATTTAGTCTTTGTTGTATTCCAGCAAATAATTAAGTCCGTCTAGGAGAAAATTGGAATGCGCAAATATGGTATTTTTTAATCGTTTTGACAAAAAATGAGCGTCGCCGCCTGTTAAAATAACTGTTAAATCTGCAAATCTAACCTTATATTCTTTAATAACCCCATCTATTTCTAAACAAATTCCATTAATTACGCCACTTTTTATGCAAGATGTTGTAGAATTCCCAATTAACTCAATTTCACCATTTTTATCTAATAACGGCAATTTAGCCGTTTGGTTATGCATAGCTTTAAACCTCATTGCTACACCTGGAGATATAGCACCTCCTAAATAAGCGCCATTTTCATTTATAAAATCATAAGTTACACAAGTACCAGCATCTATCACTAAAGTGTTATTACCTGTATTATTGTAAAAAGCAGCTGTTGCAAGTGCTATACGATCTACACCCAAGGTATTTGGTGTACTGTATAAGTTTTTAAAAGGTATTTTTGTTGATACACTTAAAGTATGCACATTACAATATACCGCAAGCTTAGTTATTTCATCTTCTCCTAAATGGCCAACTGATGAAACAATAGCATCTTTAATGTTTGGATACTCTAAAAAAGTTTCTTTTACTAAATCTAAAAAATTTTTAAGCACAACAACATCAGAAAAAATTAGTTGTTTTCCTTTATAAACCGCCAGTTTTACTGAGGTATTACCTGCATCTACAATTAAATTCATTTTACAAATATTATAAAACTTAAAAAAAGTTTAATCTTTTTTTCAATTTTTGTTTGGATATACGAAAATAGAAATTATATTTGCACCCGCTTAACGGCATGGTGCCTTAGCTCAGTTGGTAGAGCAATGGACTGAAAATCCATGTGTCCCTGGTTCGATTCCTGGAGGCACCACTTTAAAAACCCGATCAGAAATGTTCGGGTTTTTTCTTTTCTTTACCCTATGCAACAGCACTTTATCTATTTTCTATACAGTAAATCTATTGATAGATTCTATATTGGAGAAACTTCTAATCTTAAAAATAGGTTAAAAATCATATCAATAATTTAAGTTTACCAAAACTCAACATTATTTTAATTTTATCAGTTTTATTACAAAACACAAAATCTTATCTTTACCTAAAATAAGCATACTTGTGATTAAAAAACTAATATTACTATTATACCTCTTTCTGTTGGCACCAATTTATAGTTCTGCACAACCAACAATAAAAAAACTCTTAAAAAAACACAATAAACAAAGTGTTACTTACATTTCTGTAGATTCTCTTTTAACTAAACAAAATGCAATTTTGCTAGACACCAGAGAAGAAAAGGAATATAACGTTAGTCATATTAAAAATGCCATTTGTGTTGGATATGATTTTTTTGATATTAACAAAGTAACATCAAAAATAAAAAATAAGGACACAGAGATAATAGTTTATTGCTCTATTGGCATACGGTCTGAAGATGTTGGAGAAAAACTAGCCGCTGCTGGCTATACTAACATAAAAAACCTTTATGGAGGCATTTTTGAATGGAAAAACAAGAATAATCCCGTTTACTCTAAAGACAGTTTAGAAACAAACAAAATACATACACACAGTAAGTATTGGTCTAAATTAGTGACCAATGCCGAGAAAATTTATTAATTATATTTTGAAAAAATTGAATAAAAACTTACTGTTAATTTTTACCCGTAACCCAGAATTAGGAAAATGCAAAACACGTTTGGCAGCTAAAACTGGAGACAAAATTGCATTAGATATTTACAAGTTTCTATTAAACCACACAGTTTCCATTACTACTAAACTAAACGCAGACAAACAAGTACATTACTCTGTAGCTATTAGAGAAAATGATATCTGGGACAGTACCATCTATCAAAAAAAGTTACAAGATGGAAGTAATTTAGGTACTCGTATGATGAATGCTTTTAAACAAGGATTTGCAGATGGTTATAAAAACATTATTATAATTGGTAGTGATTTATATGATTTAAATACAGCAGACATACAAGATGCTTTTAACCATTTACTTAATAATGATTTTGTTGTAGGCCCAGCAACTGATGGCGGTTATTATTTATTAGGAATGAAAAAACTTAATCATGCGGTTTTTGAGAATAAAGATTGGGGAACCAATACTGTGCTTAAAGACACACTAAACAACTTAAAAGACGAAAAAATAAAGTTACTTGAAGCAAAAAACGATGTTGATTATTATGAAGATATAAAAGACATTGATGCTTTTAAACCTTTTTTAAAAAATATAAAAAATGATTAAACAAGAAATTGAAGATTCTGTAGCATATTTACAAAATAAAGGCTTTAATGCTCCCGAAATTGGAATAGTTTTAGGTACCGGATTAGGAAATTTAGCAAATGAAATAGAAAATCCTATTGAAGCACATTACAACCATATTCCTTTTTTTCCTTTAGCAACTGTAGAATTTCACTCAGGAAAATTAATTTACGGCACACTAGAAGGTAAAACAGTTGTTGTTATGCAAGGGCGTTTTCATATGTATGAGGGGTATGACCTGCAAGATGTTACCTACCCAATACGCGTAATGCACAAGCTTGGTATAAAAAAATTGTTTATATCTAATGCTGCCGGAGCTATTAACTTAGACTTTAAAAAAGGAGACATTATGCTTTTAGAAGACCACATAAACCTTTTAGGAGGTTCTCCCCTTGCTTTTAAAGGTGTTTCTCAGTTTGGCGAGCGTTTTGTAGATATGGGAAACCCGTATGACACTGAAATGAGGAATACTATAAAAAACATTGCGAAAAAAGAAAATATAACTATGCACACCGGTGTTTACGCAGCTGTACTTGGTCCACAACTAGAAACTAAAGCAGAATACAGAATGCTAAAAATTATTGGCGCTGATGCCGTAGGTATGAGTACCGTACCCGAAGTAATTGTAGCAAACCACCTAAAATTACCTATAGTGGCTGTTTCTGTCTTAACAGATGAATGCGACCCAGACAACCTTGAGCCTGCAAATATTAAAGAAATAATTAAAATTGCTGGAGAAACAGAACCACAAATGATTAAGCTTTTTAGAGAATTACTTAAAACATTGTAAGTTTTAAAGCTTGAAAAGGACAAACTATAAAAATACATTTTGAAAATGGTTTATAAAATATCTGCGGCAGCTGCATTTTTATCAATAATAGGGCTCTTTTATTTTGGATCTACACCTAAAATTATAGAAGAAAATTTTAGCGAGGTACCTAGTCACCAAAAGTGGAATGCTTTATTACAAAAAAATGTAAACTCTAATGGTGATGTTAACTACAAAGCTTTTGTAAAAAACAAAGCAGAATTAGAGGCCTATCTTAAACTATTGCAAGATAATTCTCCTGCCAAAAATTGGTCTAAAAACGATAAGCTTGCTTATTATATAAACCTTTACAATGCAGGCACTGTTAAACTAATAGTAGACAACTACCCTGTTAAAAGCATTAAAGACATTAGGTCTCCTTGGGATAAAGATGTTGTTGCCATTGGAGACAAAATGTATTCTTTAGGATATGTAGAACACAAAGTGTTACGTAAAATGAATGAACCTCGCATACATTTTGCTATAAATTGCGCATCATACTCTTGCCCTAAATTAGTTAACAAAGCATTTTTAGCAGATACTATAGAAGCACAGTTAGAAAATGCTGCTTTAGATTTTATTGCTGATAAAAAGCGTAATATTATTAGCGCTAACAAAGTAGAGTTGTCTGAAATTTTTAAATGGTTTAAGGGTGATTTTACAGAGAACACAACTCTAATTGGCTTTATAAACAAATACTCTGCAATACAGGTAAATGACAATGCTAAGGTTAAATATATTGATTATAACTGGAGCTTAAATGAAGCAAAATAAGCTAAGCATTATAATACCTGTTTTTAATGAAGAGGCCTCTATAGCCAAACTAATTAATGAAATTAACACACGTAGCACCCTTAAACAAATTGATGAAATAATAGTAGTAGATGGTGGCAGCACAGACAATACAATTGCTATTGCAACCAATTTAAATAGTACTGTAATTTCTTCAGAAAAAGGACGTGCCAAACAAATGAATGCTGGCGCAAAAGTTGCCAAAGGAGAAATTCTCTATTTTCTGCACGCAGACACCATACCTCCTTATAATTTTGACTGTAAAATATTAAAAACCATAACAAACCAAAAAGCTGCTGGTAGCTTTAGAATGCAGTTTGATAGTGACAGTTTTTTTCTAAAATTTTTTGCTTGGTTTACACGTATAAATCATAAAGTTTGCAGGGGTGGAGACCAATCTTTATTTATTACCAAAAATTTATTTGTTAAACTAAATGGTTTTAATGAAGAGTACATAATTTATGAAGATGGCGAGTTTATAGAGCGGCTTTACAAAGCAACAAATTTTAGTGTTATACAAGATAAGGTAACTACATCTGCACGTAAATACCAACAAAAAGGTACCGTAAAGTTACAATACCATTTTGGGGTAATTCATTTAAAAAAATTATTAGGCAAAAGCCCAGAAGATTTATACAATTATTATAAAAAAAATATAGCTAACTAGTTTTTATTTCTGGAATAATCTAGCAACACACCCTCACTAATCCATTTTGCAAGTGCCTGCCTGTTTTCTGCTACAAGTATCCTTTTTTGATCCTTTTTATTTTTAATATTCCCTATCTCTATATATGCCATTGCAGGTATAGTGTTCTTTACCAAATACAAGCCACTTCTATCTAAAAAAGTTCCTGTATAATCTCTGTTAGGCTGGTATTCTCTGTATTTAGAATCAAACGTTTTATGTATACTCTCTGCCAATCTTTTGCCGTTACTACTTTTTTCATGATGGTAAAAGAAAACATCTATATTTTGACCAACACTTCTACTATCTATATGCGTAACTATTAGCCTTTGGTATTTGCCTTTATTTTGCATATACAAGTCGTTTACAGCATCTACACGTTGTTTTAAGCGAGCTACTTGGTTTAACGGTATAGTTTTGTTTGGATAACAAACCTCATCATAATCTACAGGTAGCAATTTGCCATCTCTAATACCATCATTTTCATCTCTAATTATAATATAAACTAAAGCCCCGTGAGATATTAACTCTCTTCCCAAGCGCAATGTTATATCATACGCATACTCATCTTCAGATATTAACTTTTTACCGTATTTGGTAACAGCTCCTGGGTCTGGACCACCGTGACCAGAAATTAAATAATAAACAGCACCCTTAAGTTTATTGCTTTTACGTTGTACTGTAGCGTGTTTTTTTCCAAAAATTGGATATCCGTTTACAATAGCTGGCAACTCTTCTTTTCCATCTACTTTTATTAACCTGTCTGGTATTATGTATGTTTTACCTTCATACAAATATTTACCGTTTCTTAAATTATCTTTATTTAGGGCAATAAAATCTGAATAATATTTAGACGGACTCATATTAAACTTACGAAGTAAAGTATAAATACCTTCTCCTTTTTGAGCCACAACTGTTTTTTCTTTATCTTGAGAATATAGCTCAACACTACTTAATACTAGCATTACAACTAAAACAAGTGTTTTTTTCAATATCATTTAATGGTCTTTTAAGCAAATATTATCAAAAATACTGCCCAATTCCAAAAACCAACCCTTTTGATGCATTTTTTGTTACTCCATACCCATAATCTATCCTAAAAATGGCATTAAAAATCTTTTTATGAATAAAACGCACACCCAAACCCGGATACACTCTTAAATTATCAGAATCTACAAAGTCATTTAATTCTCCTCCAGGATTACGCCATGTACCAGCATCTACAAATGTATTTCCTTGCAATACAAACCAATTTTTATCAACTAAAGTGTACCTGTACTCGGTATTTAAAACTATAGAGCCAGTGCCTCTATCTATAATATTACCTACACCTCTTAAATTAACATTATTATCTACAGAAAATGGCGCAAAAGGCGTATCATTATTTGTAGCCAAACCAACTCGCAACCTATTAGCCCAGTTACCACGCTCGCCTATTCTTTTGTAATACACAAAGTCATTAAACGCTACAAAAAAATTATCTAATTCTTTTGTAGAACTATTTACGTATTGTGAGTTTAAAGTACTTTTAAACCCGTCTAAATATTGGTAATGGTATTTTATATTGCTGTATTTATATATAGCCTTGTACGAGAATTTGTTAACATCTAATGCCTGTGGCACATTTGGGTTAGTTGCACCACGTATGTAATTGTATTTTTCTGTGAAAAAATTAATTCCTAAATCTACACTATGTCGCTGGTTAAATTGATACAACCCTAAAACTTCTATAGCTTCATTATGGTACTTATAATCTGCCGTTGTATCATCAAAAAAAATAGGTTCTTGTGTTTTAAGGTTATTATAACTTAATGCCAAACCCGCCTTTGCACTAAATAAATAGGGCGCTCTAAATAATAAGCCATAAGAGTTAAATATATCTTTTTGATAAAAACCACCAATGGTAATATTTCTCCCAGTAAAATTAAACTCTTGTATACCAACCCTAAAAGCAAATTCGTCATTAGAAGATGTGTACAAATTGGCAAACGGAATTATAGTAAAATTTTCTTCTACCATAAACACCAAATTATAGCTATTATCTACATTGTTTTTGCTTAACTTAAAAGTAGCATTTGCTATAGACGGAAGCCTTTTTAATTGGTTTACAGTTTCTAATATGGTTGTAGAATCTGTAACAGAACCAGCAACAATTGGTACTACTTTTTTTAAAAATGATACTTTAGTTTTTTTTGTACCAGTAAAACTAACATCCGTTATTTTTAATTCCTGAGAAAACAAAGTGTTACATAAAACAAAACAAAACAAGTAAATTAGCTTTTTCATAATTTAGGGAGAAAAGTTGGTTTCTGTAAGCATATTTACCCAATTATCTTGGCTAACTGCCATTAACGTAAAACCATAGGTTAGTGATTTATTTAAAGTTGGTGGTTGCTTGGTTGTTATATTTAGCACTACATTGTTTAGTTTGTAGTACTGAAACATTTTATCATAAGTATAAGTGCCTGATAAAAAATTGTTTTCACTATCTGTTACTACCTGAAAATAAATAGCAGAATCTGCATATAAACCATCTTGCCAAGAAAAAATTGGCATTGTAGGCATTACGTCATCAATAGCTAATGTATTTATTTTTTCTGTAGGTTTAGTTATATGTTTTAAATAAATTGGATTACAAATATGTATTTTTCCATCTTCAACAAAACTCACAATCACCCACTTTTCCTGAGTACTGTTAATAACAAAGCGCTTTATTTTTCCATTAAAAACATCTAATATCTCTGGTGTTTTTTCTGTATAATCTTCAAAATTATTTTTATCTACATTAATGGTTTGGGTTTCAAAATATCTAAAATTAGTTGCGCCCTCTCTAGGATAAAAAAATACATTTACTTCTCCTTGTTTATCTGCACTAGCAGCACAAGCAATAACATTATCTTTTACTACAATTTCATTATCTAAAACTGCCTGTAATGAAGATATACTGCTTAATTTATCTTCAGAACAACCGTAGATTATTAAAATTAAAAAAAGAAAACAATAATTTAATTTATTTAAGTCCATAATATTGTTTTAAAACCAATTCTGCTGGCTTATTTTGCGGCGTAAACCTATTATCATCTTTACCTCCAACGTTTTCATGATCTATAAACCATTTCCATACATAGCCCCCAGCAAACCAATCTTCGTCCCAAAACATTTCTAGAATTGCTTTTGTAGCGTTAGATTGCGCCTCTAGGTTTACATTTGTTTTATTACGGTCTACCAGCCAAGGTTTTTCTCCTGTGTAATCCATACTTCTGTAACCATATTCGGTAAACAAAATTGGTTTACTTAAATTTACAGACATTTGGTTTAGTGCCTTTTTATGTGGCTGCCAACCCGTTTTTAATTGTGCTACAGTAGGGTGTTTATCTTTAGATAACGGAAAATATGCATCTACACCTACATAATCTAATTTTTCCCAAAAAGGCACTCTTGTGTACTCATCCCAATTGGCTGCATAAGTTAATTTACCTTTATATACTTTTTTTACCTCTACAATAAGCTTGCTCCAAAAATCTGGTCTTTGCAGCACAAATTTTTCAAGTTCGGTACCAATACAAAAAATATCTACATTTACCTCTTCTGCTAAAGCGGCGTAGGTTAAAATAAAATCTGAATAAGACTTCTCTAACATCTGCCAGTGCGCTTCTGAATCCATTTCTAAAGTACCAGTAAACTTGCCATCTCTAATCCATATTTGCGGTTTTAATAGTATACTCATTTTGTTAGCATGCAAAATATCTACATAATGCTTTATACCATCTTTACGCTCTCCAAACCACTGCCTATCCGAATTAAAAATTAATTGTGGATCATTAACATCTCTTATAAAACCAAATGGCATAACAGATGCTGCGTTTGCGTTTATAGCCAAAATAGGCGTTATATTTTTTTGTGTAACCTTGTCCCTAGAAGACACAAAGCTTACCCCATTAATTTTTTTAGAAACTTGGCTATTGCAAGAAAACTGCAAAAAGCATAATAATAGTATACCAATTTTTTTCACAAACTATGTTTTAAGGTAACTAAAATAAGCTATTTAAGTTTAGACCTAAAAAATTGCTCTTAACCCTAAGTTAAATGTTTCTCCCAAACCTGTATTATCTCCTCCAACAAAATTTGTATACAACAACTCTAAGTTTAGTGCGTTTGTTAGCTGGTATTTTGTGCCACCACCTAATGCTGTATAATTCTGGCTAAAATTATTACCTAAATCTATACGTTGTGAGTGTTGTGCCAATGCCAAAACTGTAAATTTACTTGTAGGAAAATAACTTAGAAAAATACCTGGAGTTAAATTTAAACTGTTATTTGCAAAACTTTTTTCTTCTTCGCCAAAATTAAGCTCTGTATTTAACTCAGAGAATATTTGCCATTTGTCTCCTGGAAAAGTATAATCATAAAAAAATCTGTTTTGCCATATAAATCCATTTTGATCTAAAAAAACACCATTTTCAGTTTCATTATCTACTAAAGGTATATACAAAGAACTTTGTATAGAAAAATTCCCAACAGACTCAAAAGGCACAAACTTTACAGACGGCGCAAAAGATGTTAAACCAGCTCTAGCTACTCCGTCTTCATTCTTAAATTTTAAAGCATCTAACGTTTTTGTTCCTCCTATGGAGTTAGAGCGTATTTTTAAAATTACACCCACATTCCATCTATTGTTTTCACCAACACCTGTATAAGCTTCTAACGTAGAGGTAAAAAATGTTTGTCTTGGCTGCTTACCATCTGCAAATGTGCTTTTAGTTTCTGTGTAAATATTGTTAAACCACTTAATATCTAACTTACCCTTACCTATTAATTTAGATGGCGTATACTGTTGTATGTTACTTTTTTGTGTATCCGTTTCCTCTTCTTGTGCGTAACCTGCAAAGGCTGTTAACAAACCTAATGCTAGAGCTAATGATTGTAATTTTTTCATATTATAATAGTTAATTATTATTTTTTTATCTTAATTTTTTTATTGCTTATTTAACGTCCAATCATATGGGTAAAAAGAAACTTTTACTTTAGCATCTATTTTTTCTTTTCTGTAAATATTTACAAAATCTATTAAAGATTTTCCGTCTTGTGTAAAATCTCCTTTATACCACTCAAAAATTTGAGAAAGCTTTACCTTGTTTTTATTAACCATAATAAAGCTTGGATTATTAATGGCTATTTCTGTTTGTTTTTGCAACTGATTTTCTAAGCTATTAGGCATATAAGCCATATTAATTATTGGAGGACAGCCTAAACCTGCACACACCAAAACAAAATGAAAACGGGCTTCTTTAGGAAAAACGGCACGCAACATTTTATGTTCCATATCATTTAACGTAAGCTCTTTACCTGCTACATTATGCTTTATTTTATCAAAAAAACCAGCCTTATCTAAAGGAGATTTTAAAGGATAATTTTCTACTACATTTTTAATAACACTAATATTGTATGCGTTAATCCAAAATGCCTGGTATGTAGCAACATCGCTCTTATACACTTTTATAGTTTTCATTTGCGCCACTAAATCATTTAAATCTTTAGGAGATTCTTTAATACTCTTGTATGCTACTTTACCATTTTTAACATTGGTATTAAAAAAAGCATTAGCTTTAGTAAAAAAGGTATTAGCATCCTGAGAAAAACCAGTTGTTACACTAAATAGAATAAGTAAAATTGATATTTTAATAGTATTTTTCATATTACATTTGGTATTATTTAATAAGTGTGTCGTTGTATTTTATTAAAACATACAAACAGCATCTTAAATTTATTTTAAGCAAAGTAACTTGTTAAATATCACATTTTGATAACAAAAAAAAATCAAGTTTATTCTTATTTAGAAACCATATAAATAATCCATTCTGCGTTAAGGTTAAAACTTTTAACCCGACAGAAACTTTAATATTTTTAAAACTATGGAGCACATTGTTATTATTGGTAATGGTATTGCAGGCGTAACGGCAGCAAGACACATTAGAAAGTTATCAGATAAAAAGATCACAATTATTTCTGCCGAATCTGAATATTTCTTTTCTAGAACTGCGCTTATGTACGTTTATATGGGACATATGAAGTTTGAGCATACACAACCTTATGAAAACTGGTTTTGGAAAAAAAACAGAATAGAGCTTGTAAACGGTTATGTTAACAATGTAGACCACGCTAACAAAAAGGTAGATTTAGAAAACTCATCTATTTCTTATGATAAACTTATTATTGCAACAGGCTCTAAACCCAATAAATTTGGTTGGCCAGGTCAAGATTTAAAAGGCGTACAAGGCTTATACTCTAAACAAGATTTAGAACAATTACAACAAAATGCTCCGGACAACAAAACTTGTAAAAGAGCAGTAATAGTTGGCGGCGGCTTAATTGGTATAGAAATGGCAGAAATGTTACGTAGCCGTAAAATACCTGTTACTTTTTTGGTAAGAGAAACAAGTTTTTGGAACGGTGTTTTGCCAAAAGGAGAATCTGAACTTATAAATGAACATATTTTAGACCACCATATAGATTTACGCCTAAACACCAATTTAGTAGAAATTATTGCAGATGAAAATGGACGAGCTAAAGCTATTACTACAGATAAAGGTGAAACCATAGCTTGTACCGTTGTTGGTTTAACGGCAGGTGTATCTCCCAACGTAGATTTTTTAAAGGATTCTGGTATAGAGTTAGGTCGTGGTGTTAAAGTAAACAGGTTTTTAGAAACAAATATTAAAGATATTTATGCTATTGGAGACTGTGCAGAACAACACCAAGGTATAGGCAACAGAAGACCTATAGAGGCTGTTTGGTATACCGGCAGAATGATGGGTGAAACCCTAGCGCAAACCATTTGTGGCAATAGAATAGAATATAAACCAGGACACTGGTTTAACTCTGCTAAATTTTTAGACATAGAGTACCAAACCTACGGTTGGGTGTTTAGTGAAAGAAACAAACAAGAATACGAAGCACATTTTCATTGGAGACACGCCACAGAAAATATTTGCATAACAATTGCTTACCATAAAGACACTAAAGAATTTTTAGGTATTAACACCTTTGGCATACGTATGCGCCACGAGGTTTTTAACAAATGGCTTTCCAATAAAAAAGGTTTAGAGTATGTGCTTCAGCATTTAAAAGATGCCAATTTTGATCCCGAGTTTTATAAACAATATGAAACCGAAATTATAGCAAGATACAATGCTGAATTTAGCACAAATTTATCAGCTAAAAAGAAAAGTTTAAAAAGAATATTCAACATAGCTTAATTAATAAAAAAATGAAAACAATTAAATATTTAGGCCTTGTTATATTTTTAGTAGGATTGGGCATTTTTGCAGCTACTCCTTTTTTAGGAAATTTTAAATTAGACCAAAAAACTTTTAACGAAACAATTAGTAGTCAAGGTGTTAAAAGCGAACTATTAATTAAAGATCTTGAATCTAAATTAGTTGGTAAAGATTTTTCTAGCTCAACTTTTTTAGCTCCCGTGCTTGATGATGCTATAGACAAAGCAAATGCCACACACATAAAAAATAAAGAATGGGGCAAAAAAACATATGCTAGTGGTGACAATATGGCGGCAGCAATTCGTAAAGCTTCTAGTTATGGTTTTATACCAGAAAACAAAGGTACAATGTGGTTTTTAACCTTTGGCTTAGGTATTATTGGAGCTCTAATGTTTATACTACCTAATGTAGTTTTACTAGGCAAAAAAGGTATAAAAAATGATGGTATTTATTTACAAAGTGCCACCAACCGAGGTATAATTGCTTGGTTAGTTTTCTTTTTTCTGGTAAGCTTTTATATTATACTTTATTTTTATTCTGAATACGCGGTAAACTGGACATTTTTAGTAGACCCTATTAGTGAAGCCCTTAGCGGAAATCCTGCGGGACATTGGTTTGTATATGGTTTTATGTATTGTGTGGTTATGACGGTTATGGCTGTACGTATGTACATAAAATACAGACATAATATGTACCAAATATTCCGTACAACATCTGTATTATTTTTTCAAATAGTATTTGCATTCTTAATACCAGAAATTATGGTGCGCTTGCAAATGCCTTATTACGATTTTAAAAATGCATTTCCTTTAGATTATGATTTCTTTTTTCAATGGAATTTAAAAGATCTTATTGCTAACGGTGGTATTGGTATTTTTATACTTGTTTGGGGTATAGCACTAACCCTTGTAATTGTACCAATAATGGTCTATTTCTTTGGTAAAAGATGGTATTGCTCTTGGGTATGTGGCTGTGGTGGTTTAGCAGAAACACTTGGAGACCCTTACAGACAACACTCTAGCAAATCTTTATTCTCTTGGAAAGTAGAACGCTGGTTAATACACGCAGTGTTAGTTTTTGCTGTAGGTATGACGCTTATGACTCTTTATAGCTTTTTTGCCGAATCTAGTACGGTTCTAGGTATAAAAACACAAACCGTACAAAATATATACAGCCTTTTAATAGGTGCTATTTTTGCTGGTGTTATTGGCACTGGTTTTTATCCAATTTTTGGTAATAGAGTGTGGTGTAGATTTGGTTGCCCGTTAGCCGCTTACTTAGGTTTTGTGCAACGTTTTAAGTCTAGGTTTAGAATTACTACAAATGGCGGTCAATGTATTTCTTGCGGTAACTGTTCTACTTACTGTGAACAAGGTATAGATGTACGTGCCTATGCCCAAAAAGGCGAAAACATTGTACGCTCTAGTTGTGTTGGTTGCGGTGTATGCTCTGCTGTTTGTCCACGTGGCGTTTTAAAATTAGAAAACGGACCAGAAGAAGGACGTATTAACCCTACTGAAGTTTTATTGGGTAACGATGTAGATTTAATGGAACTAGTAAATAAAAAATAAATGATGCTTTTACGATTACTTCTTGTTTCTTTTACCATAGTGCTAAGCATAAACAGCTTAGATTATAAAGAGTATAGCAAGCAATATTACGCATCTGGAGCTCTAAAGGCAGAAGGCTGGCTAAGCAATGGTTCTAAAAATGGTTTTTGGAAATTTTACAATGAGAATAAAACTCTTGCCAAACAAGGACATTACACCAACAATAAAAAAGAAAACTATTGGTACTTTTACAACCTTAATGGTAAAATAGAAAAAGAAGGACATTATAAAAATAATAGCAAAACTGGTTGGTGGTTATTTTATACAAGTGACGGAAAAATAAACCATAAATGCCAATTATCTAATGATGTTAAAAATGGCTATTGCCTAAAATACAAGAACGAAAAGCTTTCTTCTGCCGAAAAATATAAAAATGGTAAAAAAATTAAAGAATGGTTTAGTTTTGCAGGCTTTAAAAAGGAAAACAATTTATCCGACTTAAGGTAATGGCAAAAATTAATGTAATTATTCCGGCTTATAATGAAGCCAACTCTATAGCTAAGGTTATAAAAGATATACCCGCAATTGTTTCCGAAATTATAGTTGTAAACAACAATTCTACAGACAACACTGTTAGTAATGCAGAAAAAGCAGGCGCTACTGTGCTAACAGAAAACAGAAAAGGGTACGGTTATGCCTGTTTAAAAGGTATGGATTACATTGCTAAAAAATCCAACAAACCAGATATTATCGTATTTCTAGACGGAGATTACTCTGATTATCCAGAGGAATTAGTAAAAATTGTTGCACCAATAATAGACAACAAAGTAGACTTTGTAGTAGGCGCCAGAACAAAAAAAGGAAGAGAAAAAGGTAGTATGACTCCCCAACAAGTGTTTGGAAACAGGCTTGCAACGGTATTAATGAAAATTTTTTTTAATGCAAAGTTTACAGATTTAGGGCCGTTTAGAGCAATTAAGTACAAAACACTGTTAAACCTAGATATGCAAGACAAAACTTATGGTTGGACTGTTGAAATGCAACTTAAAATTCTAAAGAAAAAGTTAAAATATTTAGAGGTTCCTGTACGTTATAAAAAAAGAATTGGCGTATCAAAGGTCTCAGGCACAGTAAAAGGTACTATATTTGCCGGTGTAAAGATCCTTGGATGGATATTTAAATATAGTTTTAAGTAATATGGAAATTGCAATTACATACATAATTATTGGTATATACAGTTTAGCTTTATTGTTAATATTTTTTTACAGTTTAGCTCAACTTAATTTACTTGTTAATTATTTAGGTTACAGAAGAAGAAATAAAGAAGCTCCTAAATACAACCTTTTAGACGCTAAAGAAGTTCCTTATGTAACTATACAACTTCCAATATATAATGAAGAATACGTTGTTGAAAGGTTATTAGAGAACATTGCAAAAATAGAATACCCTAGTAACAAACTGGAAATTCAGGTTTTAGATGACTCTACAGACGACTCTGTAATAGAAACCGAAAGACAAATAAAAGCTTTACAAGAAACTGGTTTAGATATACAACATATTAGAAGAACCAACAGACAAGGATACAAAGCTGGTGCTTTAAAAGAAGGACTAACATCTGCAAAAGGTGATTTTATTGCCATTTTTGATGCCGATTTTTTACCGGATTCAGACTGGTTAAAGAAAACTGTTATTTACTTTAAAGATGAAGAAATAGGTGTTGTACAAACCAGATGGGGACATATTAACAGGGATTATTCTGTTTTAACAAGAATACAAGCTTTTGCTTTAGATGCTCACTTTACTTTAGAACAAGTAGGCCGTAATGCAAAAGGACACTTTATAAACTTTAACGGTACTGCTGGTATCTGGCGAAAAACTTGCATTATTGATGCTGGTAACTGGGAAGGCGACACGTTAACAGAAGATTTAGATTTAAGCTACCGTGCACAATTAAAAAACTGGAAGTTTAAATATTTAGAAGACGTAGAAACACCTGCAGAATTACCTGTTGTTATTTCTGCTGCTCGTTCTCAACAATTTAGATGGAACAAAGGTGGTGCAGAAAACTTTAGAAAATCTGTAGTTAGTGTTGTTACCGCTAAAAATATCTCCTTTAAAACTAAGTTTCACGGTGTTATGCACCTCCTAAACAGTTCAATGTTTTTATGCGTATTTTTAGTTGCACTACTAAGTATACCAATGCTTTATATTAAAAACAGGAACGAATCTTTAGGATGGGTTTTTGAGGTAACTAGCTTTTTTATTTTAAGTACGGTAATATTATTTGTATGCTACTGGTTTACTTTTAAAAGCATACAAGGCAGTAGTTTTAGTAAGTTTATAGACTATATAAGACTCTTTTTTACATTCTTTTCTGTAGCCCTTGGTTTTTCTTTACACAACACATTAGCTGTATTAGAAGGTCACAGAGGTAAAAGAAGTGAGTTTGTACGTACTCCTAAATTTAATATCAATAATATTTCTGATAGTTGGAAAGGAAATAAATACCTTACTAAAAAATTATCTCCAAATATGATTTTAGAATTTGGACTAATGTTATATTTCTTGTTTGGTATGTACTCTGCAATTCCTCTAAACGATTTTGGTCTGTTTCCATTCCATTTTATGTTGTTTTTAGGGTTTGGCTACGTTTTCTTTAACTCACTTACAGCAAAGGCTTAAATTAAGCCTTAAACGTTATATTTACTATTAAGTTTTTACACTCTACCTTTATTAAATTAGTGTATTTTTAATGACTGTTACATTTACACACTTCATTTCTTAAACACTATTGTAAAAAAAGTGAATTGTATATTTTTTAGTACATTAGAAGACTTAATGTAAATTATATTTTTTGTAATGCAAGTAAAAATTTTATCATATTATAGGTTACACAAAATACCTATATTATTACTACTTGCTAGCCTACTTTTTTATTACACTTTTGCATACCATTTAGTACGCACAGATTTTCCTAAGTTAATTACTTTAGCTGCGGCACTATTTTTTTTATGCTACAAGCTTATACAATTTGAAAAATGGAACTTTAAATTTTTACTCGCTGCGGGCATTTTATTTAGGCTTATTTTTTTATTTGTAGAGCCAATGCTATCTCAAGATTTTTATAGGTTTATTTGGGATGGCGAATTAGTTCTACAAGGCCAAAACCCATATTTACAAACACCAAATACTATTGTAGAACTAGGAAAAGTTCATATAAATAATGCTGCTCATTTATACGCAAGTATGGGAGAAATTAGCGCAAAAAACTTTAGTAATTATCCACCATTAAATCAGTTTATATTTGCACTAGCAGCATTGTTTAGTGGCAAAAGTATGCTTGGCAGTATACTAACAATGCGTCTTGTAATTATACTTGCAGATATTGGCATTCTATATTTTGGCCGCAAATTACTGGCAAAACTAAACTTATCGTCACACTTACTATTTTGGTACTTTTTAAATCCACTAGTAATTATAGAGCTTACAGGAAATCTTCATTTTGAAGGTGTAATGCTTTTCTTTTTTATTTGGAGTATGCATTTACTTTCTCAAAAAAAATATTTGCTTGCCGCTCCTATTTTAGCACTATCAATAGCTGTAAAACTTGTACCACTAATGTTTTTACCATTATTTATAAGACATTTAGGTTTAAAAAAAGTAATTCCTTTTTACACTATAATTGGTGTTACTATACTTGCTCTTTTAGTACCATTTTATTCATCAGAATTTATAAATAATTACACCACAACTATAGGACTTTGGTTTAGTAATTTTGAGTTTAATGCTAGCATCTATAACATTATTAAAAAAGTTGCCGAAATTAATGGTAGTAAAGACTGGGAAACCATTAGGGCATTCGGAAAAATATCTCCATATATAACTATAGCAATGGTTTTTCTTTTCTCTCTTTTAAAAAATAACAAAACCATTACTAGCTTATTTACTAGTATGCTTTGGGTACTAACTATATACTATTTTATATCTACTACTGTGCACCCTTGGTATATAATTTTTATAGCATTACTTAGTGTATTTACTAAGTTTAGATTTGCAATTTTATGGTCTGCATTAGTATTTTTAAGTTATTGGGCATACTCTAACCCAGATTTTAAAGAACATTTAGGTATACTAGCAATTGAGTATATTACAATTTTTAGCTTTGTAATTTACGAATTACTCAGACTTAATAGACAAAACTTACTTTATTCAAAAAAATAAACTTGCAAATTAGGCTAGCTTAATTTAATTTGTACATTTGGTCTTGTAATGAACAAGAACACAAACATATTATTTTTTAGCAGGGTTTCTACACCCTTAGCTACGCTTGTTCCTACACGCCGCCGCCCGTAAGGGTATTACTTCTATTTTGGAATTAGGTGAGTCCAATTCCGTTTTTCAAGACATAAATTTTTACAATACTAACATTAAAGCAACATTCAATGAGAATTGTAATTGCTAATGCATCGCATATTAAATATGCGCAAATAATTTCTGATACAATAACAGAATCTGCTAAAGTACGCGGTACCGGAATTGCTAAGCGTACGCCAGAATACATTCTAAAAAGGCTGCAAAATGGTAATGCGGTTATTGCCTTAGACGGAGAAAAGTTTGCTGGTTTTTGCTATATAGAGGTTTGGGGACACAATAAATTTGTTGCCAATTCTGGACTAATTGTGCATCCAGATTTTAGGAATCTTGGGCTTGCAAAAAAAATAAAAGAGCGCATTTTTAAACTATCAAGAGAAAAATTCCCTGACGCAAAAATATTTGGTATTACAACAGGTCTTGCTGTTATGAAAATGAACTATGAACTTGGTTACAAACCAGTTACTTTTTCTGAACTTACAGATGACCCTGAATTTTGGAAAGGATGCCAAACTTGTAAAAATTTTGATGTACTAACTAGAACAGAACAAAAAATGTGTCTTTGTACAGGTATGTTATATGATCCTGCTGCAAAACCAAAAGCTACCGATAAAAAAGAGGTAGATGGCAAAGTATTTAAAAGATTAAAAAGTATAAAAGAGCAATTGTTCTTAAAAAAGAAAAATAAAGATGAGTAAATTAGTTTTAGCATATAGTGGTGGTTTAGATACGTCTTACTGCGCAAAATATTTATCAAAAGACAAAGGTTTTGAAGTACACGCTGTTAGTGTAAATACTGGTGGTTTTACTAAACAAGAAATTACTAATATTAAAAAGAAAGCTCTAGAATTGGGGGCATCCAGCTATACTTCTATAGATGCTGTACAAACATTTTACAACAAGGTTGTAAAATATTTAATTTTTGGGAATGTTTTAAAAAATAATACATATCCATTATCAGTTAGTGCAGAGCGTATTGTACAGGCTATAGAAATTGTAAATCACGCAAAAAAAATAGGCGCCAAATACATTGCTCATGGCAGTACAGGGGCAGGTAATGACCAGGTTAGGTTTGATATGATTTTTCAGATCATTGCACCAGAAATAGAAATTATTACTCCTATTAGAGACAACCAATTATCTAGAGAAGTAGAAATTGCATATTTAAAAGAAAATGGTGTAGACTATCCTTGGGAAAAAGCCAAATACTCTATTAATAAAGGACTATGGGGAACTTCTGTTGGTGGCGATGAAACGCTAACATCACATTCTCCATTACCAGATACCGCATATCCTAGTCAGCTTGAAGAAAGAAACCCTTTGGATGTAAAGTTAACTTTTACCAAAGGAGAAATTACAGCAATTAATGATGAGCAAGACAAACCAATTAACAATATTACTAAGTTAAATGATGTTGCCTCAAAATTTGCTATAGGTAGAGACATACACGTTGGCGATACAATTATTGGTATTAAAGGTAGAGTTGGCTTTGAGGCTGCTGCATCATTACTAATTATAAAAGCACACCATTTACTAGAAAAACATACGCTTACAAAATGGCAACAATACCAAAAAGAACAACAGGGTAACTTTTATGGTATGCTATTACATGAAGGTAACTACCTAGATGAAGTTATGCGTAACATTGAAGCCTTTTTAAAAGACACGCAAAAAAATGTTTCTGGAGATGTATTTGTTACACTACACCCGTACAGGTTTGAGCTTAATGGTATTGCCTCCAAACACGACCTTATGAACGCTTCTTTTGGTAGTTACGGTGAAATGAATAAAGGATGGACAGCTGACGATGCTAAAGGATTTATTAAAATTTTATCTAACTCAGGTAAAATATACAATCACGTAAATAAAAATTAAAATAGGATGATTAACATAGGTATTATTGGTGGTTCTGGGTATACAGGTGGGGAGTTAATAAGGTTACTTTTAAATCACCCTAAAGCAAATATTAATTTTATTTACAGTACAACTAGAGCAGGTAAAAGCATTGCAACTGCACATCCTGATTTATTAGGACAAACAGATCTTAAATTTACGGGTACAGTAAATTTAAATGTAGATCTTGTTTTTTTGTGCCTTGGTCACGGTAACTCTACCACTTTCTTAACAGAAAATTCATTTTCAAGTAACACTAAAATTATAGATTTAAGTAATGATTTTAGGCTGCAAAATGATGCTATTTTAAACGGAAAAGAATTTATTTACGGCTTACCAGAAACCAATAAAGAAAAAATAAAAACAGCAAATTACATTGCAAATCCGGGTTGCTTTGCTACAGCAATTCAGCTTGCATTACTACCATTGGCAAAAGCAAATATTTTACATAATGATGTGCATATAAATGCTGTAACTGGTAGTACTGGCGCTGGCGTAAAACCAAGTGACTCTACCCATTTTAGCTGGCGTAACAACAATGTATCATGGTACAAACCTTTTACACACCAACATTTAGGTGAAATAGGTGAAAGTTTACAGTCTTTTAAAAATGAAATTGGAGAGTTACTGTTTCTTCCGCAAAGAGGAAACTTTGCCAGAGGTATTTTTGCTACTGCTTACACAAAATATAAAGGGAGTTTAGAAGATGCTTATGAGCTGTACACTAATTTTTATGCAGATGCGAAATTTACAAATGTATCAGACTCAGAAATTCATTTAAAACAAGTAGTAAACACCAACCAATGCCATTTGCACTTGCACTTACATAACGGCAATTTACTAGTTACATCTGCCATAGATAATTTACTAAAAGGTGCATCTGGGCAAGCGGTACAGAATATGAATTTAATGTACGGTTTTAATGAAGATGAAGGTTTAAAACTAAAAGCAACCGCATTTTAACATCAATCTAAAAAATAAAAAAACCAACTATGAAACTAGCTATTATAGGTGCCGGAAATTTAGGATTATCTATTGCAAAAGGTATTTTAAATTCTAACGGTGCAACTACAATGTACTTAACAAAAAGAAGTACAGAAAGTATTGAAGAGTATAAAACTTATGGCAACGTAACTGTTACTGCAGACAATAGAGAGGCTGTAAAAAATTCTGATGTCTTAATTTTTGCTGTACAGCCTAATCATTTTGAAGCTATTTTAAATGATGTTAAAGATTTGCTTACAGAAAAACACATTGTAATATCTACCATAACTGGTTTTAGTATTAAAAAAATTGAAGCTATCCTTGGTAAAGACACCTATATTATTAGAAGTATGCCTAACACAGCTATTTCTGTAGGACAGTCTATGACCTGCGTTTGTAGCAATGAAATGGGTAAAAAACGAATAGAATTAGCCAAAGCCATTTTTAACAGAATGGGACACTCTTTAGAAATTCCTGAAAGTCAAATGCAAGCGGCAACAGTAATTTGTGCAAGCGGAATTGCTTTTTGGATGCGACTAATACGTGCTACTACACAAGGAGCTATACAACTAGGTTTTGATGCTAAAGAAGCACAAGAACTAGCAATGTATACCTGTAACGGTGCTGCTAGTTTATTAATAGAATCTGGCAACCACCCAGAGCAAGAAATAGACCGTGTAACAACACCTATGGGCTGTACCATTAAAGGTTTAAACGAGATGGAGCACCAAGGATTAAGCTCTTCTTTAATTAGAGGAATTGTAGCTTCGTTTGATAAAATAAGTGAGTTTAAAGTAAAAAATTAAGGATGAATTTATTTGATGTATACCCTTTGTATAATGTCACTCCGGTTTCTGCAAAAGGCAGCCAGGTAATAGATGATAAAGGTCAAGAATATTTAGATTTTTATGGTGGCCATGCAGTAATTTCTATAGGACATTCGCACCCGCATTACGTACGCAGAATTAAAGAGCAATTAGATAAAATTGCCTTTTATAGCAACGCAGTGCAAAACCCTCTACAAGGTGAGTTGGCAGAAAAACTTGTAGAGTTATCTAATTGTCAAGATTACAATTTATTTTTGTGTAATTCTGGCGCAGAAGCCAATGAAAATGCACTGAAATTAGCATCATTCTACACCAACAAATCTAGAGTTATTGCTTTTAATAACGGGTTTCATGGCAGAACATCTGCTGCTGTTGCAGCTACAGATAATGCCGCCATAAATGCGCCAATAAATAAACAACAAAAAGTAACTTTTTTAGCATTTAATGATATTGAATCTTTTACTACTGAAATTGAAAAAGATGATGTTTGTGCTGTTATTTTAGAGGCAGTACAAGGCGTTGGTGGTTTAGATGAACCTACTACAGAGTTTTACCAAAAAATAGAAGCTTTATGCAAAAAGCACAATGTGGTTTTAATTGCAGATGAAGTACAGTCTGGCTACGGAAGAACTGGCGAGTTTTTTGCTTATCAGCATCATAATATAAAACCAGATATTGTAACAATTGCCAAAGGAATGGGTAATGGTTTTCCTGTGGGCGGTGTTCTAATTCAAGAAAAAATAAAAGCCTCTTACGGTTTATTAGGTACTACTTTTGGTGGCAACCATTTAGCTTGTGCTGCTTGTTTAGCTGTTTTAGAAGTTATAGAGCAAGAAGATTTACTACGTAATGCTGCTAAAATGAATGCTTACTTTTTGCAAAAGGCCACTAGCGTACCACAAATAAAAAAAGTAAAAGGTCGCGGATTAATGCTAGGACTTCAATTTGATTTTGAAGTTGGTGATCTTAGAAAAAAAATGATATACAACCAGTTTGTATTTACTGGCGGAGCTAAGGATAAAACCTTATTGCGTATTCTGCCTGCGCTAAACATAACCACAGCTTTAATAGATGTGTTTTTTGATGCTTTACAAGCCGAATTAAAAGAATTATAATGAAGAATTACATTTCCATAACAGATATAAATTCGCTTCCCAATTGGGTTGATGAAGCCATAGAATTGAAGAAAAACCCTAAGAAATATAAATACTTAGGGGAAAATAAAACCATTGTTTTATTGTTTTTTAATAACAGCTTAAGAACACGGCTTAGCACACAAAAAGCTGCCCAAAACTTGGGTATGGAGGTTATTGTTATGAATTTTGGTGCAGAGGGCTGGACACTTGAATTTACAGATGGCACTGTTATGGACCAAGGCAAATCTGAACACGTAAAAGAGGCTGCACAAGTAGTTTCTCAGTACTGCGATGTTATTGGCATTAGAGCCTTTGCCAATTTACAAGATAAAGAAGAAGACGAGGCAGAGTTGGTTATTAACGGCTTTATAAAACACGCTACTGTTCCTATTTTAAATATGGAAAGCTCTGTTGGACATCCGTTACAAGCATTGGCAGATGCTATTACTTTGGCAGAAAACAACACAAAACCTAAACCTAAAGTTGTACTTTCTTGGGCTCCACATCCTAAGGCTTTACCACATGCGGTGGCAAATTCTTTTATAGAAATGATGCATTTACAAGATGCTGACTTTGTAATTACACACCCAAAAGGGTACGAGTTAAATACTAATATTACAAAAGGTGCTACTATAGAATATGACCAAGAAAAGGCTTTAGAAAATGCCGATTTTGTTTACGTTAAAAACTGGAGTAGTTACCAAAATTATGGTGAGGTTTTAAATCAAGATAAAAACTGGACAATTACTTTAAAAAAATTAGGAGCAGCTAAATTTATGCACTGCTTACCTGTACGTAGAAATGTAATTGTAGAAGATGCTGTTTTAGACAGCAACCAATCTTTAGTAATAGAACAAGCCAACAACAGAACTTTTGCTGCACAAATAGCATTAAAAAAAATATTAGAAAACCAATAACTATGGCACAAAAATTATCCATTGTAAAAATTGGCGGTAACGTAATAGAAAACAAAAAAGAACTGAGTAAGTTTTTAATTGCTTTTTCTAAAATTGAAGGTCTAAAAATATTAGTTCACGGTGGCGGAAAATTAGCTACCGAACTTGGAAAAAAACTGGGAATTGAATCTACACTTATAAACGGAAGGCGTATTACAGACGCACAAAGTTTAGAACTAATTACTATGGTTTACGGTGGGTTAGCCAACAAAAATATTGTTGTAGAATTGCAGTCACTAAACTGTAACGCTATTGGTTTAAGCGGTGCAGATGCTAATGTTATACAAGCAGTAAAAAGACCAGTAAAAGACATAGATTATGGCTTTGCTGGCGATATTGTAGCTGTTAACAGTAATACTATACATGCTATGCTACAAAACAACTGGACGCCTGTTTTTTGTGCACTTACACATAATAAATTCGGGCAATTACTAAACACCAATGCAGATACCATTGCCTCTGAAATTGCTATTGCTATGAGTAGTTTGTATGACACTACATTGTATTATTGCTTTGAGAAAAAAGGTGTTTTATTAGACATAACAAATGAAAATTCTGTAGTAAAAAAAATAAATACAGAAACCTATAAAGAACTTTTAGATAGTAAGGTAATTGCAGATGGTATGTTACCCAAACTTGAAAACTGCTTTAATGCTTTACAGAAAAAAGTAACTACGGTTTGCATAGGAGATGTTTCTATGTTAGATAAAAATGAAACACTTTACACCACAATAACACTATAAAAATGGAACAAAAACAGCTTACAGAAAAAGCTATAGATTTATTAAAAGAATTAATAGCTATACAATCATTTTCATCTGAAGAGGATAAAACTGCAGATGCAATTGAAAACTGGTTTACAAGTTTTAATATTCCGTTTACTAGAGATAATAATAATGTTTATGCTAAAAACAAGCATTGGGATGCTAGCAAACCAACCTTGCTTTTAAACTCGCATCATGACACTGTAAAACCAAATTCTGCTTACACTAAAGACCCATTTAATCCGCATATAGAAGACGGTAAATTGTATGGTTTAGGAAGCAATGATGCTGGTGGTTGCTTAGTCTCTTTATTGGCTACATTTTCTCATTTTTACAATGCCGAAAACCTAAAGCATAATATACTTATGGTAGCTTCTATGGAAGAAGAATCTGCCGGACCAAATAGCTTAAGAGGTTTACTACCTAAGTTACCACAAATTGATGTTGCTATTGTTGGTGAACCTACATTAATGCAGTTGGCTATTGCAGAAAAAGGACTTATTGTTTTTGATGCCGAAGTTAAAGGAACACCATCTCATGCAGCGCACCCAAATAATGACAATTCTATTTACAACACTATAAAAGTGTTAGAGTGGTTTAAAAACTATTCTTTTTCTAAAGTCTCTGATGTTTTAGGCGAAGTAAAACTTACCGTTACCCAAATTAATGCTGGCAAACAACACAATGTTGTACCCGCAAAAGTAGACTTAGTAATAGATGTTAGGGTAAATGATAAATATACCAATAAAGAGGTTGCAGAAATGTTACAAAAAGAAGCTCCTTGCAAGCTTACTCCTCGTGGTTTAAAGTTAAATTCTTCAGCTATAGACATAAGTCATCCTCTAGTACAAGCTGGTATTGCTTTAGGGAGAAAAACGTATGGTTCTCCAACACTATCAGACCAAGCGGCACTTACGTGTCAGTCTTTAAAATTAGGACCAGGAGACAGTACAAGGTCACATTCTGCAGATGAGTTTATTTATGTGAATGAGATTGAAGAAGGTATAGATTTATACATTAAAATATTAAATGGGTTTCTGCAATAAGTAAGCACCTAAAAAAACAAAAAGATTATGAAACTTTGGGACAAAGGATTTAGTACCGATAAAAAAATAGATCATTTTACAGTTGGTAATGACAGGGAGTTAGACTTACTACTTGCTAAGTACGATGTTATTGCGTCTAAAGCACACGCAAAAATGCTTGGCAAAATAGGACTTATTACAGCGCAAGAAGCAGAGAATTTGGTTAAAGAGCTTAGTGCTATTGCAAAAACCATAGAAGAAGGCTCTTTTGTTATTGAAGATTCTTTTGAGGATATGCACTCTAAAATAGAGTTTGTATTAACCGAAAAATTAGGTGACACCGGAAAAAAAATACACACAGCACGTTCTAGAAATGATCAGGTTTTAGTGGCTATGCATTTGTATTTAAAAGATGAATTACAAGAAATTAAGAGCGAAGTTAAAGTTTTATTTAACCTACTTTTAAATCTTGCTAATAAATATAAAAATGTGTTATTGCCTGGTTATACACATTTGCAAATTGCTATGCCCTCTTCATTTGGACTTTGGTTTTCTGCCTATGCAGAAAGCTTAATAGATGATTTGTATTTTGTTGATGCCGCCTACAAAATAGCAGATCAAAATCCGCTTGGTAGTGCTGCTGGTTACGGCAGTTCTTTTCCTATAGACAGAGATTTTACTACAAAAGAAATGGGCTTTGCTACTCAAAAATACAATGTTGTAGCTGCGCAAATGGGCCGTGGTAAAGTAGAAAAAGCTGCTGCCTTTGGTATTAGTAACGTTGCTGCTACCTTATCTAAAATGGCAATGGATATTTGTTTGTATATGAGTCAGAATTTTAATTTTATTTCTTTTCCGGATGAACTTACAACGGGTTCTAGCATTATGCCGCATAAGAAAAACCCAGATGTGTTTGAGCTTATACGTGGTAAATGCAATAAATTACAAGCTATACCTAACCAGTTAATTTTAATAACAAACAACTTACCTAGTGGCTACCACAGAGATTTACAATTGGTAAAAGAGGTTATTATACCTGCAATACAAGACATTAAAGCTTGTTTAGAAATACTGACTTTTAGCTTAAAAGAAGTACGTGTAAATGAAGCCATTTTAGAAGACCCTAAATACGATTATTTATTTAGTGTAGACACGTTAAACGAGTTGGTTTTAAGCGGAATACCATTTAGAGATGCTTATAAAAAAATGGGCAAAGAAATTAATGAAGGTACTTTTGCCCCTAAAAAAGATATTAAACACACACACCAAGGCAGTTTAGGTAATTTATGCTTGCAAGAAATTAGAGATAAATTAATTGATTAAAATTTTAATCCTTTTTCCCCAAAAAAAAGATAAAACCCCTAACATCAAAATATTAGGGGTTTTAATTTTATTTAAAAATATCAGCTTATAAAAAACTAGGAATAAAAAAAAGCTGTGTTAAAAACACAGCTTTTATATTAATTAACCATACCTAGGTTAACAACTTCTTGTTTTGTTAAGTAACGCCAGTGTCCACGTGGTAAATCTTTTTTAGTTAAACCTCCGTAAACAACCCTATCTAACTTTACAACTTCATAGTCTAAGTGTTCAAAAATTTTAGTTACAATATTACTTCTACTACTAAAAAGTTCTATACCAACTTGGTTTTTAGGAGCATTATCTACATAACTAATATCGTGTACGTTTACTACTTTTTCATCAATAGCAATACCGTCTTGAATCTTTTTTAAATCTGCAGCACTTAATGGTCTAGATAATTCTACATGGTAAATTTTACGCAAACCGTTTTTAGGACTTACCAAGCGTCTTGTAAGTTCTTTGTCGTTAGTAAACAACAATAAACCTGTAGATGCTTTAGTCATTTTATCTACCGGTAATAAAGTAGCTTTAGAAGCGCTAGAAATTAAACCTGCAACATTTCTTTTACCGTGTTCATTTCTAACGGTTGTGCTAAAATCTTTTGGCTTATTTAGTAAAACGTATTCTCTTTTTTCCGGATTAAGGTGTCTACCATCAAACTTAACAACATCATCAAGCTTAACTTTATACCCCATTTCTGATACTACTTTACCATTTACGGTAACACTACCAGCAGCAATAAAAACATCTGCTTCTCTTCTAGAACATACTCCAGAATTAGCTACATATTTATTTAACCTTATAGAATTAGGATCTGAAGGTTTTTGAGTACTTTTTGGTTTACCTGAACCAGTAAAATTCCTCTTTCTTGTTCCTCCATTATCCTTTCCTGAAGATTTTCTGTCCTTATTATAGTCAGATCTACCCATTGTATTATATTTTTTGCAAAGGTAGCAAAGGAATTTGAATAACTATATAATAGTTTAACTAATTAATCTTTAAACGTAACAGTGCTTTGTTGTTCTCTATTTACTTGTAAATTAGTAACATCTGAGTTGGAATACAATTTTATTTTACTGAATTTACAACGCTCCTACTACACTTTAGTTAAGCTGATTTATTCTTCTTTTTCAAAAATATACAATGTGTTATCTCCGCTAAGTTGATATAGTTTATTATTGGCTAGTTGAGGAATATCAGTTTTTACCCAATCTCCTTCAAACCTATAATGCCAATCTATTTTTAGTGTTTTTTTATTAAAAGCAACAATACATTGCGGTATATAGTCTAAACCTAACTCTAAACGGTTCATTTCTGCTATAGTATAAATGTGAGTTTCACCTTCTGCATAGCCAGTACTCCTCCTAAAGCCAGAAAAGACGTGCTCTTCTAAAGTATTTTTTAATGACTGATAATCTGCTTTGCCAGTAACTAAATCTATTGTTACTAAATAAGCACCTGCTAAATGGTATAGATACGATTTAGAAATATCTAGCTGAAAACCATCAGTAGAAGGTAGTTTATGTTGCAAACGCCCTTGGAAAGCAGAACTTCCGTAACCAGGCAATACTTGCCATTTTCTATTTAGTTCACCTGTTTGAATATTAATGTCAAGAATCATTTGACCTGAACAAGCTACTAGCAAAGAGTCTTTCCAAACACCTATAAATTTATCAACTTCATAATTTTGCATCTTACCGTTTCTGTCTTGATATTGGGCTAAATCTTCTAGATTATATTGCCATTTAAGTTTGGCTTTTAGAATAGAAATTGAATTAATTTGAATTTTATCTTTTTTATAAAAAAGAGTGTTTTTCTTAATTAAGAATCCAAATAATCTTTCATTAATAATTTTCTTAAATTTATTATTCTTAATGTCTAATATTTCTGTACCAACTCTATTTAAATGTTCTACTAATAACTCATTTTTACATATTTTTTTTAGAATAAATACATCTTTTAAAAAAAGTACATTTTTATCTATTAAAAAAGAACTGCCCTCTATATCAGAAATAAATAGAGAATTGTTGTCTGAATTTATTTTCTGTAAATGAATATTCGATTTTATAACTGATATACCCTTATTATTAAATACTTCAAAATCTGAATTCCACCAAACTTCATTTTCTTTTAAAGCGTATCCTCTAACGTTTTTCTTTTTGTCTATTGTATTAAATTTCATTATTCAGTTTTTATAATTGAATTTAATATTTCATCGATTTTAGAATCTGTTAAATCAGAAATTCTTCGAATACTTAAAAATTCCTTTAATTCGTCATTCATATTATTAAAAATCTGTGTCTTAGTTAGTCTCCCGCTAGCGCAAGCATCTTGCTTGTGCTGTTAAACCAACTAAAAGTTTTACTAATAATCATATATCAATATTTAAAATGGTTTGGTCATCTTGGTAATTTCTAGCGCTACTATATTCCCAATCTACGGAACTAGTTACAAAACCAGATTCTACAGGGTTGTTGTGTATATAATCTATTTTTTGTTGAATAACTTTTGTACTCCATAATTCTATTGGTTATTACTTTTATATTGTTTTGTAGCTCTGCTTACTCTTTATGGCACGAGCGTGACGCTCGCGCTAGCAGGGCTAGCTGGAGGTTAAGAGTAAGAAATATATTTTTTATGAATTTAAGAAATTTCATTTTTCAAAGTTTCTTTATTTATAATCTTTGTGCCATCAACAAGAAGCAAAGCATCTAAATAATTTGCCATCTCTAATAACAATTCTAAATGATGCTTCTTAATTTTTTTTTGAAAAGTAGTTCTAATCACTCCAAGTTCTTCATTGAATTGAACAACAACTTCATAATACCTCTTTTTTAAATTAAATTCAGCATTAGCTTTTTGTTTACTATGACTCTTCAATATACCATCTCTAAAGGCCTTTGGTATTTCATCTAAATTCTTTAAAGTATTTTTACCTTGTTCAGTTTCTTCTTCCCAAGTAAAATAGTCTTGATGAGTATCTATAAATTCGATATAAGCATCGTAAGATATTTTCTCTTTTATTTTAGAAATATTCTTAAATTTCTCTTTGGATATCCAAGGGTCTGATATTTTCATTATGGGATAAATTCTTCTAAAGCATTAATCTTAAAATCTATTGTTGGTCTTTCCACCTTTAAAGTGTTTTACCATTCATTTTTAATGGCATCTTTAAATTTTTCTTTTGGCATATAAATATGAACTTCTACTTTATTATAAATAATTGTTTTACCATTCCAAGTAATACCATTATTAGCCCCTTTACCTGCAATAAGATTATCTAAGTTATTCTTTATTGCATTAGATTCTAACCATTTATTTACATCTGTAATTGTTGTAGTTTTCATAGAAACTACGGTCTCTGTAAAAATATTATTACCAGAAGAAGTTCCATTTTTATAAAAATCAATGGCTTTAAAATTACTTGCAATTTCATCTGTATGTCCCCATCCAGAAGTTTTTAAATACCTGTAATTGCCCATCATATCTTCAAAGAGCTTTCTTTCAAAAAAGATTTGAGGATAATATGCTTTCCAAGCATCTTCTATATAATTCCCCCGCTAGCGCAAGCATCTTGCTTGTGCCGTTAAACAAACTAAAAGTTTTACTAATAATCATATATCAATATTTAAAATGGTTTGGTCATCTTGGTAATTTCTAGCGCTACTATATTCCCAATCTACAGGACTAGTTACAAAACCAGATTCTACAGGGTTGTTGCGTATATAATCTATTTTTTGTTGAATAACTTTTGTACTACATAATTCTATTGGTTATTACTTTTATATTGTTTTGTAGCTCTGCTTACTCTTTACGGCACTAGCGTGACGCTCGCTCTAGTAGGGTTATGTTTTGTTGCTATATTGATTCTTTTTCTACTTCTTTTTCAAAAATGTGGAGAGTTCCTTCTAAATCTAGTATATACAAGTGTGTATCTGTAATCTGGGGAACGTTTGTACCAAGACCTACATCTTTAAAAGTATGAACCCAATCTACTTTTTTTGTTTTCTTATTTAAAGAAAGTACTGAACTGAAATTAACATTTGGAACTTCCTTTAAAAAAGTATGTGCTGTTAAAAAAAGATACTCTGATGTAAAAGGATTATCATTAAAAGAACGAAATGACCTGATATTATATTTAGACAACTCTTCTTTTAATTGATAATAACTGATTTCTTTTGTATTCAAATCAATTTCAAAATAGTAGGTATCAAAAACACCTATTAATTTAGAATCTTGTTTATCTAATACAAAGTTTGTTGGGTCTGGTAATACATCTTTATATAGAGAACCTACCTCAAAACCAACTAATTCTTGCCATTTATGAAGTATCTCACCTGTATTAATATCTACTGATAATAATAAATGATTTCTACAAGCTATTAATAACTGATTTTCATAGACGCCTATAAAATGTATAAGCCTACTATTAAAAATAGTAGCTAAATCTAATTCCCAATTAATTTTACAATTATCAATGTTAAAAGCCGATATTTTATTTTTTTCAAAATAACCTATGCTATTATTATCTACTACAGATTCTACAGTATAATTTTCAAAAGGGAATTCTTTTATTAAACTTAAAGAAGTTAAATCAAAAAGCCCTAAAGACCACATCCATTTCCTATTTTCTCTTCTATAATTAACCGCACAAAAAACTTTATAATCAAGGTTTGATTTAACAAAAAAAGGGTATGTAATCTTATAATTTTTATTATCTCTTTTTAAAAACTCCTCCCCTTCATTATTATGAAAATAAATACCTTTATCTAAAAGCCAAAAAGAAAAACCCTCTACACCTTTTATTATATTTTCATTATCACATACTAAATTATTTTTTTTTGTAAAATAACTATTATTATCAATACACTTTATACCTGTGATTTTTTCTTCTTTTTTCACAAACTTATACATAGCTATTATTCTACTTTTATAAATTTAAACAACGCATCATCACTAAACTCTATCATTTCTAAAAACTCTGTTTTTTCCACTAACTTTATTAGTAGTCCCCGCTAGCGCAAGCATCTTGCTTGTGTTGTTAACCAAATATTTAAACTGAAAAATTAATCTTTAAACGTAACAGTGCTTTGTCGTTCTCTATTTACTTGTAAATTAGTAACATCTGGTCTTGAGTAATGCCCAACAGGATCAAAGTTTTGTCGTTCTTCATACACTCTATTAAAGTCTATTTTTTGGCATATTACTCCTTCTTTGTGTAAAATAGGTGCTACTACCCACTCGCCATCTGGACCTGCAATACAAGAGCCTCCATTAGCTAAAACATCTGGAGCATTTTCTAAAATCTTACTTAAATGTGGTGTACTTTTAGGAAAATCTTCTTTTCTCATTAAAGATGATACAGAAATAACAAAACTACGAGATTCACGTGCTATAAACCTTGTAATATCTTTGGTATTATAATCACTACCTGGCCAAACTGCTATGTGCAAATTCTCTCCTAAACCATACAATGCTGCTCTTGGTAAAGGCATCCAATTTTCCCAGCAATTTAAGCCGCCTACTGTAAAATCTTTTAAAGGGTGTACTTGCAAACCATTACCATCTCCTGGTGCCCAAGTTAAGCGCTCATCATACGTGGGTTGTAATTTTCTGTGTACAGATTTTATTTCACCTTTTTCATTTATGTATACTAAAGAACAATAAATACTGTGTCCGCCTCTGTCTTTAGCACGTTCCATAATACCCAAATAAATAGCCATTTTATGAGTTTTAGCTAATGCACATATGTTGTTTAACTCTCCTGCCTCTACTTGTATAGAATTACGGACGTAATGTGCGTGTATTTCTTTATTTACTTTTAAATCCCATGAAGCACCATTGGTGTGCGCCAACCAAAAAGGATAACCAGGTAACAATGCTTCTCCAAAAACTAAAAGTTCTGTTTTTTGTTCTGCGGCTGCAACAATTGTATGTTCAATTTTTTTTAATGTAGCTTCTTTGTCTAGCCAAACCGGAGAAATTTGAGCCAAACCAACTTTTAAAATGTTGTTCATTATAAAATTCTGTTTAGGACGAGATTTATATCGACCAACAAAATACTAAAAACACCGCTTATAATTACAAACTTTAAGATATTATGTAATGTATTGTATTGCTTTTTGGTGTCTGATTTCCACAGAAATATTAAAAAAATAATTAATAGTAAAACCGCCAATTTAAAGTAGTAGTGCATATGGCCAACATCAAAATTATAAATAAGCAATAATGATGGTACAAGACTAGATGCTATAAGAATAGTAATTGCAATTTTAGATGTTTTTGCGCCGTAAAGTACAGGTACAGTTTTGTAATTTTGGGCTAAATCTCCTGCTATGTTTTCTAAATCTTTTATCATTTCACGTGCTAAAATGAGTAAAAACAAGAAAATTGCGTGTACAAAAATTACTGGTTCAAAATTTTTATAATACACAAAAACCACAAAAAATGGTGTTATTGCCAATGTTGCAGAAACAAAATTACCTAAAAAAGGTACTTTCTTTAATTTATGCGAATAAAACCAAATTCCGAAAATGTAAGACGAGAAAAAAAGTACTGCTTTAAATGACACATAACTAGCAAAAAAAACAGCCAAAAAGTTAAGTACAAAGTAAGTTGTTAATTTGGTACGCTGACTTACCAACCTGTCTAACATTGTTTTTTTAGGTTTGTTAATAAGGTCTTTCTCTGAATCGTAAAAATTATTTATAATGTAGCCCGATGCTATAACCATTGCTGAGACAAGCACTATTATGAATAAATTAAGATCAAAAACTACTTTACGCAATGGTAAGTTTGGTGCCAATATATAAATTGATGCCAAATATTGAGCCAGAGCAATTACCAAAATATTGTAACCTCTAACCACAGAAAACAGACTTAAGAACTTTAAAACTATAAGTTTGTTCTTTCTGTTAAGCATAAAATAAATATATGTTTTTTTAGAAGTTGTATACCACTTCTAGGTTGTAGTCTTTAAGTTCTTTACGTGCGCCATCTATATCTTCTGTAAAACCTAAAATATAACCACCACCGCCAGAACCACAAAGTTTTAGGTAGTATTTATTAGTATCTATACCGTGTTTCCAAAGTTTATGAAACTGAGACGGAATCATTGGTTTAAAATGATCTAACACAACATGAGATAGTTGCTTTATGTTACCAAACAAAGATTTTACGTTACCACTAATAAAATCCTCTACACAAGCATCTGTATGTTTTATAAACTGGTCTTTAAGCATATGCCTAAAACCATCTTCTTTCATACGCTCCATAAATATTTGTACCATTGGTGCAGTTTCACCAATTATACCACTATCTAACAAAAACACTGCTCCTGTACCTTGGTTGTTTTGAGACGGTATGCTTGTAGACTCTATATTATCTTTGGAGTTAATTAAAATTGGTAAACTTAAGTAACTATTTAAAGGATCTAAACCAGAAGATTTACCGTGAAAAAAAGATTCCATTTTACCAAAAATCCCTTTAAGTGTAAGTAATTTATCTTTAGTTAAATTCTCTAGAACTGTAATTTTATTGTGCGCGTATTTATGATAAACAGCAGCAACAAGCGCGCCACTACTACCAACCCCGTACCCTTGTGGTATAGAGCTATCAAAATACATACCTTGCTCTACGTCTGCTTTTAAAGCTTCAATATCAAAAGAAAAACTCTCATCTTCTGCAGATACTTTTTCTAAATAAAGAGCAAAACGTTGTAAACTCTCGTTAGATTTTTTTGCCTCTTCAGACAACTCATCAGAAGATTTTAATGCTCCTTTAAAAAAATTATAAGGTATAGAAAGTCCTTTAGAATCTTTTATGATTCCGTACTCTCCAAACAGTAAAATTTTTGAGTAAAATAAAGGTCCTTTCATTTTAAAATATCTTATTACTAATTTACAATTGTTTAGCGCCTAAACCAATTCTATCACAAAGATACTGCTCGTTTTCGCAATATGCAACAAGCTCATCTTTAATAAACTGGTATACTTGTTCTTTCTCGCTCTCTGGATACAAAACGTGTACATTGGCGCCAGCATCTAAGGTAAAACAAATATTTGACTTATTTATTGCCCTAAATTCCCATATCTTATTGATAATCTGCAAAGTATTGGGTTTCATCAAAATAAAATACGGCATACTTGTCATCATCATAGCGTGCAGCGTTAATGCCTCACTCTCTACAATTTCTACAAATCTTTTTAAATTACCCTCTTTAAAAACTGTTTGCAAATCATCTAAATTTGTATGCGCTTGTGCAAAACGTTCTTTAGCAAATGGGTGGTTGTGCATTAAATTATGACCAACTGTACTGCTTACTTGTTTTTGACCTTTGTCTACTAACAAAATAGTATCATGGTAATTTTTAAAAACCGAGTGTACCTCGTTTGGGTATTTTATACCAAACAAATCTGTACTGCCTTCTGTATTTGCGTGGTTTCCCCATTGTACCAACGGACCCTCTATACTACGGCAAGCACTACCAGAGCCCAAACGTGCTAAAAATGATGCTTTGTTATTAAAAAATGCGGTTGTTATAGATGGATTTAATTCTTTCTCTACACTCATTAAACACAATGCCAAAGCAGACATACCACTTGCAGATGACGCTATACCACTACTGTGCGGAAAAGAGTTTGATGTTTCTATCTTAAAATGATACTCCTTTAAAAACGGAAGATAAGCTTCAATTCTAGTTAAAAAAGTTTCAATTTTTGGTTTAAAATCTTCTTTAGGTTTTCCTTCAAAAAATAAATCGAATGAAAAATTATCTGCCTTACTATCTAACTTTTTATACGTAACAGAGGTTGTTGTAGCGCAGGCATCTAACGTAAAACTAATAGATGGGTTTGCAGGAATTTGATTATCTTTTTTACCCCAATATTTTACCAAAGCAATATTACTGGGCGATTTCCATTTTACCGTACCTTCTAAAACTGTATTTGTATACGCTTTAGGCACAAACTCCTCTTGGGTCATATTTTAAAATTTTAGCAAATATAAAAAGAAAATTCCCAGTAGATTTGGGTTATATAGCAATATAAAAATATAATTTAAGCTTCTATATTTTTGCTTATTTCTATAAGCTTAGCTATTGTTTTGTAGTTTCTAGTTGTGGCTTGCACTTTTAGTTTACGCTCAAAAAAGTTATTGTTACATTTTGCCTTACCAAAACCGTTTAAGCAATGCAAATACACACAATGGTCTGTAATTGTAAACTTTTCTGTAGCATATGTTCCTTTATTTATTTCTGATACTAACGTTGCGTTTGGCGTAGTTGCCAACAATACAAAGTAAATTTCTTTTTCTTCTTCAGACAAAAACGGATTGTTATTAAAAATTGTTTGTAAGGTTGATGAGGCTACCACCAAAACTGGAACATCTAACTTAAAAGTGTTTAAAATTTGGGTATGTATTTTTTCTGATAAAACAGTTGCATCAACCTCATCAGAAGTAAAAACAACATTACCACTTTGTATGTAGGTTGTAATATTAGAGAGTCCTAATTGCAATAGCATTTGCTTTAAATCTGCCATTAAAATTTTATTTTTTCCGCTAACGTTTATACCTCTTAAAAGCGCTATATAAGTTATCATAATTTAGCTATTGTTTGTGCTGCTATAAAACCACCTGTCCACGCGTTCTGAAAATTAAATCCGCCAGTAATGGCATCTACATTTATAACTTCACCTGCAAAAAATAAATTTTTAACCACTTTACTCTCATAAGTTTTAAAGTTTACCTCTTTTAAATCTATACCGCCAGCGGTTACAAATTCCTCTTTAAAAGTACTTTTACCATTTACAGAAAACTCACTTTCGGTTAATTGGTCTACTAAATTTTGCAACTGTATTTTGGTAGCTGTAGCCCATTTTACAGTTTCGTCTATATCTGCTGCTTTAACCAAGTTTACCCACAAACGCCTAGGAATATCTAATATTTTTGTACGTAAAATTGTTTTTTTAGGATCTGTTTCTTTTACCGAATTTAAATACTCTAAAACTGCACCCGGAACCATATCTGGCAACCAATTTACTTGTACTACAAATTGGTAATTTTTTGCGTGCAATAGCGTTGCTCCCCAAGCAGATAATTTTAAAATTGCAGGTCCGCTCATTCCCCAATGTGTAATTAGCAATGGACCTTCTGCCTCTAACAATGGTTTTTTACTAACCGTAGTTTTTATTTTGCTAGACACCTTTGTTTTGCCTTTTTTAGACTCATAAACAGTTACCCTAGCTGTGGTACTTACACCTGGAATGCCTGTAATACGACTATCTTTTATATTAAATGTAAAAAGCGATGGTACTGGTGATACAATTTTGTGTCCCAAACCCTCTAGTAAATTCCATATTTTAGGATTACTACCTGTAGCTACAACTACTTTTTTAGCTTTAAATTCTTTTTTAGGAGTAGTTACTAAAAAGCCCAATTCTGGCTTGTTTTTATCTTCATAGGCGATATTAGAAACCGGACAAAGTTTCATTACTTTAATGCCTAAACGTTCTGTTTCATTAATAAAACAGTCTATAATACTTTGCGATGAGTCGCTTTGCGGAAAAATACGACCGTCTTCTTCTATTTTTAATGGCACACCTCTTTCTTCAAAAAAGGCCATAGTATCTCCTGTGCAAAAACTATGAAAAGGTCCTAATAGCTCTTTTTCTCCACGCGGGTAATTAAGTACCAAGTCTGCCGGATTAAACTCGGCATGCGTTACATTACATCTACCACCACCAGAAACTTTTACTTTGGCTAAAACTGTTTTACCACGCTCTAAAATAGCAACTTTTAAACTACTATTTTGTTCTGCAATTTGTATTGCTGTAAAAAAACCTGCAGCGCCTCCGCCAATTATAATAACATCAAACATTAGTGTACACGTTCTGGATAATTTGTAAATATACCATCTACAAGTAAATTTTTCATTTTTATTATATTTTCTGGTGCATTAACAGTGTACGTATACAGTTTAAAACCTTCTGCTTTTATTGCCGTTACAACAGCTACTGTAACATCTTTTTCATCTGGATTTATACTTATTGCTTGCAGTTGTTTTGCCATAGGTATTGCTTGTAACGGATCTTCTTCTGTTAACACACCAATAGCAATTTTGCTATTAAGGTTACGCATAATAGTTAACTCTTGCCAATTAAAGCTAGAGATAATAAACTGCTCTAATTTCCAGTTTTTAGTACTGATATATTCTTCTAGTATTGTGTTTACATCTTTTGCTGTGCCTGCACCTTTAAGCTCAATATTTACAGGAACTTTAGCATTAATAGTATCTAAAACTGTAGTTAATAGTGGTATTTTATGATTACCAATAAGGGTAAGTTCTTGTAGTTTTTGCCACGTATAATCTTCAACATTACCTGTACCATTTGTTAGCCTATTTACTTCATCATCATGAAACACAATAATTTCTCCGCTTTTAATTTTAAAAACATCAATCTCTATCATATCAACCTTTAATTCTAAGGCTTTTTTTATAGATGCTATGGTATTTTCGGTCTCATGACCCATTGCTCCTCTATGGCCAATAACAAGTAATTTTTTAGTCATACAAACAAGTATTTACAGTAAAAATACACAAAGTAAAATTGTAAAAAAACTGCATAAAAAAAGGACTAAAACAAAACTTTAGTCCTTTTATAAATATGTATTATTTTTAATTTTTAGTAGACTCGCGTTCTACCAATGTAGACTGTAACACTTCTGTTACGTATGTTTCTTCTTCTTTTTCGCTTTCAATTTTTTCTATTAGCATTTTAGAAGCTATTTCACCCATTTGCTCACCGTGTTGTGCTATTGCGGTTAAACTTGGATAAGCATATTTAGATAAATCTCCATCAGTAAACCCAATAAACTCTATATCTTGCGGTACATTTAATCCTTTTTTAAGTGCTACACGCATACTATACATAGCAAATAACTCATGCACACATAAAACTGCATCTACCTCTTCTCTATCATAAAAATCACTAATGGCCTTTTCATCCATTTTCATTTGAGGCAAACTTAAAATTAGGTTTTCATTTACCTCAAGACCGTGGTCACGTAAAGCATCACAATACCCATCTGTACGTTGTTTTCCAATGCTTAAATAATTATCTGTGGTAATTAGCGCTATTTTTTTGCGTCCGTTAGCTATTAACTTTTTAACTGCTAAATAAGCACCTTCCCTATCGTTAATAATTACTTTATCGCACTCAATTTCATCTGTAACCCTATCAAACATCACTAAAGGAATACCTTGGTCTGTAATTTCTTTTAGGTGATTGTAATCGTTTTTTAATTGTGTTCCTACAGACAAAGACATTATAAAACCGTCTATACTGCCATTGGCAAGCATTTCCATATTTATTACTTCTTTATCAAAAGACTCATCGGACAAGCACACAATAACATTATACCCTTTAGAGTTGGCATAACTCTCTATACCACGTACCACAGTTGTAAAAAAGTGGTGCACAATGTCTGGAATAATTACACCTATATTTTTGGTTCGCTTGTTTTTTAAACTAATAGCAATATTGTTAGGTCTGTAGTTGTAAAGTTTAGCATAAGCCTGTATACGCTCTTTAGTATCTCGGCTAATTTCTTCACTATTTTTAAGTGCCTTGGAAACAGTAGATATAGACACTTCTAACTCTCTTGCTATGTGCTTTAGGGTGATAACTTTTTTCAAAATGAACTTTGTTTTTTCTAACAGATGAATGTACATATAAAAAACAATATTCTAAAATAATAAAAGCAGATTGTGATTTTAAATTTGTCTTAGATTGAAGAAATTGACAATTATCTGCTAAAATTTATTCGCCTTTCGCAAAAATCTCGCTCTTTAATTCTGAAATTCGTTTTTCTGCAAACACTACAAAATACTGACTATTAGTACCTTTAGACTCTGATTTTTGCTTTAACTTAGTGTAATAATTAAGTTTTAGCTTAGGGTCTTTATAATATTTGTCTGCGTAAATACTGGCTTGATACAAATACAATACTTTAGTAGGATTTTCAGTATAAGCCATATTATAGTAATTTATTGCCGTTTTATAATCTTGCTTACTTACAGCAATACGAGCAGCAACCTCATACTCTTGATCTAATTTATAAGAATGTGCTTGTATTGCCTTTTTTATATACACCGTTGCACTATCTAACTTTTTATCTTTCATATACACCTCACTAATCATACGTAAAACTTTTATGTTTTCTAAATCGTATTCTAGTAGTTGTTTGTAGTTTTCTATAGACTTCTCATAATTTCCTATACTATTATAGGCGTAGCCTAATCTGTTGTACACCTTTTGATCTTTTTTACCTAGGCTTAGTAGTTTTTCATAACATTTAATAGACAATTTATAACTACCCATATGAAATAATGCTAATGCCTTTACATTTATAAGCACAGGATCGTTCTCAAAAAAACTTAATCCTTTATCTGCATATTTTAATGCAAAATGGTTTTCATGTTCACCCACATAATGTATACTTAAACGCTGTAATGCTCGTAAGTGGGTACTATCTACATCAAGTGTTTTTTTATACCACAATACACTTTTCTTATCTTCCCCTATAGCATTGTAAGACCTAGCTAGATTATAACTGTACTCTGGATTAGTTTTAGATATAGTTACAAGTTTAGCAAAAAGACTACTTGCTTGTTTAAACTTATTAGTTTTTAAATACAGCTTACCTAAGTTGAATCTAGCAACCAATAAACTTGTGTCTTTTGTTACAACATCATTATATTGAGCAATAGCTTTGTCATAATTACCAATAGCATTATATGCTTTTGCAATTTGAAGATTTGCATTAGTATTATTTATTTTAGCATACTGGTTAATAGCTGCAGTATAGTTACCAGTATTATATAAACTGTCTGCAATTTTAAAAGCCGAAGGTTGTGCCTCAGCTTTTAAAGTTAAAAACAGAACAATTAATTGTATTGCATAAAAAAATTTAGTCATTTTTTTTCTGCAGCTTAAATGTAATTGGTAATACAAAAGGAACTTTTACAGCCTTACCATTATGCATCCCTGGCGTAACATTTGGTAATTTTTTTATAATATTCAACGCAACTTCTTCTAACCTAACATCCGGACCACGCATCTGAATTTTACCAATGCTACCGTCCTCCATCATAACAAAACGCACAGAAACTCTACCTTGTACTCCTTCTTTTTGTGCAGATTCTGGATAACTAAAATGTTTTCTAATATGTTCATTTATTTTATCATTAAAACAAGCTTTTTTATCTGTAGCATTTTCACAACCCGGAAAAACAGGAACTTCATCTATTACAGAAAAAGGAACCTCTTTAGCATCTTTATACAACCTATCCTTTTCTTCTTGTTCTTTACGTAACAAGGCCGATTTTACATCTTTAGTTAACTTTTCTTTATCACTTTCTGGCGTTAACCTAAATGTAATTGGTAATACAAAAGGAACTCTTACTGCTTTTCCTCTTTGCTTACCTGGTTTAAAATTTGGTAATAATTTTATAATACGAATTGCTTCTTCCTCTAGTATTACAGACGGCCCACGCGTTTGCAACTCACCTATTTTGCCATCTTCCATAATTACAAAGCGTGAAGAAACTCTACCTTCTATTCCTTTTTCTGATGCGTCTTTTGGGTATGTAAAGTGTTTTCTTATATGTTTAGTCATTTGTTCATTAAAACAAGCTCTTTTATCTGTGGCATCTTCACAACCAGGAAATACTGGTACATCTTCTACAACTGAAAAAGGCACATCTGCTATTTCAACCTGTTTAACTGGAGTATCTTTTACTTCTATAATTTCGTTTTCTGTATCTGTATCTTTTTCTTGCCCTTTAGAGGATGTATAAAAAAGAATACATACTATAGTTGGCAACAATAACAAATACTTGCTTGCCCATATTTTTTTAGACTGATTTTTTTGTAACATTTTAATTCGTTTTTTAATTAATGATGATGAAAAAAAGTGATTTATAAATGAGATATTTTCTGTTTGAAAAACTTGAGATAACAATAACTCATACTGTTCTTTTCTATGGGTCTTAGCCACTTTTGCGTCTGCAATAAACTCGTGTACTTCTGCTATTCTACTTTGATAAATATACACTAGTGGATTAAACCAAAAAGCTATGCGCATTACTTCAAAAAATAATAAATCTAAAGTATGTTTTTGTCTAATATGTACTAGCTCGTGCGCAATAATATTAGGGTACTCTTTTGTTTTTATTTTATCGCCCAGAAAAATGGTTTTAAAGAACGAGAAAGCGCTATTACTTTCTTTTAAAATAACCTCTGTAAAATCTTTATAAACAATTTTTTCTCCTCTTTTACGTAACTTATGCAGCTGGCGTATTTTAAATAAAAATAAAAAAAGTGCTACTACCACTCCAATACTAAAAAGAATACTATACCAAGGCATTGTTAATTTTTGGGCTATATTGGTATCACTTAAAAGAGCTGTATTTGTTTCTAAATCGTAATTAGAAAACATAAATGGTGTGTAAACGGCAACTGCATCTGGCACCTTACTTTTAAATATATCTAAAGCTATTAGCGGCAATAAAAACGATAGCACACTCGTACCTAATAAATACAATCTGTTCCATTGAAAAAAGGTTTCTCTTCTTAAAAACACATCATAAATAATAAGGAATACTAACTGAAAAGCAAGACATTCTATTACGTACTGTACCATCGTTTTTTATATTTATTACTGTAGTTTAAATGTAATTGGAACAACAAATGGAACTTTAACTGGCTTACCGTCTTTTATACCAGGATTCATTTTAGGTAATTTACTAATAATTCTTACTGCCTCTGCTTTTAGAGACTCATCATCTCCAAAGGCTTCCAAATTTGTAATAGAACCATTTTCCTGTATTACAAACCCTACGTTTATTTTTCCTTGAACACTTCTTTTTTGTGCATCTTCTGGATACATAAAATACCTTCTTATGTGTTTATTTATAGCTTTATCAAAACTTTGTTTTCCATTTTCAGCATTTTCGTCTCCTGGAAAAGTAGGACTCACTTCTAAAGCCGAAAAAGCCACCAAATCCTTAGAGCTATATTTGCTATAATCAAACTTATCTTTTGAATCCTCTATAATCTCTTGTTCAGAAATTAAAGCTAATTTGTCAGGATCTGCAAGAGCAACTATTGTTGTTTCTTTTAATTCTTCAACTTTTACACTACTTTTTGCCTCTACAGCATCTATTTCAGCATTGTTTTCTGTTTCGCATGATGTGTAAAATAACATACCTGCAACTAATGGCACCAATGCTAAATATTTTAGCTTTAAAACTTTACCCGATTTTGATTTTTGTAACATAACTATTCGTTTTTTAATTAATGATGATTTATAAAAATGGTTGATGAATGAGATATTTTTTGTCTCAAAAATTTGAGATAATAATAACGCGTATTGTTCTTTTTTACTCGTTTTTTTAACATTAGAGTCGGCTATAAACTCGTGTACTTCTGCTATTCTGTTTTGATAAATATATACTAGTGGATTAAACCAAAGGGTAATGCGCATTACCTCAAAAAATAATAAATCTAGTGTGTGTTTTTGTTTCACATGCACTAACTCGTGCTCTAAAATGCCTTCTTCGTTTTCTTTTGTAACCGCATCGCCCATAAAAACAGTATTGTAAAATGAAAATGCATTATTACTTTCAGGTATTGTAACCTTTATATAGTCTGCAAATTTTTGCTTCTCTCCTAGTTTATTCAGTTTTAGTATCTGATAAATTTTATAAACAAACAAAGCAAACGCTAGTACTACGCCAATTACAAACACTACTCTAAGCCAAGGAAAACTGCTCTCTGCTGCAGTCTGCGGTGAATTTGCTGTTAATACAATTTCATCTAAAACAATGGCTGCATATTGCTGTGATACTATAGTTTTAAATACTGGCAACTTTACAAAAGGTAAAAATAACGACACTAAAAACGTGCCTATTAAATACACTCTGTTGCTCTGAAAAAAGGTTTCTTTCTTTAAAAACAAATCATAAATTGCCAAAAACAACAACTGAAATGTTACCACTAAAACTATATACTGTATCATCCTTATTTAAATTTTTATTACTTTAATCTAAAGGTAATTGGTAATGAAAAAGGAACTTTAACTGCCTTACCATTTTCCATTCCTGGATAAAACTTAGGTAGTCTGCTAATAATACGTGCAGCCTCATTTACCAAAAGTTTATCTGGACCACGCATTTGCAAGTTTTTTACAGAGCCATCCTCTTCTATAATAAACCTAATACTTACCCTACCTTGTATGCCTTTTTCTTGAGCTTCATCTGGGTATCTAAAGTTTTTTCTAATGTGCTTATTTAACAACTCATTAAAATTTTCTCTAGGATTTTCTGCATTTTCATTACCAGGAAAAGCTGGTGGTGTACCTATTGTTGAAAATGCCACTAAATCACCTTCTTCGTCATCAAAAACACTAGAATTATCAGCTTCTTCATCGCTTGAATACTTAATAAGCTTAACATCAGAATTTGTTTGTATTGTACTTGGGTCTGCAGCATAACCTACAATAACAACCTCATCTAATGCCTCTACCTCATCAACACTACTTTTTGCTTCTACTGCATCAATTTTAGCGTCGTTTTCTGTTTCGCACGATGTGTAAAATAACATACCAGAAACTAATGGTACCAATGCTAAATATTTTAGCTTTAAAACTTTACCAGATTTTGATTTTTGTAACATAACTATTCGTTTTTTAATTAATGATGATTTATAAAAATGGTTGATGAATGAGATATTTTTTGTCTCAAAAATTTGAGATAATAATAACTCGTATTGTTCTTTTTTACTCGTTTTTTTAACATTAGAATCGGCTATAAACTCGTGTACTTCTGCTATTCTGTTTTGATAAATATATACTAGTGGATTAAACCAAAGGGCAATGCGCATTACCTCAAAAAATAATAAATCTAAAGTATGTTTTTGCTTCACATGTACTAACTCGTGCTCTAAAATGCCTTCTTCGTTTTCTTTTGTAACCGCATCGCCCATAAAAACAGTATTGTAAAATGAAAATGCATTATTACTTTTAGGAATTGTAACTTTTATATAGTCTGCAAATTTTTGCTTTTCTCCCGCTTGCTTCAATTTTACAATCTTATAAATTTTATAAACAAACAAAGCAAACGCTACTACTACGCCAATTACAAACACTACTCTAAGCCAAGGAAAACTACCCTCTGCTGCTGCCTGTGGTGAATTTGCTGTTAATACAATTTCATCTAAAACAATGGCTGCATATTGCTGTGATACTATAGTTTTAAATACTGGCAACTTTACAAAAGGTAAAAATAACGACACTAAAAACGTGCCTATTAAATACACTCTGTTGCTCTGAAAAAAGGTTTCTTTCTTTAAAAACAAATCATAAATTGCCAAAAACAACAACTGAAATGTGATTACTAAAACTATATACTGTATCATAACTATTCTTTTTTATCGTCTTCTTTAATATCTTTTAAAATAGATTCCAATTCAGATAAACTCATATCATTTTTCTTCATAAAAAACGATACCATACTTTTAAATGAACCTTGAAAATAACCCTCCATTAATTTGTTAATAGACTGGTTGCTATAATCTGCCTTTTTTATCAACGGAAAATACAAATAACCTCTTCCCAACTTTTCGTGACCTACAAACCCCTTATTTTCTAAAATGCGTACAATAGTAGATACTGTATTGTATGCTGGCTTTGGTGTTGGCAACTTCTCTATTACATCTGCTACGCTCGTTTTCTCTAACTCCCATAACACCTGCATAATCTCTTCTTCCGCCTTAGTTAACTGCTTCATTCTCTTTTATTTTATGTATATTCTAGAATATTGTGAATATAAATTTAGTACTATTTATCTTATATTCTCATGCTAATATAACTAATATTTTAGTTTAAACTAATATTTTAGGTGAAAAATTTGTAACAAATTGTTGTTATCTTCGTCAAACAAGTAAATTAAAGAATGGATATAGCGCTTTTAGTAATTGGTTTTATTCTAATGTTAACAGGTATAATTGGTAGTTTTTTACCTGTTTTACCAGGTCCTCCAATTAGTTGGTTGGGCTTGCTTGTGCTTTATTTAACCAAAGCCATACCAAACGACTGGCTTTTTCTTGGCATAACCTTAGCTGTAGCACTAATAGTTTTTGCCTTAGATTATATTATCCCTGCAATAGGAACTAAAAAATTTGGAGGTACAAAAGCAGGTATGATAGGAACAACTGTTGGTTTACTTGTTGCTATATTTTTTCCTGTACTTGGTATATTTGGTATTGTAGTTTGGCCTTTTGTGGGTGCTTTGGTTGGCGAATTATTAAACAAAGCAGACCAAAAAACAGCATTTAAAGCTGCTTTTGGTTCTTTTATTGGCTTTTTAACTGGTACTTTTTTAAAATTTATGGTTGCTATAGTATATATAGGACTGTTTATTTCTAAAGTATGGGAATACAGTGAAGAGTTGTTTCCGTTTTTTTATAGTTAAAATTATACGTATGAAAAAAATACTATCAACGCTTATACTACTTACCTCTTTAATTTCTTGCGCACAAACAAGGAACGGCACCCAAACTGCATCTAATATAGATACAGTACGTATTAAAAAAGACTTGCTAAGAATTACAAAAACACAAAATAGCAGGAATTATAAAAACATAAAAACTCTTAACTCAATTGCTAGCTACATTAAAGTTGAACTTGCTAAGGTGTGCGACACTACCGCTTACCAAGAATATAAAGCTAAGAATGAAACTTATAAAAATGTTCTTGCCTCTATTGGTACTGAACATAAAGAACGGTTAATTATTGGTGCCCATTACGATGCTTATGGCGATCAAGAAGGTGCTGATGATAACCATGGGAGGTGTTACTATACCCGAAAGTAGTACATCAAATACAGGAGCATATACAGGATTTCATACTGTTGTTTTTAATTCTGATGAGTCGGGAACTACAGACCTTATACAAATTAACGATACACAAATAGCATTTGAATCTCTTTGTCAAAACTGTAAATTAGACCTTAATAATAATACGCAACTCATAAGCGGAGAATATAACGATACGTGTCTTACATTAGCGGCAAGAACTACTCTACCAAACGATTTAGAGACGATTCCTTCAGATTGGTTCTCTAGTATTGGTATTCCAACAGGATATACACTTCAAGCGGCAAATATGGATACTGACCCTTTTGCTCCTGTGGGTTTGAATCGCTTCTTTGTAGTGAAAGCGAGAAAAAATGATACATCAACCAGTACTGATTTTGTCTTTAGAGATTGGCAATCAATGCGTGTATGGGTCACTGAAAACACTCTAACTTTAAGCACAGACGATTTTGAAAAAAATGATGTACCAGTATATCCAAACCCTGTAACTGATTATTTTATGCTTTCAAATGAAAATAATACTATCACTGAAGTAAAATTATATTCTTTAACAGGAAAAGAAATTGAATTGAAATTGGAAAATAATAGAATTGATATGCGAGACTTGAAAGCTGGAATATACTTATAAAAAGTAGATACTGGTTTCGGTTCTTCTAAAGTGAGAATTATTAAAAATTAGTGACTGTTTAGACGCAAATTTTGAAATGAATTTTCTTTATGTTAATATCAATAAATTTCATATTCCTTTTTTATCTTAATATGTCACCCCAAACTCCAAGGGATAGTTAAACTCATAACTCTAATGTTATAGGAATAGAAATGTGGATTAGTTAGAAAAAAATGAAATGAAGCTTTAAATAACATTTACCAAGTTAGGTAAACCAAAGTAATAATTTAAATTAGGGTAGCTATAGCTATTTCAAAATCAAAAAGATATATTTCCATAAAAACCTCATTATAAGGATTTCTATTTTTAAACCCTTGTTTATATAATTTTAATGCTTTATTGAAGTTGTTTTCAGCTTTATTTAGTTCTTCTGTTTTAGAGTAATTGAGCCCCAAATAATAATATGCTTCAGTAAAATTACAGTTTTGATTAATACAGATTTTTAATAATTTAATTGATCTCTCAAAATCTTCTATTCTCAATAAAGTAATAGCTTTACTAAAGTAATGATTTAAATTCCCATTCTCATTTATGGCGATATCTAAACACTTAATAGCTTTATCAAAAGTTTTTAAGCCTAAAAATGAAATCCCTATCAAATAATTTATATTCTGTCCCCAAGCATTATAAGTATTTTCAGATTTAATCTTTTGTAATTCTTTTAAATCGTTGATACAGCCATTATAATCTTTTAATTTAACCAATCTTAACCAACCTCTATATCCTAAGTGCATCCTAGGATTAAGTTCGACCGCCTTATTCAACAACTCAAATCCTTTAGCATAATCACCTCGTTTGTTAAAAGGAACTGATTTTTCAAAATATGCATATGAAAATGTATTGTCAGATTTTATAGATAAGTCAAAATAATGTTGAGATTCTTTTGAGCCTTGAGATAGGTTTCGTCCAATTTTATAATATTTAAGAGCTTCAATTCTATTCATTAAAATATTTAAGTTCTTCTATAATATCTGAAAGATATAATTCATCTTGAACCTCATTATAAATATCTTTAATTTTGTAACCTTTATTAAAAAGTTCTATAGATTTTTTAAAACAAACTTTTGAGCTATCTAAGTCATTAAGTTTTTTAAACGCAATACCTTTATGAAAATATGCTTCTGGAGAATTATTATAATTTTGCTTTAGATAAACATTCAAGTTTTTTATAGCTACCTCATATTTTTCTAACTTATTATAAATAATTCCTTTATATAGAAATACATAAGGATTTACCCAAGAAGAATCTTTTTCTGTTTCTATACTCCTGTCAAATTCATCTAAAGCAATTTTATATTGTTTTAAACCTTTATAAGATAATCCTAAAACATAGTGAATATTATCTCCCCAAGGTGCATCTACAAAATTAGGTGTCAAAGAATCTAAACGCTTTAAGTCATCAATGCTTCCTTGATAATCTTTTACCTTATGGTATTTAAGCCATCCTCGATATCCTAAATGTAGTTTTGGTTTTAATTCTACAGCTTCATTTAATAACTCAAATCCTTTAGCATAATCACCTCGTTTATTGAAAGCTACAGATTTTTCAAAATAAGCATCAGAATAATTAGGATTTTGAAAAATTAAAATATCAAACGTTTTTTGGGATAAATACTGCCCTTGAGTTTGCTCAGCAAAAGAAAAACGTTTCTTTTTTGGAGCGAAGAATAGTAGATAACAAATAAAAAAAGTCCCTAATAAAAATAAAACAGAGAATATAATTTTAATAATGAACAATAATCTTTTCATACCTAGAAAATGTCTTCAATTTTACCTTCAATAATTTTGAAATTAATTTGATAATAACTATCAACAGGAGTGTCATTATTTAATGTTCCAGCTTTCCATTTATTTAATTTCATAACCGCAACTTTTAGTTGGTTAATCAAGTCTTCTTTAGAAGAGGTTTCTAAAAAATGCGAATCTACCTCCTTAAATCGATATCTACCAGCTTGACCATTACAATTTACAATAAATCTAAAAGTAATATAACCAGATTTGTTGCCAAATACTAGGTTTTTATTTTCTAATTCCGTGAAAATTTCTTCTCTAATAGCTTTCCGCTCTCCTTCATAGCTTGTTCCAACTGAATAGTACTGAAAAATTTGCTCTTCATTACAGACAACAAATGAAGAGTCATCAATGCTAGAATCATAAGCTATATCTCCTACGTTATTTTTCATTAAATAATTAATCCAAATAGTTAAGGATAAAAATAGTAAAAAGCTAAAAGCTAAAATAAAGTTAATCGTTTTTTTCACACTAAGCTTAATAAGTTATCAACGTACTTTTTATTTCTCATACCAACTAAGACATGATTTATATCATCTTTTAAATAGCTTTCACAAGCTAAAAGTGAGAGATCTCTTTTATCATTTTTAATTAAAACACCTTTATTTATTAAAGTATTTTTCATTTCTAATGACCGATCAGTAATAGATTTTTTTGAATACAAGATCCAATAATTTAATAATTCATTAAGAATCTTTTTTATTCTTTCTTCTGTAAACTGTAGCTGCTCTATAAAAGGCAATAAATGACTATTTAATGCTTTATTTACTGCTTCAGGATTTGCTATATTTTTTCTGTTATTAATGAAAAATTTAATAGGAACAAAATCTTCTGGATTAGATGTTTCCCCAAATTTATCTAACTGTTTTTTTATTAAAAATAAAAATTCATTAAATAAAACTTCTTCAGTTTCAAAATTAACATTTATAAATTCATCAGAATAATCAGCCAAACGTAAAACTTTACCATTATATGTCGTATTTAATGGTCGATTAGCAAATGTTTTAATCGCTTTTTTTTTACAAAAATCAATTAATGATTCATCTCCATTTTTCTCGTTAGCTTCATTTTCAACTAAATTATATGGAAATTGGGTTAGTTTAAAATTTGGAAAATCATTATCATCATTAATAATTTTTTTCAAATCAATCCCTCTTGTCGGTAATATATTAGAACTAATTCCATAATACCTAATCACCCCTTTATCAACTAATGTTTCCAAAAAAGTACAAGATTCAATTAAATGCTCATATATATGTTTTTGATTATGGTTCTCAACATCAAAATAATGCTCTGGGTTATGAATTAAAAACCCATCTATGTAATCTGTATTTAAACGTTTTAATGAAGCAGTGATTTGTGCTTCTAAAAATGAAGGTTCAATAGAATACAAAAAATTATTATTCACTTTTATTGTTCTTAAAGAATTTAGTATTCTTGAAAATCTATTTATATCATTGCCATTGATATATCCAGCCTTAGTAATAATAAACGTTTTATCCCTTTTAGTCCTCTTTAATAAATCACCAATTAATTTTTCTGAATTCCCAAATTGATAATTTGAAGCGGTGTCTATTAAGTTAACACCACTTTCTATAGCATACTGTAATGCATTAATATGTTCTTGACTTTCATAGGTCATTCTATATGTGCCAATTCCAATTTTAGAAATTTCATTAAAATTTATCATAAAAAAATATTACATTGCGAATGTAATATTTAAAAATTAATTTAATATATGAAAAGATTAGATTTTGAAACATTCAAAGAACAAGCAAATAAAGCACAAGAATTAGACAATTTAACTGGCGGTATTTTAGGTGCTTGTCATTGTACTAGTATGAATTGTGGAGAAAATGGTGGGGATTGGTTGGATCAACTATGGCATGACTATGTAGAAGGAGGGCATAGTTGTTAAATTACATATTTATATAAATTTGATTTAAAGCACCCATGGTGCTTTTTTTAATACTTTTTTTCATTGTTCAAAAAAACTAAAAAATTTCCATTTTATAAACAATATGACAGGACAGATTGTGGCCCTGCATGTTTGCGCATGATTGCAAAGTTTTACGGGAAAACCTACTCACCTGAATATTTAAGGAATGTTTGTCATCTAACTAATGAAGGTGTTTCTGTTGCAGGAATTACTGAAGGAGCAGAAGCCATTGGATTGAAGACCCTACCTGTAAATGTAACATGGGAATCTCTCGAAAAACAAGTGCCACTTCCATGTATTGCCCATTGGCGGCAAAGGCATTTTTTAATCGTTTATAAAGTAGAAAACGATAAAGTTTATGTTGCAGATCCAGACCATGGCTTAATAACTTATTCTAAAACTGATTTTTTAGAAGGGTGGCAAAATACAAGATATTTAAATAACGCTCATGAAGGTTTACTTATTTTGTTAGAATCAACACCTAAATTTCATGATGCAGAACCGATTACAAAAAAGAACAAAGGTTTTAGAACTTTAATTCCATATTTAAAGCCTTATAAAAAGTATGTCACTCAACTTTTTATTGGTTTATTTGTTGGTAGCATAATACAATTAATTTTACCTTTTTTAACACAATCTGTAGTTGATAAAGGTATAAATTATCGAGACCTAAATTTTATTCATATTATATTAACTGCACAGCTAACACTATTTTTATCTCAAGCTGGTGTAAGTATTATACGAAGTTGGTTATTACTAATTATCGGTGCAAGAATAAATATTTCTTTGGCTTCTGATTTTTTAATTAAAATGATGAAGTTGCCGATAAGCTTTTTTGACTCCAAAATTACTGGAGATGTACTGCAAAGAATGCAAGATTCTAGACGAATAGAAACATTTTTAACTTCATCACCAAATACGCTCTTCTCTGTATTTAACATGATTATATTTTTGGGTATTTTGTTGTATTACAATTATATAATATTCTTAATTTTTTTAGGAGGTGCGACACTATACATATTATGGATATTAGTTTTCATGAAAAAAAGAGCACAGTTAGAATACAGACGGTTTGACCAGGCTTCTGGTAACTCAAGTAGTTTAATACAAATAGTGAATGGTATTCAAGAAATTAAAATTAATAATTCTGAAAAAAGAAGACGTTGGGACTGGGAAGAAATACGCATAAAGCTATATAAAATTTCTTTAGAAGGGTTAAAATTGGCGCAATTTCAAGGTATAGGGGCTAGTTCAATTAATGAGTTGAAAAACATTTTTATATCATATGTTGCTGCAATTTCAGTAATTAATGGTGAAATGACCTTAGGAATGATGCTTGCTGTTCAGTATATTATCGGTCAATTAAATGCACCTTTAATTACACTAGTAAATTTCTTTACCCAAGCCCAAGATGCAAAGATTAGCCTTGAACGAATGAATGAAGTTCATTTAGAAGAAAATGAAGATGAAGAGGATCTCTATCAAGATGAATTTAATTCTAGACAAGATATTATATTTGATAATATTTCATTTAGATATGGAGGTAGAAAATCACCTCTTGTTCTTAAAAACATCAACTTAACTATTCCATACAATAAAGTTACCGCAATAGTTGGAGAAAGTGGAAGCGGCAAAACTACGTTATTAAGATTGTTACTCAAACTTTATAATCCAACAGAAGGAAAAATTATGTTGGGTAATTCAAATTTAAATAATATTTCATCCTCTAAATGGAGGGATTTGTGTGGTGTTGTTATGCAAGATGGCTATATATTTACAGACACAGTGGCTAGAAACATTACAGAATCAAGTTCTGAAGGCATTATAGATAAAGCTAAACTTATAAAATCTGTTCAAATTGCAAATATTGAAGATATGATTGAACGTTTACCAGCAGGATACAATACTAGAATTGGACCAGCAGGTTCTAGTGGTACAAGTTTAAGTGGTGGTCAAAGACAACGTGTTTTAATTGCAAGAGCTGTTTATAAATCTCCGGAGTTTTTATTTTTTGATGAGGCAACGAGTGCGTTAGATGCAAATAATGAGAAGACAATAATGAGTAATTTAGATGATTATATAAAACAAAGAACGGCTATTGTTATTGCTCATAGATTAAGTACAGTTAAAAATGCAGACCAAATTATAGTTATAGATAAAGGTGAGATTGTAGAGATTGGTAAACACGAAGACTTAATTAAGAAGCAAGGATATTATTTTAGACTTGTAAAAAACCAATTAGAATTAGGAAAATAAATGAAGAAAATAGATTTTTTGGATGAACGAAGTGATTTTGTAAAAGAAATTTTAGAAACTCCACCTAATAGCATTATTAGTTGGGGAAATACTTTTTTCTTAGCCTTTGTTTTTTTAATTCTTTTATTAAGTTGGTTTATTAAATATCCTGATGTAGTTATATCAGAGGTGGTTATTACAACTAATAATCCACCTATTTATTTGGCAACAAAAACTGAAGGTAAGATAGATTCTATATTAAAATCGAACAAGGAATTTGCAGAAAAAAATGAGTGGTTAGCCATAATAGGAAGCAATGCTAATATTAGACATATAAAAATATTGGATACTATTTTAAAAAATATTAAGGCTCTAAATTATGATTTAGAATCAATGCACGGAATTGATTTTCCAATTTTAGATGTAGGTGAAATCCAATCAAATTATAATAGCTTAGTCAAGGCAGTTTCAAAATTTAAACATCACGAAGAAGATGGAAATTACAATACACAATCTCAACTAAATAATTTAAGAGTTAATCAATACAATAGTCTTATTAATGGAGCAATAAGAGATAAAGAAATATCTGAAAAAGAACTAGAAGTCGCTAAAATAGATTTAGATAGGCATGAAAATTTATTAGATAAAGGGGTTATTGCATTGCAAGAATATGAATCGATAAAATTGAGGTACTTACAAGCAATTAGGTCTGTTCAAGGTAATATATCAAGTATTACTCAAATTAGAGCTCAAAAAGCTTCTTTATTGAGCCAAGGTGGCAATTTAAAACATACCGAAGATGAAAGTCATTTAAATTCTGAATTAGATATTTTGGAAGCTATAAAGTTAACTGAATTGTCTTATGTTGAATGGATTAAAAAACATGTGTTAGTTGGTACGGTTTCTGGTGAAGTTAATTATTTAAACTACTTCACAAATAATCAATATGTAGAATCTTCAGAAAAATTAATATCAATTATACCCAAATACAGCGAACATGATTATTTTGGAATTGCTAAAATGCCGATTATAAACTCAGGTAAAGTTAAGTTAGGGCAAACCGTTAATATTAAATTATTGGGGTTTCCAGAAAATCAGTTTGGAGTGTTACTAGGTTCTGTAACTAATATTTCTGATGTTCCTAATGAAGATTTTTATTTAGTTAAAGTAAATTTATCAGAAGGGTTAAATACAACCTTTAATAAGGAAATTACATTCAAGCAAAAGATAGATGGCAATGCAGAAATTATTACTGAGGATTTACGTTTAATAGAACGTTTTGTTTACACATTAACAAAAGCTTTTAATTAACTATGGATTTTTTCACACAATACCACAATCACCATTTAAAAGTTATAGATACTTTGAAAAAGATTTTGTATCAAAAAGATGGCACTATTTTCGATAAACTAGATTTTTATGATGATACTATTTTTTCGGAGCCGCTATTATTTTCTTGTATTAATAGTAAATACGATGAATGGATTGATGTGCTTATTTTTAGCCTTAGTAAAAATAGGGAAACATTAAACACAACCTATACAACTGCTATAGATGAACAAATAATTTATTTGCCTAATCTGGGATATATTAAACTCAATAAAAAATATCCTAAAAAAGTTCAACTTAAATATATATCAGATTCCATTCATCTCTCAGATGAAGACAACAAACTTCTTGAGTTTAGATTGAAACCATTGACCAAAAACAAAGAAGGTATTGAATTTTTGAAATGTAATCATCCTTTGTTGAAACCTTTATATGTTAATGAACAAGGAAAAATAACAGACATTATAATTAGTGAAGATTTATACATTAAGCATATTGAACATTTTAATAATGCATTAGAAGTTATTAGCCAAGTATACCCAGAATATTACAATCTTGTTAAAACATATATTAAAAAAGTTGTTTTTTATCAAGGGGAAGCCAATTCTTTTGCTACTATTCAGGCGCATGGTATTGCTTTTTTCAATGTAAAAGATGATTATAACGAAGTTTTCTTTTTAGACAATATTATGCATCAATGTGCCCATGTCTTTTTTAATGCATTAACTTTAGATAAAAAAGAGCTATTTAATATGCCTCATACATCCGATTTGTCTTTTTTTACTAAAGAGGAAAGCGATAAAGGATTTGTTTTATATGACCGTTTTCATGGTCTTTTTACACAAACTAATATCAATATTTGTATGGAAAGATGCATTAATGAAAAAATATTTGATGAAGACAAACATTTTGAGTTACTAGGTCGCTTTACAAGTAATATGAATCGATTCTCTGCTGCCATTAACAAGTTTAATCATAAAAAAAAATACAAAAAAGAAGGCTTAGCTTGGTATACATTTTTCAATAAAACCTATGAGGAAATACAAAACAGAAATAAATCTCTGTTGTTTAAATATGATATTTCTAATCAACCTTATGTTTTTAATTATAAAAAATTTAAAGATGTTAATAAATTATAATATATTGCAACCGATTTAAATATCAAAAAATCAAATAGTTTAATTAATTTTTTTAACTTATGAGTAGACTTAATTTAGAAGCTTTCAAAGTCAAAGCTGAAAATCAAAAACAAGAACTGGAAGAATTGTCTGGAGGTATTTTAGGCGCATGTCATTGTACTTATGAAAATACAGCTAACAGTTTTGAAGATAGTATGGGAGTTTGGTCTGATGCTTGGCATTATGCTTGGTGTGATGATGATCATTCATAACAGTAAACTTTAAAAGTTATTAATTACTATATGCTTGGAAGGATGTAGGATGTAGTATATAGCATATAGTAATTTTATAACTGAAAAATCATTCAACTTCTTGAAAAATAATATATCATTTAAAATATCACACATAATCATTTTTTTTACAACCTATTTGATAGCTATAGGTTTATCTTCTTTTTTAATAAACGAATATTTTGGAAAAAATAGTTTTTATTATTTGATATTGAGTTTGCTACCAAATATATTGGTTTTTTTTTGGCAAAAAAGTTCTTCTTTAAAAACACAAAAATTCTTTTTTTAAAAAAAATAAACTTTTTTTTACTCCTTAGCGTGTGTATTATTTCCTTTTCTTACCAAATAGGAATTTCTTATCCCTCTTATCATTTTTTTAATTTTTTGACTTTCTCAGAACTTGGAAGTATACAACGGGAAATGCCAAGTATTTATGTGATATTATCTGCGGTGATTATTGCTCCTTTATTTGAAGAATTAATTTTCAGAGGATTCATTTTTAAATATCTTAAAAAAAAATATTCCTTTTTGCTATCAGCTATTATCTCAAGTGTTTTTTTTTCTGTTATACATTTAAACCCAACTAGAATGCTTAGTGTTTTTGTGTTTGGTATAATCTGTTGTTTTTTATATGATAGAACAAAGAATATTTTTTTTCCTATACTATTTCATATTGTATTTAACATTTCTTCATTAATATTAACTAAATACTTTATTAACTATGGTTCAGAAGAAATTAATACAATATATGGAGAAAACACTCTTTTTTTAACTCTGGTAAATGGAATTATTTTTATCTTGTGTTTGGGATCTTTAACTAAATTAATTAAAGTAAAATTTTAGTACTATAAAATTAAATACACAAGATAAATGACAATACATTTCATAGAATACGAAGAATCTAAAATTTGCCAAAGTATAATTAAACAACTTCAAGAAAAGTATAATTTTTCATGCTGTCTAACAAAAGATTTAGGTTGCGTCAAAAATAACGATCTAATTATTTGGTTTGTTCAAAATGAAAACCTTGAAAGTGTTTTAAACACATGCGCCAACATTAGAAAACACCTACCAGATACAACAATTCTATTTGTGTCTGCTTTTGAATGCGATAAGATTCTGATTGGACCTATCTATAGCCCTAATAATACCAGCGGTCTTGATTCGGCTTTGTTTTTCCTTTATCAGGAAAAGTGTGAGGACATAAATTCTAAATTAAAGCTTAAACTACCGTTATTTAAAGATATTTTGGGAGAGGAATTTTATATAAAAAGAATACATAAACTAACACAAAAATTAGCAGAGAAAATTAATGAGTTTAAAAACGTTTCACAGAATAAAAACTCGATAAACAAAATAGAGATTTACAATATAAAAGAATCAAATTTTGATGAGAGATTTGTTTACCCTATTTTAGAAATTAAGGAAGACTTTTATGAGAAAAAAAAGAATTCTCAATTAATACAAGACATTAATTTCATTAATGCTTCAAAAAAAGATTTTAGATTCAAGCTACTAAATAAATCAACTTTAAATAAAACCGTTGCAATAGTAGGTGGCGGTACTGCTGGTTATCTTTCAGCAATATCTTTAAAAACTAAACATCCTGAACTCGAAGTTACGTTAATTGAATCTGAAAAAATCCCTATAATTGGAGTGGGAGAAGCCACTACTCCCGATCTAGTAGATTTTCTTTTCAAGGATCTTAAGCTGGATAAGCTGGATTTCTATAAGAAAGTTGAACCTACTTGGAAATTAGGTATTAAATTTTATTGGGGAGAATCAGGAGATTATACGTTCAATTACCCTTTTGGGGAGCATGATTTAGTTTCTGGTTATATAAATGGAAATATTGATCATGGATCGTTAACCTCAATTCTAATGTCACAAGATTCTTCTTTTATTTTAAGAAAGAATGAAAAGGATTTTTATTCTTTAACCAACCCTAGGAGAATAGGATATGCATTTCATTTAGAGAATAGGAAGTTCGTGACCTATTTAAAAAATAAAGCAATAGAATTGGGGGTTGTTAGACTTCAAAATACTATTGATAAAGTTATATTAAATGACTCTCATAATCAGGTCAGTTCCTTGATCACTAGTGACGGAAAAAAACTTCAATGTGATTATTATTTAGATTGCTCTGGATTCAAGTCCCTATTAATAGATAAATTAGACTCTCAATATTTTAGCTATAATGATAATTTAATAACAGATACCGCAATATCTTTTAATGTCAATCATAAAGGGGAAATAAAACCTTATACTTATGCTGAGTCAATGAAAAATGGATGGTGTTGGAATATACCTTTAAGAGATTCGGATCATAGAGGGTATGTTTATTCTTCTAAGCTTTCATCAGAAAATGATATTATAGATGAGTTAAAATTAAAATATCCAAATTTAACAGATTATAAAGTCATTAGGTTTAAATCAGGAAGGCATAACTCTTTTATAAAAGGTAATGTTGCTGCTATTGGGAATTCATATGGTTTTGTAGAACCGCTTGAGTCAACAGGGATACATATGATTACGGAGCATATAAAAATATTAACAAAAAGCTTTGATGCTTTAATAAATGACAGAACTGGCACTTTAAAAGGGCATTTAAATAGGCATATTGCAAATAAGTGGGACTACTTAAAATGGTTTTTGTCAATACATTACAAGTATAATAAAAAATTTGATTCTCCCTTTTGGGAATTTTGCAGAAATGAAATTGATGTTTCAAAATATCAGCACATTTTGGATTTATATAAATCTGATGGCCCTCTCCAAATGTTGAACAACTCCCTTTCTGATAGTTTAAGGTTTGACTTTGTTGACTCTCTTTTTGGACTTAAAGGTGTTGACAATATACTATTAGGTCAAGGTGTTATTCCTAATAGTATAGATGATATTCAAAATGTTGGCCATGAACTATGGAAATATAATGTTAATACATGGATGAATTTATCTAAAAGAACTATCCCTTTAAAAGAAGATATTGAAATCTTAGTCCAAAATCCTAATTTAATATAATTAGCTTATGAATACAGGAGATAATATTAATACAAAAAACGCTGATTGGTCATTTGCAGGAGAAGTTCCAAAAAACTTTGATAATCATGTTGGCAAGTCTGTACCTATGTATAAAGAAGGTCATGACTTGGTTTGTAGATTAAGTGATTTCTTTGTCGCAGATAATTCTAAATGTTATGAAATAGGTAGTAGCACTGGAGAACTCACGAGAAAATTGGCAAGGCACAATGGTCAAAAAAAAGTAAATTTCATTGGGATAGATACAATTCTAGAAATGGTTGATGTTGCCAATAAAAAGTGTGATGGCATTGCAAATGTGTCTTTTATCTGTGATGATATATTGAATATTGAGCTAGAAAAATCCGACTTAATTGTATCCTATTATACAATTCAATTTATAAAACCTAGAGTACGACAATTAGTTTTTGATAAAATATACGAGTCTCTCAATTGGGGAGGTGCATTTATTTTATTTGAAAAAGTAAGAGCTTGTGATGCACGGTTTCAAGATATGATGACTGCATTATATACTGACTATAAATTAGAGCAAGGTTATACCGAGGAAGAAATTATATCAAAAACCCGAAGCTTAAAAGGGGTTTTAGAGCCTTTTTCTACTCAAGGCAATTTAGATTTATTAACAAGGGCTGGTTTTACAGACATTACCAGTGTTTTCAAATATGTTTCATTCGAAGGCTTTTTAGCTATTAAATAAACCCAATATATGTTATTAACCAAAACCAATACACTTGACAGTGTTTCTATATATCTTAATGAATATCAATTATCTTTTTATTATGCTGAATCTTATTTTCTATATAAAAACCATTTAAACTACTTAATTAGTAGACTCAATAAATACAAGTCATATCAAGAGAATACTGAAAGAAAAAAATATTTTAATTTACTTAATGACGCATACAGTCAAAATGCCAAAAACGTAAATAAAATTGTATCTACATTAAAAAGTAATGTTAGTATTACTGCATATGAAAATCTTAAAGTTAATTCTACCAATAATACTCAAACAACATTAAAAGACTTTATTTATTTAAGACGAGATTGGTGTTTCTTGCCAGAAGCAGAAGAACAATTAAAAACAACAATTGATCCTATAAAACAAGAATTATCTAAAATTAAATTTGAAAATAATAATTCGTTATTTCTTGGTTGCGGAGTAGGTAGGATCGCTTTTGAATTCGAAAATGTTTATAAAAAAATATATGCTACTGATAAATCATTTTCTATGATTTGGCACCTACAAAAATTATTGAACGGTGAATTAATAAATTTTTATAATCCTCATGAAAAAAATACTCATAGATTAGAAAATGTAGCACAAAAATATATAGCTGAAATTCCAAAAGAAAAACTCAACAAAGTTAAAAACAAATTCGAAGCTTTTGTGTCAGATGTGTTAGACCTTCCTTTCGAAAATAAATCGGTAAATGCTATATTCTCAATATATTTTACCGATGTTATAGCGCTTAAACTATGGTTTCAGCAAATTAATGACAAATTATCTGATAATGGTTTGTTTATTCATTTTGGCCCTTTGGATTATTTCTTTTCTGATGAGAGAGAAATGTTGACTGCCGAAGAATTTAGGCAGTTTTTTGAAAGTAAGGGGTATACAACACTAGTTGATAAAATTGTTGAAACACCACATCTGGAAGACTCTAACTCTATATCATACAAAGTATATAGAAATTGGTTTTTTATAGCTCAAAAAAACAAAAAAGAGGATATAGAAGTAAATGATGATACGGTTTTGAGTATTAAAGAACCTATATCTTATGAAAGAAAAGGTGTAATAAAAGATGGAATAAAGGAAAATGAAGTTAACCTTAAATTGCCAAACGGAAATTTTAGTGGAGCTGATTCTGTAATTCAAATTTTGAAATTAGTTGATGGTAAGAATACTTTTAAGGAAATATTAATAAAGTTAAAAAAGAATGGGTTTGTAATTAATGATTCTGATGAAATTAAAAATTTGCTCATAGATTTTTTAAAGCAAGAAATCGTAACTGCTAATTAAAAACACTTTTAAAAAAGAAGTGTTTCGTATTCAATTATTTCAACCACATATCAGAAACTTTATCAAAACCAATCCACCTATGATTTTCATTATAACCACGACCAGCCAATTCATAACGAATTAATTTATCTAGTGGTAATTTAGGCACTTTCTTAAATAATTCAAACACTTGACAGGCACTTTCATAAACAGCTCAAACATTTGATAATTAAGTAATTAAATCGTATTTTTAGATAAACAAAACCCCAAATATGAGTCTACAGCTCTAAAAACGGGGTATTATCTTAAATATTTATGGACAAGATACGCAGATTTGACAACTTTCAGCACACTTTATCATTTATTACACCAAGCGAAGGTTTTGAATTATTTTTCAATCGTTTTGTGGAAAGTGATTTGTGCAAGATTTATTCTGCCATACCTTGGGGTAAATTGGTATCAGATTTTGGTCTAAAAGATGCCACTAAAGGTCCAATCTGCACCTTCAGCCCTCAAGGTAAAATAGCCTTGATGATTTTAAAACATTATACTGTATATCCTGACAAGCGTATGGTTGAGCAGCTTAATGGTAATATCGATTATCATTTTTTTTGTGGTATCAATCTAGGCTGCAATCGGCTGACCAATTACAAAATAGTGAGTAAAATTCGTTGTGAACTTGGCAAATAATTAAATATTGAAAAAATTCAGCAAACACTATTTGATTCTTGGCGAGGACATGTAAACGACCACCACAGTATTGTAATTGACGCCACCTGTTATGAGAGTGAACGCAGGTATCCGACCAATGAGAAATTGTTGTGGGAAGCGGTAGGTTGGAGTGTAAGCTTCCCCATATTAGAACTGCTTAATTTTCTAAAACTGGTTTAAAATTACTGTTTTTAATTCTCTTGAGGCTAGCCTCAAGAGAATTAAGTTGTGCATACTTAATTGGAGGGATTTTTCCCAGGGCATCGTGTGCCCTATGATTGTTGTAATCATCAATCCATATCTGTGTTTGTTCCATTACCTGGTCGATATTCTCAAATATGTATTTGTTCAGGAATCCACGCCTATAACTTCCATTAAAACGCTCTATAAAGGCGTTTTGGATTGGCTTTCCGGGTTGTCTATCTCGTGCATCTCGCTTCACCTAGAAGCAATCTCTGCAATGAATTCTGGGCCATTATCCATTCGCATTTTTTTAGGCTTCCCTTTTTGTTAATCAAATGGTTGAGCACCCAAACGATTCGGCTACTGGTCAATGAAAAGTCTACTTCTATATGGAGCGCCTCCCTGTTAAAATCATCGATGACATTAAACGCTCTAAATCGTCTTTTGTTTTCTAAGACATCCGTTACAAAATCCATACTCCAGGTATGGTTAAGTTCATTTGGCACGTCCAAAGGTGCTTTGACCTGTGCTGGCAAGCGTTTCTTTGCTTTTCTTCTTATGGGAAGCCCTAGTGACACATAAACCCTGTGCACACGTTTATGGTTCCATGGCTTGCCCTCTTCGCGCAAGCGGTCGTAAGCCTTCCAAAATCCTTCTGCAGAATGCTCTTTGATCTTCTTTTGCAAGACTTGTTCTACCTCAAAATCATCCTTAGGTATCGGGGTGTAATAATTAACGCTCTTACTCATTCCTAGGACACGGCACGCCCTAGTGATACCGTAATGAGCAAGCTCTTTGCTGATTCTTCGTTTACGGCAGGGTTTTAAAGCTTTTTTTCGATGATCACCTTGGCCATCTGGTGATCTAGAGCTAAACTTGCATACATTTGTTTTAACCTATAATTTTCTTGTTCAAGTTCTTTGAGTCGTTTTAATTCTTTAGAATTCACTCCTGCATACTTGGAACGTCACTTATAAAAAGCAGCGGGGCTTACGCCGTGCTCTCGGCTTATTTGGTCGACACTCTTTCCTTTGTCGAACTCCTTTAAAATCTTTGCAATCTGTTGCGGTGAAAATTTACTTTTATTCATAATACTGTCTAAAGTTAAGGTTATTCTTTTAAACAGTTCGGTTTTAAGGGAAGCTTACAAGAGTTATTGCCAAATAAAGGTAATCTGTAAAGATAAAAACACTCGAAACCAAGTATCTGAAATGGAAGAAAAGATATATCTTATAGTAAAATGCGGCGTAAGACAAAATAAAAACACAAGAGTCTAGACCGAAGTCTTCTTCCTCTTCTTCTTCTTCTTCTTCTTCTTCTTCTTCTTCTTCTTCTTCTTCTTCTTCTTGCCAAGATTAATGGTAAACTAGATACTTTAGAAAAACATTATGACCTTCAAATGCCAAAGATGAATCACAGGCGTAAGTCAACCATTAAAAAGATATATGTGCATCAGCACCAAATCTTCCATACAGGAGAAAAACAAAAAGAACGTATTGTTAGTATCGCCAAAGACTATCTGCGCCCAATTGTTCGTAGCAAAGAAATAAAGCCTGTAGAGTTTGGTGCAAAAGTAAACAAATATCAAATCGATGGTATTAGTTTTATTGAGCATTTGGACTTCAACGCCTTTCATAAGGGCAACCGTTTTCTGGACACTATTTTTAAGGCTCAACGATTAACAAGAGCCAAGACCCTACTAACAGGGGCAGATGCCATTTCCGCAACAAATAAAAACAGGAGGTTTACCACTAAATACAACATCAAAACAGACTTTAAAAGAAAAGAAAGAGCAGGAAAACACGAGAAGCAAAGAAAGCAAATGGCAACGATGATCCAAAAAGAAAGAGCAACACGGCTAGAATGTAGTTTTGGCAAAGAAAAAGAACACCTACTATCTAAAGAAAATCAAGGCTAGAACCAAACAGACCGAAACACTATGGATATTCTTCGGCATCCATACCTCTAACGCACTAGAAATCGGTAGACGTATGGCAGCTTCACTACAAGAAGTAGCCTAAGTAAACTATTAGAAAAAAAACCTTGGAATACACAGCTCCACAGAGCATCCAAAACAAGAAAAAATAAACGAATAATCTCAAATCAGCCCTTAAAACAAAAAAAAACTCAAAAATTGTATTCAAAGGTACTTTTTAGTGCTTGTATTTTTAAAAATTAGACTTACTTCTGAAAGTGCCAATTTAGTTTGGATGATAAAGCGTAATAATTCGCCATCAATAGTCGTGATTATTTCAAAAATGGCATCTCCATCTCTTCAACAGTTGCTTCTTCTAATACTGCCCAATTGTTTTCAGGTCCATGAATGACTCCAAACTTAATTTTAGCAATTCGGTATTTGAAGTTTAACCACATCGCATGATCAATCGCTTTCTCTTTAGTATTAAAAAAATCTAAAAAATTCTTCCATAATCTATTTTTTAGAGTCCGGCTTAGCAAGTAGCTTTTTGATTTCTTCTTTTTATTATCTTCCAATTTAATAGAAACAGGAGGTGTTGTTTTAATGCCTTCTTTGCTCTATTTCTCAGTTACAAAAGAGTAATAAATAACTCGTCTCCAATAAGCGTTAAAATTCTTAGTTTTCTAGTTCCAACAAATTATGTTCTTTTGAAATAGAACCATTGAACTTCTTTTTAATAATTTCAATCAGTTCCTTTCGTGACAAATACTTTGTAATAGTTTTATCTATTGTTAGTTCTGTTTGCTTTCCTCTTGCTTGAGTTCTTAAAACCGTAGCAAAATGTTTCATTAAATGATTTGTATTTTTTTTCCACTGTTTTAAACTTACAACCAAACTGTTTTATCTTTAACTGCTCCTCTTTCTCCTTCTTGTAATTCATCATCTGTGTAACCCATATAAAAGAAACCTAAACAAGCCTCCCCTTCTTCCATTGCAAAAAATTCTCCCATATGTTTTATTAAGCCAGGAGAACTCCAATAACTACCTATTCCTAAATCTGTACAGGCAAGCCACATATTTTGTACAGCCATTGCTGTTGCCGCAACTTCTTCCCATTCTGGTACAGACTCATTAGGGTCTCTCTGCATACAAATAGCTATTATTGCTCCTGCCTTTTGCGGATTGTTTATTAGTTTTTCAACCTTAAACTGCTTGGGCTTAGGATCATTTTCCATATATTTTAAGGATAAAAACATTCCTAGTTTTGCTCTAGTTTCTCCTTGTATTACTTTAAAACGCCAAGGTTCTGTTTTTTTGTGCGATGGTGCCCAATTACCAGCCTCCAATACTTTTTCAATTAATTCTCTAGCTATTGGTTTACTATTGTATTGTGCAGGAAACACAGATCTTCTCTTCTTTATTATATCAAAAATCATAATTCAATTTTAAGCATTACAAATATATAAGTTAAGACAATGTGCGTTTTAAAAGTATTTGTTAATTGTTTATATCTATTTTTTATCACCCAATAACAACTGCATACAATGTTTTAAAACCGGATTTCTGTTATCTTCTTTCCAAATAACAGATAATACAGCTCGTTGTGGTATTTTTTTAAGTTCTATAAATTTTACATTCATATTAAAACCTTGTTGCAAAGAAGTAGGTACAATAGCAACTCCCAAATTGTTTTCTACCAATGTAAAAATAGTTTGCGCATGCACAGACTTGTGAGACACCTTTGGCGTAAACCCAGCATCTTCACAAATACTCATTACTGTATCATAATACAACGGACTGTAATCTTGAGAAAACAGAATAAAGTTTTCTCCTTCAAACTGTTTCATTCCTTTAAAATTAGCTGCTGTAATATTATGGTTTGCTGGAACAACCACAGAAAATGTATCATTAAATACAGGTTTAATACACAAGCCCTTTGGCACCCTAACCATACGTACAAAACCAATATCTAAACCATCTTTTAAAACTGCATTTAACTGTGCGTTATTAGAGAGCTCTTCTAAACTTGTATTGATTTCTGGGAAAGCATCTTTTAGCTTCAATAACAAATCCGGAATTACAGTTTGCATAGCAGAGCCTAAAAAACCAATATTAAGCTCTCCAAACTTACCCTGACTTACCAATTTTATATGCCGTTTTGTTAACTCTAAATGATTTAAAATAAATTCTATTTCATCTTTTAAGTAAACTCCGGCAGCTGTTAAGGTGACCTTTTTTTTATTCCTTATAAAAAGTTGTGTTTCCAGAATTTCTTCCATTTGTTTTATTTGCCTACTTAATCCGGGTTGTGATATAAATAAACGTTCTGCTGCTTTTCTAAAGTGCAATTCTTCTGCAACAGCTAAAAAATAATGAAAATGGCGCAACTCTATTTGATAACTCATAGTTATTAATTATTGATAAATATGATATTGGTAATCATCAAACATAATCAATAATTTTATGGTATTAAAATATATGCTATGCGTAACGCACCTAAGACTTTTAATTTTGGAGAAGATCATTTAACGGCTGGTATTGCTCTTTCAATTGCAAGAGGCACTACAAAAGGGTTAATTTCAGATTTTTCTCGTATTAAAATAAGAAACAGCAGTAAAACTGTTGCTAACATTGTAGAAAATGGAGATCCTGTTTATGGTATAAATACGGGGTTTGGACCTTTATGTACTACTAAAATATCTAAAGAAGAAACAAAAATATTACAAACTAATATTTTAAAAAGTCATAGTGTTGGTGTAGGAGAACCAATAGATAAAGAGATTGCTAAACTTATGCTTATCTTAAAAATGAATAGTCTTGCACAAGGGTATTCTGGTATAGCAGAAGCAACTTTAGACCGTATTTTATGGCATATAAATACTGATGCTATTCCTGTTGTGCCTGCTCAAGGTTCTGTTGGTGCTTCTGGTGATTTGGCTCCACTTTCTCATTTATTTTTACCATTAATTGGCTTGGGTAAGGTTGATTATAAAGGTGAAGTTATAGAGGCCTCTTCTTTGTTTGAAAAAACAGAAATGCAAAGCCTAGACTTAGGTCCTAAAGAAGGTTTAGCACTAATTAATGGCACACAGTTTATTGCTGCACACGCAGTAAAAGTGGTAGACAAATTACAAAGTTGCCTTGCCCAAGCAGATATTATTGGTGCAATGATGATTGAAGGCTTGCAAGGTTCAATTAAACCATTTTATAATGAGCTGCACGCATTACGACCTTTTAAGGGTAATTTATATGTTGCTAAAAAAGTAAAACGTTTGCTTAAGGGGTCTGAGATAATGGAGGATCATGCCAATTGCAATCGTGTACAAGACCCTTACTCTTTACGCTGCATTCCGCAAGTGCATGGAGCATCTAGAAATGCGTGGTTGCATTTAAAAGAATTGTTAGAGATTGAATTAAATTCGGTTACAGACAACCCTATTATTATAGATGAAGAACTAACAATTAGTGGCGGTAGTTTTCACGGCCAGCCTTTAGCTATGGCATTAGATTATGCTTGTTTAGCAGCATCTGAAGTTGGTAACATATCTGACCGAAGAATATACTTAGCTTTAGAAGGTAATAGTCCTGGAGTGCCTAAATTACTGATGAATGAAACCGGAATTAACTCTGGTTATATGATATTGCAATACACTACTGCTGCCTTGGCTAGTGAAAATAAAGGTCTTTGTTTTCCGTCTAGCGCAGATAGTATACCAACGTCTTTAGGACAAGAAGATCACGTAAGTATGGGTTCTATTGGCGGACGAAAAGCTTTGCAAGTAATTGGCAATGTAGAAAAAATATTAGCTATAGAAATGCTAACTGCTGCACAGGCATTTGAATTTAGAAAGCCATTAAAATCGGGCTTATTTTTAGAAGAAGTACATAAAAAAATTAGAGAAAAAGTTGCCTTTGCTGATAAAGACCGTGTCTTTGCAACAGACATTGAGGCAGGAATACAAATGATACAAAACCAAACCATTTTAAAAGCTATTGAAGAGGTAAAAGAACGAGAAAATTTAGAAATGGAGATTCCATTTGCTAACGAATTTGAAAACTACTAATATGAAACAAAAACTTATTGGCCCTTTTACACAACTATTACCAATGACAGGCATTGCCGTTAAAGGAGCCGTTACAGATGAAGAATTGGTAGTCATAAAAAATGGTGGTATTATAGTTAAAAACAATACTATAGTTGCTGTTGGTCCGTACAAAGACTTATTAAAACAAATAGACATTAAAAATACTTTACTAGAAGAAGTTAAAGGCGATAGCGTTTGTTTGCCTGGTTTTATAGATTCACATACACATATTTGTTTTGGTGGCACCAGAGCTAATGATTATGCTATGCGTAATGCAGGCAAAACCTATTTAGAAATTTCTAAAGCTGGCGGCGGCATTTGGGATACCGTTACACAAACCAGAAAAGCTAGTATTTTAGAATTAGAAGAGGGTATTACCAAAAGAGCAAATAAACATTTAAAAAATGGTGTAACAACTATAGAAGTAAAAAGTGGCTACGGTTTGTCTGTTTACGAAGAACTTAAAATGTTGCGTGCTATTAAAAATGTAGACAATAAAATTAAAGCCGATTTAATTTCTACTTGCTTGGCTGCACATATGCACCCTAAAGATTATAATGGTACCGCAACTGAGTATTTAGAAGAAATAAGCATCTCCCTTTTCCCCCTTTTAAAAGAAGAACGTTTAACAACCAGAATTGATGCTTTTATTGAAGAAGGTGCTTTTACAGCAGAAGTAATTGCACCTTACTTTAAAAAAGCAAAGGAAATGGGGTTTACAATTACAGTACATGCAGATCAGTTTTCTACAGGTGGTAGCAAAGTGGCTGTAGATTTTAATGCTATAAGTGCAGACCATTTAGAAGCAAGCACTGCAGAAGAAATACATATTTTAGCAAAAAGCAATGTTATTGCTACAGCTTTACCTGGAGCAAGTATTGGTTTAGGTTGTGCTTTTACACCAGCCCGTAAATTATTAGATGCTGGCGGTGCAGTAGCTATTGCCAGTGACCATAACCCAGGTTCTGCTCCTATGGGAGATTTACTTACCCAAGCTTCAATCTTAGGAACTTTTCAAAAACTGAGTAATGCAGAGGTGTTGTCTGGCATTACTTTTAGGGCTGCTGCTGCTTTAGACCTTAAGGATAGAGGCACGTTAGAAAATGGCTTTATGGCAGATTTTATTGCTTTTCCAACAGCAAACTATAAAGAAATTTTATACCAACAAGGGCAACTAAAACCAAATATGGTTTGGAAAAAAGGAACTAAAATAGCTTAAAAAAATAACGAATTCAGCTTCATTATAACATATAAAAAATGGATTTTAAATCTCAAATTCTGCAAGGTATTCCATCTCTATTACCTACAAAAAAAAATTACACCACAAATGCTAATCACGCTCCAAAAAGAAAAGACATTCTTTCTTTAGACGAAAAAAAATTGGCTCTAAAAAATGCCTTGCGTTATTTTCCTGTTGCTTGGCACGCAGAATTATCAAAAGAGTTTGCTAATGAACTCCTAAGTTATGGACGTATTTATATGTTTAGGTTTAAGCCCAAATATGATATTTATGCCAGACCAATATCAGAATATCCAGCAAAAACACCACAAGCTGCTGCATTGCAATTAATGATTATGAATAACTTAGACCCTGCAGTTGCACAACATCCTGAGGAACTTATTACCTATGGTGGTAATGGTGCTGTTTTTCAGAATTGGGCGCAATACTTGTTAACTATGCAATATTTAGCAACAATGACAGAAGAACAAACTCTGCATATCTATTCTGGTCATCCAATGGGACTTTTTCCTTCTACCAAAGATGCACCTAGAGTTGTTGTTACTAATGGTATGATGATTCCTAACTATTCTAAGCCAGATGATTGGGAAAAATACAATGCACTTGGTGTAACGCAATACGGACAAATGACTGCTGGTTCTTATATGTACATTGGCCCACAAGGTATTGTACACGGAACCACAATTACAGTTATGAATGCCTTTAGAAAAGTACTGCAACCTAATGAAACACCTTCTGGAAAAATATTTTTAACTGCTGGTTTGGGCGGTATGAGTGGCGCACAACCAAAAGCTGGTAATATAGCTGGTTGCATTACTATTTGTGCAGAAGTTAATGCTGCAGCTGCCACCAAAAGACATACACAAGGCTGGGTAGACGTTTTAATTGACTCTATTGACGATTTAGTTGATAGAACTAAAAAAGCACAAGAGAATAAAGAGGTTGTTTCTATTGCTTACATTGGAAATATTGTAGAAGTTTGGGAACGTTTTTATGATGAAAATATTTTTATTCATTTAGGGTCAGATCAAACATCTTTACACAACCCTTGGGCAGGTGGTTATTACCCTGCAGGTATTTCTTTTGAAGAATCTAATGAGTTAATGAGTACCAATCCTGATGCTTTTAAGCAAAAAGTACAAGAATCTTTAAAAAGACAGGTAGCTGCAATTAATAAGCATACAGCAAATGGTACTTACTTTTTTGATTATGGCAATGCCTTTTTACTTGAAGCATCGCGTGCAGGCGGCGATGTTATGGCAGAAAACAATATAGATTTTAAGTACCCATCCTACGTACAAGATATTCTAGGACCTATGTGTTTTGATTATGGCTTTGGACCTTTTCGTTGGGTATGTTCTTCTGGTAAACCTGAAGATTTACAAAAAACAGATGCTATTGCTTTGCGCGTAATGGAAGAAATTAAGGCTACCGCTCCAGAAGAAATTCAGCAACAGATGCAAGACAATATTACTTGGATTAGAGAAGCAGAGCAAAACAAACTGGTTGTAGGCTCACAAGCACGTATTTTATATGCAGACGCAGAAGGTAGAGCTAAAATTGCAGAAGCGTTTAACCAAGCCATTAAAACAGGAGAACTTTCTGCTCCGGTTGTACTTGGTAGAGACCACCATGATGTTAGTGGCACAGATTCTCCGTTTAGAGAAACTAGTAATATATATGATGGTAGTAAATTTACCGCAGATATGGCTATACATAATGTAATTGGCGATAGTTTTAGAGGCGCAACTTGGGTATCTATACACAATGGTGGGGGCGTAGGTTGGGGAGAAGTCATAAATGGCGGTTTTGGTATGGTACTAGATGGTTCTGTAGAAGCCTCTAAAAAGTTAAAAAATATGCTTTTTTACGATGTAAATAACGGTATATCTAGACGAAGCTGGGCACGTAATAAAGAGGCTATTTTTGCTATAGAAAGAGAAATGAAAAGAACCCCAGAACTAAAAGTTACTGTTCCTAAACTTGTTAACGAGCAATTATTAGATAATTTATTTGCTTAGGCGTAGAATTACAATTAATTTTAAAACATTAAAAATAACAACAACCCTTACTAATTGTTATAAAAATAATTAATAGAGCAATAGATAATAGGTATAGTACGTTGTTAAGGAAATAGGAATTTATTTGACTAACTTTGTATAATATTAAAAAATAAAATTATGGCATTAGAAATAACAGACGCAACTTTTGATGAAGTTGTTTTAAAAAGTGACAAACCAGTTGTTGTAGATTTTTGGGCGGCTTGGTGTGGTCCATGTAGAATGGTTGGTCCTATTATTGACGAAGTTAGTTCTGAGTACGAAGGAAAAGCTGTTGTTGGTAAAGTAGACGTTGATGCAAACCAGGAATTTGCTGCTAAATACGGTGTACGTAACATACCAACGGTATTAGTTTTTAAAGATGGTGAAATGGTTAGCAGACAAGTTGGTGTTTCTCCAAAACAAGTATATACAGATGCTATAGACGCATTATTATAGTCTACAGCTTACAATTATAAAAAAGGGTTTGGCGTTTGTCAAACCCTTTTTTATTTTTACTACTTACCTCTATTATTTATGAAAAAAAATACACTCCTTGCTTTACTAGTTTTAACCTTAATTGGTTGTTCTCAAAAAAAAGAAATTAAACCTTTACTAGTTGAAAAAGGAATTTCTTTGAATCTTGCGAATTACAGAAAAAAACAAATTAAGGATTTACAGTATAATCTAAATTTTTCAATACCTAAAAACATAGAAGATCCCATACCAACCACTTTAACTCTTACTGTAAATATTACCGACTTACAATACAATCTTATTTTAGATTTTAACGAAAATAAAGACCATTTAAAAACACTTAGCGTAAATGGTAAAAGCACACCTATTAACCACTCCAACGAGCATTTAATTATAGATAAAAATGCATTAATATTAGGAGAAAATAAAATTGAAATTTCCTTTAATGCAGGCGAGTTATCACTAAACAGAAATAAAGAGTTTTTATACACATTACTGGTGCCAGACAGAGCTAGCACCTTATTTCCTTGCTTAGACCAACCTAATTTAAAAGCAACTTACGACTTAACCATTACTGCTCCTAAAGATTGGAAAGTACTTTGTGGTGGCACTGAAAAAGAACAAATAGAAAAAGAAGAGTACACTACCCATATTTTTAATACAACAGATAAAATGAGTACCTACTTGTTTTCATTTGTTGCTGGTAAATTTTCTGAAGAAGTAAAAAACCCTGGTGCTTTTGATATGCGCTTTTTATACAGAGAAAATAATAAAGAAAAAATTGCAGAGAGTACGAATGAAGTTTTTAACATTCACCAACAGTCTTTAGATTTTTTAGTAGATTATACCAACTATGATTTTCCTTTTCAGAAAATGGACTTTGCTAGTATTCCGCCTTTTCAATATGGAGGTATGGAACACGTAGGTGCAATACAGTACAGAGAATCCTCTTTGTTTTTAGATAAGAATGCTACGCAAAACCAAAAATTATCTCGTGCTAAGTTAATAGCTCATGAAACATCTCATATGTGGTTTGGAGATTTGGTTACTATGCAATGGTTTGATGATGTTTGGCTAAAAGAAGTGTTTGCCAATTTTATGGCAGATAAAATAATGAATCCGCTTTTTCCAGATATAGATCATCAATTAAAATTTATGATGACCCACTACCCTAGTGCATATTCTGAAGATCGTACTAAAGGCACCAATCCTATTAAACAACATTTAGGCAATTTAAAAAATGCAGGCTCTTTATACGGTCGTATTATTTATAACAAAGCACCAATAATGATGCAGCAATTAGAAGCCGTATTAGGAAAAGATGCTTTTAAAGAGGGAATGCAAGAGTATATAAAAACGTATGCAAATGACAATGCAGATTGGAACGATTTAGTGTCTATTTTAGATAAAAAATCTGATGTAGATATTAAACAATGGTCTAATGTATGGGTAAACCAACCTGGAAGACCAGTTTTTAGAGATAATATTACCTATAAGGATAACAAAATAACCAGTTTTACAATTACGCAAAAAGCAGAAGATGGTACAGATAAAATATGGCCACAATCTTTTGCTATACAACTTGTGTATAAAGACAGTGTAAAAACTATAAATGCAGCAATAAATGGCAAAAACCTTCAATTAAAAGAAACTATGGGACTTGCAAAGCCCGAGCAAATTATATACAACGCTAATGGTTTTGGATATGGCGTTTTTCCGGTTAATGTTGCTCATATTTCTAAAATAAAAGAAATTAAAGATGCTACCGCTCGTGGTTACAGCTATATAAATTTATATGAAGTGTTTTTAAATAATCAGGTACCAGCTTTAGATGCTTTTAATGTGTTTTTAGACGGAGTAGCATCAGAAAAAAATGAGCTTGTTTTAAATTATATTACAGGAAGAACCAGAGATATTTACTGGAAATTTTTATCAGTAAAACAAAAAGAAAAAATTCAGACTACAACAGAAAATAAGTTGTTTGCTTTATTAAACAGCTCTAAACCAAAGGCATTCAAAAAAGATATATTTAATCTGTATAAATCGCTTGCCATATCTTCTAAAGCATTAGAAAATTTACACGCTATTTGGACAAAAGAATTGAGTATACCACAATTATTTTTAAATGAGGATGATTACACTAGTCTTGCAAGCGAATTATCTTTAAAAAAGCACACAAAGGCTAAAGAAATTATAAAAGAACAAGAAAAGCGTATTAGCAACCCAGATAAACTTGCAAAATTTATATGGCTACAACCATCTATAAGTAACAATGTAGAGCAAAGAGATGCTTTTATGGTTTCTTTATTTGATGCCAAAAACAGAGAAAAAGAATCTTGGGTTACAACAGCACTAAGCTACATTCACCATCCGCTACGCCAAAATGAAAGTAAAAAGCATTTGACAAAATGTTTACAAAAGTTAGAAGAGGTGCAACTTACAGGAGATATTTTTTTTCCAAAAAACTGGTTGGCAAGTTGTATTGGTAAATACAGCTCTAAAGATGCTTACCAAATACGTGAAGATTTTTTAAGCAAAAACCCTAACTTTAATCCTATTCTGTTAAAAAAACTTTTACAAACTACAGATGATTTAGAAAGAGCGCAAACCATAAAAAAGTAAATTATGAACCTAAAGGACAATTTAAATGCGCAACCATTATTAAACTTAGAGCTTTTAGCCAAGCAGGTAGTAGAAGGTTTTATTAGCGGAATTCATAAAAGTCCGTTTCACGGGTTTTCTGCAGAATTTGCAGAGCATAAAATTTACAACAAAGGAGAAAGCACAAAACATATAGATTGGAAACTTTTTGCAAAAACAGATAAGCTATATACTAAAAGATATGAGGAAGAAACTAATTTAAGGTGTCATATGATCTTAGACAATTCGGCCTCTATGTATTATCCTAAAGTAAAAAAACTAGATGTAAGCAACCTTAACAAAATAGGTTTTGGGGTTTTAGCTATTGCAGGTTTAATGAATATTTTAAAAAAACAGAGAGACGCTGTTGGTTTAAGTATTTATTCTGATGCTTATAATTTTTATTCCTCTGAAAAAAGTAGCGAACGACACCACCAAATGCTTTTAGCAAAGTTGAGTGAAGTAGTAACTGATAAAAATCCAGCTCAAAAAACAAAAACATATACTTATTTACACCAAATAGCAGAAAAAATGCACAGGCGTAGTCTGGTGTTTTTGTTTACTGATATGTTTCAGACCGAAGAAGAGGACATAAAATTGTTTGAAGCATTACAACATTTAAAATATAATAAACACGAAGTTGTACTTTTTCATCTCCTTGATAAAGAAAAAGAACATTTTTTTAATTTTGATGATGCACCTAAGCGTTTTGTAGATGTAGAGACCAATCAGCACATAGATTTGTATGCAGAAAATGTAAAAGAAGCATACCAAAAAGAGCTAACTTCTTATCTGTCAGACATCAAATTAAAATGCGCACAATACAAGATAAAATACGTGGCTGTTGATATTGCCCAAAATTTTGCCTCAGTTTTTAACACGTATATGGTAGAGCGACAAAAATTTTAAAAAAAAAATTTAAAAATTCTTTCAAAAAGTTTTGTGGAACCAAATAACCTCTGTATATTTGCAACCGCTAAACGCCACGGTCTGGTAGTTCAGTTGGTTAGAATACCTGCCTGTCACGCAGGGGGTCGCGGGTTCGAGTCCCGTCCAGACCGCAAAAACCTTCAACATTTGTTGAAGGTTTTTTTGGTTTTATACCTTTTTGAAAGTGAAAATTGAACTAAAAAATGAAACCATCAGATTTTTATATCTTCTAATTGTATAAAAATCTGAATCGTAAAACACCTTTTCAAAATCAACTTTGTTTTAATCATTTATATTTGTGACTTCATCAGTTTAAAGAAAAAGTATATTTTTAAACTTTAAAAAAAGATAGACATATATGGCATCAGGTTTTTTTGCATTATTAGATGATATAGCAGCGCTTATGGATGACGTTGCTGTAATGAGTAAAGTTGCAGCTAAAAAGACAGCAGGTATACTTGGAGACGATTTAGCGGTAAATGCAGAAAAGGCTTCAGGGTTTATATCAGACAGAGAATTACCTGTACTTTGGGCAATTACAAAAGGATCTTTTTTAAACAAACTTATTATACTGCCCTTTGCATTTTTATTAAGTGCTTTTATACCCGTTGCAGTAACTATTATACTTGTTTTAGGAGGATTGTATTTGGCCTATGAGGGCGCAGAAAAAATTTACGAGTTTTTAGCAGGTCATAAACACGAGAGTAATGAGCTTTTAGATGAAGACATTACTATTGAAGAACTACAAAAACTTGAAAAAGGACGCATAAAATCGGCAATATTTACAGATTTTATACTTTCTGTAGAAATTGTAATTATTGCTTTAGGCACAGTTACAGACCAACCAATAACAACACAAATAATGGTGGTAACAGTAATTGCCATTATTGCCACTGTTGGTGTTTATGGTATTGTTGCCTTAATTGTTAGGATGGATGAATTTGGCCTAAAACTAATTAACCTTAATGAACAAGACAATAGTTTTTCTGATAAGGTAGGCAGACTGCTAGTAAACGCTTTACCTTGGGTTATTAAATTTTTAGCTGTTGTTGGTACACTTGCACTACTTTCTGTTGCTGGTGGTGTATTTGCACACAACATAGAGTTTTTACATCACCTAATTGAAGATATTCCACTACCTGCTATGTTAAAAGAATTTCTTTTAGGTCTGGTAATTGGGCTATTAACATTACCAATTATAGGTTTGTTTAAAAAGATTTTTGGAAAAAAGAAAAAAGAGCACTAGACCACAGACTCTTCACCGCATAAAAAAAAACCTTCAGTAGTTAACTGAAGGTTTTTGTTTTTTTAAGCTTGTTGCTATTTAATGTAGTAAATAAATTTTTAACAATACTGCCGACTCACTAAATTTATTAGATATTCCGTGCGCCACTGTTCCATCAAAAAACAGTAAATCTCCTTGATCTAATGTGATCTCATTGCCTTTTAACGTATATGTTGGCGAACCACTTAATACATATACAAGCTCATTTGCATTAGTAGAAATAGGTTTTCTTACCGCGTGTGGCTGTACTGTAATTAAATACACACGTATACTTTCTCCTTTAGAGGTATTAGATAATAAATGCGTGTACTCTAGTTGCTCAGAATCCTCTCTGTCTTCTTTAACGCCAGTACCCTTTTTTATAAGGATATAGTCGCCATCTATACTCGACGAAAGTTCTAACTCAGACAACTCAATTTGTAAAGTTTGCATAATTTTAAGCAAAACAGGTAAAGATGGAGTTGTCCTAAGGTTCTCTATCTTTGAAATTAATCCTGCACTTACGCCCGTTCTCTTGGCAACTTGCTGCAAGGTCAAGTTTCTTTTTTGGCGAGCCAGCTTTAGCTGTCTGCCAATGTTAATCAAAATGTCATCCATAAATAATTGGTTAGTGTAATAGTATGACTATCTACAGTTTATGTACCTCAAAAATAAGGATTATTTATTTATAGTATAAGTATTACAGCTAGGGTTTTATTTAACAAAATAAAAACAGTCTACAAACTAACCTTCTCTAAAATACCGTCTTTTAAACTTAAAATACTAGTTGCTAGTTTTTTAGCTTCATACTCTGAGTGAGATATATGTATAATTGCCACTTGTAACTTTTGACTTAAATTTTTAAGCAATGTAATAATTTCGGCCTTTGTTACTTGGTCTAACGCGCTTAATGGCTCGTCTAAACACAATATTTCCGGATAAAAGCTCAAGGCCCTACCAAGGGCTACACGTTGTTTTTCTCCACCACTTAGGTTATGTGTGGTTCTTTTTAATAAATGCTCTATACCTAACAACGCAGCTAATTCTTGTACTCGTTGGTTAATTTTACCCTTGGGCCAATTGCGTATTTTTAAAGCAAATTCAATATTTTCTGCCACAGTCATAGTGGTAAATAAAGCTCCGTCTTGTGGTACATAACCAATTTGCCTTTGCCCAGGAGCAGTATTTGTAATATTAGCTGAGTTTAGTAATACTTGTCCGTTTTTAACTTTTCTTAATCCACAAATTGCTTCAATAAGCGTTGTTTTTCCACTACCTGTTTTACCCATTAGTACCAAATACTCACCTTTATCAACCTTAAAGCTAATATTACACAAGCTAAAAGGACCTTGCTTTATTTCTAAATCTACACAATGCAACATAGGCTAAAAGGTTTGTTTTTTAGTTCCGTACAGTCTAACCACTAACAATACCAAAAAGCCAGATGCAATCATTATTAAAGACACCGCCACTGCAGCCTCTATATTACCAACAGACATTTCTAAAAACACTGTAGTTGGCAATACTTCAGTTCGCATTCTAGTAGCACCTGCAAAAATTAATATAGGTCCAAACTCTCCTAAAGCTCTAGACCAAGCCAAAGATGCCGCAGTTAAAATTCCGCTTTTAGCTTGTGGTAGTAAAATATAAAAAAAAGACTGTCTCTGGTTACAGCCCAAAGTTAATGCAACCTGTTCTTGTCTATTATTAATTTGCGAAAACGTAACATACATTGTACGTACAGCAAAGGCACAAGCAACCATAAATTGTGCTATTACAACACTGTACACAGTATAGGTTATTCTTAAATGACTCTCTATAAACTGCCCAAATGTTGTCTGAAAAAGTAATAGCAAACTTAAACCAACTACTAGTGGTGGTAACACTATAGGTATATCTAAAATAGCATCTATAATTTTTTTAAATTTAAAATTATAACGCGCCATAAAATAGCCAATTGGTATAGCCACTATAACGCTTAACAACATTGTAATTGTGCTGCTTACCAAACTTAATTTTATAGCATACTGTATTTCTTTACTAGCTAAAGCCTTAAAAATATGATTGGGTGTTGTGTAAAAAAAATCTGCCAACACCATTGCTAATATTAAAACTATATATGTAGATGCTACAATACCCATTACCAAATAAAATGGTATGTTAGACCTAACCTTATGCTGTTTTATATGTTGCTCTTCCTTTTTGATAACTACGTGTATATTAGTACATTTTATACCCTAACTTTTTAAATACATTAATACTGTTAGAATCACTTAACAAAAAATTTGTAAATTTTAATGCTTCATTGGGTTGTTTAGACCATTTTAAAACAGCTATAGACGTATAATCTTTATATGTATTAAAGTCATCTACCTTTACAATATCTATTTCTTTATATTGATTGGCGGTTACATTCCAAATAACACCAGCATCTATTGTATTTAGTTTAATAGCGTTAGCAACATCAGACACTGTTGGCATTTGTACATAAATACTTTTTTTAACAGCCTCCCAGTTACCGGATTCCTGCAACAGTTTTTTAGTTACCGCGCCTACTGAAGCTGCTTCTGGGTTAGCAACACCAAACCTAATACCTGTTTTACAAACATCACTAACAGCTTTAATTTTTTTTGGATTATTAGACCTAACCGCTAAAACAGGAGCTATAGCTACAATTGGCTTGCTTTGCTCTACTAAATTATATGTTATAGCCTGTTTCATATAACTTGCATCTGCAGACAAGTACAAATCTCCTTGCTTGGCAATCCTAATATTTGCTAATAATGTACCGGAACCTCCATATTGCAAATCTAATTGCACACCTGTTTTGTGGTAATAAACCTCTGCTATTTCTTCTAAAGCAGGTTTAACTACAGCTGCACAATACACTAAAAGCGTTTTAGGTTCTTGTTTACTTTTACACCCTATCAATAAAAATAGTAAGACTATAAAACCAATTATTTTACCCGTACCGCTATACTTCATGAATTATAATTAAACTACTAAATTAAAAGTTTTACTCCAAAACAATAGCATTTCCTGTTCTAATCTCTTTTTTATTTAATTTGAAGATTAAAAACTAAAATAACAGTTTATTTTTGAGGTATAAATTTGCAGTATGAACAACTTTAAAAAACCTGAAAGCTCATTATGGAAAGGCAGAAGCTCACAAGAAAAATTGTATTTGCACGAGAAGGTAATTTGTACAGACAAATTACAAAAAGGGCACTTAAAAACTTTTGCTATTTTAAGTTATGCTTGTGACGAAGGTGTAAAACGTAACCAAGGGAGAGTTGGCGCTGTTACTGGTCCAGAGGCTATTATAAGGCAATTGGCTAAAATGCCAAATCATTTAAAAAAAGAAACTCAGCTTTTAGATGTTGGTACTGTTTTTTGTGTTGATAATGATATGGAACTAGCCCAACAAACTTTAGCTAATAAGGTTACTACTTTACTAGAAAACAATACTTTTCCTATTATTTTAGGTGGTGGTCACGATATTGCTTACGGACATTATAATGGCATTTTAAATGCGGTTGAAAAGCACAAAACTATTGGTATTATTAATTTTGATGCTCATTTTGATTTAAGAGCTAATACAAATGGAAATAATTCTGGTACTCCATTTTATCAAATAGCTAAAGATTGCAAAGCAAATCACACTACATTTAATTATTTGTGTTTAGGAATTAGAGATGATGCCAATGACGCTTCTCTTTTTAAAACAGCAAAAGAACTTGGTGTAACGGTTATTAAAAATGAAGAATTTAACCTGCATCAATCTAAAAAAATACAAAAACAAATTTCTACGTTTATAAATAGTGTAGATGTTGTGTACACAACCATAGATTTAGATGGTTTTTCATCTGCCTACGTAGCTGGAGTTAGTGCAGCTTCACCAATGGGTTTTTCTCCTGATATTGCACTACAATGTTTAAAAACTATTATAAAATCGGGTAAACTCATTAGCTTAGATATTGCAGAAATGAACCCTACATATGATATTGACAACCAAACAGCAAAATTAGCTGCTTCATTGGTGCACAACCTTATACATACCGCATAAAAAAAGGAGGCTAATTGGCCTCCTTTTATTTTATAATCTGTTTTTAATTATTACATCCAAGATTGGTAATAAGTACCATTATCTATATCTAATGCCAATTGCGTTAGTTGTAATGGCTTAAAAGTATCTATCATTACAGCTAATTCTTCAGTTTTAGATTTACCTATACTAGCCTCATAAGTACCTGGGTGCGGACCGTGAGGTATGCCAGCAGGATGTAAAGAAATGTATCCTTTATCTATACTTTTTCTACTCATAAAATCACCATCTACGTAATATAAAACCTCATCAGAATCTATATTAGAATGGTTGTATGGAGCAGGAATAGACTCCGGGTGATAATCGTACAATCTAGGCACAAAAGAACACACTACAAAAGCACTAGTTTCAAAAGTTTGGTGCACTGGTGGCGGTTGGTGCACACGGCCAGTAATTGGCTCAAAATTATGTATAGAAAATGCATAAGGAAAATTGTATCCATCCCAACCAACTACATCAAACGGATGAGACGCGTAGGTTAAGTGGTGCAATTGTCCTTGTTTTTTTACTTTAATTAAAAAATCTCCCTTTTCATCATATGTTTGTAAATTTTGCGGCAATTTAAAATCGCGCTCACAAAAAGGAGAATGTTCTAAATGCTGACCAAACCAGTTTCTGTATCTTTTAGGCGTATAAATTGGATGATAAGACTCTGTTACCAATAAACGGTTGTCTTCTGTATCAAACTCTATTTGGTAAATCATTCCTCTTGGAATAACAATATAATCCCCATATTCAAAAGGAATTTCACCCAACATAGTTTTTAATGTCCCCGTTCCCTCATGAATAAATAACAACTCATCTGCATCTGCATTTTTATAAAAATACGTTGTCAGTGATTTTTTTGGAGCAGCTAAACCAACGTGTACATCATTATTAAATAATACAGTTTTTCTACTGTCTAAATAATCGTCCTCTGGTCTAACATCAAAACCTTTTAGTAACCTAGATTTAATATTATGGGCTACAGCTGCTTTTGGAGAAACATCTATTGTTTTACCAACTTCTTTTACCATTGTTGGCCTGTGCATATGGTACATTAAGGACGACATTCCATCAAAACCTATAGTTCCAAACAGTTGCTCGTAATGCAAAGTTCCATCATCTTTTTTAAAAATGGTGTGTCTTTTAGGTGGTATTTTACCTAGTTTATGGTATAACGGCATATTACTATTGTTCTTTTAAATAGACAATAAATGTACAATATTTTGAACTTTATCTAAAAAATAAGCTAAAAATTATATTATTAATAATTTATAAAGTTTTAGACATAAAAAAAGCCTTCCAATAGGAAAGCCTTTCATTGGTTGATACCATCTAAAATGGTGTTCAACATTGTCTCAAAAATTAATTGAGACACAACACAACAGGGCAAAGATAGTAAAGCTTTTTAATATTTTAGGTTTTATGTCATAAATAGCATATTTTACTATAAGTTGTAACCCTATTTTTCAGTCAAAAAATATAAAAAACGCATAGTATTTAACAAAAATACTACCAAGGACCACACTACAAAACCTTATTTTTGCTACAAAACTTAAAAAATGACACTCCTTTTAATGGCTGCAGGCAATGGTAGCAGATATGGTAAACTAAAACAATTTGTTGCCCTAGGACCAAAAGCTGAATTTTTAATGGAATTTAGCATTTTTGACGCTATTAAGTATGGCTTTACCCATATAGTTGCTGTCACTAAAAAAGATAAAGTAAATTTTTTACAAGAGTACCTGGTTAAACGGCTACCAACCGGAATAAAACTAGATGTTTTAGCTCAGGAAATTTCTGATGTTCCAAAAGGTACAAGTTACACAACAGAACGCATAAAACCTTGGGGAACTGCACACGCTGTTTGGACCGCCAGAAATGTAATTAATGGAGCGTTTGCTGTATTAAATGCCGATGATTTTTATGGCAGCTTAGCTTTTAAAAATGCAGCCAAAATTATGCAAGCTAGTACCAAATATAAATTTGGGCTTATATCTTACACACTAAAAGATACCTTATCTACAAATGGATCTGTATCTAGAGGTGTATGTAATATTAAAAATGGTGTTTTAACCAATGTTGCAGAACACCTAAAATTAGAAAAGCAAGGCAAAAAAATAGTAGACACCAACACAGGAATTGAGTTTACAGGAAACGAAGAAGTCAGTATGAATTTTTGGGTTTGTGATGCTTCAATATTTACTACAATAGAAGAGGATTTTAAACTGTTTTTACAGGACGAGGAAAAAATTAAATCTAGCGAGGTTTTTTTACCCTCTGTTTTACAAAAAATGATTAATAAACAAAACGTAGAGATTACTGTACTAAATTCTGAAAGCAACTGGTTTGGTATTACCTATGCAGAAGATAGAGATATTGCAGTATTTAAACTAGCAGAAATGACAAACACAGGAGAATATCCTCTTAATTTATGGAACTTATAAAAAATACTATGCCTACAGAACCTGCTAAAATATTAAGTCACTTTAATGTTCCCAAAAATAGTTACACTTTTAAAGCAATTACTAACGGATTAATTAATGACACTTACTTGGTTATAGTAACCAACAAACCTGCGTATGTTTTGCAACGTATTAACAATAATGTATTTAAAAATATAGCTGGTGTTATGCAAAATATAGAACAAACACTACCGTTACTAAATAGTGATTTGTATAGTAGCATACACGTAATAAAAACTAAAAAAAATACTAGCTACCACAAAGAACAAGGATTTTGGAGAGTGCTTTCATATATTAATAATAGCACTACTTATAATACCAGTACTGATAAAAATATTGCTTTTGAAGCAGGGAAAATCATTAGCGAATTTCACGCTCTTTTAAGCCCTATAAACGCAACAACATACCAAGATACCATACCAGATTTTCATAATTTAATATACAGAAATAATCAGTTTTTTGATGCGCTAGAAAAAGCTAAAAAAGAACGTACAACTGCCGCAAAAGATGCTATAGAATTTGCTGAAGAGTTGTTACCAGATTTGCTAGATTTTTGCTTTACAGAATTACCAATTAGAGTTTGCCATAATGACACAAAACTTAACAACATTTTATTTTCTAAAAACACCAACAAAGCACTTTGTTTAATAGACTTAGACACTTTAATGAAAGGTTATTTTTATTACGATTTTGGAGATGCAGTACGTACTATTGCCAATACAGCTCCCGAGGATGAAAAAGACCTATCTAAAATTACATTTAACAAAGAACTTTTTAGCTCTTTTGTAGATGGGTTAAGTACCAATAAAAATCTATTAAGTAAAGATGAAATTGCATCTTTACCCCTTGGCGCAGTATTTATGCCTTTTATACACGGCTTACGTGCACTTACAGATTATTTACAGAATGATGCTTACTACAAGGTTGCTTATCCTAATCAGAATTTAGATAGGTGTGTTAGTCTTTTTAACTTCTCTAAAAAAGCATTAGACAATGTAGATTATATGAATGCTATTCTAAAGAAAAAATTTAGCTAATAAAAGCAAATCTTTTTATTTTAAAAATTCAATGCGTTTCTTTGCTTAAACGCAAAATTATTTATGAGCTTTAACATTGTACTTTTTGAACCAGAAATACCAAACAATACAGGCAATATTGGAAGATTAAGTTTAGCCTCGGGTTCTACATTGCACTTGGTTAAGCCTTTTGGTTTTGAGTTAAATGATAAAAGGGTTAAACGTGCTGGTTTAGATTACTGGCAGCATTTAGATTTAAAAATTTACGATAGCATAGCTCATTTTTTTGAAATTCATTCTGATAAAAAATTCGCGTTTTTATCTGCTAAAGCAAAAAAAAACTATTATGAAATTGATTATGAAGACAATATGTTTTTTGTGTTTGGCAAAGAGTCTGTTGGCCTGCCTAAATCTGTAGTAGAAAACCACAAAAATAGCCTTTACAAAATCCCCCTTTTTAGCGAACACATAAGAAGCCTAAACTTAGCAAATGCTGTTAGCATTGTTATCTACGATGCAATAAAATCTAAAAACCTGTAGTTTTTATAACAAAAACAGTCAAAATATAAACTTTAATTACTTTTTATAAGTACTTTTAAAGCTGTCCATAATAAATAACCTTAACCAATAATACCTTATAAATTAAGAATGAAATCATTTACAGCACAAGAAATTAGCACACTTTTAGGTGGAGAATTAGTAGGTAACACTACACACAAAATAGAAGGCGCAGAACAAATAGAAAAAGCCACAGAAAAGCAAATTACATTTATAGGCAGTGTAAAATATGTACGCCTATGGAAAAACTCTAATGCCAGTGTAGCTATTGTAAATGATAATTTAAAAATTGAACCAAGAGAAAACACAGCTCTTATAAAAGTAAAAAATGCAGATATTTCTTTAGCTAAACTTTTAGAAGCTTTTGATCCTGGAAAACCTGTTTTTGACGTAGACATACACCCAACCGCTGTTGTAGATAGCACAGCAACAGTTGGGGCAGGAACAAAAATTGGTGCTGGCTGCTATGTAGGTAAAAATGTTGTTTTAGGAGAAGGCGTTGTTTTATACCCAAATGTTACTATTTTAGATGATTCTACCGTAGGCAACCAAACGGTAATGTGGTCTGGAACTGTTGTTAGAGAACGTAGCGAAATTGGAGCTCGTTGCACTTTTCATATTAATGTTAGTATTGGTGCAGATGGGTTTGGGTACAGACCTAGTGATGATGGTAGAGGTTTGGTTAAAATACCACAAATTGGTAATGTTGTTATTGGTAACGATGTTGAAATTGGAGCCAACTCTTGTGTAGACCGTGGTAAATTTAGTTCTACAATTGTGGGTGATGGTTGTAAAATAGATAATTTAGTACAAATTGCTCACAATTGTGTTATGGGAAGGTCTTGTATTATGGCAGGCCATAGTGGTTTAGCTGGCTCAGTAACATTAGGAGACGGCGTTATTATAGGTGGTAGTGCATCTATAAAAGACCATACTACTATTGGTGATGGTGCTATTGTTGGCGCAGGATCTGGTGTTATGGGTAATATTGCCCCAGGAAAAACTGTTTTAGGCTATCCTGCTCAAGATTCTAGAGATATGCTAAAACAATGGGTGGTCATGAAAAAACTTAGTAGAAATTAGAAGTAATGATAAACTATAACGGTAAAATATTTAGACCGACTAATAGTTCTAAAAATTCTGAAACATCTAATGACACCGTTTTTACATATAAACAAAACGGCGCTATTTTAACTGCTCACTATGCAGGTGGTAACATAAAAAAAGGACACTTAATTGGCTTGGTTGATGCTAATGGTGTTATAGAAATGAGATACCACCAAGTAAATACCAACAACCAGTTAATGACCGGAAAATGTACGTCTAAACCAGAAATTTTGCCAAATGGAAAAATTAGATTGCATGAAAAATGGCAATGGACCTCTGGAGACAAATCTACAGGAAACTCTATTCTAGATGAAGAATAGCGTTTTTTTGTTTAAAAATTCATCTAAAATAACACCTATGTATTAATTTTGCAGCGCAAAACCAATACCATTGTTTTTGCGCATGCAAAGTACAGTATCAATTGTTAGATATAATTTTAGAAAGAATGAACAGAATTGAGCACATAGAAAATGAAATTTCTGAATTAAGACAAGCGCTTCAAAACCACAAGCTTTATGCAAGTTTAAAAGACGTAAACGACATTAAAGTTTTTATGGAAAACCACGTTTATGCGGTTTGGGACTTTATGTCGCTCTTAAAAGCGCTTCAAAAACATTTAACCTGCACAGATACTCCTTGGGTGCCCGCTAGTAATCCAACATTGGCACGGTTTATTAACGAAATTGTACACGGCGAAGAAAGTGACATTAATGAACTTGGCGAGCCTAAAAGTCATTTTACAATGTACTTAGATGCAATGCATCAAATAGGAGCAAACACAAATTCTATTGAAAATTTTATCAATCTTATACTTCAAAAAGAAACTGTTTCTTCGGCGTTAGAAAAAGCAAAATTAGATAAAAATGTAGCCAATTTTGTTAAGTATACTTTTAAAATAATTGAAACAAATAAACCACATTTAATAGCTTCGGCATTTACGTTTGGAAGAGAAGATCTTATACCAGATATGTTTGTAGAAATTCTTAAAAATGCCGATGCAGAAAACAAGCACTATAATAAACTTACATATTACTTAGAAAGACACATTGAGTTAGATGGTGATGAGCATGGACCACTATCTTTACAAATGATTTCTGAGTTATGTGGTAATGATGACACCAAGTGGCAAGAAACCTTAATGGTAGCCAAAGAAGCACTACAACAGCGCATTAATTTATGGGATGCTATTAGCAACCTAATTAATAAAAATGCTCTAGCAGTAGTATAACTACTAAGATAATTTTCTTTTTAAAACTCTTTTTTTAGCAAATATACTTTTTTGGTAAAAGGTAATGCGTATACCAAATAGCAATACCAAACCACCCACTACCATTTGCGTAGAAATAGCCTCATCTAAAAACAACCAAGCTAAAAAAGAAGCCAATATAGCCTGTCCTAGTAAACTAACCGACACTCTGGTTGCGCGCATATGCTTAGTTGCATAGCTAATTAGCAACCAAGCTAAAAGCTGACACACTAAACCTTGTATGATTAACACCAACCAACCAGCGTTAGAAAAACCTGTAAAAGGTTCATTTATTATATAACTTAAAACGCCTAAAAAAAACGTAGACGCAACCAAGCTTGTGGTCATAAAGGTAAGTACATTTATTTTGTTTAAAATATCTTTACTAAGCAACATATATACAGCGTACAACATACCAGATAGTATTGCAAAACAAAAGGCCAAATTAAAATCTAACGCAACAAATGTTTTAAAACCAACCAACATTACCATACCTATAATTGCAATTACGGTACCAAACCAAAAATTATTAGTAGGCTTATCTTTTAAAAAGAAAAAAGCCCCTACACCAACCCAAACCGGAGATAAATTGGTTAAAAGTGTAGCTTGTGTAGCTGTAGACTCTTGTATAGCTATATTCCAAACAGCAACATCTAAACCAAAAATAACGCCGCATAACATTGCTAAGTAAAATGGTTTTTTAGCTGTAATCTTAAACTGCTTGGTTAATAAAACATATGGTACAATACACACTGTAGCAACTGCCATTCTATAAAAGGCAGAAATAACACCTGGTGTTAAGTTTAACTTAACCAAAATAGGAAATATAGAGATGCATAAAACACCTAAAGCTAGAGCAACTTTTGCCTTTTTCATACGCCATAAATTAGCTGGCTAATTTAAAATAAAAAGAACTTTAAAAAATATTTTATTTAAGAATAATAGTCTTAGTGTTTAGTTTTTATAACGAATTGCAGTTTATCTAAAAAAAGCTCTTAACTGTTAATTTAACAACAAAAAATTATGACGTGGCAAGGTATTTGTTATCTTTATATTTAAATTTTAAAGTAGTTTAATGCGATTTTCTTTACTCACATTATTAGTCATTCTATTTTTTGCCGCACCACTTGTGGCACAAGAAACGACTGTGATACCTTTAAAAATTGAAGCAAAAAAAGAAGTAAAAACAGCTCCGCCTGTTACTATCATAATTCCAGAGCCTAAAAAGCAAACCAACAATACTAATTTTTTAGATTCTGTAATGAAACCTAGAATAGATATGTCTCCTGATAACAGACTTGTTAAACCAGGGCGTGATGTTAAATTAAATCCGCGTTTAGGTTTTGAAGAAAAAAAAGATTCTAAATCTTTTCACGGAGACCAGTATTTAGGTGATGTAAAAACTACTGGGAAATTTGTTGGTATTGTTTGTAGAGATCACGAATATGTAGATGGTGACCGCGTAAAAATTTATGCAGATGGCAAAGTAATAGAGCATAATTTAATGCTTGGCGGCGCTTTTAAAGGAGTAAATCATACGCTAAAAAAAGGTTTTAACCGTATAGATTTTGAAGCATTAAACCAAGGTACATCTGGGCCAAATACTGCACAAGTAAACATTTATGATGAAAATGGTAAAGTGATATCTTCTAAAAAATGGTTGCTTTCTACAGGGTCTAAAGCTACTATTATTGTAATACAAGAGTAAGTTACTCTCTACCAATAAAAGCTAGTGCCAGCTTAATATCGTTATAATCTACTTTTTTATTTAAGGCTTCAAAAATAGCTTTTAAACTTACAGGCTCTCCTTTTTTCTGCTTGCTTTTAGCCTTTTCTACATCTTTAATTATTTGTTCTTTAGGCTGATAAAAACTAAAATCTTCTTCAGGATAATCTTTACATAATTTAATTAAATGTCCCGCTATAGTTCCACTAGATAGCCCTCTTTGATCTGCAATTTCTTCAATACTTAATTTCTTTCTAAAATAATCTAAAGTAACATCGTAAGTAGAATCTTTTTTAATTTTTTTATCTATAATTTTTTTAGCGTGCTTTTCTATAGCTTTTATATTGGTTAAACCACCACAATTAACTACAAACTTAATAGCATCTTCTTCCAAATCATCTAGCTTGTATGTCTTGTCTGCTTCATTAGATAGTTCTAAAAATCTTTTATCTGCCTTAAAAGCTAAACCATCTACTTGCAAAGCCATTTCATTAAAACCTAATAGCTTTAAGTTTTCTATATTCTTTAAACGAGATAAGGCAACATAACCCTGACCTTTTTCAAAAGTTTTAGATAAGTCTATAAGCGCACCATCTAGCGTCATACCCTGACATTTATGTACCGTTATTGCCCAGGCCAAACGCAATGGTATTTGGTCTAAACTAGCTAAAACTTTACCCGTTTCATCTTGTACACCCCAATTCTCCTGCTTTACAGAAATTCGTTTTCCTTGGGCTGTTTTTACAACAGGAAATCCATCATCATTAAAACTAACAATAGTACCTAAAGTACCATTTACATAACCTTGTTCTTGGTTGTTGCGTACAAACATAACCTTGGTATGTATTTTTAGCTCTAATTCTTCTTTAGCTAAGACTGATTTTTTTAACGTTTCTACCAGTTTTTTGTTTCCTTTAGTGGTAGCTTTAAATCTTTTAACCTTACCTTTTAATTGTTGTAAATGCTCGTTATTAATCTGATCTACATCATAATTGTGTGTAAACAATTTGGTTGGCTCATCATCCTTACTAAACGTATTTTGTTCTGCTTTTTTTAATTCTTCAATACTTTTTTTAGATATTTTTCCTATTCTAATTTCATTTAAAATAGTATTTAAAACATCTTCATTTGCTTGCCTATATTGTTCTGTTAAATAACAAACATTAAATTTAGCAGCAACCCAAACGGCAGACATAAACGCAAATTTATCTTTACTTTTTTCATTTTGATTGCCAATTGGTGGTAACTGAAAAAAATCGCCACAGACTACAACTTGTATTCCTCCAAAGGGCTCATCATTCTCTTTAAAAAATTGCAAAACAGTATCTACCATATCTAACTGTTTTTTATGCAGCATAGATATTTCATCAATAATTAAAATTTTTGCATTTTCTAAATGTTCTTTCAGGTACTTTTTCTCCTTCATAGCATTTAGATTGGCTCTGGTAAGTTGTTCTTTTATACCAAAACCAGCCCAAGAATGTATGGTCATCCCATTCATATGCGTAGCCGCAATACCTGTAGATGCTGTTATAGCAACTGGTATTCTACGCTTTTTTAAATAGGTAATGTACTGGTTTAAAACATATGTTTTACCTGTACCTGCAGAACCTGTTAAAAATACATTTTTACCAGATTTTAATAATGCTAGTGCTTTTTGTTGTTGCAATGGTTTATGTGTTATGCAGAATAACCTTGATATTATTCCAATTTACAATATCATTATAAATTTTAAGATATAAAAATAAGACACCTATTTACTTCTAGTTATGTGTGATGTAAAATTACCAACTTCCGCTTGCTCCACCTCCACCAGAACTTCCTCCTCCGCCAGAAAAACTGCTAGAACTACTACTAGAGCCACTACTGCTGTAACTACTGTATGAACTTGAAAAACCTCCGCTTCCTCCATTTCCAGAACCAATACTTTTTATAGCTTTTACAACAGAATCATAATCACTTTTAAACAATGAAAAAGATAACTTAGTTTTATTTTTTACAACAAGATTTATAATTGTAATTACTGTTAAGGTAGTAATAAATGACACTATTGAAACACAAAAAATTAAGGTAAAATTAGTTTCTATGAATGGTTCAACCTGATAACCATATTTTTTAAAACAGGCCAAAATAATAATTGCCAACAATACAACACCAAAACAAAAATATACTGTATATACTAGTATGTTTATTGTAAAAAAGATAAGTCCAACCCTTTCCGTAAAAAACTTTTTAAAAATTTTAAGCCCCTTTTTTCCTGAAATATAAATAACAAAACAACCTGTAATCAAAAAAAAGAAACCAAAGGTGAGTAGTAATATATTTGCAATTCTTTCTTGCTTACGATCTCTCTCTTTTATGAGTTCTTTAAACTTCTTTAGAGCTTCAGGGTTTTTAATAAAGTTTATCAATTGGTCTGTAGCTTTGTTTATACCTGTAAAATATGCGCCTTCTTTAAACTCAGGAATCATAGTATCTTCTATAATTCGCTTTGCTACTATGTCTGTAATATACGGTTCTAATCCGTAGCCAACTTCAATTCTAACCTCTCTATCTAAATTAGAAAACAGAATTAAAATACCATTATCTTCCTTTGCTTGCCCTAACTTGTTTTGATTAAATGTTTTGTTTGCAAAATCTTCTATGCTTTGCCCATTAAGAGAGTTAATAGTTAGCACCACCAGCTGCGTTGTTGTTTCTGTTTCAAAATTTGTCAATTTATTACGCAAAGCTTGTGCTGCTTCTCTCTCAAATATACCAGCATTATCAGTTACTATATCTTTAATTACAGGATACTGATAATCTTGCGCAGCACCAACAACTGTAAAACATAGAAGAACTAAAAAAGCTATTTTTTTAATCATACTCAATTACTTTACTTCTCCAGGATGGTATGTTTTTTCTGCTTGTTTTAAAACATCATCCTTATAAAAAGCTACGGTTTTAAATTGCATATTTATATATGAATCAGTTTGGTCGTTAAAATGTGGCGAAGCAGGATCTCCACTTTGTCCGCCAGCCAAAATTGTCTTTGCTTTTACTTTTTCTCCAAACTCAACCGCAGCAACAAAACTATTGCCACGAGTACCATATATTTTTTTGGTATTGTTGGTATAGCTAACACCATAGGCTGCTAAAGCTCCCCAACGACCCGATGCAAAACCAACTGCAACACTTGGCTTATCATCATTAAACGCTTGTTTTATGTCGCCATTTAAACGTTGGTACCTATTTACCTCTCCCCACGGAATATTCCACGTTCCAAAGTCGGACTCTAACTTTTTTATTACCGCTCTAAAGATTGATAAACGCTCAGACATTTGCGACTCAGATCCAAAGTAAGTCATTGCCTCCATATCACTCATTTTATGTGGTCGTTTTCCGTTTCTACCATACAGGGTGCCATAATAATGTGCTAATGTCATTGCTACAGATTCTTTTGAGGTTTTAAAATCCCAGTTGCGTAGCTCCGCTATTGGCAAACTTAAAAGTTTAGTTCTGTCTGTTTTGTCATACGCTTCAATTAAACCCGGAATTAAAGCTTTAAAAGCAGGTAAATATGGGTCGTGTGCTAATTTTATAAGACTATCTAATGTGTTCTCTTTTCTGTCTTTTAATAAACTTATTGCGTGTACTCCTCTAAAGTTTTCTTGATCTTTAGACATATATTTAGGGTAGTTTTCTCTTTTTGGACTATTGTCTAATGCTGCAGTATAAGGCGTAGAATTACAGTTTTGCAACCATCCGTTTTTAGGATTTAAAAGCAATATATTTTCATCTACAGTGTGCAATCCTTTCCAATCTGTTTGCGGATTACTACCATCTACTGGCTTAGTATAATCAAAAACAGTGTCGCGTACTGGCACAAAATTGCCGTGAAAATAAGCTATATTACCACCAGCATCTGCATATACAGTATTGTTAGATGAGTTGGTGCGTATATTCATCATTTCTCTAAAACCCTTGTATCCGTTTTGCTTTGTTCTTATATAAGATTGTTCTAATGCTTTTACAGGTTCCCACATCATAGCAGAGGCTGTCCATTTTCCGTCTGCTTTATGTGTAATTGGTCCGTGATGTGTTCTGTACGTTTTAAACGTTTTTTGCTTGATAGACTCACCAGATTTGTACTTTAAGGTAACCGAATCTTCAACAACATCTCTAAGTTCTTCTCCGTACTGGTATTTTAAATCGCCATTAAGATTTACAATAGTTTCATTAAACTCATCCATAACATCTGTGTATGTAGATGTGTGCATCCAACCGGTTTTTTCATTAAACCCTTGGTACACAAAAAACTGCCCCCAAGTAACTGCTCCGTATGCATTTAAACCTTCCTCACTAACGACGTGAACTTCTCCTCTAAAGAAAAATGAGGTATGCGGATTAATTAAAAGCATTGCATTACCAGACTGTGTTAAGCTACCAGATATTGCTATTCCGTTAGATCCTTGCGGTTCTAACTCTTCTTTTTCTTCTTCAATTTTTAATTCTGTTGCTTCAGGAATTTCCATATCACCCTCATAAAATGCTTTTATTTTACGTGTAGAAATTCGTTCTATATCTCCACCAATAGAGCCTTCACTAAAATACATTGGCATCCAAGGCTCAAACTTTGTCAACAACCTAGGTGTAACCTCTGGGTGCGTGTGTAAATAATAATTTATACCATCTGCAAATGCATTACACAACTCCTTTAACCATTCTGGACTCTTATTGTAGTTTGCAATTGCCTCTTCTTCTGTCATAAATAATTTAGCTCGCAGATCACTATACAAAGCTTCTTCTCCGTCTACCTCTGCCAACCTACCAGTTGCCCAAATATAATTTTGTTCTACTCGGTTAAAATCGTCCTCACATTGCGCATACAATAAGCCAAAAACAGCATTAGCATCTGTTTTACCATAAATATGTGGCACTCCAAATGTATCTCTAATTATAGTAATATTGTCTGCATGAGCTTGCCAACGTTCTACAATTTCGTTTTGTTTGGTTGCTTGTTTACAACCGACTAATAAGCTTAAAAACACTAGGGTATAAATACTAATTTTCATCTAAAAGAACTATTAAAATGGTTTGTGTGAAAATAATAGACTTCTGTTTTAAAAACTAATTTTAAAGGTTTTTTTAGGTTGATAACCTTATTAACAAAGCAGATAACTAAAATTAAGACAGATTTAAATTACCTTGCAGATAAATTGAAAATAGAAAGATGGCTGAGAAAAAAGTAAGCATTTTAACCGCATTTAAAACTATAATTTGGCCTAGACGAAAACTTGTTTTTATTGGTCTTTTGTTAATTGTAATAAGCAAAGCAGCAAGTTTTGTTGCGCCAATATCTCTTAAGTATTTAATGGATGATATTGTGCCTAATAAGGATATTGTTTTCTTAAAAGTTTTAGTTGCATTAGTAATTGCAGCTTTTTTAGTGCAAGCAATAACATCATTTTTACTTACCAAAGTATTAAGTATACAGGCACAGTATTTAATATCTGAGTTACGAGCTCAAGTACAGAAAAAAGTATTGTCTTTACCTATTAGTTTTTTTGACAATAACAAGTCTGGCGGTTTGGTTTCTAGAATAATGAGTGATGTAGAAGGCGTACGCAACCTAATTGGTACAGGCTTGGTACAATTAGTTGGTGGTACAATTACCGCAGTAGTATCTGTTGTTTTACTGGTGCAAATTAGTTTAACAATGACTTTAATGGCGTTTGCACCCTTAATTTTATTTGCCTTTATCTCTATAAAAGCATTTAAAATTATACGCCCTGTTTTTAGAGAAAGAGGAAAAATAAATGCCGAAGTAAAAGGTAGGTTAACAGAAACTTTAAGCGGAGTTAGAGTTATTAAAGGTTTTAACGCCGAAGAACAAGAAAATAAAATTTTTGAAAAAGGCGTTGCCAAATTATATAAAAATGTAAAAAAGAGCTTAACGGCAACTGCTGTAATGACAAGTTCTTCTACTTTTTTACTAGGACTTGCCACAACTGGTATTATGATGGGTTACGGCGGTTATTTATTAATTACGGGAGACTTAACAACAGGTGAATATTTTCAGTTTACATTTTTACTTGCACTTATGGTTGCACCAATTGTACAGATGAGTAATGTTGGTAGTCAGCTTACAGAAGCTTTAGCTGGTTTAGACCGTACAGAAGAACTTATGAATATGACCGCAGAAGCAGATGAAAAAGACCGTACAATTGTTTTAAATGATATTAAGGGTGATGTTGCATTTAACAATGTATCTTTTGCGTATGAAGAAGATAAAGAGGTAATTACCAACGTAAGCTTTACTGTAAACTCTGGTAAAGTGGTTGCTTTGGTTGGCAGTTCTGGATCTGGAAAATCTACCATTGCTGGTTTAGCCGCTAGTTTTTTAAATCCGGATAGTGGTACAATTACTATTGATGGTAGCGACTTATCTAAAATAGACTTAAACAGTTTTAGACAACATTTAGGCGTTGTTTTACAAGACGACTTTTTATTTGAAGGTACCATACGTAACAATATACTTTTTCCTAGGCCAAATGCTACAGAAGAAGAACTTTTAAACGCCGTTGAAGCTGCCTACGTAAATGAATTTACAGATAGATTTGATGATGGTTTAGAAACTTTAATTGGAGAACGAGGTGTTAAATTATCTGGCGGACAACGCCAACGTATTGCTATTGCAAGAGCTATTTTGGCCAATCCTAAAATATTAATTTTAGACGAAGCCACATCTAATTTAGATACAGAGAGTGAAGCTTTAATACAAAAAAGCTTAGCTACTTTAACCAAAGGCAGAACAACATTTGTTATTGCACATAGACTAAGTACTATACGCAAGGCAGACCAGATTTTAGTAATAGAAAATGGCGAAATTGCAGAAAGCGGCACTCACGATGAACTTATTGCTAAAGAAGGACGTTACTTTAACTTGTTTACTTACCAGGCAAGAATATAATAACGAGGAATATTACAACTAAAAAGCTCAAATTCTATAATAAAGAATTTGAGCTTTTTTGTATATTTAGTTAAATTGATTTTAACTCTCTGGAGCCAACTCAACTTCTAAGCCATCTAAGTCTGGTGTCATATGTATTTGACAACCCAATCTACTGTTATCTTCTACATTAAAAGCTTCTGCCAACATAGCATCTTCATCATCAGACATTTCTGGTAGCTCATGATCCGACTTAACATAACACTGACAAGAAGCACACATAGCCATACCGCCACAAATACCAATTGTACCCTCTGGAGCAAGCTCGTAAGAACGTACAACTTCCATTAAATTCATATTCATATCAGTAGGTGCATCTACTTCATGTAAAACACCTTCTCTGTCTGTTATTTTTAATTTAATATCACTCATTATTCTATTGCTTTTACAACTGCTTTTGGCGCTTCTTTTTTAGTACCATCAAAACCAGATACACCACCAACGGTAGTATATTTCATAACATATTTTTTATCTGGATATATTTTTTGGTAGGCACTCTGACACATTAATGTAGCTTCATGAAAACCACATAATATTAATTTTAATTTTCCTGGGTATGTATTTACGTCTCCAATAGCATAAATACCAGGTATGTTTGTTTGGTAATCTAACGCATTATTTACTTTTATGGCATTTTTCTCTATTTCTAATCCCCAATCTGCAATTGGACCTAGTTTAGGAGACAAACCAAATAAGGCAATAAAATTATCTACCTCTAAAACAATGTTTTCCTCTTCTCCAGTTTTTTTAATTTCTACTGCAGTAAGTGTATCACCACCTTTTAAACCAACAATTTCTGCCGGAGTAATAAGGTTAATTTTACCCGCATTTTTAAGTTGTTGCACTTTTTCAACTGAGTCTAAAGCACCTCTAAACTCATTTCTTCTATGTACCAAAGTAACCTCAGCAGCTACATCAGCTAAAAAAATACTCCAATCTAAAGCAGAATCTCCTCCGCCAGCAATTACCACTTTTTTATTTCTGTATACTTCTGGGTCTTTTATCATATAAGCAACACCATTGTCTTCAAACTTAGATAAGTTTTCTAACAAGGGTTTACGAGGCTCAAAACTACCCAAACCACCTGCTATTGCAACAATTGGCGCGTGGTGCTTTGTTCCTTTATTTGTTGTAACTATAAAAGAACCGTCTTCTTGTTTTTCTATAGTTTCTGCACGTTCACCCAAGGTAAAACCTGGTTGAAACGCTTTTATTTGCTCCATTAAGTTATCTACCAAATCGCCAGCTAACACTTCAGGAAAACCAGGAATATCATAAATTGGTTTTTTTGGATAAATCTCAGAACATTGTCCGCCTGCTTGTGGCAAGGCATCTATTAAATGGCATTTTAACTGTAATAATCCGGCTTCAAAAACAGCAAATAATCCTGTTGGACCAGCACCTATAATTAGTATATCTGTTTTAATCATGTAAAAGTATTCTTAAAAAGTAAATGTAAAATTACAGAAGTAATTATGCTTATAATATGACAATTATCAGCACAGATTAGCCTACGTTAATTACTTCCTCAATCTGTGGCACATACTTTTTTATTGTCATTTCCACACCACTTTTAAGGGTCATTTGGTTTACACTACAACCCACACAAGCACCTTCTAACTTTACTTTTACAGAAGTATCATTATCTATTGAAATTAGAGAAATATCACCACCATCACTCTGTAAAAATGGACGAATTTCTGCCAATGCTTTTTCTACGTTAGTTCTTACCTCTTCTGTTGTCATTTTTATTGCTTATTAACAGGCGAGCAACCCGCCATAGTTGTTATTTTAATTGCCTCTGTTGGTGGCAAATCTGTATTTCTGCTTACCACTTGCTGTACTACATTTTTAGTAAGAGCCTCAAAAGCAACCTCTATTGGTGTGTTTTCTTGCATTGCTGCAGGTCTACCAACATCACCAGCCTCTCTAATACTTTGTACTAACGGAATTTCTCCTAGAAAAGGCACTTTTAAATCTTCAGATAAGTGTTTTGCTCCTTCTTTACCAAAAATATAATATTTATTTTCTGGTAATTCTTCTGGAGTAAAATACGCCATATTTTCTACAACACCTAAAACTGGGACATTAATAGAATCTTGCTGAAACATAGCAACACCTTTACGTGCATCTGCTAAAGCAATTTCTTGCGGTGTGCTTACTACAACAGCACCAGTAACTGGCATTGCCTGCATAATACTTAAGTGTATATCTCCTGTTCCTGGAGGTAAATCTATTAACATAAAATCTATTTCTCCCCAATGTGCGTCAAAAATCATTTGGTTTAATGCTTTAGATGCCATTGGTCCTCTCCAAATTACAGCTTGGTTAGGTTGTGTAAAAAAGCCAATAGATAGTAATTTAACTCCGTAACTTTCTACTGGTTTCATTTTAGACTTGCCGTCTATATTTACTGCTAGTGGTTTTTCTTGTGCCACATCAAACATAATTGGCATAGATGGCCCGTAAATATCTGCATCTAACAAACCAACTTTAAAGCCCATTTTAGCCAAACTTACGGCCAAGTTAGCTGTTACTGTAGATTTACCTACACCTCCTTTACCAGAGGCAACAGCTATAATATTTTTAATACCTGGTAGTGGTTTTCCTTTTATTTCGTTAGTTTTTGGCTTTGCAGCTTCTGCATCTACCTTTATATTTATTTTTATTTTAGCTTTTTCATACACTTCTGCATGTATAGCTTTTAAAATTTCTACTTCGGTTTTTTTACGTGCTTGTAAACTAGGATTGTTTATAGTTACATCTACAACTACCTCATCACCAAAAACCATAACATTGGTTACAGCCCCGCTTTCAACCATATTTTTACCTTCACCAGGAACTGTTATCTTTTCTAATGCCTTTAAGACATCTTGTTTATTTAGCTTCATCTATAGTACTTTCTTTTTCAGCTTTTTACTTAAACTGATTCTAAACTACAAAGATAGTGTATAGGGCTGAGATTAAGAAGCAGCAGAATTGAAATATAACATACTTTTATAAGTTTAAAATATATTATTTTGATAGCATATAGATTTTAACGCTAAGGCTACTCTAGTTCTTTTATAGGATCCCAAAAATAGTCTTCTAGGTTTTGTATTTGACTGTCTATGACCACAACACCTTCATTCTCCAAAAGTTGTTGCATTAAATTAGTCCCGTCAAAATGATGCTTACCTGTGAGCAAGCCTTTACGGTTTACAACTCTGTGGGCTGGTATTTCATCTTTTAAGTGAGACGCATTCATTGCCCAACCTACCATACGCGCACTACGTGCAGCTCCTAAATATTTAGCTATTGCACCATAAGAGGTTACTTTGCCATATGGTATTTGTTTTGCTACCGCATATACTCTTTCAAAAAAATTCTGATTATCTGTAGCCATTTTTAATGATTATATACTCTTATTAAAGTTATAATAAAAAGTAACAGCATTAAAGCACTTATAATGTAGTTAGAGTTTTTAGAAAACCCGTTAGATTTTTTCTCTAACTTGTTAAAATAAACAGTGTACAAATACAATACGGCAAAAGTACCACAGCCTGCTGCAAGTATAAACACCATAATATCCCAAACCTGAAATTTAATCCAGCCCGATGCCTTCCACATTGCATTCATACCACTGTAATAGGGTATTGTAAGAAGGTTTATTGCTGCTAAAAAAACACCTTTAAAAAAACTATTACGCTTGCTAATTTTAGGCTTGGCCTTCTTTTTAGGTTTAATCCACTCTTTTGCCATAGCAAAAAAATAAATGCCTAATAAGGCAAATACTCCTAAAGCTACTTTTAGCAGTACACCAACAAAAGCTGGATTATTGTGCAAAAATTTAGATATTATTACCGCTATATATGCTTGTAAAATTACCGTTATAGCTACGCCAATACTAAATATTATACCATTTAACTTTCCTTTTTCTACACTAATTTTTGCAGCATTCATATTTAACAACCCAGGAGGTACAGTAGCCATAAAGGCCCCAGAAAATGTTGCAAAAAAAAGTATAAGTAAGTGTGTCATTGGTTAATTGACTCTAAATTTTATATAAGTGATTGGTTTTCCTTTCTCAAGATACTGATTTTCATAGAAAGTCTGAATTTCTAACACCTCTTTTGGACTTCCTTCATTTTTATACACATCATGATTTGCGTAAAGTACCTCTAAACCTTTACCGTGTAATAAACCAAGTGTGTAACCGTGCATAAACTCGCTATCGGTTTTTAAATTAACCACACCATCTGGTTTTAATATTTGCCTATACTTGGCTAAAAAAGCCTCGTTAGTTAACCTGTGCTTGGTACGTTTGTATTTTATTTGAGGATCTGGAAAAGTAATCCAAATTTCAGAAACCTCACCTTCTGCAAACAACTTATCTATTAACTCTATTTGAGTTCTAATAAAACCAACGTTAGGCATATTTTCTTCAGTAGCTGTTTTTGCTCCTCTCCAAAAGCGTGCTCCTTTAATATCTACTCCTATAAAATTTTTGTTAGGACTTTGCTTTGCTAAACCAACGGTATACTCTCCTTTACCACAACCTAACTCTAATATAATTGGATTATCGTTCTTAAAAAAAGTATTCCACTTCCCCTTTAATGCAAATGTTGCATCTACTATTTCTTCTCTGGTTGGCTGAATTACGTTATCAAACGTTTCGTTTTCTTTAAACCTTTTTAGCTTGTTTTTACTTCCCACAACATAAATTTAATGATTTGGCAAAGCTAAGGAAATCTATTTATGTTTTTATAGTAGTTTCTTTATAGGTATGAATAAAAGCAAACGCATATTGGTTGCCCCATTAAATTGGGGCTTGGGGCACGCCACTAGGTGTATACCTATTATTAATGCCTTATTAACTGAAGGTTTTACACCTGTTATTGCATCTGATGGCGATGCACTTAACCTTTTAAAGAAAGAATTTCCTGGCTTAGAGTTTCACGAATTGCCATCGTACAAAATAAAATATGCCAAAAACGGAAAAAACTTTAAAATAAAATTGCTTTGGGATTCTCCTAAAATGCTTAAAGCAATACAAAAAGAGAAAAAACAAACAAAAAAACTAGTAAAAGAGTTTCATATTGATGGTATTATATCGGACAACCGTTTGGGTGTTTGCTACAAAAAAGTACCTAGTGTTTTTATTACACACCAATTAAATGTGCTAACTGGTAACACTACTTGGATGACAACTAAATTGCACCAGAATATTATTAAAAAGTTTGATGAATGTTGGGTGCCAGACACTAAAAAACAACCAAACCTATCGGGCAAACTAGGACATTTAAAAAACTCTAAGCTTAAAATTAAATACTTAGGACCTTTAAGCAGGTTTACAAAAACTGATGCTCCTAAAAAGTACGATTTAATGGTGCTTTTATCTGGTCCGGAACCCCAACGCTCTATGCTTGAAGAAAAAATATTTGATGAACTAATTGGTTATAATGATGATGTATTGTTTGTAAAAGGCATTATAGAGGAAGAACAAAAAATATCATCATTAAGAGGCAACATAGTTGTTTATAATTATATGAGCTCTAAAGCTTTAGAACGCGCTATAAACGAAAGCAAATTAGTACTTTGCAGATCTGGCTACACAACTTTAATGGACTTAGCAAAACTAGAAAAAAAGGCATTTTTTATACCAACACCTGGCCAATTTGAACAAGAATATTTAGCTAAACGCTTACACAAAAAAGAGATAGCACCTACTTGCCAACAAGATGACTTTACACTAGAATTATTAAAAAAAGTGAAAGATTACAAAGGGTTAACTAAATTTAAAAGTACCGTAGATTACTCTTCATTATTTGAAGTTTTTTCTAAAGTAAAAGAAAACTCAGATCCAACATCTACTACACTTTCTACATAAATTTTTTCGTTATGTGCTTCTATAATGTGTTTTACTATAGATAACCCTAGTCCAGAGCCACCAACCTCTCTGTTTCTACTTTTTTCTACACGGTAAAAACGCTCAAAAAGTCTAGATAGGTGTTCTTTAGATATACCCTCACCATTATCAGTAACGCGCACAATTACTTTATTTTTAATTAGGTTCTCTACACTAACCTCTGTAGTACCGTTAGTATGACCATATTTTATAGAGTTTACTAATAAATTAGACACTACTTGCTGCATGCGCTCCTTATCTGCCCTAACCATTATAGGCTCTTTATACTCCATATCAAAAGTTAATGTAATTTGCTTTTTAGCGGCACGCATCTCTAGCAAATCAAAAACATTTTGTATAAGTTCTACAATATCAAAATCTTCAAACTCCATTGATAAACCACCAGCCTCCAGCTTGGTAATCATATCTAAATCTTTAACAATGTAAATTAAACGCTCTACACCTTTATTAGCACGCTCTAAGTACTTTTCGCGCACTTTTTTATCATCCATAGCACCATCTAACAAGGTTAAAATATAGCCTTGCACAGTAAATAATGGTGTTTTTAACTCATGGGAAACGTTTCCTAAAAAATCTTTTCGGTATTCTTCTCTAATTTTAAGTGTATCTATCTCTATTTTTTTGCCTTTTGCAAATTTTTCAATTTCCTCTGTTAGAGTTTTAATGTCTGTAGTTATAGGAGCAGATGAAAACGAAGTAGATTCTAACAAAGAAACGTCATCATATATTTTTTTAATTCGTCTGTATATAAAACGCTCTACTCTATGTTGTATAATTAAGAAAGATATACCAAAACTAGAAAGAGCAAAACATAACAAAAACAGCCACCTTACAGCAGCTGTATAATACATATACAATCCTAACAACAGTGTTAGTGTGGTTACAATAAAAAATGATGACCGGAATGCGAATTTATATGACTTTTTTAGTCTTTTTGCCATTATAAAACAAACTTATAACCAACACCTTTAACAGTTTTAAAGTGGTCGTCTCCTATTTTTTCTCTTAACTTTCTAATGTGTACATCTATAGTTCTTCCGCCAACAACAACTTCGTTACCCCAAACTTTATCTAAAATAACTTCTCTTTTGTACACTTTATTTGGTTTAGAAGTAAGTAATGCTAAAAGCTCAAACTCTTTTCTTGGCAACACTATTTCTTCTCCATTATTAATAACTTTGTATTCTTCTCTATTAATAACAATGTTACCAACTTTAACAATATCTTCTTGCTCTGCAGTATTTTCTTCTTTTAATCTTCTTAATAAAGCTTTAACCTTACTCACCAATACTTTTGGTTTTATTGGTTTTGTGATATAATCGTCTGCACCAGCATCAAACCCAGCTACCTGAGAATAATCTTCTCCTCTAGCCGTTAAAAAGGTAATAATAGTGTTTTGCAAACCAGGAGTACTGCGTATAATCTCACACGCTTCAATACCATCCATTTCTGGCATCATTACATCTAAAATAATTAAGTGAGGATGTTTTTTCTTTGCTTTAGCAACGGCCTCAACCCCATTCTTTGCTGTAAAAACCTCATATCCTTCTGATGAAAGATTATAGCTTACAATTTCTAAAATGTCTGGTTCGTCGTCTACTAAAAGTATCTTAATATCCTTCTTTTTCATTTTTATATTTTATTGATTGGTTCGCCAAAAGTAAAGATAATACTTATACTTCAAAGCTGCTTAACATTCATTTAATATCATAACATTTAAATAACAATTAAGAATTAAATTGTTAACACACAGGTAACATCACGTTCACAGGTTGACACGTTCTTTGCGCCAACTATTAAACGAAATTAATGAGACTTTTATTATTGACTTTTTGCCTTGTAACTTGCTTAGTATCAAAGGCACAAGAAACAGGAAGCATTGTTGGGAAACTAACAGACAAAGAAATGAATAATGATCCGTTAGCCTTTGCTAACGTACTAATTAAAGGAACAACTAAAGGAACTACAACAGATTTTGATGGTTTATATGAGATTGCAAATTTAGAGCCAGGCACTTATACTGTACAGTTTAGTTATGTAGGTTATGAGACCATAGAAATACCTAATGTAGCGGTTACAGCTGGTAAGGTAACAACAATAAATGTACCAATGTCTGCCAATGAAGGTATGATGTTAGATGAAATTGTTATTACTACGGTAACAAGAAAAGATTCTGAAACAGCCCTATTATTAGACCAAAAGAAAGCTGTAGAGATGAAAACGGCAATTGGCGCACAAGAATTAGCACGTAAAGGTGTTAGTGATGTTGCTACTGCTGTTACTAAAACCACTGGTATTTCTAAGCAAGAAGGATCTGGTAGCGTTTTTGTTCGTGGTTTAGGAGATCGTTATAACGTTACAACTATGAACGGCTTACCATTACCATCTAACAACCCATCTAGAAAAAACATTGATTTAGATATTTTCTCTACGGATATTGTTGAGTATATTGGTATAGATAAAACGTACAATGCTAAAAACTACGGTGACTTTGCAGGAGCAAATATTGATATATCCTCAAAAAACTATAAAGGATCTGGCTTTTTACAATTAGGAGTTGGCACCGGTGTTAACACTGAAGCAATTGGCGAAGGTGATTTTTATTTAAACGATGGTCCTGATGTATATGGTTTTTATACAAATGATTATCCGGATTTTCCATTAAACAATTATAATTATACAACTAGTTGGGACAGAGAAACTGCACCAACACCTATAGTTACTAGCTTATCTTTATCTGGAGGAGATTCATACACACTAGGGGAACAAAGTAAGTTGAGCTTTTTTGCTGTTGGTACTTTTGATAACGACTACAAATATAAAGAAGGTGTTGCAAGAGGTAGTACATCTCCTAGTGGCTTAATTGCTAAAGATTTTGACTATACTAGTTACGAGTATAGCACAAACTCTACGTTAATGGCAAACTTAGGTTATACAATAGGTAGATCATCAATTAAATACAACTCTTTATACGTTAATACATCTACTCAAAAACAACAAGAGTATAATGGTGTAATTAATGTTTTTGACTATGCTCCAGAAGGTGGCGGATTAATACAAAGAGGTACCTTTGAAAGAACTTCTCTTTTTGTAAATCAATTATTAGGAGACCATAAAATTGGAGAGCAATTAGAAGTAAACTGGGGTGCATCTTACAACACACTTACAAGTAGTATTCCTAATAGAAAACAAACCACCTTATCTCCAGATGATTGGGATGAACCAAACGGACCAAAGTCTTTCCGTAGGTCTATAAGTAATTCTGACAACCACAGATTTTATCAAGATTTAACTGAAGATGAATTAGCTGCTAATTTATCTGCAACTTTTAAATTTAAGAAAAATGAAGATGATTTATATGACGGTAAATTAACTGTTGGTTATAGCGGAAGGTTTAAAGAAGTTGATTTTGAAGCTACTCAATTTAACTTTAATATAAATACAAGAAATAATGATGGATCTATAATACCACAACCTATAATTACAGATCCTTATAATTTAGACGCATACTTTACACAAGAAAATTTAAACGCAGGCCTATTTACATTAAGTACCTTTAGAGGTAACGCTAACAATCCTATTGCTTTACAACCGCAAACCTATAACGGTAACCAGGATATACACGCTGCTTACACTAATTTAGAATATGCTTTTAACCCTAAATTTACATTAATTGCAGGTTTACGCGTAGAGCAAATTAACCAAAGTATAGATTGGAGTACATCTATAGACCCTGCCGGGGATTCTAATGAATTTGAGAAAACAGAATTTTTACCTGCTTTATCTTTAAAATATGAGCTAAACGATAAGCAAAACTTAAAGTTTGCAGCTAGTAAAACCTATACTTTACCTCAGTTTAAAGAGAGAGCTTTATTCTTATTTGAAGACGTTACTACCACATATACTGGTAACCCAAGCTTATATGCTTCTACAGATTATAACTTTGACTTAAAATGGGAGTTATTCCCTAACTCAAGTGAAATTATTTCATTAGGTGTTTTTGGTAAATACATAGAAAATCCAATTAATGAAATTACAATTAACTCTGCGTCTAACGTAATTAGTTATGTAAACTCTGGTGACTGGGCAAAAGCATACGGCGTAGAATTAGAAGTAAGAAAAGACCTTTTTGCAACAGAAAAGGACACTGAAGATAGCGTATTAAAAACTGTATTATCTGCAGGATTCAACGCATCTTATATGAGCACAAATCAAGAACTAAATCCTGAAAAGATAATTGAAGAAACAACTGCAGCTGGATTCCCGTTAAGTGTAAACTTCTCTAATGAAGAAGATGGTTTAACTGGAGCATCTGATTTGCTATTAAACGGAGACATTAGCTTTTCTAAAGATTATAGCAAAAACAAAAATATTACTACAACTTTGGCATACAACTATTTTTCAGATAGAATATATGCATTAGGGGTACAAGGCAAAGGAAACCTAGTTGATAAAGGTTTTGGTTCCTTAGATTTTATTGCAAAAGCACAGTTAAACGAAAACATTAGAATTGGACTTTCTGCAAAAAATATATTAAACCCTACAGTAGAAAGATTTCAAGACGAACAAGATGTTACAGTACTATCTTACAAAAGAGGTGCCAACGTAAAACTTTCTTTGTCATATAACTTTTAATTAATAGTATAGTTACACTTATATAAAACTGAGTTAACAACTGGTTAACAACCAAAGTCTTAATTCGCATTAAATTATTAAACAAACGGAAAAATGAAAAAAACTTTCTTGAAATTTATGATGATCGCTTCAGTTCTTGGAACTGTAATGGTGTCATGTAGTAGTGATGACGACTCTGGCGACAAAAATACTTGCTCTGATGGCATACAAAACGGAGATGAAACAGGAGTTGACTGTGGAGGATCTTCTTGTCAGCCATGTGCTTCTAATGCACTAGAAGGAGAAATTACAGATGAATTAACTTTAGATGCCTCTGTAGAATACGAATTAAAAGGTAAATTAGAAATATTAGATGGTGGTAAATTAACAATACCTGCAGGTACTGTAATTAAAGCTACTGGAGGTACAGCATCATATATAGCTGTTGCTCAAGGAGGTCAAATATTTGTAAATGGTACAGCTAGTGATCCAGTTGTTATGACTTCTGGTGAGGCTTCTCCTGCTGCTGGTAACTGGGGTGGTTTAGTTGTGTGTGGTAAAGCGCCAACAAACAAAGGTACTGCTGTTACTTCTGAAGTTGCAGATTTAACTTACGGTGGTTCTGTTACTGACGATAACTCTGGTGTTATTAGATACTTACGAATAGAATATACAGGTGCTACTTTTACAAATGATAAAGAATTTAACGGTTTATCCTTATTTGGTGTTGGTTCTGGTACTACTGTAGAATATGTTCAGTCTTACAACGGTGGTGATGACGGTATAGAGTTCTTTGGTGGTACTGTTACTGGTAAATACTTAGTATCTACTAACTCTGGTGATGATGGTATTGACTTTGCTGACGGTTGGAACGGTAATGGAGATTTCTGGTACATATCTGGTGCTGCTTTTGCTGGTATAGAAGGTTCTAACCTTGCAGAAGAACCTGCTGGTGTAGATCCTGTAACTACAACTACCTTAAGTAATATTACTGTTGCTGGTCCTGTAACAGAGGGTGCACTTTATTACAAAGAAGGTGGAGGTAACTTTACAATTGACAATTTTTACGCGGCTGGCGTTGATTTAGGTGTTAAAGTAAAAGATTCTGATACTCCTGCAGCTACAAGATTAGAAGCAGATGCATTAAAAATTACAAATATGCAGTTTGCAAGTGTAGCTGATGGTTTTGAAAAAACAGATTACACTGGTGCTAACCAATCTTTTATATCTGAAGGTATTGCAACTGGTGCTGGTAATGGTGCAGCTGCTCCGGACTGGGCTGCTGGTTGGACAAGAGGTTTAGATAACAGTGGTGTTACAGAATCTAACTTAGAAGGTACAATTACTTCTGCTGTTTCTCTACAAGCAGATGTAAAATATTTACTTACTAGTAAATTAGAAGTATTAGATGGTGGTGAGTTAACAATACCAGCTGGTACTATTATTGAAGCTACAGGACAAACTAGCTCTTACATAGCTGTTGCACAAGGTGGTAAAATATTTATAAATGGTACTGCTACTGATCCTGTTGTTATGACTTCTGGTGAGGCTTCACCTGCTCCTGGTGACTGGGGTGGTTTAGTTGTGTGTGGTAAAGCACCAACAAACAAGGGTACTGCTGTTACTTCTGAAGTTGCAGATTTAACTTATGGTGGTACGGTTGCAGATGATAATTCTGGTTCTATAACATACTTACGTTTAGAGTATACTGGTGCTACTTTTACAAACTCTAAAGAGTTTAACGGTTTATCATTATTTGGTGTTGGTTCTGAAACTACTGTAGAGT
>NZ_MDDP01000020.1 GCF_001999725.1 Cellulophaga omnivescoria
AAAATACAGAAATAAAATTAAGCTATTAAAAGACCACATTGCACTAAATAACAATATTAAATTATTATCTAAGTTCAATTTATTAGTCTTGTTTTACAGCAAGTAAATATAATATTCTGTTTTAACTTTTTACTTGTTGGCACTAAATTTTATGCTTGGGGCGTTGCAGCTGTTTTAATAACGGAGTACTAATTTTTTAAATAAAATTTAAATTTTTCTGAAGCCAAAACTAATTCGTTATCAGTTAATTTTAAAATATTTAATTCTTTTTTCTCTTTTTTAATATAGATGCTTATAATACTATCATTAATATGCCATGTACCTTGCATACTTGATCCCATTTGTGTTATTAATTTAACCTTATTTTGGGGCATAAAGTTGTACGACATTTTGGAGTTTATATCAACCTTTATTGGAACGTAGTTGTTTAAAGTTACGGGTGTCATTTTTTCCATTTTTTGTACTCTCCAATTTTTGGTAATTTTTTCTTCCAATTTGTTAGAACAAGAATATAATAGGGTAATACTAGTTATAGCAAGTATTTTTAATGTATTTCTCATCTTATTTTATTTATGCACTAATGGCTCTTGTTAAATTAAATTACTAACAAGGTTGTTGTATACGGTTTGTTGCGTGGTTTAAGCTCTAAAGTTAGCAACTAAAAACCGAATAGAAATTTGCTAGTCCCTACATTTCGGGATTCGTAAGTAGGTTATAAATAGCAATTAATTTTATTTGGTGTTACCAACAGTTTTATTCTTAATTCATCAACTTCCATTCTTTTCCATTATACAGAGCTAAATGTTTATCTGATACAGACCAAAGTCCACTTGGACCTTTAAATAGTTTAAATGTCGAAAACTCAGGTGTACTTTCTACAAAAACTTCAAGTTCACCATCTTTTAACCTAAGAATATTAAAGTTATTAGAGAAATAAATAGCATCATTATATGTGCAAACAGAGTCTATATCATCATCAGAGACTTCACTTTCCAATTCCGTCCATTGACTTCCTCTACCTTCCAAAATTATTCCCATTTGACCAGCAATATAAACTTTGTCATCAAAAACATCTCCATCTAATAAAATGTCATCGGTTGGTGTTTCTATTTCAGACCATTTACCGCCTTTATTTGTCCATATTACTCCTTCCCATCCAAAAGCATATAATTCTTGAGAATTAAATCCTGTAATATTTTCAAAACTACTCGGCATAGGTTCACCTTTCATAGCTTCAATACTAATTTCCTCCCAACTTGTATTTACTTGTTTAAATATAAATCTATTTGTTCCTCCAACATATAATTCTCCATCAACTAGTTTAGAAAATCTAATTTCACTGGGAGGATCGTTTTTATCATCTTCAGTTTTATAAACATTAGAGAAAATAGTATCAGCTTTATTAAATTCTAAACAAGATCCGCCCCAGTGCGTTAAAAATATTTTATCCTCATTTACATTACTAGATATACCTTCGGGAAGCCAACTTACACTACCAGCGTTAGACCAATTTCCTTTATTATCTCTAATTAAAAATACGCTCTTTGGGTTTTTTTCAGGATCCATACCAAAAGGATGAGAAATCATTATTACTTCTCCATTTAATAATTCAGCACCCGAAGAAAAGGTGAATTTTGATAAGTCAATTTTATTATTAGATTCTACCATAATTTGTTTAAATTTTATTGTTGGCTACGTACTTGTGTATGGTTTACTGCGCGGTTTAGTACGTAATTTAGCAAATAAATACCAAATAGAAAATCTGCTAGTCCGGTATATAGGAGTTCTTAAACAGATAAAGACTAGGCCTTTACTATTGCAAAATCAGGACTAATATATAATGATTCTTACAGAAGCACTTTAGTTAAAAATTAGTGAATTTTTACTTGTTTTTTACCACACTACTTTGTTACCACCAGTTATTTTTTCTTAAATATCGCTAAATGTTCAAGCATAGGTTTATTACTTCCTTTCTTTTTTATTGTGTCAAAAATTTTTATTCCACTTGGTAAAGGTTTAAAAAATTCACTTCGATTAGCTTTCAAACTTTTGATTAGTGGTGATTTTATTTTTCTCGGAAATGTAATTGAAAAAAGGTCATTAGATTTAATGAAATAAATTAACCAAATTAAGTCATATTGATTGTCCTCAATATTTTTCATTTTCTCATTAAACAAATTTTCAATTGCTTTTTCAATTTTTGTCATTACTGACTTATTTGAAGAGTGTTTTATGATTATTTTTTCAATTATTGCAAGAATTTGAGGGAATGATTTATATCTACGTTCTTTTAATAAAAGTAACAGACTAATTGCCTTCATTAAATTCTTTTCATTGAATTCTAGCTTTAGTTTGAATGAATTGGATGAAAGTTCACTTAAAAATCGGTCAACCACTCCAGTTCCTCTGTGTTGTTTGTCCACTTTTAAAGTTCCTCTTAAAGATTTTTCGAATCGATTATAACTTATTTTATTTTTATATCTTAATGAAAATTGTTGATAATCAGCAGTCCATTCTCTAAATAAGCCTTCAGGCAATTCATTTACTTCAGACTTGTCGTCATTTAATGCTAAATTAAAATTCTTTAGTTGCTTTTGAAGTATTCTAATTATCTTGTTAGCATCTTCTTTTGTTTGACACAGAATTCTATAATCATCTTTAAATCGAACTGCTAAAAAATAAATTCCTAGTTTATCTATTTCTTTGGAACTTTCTGTGTCCACAGCAGACAAAATTATTTCTGCTATTAAATCTGAAATTGCGGGACCAATTGGAATTCCATTCGTGCAACCATCATTAGCATACTGTATTAGTTTATCAAGTTTTAACCCTAAAAATTTATCGTATGAATTTCTATTTCCACTAGTCCTAATTACTTTTTTAGTATGAATTGCCCAAGCTATACTATGTGTATAAATTGAAGGATAAAAGTTTTTTATGTCTGTTTTTAAAATATATTTATAATTAAAAGCTTCGGCAACTAAATCATTTTCAGCCATTTCCAAAAACTCATAAATCATTCTTCCAGCTCTTAAATTCCCTAATTCTCCTTCATTTTTTTTGGTAACAGGAATTGGGAAACTATAGGAATAGATTTTGTTTTTTGAATTAAATAAATGATTTGTTATTAAATCCCATTCGTTCATTAGATACCAAACCATATCGTGATAAATTTTAGGTTCAATAATGCCAAATGTCCTATCTGTTAATTGTGTTTTAGGAAACGAAACATTTATTAGCTCACTTTTTTTGACATCAAATTTCGGATTAGTACCAGAAGTATCTACTTCAGTAAATGGTCTAGTGTTTAAATCAAATTTAGAGACTTTAAATGTTGGTGGGACAATATATTGTTCGGGAAAATAACCTTCTTCTAATAGCCATTTTGCAACTTTTTTAGTAGGAACTTTTTTTAAAAGTTTTTTTGTTTCTAAGAAATGTTTTCTTGGTAGTTGCATTTTTTTTAATTGGTGGTAACGTTCTTGTATATGGTTTGTAGCGTGTAAATTAGCGATAATTATTCGGTTAAGCACAAGCCAGATTTTTAAATTTCACTATTTATCTTTTTTATTGGAAATCGTCAAATTTAAAAATTTGGCGACTTTCCAAATATGCCTTAACTTCGGTTAATCAACTAACCAGCTATGCGCTATATACGTTGTTAGCAAAAGTTTTATTCCGCAATAAATTCTCTATCAAGATTATCTGTTTTGCCAAATCTTATATGTCCTTTAGTCAATAAATTATAGATAAATATATCTCTCAAATAGTTTAAACTTTTCTGGTCATTTATTGAAAATAAAGATTTAATATTACCAACTAACCTTTTGTATTGATACCTATATAAGCTCTTTTCTCCACGATACCTGTAATCATATCCTCGATATTTTTGATTAGAATACCTGCTGTTTATAAAGTTTTCTAAATCGCTTTCTAAAAAATATTTTCGTTTATAATAATCTTCGTGTTCTTTACCATTATAGGCAAAAAAATCACTTATTGTTTTTGATGACTTTAAGATTTCCGCAATATTTCTTATCTTTTTTAATTGCCAATTCTTAAAGTATAATTTCAAACCTATGAATACCAAAAGTCCAAATAAAAAATAATTTAAATAAACAATGTTGAATGGTATTAATTCGGTTATAGATTCTTTCAAGTCTGTTATTTGCGATACAATATTAATAAATAGTAGAAGAAAGGCGGAAATACCTAAAACCAGAAAACTTGAATTTTTCGGTTCATAGAGATTTTTGAGTTGAGTATTCAATTCCTCTGATTTGTCTTCTTGTGATTTTGTGATAATTTTCTTTAGTCTGTCAACTTCATCTTCTTTTAATGACAACTCAAGTTTTAGATGTTTGTTTTTTTTCTCAAGTTCTAATATCTGACTTTTATCAATTACAGACTCATAGTTATTTTGAAATAACACTAACTCTTGAGGCGATTTTGTAAGTTTTAATCCGTCTAAATGAACCTTTAATTCTTGAAGTAATTCATTTAGTCTTTTAAATTTTTCGGTAGCCTCGCTTTTTAATTCAGTTCCGACCAAATCTGGGTGCGCAATATTTCTGCTTTTAAAAAGAATGTCATAAAGTCCAAAAGCATCTACGTTTTCCGTGATATTTAATTCGGTTTTTACTTTTTCAATTATCGATGTTTGGATGTTGCTCATAAATTTTTGCTAACTACATATAAACTCAATTACTAACGTTTATTTCGCCTATGTGGTTGTGTAAAAGCACATTTGGCTTAGCAGTTGGTTTTTTGGTTGTTTAATTTTCCTACAATATAAAACTAATTATTGTGCTGCAATTACGGAAATGTGTAATTGGTATATTTTTTAGTATAGTTGGTTTTTTTCACCTACTTTTTGACTAAAAACTGTACCTAATTTTTTTGTTAATTTCTTTATGCCTTAACTGTAAATACTTCCACCAATAAAATCCTATTTTTACACCTTGTTATGAAAGTATGTATTGCAGAAAAACCAAGTGTTGCCCGTGAAATTGCCACTGTACTAGGGGCAAATACAAAACATGATGGGTATTTTATGGGTAATGGCTATGCAGTAACCTATACTTTTGGCCATTTATGCACACTTTGTGAGCCTAACGACTATAAACCTCATTGGAAAAGTTGGGACCTTAACAACTTACCAATGCTACCCAGTAAGTTTAAAACCAAAGTAGTACAAGAGTCTGGCATACAAAAACAGTTTAAAATTGTAAAAAAATTATTTGACCAAGCTACTGTAGTAATTAACTGCGGTGATGCTGGGCAAGAAGGAGAACTTATACAACGTTGGGTTATAGATCAGGCAGCGTATAAAGGAGAAGTACAACGCCTATGGATATCTTCTTTAACTACAGAGGCTATAAAAGAAGGGTTTGAAAAACTGCAACCAGCCACTAAGTATGACAATTTATACTACGCTGGTTTTTCTAGGGCTATAGGAGACTGGCTTTTAGGCATTAATGCAACACGTTTGTACACCGTAAAACACGGTGGTTACAAGCAAATGTTGTCTGTTGGGCGTGTGCAAACACCAACCTTGGCAATGATTGTAACTAGGTACCATGAAATACTAAATTTTAAACCGCAACCATATTGGGAGCTGCAAACCTTGTACAGAGATACACTGTTTAATTGCGAAAAAGGAAGGTTTTTAAAGAAAGAAGAAGGAGAAGCTTTTGCGACAAAAGTAAAAGAAAACGATTTTGAAATTGTTTCTACCACCAAAAAAAAAGGTAAGGAATATGCGCCTAAGTTGTTTGACCTTACTGGCTTGCAGGTTTATTGCAATACAAAATTTGGTTTTTCTGCAGACGAAACCTTAAAAATAGTACAAAAATTATACGAGCAAAAAGTAGTTACTTACCCAAGGGTAGATACTACCTTTTTACCTAATGATATTTACCCTAAAGTTGCCGGAATTTTACAAAAGCTTACCAATTACCAAAACCTAACGCAAGTTGTTTTGGCGGGTAAAATTAGAAAGTCTGCTAAGGTTTTTAACGATAAAAAAGTAACAGACCACCACGCTATAATACCTACTGGTGTGCAAATAAATTTACAGCACAACCAACAGTTGGTGTATGATATTATTACCAAACGTTTTATTGCTGTTTTTTATCCAGATTGTGAGGTGGCTAACACCACAGTTTTAGGTAAGGTAGATACAGTGTCTTTTAAAACCACAGGTAAAGAAATACTAAAAAAAGGCTGGCGTGTAGTTTTTGAAAATCCGGATACTAAAAATAAGCCCGAAAAAGGCATATTACCATCTTTTGTAAAAGGAGAAAAAGGACCTCATGAGCCTTCGTTTTTAGAAAAAGAAACCAAGCCACCAAAACAGTACACAGAGGCTAGTTTGCTACGTGCTATGGAAACAGCAGGCAAGCAGGTAGATGATGATGAAATGCGAGAGCTAATGAAAGAAAACGGTATAGGAAGACCGTCTACCAGAGCAAATATTATAGAAACACTTTTTAGGCGTAAATACATAGAGCGTAAAAAAAAGCAGTTGCTGCCAACACAAACAGGCATACAACTTATTGGTATTATAAAAAATAAATTGTTAACCTCTGCCGAGCTAACTGGTATGTGGGAAAAACAGTTAAAAGAAATAGAAAGCGGAAATTTTCATGCAGGTGTTTTTATAAACAACATGAAAAAAATGATTGATGACTTGGTGTATGAGGTTCGTATTGAAAAAAAACACATTAAAATTTCGCATGCAGTCACAGAAAAAGCTGCAAAACCTGAAAAAGAAAAGAAAATTACCTCTGTACAGGGTAAAACGTGCCCTAAATGCAAACAAGGTGTATTGTTAAAGGGCAAAACTGCTTACGGTTGTAGTGCCTATAAAACAGGGTGTAAAATGGTATTGCCTTTTGTGTATATGGATAAAAAAATATCTGAAAAACAGTATTTACGACTGCTAGATAAAGGTTGTACTGTTAACCTAAAAGGTTTTAAAACAGACAATGGTACCAAAGAAGGTTTGTTGCGTTTTAATGATAATTTTGAGTTGGTGTTAGAAGAAAAAAAAATAGCACCAAAACAAACACAAACAGCGGTGCCAAACCCTATGCCGTGTCCGCAATGTAAAACCGGCACAGTATTAAAAGGCAAAACAGCCTATGGTTGTAGTGGTTACAAAACAGGCTGTACTTTTAAATACCCTTTTAGTGTTTTAAGAGAAAAAGCAGCAGGTAAAACCTTAACTAAAGAACTTGTTTATACACTGTTAAACAAAAAGTAGTGCTTTTTTAAGCATTGCTAACAGTAGCTTCTGTAAGCTTGTATTTTTTCATTAAAAACAACCCATAAATTAAGCAAGGTAGGGCAAGTAGGGTAATAAGTATGGCATTTTCTAAAGATGTAGCCTCGGCAATTTTTTGTTTTATAGGCAGACCAACCACATCTAAATCTGCAACAAAGTCTATTATTGCGTGTACTATAATTAATGGGTATATTCTTTTAGTTATTACTAGTAAAAACCCAAACATAATGCCTATAAATGTGGCGTATAGTACTTGTGTTAATTCGCCGTATAATCCGCTATCAAAATTTAATAAATGTATAACTCCAAAAAACAATGAAGAGGCAAATACCGATGCTATAATATTCTTTTTTGTGTTACCCAAATAGTTTATGAAATGCGACTGAATAAAACCTCTAATACTTAACTCCTCTGCAAAGCCTATAGAAATAGAGTAAATTAAAAATATAAAAACGTTAGGCAACAAATTATCTATGCTTACAACATCTATTATGGCAAGGTTTAACAGCACTAGATATAGTAACGGAAACAATAATAAATACCATTTTTTTAATTTTCTTTTTTTTAATCCTGATACCTGTAATAAACCATTTTTACGAATAAAAAATAACGAAACAGCAATTAATACAAGATTGGCACATACATTTACAAGTGTGTGTATAATGTAAGATTCTATTTTTTTACTTATTAATAAGTATAAGAGGTACTCTCTTGTAATTAAAATAAAAAGTAAAGCACATACAAAAAGTATTAGCTGGCTCCAGAACTGTTTTTTAGTCATAACTTTGGTCTTAGTTGGTTTGTTTACTTAATAGACGCTATTACGGACTAATTTGTTGCCTAAGGTTTTTCTGTTTGGTTAAAATAGTTAAAAGTTTTCCTGAGTGAGTTCATTATTTAACATTGCACCACCTAAGTTACCAGTATAAACTGCACTAGATAACGCACGTAGTCTAGAGCTGTTGTCTCCGCAAGCATACACGCCATCTACTGTAGTTTTTTGCATAGGGTTTACCTCAATATGTCCGTTTTCTGTGAGTTTACAACCTAATTGGTCTGCAATATTTGTGCTTTGTTTAAAAGGAACATCTGCATAAGCGCAATCATAATTTTCAGAGCTTCCGTCTTTAAATTCAATTTTTTCTAACTGTCCGTTTGTATGCACAATGGTTTCAATTTCTTTTTCATTAATTTTAATGTTGTGCTGCTTAAGTTTTGTAAGTTCTTCATCACTAAAATTATTTTTGCCCATAGTAATAATTGTACTGTTATTAGTTAAGTTGTTTACTAATGATGCCAAATGAAAAGCCCTTTCTCCGTTAGCAATTATAGCTGTTTTTTTGTTTTTGTACTCGTAACCGTGGCAGTATGGGCAGTGTATCACAGATATACCCCAGCAAGAAGAAAAGCCTTGTATATTGGGCAATAAGTCTTTAATACCTGTGGCAATAATTATTTTTTTGGCAGTAAATACGTTTTCATTGTCTGTAGTTACACTAAAAATAGCCTTGTTTTTTTTAGCATTAACCACAAATCCGTTATGGTGGGTAACACTGTTGTAGGCTGCTAGTTGTTCTTTTCCAATTTTTAAAATTTCACCAGGCTTACTGCCATCTTGACTCAAAAAATTATGAGCGTGTGATGTTTGTGCGTTGCAAGGTTTACCAGCATCTATAACCAAAGTTTGTTTTAAAGATCTACCCAAGGCCATAGCAGCAGATAATCCTGCATAACTTCCGCCAATAATTATTACATCAAAATCTGTTTTACTCATTTTATACACGTTTTTAAAAAGGTTCCATAAGGGGTTTTGTATGGTAATATGTAAACCACCAATAGCCAAAGCTTTTATAACATTTCTCCTTATCATACTTAATTATTAATGCAACTATGTTGCAATTAAAAACAAATATATATTAATTTTTGTATTATTGCGATACAATCGCAATAAAATGAACAGAAGAAATACGCCAACTAAAGAAGCAGTATTAAATTTACTAATAAATGCTAAAAAAGCACTTAGTCATGATGCTATAGAAAAACAGTTAAGTATAGCTATTAATAGGGCTACAATTTATAGGGTATTAAATAGGTTTTGTGAAGATGAAGTGGTTCATAAAATTGTAGCTGAAGACGGCAAGCAATACTTTGCAATTTGTAAAAAATGTAAAAACGAGGAGGAGGTAAAGCCTCACTTTCATTTTAGGTGTACCAGTTGTGATACTATAGAGTGTTTAAAAATTCCTGTAGAATATACCGCACCAAATGGGTATACAGTAGCTAGTGCAAATTGTATTTTAACCGGAACTTGTAAAAATTGTATGTAGTTTACATAGTGCTGCATACTACTTTTTAGCATACAACCACCAATTCATATCTCTTGTTAGTGTGTATCCTAATTTTTGATAAAGTGCTATTGCTGGGTTTCCTTTATTGGTGTGTAAAATAGGGGTTTTGTTCTCTTTTAAAATTTCTTTGGTGTTGTGTGCAATTAGCTGTTTTGCTAATCCTTGCCTAGTGTAACTTGGGTGTGTAACAACAGCGCTAACTTCTGTAAAAAGATTTGTTTGCATACGTTGCCCTGCAATAGAAACCAGTTTTCCACTTTTAAATATGCCAAAGTATTTACCCATTTCAAAGGTTCTTTTTCTGTAGTAACCAGGCATAACTAGCCAAACTAAATTATAAATTTCATCACTAAAAGTCTCGTCTAATAACACAATTTCTTCGGTTATTTTTACGTCTGCTAATGTATTTAAAACCATTTGACAGCCCTCAACTTTTTTCTCTAAAAAAAGGGTTGAGTCGTCTATTAATGGAGTTTCAGCTTCCGATACAAAAAAAAATTTATCTGTAGTTTGTGCGTAGCTGTTAGCGGCTTTTTTAGTACTACTAGTATCATAAAAAGCACCAAATGGGCATACCTCGGGATTGTAAAATTTTACATTGTTAAATGTAACTGCAAATTTTTTGTGGGTTTCTTGTAAAGAATACCAAACAGGGTTTTTTAGTTGATCTTCTAGTGTAGGCATTAGTAAAAAAATTACATTTAAATAAAGCGTTTTTTGGCTGTGTGTTACTGCGTAAAATTATTTCTTTTTTTCGCGTAAAATCTTCTCCATTTTACGCCCTTTTGCCAATTCATCTATCAATTTTTCCATTTGCCTGCACTGTTTGTACAGTTTAAATTCTTCTTCTATTTCTTCAATACGGTAACCACAAACAACACCTTTTATTAAATCCTCATTAGGGTTAATTTTAGCTTTGTTAAAAAAAGTTTTAAACGTCACTTTTTCATCAATAAGGTTTTGTAAGGTAGTAGCGTTAAAACCAGTAAACCATTCTATTACTTGGTCTAACTCTTCTTTAGTTCGCCCATTTTTTTCTATTCTACTTAAATAGTGAGGATAAATAGAAGCAAAAATCATATTTGCAACTTGTTCATTTTTTTTGGTGGTGACTTTCATAATTTAAGTTTTTAATTAAAATAGGCTATCTGGTATGTGTGTTCTGTAGTAATGGTTGCTACCGATCCTACCTCATTAACAGTTTTAGAACTACTGTTTTTTAAACTATCATACGCATAACTTATAAATTTTGTTTCTTTTCCTTTCTCAAAAAAACGATGTTCATGCAACAAACCGTTTTGGTAGGCCATAGTCTGCTTGCTTTCTAAAACATTGTTTACATAAACCTCTGTTTTTATACAATTTTTAGATCCGTCATAAGTGTAATGTTCTACAAACCCGGCGTTATCATTTGCAACCGTGTTGGTATGCTTCATTTTTGAAACTACACCATTTAAGTAAGTATAAGTAACGGTATTACTGTAATTTTTACCATCTTGGTTGTAGCAATTTTCTATTAGTGTAGTTAATTGTTTTTTTTGGTTATACTCGTAGTTTTTCTCACAATAGGTACCAAACAAATGGTTATTATTTTTTGTGTAAATAATATTGTTGTTTTTATCCGTTTTTGTAATGGATGATTCTACCAATTCATCATCCTCAAAAGTTTTGGTTTCTAGTTCGCTTTCTTTGTAAAAATATTTTTTTACCGTTGTATAGCCGCTAGGCCCAAGTATTTTTTCAGTTTCGCTGTCTAATTTACTATTTAGATAATTGAATTTTGTAATGCTATATATTTTTCCATAAGAATAAACGGTTTCCTTTAGTAAAAACCCACTTGAATTAAACTCTTTTTCTGTATTTAAAATAGGAGATTTGTTATTGCTTTTAACTTGAGTATACTCTTTTATACTTTTTACTTTTCCAGTTAAATTTAATTTTTCTAAATCGGTTTTATTGTAATTCTTCATTTTCATTTGTTGCGCATTGCAAATTGATGTAGCTAAAAATATATATAGTAATAGTTTTTTCATAAAACAAAAAGTCTAACTTTTTATTAGTTGATGCGGTTTATTTTTTTGTATCAAATAATATATAAATATAATGGCGTTAAAAATTGCTAATACAGTACTTAACACCCAAGTCCAATTAAATTTGTTAGTGTTGTATAAGTGTAAAGAGGAAAGTACACAAGTATATAAAGCTAGCAAACCAGCTATTGCAAGTATAATTATACCTAAATATATTAAGTAGTCTAACTCTGATTGCCAAAAAAAATAGCTCAATTTTATAAAAATTACTATACCGCCAATTAAGGAGAATAGAAAAGAAATAATTAATAGCTTTTTTGTATTCATATTAATGAGTTAAAACTGTTTGTCAAAAATTGAAATTAGCATTTAAAATAAAAAAAACATTTATAATTTATACTAAATACCTTTTTTATCGTTTTTTTAGGAGTCTTTTTGTTGCTACTAATATTGCTAAATATTTAGGCAAAAATTACTTTTTATAATAAGTTACTATGTAATACTTTGTTTTATTATATGCAGCTTTTACATTTTAGTGCAAGTACTTTTAATAAATAAATTATACAAGTCTAATTTGCGTGTTTATATATTAATTTTTTTAGTATATTTATTTAGTAAGATAAACTTAACACACCCACCACTTAGAGTTTACACAGCAAATAATAACTATTATGGGATTTTATGCCAAGTTTAAATGGATTCTAGGGATTTTATTGATTTTTGTCTTAATAATAATGACAAACTTAATTGATAAAAACAATTTTGTGCGGGTTAGAGACTCTGTTGTAACCATTTATGAAGACAGATTAATAGCCAACGATTTAATTTTTGAAAAGTTAAAGTTGGTACAAGAAAAAGAGGTTGCGGTTAAAACATTGGATAGTACTTTTTATGAAAACCGTAATTTAAAAGTAAACGATAATTTACAGTCGTTAATTTCTAGATTTGAAGAAACCAAATTAACTCCAAAGGAAGCAACCGTATTTAACGACTTTAAAAGTAACGTTAAAGTGTTGCAAAATGCAGAAACTAAGTTTATAAACTCTAGTTATAACAGTACATCTAAAGTAAGTAGCGCTATAAATAGTTTAAAAAATAACCTTAATGATTTATCTAAAATACAATTAAATGAGGGTAGCAGGCAAATGTCTATTAGTAAACGAGCAGTAGATTCGGTAGAGCTATTTACACAAATAGAAATTTATATGCTTGTTTTTTTAGCAATTATTATTCAAGTTGTTGTAATGTATAACCCCAAAGAAAAGAAGTGAGTTAGTTTGTAAATTGCTGCTTTTTAGACTTTTTTTTGGAATGTTGTCTCCAAATGTTTTGTTGTACGTAGTTTTAGATTAAAAATTTGATACATCTAATTAATAAAACTAGACCAATAATAAATAAAACCCAAAGAATAATTCGGTCTCTTTTTTGTTCTGCCTTAGCACGGTTACGAATCTTAAGTTTTAATTTATACATTTCCTTTTTAGGTAACGTTTTAAAGCTTAGGTGATGAGATTTTGCTTCTTTAGAGTAGATAGTTTTACGATTATCATCTTTAAATTTCCCCCTTTTAGATGGGCGTTGTGCACGGTTTTGTCTCATCCGATTATTCATATCCTGAATGTGTCCTGCTCCAAACCCCATATTTATTTTTTATTGCGTTTTCAGTGGTCTATTATTACTCTTAAATTTAATAAAAAAATCCAGAGAAGCTAGCTCCTCTGGATTTTGTAATTAAAATTATTAAACTGTACCAAGTACAGTATTATGCTTAAAAGGCGTAGCGTTGCGGGCCACCTCTTCTAATTTCTTCATTAGCGTAAGACTCAAACTTTTTAAAGTTTTCGCGGAACGCGTTAGATAATTTAAAAGCAGTTTTGTAGTACTCTTCATCGTTATTCCAAGTTGTTCTTGGGCTAAGTACTTCTGTAGGTACACCAGGACACTCTCTTGGTTGTGCAACACCAAATACAGAGTGTATGTGGTATTTATCATAAGAGTATAAACCTAAGTCGCCATTTAATACAGCATTAATCATAGCACGTGTGTACTTTAATTTCATACGTGTACCAATACCGTAAGGCCCACCAGTCCAGCCAGTATTTACCAACCAAACATTTACGCCAGCTTCTTGCATTTTTGCACTTAGCATTTCTGCGTATTTAGTTGGGTGTAATGGCATAAAAGGAGCGCCAAAACAAGCAGAAAAAGAAGGTACAGGCTCTACAACACCAGCTTCTGTACCAGCAACTTTAGCAGTGTAACCAGATATAAAGTGGTAAGCAGCTTGTGCAGGTGTTAGCTTAGATATTGGAGGCAGTACACCAAAAGCATCTGCTGTTAAAAAAAATATATTTTTAGGGTTTTTACCTATAGATGGTTCTTGTATGTTTTCTATATTGTAAATAGGGTAACTTACTCTTGTATTTTGAGTAATAGAGGTATCTGCAAAATCTACAGCACCCTTATCATCCATTACAATATTTTCTAAAATAGCACCTTTTTTAATGGCACCAAATATTTCTGGTTCGTTTTCTGCAGATAAGTTAATTACTTTAGCGTAACAACCACCTTCAAAATTAAAAACCGAGTTTTCATTAGTCCAACCGTGCTCATCATCACCAATTAATTTTCTGTTAGGATCTGCAGACAGGGTAGTTTTTCCTGTGCCAGATAAGCCAAAGAAAATAGCAGTGTCACCGTCTTTACCAACATTAGCAGAACAGTGCATAGGCAATGTGTCTTTGTAAACAGGTAAAATAAAGTTTAAAGCAGAAAAAATACCTTTTTTAATTTCACCTGTGTAACCAGTACCACCAATTAAAGCAACTTTTTTAGTAAAATTTAAAATTGCAAAATTGTGTTGGCGTGTACCATCTACAGCAGGGTCTGCCATAAAACCAGGAGCGTTTACAACGGTCCATTCTGGGTCAAAGTTTTTTAACTCCTCTGTAGTTGGTCTTAAAAACATGTTGTATGCAAACATATTTGACCAAGGAAATTCATTAATAACCCTAATGTTTAACTTGTAATCTTTATCAGCGCATGCGTAAGCATCTCTTACATAAAGTTCTTTTTTGTTTAGATAATCAATCACTTTATTATAAAGTGCATCAAATTTATCTGGCGCAAAAGGAATGTTAATATCTCCCCACCAAACTTTATCAGCAGTTATGTCATCCTTTACAATAAATCTGTCTTTAGGAGATCTACCAGTAAATTCGCCAGTATTTATTGCCAAAGCTCCAGAAGAAGCCTCTTTTCCCATACCTTTATCTAAAGTTATTTTGTGCAATTCTGACGGAGATAATTGATAATTAATGTCAGTGCTTTTAATACCATATTCCTCCAACGAAATCGTTTTCGTGTCTGGACTATAAGTGCTCATAGTTTTAGTTTTTTTGTTAATGCAAAGCTAAAAAAAATTTGCAGTTATGTAGTTTAATTGTCAAATGTTTAGTTAAAATGTTTAAAAATACGATAACCCAATAAAAACCATCCAATTATTAAAAATAATCCACCAATTGGAGTTGCAAGTGCTATAGATTTTGCATTAAATCCTAAAATTGTATCAATACTTAAAATATATATAGAAAAACTAAACAGAAAAATACCTGTAACCAAAACGTAAAAAATTTGCTTTTTATGCTTTGCAGTAAGTTTTGGTAGTACACCTAAAACCAACAATAAAAGTGCGTGGTACATTTGGTATTGCGTCCCTGTTTTGTATGATGCTATTGCTTTGGCATCTACCAAATTCTCTAATCCGTGTGCACCAAAGGCTCCAAAAATTACTGCAGTAAAGCCAAAAAATACTCCAGCACTTAAAATTGTTTTGTTCATAACAAAAAACGTTTGTAAATTTATAAATGTAACAAAACTGATCATTGTATCAGTATCACAACCAAAAGTAATAAAACATATGTTAAGACAAATACTTGTATTAGGTGCCGGAAAATCTACCGCTTATTTATTAGATTATTTACTAGAAAAAGCTGCAGCAGAAAACTTACATATTACTATTGCAGATTTACAACCACAAAATATAGCGCCACATATAGCAAATCACCCGGCTTGTAGCGTAGTTGGTTTAGATATTTTTAATATAGAAGAAAGGCAAAAATTGGTGCAAATGGCCACCTTAGTAATATCTATGTTGCCAGCAAGTTTACATATACAAGTAGCTAAAGATTGTGTTAATTTTAAAAAGCATTTGGTTACAGCATCTTATGTTAGTGATGAGTTACTTGGTTTAAATAAACAGGTAAAAGACAACAAGCTTGTTTTTATGAATGAGATTGGCTTAGACCCCGGAATAGATCATATGAGTGCTATGCAGGTAATAGATACTATTAGAGAAAAGGGTGGCAAAATGTTGCTGTTTGAGTCTTTTACTGGTGGTTTGGTTGCGCCAGAGAGTGATACTAACTTATGGAACTATAAATTTACCTGGAACCCAAGAAACGTGGTGGTTGCTGGGCAAGGTGGTGCCGCAAAATTTATACAAGAAGGTACTTACAAATACATACCTTATAATAAACTATTTAGAAGAACAGAGTTTTTTAATGTAGAGGGTTTTGGTAGGTTTGAAGGGTATGCCAATAGAGACTCTTTAAAATATAGAGAAGCGTATGGCTTGCAAGATGTGCTTACGCTATATAGGGGCACAATGCGTAGAGTTGGTTTTTCTAAAGCGTGGAATATGTTTGTAGAACTTGGGATGACAGATGATAGCTATACGATAGAAAACTCTGAGAATATGAGTTACAGGGCATTTACAAATTTATTTTTACCCTATTCGCCAACAGATTCTGTAGAGCTTAAGCTACGTCATTACTTAAAAATAGATCAGGATGATGTAATGTGGGGTAAGTTGTTAGAACTACACCTTTTTGATGATACTAAATTTATAACACTTAAAAATGGGACGCCAGCACAAATACTACAGCAAATTTTAGAACAAAGCTGGACACTAGATAAGGACGATAAAGATATGATTGTTATGTACCATAAATTTGGTTACAGTCTTAACGGAGAAAACAAGCAAATAGATTCTAATATGGTTGCCTTAGGTAAAAACCAAACGCATACGGCTATGGCAAAAACCGTTGGTTTACCTGTTGCTATGGCCGCATTATTAATTTTAAATAACAAAATAAAAACTTACGGTGTACAAATACCTATAACTAAAGAGGTGTATGCTCCAATTTTAAAAGAATTAGAAGATTTTGGCATTGTTTTTAAAGAGTATAATACAGAGTACAAGGGCTATAATTCTGTAATAATGAATAGTTAGTATTTAAAGCTATATTGGTATCTTTACAGTTAATTTATAACTAGACTTATGAAATTTGATAACGATAGAATAAAAATTGACGGCATAGACAAAAAAATTATAAGGTATCTTATGCAAGATGCTCGTAAGCCCATTTTAGAAATTGCTCGTAAAATAGGAATTTCTGGCGCTGCTATCCATCAACGTTTACGTAAGTTAGAAACATCAGGCCTAATGTCTGGTTCTAAGTTTGTTATAAACCCTAAAGTTTTAGGTTACACTACAATGGCCTACATTGGTATATTTCTAGATAAAGCAATGAGTAACCCAAAAGCTGTTAAAGAATTAGAGAAAATACCAGAAGTATTAGAGTGTCATTATACAACGGGTAATTGGTCTATACTTATAAAGGTGTTATGTAAAGATAATGAGCATCTTATGCACGTGTTAAATAAAGAGATACAACAAATACAGGGTGTTTCTAGAACAGAAACTTTTATTTCATTAGACCAGCAAATAGATAGGCAAATACAAATATAATTGTAGCTATTTATGACAATTGTTCTGGTTTTAATTTTTTTTAATGCTAAATTTGCGGCGTGAAACAGACCTTACTCATAATTGCAATTGTTATTTGTATAAAGCCAATATTCCCGTTTATGGAGTATGTGGTTAATTATGATTATATCTCTAAAGTGTTGTGTATAAATCAAGACAAGCCAGAGTTAGAGTGTAATGGTAAGTGTGCACTAATGAAATCTATAGAGAAATCTACTCAAGAGGAGCACAATGAGCAAGGTGTTGTAAAATCAGAATTTCAGTTGTTGTTTCATCAAAATAATCAAGATGTTTTTGTGAACACACAACTTCTATCACAAAAAAAGCATAAAATACTTTCTGCAGAGAGTAACTATCATTTTAATTCGGTTTTTAGTCTTTTACGTCCTCCTATTTCGTAAGTTTTATTAGTTAAGTTTAATGTGAATATGATTTTTCAGTCTATGTAAAGTCATAACATCTCTGTGTTGTTTTTTATCAACCCATAACTTAACAATATTCCAGTTTGTTTAATAAAAAAATCAATATAAACACTCTTTGCTAAGAGGTGTTTATGGCTTAATGGTTTGATGTTTTTTACCTAAACGCACAATACAAACACACAAAATAGAATTAAGAAACAGTAAAAAAAATATAATGAAATCAAATTTTTTAAAATCGATAGTGGTAAGTTTTAGTTTACTAGCATTAGCATCTTGTTCTTCTGATGATGATGGAGAAATGGATAATGTAAATCCAGGACAAGTAACACTTGAATTTGATAATGGCTTTGCAGGAAACGATTTAATAATAGGAAATGCTAATACTGCTAATGCAAATGGTGAGGCGTTAACCGTATCACGTTTAAATTACATTGTAAGTAATATAGTTTTGATAGATGAAGACGGTATGGAATATGCATACCCAAAAGAAAGCAGCTATTTTATTATTAGTGAAGATTCTAATGATGAGTTGGCAGATAATACAAAAGTAGTTTTAGAAAATGTGCCTGCTGGCACATACACAGCCGTTAAATTTGGTATTGGTGTAGATAAAGAAAAGTACGACCAGGGATTAAGCGGAGCAGGTGACTTTTGGGATGCTGCTGGCGAGTATGACATGACATGGTCTTGGGCAGCAGGTTACAAGTATATAAATTTTGAAGGTACTTATACATCTAACTCAACTACAGATGAGCAGTACTGGGTACACTTAGGTAGAGCTAGTGATGAGGTTACAAATTACACAGAAACTACTATAGATGTTCCTGCATCTTCTGCAATTATTGTAAATGAAAATATGGCTCCAGAAGTGCATATTATTACAGATGCAAATGCACTATTAACTGCAACAGAGGTGGTAAGTTTAGAGGCATATGAAAACGCAATTATGGGTGGTGAAGGTGCAGTAAAAGTAGCAACTAATGTACCGTTAGCATTTAAAATAGATCATGTACACAACAACAAAGCTGGTAACAGCAGTCACTAAATAGTAATAGCGTGTTACGGGCCTGGTTTTAGTTTTGGTTTTAGCTGGGCCTGTGGCGCCTATTTTTTATTAGTAATAATGAAAAAAATTAGTTTCTTTTTGGTTTTGTTGGCAGTTATAGGTTGCCAGAGCAATGATGATGGGTATACTAATATTCCGGTAGAGTTAGAGGTGCCTGCACATTTCCCTGAAGTAACTTATAATTTAGCTCATAATCCGTTAACAAAAAACGGAATTGAGCTTGGACGTAAATTGTTTTATGAAGGTGCAGTGTCTTCTACAGGTACAGTTTCATGTGGTACTTGTCATGAACAAAAATATGCATTTACGCATCACGGACATACATTTAGCCATGGCGTAAACGATTTAGAAGGGACAAGAAATACGCCTCCTGTACAAAATATGGCTTTTTTAGAAAATTTTGCTTGGGATGGTGCAACGGGCCATTTAGATCTTTTTCCTGTAATTCCTATTACAACAGAGGTAGAAATGGATGAAACGCTAGAAAATGTTATAGAAAAACTGAAGAACAAATCTGGTTACAAAAAACTGTTTGCTGAGGCTTTTGAAGATGGAGAAGTGAATTCTGAAAACTTTTTGTTAGCATTATCGCAGTTTATGGTAACAATGATTTCTGCAGATGCTAGGTATGATAAGTACATAAATAACCAAGTGCAACTAACAGAGTTAGAACAGCAAGGTTTAGCACTTTTTGAGCAAAAATGTGCCAGTTGTCACGCTACAGCGCTATTTTCTGATGGTAGTTTTAGAAACAATGGGTTGCAACCCAACACCAAGCTTAATGATTTAGGTAGGAGTGTAGTAACTGGTTTTGTAGAGGATAATTATAAGTTTAAAGTACCAAGCCTTAGAAATATTGCGGTTACTGCACCGTACATGCATGATGGTAGATTTGGAACTTTAGAGGCGGTACTTGATTTTTATAATAGTGGAGTTGTAGACTCACAAACCTTAGATCCTTTATTGCGTAGTGGTGAGAGGTTGGGTATTGCTACAACAGCAGAGGAAAGGGTGGCAATTATTGCCTTTTTAAACACCCTTACAGATGATACTTTTTTAACGGACAAACGATTTTCAGAGAAATAGAATATGAAAAATTTAATAATAATAGCATATCTATTGGTTGTGTGCAATGTATTTGCAATACATAAAACTGAGCCAACAGACAGTTTGCAAACAGCAACAGCAGTAAAGTATTATGTTTTTGATGACTTTTGCGATACTTGTGGCTGTAGTGGTAATGGTGGTAGTATGGGTTTTGGTACTGGTTTAGATACCAATTTTGCAGGTGTGCGTTACATATCTCAAAGTTATAGGTCTAGAGATGGTATATTTAATAATTCACCTTGGATAGATGAAAACTTTAATACACTGCAAGCTTGGGGTAGAGTGCCTGTTGGAAAGCATTTTTTAGTGAATGCCATAGTTCCTTATCATTTTCATAATAGAGAGTTTGCAAACAAATCTTCTCAAAATATTAATGGTTTGGGAGATATTACATTGTTGGGGTTTTATAAAGTTTTAGCAAAGCAAGATAGTATAATGGTTGTTGGTCCACAGCACTCTTTACAAGTTGGTGGCGGAGTAAAAATGCCAACGGGTAGTTTTAACAGGGCTAATAATACAGGTAGTGTAAACACTAGTTTTCAGTTAGGAACAGGTAGTTGGGATTATGTTACTGCAGTTAATTACGGACTTACGCATAACAATTGGGGAATGTCTGCAATGGTAAACTATACGTTTAAAACAAAAAACAGTAAAGATTATCAGTTTGGTAACCAATTAAATTATGGTATAAATACTTATAAAACATATTATTTATCTCCTGATTTTGCATTAACGCCTGCATTGGGTGTTAGTGGAGAAAATTATGATGAAGATGAGTCTTATGGCTTATCTGTATTAAACACAGGAGGTGATGTTTTATTTGGTAAGCTAAGTGTAGAGGCTAGTTACAAAACATACTCGTTAGGGGTAACTACAATGTTGCCAATAGATCAAGATTTAAATAACGGTAAGGTTGAGGTAAAAAATAGAATATCACTATATCTTAATGTAAACATTTAGTAAAATATAATTGGGCATAATGTACAACGCTAACTTCAGTTGGTTCTAACGGTTTGGGGGAATTTTTAGAACAGCATTGTGTCCAATAAAAAAGGGTGTCTTTAAATAGACACCCTTTTTACTTTTGTATGTTTTTATAATAATTAATCTCTTCCAAATACTTGGTAAGCCCAGTATACTAAAGATGCTAATGCACCTAAAGCAGCAACAAGGTATGTCCTTGCAGCCCATTTTAATGCATCTTCTGCGCCAGCATATTCTTCTTGGCTAAGCATATTTTTGTTTTTTAACCATGCTAATGCGCGGTTACTAGCATCATATTCCACAGGTAGTGTAATAAAACTAAATAGTGTAGCAAAGCCCATCATTAACAGTCCGGCTACGGCAACCCAAAAACCAATGCCACCGGCTACGCCAGTAACAGCCATTAAAACAACGCCTCCATAAACTACCCATTGAGACATACTAGATGTTGCGCTAACAACAGGAACTAGCTTAGAGCGCATTGTTAACCATTGGTATGCTGTAGCGTGTTGTACGGCGTGTCCGCATTCGTGAGCGGCAACTGCTGCAGCAGCAGCATTACGCTGACTGTAAACACCTTCACTAAGGTTAACGGTTTTGTTTACTGGGTTGTAATGGTCTGTTAGCATACCAGGAGTAGAAATTACTTTTACATCTCTAATACCGTTGTCTGCCAACATTTTTTCTGCAATTTCTGCGCCACTCATTCCGTTACGCAATTGTACCTTAGAGTACTTTTTAAATTTGCTTTTAAGTCTGTTGCTAACAATCCAGCTAACTAAAGCAACTGCACCAATAATTATATAATAAGTATACATAGTTTGTGTTTTTAAATAATAAATATAACAATTTAAAAGCAAAAACCTCGCCAAATTAAGCGAGGTTTATTTTACTGACAGTTGTTTGTATTTATGCTAATGCTTCTTCCCAGCCAAAAGCTTCAAGAATTTCATTATAAACTATTTTACCTGATACAATGTTTAGCCCTTTTTGCAAAGAAGCGTCTTGTTCGCAAGCTGCTTGCCAACCTAAGTTGGCTAATTTTAAAGTGTATGGCAGTGTTACATTGGTTAATGCCATTGTAGAGGTATAAGGTACAGCACCTGGCATATTAGCAACAGAGTAATGTACAACATCATCTATAATGTAAATTGGGTCTTCATGGGTAGTTGGTTTGGTAGTTTCTACACAGCCGCCTTGGTCTACAGCAACATCTACTATTACAGTACCAGGTTTCATTTCTTTAAGCATATCTCTGGTAATAAGGTTTGGAGCTTTAGCTCCTTTTAAAAGCACACCGCCAATAATTAAATCATGTGTTTTTATGTGTTTTCTAATATTAAACTCGTTAGAAAACTCTGTGGTAACATGTGGTGGCATTACATCATTAACATAACGTAAGCGTTTCATGTTTACATCTAGTATGGTGACGTGTGCGCCTAAACCAGCTGCCATTTTAGCAGCTTGTACGCCAACTACACCAGCACCTAATACTAAAACTTTGCCAGGAGCAACACCAGGTACGCCACCTAAAAGTACACCTCTACCTTTAACTGGTTTTTCTAAGTATTTAGCGCCTTGTTGTATTGCCATTCTTCCTGCAACTTCAGACATTGGAGTTAGTAGTGGCAAAGTGCCGTCATTGTCTTCAACAGTTTCGTAAGCAATACAAATAGCTTTTTGCTTAATCATTGCTTTAGTTAGCGCTTCACTAGATGCAAAATGAAAATATGTAAATAAAATTTGTCCTTCTCTTATAAGGTCGTATTCTTCTTCTATAGGTTCTTTTACCTTAACAATCATATCACTCATTGCATACACTTGAGCAATAGTATCTAAAATTGCAGCACCAGCTTGTTGGTAGTCGTTATTGCTAAAACCACTGCCTAGGCCAGCTCCAGACTGTACGTAAACGGTGTGTTTGTTTTTTACCAATTCAAAAACCCCTGCAGGCGTCATACCAACACGGCTTTCATTGTTTTTAATTTCTTGAGGAATACCAACAATCATAATTAACTATTTTAGATTTTGGTGCTAAATTAAATTAATTATTAAAAGTATTTCTAATTAATCGATAAAATTAAGGGGTGTAAGGTTAAAATAATTACTTTTAATAAAAACACCCCTATAAAAAATAGGGGTGTATGATAAATAAAGTGTTTTATTTTGATTTTTACCCTACAATGTTTATAATTTTTCCTGGAACTATAATTACTTTTTTAGGTTCGCGACCTTGTAATTGAGCTATAGTTTTTTCATGTGCCATTACAGTGGCTTCAATTTCATCTTTAGACATATCTAATGGTAACTCTAGTTTAAATCTCATTTTACCATTAAAAGAAACAGGATATTCTTTACTGCTTTCTACAAGGTGCGATGCATCAAATTTAGGAAAAGGAGCTGTAGCAATAGAAGTGCTGTGTCCTAATTGCTGCCATAACTCTTCTGCTATATGTGGTGCATACGGAGAAACTAAAATGGCTAAGGCTTCTAAAATTTCTTTGCTAGTACATTTTTGACTAGACAACTCGTTTACACATATCATAAAAGTAGAGACCGATGTGTTAAAAGAAAAGTTCTCTATATCTTCTGCAACCTTTTTAATGGTTTTGTGTAATGTTTTTAAATTGTCTTTAGTTGGTGCAGCATCTGTAAATTTAGCGCCATTATCATCTAAATATAAACGCCATAATTTTTTTAAGAACCCGTGTGTACCTGTAATACCAGCAGTGTTCCAAGGTTTAGATTGCTCTAGTGGGCCTAAAAACATCTCGTACAAACGCAAGCTATCTGCACCATATTCTTCACAAATACTATCTGGACTAACCACATTATATTTAGATTTAGACATTTTTTCTACTTCACGACCAACAATGTATGAATCACTATTCTTCATTACATTTCCATTATCATCCAGAAAAACAGCTTCTTTATAAATTGGATTTTTATCTTTCCATTCCCCAATTATTATTTCATTTGAAGAGTTTACGATTGAAATATCCACGTGTATAGAATTCAACTCTAAAACTATCAACTTTAATTTATTGAAAGGAATATCCAAGACGGGTTTTATCATTTTTTCAACATAATTATTCCACTCTTCCTCATTTTCCTTAACACGATTATCTGGTATATTATCCCACAACTTTTTTGAAATAAAAAGTTCATTTGTAAAATACTCTCCAGAGTGAAAGTGCTCGTGATCTGAAAAATCAACATTGCACCAGGACATTAAAAGTCTATAAGCAAAAGCACTTGTACCTGTAATCATTCCTTGGTTAATCAGTTTTTTAGCAAACTCATTTTTAGGAACTACACCTTTATCAAACAAAAATTTCTGCCAAAAACGTGCATATAATAAGTGTCCGGTTGCGTGCTCGCTACCACCAATGTATAAATCTACATCTTGCCAGTAGTTAATTGCATCATCAGAAAATATGGCATCTGTATTATTAGGATCCATATAGCGGTTAAAGTAAAAACTACTACCTGCCCAACCTGGCATTGTATTTAACTCTAACGGAAATACAGTCTCGTTGTTTATTTCACTATTGTCTACAACTTTATTTTCTTTGGTACACCAAGCCCAAACGTTAGCATTACCTAGTGGTGGTTCGCCAGTTTCGGTTGGTAAGTATTTTTCTACCTCTGGTAATGTAATAGGTAAATGTTTGGCATCTATCATTTGTGGCATACCATCTACATAATACACAGGAAAAGGTTCTCCCCAGTAACGTTGTCTGCTAAAAACAGCATCGCGCAGGCGGTAATTAATTTTACCTTTACCGTGACCTATTTTTTCTAGCTCGTAAATGGCTAGTTTCATTGCTTTTTTGTACGGTAACCCGTTTAAAAAGTCTGAGTTTGCAATGATGGTTTTTTCTTTATCTACATAAGCTTCTTCAGAAATATCTACACCTTCAAAAACATTAGGGATATCAATATTAAAATGTTTAGCAAAATCATAGTCGCGCTGGTCACCACAAGGTACTGCCATAACTGCTCCGGTACCGTAGCCAGCTAATACGTAGTCGCCAATCCAAATAGGAATAGGTTTTTTTGTAAAAGGGTGCTCTGCGTAAGCACCAGTAAATGCACCAGAAATAGTTTTTACATCTGCCATACGCTCGCGCTCACTACGTTTTGCAGTGGCTTGTATGTAGGCATCTACCTCTGCTTTTTGTTCTGGAGTAGTAATGGTTGCTACTAGCTCATGTTCTGGAGCAAGAGTCATAAAACTAACACCAAAAATAGTATCTGGTCTTGTTGTAAAAACGTCTATTTGATGAGATTGCTTCGCTTCGCTCGCAAGGACATTAAAAGTAACAGAAGCACCTTGACTTCTTCCAATCCAGTTGGTTTGTGAGTCTTTTAAAGGTTGTGGCCAGTCTATGGTATTTAAATCATCTAATAAACGTTGTGCGTAAGCAGAAATACGCATACTCCACTGCGTCATTTTTTTACGAATAACAGGATGTCCGCCACGTTCTGATACTCCGTTTATAATCTCGTCATTAGCTAATACAGTTCCTAAAGCAGGACACCAGTTTACTTCGGTTTCTGCTAAGTATGTTAGTCTGTATTGTAATAAAATTTCTTGTTGTTTTTTAGTGTTAAATGCGTTCCATTCATCAGCAGTAAAAACACTAATATCATCATCAGAAACAGCATTTACGGTTGCGTTTCCTTCTTTTTCAAAAATCTGAATTAAGGTAGAAATATCTTCAGCCTTATTGGTGTTGTTATTGTACCAAGAATTAAATAGCTGAATAAAGATCCACTGTGTCCATTTGTAATAATCAGGATTAGAGGTACGTACTTCACGACTCCAGTCAAAAGAAAAACCAATTTTATCTAGTTGTTCTCTGTACCTGTTTATATTAGTTTTGGTAGTAATTGCAGGATGTTGCCCCGTTTGTATAGCATACTGTTCTGCTGGTAAGCCAAAAGAATCGTATCCCATTGGGTGTAAAACGTTAAACCCTTGGTGTCTTTTATAACGAGCATAAATATCACTGGCAATATACCCAAGTGGGTGTCCAACGTGTAACCCAGCACCAGAAGGGTAAGGGAACATATCTAAAACATAAAATTTTTCTTTATCAGAATTATTTTCTGCTTTAAAAGTTTGGTTTTCTGCCCAATATTTTTGCCACTTGGCTTCAATTTCTTTAAAATCGTAGTTCATATGCTTGTCTTCTGCTATTTAGAATGGGGCAAATTTAAGAATTACAAGCCAAACAGCCTACTATTGCTTTTACTAGTGTGTAAAAACTTAAACACCCTGCAATGCAAGGTGTTTAATGGTCTTTTTTAAAAGATATAGCCTAATGATATTTGTAGAACGCCGTTTTTAATATCTGGGTTTTCTGCAACGGTACTAATACCAAAATTATACCTGGCTTCAGTAAAAATACCATCAGCTAAATGGAGTCCAAACCCGGTATTAAAACCAAAATCTACACTTTTAGCATCTGTATCTAAAGTACCAATATTGTCATCATAAAAAATTGCTTTATCGGATACTAAAAAAGAAACTTGCGGACCAGCTTGTAAAAAGAACTTAGGTAATACGTTGTATTTAAATTGAATAGGAATAGATATGTAGTCTAATTTTGCTTTGTACAGACTGTTTAAATCTGCACCTTGCCTAGAGTACAGTAGCTCTGGTTGAATATTTAGCTTTTCTGAAATTTCGATTTGAGTAAAGAAACCAGCGTGAAAAGTAACAAGGCTATTTTTGTCTTGATTGTTGCCGTACAAATTAGAAACATTTAAACCTGCTTTTGCGCCATAATTTATTTTTTGAGCAATGGCATTACTGCTATAAACAAAAAGAGCTGCTAAAAGTAAAAAGGTAGTTTTTTTCATAATTATATGTTTTTTGTTTTGTAGGATTTTACAACTACTATGCCAAAAAGTGTTAATTTACAATAAGCTTATTCTTGTTTTTTGTAGATTACTAATTACAAATACCTTTAAAATGTATTATTACAAATTACTTTACTATTTTTACGTATTGTTATAAGTTATGAGTAAATCTTTTGAACGTTACCAAAAAAGGAAATTAATTTCCTCTTATTTTTCTGTAGTAATTAGTATTGCTCTAGTTTTATTTTTGCTAGGAGCACTTGGTTTGTTGGTGTTAAATACAAAAAAAATGGCAGATCATTTTAAAGAACAGATAACAGTGTCTGTATTTTTAAAAGACGATGCAAAACAAGTAGAAATAGACCAATTGCAAAAAAGTTTAGCTATGGCAGACTATACTAAGCAAGCCATTTTTGTGTCAAAAGAAGAAGCCGCAGAACAGCATACAGAAGCTATTGGAGAAAATTTTATAGAGTTTTTAGGGTATAATCCTTTAAAAAACTCTATTGATGTACAATTAAAAGCAGACTTTGTATCGCCAACGCAAATTGAAGAAATAGCAGAAAATATACAAGCAAAAGATTATGTAGAAGAAGTAAGTTATGACAAGCCTCTGATATCTTTATTAAATGATAATGTAAAAAAAATTAGTTTATGGATTTTGGTAGCTAGTGGCATATTTGCATTTATTGCATTTTTGTTAATTAACAGTTCTATACGCTTATCTATATACTCTAAACGTTTTATTATTAAAACAATGCAAATGGTTGGTGCAACAAAGCGTTTTATACGCAGACCTTTTTTATGGACAAATATAAAATTAGGTATGTTAGGAGCCTTTATTGCAATGATAGGTTTGGCTGTAACTATTTATTACGTAAACGATTTTTTTCCAGAACTTACTTTGTTTGAAGATCCAACAACTTTAGGGCTGTTATTTGCTGCAATTTTTGTTTTAGGCGTATTAATTTCGTTTATAAGTACATTTTTAGCTACACAACGTTTCTTAAATCTTAGGACAGACGATTTATATTATTAGATTTGCACTGTTAAAAATTATACAAGGATTAAATTTTTTACAAAATGAAAAAAAATAATAACACCACAGGGGAAAGTACTAAAAAGGAATTTATTTTTCAGAAAAAGAATTACATTTTTATGGCTATTGGTCTTGCTTTTCTTACACTTGGTTTTGTATTAATGAGTGGAGGTGGTAGTGATGATCCTAATGTTTTTAATCCTGAAATATATAATTTTAGAAGAATTCGCCTTGCGCCAACTTTGGTGCTAATAGGTTTAGGTATAGAGGTGTATGCCATTTTGTTAAATCCGCACAAGAAGAAAAACTAAATTTTGGACATATTACAAGCAATTATTTTAGCAATTGTAGAAGGTATAACGGAGTATTTACCAGTATCATCTACAGGGCATATGATTATAGTGTCTTCCTTTTTTGGCATAGCTCAAGAAGAATTTACAAAATTATTTACCATAGTTATACAATTAGGTACTATACTCTCTGTGGTTGTGCTTTACTTTAAACGCTTTTTTCAGAGTGTAGATTTTTATTTAAAACTATTGGTAGCATTTATACCTGCTGTTGTTTTAGGCTTGTTGTTAAGTGACGTTATAGACTCTTTATTAGAAAACCCACTTACGGTAGCAATATCCTTAGTAATAGGTGGTGTAATTTTATTACGTGTAGACCATTGGTTTGCGGACTCAGAAGAAAAAGAAATTACTTATTTAACAGCATTAAAAATTGGTTTCTTTCAGTGCTTGGCTATGATACCTGGTGTTAGCAGAAGTGGTGCAAGTATTGTTGGTGGTATGTCTCAAAAACTATCTAGAACTGTGGCAGCAGAGTTTAGTTTTTTTTTAGCAGTACCTACAATGTTAGGTGCAACTTTAAAAAAGAGTTACGACTTTTACAAGCTAGGGTATACGTTAACAGGAGAGCAAATTAACTTATTAATTATTGGTAATGTGGTAGGTTTTTTGGTTGCCTTATTAGCTATTAAAACATTTATAGGTTATTTAAGCAAACACGGTTTTAAAATGTTTGGTTACTACCGTATTGTTGTTGGGTTGGCAATATTGGCAATTCACTACTTTGTACACCCGCTAATAATAATTTAATTTTTTTGTAGCGTGACAAGCAAAGAAGAATTTTTAGAAGGACAGATATTATTAATAGATAAACCACTAACTTGGTCATCTTTTCAGGCAGTAAACGCTTTAAAATGGGGTATTCGCAGAAAATTTGATTTAAAGAAAATTAAAATTGGCCACGCAGGTACTTTAGATCCTTTAGCTACAGGATTATTAATTATTTGTACAGGTAAATTCACAAAAAAAATACCTACACTACAAGGCCAAATAAAAGAATACACAGGAACCATAACTATTGGGGCAACCACACCGTCTTATGATATGGAAACCACAGTAGAAGAGACGTACCCAACAGAACATATAACTGAAGAGCAAATACACGCCGCGACTACTAATTTTATTGGAAAAATACAGCAGGTACCACCAGTTTTTTCGGCATTAAAAAAAGATGGTAAACGCTTGTACGAGTACGCTAGAGAAGGGCAAGCAGTAGAAGTAAAATCTAGAGAAATAGAAATTACTGAGTTTGAAATTACAAAAATAAATTTACCAGAAATAGAATTTAGGGTAGTGTGTAGTAAAGGAACTTACATACGCTCTTTAGCTAACGATTTTGGTAAAGCATTGCAAAGTGGCGCATATTTGTCTGCCCTAAGAAGAACCAAAATAGGTGATTTTAACGTAGATAATGCAATAACTCCTGCAGATTTTCATACCACAGTATTGGGTATGCCAAAACCTAAAGAGTAGTAATAAAACACCTTTTTTGATTAAGAATAAAATATTTTTATAAAAACAAGGTTATTAGTTATATGTTTAAAGATAGTAGATACTTATCATTTTTAATCACATTCTTTTCTATGTCTATTGTTATATTGTCCTTATACAATATACATTTAGGGGCAAAAGAAGAGGAAGAGTATGTGGTAGAACTAGCAATGCTAGAAGAAGATGAGGAGTTAGAGGAGATGCAGAAAGAAGAACAGCAACCTACCCAACAGCAAGAAATAAAAAGCCATATGGCGTATAATGAAAAGGCAAAACCAACTTATGGTAATCCAGAGCCTTTAAAAACGCTAGAAGAATTAATGGAAGAGGCAAAATCTGATGCAGAAAGTGATCCAAATTCAAAATTAATAAGCTCTGAAAATGGCTACGCAGCCAGTTTAAAAGAATTAGCAAAAAAGCGCCAAGAGGCCAAGCAAAAATTAGGAGAAAAAGACGCAAAAAAAGATGAGGTTTCTCATAACTTAGCAAAACGTAAAACGTCTATATCCTTTTCTTTAGTAAAACGAAGTGCTTATGACTTGCCACCGCCAACGTACACTTGTATAGAAGGAGGTAAGGTAGTAATTAATATTGTTGTAGATAATTTAGGTAATGTAATAGATGCAGAATTTAATAAAAAAAGTTCTGGTACCAGTAACGGTTGTTTGGTAGATAATGCCATAGAGTATGCATTACAATCTAAGTTTAGCAATTCCTCTAAAGAAAAGCAAAAAGGAACAATTACTTACCTATTTCAAGGTAAGTAATTGTAGTAGGTCTTCAATAGTATTTAAACCTTTATCTTTATTGTACCAGACTTGTAATTCTTGTTTAAATTCTGGTGTTAAGCTACCGTTTTTGGCTTTAAAATTTTCAACAATTTTGGTAAGTGTGCTTGGTCTAGGACCCCAATCTCCAATAACTTTTTGTGTTTCTTCATTAAAAGCAATAAGCCTTGGTATAGATAATGTGTTGTTGTATAAAAAATGATTCATAAGGTCTAAATTTTCATCTCTTAAAATCACTTTTACATCAATATTAGAATTTTGTTCTGCAATTTTTTGCATTATGGGCATAGATTGTGCAGCATCTCCGCACCAACTTTCTGTAAGTACAAGCCAGGTAATTTTAGTACTACTTTGTTTAATTTTGGTTATGGTGTCATCTGTTAATTTAGTGGTTTTTTCTAAACGCTTCATACGCTTATCATTAAGCATAGTATAATTTGCCAAAGCATCTGTTTGTACAACACCGGTAGACTTGTTGCTGGTAACCAAATTATGCATAAGTTCTCTGTATGTAGTATAAGGCATTGCAGTAGAAATTGCCTTGGTAATTAATGCAGTTACAGTATTGTTTTTTGTATTTGTAGAATTCATAACTAAACGCTTTACTTTTTTTATTCAAAAATAATATAGAAACTATTTATATAAGCTGATAATCGTCATATTGGTAGTGTAAAGTTTTAGAAACTTACAATTAGCACTATTAAGACAAGTTTAACAGTTATACATTACATTTAGTTAACAATGTGAGATAAACTTAAACTTTAAATAATAGATTTCTAACATAGAAAAAATAGATTTGACTTTTAGTAAAATAAATAGAATTTTATGCAGGTTTTACGTCCAGATTTTAGAAGTCAAAAAAAATTTTTGTTATATGAATTTTTAAGAGAGGAAATTGGAGATGATACGCTGAAAAATTTTGTTACGGAAATTGTTTACGATAAAAATACTTACATATATCAGCCGCCTATAGTTGAAAATTACATTTATGAAATTGTTTTTGGAGCAGTTAAGTTAGGAGGGTATTCTGAAAAAGGAGATGAGTATGCTTATGATATTGTGCATACAGGTGACTTTTTTGGGAATTTAAAGTACTTAAACGGTCAGTTTTCTGAATTTGCAAAAACTTTAGTTGATGTAAAAGTTAGGTGTTATGATTTAAACTTTTTTAAAAATGAAGTTAAGAAAAACCCAGAAGCTGCCGAATGGTTTTTTGCTTACTTAACCAAAAGATGGTGCCTAGCAGAAAAAAAGTTATGTAAAGTAAATGAGCGATCTATTATAGGTAAATTAAATTTTTTAAAAACAGTTTATACTATAGATGTTTTAGATGTTAAGGGTAAAGTACATAATATACATTGTTTATTAACCCAAAAAGATAAGGGTGACCTTATTGGGGCCACCCGTCAAACTATTGCTAATGCTTTAAAAAATAATCAGTTTACTTTAGATAAAATTCCAGGGTAAAGAATACCGTCTTTTGCGGTAAAATTTAGTTTAAGTAACTGGCTAATTACAGGAGCCACATCTTCTAGCCCCATTTTCTCTATAGTTTTACCTTTATTAATACCTGCTCCAAAAGCAACAAAACCAGTTTCTATTTCTTTAAAATCTGGAAAAAAACCGTGTGTGCCACCTTTTCTAGGAGATAGTATGTTACCATTAGTTCTAGAAGACATAGCAATGCCAGGTATTGGAGCTAAAGCCAATACAGCATTTGGATCTGCACCAATTTTATCTAATTCTTCTCTGTTAACCACTCTAAATAATTTTTTAATATTATCAGGTAAATTATTTAGTTTGTTGCGGACTTTTTTAATAGTTTTTTTGTCTTTTTTATCCTTTACCATCAAAAAAGCAGAAGCTCCGGATGTATGAAAAGCAGCTTTCCAATTTCCTCTATCTTTTTTATCTTCCATTAAACCTTCTTCTACCAACCAAATGTTGGGGTTTAAAGCAGAATGTATATCTACAAAACCGTGGTCACCAGTAATTATAAATGTTGTTTTATTTTCTATGCCCGCTCTTTTAGAGGCTTCCATAATTTTACCAATAGCCCTATCTACTGCTGCAATAGAAGTGTATACTTTTTCGCCATCTCTGCCTTGCTCGTGCTGAAAATGATCTACAGCAAATAAATGAATAGAAATAAAGTTTGGCTTATATTTTTCAAGTGTATAAGCAGCCATCTCTCCAATTCTATCTTCTCTGTTTAAATAATTGCCATTAAATGTATTCTTATTTAATTTTCCTAATACTTCTTCTTCCATTTCAGCTAAAAAACCTTTAGGAGTTTCAAAATCGCGCATAGGTTTAATACTCCCGTAATCTCCTTTTAAATACCAGTATTCTGGTATGTTATAGTTTATATCTGCGCCTACAGATACAGGCCAAAGAAAGCTAGCGCTTGTTTTGTTAGCTTCTTTAACAGCGGTCCACAGTGTTTTTGTTTTTATAAGGTTGTTTTCCCAGTACCAACGGCCAGTTTGCCCTTTATCTTCAAAAGGACTATTGTAGTAAATACCGTGTTCTTTTGGGTAAGCACCCGTAATTAATGTAGTGTGCGATGGGTATGTTACAGAAGGAAAAATACCTCTAACTCCTTTAGCAGAAACCCCTTCTTTAACCATTTTTTTTAGGTTGGGAGCAGGCCATTTTTCTTCTAAATAAAAGTCTGGTCTAAAACCATCTACAGAAATTAAGATTACATGTTCTGTAATTTGCTTTTCTTGAGCCTCGCAAATATGAGCAGTAATTATAAGGCTTAGTATGTATATAATTTTTTTCATATCATTTTTTAAAATGAAGGGTTTGCTTCGTTTAATCAGCAAACCCTTCCACTATTAAACAAAAATTAAAATTCTTAATTAAAAGTATATCTAGCTCCTAATTGTAATCTCCAAGGAGTTCCGTTTATAGGTTCTGTTCCGCTAGAAGTTTGTACAGAATAATTATAGTTTTGGTTTGTTTGATCAAAACCAGTTATTCTCATTAAATTTCTATTTCCAAAGTTGTGAGACTGTCCCCAATCTTTATTTAGCATATTGGCAAAGTTGAAAATATCCATAGATAGTTCTAATCCTTGTTTTTTGTTTTTAGTTTCAAAACGCTTTTGCAATCTTAAATCTACTACAGCAGAAAAAGGATTTTTTCCACCATTACGCTCAGCAAAACTACCATAACTATCTTTAAGGTATTCTTTAAAACCATCTGGAGTTTCTGGGTCGTTTAATATTTGGTTATAGCTGTCTATAATAGATTGAGGAGTGCTTGGGTCATTTGGGTCAAAAATGTAAGCAACATCATTACTTAAGTTAAAGTCGCCGTTAGCACTAGTATTGCTGTTTACTTTAAAAGTGTATCTAGTACCTCCTTGGCCAATTACTTTTGCACCTAATGTAAAACCTTTCCAGGTAGGTGTAGCACCGTTTACAACCAATTTAGTATCAAAATGGTTATCTGCAAAACCATAATTTAAATCTCTAGGGTCTCCAGATACTGGTAAAAAAGTAGAGGTATTAGCAACACAACAGTTGTAAGAAGAGTTGTCTTTAGATCTGTTAAAAGTAACACTTGCGTTTACGTAACCATCTTTACCAATTTGCGCAGATCCCTCTAATACAAAAGCAAGGTTGTCTAAAACACCATCAGAAGTCATTACCAAAGTTCTACCAACTTGGTCAGATATTCTAGAGTTTTTCCAGTCTGTAGATCCGTTTTCTGTAATTGTATTTGCAGGTACAAAAACCTCTCTACCTTGTTCTGTAACAAAATAAGGCTCTTTAACTAAGTTGGCTTCTTGGTATGTGTAGTTGTTTTTGGTATGACTAAACAAAGCATTAAAACCAAGACTGTATTTGCTACTAAAAAAGTGAGTATAGCTTAAGTTAGCTTTGTATGTTGTTGGTACTTCAAAATCTTTACCCACAGCATTTATTGTAGAAAAAGGAGTAACACCAGCAGGTACACCAGGTACGGTATTAGGGTTGTTTCTATACGATGGAAAATCTGGCGTAGGAACATTGCTGCCCGTAACATCTATAGCGCCTAATAGTGTGCCACTATTTTGAATGTTGTTTACTTGTGCGTAGTAGTGAGGTTGAGCAGAAAAAACGCCTCCTCCTAATTTAAATACATCTTTATTTTCTCCTTTTAAGTTGTATGTAAGCTGAAATCTAGGCTGTATGTTATTGTAATCATCTAACTTTTCATCTGTGCGTATACCTAGTTCTTGGTCTACTACCGGATTGTATTCTGCTGCGTCTAAAAACTTTGTTGCATCCCAACGTACACCAGCTACTAAATTTAAATCTGGAGTAATATCAAAATCTACTTGAGCAAATAAAGATAAATCTAAAACGGTTTGTTTAACAATAGGTAAACCTTGTAAAGGTACTTCTCTAGCATATCTAGACGGAGTTAAGTTCTCAAAATCATCTAAAGAATCAAAATAAAAACGACCATTTTGCTCATTAGAAAGTAATGTCTCTAAAGAAGTAATCATATTATCTGTACCAAAGGTAAAGTTTGCATTATCAGTATTAATGTAGGTAGTATTTGTAAACTGTATTTGGTTTTCTACATTAGTTTCTGGAGAATAACGTTGCCCACCTAATTGTACACTTTTAGTACTGTTATTACCGTTTGGTAAAACGGAAGTAACTTGCACTATTGCTCTTGGTATATTAGATGATGGCAGTTGTGAGCTAGGTGTATAAGCTCTTTCTGCGTGCTGGTACTGAAACTTAAACTCGTTAGTTACAGTAGGACTAAACATAGAGCGTAAAGAAAGCATAGTGCTATTTTCTTTAGATGCAAAATCTGAATATGTTTCTGCTAATTCTATGCTAGAGTTATCACTAACACTAAAAGGATTGTCCCATTTGTTATATAAGTTACGTAGTGTAAGTCTGTGCTTATCATTTATTTGCCAATCTAAACGAATAAAAAGGTTGTTTGCTTCCGTTTCACGATCAAACTGACCAATTTGTTGTTGGTCACCCAAGCCATAAGAGTTTCTACCAATACTTAAGTAGCGGTCTAAATTGTCTTGTGTTATTCCTAATCTATTTTCGTCATCTGTGCTTTGTATATCTGCAATATACCTAGGTTCTCCGGCATCTTGCCTTTCGTAAACAGCAAAAAAATGAAGCTTGTCTTTAATTATAGGTCCGCCTAAGCTAACACCATACTGAGAATTGTAAAAATCTGCAGTACGCTCTTGACCTTGAATGTTGTATTTACTTTGTAGGCCATCTGCTCTGTGGTAAAAGAAAGTGCTACCTTTAAATTCATTAGTACCAGATTTGGTTACAGCAGAAATAGATCCTCCGGCTTGCCTACCTTGTGTAACATTATAATCATTAGTAGAAACTTCAAATTCTCTAATAGCTTCTTGTGATATTGTGTATGGTCCGCTACCAATATCGCCAGCAGTTAGTTGGTTTCTAGCATTAGTACCATCAATAGTTACATTGGTAGATGTCCCTCTTTGTCCGCTTAAATTATAGCTACCGCCACCTTGCAGTGGAGATAAACTAGTTAAGCCAGTAAAGTTTCTTCCTTCTGTAGCAAGTTTTTTAATTTGCGTTGCGCCAATTTTAGTAGAGGCACCAATTTGTTCAATTCTTTTAGATAAACTGTTAGATGATACTACAACTTCATTTAATGTTGTAGAAGATTCTTGCAGTTCAAAATTAATAGTAACTGCATCACTTAAATTAAGCATAATGCCTTCTCTAACAGATTCTGAAAAACCTAGGTATTTTGCCGTAACCTTATATGGCCCACCTAATGGGAGTTGTTGAAATTTAAAATCGCCATTTTCATTTGTTAATGTACCAGATATAAAGCCTGTAGAAATATCTTTTATCACAATTTCTGCGCCCATAAGAGGTTCTCCAATATTATCTTTTACAGAGCCCTTAATAGTTGCATTTGTTGCTTGTGCATAGGAGTTAAGTGAGGTTCCTAGTAAAATAAATAAAGCTATTACCCGTAAGTAATTCTTGTATTTTGTTTCCATTTTTTATAGTTTGTTATTTAATTGGCTGCAAAAGTAGTGGCAGCAACAAACTGAAAAATGTTAGTTTTTAACATTAAAGATAGACTTAACTTTAACTTTAAATTTTAGTAATATAGGAAGACTTTTAGCTAACTGATAACAGATGATTTAGAGGTTTTTTCTAAAAACTCAAAAAAACTAGCCTTGTATTTTTGTCCTATGGGTATTTTGTGATTATCTGTAATAATTTGGTTGCCAGATATACTTTTAATTACGTCTAAATTAATGGCATATGATTTATGTGTTCTTATAAATAAGTTAGTTGGTAGTGACTCTATAAAATTTGTGAAAGTCATATTTGTAACAATGCATTCTTTTTCTAAATGTACTTTAACATAGTCTCCAGATGCTTCAATAAAAATAATATTGTAAGGGAGTACTTTATGTAATACTTTGTTAGATTTAATAATAATAAAATCATTAATTGCTATTTTGTTTTTTTTAATATCTAGCTTGTTAACGGCAGTTAAAAATCTATCAAAAGAAAAAGGTTTTAGCAAGTAATCTGTGGCATTAAGCTCAAAACCATCTATGGCATAATCAGAATAAGCTGTTGTAAAAATAACTTTAGGTGGGTTTTGTAATGATTTGTAAAAAGTTAACCCAGATATTAATGGCATATTAATATCTAAAAATAATAAGTCTATGTTAGAGTTAATTTTTAGCTCTTCTATTGCCTGGTTTGCATTATTACATACGCTAATAAGTTCCAAAAAATTTATATTGTTTATATACTTTTTTAAAACTTGTTGTGAGGATGGTTCGTCATCAATAATTAAACATTTAATACTCATTAGTTTCTGGTTTAGAAGTAGTTAGTGATAAGCTTACTTTAAAAATTTTTTCATTTTCAGTTATAATAAACTTATGTTCCTCTGGATAAATTAACTTTAAGCTGTCTTTAATGTTTTTTAAGCCAATACCAGAATATTTGTTGGGTATAGACTCTTCTTTTGTTGATTTATTATTTTCAATGTAAAATTCAAAAACTCCTTTTTTTTGTTTAAGTTGTATGTTAATAAATGAGTTGTTAGTGTTATTTGTAACACTGTGTTTAAAGCTATTTTCTACTAGTGGTAGTAGCAACATTGGATATAGCATAAAGTTATTATCTTCTACATTTATATGCAATTTTACATTTTTAATGTTTTGAGTTCTTAATTTATTAAAGTTTATATAGTTTTTAATTAATGTAATTTCATCTTGTAAAGAATTTTTTTTTGAACTAGAGTCATAAATAACATATCTTAAAATATCTGATAATTGTATTATGGCGTCTTGTGTTTCATCTTTTTTATCTAAAGCTAATGCGTATATAACATTTAAAGAATTAAATAAAAAATGTGGATTAATTTGAGATCTTAATGAAGTAAGTTGCATTTGTATATGATTATTTTTCATTAACAAACGTTTATTTAGTTGCTTATTAAAGTAAAACCAATCTTCAGATAGTTTTAGTGATGTTGTGGTTGCTAATATGATAAAGAAAATACTGGTAACGCCTATTTTAGTATCATAAGAAATAAAAAAATAAGAGGGAAAAAAGTAATCTAATATAGACTCTAAAAAAAGAGTGTTAAGTTTTGCAAACAAAAATATAATTAGTGCAAAAAGTAAAAAGAAATAGAGATACTTTTCTTTTTTTAAGAAAAAAGGAATTAACAGGTATAAGTTTATTAAGCTAGGAATAGCTACCGACACTAGAAAACCAAAGCTGTAAATAAAATCTATTTTTATAGGCAAATTTCCTTTACTGAAAATAAAAATCAATATACTATAGCACAATACCCAAACCACTATATTAAATAACAATGGGTTATGATTCTTTATACGTATAAAATTGGTGCTATAAATACTCATTATTCTTTTTTAAGAACACACTCATTACTAGTTTTCCACTTGTCTTTGATATCTGATTCCGAATATTTTTTCAAAAATTTAAACAATTGGTCAGATGATCCTGTTAAAATAAGGTTTTCTTGAATACCAATTTTTTCATGCTTAAGGTGTAATTGTTCTTTTTCTAAAAGATCTGTTATTACATCTTCATCTATCCATTTTATATTAATATTTCCATTTTTCTGTATGTCAACTTTTGCTACAGTATGGGTTTCAATTACGGAAAGTTTTGCAAGACTATTTAATTTTTCATTGTTATATTCAAGTAGATTAAAGTCAATAAAAAGCTCCTTATTAATTTTAAAAGTTATTCCAATAAATGATGCTTCTTTATTATTTTCAGTATACTTAATAAAATATCCATTTTTGTATTTATTATATATTTTTAAGTCTTCCTGTGATTTAGGTTCTTTATCTTTTTCAAATTCCGACTTTAATGCTATGATTTCCCATTTCCCATTCTTAGTGTCGTTCCATATTCCAATAAAAGATTTTTCAAAAGTAACAGCTTCAGAAATATAAAAAGGATGTATAGATTTTATAATACAAGAATTGAATAAAACCAATGATAAAATAATTAAAAATTTTTTACTTTGCATAATAGTTGTTTTGGATTTTATGCTAAATAAAAAGAAGATACAATTAATAACAACTCGTTTCGATAAACAAGACTTAACTAATGCCAAACAAATTAAATAACAGAACTTTTACTAAACTTACATACCTTTAAAATATATAACTAATTAAAATTATGGAAAAACACAGATGCGGTTGGTGTGTGGGAGATGATTTGTATGAGGCATATCATGATGAAGAGTGGGGGACTCCTGTAAAGGATGATAATTTGTTATTTGAGTTTTTAATTTTAGAAACTTTTCAGGCTGGGTTAAGTTGGATAACAATTTTACGTAAGCGTGAAAATTTTAAAAAAGCCTTTGATAATTTTGATTATAAAAAAATTGCAAATTACAAACAAGGTAAAATAGATGCTTTGCTACAAGATGCAGGTATTATTAGAAATAAGCTAAAAGTGAACTCTGCTATAACCAACGCAGTTGCTTATATTAAAATACAAAAAGAGTTTGGTAGTTTTAGTGCCTACATATGGAGCTTTGTAAACAACAAGCCAATAAAAAATGCGTTAATTAATTATAAAGAAGCACCTGCAAACACGCCTTTGTCTGACGCAATTAGTAAAGACTTAAAAAAAAGAGGATTTAAATTTGTAGGTAGTACGGTTGTTTATGCGTTTATGCAGGCAACAGGTATGGTTAATGATCATGAAATTAGTTGTTTTAGATATAATGAAGTATAGTATGTTTAAATTAAAAAAGATTGGTTTCTCTGTTGTTCTATTTTTTTTCTGTGTGATAACAATTGTAGCGCAAAATAAAATAGAAAGGGAACACAGAATTTTAAAATCTCAGTTCCCAGAAATTAGTTATACTAAAGAATTGTTGGGTAATGATGTAAAAAAAATAAAATACTATAAGGAAGTTGGTCCGCAAGAAGTTGTGTATACTACCAAGTTTAAAAAGGTTAAGCTCCACTACCAAATGCAGTATTCTAACAATGGAGATTTACAAAATATTGGGTTTAGAATAAAGCAGGTAGATTTTCCGTTTGAAGCTTTTACAGCTATAAATAACCAATTGGTATACTCTTATGATAAATTTAAAATTATAAGAATGTATCAGCAATATCCGGTAGAATCTAGAGAGGATGAAGCTTCTGTACTTAAAAGTGCATTTATGAATTTAATGGAGCCTAATATGCAATACAGACTTATTGTTAAGGGGAGAAAAGATGGTAAAAAAGTTCTAAAAGAATTCTGGTTTACGGCATCAGGATCTTTTGTAAAAGAAAGAAATATGCTGCCAGCTAATTTTGACAGGGTTTTATATTAATTTACAAAACCAGTAAATTACAACCTCTAATATCAGAATTGTCAAACCTGCCAATAATTTCAAAGCTTTGGTTTGGGTGTACTTTACCTAGGTCTTGAGTAGCAATAAAAGCACAAGAGTTTACATTGGCTAGGTCAATTACATTAATACCACCTGTTTTGCCGTTTTTTTGTAGAGTTAAGGGATCTTCAGGATCTCTAGTTAAAATTTTCATCCAAGGTGGTGTGTTAAAAATACCGTTTCCTTTAGAATAACCTTGTGATAGTAACTCGGTCATTCCGTACTCAGAATGTATTTCTGTAACACCAAACCCATTTTTTAACTCTTGGTGTAGTTCTTCCCTAATTAGTTCTTTTCTTCTACCTTTCATACCGCCAGTTTCCATAATAATGGTGTTTTTAAGGTGTAGTTTGTATTGTTCAGCAACATCTAACAAAGCAAAAGAAACACCAATTAGAAGTACCTTTTGGCCTTTTTCCTCTAAAAATTCTAATTTTTTAACTAAGGCATCAATATTGTTGAGGTAAAAACCACTATCTGGGTGTCCACTTTTTTTAATAAGGTCATCTGCCATATATATTAATGAAGAACCTGTGCGCTCTAAATATGATGGCAATAGCGCTAAAACACAATATTCTTTTATATCTCCATAAAAATGTTTAAAGCCCTTAAGGTAGCTATCTATATATATTTGTACACTAGCAACATGGTGCTTACTGGTAACTGTACCCGTTGTACCGCTACTGCTAAATGTTATTTGTGGTTTGGTATTTTTTATAAGAACCTTTTTTGTTTTAAAAAATTGAATGGGTAAAAAAGGAATATCTGTGTAATTAATTACGTTGCTACAATCTTTGTGTAGATGATTACAAAATTCCTGATAGACTAAATTATTGTTGTACTGAAATTTAAATACTTCTAATGCAGTTGTATTAAAATCTTCTTCGGTTTTTGTAGTAAAAATAGCCTCTGTATTCATTGTAATAAATAATACTGCAAAAGTAAGCAACAACTTAGTTGTATAAAACAAAAAGCCCTAACATATTGTTAGGGCCTTTATGTGGTTGTTTGGGTTTTATTTTTATTTCACGACTAATTTGCGTGTTACTGTTTTTTTATTTTCTGTTACTTGCATTAAATACATTCCAGGAATTAACTTAGAGATATTTAATTGTTTTGCAATTAAGCGCTGTTTTAAAACAACTTCACCAAAAATGTTATAAACAACAATGTCTTTAGCTCTGTTTTCTTTAGTTGTAATGTAAACGGTTCTGTCTGCTACCGGATTAGGGTATAGTTTAAAATCTGCAATTTGGGGAATATTGCTATTTTGCATAGGAAAGTTAGCTGCCTTTTCTTGGGCAGAAACTAGCAAGCAAAATGTCATTAAAAACAAAATGTAGATTTTCTTCATTTTTTTGCTGATTTGGGATTAGCTCTGTAAATGTATGTTAAGTAACTCCTTAAAAATATTTAATGTTGTGAAAAGTGATTTATTGTAGGTTAAATCGCCTTTTTTAAGTTGTTAAGAAATAAAATTTTAAAAAATACGTTGCTCGGATGAACTGCAACAAATAATTACTTAATAATTAGTTTACGAGTGGCAACCTTATCTTTTTCAAAAACACGAATAACGTAAACGCCAGCATCTAAATTAGATAAATTTAACTCTTTGCCAATTAATTTGGTTTCTAGCGCTTTGTTACCTAAAACATCAAAAATTAATATTTTTTTTGGAGCATTTTTCTTAGTGCTAATGTATATTTTTCCATTAGTTACTGGGTTTGGATAAAGCTTTAGACCTTCTATATCAGAGCCATTTTTAGCGTCTTGCCCAAAGGCAACCACAGTAGAAAATGCAAAAAATAAGACAAGGTATAAGTGTTTCATATATAGCTGTATGCAATAAATATACTACAAATATACTAAAGAGTTACTTTTTACGTTGCAATAAATTTAACATTTTCGATAAAAAGAAAAAACTTTAACAAAAGAAAGAAAAAACATCATAATTAATAAGGTGATTTTGGAGCATAAAAAAACCGCCTAAACTTAGTTTAGGCGGTCTTTTATAAATTATTTTTTATGGCTTATAAACCAACTGTCCAACCAGTAGCCCAGTCAGGCGTAGCAGCACCATTACCAGCACCAGTTGCAGTACCTTCTGTGTAGAAGTCTTGCTTAGCACCAGCATAATCAGTTTCAACAAAACCAGTTGCTTTAGCGTCAAATTGGATGTTAGTAATAACTAAATCACCAGCTTCAATTCTTGTTGCTGCAGGAGCATCCGTACTTTTTACTTTAACACCTAAATCAATTCCAGAAGTGTAGAAGTTGTCAATTGTGAATTTTCCACCACCTTCTTTGTAGTAAAGTGCACCTTCTGAAACAGGACCAACAACTGTAATATTACTTAATGTTGTTGTAGTTACAGGATCTACACCAGCTGGCTCTTCTGCAAGGTTAGAACCTTCTATACCAGCAAAAGCAGCACCAGAGATGTACCAAAATTCTCCGTTACCATTCCAGCCGTCAGCAAAATCAATACCATCATCACCAGAGTTAGTAGATACTAAGTATTTACCAGTAACAGTACCACCAAAGAACTCAATACCATCATCGTTACCGTTGTAAGATTGAACATACTCTACAGTAGTTTCAGAACCAACACCAAATAATGATAAACCGTTAAACTCTTTAGAGTTTGTAAAAGTAGCACCAGTATACTCTAAACGTAAGTATGTTATAGAACCAGAATTATCATCTGCAACCGTACCACCATAAGTTAAATCTGCAACTTCAGAAGTAACAGCAGTACCCTTGTTTGTTGGTGCTTTACCACACACAACTAAACCACCCCAGTCACCAGGAGCAGGTGAAGCCTCACCAGAAGTCATAACAACAGTATGAATAGAAGTACCATTAATAAAACTTTTACAACCGTTTGCAACAGCTATGTAAGAGCTATTTTGTACGATAGACACAATGAAAGTACCAGATAGAAA
>NZ_MDDP01000021.1 GCF_001999725.1 Cellulophaga omnivescoria
AACAAAGAACTGAGGTAAAAAACAAACAAATTCTTCGTTAATTTGAGGCATGACTGTAGTAAGCTCATAGATTCTAAAAACTAGTTCTTTGAGCTTTTTTATTATATTTATTTTATATTTATACTAGGTAGTATAGAAACGTAAGTTTCATCATACGGCCTTCCTGATTTTGCAATAGCAAAAGCTTGCTTTAATAGTTTATTACATACAGCTATTAGTGCTAACTTTTTACTCTTTCCTTTGGCTACTATTCGGTCATAAATATCACGACAAGCTTTATTGTATTTACAGGCATTAAAACTGCACATAAATAGTAGTTTTCTCAGTTTTGCATTGCCCATTTTACTGATTTTAGGACGTCCCTTTACACTGCTTCCTGATTCTCGGATTATTGGGGTGATGCCAGCATAACTACATAATCCTTTATAAGAATTAAATCGTGTAAAATCATCGGTTAAAACAATTAAGGATATAGCTGTTTTCTCTCCTATTCCTGGGATACTTTTTAATAATGTTAGAGACTTTTGATGGGCTGATTTAACATTCTCGTGCAACTTAGATTCTAGCTTTTCAATCTCTTTTGACAGCGATTTAAGCTGGCCCTTTAAGGAGCTTACCACTATTTTTGATGGATTACCTAAGGTTGATTCGCCGTGTATCTTATTCTTTAGTTGGGTGCTCTGTTTTGTGTAAAGACTCAGTAAACGAGTAAGCTGAAGGTTTTCTTGCATTAATTCACTATCACCTTTCCATAATGCAAGTGATTGGCTCTTGCCGTATTTCATAATCCAAATAGCGTCACTCTTATCGGTCTTTACCTTAGATAGATTCATCTGGATAAAGCGCTTAATCTTTAGTGGATTTATAATAGATACTGCTATCCCTTTATTATTTAAAAAATAGGCCAACTGAAAATGATAATATCCTGTGGCTTCCATTACACAATGAGCCTTGGTTGATAAAACTTTTGCAAATGCTTTAAAACCGCTAACGCTGTTTTTAAATTGATATAAATCTCCTTCTGGTGTACACACATCGTAGACATCTTTGCTTATATCTACACCATAAATTTGTTTATCTTTATCCATAATAAAAAAAATTATAAAGAGCCAATCTACTATATATTCAACAACTTAAAATCGAGATCGTGGTCTCACAGAACTGAACGAACTATTAGTAGAAGAGCGTAGGGATTATCAATGTTGACGAAATCTTGGTTTCCATGTATATCATAACCTTATTCTACGCTCTGGTTCTTTTTGATTAATAAATATAAATGTAATAGATTGCTAACTTAAGATGTATAACCGCAATTACGGCGGATTCGACTACGTCCGAATCCACTCGGAATTGCTAAAGTCTGTGCCAAACCGAAAATAATAACTAATTTAACCCAAAAAAAAAGGATATGGA
>NZ_MDDP01000022.1 GCF_001999725.1 Cellulophaga omnivescoria
GATAAGGAAATTAAAAAATAAGGACACTATCATTTCCTGTGTGAGGGCTGCCGCTTGAGTTCATCCAGAGCCAGGATCGAACTCTACATCGTTGTTTTGTAAATATTCTTAACAACCTAAAATCGTCTAAAACCAAACTCATTCTCTTTTTTAATTCAATAATACTACTAAGTAGCATTATTTTGCTGTCTCTTCAATATGTCAAATGAACTTTTAATTCTTGTAGAAATACTAGACTCGAACTAGCTGATTAACAATATAATCATTCCAAAATTTCTTAACTCTTACCCCCTCTGAAAGCGGTTGCAAATGTAAAACGTTTTTTTAAACTGACAAAATAAAAAATTAAATTATTTTAGTGCTTATTTCTGCTTTTACAACCCTAGCAAATTGGGAATGCAAAAATAGTATTTTTAATTGCTACAAAACAAGCTTTTGTAAACTTATTTTTTAACCTTTTCACAATACTAATTTTACAACCTAATCAATGAACTTTGCTAACTTTATAACTGCTCGTTTGTCCGTTAGCGGCTGCAAATATACTCCCATTTTTGAACACCACAAGCCTTTTTTACATCTTTTTTAAAAGTATTTTTAAAAATACAAATAACTTACTGCAATTCAATTCTTTAAAGCTTAAGTTTTTTTTAGATTTTTTATTAACCCACAACAAACTCCTAAAACCACACCTTAATATATGGTAGTTTGTGTTGAAAGTTTGGGTTATCGATCTGAAAAACTACATTATATATAAAAAGGACAATAAATATAATTTGAATTTTTGAACTAAACAAGAGTTTACTACTCCTTTTTATTAGTTATCCATTTGTTAGTCAGCGTAGTATAATCATAATTTAAAACCGTAGGTTGCTCCTTTAACCTACCTTTTGCAAAAGCTCGCTGCAGAATATCCTCAATTAAATAGTCTTCATGCACGCTTTCTGGATGATACTCTGCCTTAATACTAATTTTAAAAAACTTAGCAGAAGTATTATACCAAAAGGCTCGCCAACCATTTCTTAATTCTTTAACAAGTCCAAAAGCAGTATCTCCTGTTTGCCTATTTATTAGCTTAATGAGTATTTGCCCCTCTGTACGTGTTAACTTTTTTAATCTTTCAGAAAATTGATCTTCTATTTCTTTATGAACTTGCCTGGTGTATTTACGTTTTTTTGACTTCTTCTTAATTTTTTTTAAACTATCATTAAGTACAACCAATTTTTCTGCAGCCATTTTTGCGTAGGGATACACCTTTAATGTTTTTCTCCTTAATATATAGTAGCGTAATTTTTCTTCTTTGGAAGCAAATTTTAATGGTCCAAATACATAAACCTCATTTAAAGATATAGATGTATCATAAACAGAATCACCTTCTATCTTATACAACTCCAAATCTACAGAGTCTTTTTTAACCTCTATTTGCGCCGTACTTGTAAGTGTAAACAACAACGCTATTATTAATGATGTACTTTTTATTAGTTTCATACAATACTTAGTGTTCATATAATTAACGATAAACACGTAACGATATTATTAATTAAATAATGAATATTATTAAATTTGTATTTAAATATATACGTTTATGAGCGCAAAGAAAATTATTACTGAAAAATCTCTTGATTTTTTTGAAAGATACTTAAATAATGCATCACCTACAGGTTATGAGTGGGAAGGGCAGAAAATATGGATGGAGTACTTAAAACCATATGTAGACACATTTATTACGGATACTTACGGCACTGCTGTGGGTGTTATTAATCCGGATGCAAAATATAAGGTAGTTATAGAAGGACACTCTGATGAAATTTCTTGGTATGTAAATTACATTTCAGACAACGGATTACTATATGTAATTAGAAATGGAGGAAGTGACCACCAAATAGCACCATCTAAATGGGTTAACATACATACAAAAAACGGTATTGTTGAAGGTGTTTTTGGATGGCCCGCAATACATACAAGAAATAAAGGAAAAGAAGAAGCTCCTAAATTAGACAATATTTGTATTGATATTGGAGCTAAAGACAAGGCCGAAGTTGAAAAAATGGGCGTACACGTTGGTTGCGTTATTACATACCCAGATACTTTTAAGGTTTTAAACGGAAACAAGTTTGTTTGTAGAGCTATAGACAACAGAGCTGGTGGATTTATGATAGCTGAAGTTGCGCGTTTATTGCACGAAAACAAAGTAGAATTACCTTTTGGCTTATACATTACCAACTCTGTACAAGAGGAAATTGGCCTTAGAGGGGCGGAAATGATTACACAAAGAATTAAACCTAACGTTGCTATTGTTACCGATGTTTGCCACGACACTACCACCCCAATGATTGAGCAAAAGGTACAAGGCTTTACAGAAATTGGCTCTGGACCTGTAATTTCTTATGCACCAGCAGTACAAAACAAACTTAGGGAACGTATAATTGAAACTGCGGAAGCTAATGAAATACCTTTTCAGCGTATGGCAGCATCTAGATCTACTGGTACAGATACAGACGCTTTTGCATATAGCAATGGCGGTGTTGCCTCTGCACTTATATCTTTACCATTACGTTATATGCACACTACGGTAGAAACTGTACATAGAGACGATGTTGTAAATGTGATACGCTTGATTTACGAAACACTATTAAATATTAAAAACGGAGAAACTTTTAGTTACTTTGATTAACTATACTTGGCCTCTTTTATTTTAGAAGAGGCTTTTTTTTTACTTTTATAATATGGATGAGCTTATAGATCTTTTAGATAGCAACGGTAATTTTACCGGTAAAACAGCTTTAAAATCTGATGCTCATAAAAATGGTTGGTTTCACCAAACAGTACATATTTGGTTTTATACTGATAAAAAGCAAATTTTACTACAACAGCGTGCAAAAAGTAAAGACACATTCCCTCTATTATGGGATGTTTCTGTTGCCGGACATATTGGAGCTGGAGAAGACATTATTAATTCTGCTTTAAGAGAAATTGAAGAAGAAATTGGAATTACCATTCAACAAGCAGATTTACAAAAAATTGGTTGCTTTAAATCTATCCAAAAACATACCAATTACTTAATTGACTGTGAATTTCACCACACCTTTATCTGTGAATTAAATACAGAGTTTAATCTCCTTAAAAAACAAGATATTGAGGTTGAAGACTTACAACTTAAACTTATTTCTGATTTTAAAATAGAATTAAACAATAGTGAAACGAAGAAACTTTATGTTCCACACAGTAAAAAGTATTACAATACAATTATAGAAGCAATAGAAAAGGTTATATAATTTTAAAACAGCTGTATTTTCTTGCGGTTCAAAGATGATATTATTTTTTTCTGATAAAAAGAAATGAATTAAAAAAAACCGCTACACAATATTATTGCACAGCAGTTTTTTACTAAAAATTTAATGTATAACTTATAACGAGACTAAAAACTCTGATACATTTGACAACTTATAAGTTTGCTGATCTCCTTTTTCCATATTTTTCACAACAAAATCGCCATTAAGTAACTCTTGTTCCCCTATTAAAACAACATAAGGAACATTACGCTTATTAGCATATTTCATTTGTTTTTGCATTTTTACAGCTGAAGGATACACATCTGCTTTTACTCCGTTTTTACGTAACTCTGTAACCAATTCTAAAGCCGCAAAAGCTTCTTTATCTCCAAAATTAACACAAAGAACTTCTAAAGACTTGTTTATTTCTTCAGGAAAAAGATTTAGCTCTTCTAAAACCAAATAAATTCTATCTAACCCAAAAGAGATACCTACACCACTAACATCTTTTAATCCAAAAATCCCTGTTAAATCATCATAACGTCCACCACCACCGATAGAGCCCATTTTTACTCCGCTTGGTGCAGCAACCTCAAAAATAGCGCCTGTATAATAGTTAAGTCCGCGAGCCAAAGTAACATCTATAGTAAGATTAGCAGATTGTAAACCTAATTTTTCTACCGCATTAATAATAAAAGTAAGCTCTTCTACTCCTTTTTTACCTTCTTCTGAGTCCTTAAGCAATTCTGCCAAAACTTGCAATTGCTCTGTATTAGAACCAGATAATGAAAATAAAGGTGTTGCTTTTTTAATTGCATCTTCAGAAATACCCTTTTCTAGCATTTCTTTAGTTACTCCCTCTACTCCTATTTTATCTAACTTATCTAAGGCGACAGTAAAATCTATTAAGCGCTCTTTTGCACCTATAACCTCTGCTATACCTGCAAGAATTTTACGATTGTTTAATTTAATTGTTGTTCCTACAAGTTCTAACTCTGTAAAAACAGCATCATACAATTGCACCAATTCTATTTCCTGTAACAGGGAGTCCGACCCAACAACATCTGCATCACACTGATAAAATTCTCTAAACCTGCCCTTTTGCGGCCTATCTGCTCTCCAAACAGGCTGTATTTGATATCTTTTAAAAGGAAAATCAATTTCGTTTTGGTGCATTACCACGTAACGTGCAAAAGGTACGGTAAGGTCATAACGCAATGCTTTTTCTGAAATTTTTGTAGTTAATGATCCCGAGTCCTTCTTTTGGTATAGTTCATCATTAACTTTATTTAAATAATCTCCTGAGTTTAATATTTTAAATATTAAGCGATCACCTTCATCACCATATTTACCCATTAAGGTTTGTGAATTTTCAAAAGAAGGTGTTTCTATAGGCTGAAAACCAAATGTCTGAAAATGTTTCTTTACAATATCAAAAATGTAATTTCTTTTTGCTATTTCAGACGGTGAAAAATCTCTTGTCCCCTTTGGTATTGATGGTTTTTGTGCCATAACTGTTAAAAATGTATAGAATGATAAATCATTCTTTATGCCTTTATAAAGGCTATTAATATTGTTTTATATGTAACTTACTTATTAGCAGTTTAACTAATAATATTATCAAACCACTTGTACAAATCTCCTTTAGTAATTACCGCTCCTTGCTTAATTAAATTAAACTTATCTAAATTTTTATCATCAGTATAAATTTTAGAAGCCGTTAAATACTCTACAAAGTCTGACTGCCAGTTTTTCTTAAACCAAGCAAACCCAACACTTGTTGTTAAATCTACATCAGGATTCATTACTTTAACAGAAAGCAGTTTCATTTCTTTTTCTTCTAAATGAAACAAATGCATTTGTTGTGCAGATACATTTTCTAAATACTCTACTTTAGTTAATACACCTTCCCAAATTAAATCACTAAAAACATCTAACTCCTCTTCTGCAACTTCTGGTTTATCTTTTTTAATAGTTTCCCATTCTTCTGCAGTAATTGTTTGCGATGCTAAAAAATTTACAAACTCTGGTTGCAATTCTTCTAGTTGTTGTTTTGTTAGTCTTGCATATTTCATTTTGCAAAAATAAAAAAAGGCTATGCATAAGCATAACCTTTTAATAATTAAAATTATTTATTTTTTACTAGAAAATAAAGCGCAAACCAAATTGTGCTTGCCATCTAGATAACAAACTTGCATCATACCCATTTGTTCTAGTTAAACTAGGATCAAAAGTGTAGGTAGGTGCCTGTGTACGGTCTGCCTCATAAACATCTGGGGCTGGATTAGCATCTGGGAAGCTAACTCCCACCGGACTAATATTATTTGGCTGGCGTACAATACCCCAATCAGAACTAATTAAGTTTCCAACATTTAGGACATCAATACTAAATTGTATTTTGTTATTGTTAGCAAACTTATAATCTTGTAAAAATTTAAGATCCCAACGACCTCTCCAAGGAGCTAAAGCACCGTAGCGCTCCATAAACTCTCCTCGGTTATCTTTTAAATAATCATCTTGCTGAATATATGCTTCAAAAGCTTCTGCTTGGCCTGCCCCTGAAAATTGCATTTGAGAAATTTCTACCTCAGTAGGAATGTATAATAAATCGTTATTTTGACCAGATCCATCACCATTAATATCACCAGCATATGTATAATTATACCTTGCACCTTTAGCATACTCAAAGAAAGTAGAAATTGTTGTATTCCATTTTCCTTGTCCGTACTCAAAGTTTTTGGATAGAACACCAATAAAACGGTGTGTATCTCCGTATTTAGAATAACTTAAAACGTCTGCATTTGCATTACCTGCATTTGGATTAAACTCAAAAGCATCACCAGTAATTTCCGCTTCAATAGAGTTTACATCTTTAGCATTTAAATAGCTATAAGCAGCCATTACGTACAAGCCATTATCAAAAGTCTTTTGTCCTTTGGCTGAAACATTAAATACTCTTCCTTTGTCAGAATTAGTAAATACATAAGCATTGTTACCCGTATCACCAGATAAGTAAACTGGTCTATCTCCTCCAGGACCAACCAATGTACCTGTAGGCTCTCTTAATCCCCAGTTTTGTACGTGAGCAGCGTTTAAATCCTTAGTATAAGAAACATCTAACGTACCAATAATACCATTTTCAAACTTTTTATCTAAGCCTAAATTAGTTCTCCATACTTGTGGAAATTTAAAATCTGGATCTACAGTTTGGTAATAAAACACATCTACACCTTGCACTTGGTTACCCAACCATACAAATGGCAATCTACCAGTAAACAAACCAGTACCACCACGTACTTGTAAAGAATTATCTCCTTTTGCATCCCAATTAAAACCTACTCTTGGAGAAATTAACCATTGGTTACTTGGTAATTTTTCAGAATCTATAAATACCTCTTCTCCCGTTTCTGGATTATAATAAGGTATACTTGGCACATATGTACCTTTCCTTGCTATATTCTCACGAATTTTATCTGCCGTATCAAAAAACAAAGGCTTATCAAAACGAACTCCATAAGTTAATTTAAAATCTTCTGTAGCATTCCACTCATCTTGCACATAAAATGCCATTTGCCCAACACTAGTTTCTGCCAAACTCCAAGTATCATTAGTATTATTTGCTGCATTAATACCTTCAGCATTTGTAATAGCATCAGAAATTAACCCATTATCTACTGCTGTTTGAAAATCTGCTAAACTACCAAATGCACCAAAAGCTCCTACGTAACCTCTTGCATCTGCATAACCATATGAACCCAGGTTAAATGAGTTTTTAAAATCAAATTTTTCAAAAGAGAAACCAATTGTATATGTATGATCTCCTTTAAAAATATTGGTATTGTTAGAAAACTGAAAAACCTTTTGATCTAATGTGTTATTAATTGAAAAAGGCTCATGACCTACAACAATATAATTAGACCCATTACCATCCTGTATAGTCATTGCAGGAATTGGAGAAGATAAAGCATCTCTAAAATCATCAAAATGAGAATAACCAACTTGCAATTTATTTGTCATAGTTTCAGACAATGTAGAATTTAATTCTATCTGAAAAGATTTTAAATTGTTATTAATTTCATATCCAGAGTTCTCAAATTGTAAAGTTGTAAAATTTGGTCCTCTTTGTCTAATAGCCGTAGGGTGAGCTGGTTTTTCTTTAGAAGAATTTAAAAAGTTATAAATAACAGCCAATCTGTTATTATCATTAATATTCCAATCTAACTTAAAGATACCTTTAGTAGACTCTCCGCCGTAAGTAAAACCTTCATAACGACCAGTATCATAACCAATACCTGCTAAGGCAGACTGTACAGCCATTAAATCGCTTTCTAAAACTCTAGACTCACCTATACTACCAGAGCCCGTATTAGGCACCCATCCATTTGTCCCTAAATCATCTCTTTCCTCTTTTTCAAAATTAGCAAAGAAAAATAATTTATTTTTAACAATTGGCCCACCAATACTTACACCATATTGATTTTGAGTTAATTTAGGCTTAATTACATCTTCTCCTTTAACCTTACCGCCTGTTAAGTCTTCATTTCTAAAAAAACCATAAACAGTACCATGAAATTCATTAGTACCACTTTTTGTAACCGCATTTACAGATGCTCCAGTAAAACCAGACAATGTAACATCATAAGGAGCTGTACTTACTTGTATTTGCTCTATAGCATCTAAAGAAATAGGTTGCGAACCTGTTTGCCCGCCTGGTGTTGGAGAATCTAACCCAAAAGGATTATTAAAAATTGCACCATCTAAAGAAAAATTATTAAACTGATCATTACGACCTCCAAAAGAATCACCACTTGCCGTAGGCTCTAGCCTTGTAAAGTCTTGTGCAGATCTAGAAATTGTAGGCAATTTAGTTAGTTCTCTACTACCCACACTTGTTTCTGCCCCTGTACGCCCACTACCAAATGTACCACTTTGGTCTTGAACCAAAATAATTTCATCTAACATTTGACTAGATTCTGTTAGAGTTACATTAAAATTAAAAGTTTTACCTAAAGTAAGGTAAACATCGTTCTTAACTTGGTTTTCAAAACCTACATAAGAAACTGTAATTACATAAGGACCACCAACCCTCATATTTAAAAGGTTATACCTACCTTCATCATTAGTAATACCGCCGTATTTAGTACCTGTTGGTGTATGCACAGCAATAACATTTGCCCCCATAAGCGGCATTGCCTGATCGTCTACAACCAAACCTTTAATGTTTGAGGTTGTTACCTGAGCGCTAACCGACAGGGAAACAAACAAAAACGATAAGCAAAAAAATAAATAGTTTTTCATATTGTTCTAAGTTAGTTATTTTTAGATATGCTAAATTTAGAACAAAAAAAAAGAGTTATGCGTGCATAACTCTTTTTTCTATTAACATTATATTAACTATTTATTTAGCTTCAGCTACAACTTCAAAAGGAAATTCTACAATTACCTCTCTGTGTAGTCTAATCTGAGCATTGTAAGGCCCAGTTCTTTTAACAGAACCACCTTTAATAGAAATATATTTTTTGTCTATTGATTGACCAGCTTTTTCTATAGCTGCAGCTAAATCTATATTAGAAATAGAACCAAATAATTTAGTTCCAACACCAACTTTAGCAGGTATTTTAATTTCTAATTGCTTTAATGCTTCAGCAGTTTTATTAGCTTCATCAACAATTTTCTTTTCTTTATGAGCTCTTTGCTTTAAGTTTTCTGCTAAAACCTTCTTTGCAGATGGTGTAGCAAGAGCAGCTAATCCTTGAGGAATAAGAAAGTTTCTTCCGTAGCCGTTTTTAACTTCTACTACGTCATCCTTAAAACCTAAATTCTGTACGTCTTGTTTTAATATAAGTTCCATTGTTTAGCTTTTTTTATTTTAATAAATCGCCAACATATGGCATTAATGCTAAATGACGCGCTCTTTTAACAGCAACAGCCACTTTTCTTTGATATTTTAATGAAGTTCCAGTAAGTCTTCTTGGAAGTAATTTACCTTGCTCATTAACTAACTTAATTAAGAAATCTGGATCTTTATAATCTACATACTTAATACCAGATTTTTTAAATCTACAGTATTTTTTCTGTTTGTTAGTCTCAATGTTTAACGGAGTTAAATATCTAATTTCTCCGTCTTTTTTTCCTTTTGCTTGTTGTTCAATAGCTGACATAATCCTTAAGCTTTAGTTTTTAATTTTGTTCTTCTTCTCTCTGCCCAAGAAATAGCGTGCTTGTCTAGCTTTACAGTTAAGAAACGCATAACACGTTCATCTCTTCTAAATTCTAGCTCGTAACCATTGATTACATCACCAGGTGCAGTAAATTCAAACAAATGGTAAAAACCACTTTTTTTGTGTTGAATAGGATAGGCCAATTTTTTAAGTCCCCAATTTTCTTTGGCAACCATTTTGGAACCTTTTTTAATTAAGAAATCTTCAAATTTCTTAACTGTTTCCTCTATCTGTACATCAGATAGAACGGGATTCAGAATGAAAACAGTTTCGTAATGATTCATATTATATATATTTTTTTCAGTCCGCAAAAGTAATTATTTTTTTCTATTCTCACAAGAAAAGCTAGAAATCTTCGTTCTATATAAAAATAGTTATTAACAAACCCCAATTTTCTAACCAAACCCAAATGAAATCCATAACTCGTTAAATGCTAATTACACAACAGATTAATGCATGTTCACATCTTTTCTTGCAATTCATCTGACAATTTTAGTACTTTAGCCGAGATTTAACCCCACAAATCAACTTATTTATGAAACTAAGATGTATAATTGTAGATGATTCTTCTATGCAACGTATGGCCGTGGCAAAGTTGGTTAACAATCATCCAAACCTAGCAATGGTGGCTGAGTACAGCAATGCTATTGAAGCCAAGAACGGACTTAAGAACAACGAAGTTGATCTTATTTTCCTAGACGTAGAAATGCCAATCATTAACGGATTTGACTTATTAGAGTCTCTAGAAAATCCGCCACAAGTTATACTTATAACTGGAAAACCTGATTACGCATTAAAAGCTTTTGATTATGACGTAACAGATTATTTACACAAACCAATTACAATGAGTAGGTTTGACGCCTCTGTTAAAAGAGCTGTTGCTAAGTATGAGCAAATGCACAGAGTACAAGAAGATGAAGAACATATTTTTGTAAAAAGTAATCTTAAAAAACGTAAGGTTATTTTAAATGATATTAAATGGATAGAAGCCTTAGGTGATTATATTAAACTTGTTACAGACGAGGCCAATATTGTAATTTTATCTACAATGAAATCCTTTGAAAAGCAGTTGCCTGAAGATAAGTTTTTAAGAATACATAAATCTTACATAGTTAACTTAGAAAAGGTTGAAAAATTTAATAGCAAAAACGTAGAAGTTGATGGAAGACAAATACCTTTAAGTAGAAATAAAAAAACGGAGCTTGCTGAAGCGCTAAGCAACGTTTAAAAATTATACATTATAAAAAAGCCGACTTAATAGTCGGCTTTTTTTTGCTATTTTTTTAAATATAATCTACATTATAAATTACCCTTACACCTTTAAATTGACCAATTGCATTAAAAGATTTTTCAATTTTTTTTATGTAATCTTTTGTTTTACCTAAAGGCTGCTCTTTTTTTATTTTTAAAACAACATTTTTTAAATACAAGTTTCTTATTCTGGCCACAGCAGGGAATTCTGGTCCCAAGACATCATCCTTAAAAGCTACGCGCAAGGATTTTGCAAACCAGGCAGAAGCATCTTCCACCTTACCATAATCTCTGTGTTTAAATGTTATTTTTAATATCCTATGCAAAGGCGGATACTTAAACAACCTACGCTCATTAATTTGGTCTGTGTACATTGCCTCATAATCATTAGTAGATACTTGTTGCAATATTTGATGATAAGGGTTGTACGTTTGTATTAATACCTTACCTCTTTTTTGAGCCCTACCTGCCCTACCAGAAACTTGCGCTAATAGTTGATAACTACGTTCATGTGCTCTAAAATCTGGAAAATTTAATAGGTTATCTGCATTCATAATACCTACCAAACTTACATTACCAAAATCTAATCCTTTAGTTAGCATTTGAGTACCCACTAAAACATCTAACTCGTGTTTTTCAAAAGAAGTAATTATTTTCTCGTACGCATGTTTACCCCTAGTTGTATCTAAATCCATACGGCCAATTCGCAGGTTTGGCATTAGCTCTTGCAGTTCTTGCTCTACCTGCTCTGTACCAAAACCCTTGGTATTTAAGGTAGACATACCACAAGCCAAACAACTTTTTTGTAAAGCCATGTGATAACTACAGTAATGACAACGCATTTGTTTTTTGTATTGATGATAGGTTAAACTTACATCACAATTTGGGCATTGTGGTGAGTGGCCACAAGTTGTACATTCTACTATTGGTGCATACCCTCTGCGGTTTTGAAACAAAATTACTTGTTCTTTCTCTTGTACTGCTTCTGTAATACCGCGTAATAACCGTTCTGAAAAATGACCTTTCATACGTTTTTTACGCGTTAGCTCTTTTATATCTACCAACTCTACTTCTGGCATTAGTACATTACCATACCTACGCGTTATTTGTGCATAGCCATATTTTTTCTGCTTAACATTGTAATACGTTTCTATACTTGGCGTAGCAGAACCTAAAAGAATATTGCAATTACTAAAATTTGCTAAAACAATTGCGCTATCTCTGGCGTGGTACCTTGGTGCCGGATCATACTGCTTAAAAGACGCCTCATGCTCTTCATCTACAATTATTAACCCTAGGTTAGAAAATGGTAAAAACAACGCTGACCTTGCTCCTATTACAATTTGAGCCTTAGACTTGTTTGCTAAAACATTGTTCCAAACCTCAACCCTTTCATTTACTGTATACTTAGAATGAAAAACAGCAACATATTCACCAAAGTAGTTTTGTAGCCTTGCAATTAATTGTGTTGTTAACGCTATTTCTGGTAATAAATACAATGCCTGTTGCCCTTTAGCCAAGTAATCTGCTATTAATTGCACGTATACCTCTGTTTTACCCGAAGAAGTAACGCCATGTAATAAGGTAACCTTATTTTCTTTAAAACTAGATTTAATTGCCTGTAAAGCATTAGCCTGGTACTGATTGAGCTCTTTTAGTTGTTTTGTTTTTTTTGTAGAATCAAAAACAACCCTATCTGTTCGTACAAAAAACTCTTCTAAAATTTCTTTATCTATTAAAGCCTTAATTATAGCTACGGAAGATTTGCTTTTTTCCTCTAACTCTTTTACTGTTATTTTTTTATGATTAGTTCCTTGTAATTGAAATAATGATAAAATTACATTACTTTGTTTTGGTGCTCTAGAGAGCGAGTCTAACAAAGCACTTAATTCTTCTTCGGTTTGGTACTTTGGTCCCAACTTAACATACCTTACCAGTTTGGGCTTGTATTGTTGGTAAACTTCTTCCTTAGTTAAAATTACATTTTTATCTAACAGACGTTTTAAAATAGGTAGCACGTTTTTTTTATCTACTATAGCTGCAATTTCTTGCACCTTTAACATAGACTGGCGCTCTAATGCTTCAAACACTAAAAACTCTTCATCTGTTAGTGTATTTTCATCTACGGTAGTCTCAGAATTTTTTAGTATTAGAGTTTCACTCTCCAATAAAAAGGCCCCCGGAACTGCGCTCCTAAAAACTTCACCTATAGAACACATATAGTACTTAGCTACCCAAGACCAATGTTTAATTTGTAACTCTGTAACTATGGGCTCATCATCTAGTATTTGATGAATATCTTTGGCCTCATATAAAGTTGGTGCTGTACCGTGTATTTCTGCAACTAATGCTGTATGTATTTTAGATTTGCCAAAGGGTACGGCAACGCGCATACCCACTTTTAAAAAATTGGCTTCTGCCCTTGTTACACTATACGTAAATAGTTTTTCTAAGGGAATTGGTAATATTACATTTATAAAATGCTGCATAAAGTAGGTTACTCCTTAACACGTATCCAAGTTTGAGTTCTGTAAATAAATGCTAAGTAACCACGAACTTTTAGCTTATCTGGATCTTCTGGATCTAACCAAATTTTACATCTAAAAGTCATTGCTTGTTCTGGATCAAAAAGATGTTTTCCTTTGTATTCGTTTTTGTCTGTTTTTTCTGCATTTTTAATAATATGCAAGCCTAAAATTGGAGCATTTTTTAAATCGCCCTCACATTTTTCACAAACGGCATCTCTACGTTTTGGATCTACAATCTTAATTATTTTCCCATACATTTTGCCGTTTTTCTCATAAACGTCAATTATAGCTTTTTCTTTTCCGTTTCTATCATCAATAGTTTTCCACTTTCCAAAAACAGATTGTGCTACACTTATATTAGCGATAAAAAATAAGATTGCAATGGTAAATAGTGTTTTATTCTTCTTCATTTTGTATAATTTTTTTCTTTAATGAATTTAATGTTGCATTTAGCTCAAACCCTAGTAAAAGGATGTTGGCATTTAACCAAATATAAACCATCAGAATTAATAATCCGCCTAAAGCACCATACAATTCATTGTACCTTGCAAATTTATCTACGTAAACTCCAAACAAGTAAGAAGTTAGCACAAATAAAATTGTTGTCATTAATGAGCCTGATGAAAAAAACTTTGTTTTTTTGCCTTCTGCCGTACCAAAATAGTACAAAATTGAAATTGATAGGTAAGACAAAAATGTAAAATAAACTATTTTAGCTATCTCGGTAGTCCAAATATCTGTCTCTTCTAATCCTGTGCCAAAATAAACCTGGGTGGTGTCTGATATATTTTCTATCACATAAATCTCAAAATACATATACACAATAGCACTAACTATTATTAATATAGACAGCAATAAACCTACCATTAAAGCATACAAATATTGTCTTATAAAATGACGATTTAAACTTATATGGTAAGAATTCTCAAAACCACTAAAAATAGCATTAACTCCGTTTGCTATTAAAAATATAGACAAAACAAATGTAGATGATAATAAACCTCCACGCTTTTGACTCATTATTTCATCGTAAATCTGATCAAAAAAATAGTCGTTTATAGCATTTGGTAATACATACTCTAAGTATGCAATAAACTCTGTATTTAAGTTAGTATCTGGGTTACCAGAATCTACATAAGGTATTAAAAACGGTATTAGTGTTACCAAAAATATTAATAATGGGAACAATGCCATAAACAAACTAAATGCAATGGCACTGGCTCGTGTAGATAAGGTTCCTTTTAAAATTCCATTAAGGTAAAGCTCTAATAAATCATACAAAGACAAACCTACAAAGGCTGGCAAAGTAACTTTTTTTAATAGTGCTACTATCCAGTTTATTACTGGTATTTTTGCTAGTTTTTCTTCAATTTCTACCGACATTAAACTGCTTTAAGGCTTAAATCCATATTATAAACAGAGTGTGTAAGTGCGCCAGAAGAAATATAATTTACACCGCATTCTGCATATTCTCTAATAGTATTTTCATTAATACCACCACTAGATTCTGTTAAACATTTGTCTCCAATTAATGCAACAGCAGTTTTTGTATCCTGGTAATTAAAATTATCTATAAGGATACGGTACACACCATCTGTCTTTAAAATTTCTTTAATTTCATCAAGATTTCTAGCTTCAACTATAATTTTTAAGTCTCTGCCTGTTTCTTTTAAGTATTCTTTTGTTTTTTCTATGGCTTTGGTTACACCACCTGCAAAATCTATATGGTTATCTTTTAGCATAATCATATCATACAAAGCAAACCTGTGGTTTTCTCCTCCACCTATCTTTACAGCCCATTTTTCTGCTGCACGCAAACCTGGTGTAGTTTTACGAGTATCTAATATCTTAGTATTTGTACCTTCTAATAATTTTACAAAAAAGTTTGTTTTAGTAGCAATAGCACTCATACGCTGCATAGCGTTTAACACCAATCGTTCTGCTTTTAAAATACTTTGTGAGCTGCCCGTTACATAAAAAACAATATCTCCGTGTTTTACAGTTTCACCATCATTAATAAGTGTTTCTACCTGTAAACCCTTGTCTACATATGCAAAAACTTGTTTAGCAAATTCTACACCTGCAATAATACCATTGTCTTTAACCAGTAATTTTGCTTTACCAGTTGCTGTTGCAGGTATACAAGCCAAAGAACTATGGTCGCCATCTCCAACGTCTTCACGTATTGCATTACTAATAATTAGGTCTATTTCTTTCTGAAACTGCTCTTCTGAAATCATTAATTTGTTTTTGTTTTGTGCTAATTTACTAAATTGTTTTATTAAACTTTAACTGTTTTTTTGATTATCTACATAATGCAGTTGTTATCTAATAATTTTTAAAAATTGACATTATATTTGTGGTATGACTATTAAGCTACTAGCCATTGGCAAAACCGATAATAAAAATTTACAAGCTTTAATTGCTGAATATGAAAAGCGATTAGGGCATTATATTAAGTTTAATTTAGACATTATACCAGATATAAAGAATGTAAAAAACCTGTCTGAAGCACAACAAAAAGAAAAGGAAGGCGAGCTTATTTTAAAAAAGTTGAGTCCTACAGACGTGCTTGTACTTTTAGATGAAAACGGAAAACAATTTACTTCTGTAGATTTTTCTGATTACTTACAAAAGAAAATGAATGCAGGAATTAAACAATTGGTTTTTGTTATTGGAGGTCCTTATGGTTTTAGTGATGCAATTTACGCTACTGCTAAAGGAAAAATTAGTCTTTCTAAAATGACATTCTCTCACCAAATGGTACGTTTGTTTGTGGTTGAACAAATTTACAGAGGGTTTACTATTCTACGTAACGAGCCTTATCATCATCGGTAAAATTAGCTTTAACTAATATTTGAAAACAAAACTCCTTTACATACTATTATTTAGTTTTTCTACCTCTTTATTTTCTCAAAATATAGTACATACACTTCCTTTTAAATTAGTTAAAAACAGAATATTTATAAAAGGTAAAATAAATAACAACCCTTGTTATTTTATGTACGACACCGGATCTAGTGGTTTTAATATTGATTATCTGTTTGCTAAAAAAAACAACATAAATTTAATTAAAAAAGATGTATTAGTCTCTCTAGGAGATACATTTAATTACTATTTAAAAAAAGAAGATAACATAAGAAGTGTATTAGTTAACGAGTACGATTTTAATGCTTTTCATAAAGCAACCATTAACCTAGACTTTTTTAGACAATTTAATGTAAAAGTTGATTACCATAAAAAGCAAATAACATTAAGCAATAATGAAGAGCAGATTTTAGAACAAAGTAATAGTATCCTATTATCAAAAAACAAAGACAATTTATACCTGTACGGGTTTTATGAAATTTACGGTACAGTTACAATTGGTGACACAGTTATACCTGGCTACTTTATGGTAGATACAGGAAATGGCAGATATGTTACGCTGTTAAACTACCCAAACAATAATTTAAACGAATTGAAAAAAAGTATTAGAGACAATTTTAGTTATGTTGACGTAAGTATGCCAACAGCACATACTTCTGGTTTAAACAATACACTTATAACCAATAAAACTAAAGTACTAATTGGGAATAAAACGTACAATGGTGTGCTAGTAGATATTGCAAATACAACACTAAACAATTTTCCTAACAACAAGTTTATTGGTTTTATAGGAGGCGGAATGCTAAAACACTTTACCATTTACAGTAACCAGAACAAGCTAATACTAGAACAATCTAGAGATAAAGTTAAGGTAGCGCCTGAGTTAATTACTGATGGCTTTAAAATTATAAAAAGAGGTGAAAAAGCATTTGTGAGCACCACTTTTATCAATAAAACTACTACCGCAAAAGTTTCTTTAAATGATCAGATATTAGAAATAAATAACACTCCTGTTAAAGATTTGAGCAACACAGAAATAGAACAACTAAAAACAAAACTAGGGAATGTTATTACTTATAAATTAAAAAAGAAAAAGAACA
>NZ_MDDP01000023.1 GCF_001999725.1 Cellulophaga omnivescoria
AAAAAAAATGTTAATAAAAATATTTTTTTAAACAACCCTAACTTCTATTTTTTAAGTTATTTAAAAATAAAACCTAATAATAGGGTTATTTTCTTTTGTACTTTTTACTGTTTCTAACTCTGTTAAAAATATAAACACCTACTACAAATAATGCTAGTAATGGAAATACAATATCTCCGCCCATAATCTTCTTATTTTTTAATTCTTTTTATTTTTAATGATAAAAGACACCATTGCTGCTGTTACCACTCCCATAGATAACGCAGTAAATATCCCTTGTCGTATATAATTGTTAATATTAAAATATTCTTTTGCGTTTTCTTGAGTCATTTTTCCTGCACCTACAATGTACGTTGTAATATTAGAAAAATACTCTGGAGAAATATATACCTGGGTTATGTATTGTGTTGCCGGACTTAATACAGCTATTACTGCACTTAAAACAATACCGCTAATAAAACCCTCTTTCCAGGTAATTACACCTTTATAATCTGTTTGTTTTTTATCTCTTAAAGCTAAAACATATAGTACAATAGCCACTATACCAAATAAGTTAGTATATATTAAGTGCTTACTAACGTGGTCTGTATGCCAGCCCAATTGTTTTTCTATATATGCCCATAAAAGTGCAAAACCAGTAAAGATAAAACCCCATTTTATCTCTGTTTTAAACTTATTCATAAAAGTTTATTTTCTGTATTTTGATAATGCATTCTTAGTAAAATCTGACAATACTAATTTACCAGAAATTATTGCTCTTTCTTTTAACAAGTCATCCCAATTTTCTGTTCCTCGCCACAATATTGTTTTCATTTCTTGCAAGGCTTCTGGGTTATATGACGCCAATTTTTCTGTAAAAATCTCAATTTCTTTATCCATTTCTTTAATAGAACCAAACACCTTAGCAAACAAACCTTTGTCTTTTGCCCAATATGCACTTTGCCAATCTGTAGCAGCTAAAGATAGTTCTGCTAAACCACTTTTACCAACTTTACGTTCTACTGCCGGAGCAATTACAAATGGGCCAATACCTATAGATAGTTCAGACAATTTAATAGATGCCGCCTCTGTAGCAAAAGCATAATCACAAGCTGCAGCTAAACCAACACCGCCACCAACTGTTTTGCCTTGTACACGCCCAACTATTAGTTTTTTGCATTTGCGCATAGCGTTAATAACATTTGCAAAACCACTAAAAAATTGTTGACCTTCTTCTAAGTTGGTCACTTCCATTAACTCATCAAATGAAGCACCTGCACAAAAAGCTTTTTCTCCTTCAGACTTTAAAACAATAACATTAACTGTTTGGTCTCCTGATAGTTTTAAAATTTCTTTCGTTAACCTATCTAACAATTCTGCCACAAATGAGTTACTTGCCGGATGCCCAAATTCTATTGTTGCTATTTTATTATCTATACTGGTATATAAACTACCATTTGTTCTTGTTGTGCCCATAAAAACCTTTTTATTATGTAAAAACCAAAATTACGCTTTTTGTAACAGGGGACGAAACTTTGTAATGAATTTAACCACCAATGCACCACCTCTTATTAGCATCCAAACCACAAAAGACAACCAAATTCCTGTAAAGCCCCAACCTAACTCTTTACTTAGGTTTAACATAGGTATAAAACCTAAAAAAGTAGCATCTAAAAGTGTGTCTCTAAGGTATTTCATTTCCCCTAAACCTTTAAAAAGTCCGTCTAACACAAAAGCTACAGCATTAATTGGTAAGCTTAAAATTATAATATAAAAAACAGCATAAAAAGTATCTAAAGCCACTTGTTCATTAGAAAAAATTCTGCCTATAGGATAGTAAAAAGCAAAACCTAACAGCATTAACACAACACTTACAGTTACTCCATACTGCATTATTTTTTTTGCTAAAAGCCAAAGGTTATTATAATCTTTTGCACCCAGTAATTTACCTCCTATAATATTACCTGCTGCGCCATAACCATCTATAAAAAAAGCAGAAAACAACCATACATTTATAGCTATTGTGTGTGCCCCAATAAACCTATCTCCCAAATCTGTTGCCTCCCTTACTGCTAAAACCAATGCAATATTTAAAGACAATGCACGTACAAATAAGTTTAAACTCATAATTACCAAACGTCCCAGCTCTGGGTGTATAGGAAAACGTAGCCTTAGACTAATATCTGTTTTTAAAACCAATAAAAAGAAGGCTATTATTGCCATAACTGCTTGTGAAACTAAGCTTGCCCACGCAGCACCATCTAAATACATTGGCTCTAAAACGCCTTGTATGCCGTACACAAAAATGTAATCTAAAAATATATTTAATACGGCCCCAATTAAAGCTATTACCATTGGCCAACTTGTATTTTGCAAGCCTCTAAAAATGCCCATTACTGCAAACGTAAATAAGGTTAAAGGAAACCCCCAAACTCTAATACCGTAATAAGACACACAAAACTCTAAAATTTTATCTTTTGCCTTTAAGAACACAAATATTTCTTCTATAACAAAAACAGTAGAAAGCAGTATAATAATGCTAAGTAATATGTTAAAAAAAATAGCTTGTACAGGTAATGTTTTAACCTCGTTTAAACGACCAGCTCCTAAATATTGAGATATTATAGCAGAAATAGCACTTCTGGTTTGCCCAAGAATCCAAATAAGCATAGATAAAAAAGAGCCAACAATACCTGCTGCCGCCAAAGACTCTAGTCCAAACTTAGGAATATTGCCAACAATAGCTGCATCTGTAATAGATAATAATGGCTCTGATATACCAGCAATTGTAGCCGGTATAGCTAGCTTATTTATGTTTTTAAGATTTACAATTTTATTCAAAAAAAAAAGTGGGTTTTATAAAACTAGTTCAAAACAATGAAAAGGATGTTCGCTTTGCTTAGGAAAAAATATATCCCCTAATTTTTTATAGCCTCTGGTTAGGTAAAAATTAACATTGCGTTTGTTTATGCTAAATGTATCTAAACGTACAGATAAAAAACCATTACTTTTTGCGTATGATTCTGCAAAATTCATCAACTTTTGTGCATAACCTTGGCCTTGGTAATCTGGGTTAACAGATAATCTGTGTATGTACAAGTTAGCTTCATTACTTGTTAGCCATTTAATTGGTATGTACTCATCATCCATATGCGTAGAGAGTACAATGGTTCCTATTATTTTTTTATCAACCTCTAAAACAAAAAGTTCTTCTTGTGCAATATCATGCAAAAAAGCCTGTTTACTTGGGTAATGCTCGTTCCATTGGTAAATACCATTTTTAATCATAAAAGCTGCACAAGCTTTTGTAACCGTAATAATTTTATCAATTTCTGATTTTTTTGCTAAACGAATCATTAGAGGTATAAATTAAATTGTAAATTTAGAGTATAAAATACAACTGATAAAATGTACTAGTATTTTTAATTGGCCATTAACCAAGCCAATAATGTGCAGATCTAGTAACCTAATTAAACTGAAAAAAGAGAAAAATGAAGAACATATTGGTTCCTATAGGAACATCTACAGAAAATCATGAAACATTACAATATGCCGTAGATTTTGCTAAAAATTTTGACGCCACTATTTATGTAATGGAAATTTTTAATGTAATATCTGCTGGTGCCGGTAGTTTAGCAAATGCTACAGATAAAATAGAAAAAAACAGCAGAGAACAATTGTTAGATGTTATACATAAGGTTGATAAAAAAGGAACTGAAATAAAAATAGCCACCTACCAAGGTGATATTATTGAAGGCTTAAAAAAAATAGACAAGCAATATTTAGGAATAGACTTAATTATTATGGCTCCTAGAAGTAATGATGTTAATGAAGGTAATTACCTAGGCAACACTTCTGGTAAAATTATTAAGCAAACAGATATTCCTACTTTAATAGTTCCTAAAGGTTATGTGTTTAAGCCTGTAACCTCTATACTTACCGCATTTAAATCTGGTATTTTAAAACGAAAAAGAATACTAAACCCGTTAATTACCATTAAAAAGAAATTTAACTGTACTGTAAATTTGTTATTGGTAAAAACTCCTGGCTATACAGATGACGACTTAAAAGTAGATACAGCACTTTTAGATATTAGCTCTAAAATGACACTTACAGAAAATGCAACTACGTACCTTGGTGTGTTAGAGCACTTTTTAACCAAACAACCAGATATGTTGTGTGTTTTTAGAAGAAAACGAGGCTTTTTTAAAAAATTATGGGAGAAAAATACCATAGCAAAGGCAGAGTTTTTTGCACCTGTACCAGTGTTAGTATTAAGCGTTAAAAAAGATTAAGTTTTTTACTTGGGGGATTAGCTCAGCTGGCTAGAGCGCTTGCCTGGCAGGCAAGAGGTCACCGGTTCGACTCCGGTATTCTCCACAAAAAAACAATTTTATTAAAAAACCCCTTTACTAAACGTAAAGGGGTTTTTAATTGTAGATTTCAATAAATTAATGCTTAGTTATTAACTTCTGTTGGTCTCTAAAATAGCTTGGTGTATAGCCCATTTTACGTTTAAAGGTTCTATTAAAGTTAGATATGTTGTTAAAACCACTATCAAAACAAATTTCGTTTATAGAGCGTTCTGTCTCTATAAGTAACCTTGCTGCGTGCCCCAAGCGTAAATCACTAACATAGTCTGAGAATGATGAATTTGTACTTTTTTTAAAAAAATGACTAAATGCAGACTCAGACATATTTACCAAACTTGCCACATCTTTTAAAGGTATTTTTTGATGCAAATTTTCTTTTATATAATTATTTACCTTCTCTATTCTTCTGCTTTTATGTATGGTATAATGGTCTACATAAGAGTGGGATGCCAACATTTTTGTATTGCGTGCAATAGACAAATCATACAAAATAGATAAAAAGTTAAGTAAGGAATCAAAATCCTGAGACTCGGACAAACGCAATATTTTTGGTTTTAAAACTGCTATTGTTTCTTTAGAAAATAAAATACCTCTTTTAGATTTTTCTATTAAATCTCTTATAGGCAACATTAATTTTCTGTTTAATGCTAGTTCAGACAAAAACTTTTCATGAAACTGTACGGTTACCACATGTGCATTTGTGTTTTTGTCTTCACCTGTCCAAGCATGCGGAGTATTAGGGCCAACCAAAACCAAATCGTTATTAACATACTCTTGTATAGAGTCTCCAATAATTCTTTTCCCCGATGAATTTAACACCAAATTAAGTTCTAATTCTGGATGAAAATGAACGGGAAAATCAAACTTTGCAGAATGATGATTTAATACAATAAAAAAATCATCTTCAGATATTGGTACCAGTTCTCTTAAAATACGCGCTTCTTTATTCATAATAGTATCAAATCATATTTGTAAAAAATAAGCCGTCAATTATATTAAAATGTAAATAAATGACTACATTTTTTATCAAATTAAATAAAAATAACTTAAAAACTACTTATAAAACACAACAAATTTTAATTAAAACAAGCAAAATACAATGCTTAATTCATATAAGTATCATTATTTAACATCATTTACAAAATTAATGTTAACCATATGTTATTCTTTTGTAAACAACTTAATTACTAACTAAAAAATTCATGAACTAATGAAATATGAGTTTCAAAAAAGTATGATTTTTATTGTTTTCTTAATTGTAGGCATTACGGCTACTGCACAAATTAAGGTAACCGGAACAGTAAAATCTAACGACGGTGTTCCTCTACTTGGTGTTACCATTATGGAGCAGGGTTCTAGCACAAACGGAACCACTACAGATTTTGACGGAAACTTTACTATTGAAGTTGATAGTCCTAAAGATATGCTAGTAATATCTTACATTGGCTTTGTTACTAAAACGATTGCGATACCAGAAAATAACATTGTAAACGTACAGTTAGTTGAAGATTTAGAACAATTATCTGAGGTGGTTGTTGTTGGTTATGGTTCTGTAAAAAAGAGCGATTTAACCGGTTCTGTTACTTCGGTAGAAATGGATAATATTCCTAATAAACCTGCAAATTCTATAGACGGTTTACTGCAAGGGCAAGTTGCTGGTGTACAAGTAACTACACCATCAGACAATCCTGGTGCTGGCGCTGTTATTAGAATTAGAGGTGGTAGCTCTTTACGCGGCGGTAATGACCCTCTTGTTGTTGTAGACGGTTTTCCTATTGGTTATGCCGGAGATTTAAAACAAATATCGCCACAAGATATTGCTTCTATGGAAGTACTTAAAGATGCTTCTGCAGCTGCAATTTATGGCTCTAGAGGTGCAAATGGTGTAATTATGATTACTACCAAAAAAGGAGCTAAACACACTACAGAGGTTACTGTGTCTCAGCAAAATACGTATGCTAGTTTTACGTCTGATTTAAACCTTTGGCGAGACCCTGTTTTAATGGCAGAACTAAGTAATGAAAGTAGAATTAATGGTGGTTTTACGCCTATTTATATTGGTGCCAATGATGCTAATGGTGTGTATTACCCATCGGTTAGCGAACTTAAAAATGGTAGCTGGGCATACAACACACGTTGGGATGATATTGTTTTTCGTGATCCCGTGTCTAACAACACAAATGTTGCTGTACGTAGCCAAACAGACCGCACACAGTTTAGTTTAAGTACAACTTATTACACCAACGAAGGTGTTTATATTAATGATGATTATGAAAAATTAAATATTAATTTAAACGTAATTCATAAAATTTACAATGACAAAGTTACCATTGGTGGTAACGTTATTTACTCTAAAGGAAACCAAAACAACAATGGTGGATTAGCTTACTGGCGCAACCCTATTTTTCCTGTTTATGAAGATGATAACCCTGTTAACGATTATTTTTTAGCAGGTGCACAAGACTATTCTCACCCAATTGCTTTAACAGAAAACAGAACTAATAAAAATAAATTTTTAGATTTTATAGGTTCTGCATTTATAGAGGTAGATTTTACAAAAAACCTTAAACTAAAAACTCAAGTAAACCACAAATTTGGGCGTTCTATTACAGATTATTATAACCCTAAAATTTATACCGAAGATGGTACTTTTAATAATGGTTCTGGTGGTATTAATAATTGGGAAAGTAGTGAAACCGTTGCAGAAACCTTTTTAACCTACAACAACACTTTTAACAACCTACACAATTTTACAGCTATGGGTGGTTTCTCTTACCAAGGGTATGAGGCAAGAACATCTGAGCTAAAAGCGTATGATTTTTTAAACGAATCTTTAGGTAATGGCAACCTAGCTACTGGTAACCCAGAAAAACAATCTGTTGCTAATAGCCTTTCTGAAACCGTTATGTACTCTGGCCTTGGCCGTTTAAATTATTCTTATGACGACAAGTATTTGGTAACTTTTACGATGCGTACAGACGGCTCATCTAAATTTGGAGAAAACAACCAATGGGCTATGTTCCCCTCTGGAGCCTTAGGTTGGAAACTACATAAAGAAGATTTTATAAACAACTTAAACATTTTTGACGAACTTAAACTACGTGCTAGTTACGGTATCTCTGGTAACCAAGGCATTTCTCCTTACTTAATTAATAGCAGGTACGGGCAAGATCAATACTACGTAAACGGGCGTTGGCAAACAACAATTGGCCCTGGCTATGTGGTTGGGCAAGATAGCCAGAGTGGTAAAAAAACGTGGGGAGGTATTCCTAATCCAGATTTAAAATGGGAAACTACAGAGCAGTTTAACATTGGTGCAGATTTTGCCTTTTTTAATAACAGATTAAAAGTTACTGCAGATTATTACAAAAAACATACGTCAGACTTATTACGTGAGCGTTTGCTTTCCCCTTCTTCTTCTTATGATAAAATGTGGGTTAATGATGGCGAAATAGAAAACCAAGGTGTAGAGATTACTTTAGATGGCACTATGGTTAATAAAGAAGATTGGGGCTTAAACGGTATGTTTATTTTCTCTAGAAACAAAAACAAAGTTGTTAGCCTTGGTAATGCGGTTTCGTCTGGTTTAAATACTGATGCGTTAACCGGTATTAAATATGAGTTTTCTGGCAACCAAGTAGAAGCTTTCCGTGCTATACCAAACATCTTAGCTGTTGGGCAACCTATAAATGTATTTTATGGCTATAAAGTAGATGGCATTATACAGACTGAAGCCGAAGGCTTAGCTGCTGGCCTAGAGGGCAACTTAGCGCAACCAGGAGAGTTTAAGTATGTAGACTTAAATGAAGATGGTGTTATAGATGAAAACGACCGTACTATAATTGGTAATCCTAATCCAGATTTTACAGCAAGTTTAAATCTTAATGGGCGCTACAAAAATTTTGATATTTCGTTATTCTTTAACGGTAGTTTTGGTCAAGATATTTTTAATACCAAAGCTTTTAGTGAGCCAGGAAACATACCATTACGCTGGACGCAAGACAACACTACAAACAGCTACCCAAGCTTAAGAGACGGACGCACACTTTACATGTCTGACTGGTTTATAGAAAAAGGAAGCTTTGTACGCCTACAAAACCTTTCTGTTGGCTACAACATTACAAACTTAAACACGGCTTGGTTTAAAAAAGGTAGAATTTTTATGAACGGAACCAACCTATTTACCATAACAGATTTTAATGGTTATGACCCAGAATTAGGAGGAGATGGTATTTACTGGGGTGGCTACCCTAAGTTAAGGAACTGGACTTTAGGCGTAGAACTAACCTTTTAAAACCAGTTAAAAATGAAAACATTTACAATAATAAACGAATTGAAAATGAAGCAATTTAAAAAATTAATAGTGGCACTTACCCTTGTAGTAAGTGGTACTTCTTGTGAGAGTTTAGATGTAGAACCTACGGGTTTTTATTCTGATGAAAACTTCTACAAAACTATAGAAGACGCAGAAGCAGCTATTTTATATGCTTATGATGCACTTACACTGGTTAGTTATGCTCCTGTAACCTATTATTTTACAGAGTTAGCATCAGACAATTGCGTGGTTAAGGCAGATGAAGGTGCAGATGCACAAGCATTTGTAAATTGGGAGGTAACAGCCCAAAACCAATTACTAACACAGTATTACAGATCTATATATATTGCTGTAAACCGCGCAAATGCAGTAATAGAAAATATAGAGGGCAAAGGTTTTAATCCAGAAGATGAAAAACGTATTTTAGGTGAAGCCTTGTTTTTAAGAGCTTACAACCACTTTAACGCTGTAAAAGCTTTTGGCTTAGCTCCTCTACAAAAATCTTTAATAGATAAGTTAGATGAAACCACAGCTACATTGCCTGCAGATATGCAAGAGGTATATGCCTTTTTAATAGACGATTTAACTAGGGCAATAGATAATTTAGAAGTAAACAGAGTTACTGGTCGTGCAGATAAAGTTGCTGCACAGGCATTACTTGCTAAAGTGTACTTATTTGCTGCCTCTGCTAAAGAAAGTGGTGTTCCTAAATACAATGCCATTTCAGAAAATGTAGATGTTTTATATGCTAAAGCTGCAGAGTATGCTGGTATGGTACTAAACAACCAAGGAGAGTATAGTCATGACACAGATCTTCAGAACATTTATAATGTTGACTCGCCTAACGGACCAGAACATATTTTTATACTATCATTAGACAGGTCTGGCACACAAGAAGGAGATTACTCTAAACTATCAAAATACTTTATTCCTTATATAGATGGGGCTACAGTTTATTTAAAAAACACAGATGATACTTTTTCTCCAACACATGATGGTTGGAGCGTTTTTCAGACTACAGACAAACTATTCACTTCTTATGATTCAGATGACAAACGTAAAACAGATTTGTTTGTTTCTGAAGTTTATAGCCAAAATGGTACAGCAATTGGGTCTGTAGCAGACGGTACTGTAATTTATCCGTTCACAAGAAAATACATAGATCCTTTATTTGAGGGTGATAAAACAAGTACAAGACCCTACTTAATTCGTTTTTCAGACATACAATTGGTTTATGCAGAAGCTACTGCCAATGCAGATGGTTTAGCACAATACAACCAAATTAGAAGCAGAGCAAACGCTACAGAACTAGCTAGTATTGGTGGCTTATCTAAGGCCGACTTTAGAAAACTAGTTGTAGAAGAACGCCAAAGAGAACTTGCTTACGAAGGAGACCGTTTATGGGATCTTAGACGTACAAACACAGTACAAAGCAATGTAACCAATGCCGCTGGTTTATCTCCAGATGCAGTTGCTTTTTACCCTATTCCGCAACGTGAAATAGACTTAAACCCTAACATCAACTAAACTAAAGCGCAATGAAAAAATTACATAACATATACTTTATAGTGCTGGCACTATTTTTTGTGGCCTGTACAGAAAACCCTCTAGAAGATGTTGAGGGTACCAATTGGCAAAAAGAACGTAATGTGGTTTCTATTTTACTAGAAGGCCAAATAGGCACAGCTATTATAGAACGTAATTTTGATGATGCAAAAATTAAAATTTATGCAAAAACAGAAAATATAGCAGATTTATCTAAGGTAGAGATTAAAAATATTGAACTTTCATATGGTGCAAGTTCTACAAATGAAAAGGGCACTACATTAGATTTAAGTTCTGGTACAGCTACAATTGCTGTAACAGCTGGGGCTGGTGAAACCCTTAATTGGGAAGTTACATTACTACCATTTAAGTCTGACCTAGAAGGTACTTGGTACATTGGTGATGTACGCATGTATTGCGATATGTTTACTTGGGAAAGCTGGGGCTGGGAAAAAAATGAAAGTATGTTTGGTTACTTAGCAGAATTAAACCCAGAGTTAGACAACAAAATTACTTTTACTGTAGAAGGTGCAGATGCTAAAGGAAATCCTTTTGGTAAGTATGAGCACAATGCTGGTGATGACGGTTCTTTTGGTAGTTACTCAGACGCTAGTAAAGGTTGGAACTTTAATTCTAGATTCAGAAAAATACCAACTGGTAATGGCACTTGGTTAAGAGATTTTGAACGCAACAAAGTAATTATTACAGACGCTAATAAAGTAGAGTATGAACTAGATTTAGAATTGCTTACCGCTACAAACGAGGTTAATTTAAAAACTGAAGTTCCTTACCTGGCTGAAAATTTTAGCTGGACAGATACTGACTGGAGTTTTGAAGAACTAGCTCATATGTCTAAATTAACTTGGTATACACTAACAAAAGAACGTGTAATACAAACAGGCAATAGCATTACGGGCTTAACTGTTGCAAACCAAATAGGCGATACAGAAATAAATACAGATACTAAAGAAGTTACGGTTACCATTGCAGATAATGGCACAGACATTTCTGCTATAGAACTTACTAACTTAAACATATCTTATGCAGCTACATCAGACACTAATATTGGTAGCACTTTAAATTTCTCTACAGGTAATTCTACAACAATAAATGTTACTTCAGAAACAGGAGAAAGTGTTATGTGGACCATTAAACTAAAATTAGATTTTGATCCTGCAACCGTATCTATTGCAGGCACTTGGAACATTGCTGAAATTGGCGTTTACTGTGATATGTTTACCTGGGAAAGCTGGGGTTGGGAAAAAACTGAACTTTTAAATAATTACCTACCTAGTGCAGGTAAAGAGCTAGACAACACCATATCATTTATTGTAGAAGGTAAAAACGGAGACAACCCTTACGGCACATTTGAAAACAATGCTAGTACTGATGGTGAGTACGGAGATTTTGTTTCTGATGACACTACTTGGCCAGAAACAGAATTTAATGCTAGGTTTAGAAAAGTGCCTACAGGTACAGGAACTTGGGAACTTGTAGGAGACACAGTAACTATTACAGATAGCTCAGGAGCCGTATTTGTTTTAACACTAGAAATTAATTCTGAAACTGAAATTGCCATAACCTCAGAGGTAGAGTATTTATCTGAGTTGTATAATTGGACAGACACAAACTACAATTACGAAGAAACAGCACATATGTCTAAAAAAATGTGGTACAACTTAAGTAAATAATAGATCATCAATTTGATTATAAATATTAAGAAGATACAACAATACTAAAAATAAAAATATGAGACTTAAAAATATTTTCGCCGCTGTGCTACCTATGCTACTTGTTGCTGCAAGTTGTGATGATGATGAACCTGTATTTACTTCCGTAGAAAAAAATAGAGAAGTTGTAATTACTGAAGAATTGGTTTCTACCAATTTTGTGGGTAACGGTGCACAATGGGGTGGTTATGATATGGTACCAACTTGGTTAGGTACAGAAACACTTAGTGATGCAGATTGGAACACTTTATTTAGTCGTATAGATTTCATGCGTCCTCCGTTTTTAAGAATTGTAACCAACTCTGGCTGGTCTTATGATAATAATGGTGAGTATGACGAGACTACAAAGACACTATCACTCTTTAAAATGTTAGACTATGCTAAAGATCGTAATATAGAAATTACGTATGGCGAATGGGGACACAATTCCGTAGGCGACATTAGCACTATAGATATGGATTGGATTGAAAAATCTGTGAAATTCTTAAATCATTTAGTAAATGAAAAAGGGTATACCAACATTAAAACTATAAATATTATTAATGAGCCAAATGGCGACTGGTCTAGCACTAAAGGAGATTACAACATTTGGAAAAATGTACAGCTAGCTTATTTAGAAGAAATGAAAAACTACAGCTTGGCAGACCTAAAAGTTATGGGGCCAGATATTGCCGTTTTTAACACCGCTAGCCAAACAGAATGGTTAACAAAAACTGAGGCAGATTTAGGAGACAATGTAGGTTTGTATGACATTCACGTGTACCCACAACAACAACTAATTCGTAATGGTGAATTTGCACAAATGCTTAGCGCATACAAAAAAATAACCCCGGCAGACAAGCGTATTGTTTTAGGAGAAATAGGATTTAAATACACAGAGGTAGATGCAGAACTAAAATTACAAAACGAAGAAGCTATTGCTAACGACCCATATGCTGGTGAAGATTCTAACATGATGATTTATAAAGCTTTTTACGGCATAGATATGGCAGATGCCTTAATACAAGCAATGAGAGAAGGCTTCTCTGGCTCTTTAGTATGGAATATGGATGATGCTATGTACAACAGTCCAGACAACGGAGATTACCAGTCTGATAAATTAAAACGTTGGGGATTTTGGAACATTTTAGGCGAAGAGCACACTGGTGATGCTAGTGATGAAAACATTAGACCATACTTTTATCCTGTTTCCTTGTTAACTCGCTTTTTCCCTGCTGGTAGTGATATTTACAATGTAGAGTTACCTAATAAAAAAGGATTACGCGCCGTAGTAGGCACATACAATGGCAAACAAACAATAGCTATTGTAAACTCACATTACAGCACATATGAGTTGGTATTAAAATCGGACTTTTTAGGCAACATTACTGCAAACAAATACAGCTATAAATCTAATGCAGATGGCTCTTTTGTTGGTAAAGTAGATGAAAATGGCTTTGCTACTCCAATAGAAAACAACAAAGAATTAAACTTTACAAATGGAGTAAATATGACGCTAGAGGGCGAGTCTTTTGTACTATTTACCAATATGGAATAATCCAAAAACTAAAGTTTAAAAAATCAATCAAAAGTAATTTACAAATAAGGAAATAAAAATTAGAATGAATACTGTAACAGAAAACAAAACAGGATTATTACGTCTTAAAAAACACCAAAACAATCCGGTATTAAGTCCAAATCCAAAAAACGATTGGGAAAGCTTAGTAGTATGCAACCCTGGTGTTTGGTATGAGAATGGTACATTTTATATGCTATACAGAGCCGCTGGTAACGATAAAGAACATCAAATACGTTTTGGTTTAGCCACTAGTACAGATGGTGTAAACTTTACGCGTAGCTCTAACCAACCTGTTTTTAGTCCAAGTACAGATGGGCCAGATATGGGAGCTGTAGAAGATCCTAGAATTGTTAAATTTGGAGAAGAGTTTTATGTAACCTACGCCTACAGGCCTCATCCTCCAGGGCAGTATTGGAACTTTGACCATGATCAAATTTTATTACCAGATTGTGATGCTGATGCTCCGTTGGTTTTAAAAAACAACATTGCCAACTCTGGCTTATTGCTAACCAAAGATTTTAAAAATTACAGACGTTTAGGAAGAATTACACAAAGTAATTTAGACGATAGAGATGTTATTATTTTTCCTGAAAAAATAAACGGAAAATATGCAATGTTACACAGACCAAAAGAATGGATTGGTAAAGAGTATGGTTGTGATAAACCTTCTATATGGATTCGTTTTTCTGACGATTTAATGGTTTGGGAAGAGCCAAGTACACTACTACTTGCCGGCATAAACAATAGTTGGGAAGAAAAAATTGGAGGCAGTACTCCTCCTCTTAAAACAAAAGATGGCTGGTTAATTATTTACCATGGTGTAGAAAATGGTGGCTTAGGTTATTATCGTGTTGGAGCAGCTCTTTTAGACTTAGAAGATCCTACAATTGTAAAATCTAGGCTCAAAAATTGGATTATGGAGCCAGAGCACGACTATGAAATTGACGGCTTTTACAAAGGTTGCGTGTTTCCTACTGGAAATATGATTATTGATGATACTTTATACGTATATTATGGTGCTGCAGACAGGTATGTTGGCCTTGCAACATGTAATATTGATGAATTATTAAATGAACTTAAAAATGCTTAAAAAGCAACTCTTTAATTACATTTTACTTCTCCTTTTTTTGCCGTTGGCATTTTGCCAATCGGTAAAAAAAGAAGAGTTGGTTAAAATTGAAAACAATAGTATTATTTCTTCTGAGTTTATTGGCAACGGTGTAGAGTGGTCTGCGTATCCACACGCAGATGCAGATGATGCAGAATGGGGTTTATTAATGACCAATAAAAAATGGAAAACCGTTTTTAAAAGGTTAGACTACATGAAACCAAAAATTGTTAGGGTTTTAGACCAGGCCAATTGGAGGTATTTAGAAGGTATAGACAAAAATGGCAACCCAATTCTTAATTTTGAAAACCAAGAAATGCAAGCTTTATACAAGCTACTAGACTACTGCCAAAAAAACGACATAAAAGTTATACTTGGAGAATGGGGACAACCGTACAAAGTACATGACACCCATTTAAAAATGCAAGATGCATTTACTGGAGCCACAGATCCTAAATGGTTAAACAGTATTGCAGAACACCTAGACTACCTAGTTAACACTAAAGAGTATACTTGTATTAAGTATTACAATTTGGTAAATGAACCAAACGGTTATTGGTCTTCTATAGATGGTAATTGGGACGAGTGGAAACTTGGTGTTAAAAAACTAGATAGTGCTTTTGCATCAAAAAAACTAAAAACACCCGTAAAGGTTATTGGCCCAGATGCTACTCCTTTTAACAATGATAAATCTAAATACACAGGAGAAGAGTGGGCTAAAGAAGCAGTATTACAATTAAGTGATGTTTTAGCTGCTTATGATGTTCATGATTACCCAACAAAAGAATTTGTACGTTCTGGTGATTTTGAAAAACACTACACTAAAATGATTTCTTTTGCAGATAGCGTTGCAAAAAAACCTTTTATTTTAGGTGAAATAGGTTTTGAAAAATATGTAGACGAAAACATAAAAAGGTATGAGGCAGACCCGTTTGCTAGCCCAGATAGTCAATTATCTGTTTATGATTATGACTATGGTGTAGATATGGCAGATGCACTAATACAGTCTATGAATAGCGGTTTTGATGCCGTTATTGCTTGGGGATTAGATGATGCCATGCATACCAACGGTGATACAGGCGAAAAAAATCAGCTTAAAAAATGGGGAATGTGGAATATTCTTGGCAAAGAACTAACTGGTGATGCTAAAGAAGAAAACATAAGACCTTGGTTTTATACGTGGTCTATTATAACCAGATACTTTACAGAAGATATGAAAATTGTAAAAACTACTGGTTTAAACTTAAACAAAGTACGTATGGTAACTGGCTGGTCTACAAACAACCACGTTACGTTTTCTATTGTAAATAATAGTAGCAAAAACGCAACTTTTACACTAGACACCAAAAATTTACAAAATAAAAACTTTAAAAAGTTTATATACAGTGAAAAAAACAGACCTGTAGACGGTAATAACTTTCCTAAAGCAGTACAAACTAATTTAAGTTTTACATCAGACTCAAAGCAAATAACTATTCCTGCAAAAAGCGTATTACTTTACACAACCTACAATTATTAAATTATGAGTAACTTAAGTTATATAGACCTTACTGTACTAGTATTGTACATTGTTTTTATAGTATGGTGGGCTTTAAAAAATGGAAAAAGTAAAGATTCTGATGCCTATTTTTTAGCTGGCAGAAATTTAACTTGGCCAATGGTTGGATTATCTTTATTTGCCGCAAGTGTATCTAGCTCCACACTAATGGGGCATTCTGGAGAAGGCTTTATTAGCGGTATTGCAGTTTTTAATTACAACTGGATATCGGTTTTAATAATGGTATTTTTTGCCATGTTTTTTTTGCCTTTTTATATAAAATCTGGAATTTTTACAATGCCAGAGTTTTTAGAGCGCAGGTTTGATGGCAAATCTAGATCTTACTTTTCTTTTATTACAATTATTGGTAACGTTTTTTTAGATGCCTCTGCTACGCTATACACAGGCGCCTTAATTATTAAAATGATTTTTCCGGAAGTAGAAATTTTCTGGATTATTATAGGTATGGCAGCTGTTGCAGGTAGTTATACCATTATTGGTGGTTTATCTTCTGCTATTAATGCAGATATGATACAAGCTGCTGTATTAATTATTGGTTCTTCAATTTTATCGTTCTATGCTATTAGTAGTATTGGCGGCTGGGAATCTTTTATAGATAAATTTAATGATGGTGTTTGGTTAAAGCTAACCAGACCTTTAGACGACCCTACTGTACCTTGGTTAGGTATGTGGATTGGTATTCCTATACTTGGGTTTTATTTTTGGGCTAACAACCAAGTTATGGTACAACGTGTATTATCTGCAAAATCTATAGATCATGGCAGAAAAGGTGTGCTTTTGGTTGGCTTTTTATACCTATTTACGTTATTTATATTTATTGTGCCTGGATTAATTGCACGCGGCATAAACCTATTTGGAGTAGAAAATTTACCACATGAACTTATTAGTGGTATAGATTTAAAAGAAAAATATGGCATTAATACAGACCAAGTATACCCTAGACTAATTGTAAAATTATTGCCCGTTGGTTTAATTGGTATTATTTTATCTGCAATGATATCTGCCCTAACCTCTACCTTAAGTGCTACCTTAAGTTCTGTATCTACTCTTTTTACAATGGATTTTTACAGTAAAATTGATAAAAATGCAAGTAGCGCCAAAAAGGTAAAAGTTGGTAAAATTACAGCCGTAATCACATTAATAATTGCGGTTATTTGGGCACCTTATATTCAAAGTTTTGATTCACTTATTGCTTATTACCAAGAAATAGTTTCTTATTTAGCACCACCAATTGTTGGTACATTTTTTATAGGCTTGTTCTGGAAAAGAGCTAATGCAAAAGGTGCTTTTAGCGGTTTAATGGCTGGCTTAGTTGTTGCTGCAACAATTATGACACTAAAGTACATTTTAGACGTTAAAATAGATATACACTTTTTACTATTAGCTCCAGTATTACTTATTATAAGTTTAGTTGTTTCTGTTGCTGTAAGTTTGGCCACTGCTCCACCACCTCCAGAAAAGGTTGAAGCAAATACGTGGACTAAACAAATTTGGATAGATGAAACCAAAGAATTACAAGGTATTGTTTGGTATAAAAACTTTAGAGTACAAGCAGTTTTGTTAGTTATAGCTTGCTTTGTTATGTATGGCTTATTTTATTAAAAAAGGCTATGTTTAGTTAATTAAAAATCCCACATCATTACAATGTGGGATTTTTTTAGTTAGAAGAGAACCTTAACCTAAACTTCATAACTTTTATTTCCGTAGTGCATTTTTATTTGCGCTAACTGACCAACAATTTTAATAGAGTCCTTCATAGATAATTTAGAACCATCTGCGTGTATCCATCTTTTTAATGGTTGTTCGCAAATTAGCTGCTGTACATTATCTTTTCCGTATTTCTTTTTCATACGCATAAAGATCTCAACATCAAACAACCAACGTGTAATAAACTTTTTATTAAACATTGTAGTTGCTATTTCTCTGTCCATTATTTTAGCACCACACTGAGTGTCTTTAAATGGCATTTTTAATATATTTTGAATAATAAGGTTTATGGTTTTACTTATTATTTTACGTGCAGATTCCTTAGTAATATCTGCTCCCATTCTACTAATTCTAGAGCCACTAACAATCTTATATTCTGAGTTTTCTAATGTCTTCACAAGCTCATCAAAATCTCTAAAATCTGTAGATAAATCTGCATCTAAGTAGCCTATATAATCAAACTGCGGATCTTTAGCTAAATGCAATACTCCTTGACGAACTGCTTCTGCTTTGCCTCCATTTTTTTTACAATTGTAAACACTAATGGTATTTTCACTTTCTTTCCTTAGTTCTTCTAAAACTTCTAAGGTATTATCTGTACTGCCATCGTTTACAAAACATAGGTGATAACCTAGATTTTTTTGGGCAAAATCTTTAAACTCTGCGCTAGATAGCCTATCTGCTTCGTTATAACAAGGTATAACTACACCAACACAATTTTTTTGCAACATTTGCGCGCCCTCTACTTTTGTAATAGTTTTAGCATCTTCTGGAGCACCAACAATACGCTTTACTCTTGCTGCTACTTCTTCTAAACTTACGGGTTTCTTCATATAGTCATCTATACCAAGGTTAAACCCATCTAAAATTATATCTTCATTTGTATTACCAGACATAACCATTATAGCCGTATTAGAATTGTTTTTAATGTGTTTTACTACATCTAAACCATTCATATCTGGCATATTTATATCTACAATTACAAGGTCTGGTTTAAAGCTATTAAAAGTTTCTATACCAGTTACACCAGAACTCGCTGTCTGTACTTGGTATCCTAAGTCAGTTAATTTCTTTTCTACAGAGAGTAAAATTAATTGCTGGTCATCAATTGCTAAAATTTTCATAGGTTAAGGTTTTTTGTTTTGGGGAAAAGGCTATAGGTTTTTTACCATAACTTTCTGATACAAAGGTACTATGCTTATGCAACTAAAAAGTTGATCGTAAGGTCAATAACCATTTTCTGTAGACGAATGGTTTTATAAGTGAGTTAACATACATTATTTATAATACCACAATATGCTTATCTTTATCTTGTTTTATATTCTTACAGGTTTAAATTTATGAAGAGAACCAATATTTTATTAATATTAGCTCTTATTGTTGGTGTTGCTTTCCATGGGTCTAGTATTTTCTTTACGTTAGAAAATACATATGACGCTCTAATTCACCTGTTTTTTGCCGATCACTACGCTAATAGTTGGTTTGAGCCTTGGGATTACAGGTGGTACACAGGTTTTACTGTACAAGCTTATCCTCCTTTAGTACACCAATTAATAGGTCTTTTATCTTACATAGGTGGCCTAAAGTTTGGGATGTTTACAGTTGCACTGCTTGCAATTATTTTATTTATAACTGGTGCTTACAGGTTTGGGTTACTCATAACTGCTAATAGGCGCGTTGCCGGATACACTGCGTTATTAGCTGTTTTTTCTTCTACATTTATAGAAACCCTACATATATTTGGACAATTACCTAGTATTATGGGATTGTCTATACTACTACACAGTATACCTGAAATTTATTTATGGATAAAAGAGGGTAAAATTAGATACTTAGTTACTAGTTTATCATTAATAGCAGTAACAGTTACCTCTCATCATGTTACGCCAATTTTTGGTATGGTATTTTTTATATTTCCACTTATTGGTATGGTCATAATGGATACTGCCAAAGACAAAGTAAAAGATACTAAGGCTATACATTTAAAAACATTTATTTGGGCTTTTAAAAAACTATTTTGGCGTATTGTAATATTTGGGTTTTCATCATTACTACTAATTATATTCTGTATTTTGCCATACTGGGTAAATTCTAAAAAAAACCCTATAACTCAAGTTCCTATTCCGCACGGCTCTAGAGACAATTTTTTAGAGGTTTTGTCTTCTGGCTTGGTATTTTTTATGATTCCTTGGGGCATATTGCTATTTATATTGCCGTATATTTTTTATAGATATTACAGTAAACGTTACTTATTTTTTGGGTTATCATTTACTATGTTAACCATTTTAGGTACTGGTGGTACAACACCAATACCCTTAAAATTATTAGGAGAAACTGCCTTTAACATTTTAACATTAGACCGTTTTACTCTTTGGGCCACAATTATGGCACTGCCAATATTTGGAGAGTTTGCTTACAGAATGATTGAGGGTGATTTAAAAAACAATATCCAGAAAAGGTTTGGAGCTGTATACCACAGAATTGTTGGTGGTTTTTTTATGGTTGGCATATTATTTATGGTAATTTTTACAATGAGTTTGGGCTATTTTAGACCATCACAACCAGCAAAAATTAAAATGCTACCTATTGTAAATTTTTTAAATCAGGATCAGCATGACCATTGGCGTTACTTAACACTTGGCTTTGGAGACCAAATGGCTTGGTTATCTGCACAAACAAAAGCAATGACTGTAGATGGCAATTACCACTCTGCACGGCGACTACCAGAGCTAACAACAAGAGCTATAGAACGTTTAGAAAACTCAAAATTTAGAGGCGTAGAAGGTATTGGATCCTTACAGCAATTTTTAACGGTACCAGAAAAATACAATTTAAAGTATATTTTTTCTAACGATAAATTTTATGATCCCATACTATACTTTTCTGGCTGGCAACGTTTGCAACAGTTAGAAAATGGTATTATGGTTTGGGAAAAACTAAATGTGCCACCTATACCCGCAATTATACCCAAAGAAGATGTACCAACATTTTTAAAAATAATGTGGAGTACTATACCGGTTTTAACCATTTTACTTGCATTTATTATTAATATACAAATGGTATGGTATAGAACCTTAAAGTCTAAAAAACTAGCGTTACCTTCTTATTTAAAGTATAAAATAGAATACACAAAATTCTCTAGTGGCTTAGTAACTATTAACCATTTTTGGGCATTTATTGTTATGGTTTGTTTGTCTTATGGCGGATATTTATTTTATGTAGAAAACAGCACGCAATTATCGGCCAAAAATGTAGTTACTGCCTATTATGACGCTGTAGATTTTAAAGAGTTTGAAAGGGCTTATTCATACATTAACCCAGATGATGGTGTTAGCCTATCTCAGTATATGTTAGAAATTTCTGTTACAGACGGTATTCTAAGTTCTTATGCCAAGTTAGATTCTATTGGAATTTCATACGTAAATAAAACAGAGAAAAGTGCAAAAGTAAAAGTAGATACCAGGTGGATTACGCCTTTGGATGCTGTAGAGAAAACATTTTATCATACCGTAAAAAAGAAAAGGAATAAATGGTATTTAAGCGTTTCTAAATTAGATAACGATTTACCTCCAGACCAATTGTTTACAGACAACGCTACCACTTTTTTTAACCATGGTAGACGTAAAATAACAACAGAACAAACACACCATGAAGATGTATTAAAGCAACCTGTTTTAGAAGTATTAACCGCTAAACTTATAAAATACAACGGCAGGTATAGTATTATTGGACAAATACAAAACGTAGACAATGTACCGTCTGATGTTGTTATAAAAGGAACTCTTTACAATGATGAAAATAAAGAATTAGCCAATTATAACGCTAAAGACAATATTAAGCACAAGCTAATGCCAAAAGAAATTACTGCTTTTAAAATTAATTTTGAAGGTATTGCATGGTCCTCTACAAAAGATACATTACCTCCAACATTTAATCCGGATGAGTTTACACCTATTAATTTAGATGAAATACCAACAAAGTTTAATTTACAATGCGCCGGCAACGTTGCCAATACAGATTTATATAAAAAATTATCTGTGCAAGAATTAAACTTTACAAATACCACAATGAACGGTACACTTTTTAATTCTGGTGTGCAAGAAGTTACTATACCTCAACTACTAATTTCTTATTATGATAATAACAAAAAACTAGTGTGGGTAGATCATAATTTTTTATCTGAAGGTGTACGTATACAACGAAAACAACATTTTAATTATAACCTGCTAAACCTTAGTAATTTAAAAGTTATTAGTGATGATATGACAAATTGTTTTGTAAACGGCTCTCCTAACATAGAAATAGCTAAAAAAATGTTTCCTGACAGAAAACACAACCATATGTTTGAACAATTGCAAGAACAAAAAGGAGATGGTTATAATTTTATAAGATTAGAAGTTAATAGTTACATTGGCAACCCAAAATAAGCTTGAAAAATTACATTTACATAATATTATTATTTCTTTTCTGCATTAGCTGCGGCAAAAAAGAGACACCCAAAAAACAAAATACCAAAAACGTAGCTTTTACCCTTATAACATCTAAAAAAAACTATACCGTTTCAGATTCTATCTCTTTAGAATTTAGTACTAACCAACAAAATAATGCCATTTTAGTTTTAAAAAATGCCTATGGCATAACTGCCATAAAACCAAAACTAAACAGCACTAAACTAACTTATAAAATACCATCAAATTTCACCAAAATAGTAGGTAATTTAAAGTGGTTATTGGTTTTAGATAACAGCACAAAATTGCAAGGCACACTTAACATAACGCCAGAAACTAACAACTACCCAAAACTAGAAACCTATTTAGGACCAAGAAGTATTGTAGCCGGAGGAAAAGATTTTTCTATGCTTGTAAACGCACCCACAGATAGGTTTGATAATCCTTTACAAACAGGTACTAAGGTGGCTATTAAACATCAATTTAAAAAAGAAGTTATAACTGACACTTTAAGAGTTAAAAATTTAGTGGCTTGGACCAACATTTTTTCTCCTCAAAAAACAGGTCGCATATTAATTACATCTTTGGTAGACAGTACAAAATCTAAGGAATTGACCACTGTAATTTTACCAGACAACGCATCTAACTTTACAGTAGACTACAGTAGAAATCATAAATATGCAGATGGTAACCAAATTATAACATTTACAACATCTACAATAAAAGACAACCACGGCAATGTAGTTAGTGATGGTACTTTGGTGTTATTTACGGTTAAAGACAGTATGGGAAACTTGTTACAAACCAATGGTACAACTATAAATGGTGTTGCCATAGCAAAACTACTACACCCTTCTAAAAAGGAGTCTTGGACAGTTACTGCCTATGTTACAGGAGCCGCAAAAAGTGACCCAATTATGGTAGATTTTAGTTCCGCAATAAAAGACTATAAGATACAGTTATCTACCAACAACAGAATAATTACCATAGGCCCAATAGAAAGTTTTATGCAACAATTTGTACCAGATGGGTTAACCGTAACTGTATGTATTTATACAAAAGACGGCAAATTACTAAATACAATTAAGACCACAAGTTTAAAAGGTATTGCCAAGTTTAATTTTGATGAAAACTTTTATAAAGAAGGAACTTACAATATTAAAATTGAAGCTGCCGGAATTATTAAAAACAAAGTAATAATGCTAAAATGAAGATAAATAAAACAATATATAGAGCACTTTTATTACTGTCTTTTGTGGCCTTAAATGGCTTAGTATTAATTGGCATTAGCGCAATATTAGCTTACTTAAATACAGGGGCAGAAAGGACTTCTATTTTACATATTGAGCAAAATTTTGAAGAAACGTATACCCCAAAAATTATATGGTATAACACCACTAATGAAGGTAGAGAAATTGAAGACCAAACATTACAAACTATAGAAGAAGATTACAAAAATGCTTGGAACGTGCGCAATATTGCTTTAGCAAGTAATAATATGTATGGTGTAGATGATTTTTTTACCACTAGTGCCAGAGCTAAATTAGATAGTATTATTAAACTAAACGCTAAAAACGGAATTACATTGGTTACCACATCTATACAACATAACCCTACCATAGATTTTTATAGCGCAGATGGTAAACTAGTAGTGTTTACAGATAATAATGTAGAACAATATAACGAGGTTTACAGTAACAATAACTTAATAAGTACATTTTACAGTACACCTAGTTATAAAGTTATGATGCTTTTAGAAGATGGTTTTTGGCGCATTAGGCATTTAGTAGAAATTAACAAAGACACCAAAAATAACACTGTACAGCCCACAAAACAGCAACACAATAAAACTATAGCTTCTGGTGTAAATTATTACCCAAAAAATACACCTTGGGATATGTTTGGACAAACTTTTAACAGTAAAATAATAGAAAAAGATTTTGCCTTAATACAAGAGTTAAAATTAAATACAATACGCATTTTTGTTCCCTATGAAACCTTTGGAAAAGCTACAGTAGACCAAAAAAAATTAATGCAATTAAAGCAAACTTTAGATATAGCAGAAAAACACAAACTAAATGTAATTGTTACTCTTTTTGATTTTTATGGTAATTATGATGTACAGGACTGGACCTTAAATCATAGGCATGCAGAACAAATTGTAAATACACTTAAAGAACACCCAGCTTTAGTTGCTTGGGATATTAAAAACGAACCAGATTTAGATTTTGAATCTAGAGGAAAATTAAAAGTAATTGCCTGGCTTAAAGAAATGATTAAAAACATAAGAAAGTGGGATACTAAAACAGATATTACCATAGGATGGTCTAGCACAGAAGCCGCAGAAAACTTAGTTGATGAAGTAGATATAATATCTTTTCATTACTACAAAGAACCTAAGGATTTTTTAAAATCATTTAGTTTGCTAAAAAGTAAAGCAAAAGGTAAAGATTTGGTTTTACAAGAATATGGTTATTCCTCCTACAGCGGTTTTTGGAATTTATACACTGGCTCTAAAGATGAACAAGCTAATTATTATAAAGAAATGCAATTGTATATAGAGCAAGAAAATATTCCTTTTGTATTATGGACATTGTATGATTTTGAAACCATACCAACGGCAGTAGTAGGCAGGTTACCATGGCGAAAAAACCAGCAAAAACATTTTGGGTTGTACACAACAGATGGCCAACCTAAAGAAGCCTTAAAATATATTAAACCAAAAAAGTAAAAGGGAAACAGCTAACCATACTGTTCCCCTTTTTTGGCTTAACCTCACCATAATTTATTTTACTAAAAGCTCTACTGCTTCTCTTTCTTTCTCCATCTCTCTTTCTTTTTCTCTTTCTGCTATAATAGTATCAATACTTATGCTACCTGATTTAGCCATTTGTATTGCTGCAAAATAATCTACATACATTTGTGTAATATCAGACATTGGTAAAGAACAAGCCGCTTTATAGTTTGCTTTACTTAACTGTTCACGGTAATCATCATAAGTGATAATATTTTCTATTGCATCTGCTAAAGATTCTGCACTTTCTGGCTCAAAAAACTCACCTTTATATCCTTCTTCCTTAACTAATATACTTAAGTCTCCTAAGTCTGGTAACGCAACTGCTTTACCATAACTACCTGCTTGGTGTAAAACACCAGAGCTACCTGTTGTTGATGTATAAGGAAAAACAACAACAGCACTTTCATTAAAAATAACAGGTACATCCTCTTCTGCAACATAACCAGTAAATCTTAGTTGATCTACGTGTTCATATTTTTTGCTCACTTCATTTAAATAACCTGGTGTGTTTGGGCTATCTGTACCTGCTATTACAATCTCTATATCTTGTTTTGTACGCTTACGAATAATTTCTACTGCGTCTATTAAAATTTCTACTTTTTTATAAGTTCCAAATTTTCCAAAAGCCATAACTTGCTTAGGTCCTTTTGGTAATTCATATGTTGGTTCTGGTGGTGTTTCAAAAGCTCCGTGAGGAATTAAAGCGACATTTCTAGAGTTATACTTACCCTCTAAAATAGTTTTATATTTACTAATTGTTACCGCCAAAATATCTGATCCTAAAATTACTTTAGTTAATGTAGCTCCAATAAAATTGTATGCCTTTTTAAGAAAACTGCTTTTGGTTATTCCTGCATTTTCTAAATCTACCTGCTCCAAAATATTGTGTAATAAAGATATTGTTGGTATACCCTTTAATTTGCAAATTAATGGTAACATTAAACCTAACGCAGCTGGTACTTTTTTATCTCCAAATTTTAAAAACTGAAGGTTAAACAACACTGCGTCTGGCTTAGTGTCTGCAATTGCGCCCATGATACCAAAAACATTTTTGTAGCTATTAAAACTCCAACATTCTTTAACTGTAATTTTACAGCCTTCTTCTGTAAAAGAAAGGTCTTTTGCTTCTTTGGTTTTGTCTGTAATTAAGACTATTTCTGTTACTTCTTTTTGTAGTCTAAAATGTTTTACCAAGTGGTATCCGTATTCTGTTAAAGTTACTTTACTTGGTGGGTACGCTGTTACAATTGCTAATTTCATAAGGTTAAGTTTTAATAATTTATTTGGGATAAATTGTTATACAAATATCCGTCTTAAAGCCTTATTTAATAGCTGTTTAGAGGTAAAATACCAATTACTGTAGACGAATGGAAAGCACCCTGCGATTAACGTTTTTTTAACAAAAATAGATTAACACCCATAAAAGAAACACTGTTGATTTACGGTTAAAAAAACGAAGCTAAATTCGTACAAAAATGTGAGGTTTTATTAAAGGCAAAAGGCCTAAAACTTAAAAAGTTTTAGGCCTTTAATTGGGGGGAATGCTAACCAAATTAAAAGTAAGTTTTATATGTTTCTTTTTGATGAAAAATAAAGTAGTTGTGCAAAAAGTAATGCTAACATTACTATAATTTGTAATTGTACTACCATAGCTAAACTGCTATGAAAAAATACTATTAGTCCTATTTGTGATAACCCTAACACACCTGATAATATTACAGGCACATAATAGTCTAGAGATAAAAAATAGTAAGCAAAAATATTAGAGATAGCAAAAAGTGATGTTGCTAGTGCGTATTGCCATAATAATGATGACATTGATAAATATGCATCTCCAAACATTAGTGTTATAATTGTTTCTGGAAAAAGGTAACATACGGCAACTATAGTTACAGATAATAAGCTAATATAACCTACATATTTAAATAAAACAGGAGCTGTTCGTTTTCCTTCTTTACGTTTTTCTATTACTGCTGGCAACAGTAACATTACAAACATCCAAGCTACAAAGTACACAACTCTACCTATTAAAGCTAAAGATGCGTAAAGTCCTGCATCTAAAGAATTAAAATAATGCTTTACAAGTAACACATCACTATTATTTATAATAATTTGTGTAAGCTCATAACCAGCTGTAAGCAGTATAAATGTGGTAACTTTCTTTTTATTTTCTGAGGTTAAAATCTTAGATGCTGCAAAAGATATTTTTTTAAATTTTATTGGCATTAACCCAAAAACAAAAGAGACAACTATACCCACAGCTACTAAAAAAGCTGAGTTCATTGGCACCAATAATAGCAAAGCCAATGTAACTAACAATCTGCTCCACATTTCAGATTGATATGTTACAGATAAATTAGTATAATTTTGTTTTCCTTGGTACTTACCTCTTTTTATAGACATTACAAAATAAAGAGGAATACCTACAGCAAATACTCTAAACATTGCTACAGATTCTGTATTAAATAACTGCTGTAAATTATTTGCAAATAAAAATAATAATGCTCCTATGGCAACACCAAAAATAACTGCATATTTCTGCATGTAATTTTCAAAAGCCTTCCATTGGTTGCCAGTAAATAAAATATTAAATTTAGTAGTCACCAATTGAAAAGTCATTCCTACAAAAGAAAGCACTAACAATAATGTTATTAGTAATGCAGCATCTGCAAAAGCAGCTGGCCCTAACATACGTCCTAGTACTAAATTATATAGGTAGTTACCTCCATTTACAACAAGTACACTTGTCATAAAAATTTGTTCTGGAGTTATTTTTTTATTTACAAAACTAAACGCGGTCATTGCTTAAGATATAAGATGTGTTAGACATTTCCATAATAGAAGCAATTTTTTTATTCTCCTGTCCAACAATAGCTAATACTTTGTTGTTTTTTGCAACTTTAACGTACAACTGCTCTAACTGCTTTGCGCTAGAGTACATTATGTTAGTTACACTATCTAGAGATAAAATTAATTTTTCATTACCTTTTAAGTAATAGTCTATATGGCTTTTAAGTGTTTTCATATTCTGAGAGTTAAGGTTGCCCTTTACTTCCATAAAATTGTTAATTTGATTTATACGTAATGCCATAATATTGGGGTTTTAGGTTAAGTTTACATGATTTGTTACAGCAAATATCTTTTATTAAAAAAGGAAAAAGTGCCCAGTGTAGACGGTTGGTTATTTACTGTAGACGAATGGTAAGTTTTAATCTTTAAATTAAATTTGTAACTCCCTCATAATTAAATTCCAAAAGCCTAATAAATACAGATTGTATGCGTTATATTAGTGTAGTACTAACCCTACCATTTTTATAATGAAGAAATTTATAATGTATTTATTGCTTTTTGCAACCGTAACTGTTAATGCCCAAGAAGATCTAACTCCTGGTTTTAAAATGCTAGAAAAGGGTAATTTTAAAGAGGCTAAAACTTTTTTTAAACCATTAGCAGAAGCAAACCCTACAAACAAAACAATATTAATTTGTTATGGTAGAGCTGTAGGTTTAAGCGGAGAGCCTAAGGTTGCTAATACCATATTTAAGGGGCTATTAGAAAAGCACCCTAATGATTTTGAGGTGCAAATAAATTATTATGAATCTTTTTTATGGTCTAATGAGTTTAAAGAGGCCAAACCTCTTTACGCAGATTTAGTTAAAAACAACCCTGAAAATTTTGCCGCAATACTAGGTTATGCCAATACCTTAAGTAATTTAAAAGAATATAAAGAGGCTTTAAAGTGGGTTAATAAGGCTATAGAGGTAGATCCAGATAATAATAGTGCCAAAGTATCTAAAAAATATATTAAGCTTGGTTACGCCAATTACTATGTTAATAACCAAAATTATAAAAAAGGAGAAATTTTATTAAAAGAAATTCTTAAAGATTTTAAGGATGATAAGGATGCACTACTTAATTTGGCTAATATTTACTTAATTACCAAAGAAGTAAATAAAGCAAAAAGCACATATTACCAATATGCAAAAACGCCAAAAGATACGGTTACAGCTTTAATTGGTATTGCATTAGCAGAACATATTGGTGAAAAAGATAAAATAGCACTAGAAACAGCAATTAACGCCAAACAAAAAGCAACAAATCTTGATGATTTTGAACTTATAGAGAAAAGTAGTGAGCGACATGTACAAGCCCTAATTTGGAATAATAAATTTTTAACTGCCAGAAAAGAGATTGAAATATTAGAAGAAAAATATCCAAACCGAAATTGGGTACGGTCTTTAAAAGCAACATTGGGTATGTATACGTCAAAATTTAAAACAAGTATTACTAACTATAATGCTATTCTATCTAATGACAGTACTTCTTTTGATGGTAACTTAGGTAAAGCAAATGCTTTATTTGCTTCTGATAAAATTGTACCTGCATATGTTACAACTTATAAAACATTAGAAATTTTTCCGAAACAGAAAGATGCTACTGGGCTTATAAAAAAATTAAATAAAAATTACACTCCATTTGCAGAACAACAGCTTAGCTACACATTTGATAATGGCGATAACACTGCTATTTCTTTAAAAACATCTGCCATAGTACCGTTATCTACAAAATTTAAAACAACAGTATCTTACCAATATAGAACAACAGAAAATACCACCACAAACAATAAAGCAACAGCACATTTAGTACAAGCAGATGTTGAGTATAAGTTAATGCCTAAAACTAATTTATTAGCTTCCGCAGGGTTTAATAATTCTAGGTTTTCTAGCACATCTTATACCCAACCTATACTGCAAGCAAAATTACAGACTAAGCCTTTGTCTTTTCTAAGTTTAGATTTGGGTTACCAAAGAGAAGTGCAAAGCTTTAACGCAGAACTTATTGAAAGAGAAATTGTAATGAACCACTATAGTTTAGTGTACAATTTAAGCACAAATTTTAACCTAGGTTGGTATACACAATTTATACATACACAACAAACAGATAATAATGAGAGAAACTTACTTTTTACCTCTTTATACTACAATGTGTTAAAAAAACCAGCTTTAAAATTTGGAGTAAACTACCAATACTTAACATTTAAAGACCAATTACCGTTAATTTACTTTAGTCCAGAAACATATAAAGCTTTTGAACTTTTTGGAGATGTTAGAGGCAAAATAAATGAAAAAACAAATTACTTTGCTAGTGCCGCAACAGGTTTGCAGTATGTAGAGGAACAAAATGCCAGTTCGCTTTTTAGAGCAGAAGCTGGTTTAACGCATAAATTTTCGGAGAGGTTTATTGGTGATGTATATGGTAAATACAGTAATATTGCTTCTGCTACAGCTGCTGGATTTGAGTTTACGGAAATTGGTATTAAGCTAAAATACTATTTAACAAAAAAGCCTTTGTTTTTAGATAAACTAAAAAAACAATATAACATAAAATAAAAAAAGCCCTAAAAACTTTTAGGGCAAACTTTTAACTCGTATTTAAACTTATAAAAGGTTTAATCTTCTCATTAATTCTGGTCGGTTAGATCTACTAATGGGTACTACATTTTTTTCAATAAGCACACTATTGTCTTCTATATCTACAATTTTAGTAAAGTTAATTATGTAAGACCTATGTATTTGTAAAAATAATTTTTCTGGTAACTTATCCTTAATTTTTTTTAAGGTATTACGCACTCTGTAGTTTTCCTTTGTTGTTTTAACCTCTATATAATCTCCTTTAGCTTCAATAAGTTGTATATCATTAAAGTTAATTTTTATTAAACGCCTATCTATATTAATATAAAGCTCTTCACCTAAAGAGCTATTACTATTAGTAGTGTTATTAGAAACCGTTTCTGGTTCTGGGGATTTTGCAAGTGCAGCTTTTACTTTTTGTATAGATTTATTAAAACGATCTTGAGTTACTGGTTTTACTAAATAATCTACAATTGCCTCGTATTCATATGCTTCAATAGCAAAATTAGTATCTGAGGTTGTTAAAACAATTTTTGGCGGATTTTTTAATGTTTGTACAAAATCAAAACCACTAAAACCTGGCATATGTATATCTAAAAAAATAACATCTACTGTATTCTGGTTTAAAAATTTAATGGCCTCCATTGCACTTCCAAAAGCGTCTATAACCTCTAACTCTTTTACGTTAGAGCAAAGCTGTGCAACTATTAACCTAGCTGTTGCCTCGTCGTCTACTATAATACAATTCATAGTTTAAATGGTTTTTAGGTAGGTTGTTATTCTTTCTAAAATCAATTTAAATTCATCATGTAAATCATAAGTACCTTTTAACAGTTGTTCTTCATAAGTTACTGCTAAACCGTACGCCTTTTCTAAACCAAGAATATTAAATTTATGTTTTAATTTATGTACTATTTCTGCAGAGGCTTTATTGTCTTTAGCCATAATAGCATTAATATATGTTTGGTTTTCATCTGGAAACTCACTTTTAATAATACTTATAAATTGATTTAAAAATTCGGTATTACCATCTGCTAGTTTATGTACGTAATTTAGGTTGGGCTGCTCCATATTAGTCTTTTTTTATGGTAAAATAAAATATTGTTCCTTTATTCTCTTTGGAGTCTACCCAAATTTTACCTCCATAGAAAGTTACAATTTTTTCTACTAATGCCAAGCCTATTCCGTTAGATTCTACATCATTATCTAACTTTTTAAACATTTCAAATATTTTATTTAAATATTTTTCTGGTATTCCCTTTCCGTTATCGGTAATACTAAATTGCCAAAAATTATCACTATCTGTAACATCTACAGTAACAATACCGCGTTCTAGATACTCTGTTGCCTTAATGGCATTAGTTAGTAGGTTCATGAAAAGTTGCTCTAATCTATATTTATCTAAAAATAAGGTAGGTAAATTTTCTGCTACTTTTACAGTAACGTTTTTAGGGATATAAATAGTGCTCTTTATCTCTTTTAAAAGTGATGAAATATCTACGTTGCTTTTAGACTCTTCATTGTTACCTATTGTTGCATGCTTTAAAATACCACTAACAAGATTATCCATTTTTACCAGGTTTTGAGATATTAAATCGCAATTATTAAGACTATCTACTGTAAACTTGTGTTTTTCCTCTTCTACAATCCAACTCATAAGCGTATTAATATTACGCATAGGAGACTTAAGATCATGGGAAACTACGTGGGCGTAATTGTTTAAAGATTTATTTTGCTCCTCTAAGTCTTTAACTAATTTATCTTTTTCTTTAGTTACTTGAGCAATATACTCTGCTTGTTTACTAATATGCTGAGCTAATTTTTGTGCACTAACTATATTGTTTTTAGAATGTACTATATTTTCTGCGTTATCTAAATTTAAGTTAAGACTATTAACTGCTTGCTCTAAGGCTTGTAATGTTTTTTTTTGTTGTTGTGCTTCTTGTGCTAATTCTATATTTGCAGCCTTTAACTCTTGTGCACTTATGGTAGTTGCACGCTGTATCATTGCAATTTTATCATCATAATCATCGTAAGACTTTTCAATTGCATTAAAAAGCTTTTCTAAATTAGGATTACCTTTTAACTCCTCTGGCAAATTTTTACGTATTTGTCTTTTTAAAAGTGAATGCATTACTCGCTTATTAAAGTTAAAGTCATTGTTTGGTTGTGCAACATACACGCATTGTTACCCTCAAAAGGAGCCATTTCTCCGTAAGAGTAATACCCTATAATTTTAGCCTGATTGCCTATTACATCTAGAACTTCTTCTACCTCTTCTTCAGTTCTTTGGTCCATAACTAGTTTACGACCAATACAACTTACTAGTAATGCTAATTGCGCAGTATGTTCTCTATTTCTAGTAGCATATTTTGCTGCAATACTTGCTCCTTCTGCAATATCATCTACAGTAGACATCATTAATTGTACTGTAGAACCTTGCGGAACATCACCAGCTAATATCATTGTATTTGTGTCTTCATCTATATTTAAAATAGTGCGCACAATGGGCTGTGCGTCATCATTAGTTTTAACACTTAATGGATATAATAATGCAGATTTTGGTAACTCCTTAGCTTTATCTCCTAAATACTTTTTATAAAGGTCTAATGCTGGTTTACCGTCTAGTTCATATAAAATATTACCTTTAGATTTGGTTATAATACGTTCTGGACCAAAGCCGGTCCAGCCACCATAATTTGCGCTAGTAATCTCTAATGTTTTACCATAAAAACCTATAGCCACAATTTCGCCTTCTTTAGGTTTGCTGTTATAAGATACAAGTGTTTTCTCAAACCTGTCATCATCTCCGCACAAACCACCAGACAAACCAATAGTTATGTGTTTTTCCTTTTCTATTCCTTCTATTAAAGCACTGCCATTTACCGTACTTCCTTCAGAAATTATATAAATGTGTTTTAAATCTTTTTTAGGAAACTCTTCAATTAGGTTAGACCCTAAGTCTAGCTCATTATAATTAAAATCTTTAACGTTTTTACTTTTTACCAAATAAGAAGATTTTTCAAACTCTATGGCAGTTAAAACTATAGTATTTTCCCACACTTTATCTCCAACTATTTCTCCTGAAGTACTCCCAAAAACAATATTTCCGTTAGGAAACATTTCTTTAATTTCTTCATATAGGTTTTCTTCTTCTAGTAATAACCTATTACCGAAGACTAAAACTAAAGGATTTTCCAATTTTTTTTTATCGGTTATAAAAATAAAATTTGCGCCTTTTTCTTTTTTTGCTTGTACTATTTTCATAACTAAAAATTAATTTTCTAGATCTTTTTTTAACGTAAAAAAGAATTTTGTTCCTTTCCCAAGCTCACTCTCTACCCATACTTTACCTTCATAACGGTCTACAATTTTTTTAACAATTGATAAACCTATACCTGTAGAACGTTCATTATCTCCTATTGATTGAAAAATCTCGAATATTTTTTTGTGAAATTTTTCTGGGATGCCAACACCATTGTCTTCAATACAAAATTGCCAGTACTCTGGTTCTTCTTTAAAAAGCACCTGAACCAAACCCTTTTCTGCTTCTATGTGTACTACGGCATTGCCAATAATATTTTGAAATAATTGGTGCATTTTTGTACTATCTGCATTTAAAAGTGGTAATTTTTTAGGCACAACAACTGCTACATGCTCTGGAATATAAATACTTTCTTTAATGTCTGTTATAACAGTATTTAGGTCTACTTTACTGGTAGACATTTGTGCACTACCAGCTGTAGAGTATTCTAAAATTCCGTGAATTAGCTTGTCCATAAATGCAACTTTTTCTTGCATTAATGTTAGGTTTTGCACACCTGCCTCATCTAAAACATCTTTATAATCTTCATAAGTCCACGTAGCTAACGCACTAATACTGCGCAACGGAGATTTTAGATCATGAGACACTATATGGGCATATTCTTGCAAACCATCATTACTAATTTTAAGCTCTTTTAATAATTGCTCCTTTTGTAGCTCTAATTCTTTTTGCTCTGTAATATCTAAATGTATACCTATAGAACCTACTACCTTGCCTTCTTCATTATAATTTGGAGCGCCACTAACAAGCCAGTGCCTTGTTTCTCCTTTTTTATTCTTTATTTTAATTTCATAGGAGTCTGAGATTCCTTTTAACCTATTTTCAGATTTCTTTTCTATTTTCTCTGAGTTTTTAATCTTCAAAATTTCAACAGCATCTTCTCCTAAAAGTTCATCTTTAGAGTAGCCACTCATTTTACAAAAGCTCTGGTTTACAAGTTGAATTTCATTATCTATGGTAACTTCTACCATACCTAAATTCATATTAGCAATAATACCTCTGTACTTTTCTTTTTCTGCTTTTATTTTTTCCTCTGCTTGGCGCTCTTTAGTAATATCCTCAATTACACAAACTTGGTACTCTACTTTACCTTCGTTGTTTTTAACAGCACTTATACTTGTTTTAGCTAAAATTTGAGCTCCATTTTTTTTAAAAAATCTTTTTACGGTAGAATAATTATCTATTAAACCAGCATTTAAATCAGACTCTAACTTTTTTGTTATTACTTCATCCTCAGATTCCGATATGTCTGACAGTTTTAGTTTATTTGTTACATTTTCTGGGTAACCTAATAGGGCGGTAAATGTGGCGTTACACTTTATTATTTCATCATTAACAGTAAGTACAATACCTAGTGGTGAGTTTTCTACAATTATATCTAATTGCCTTTTTTGCTCACTTAGCATTTCTTTAATTTCTGTTTCTTTACTAATATCTCTAATAATACCTTGGGCTCCTATTGGTTTTTGGTGCTTATCATAAATTACACTGGTGTTTATTTGCACCCATTTACGCGTACCATCTTTAGTAATAATTTTAGATCTATAATTTTTTAATGTACCTATCTGCATTAATGTTTTAAAAGACTCTATTGTATACTGTACAAAATCTGGGTGTACTAACTTTGGCAGGTTAATTGTTTCTTTAGTATTATCATAGCCTAAAAATTCTCGTGCAGAATTATTCATGTTAACAACATTAAAGCTTAGATCCATAACAACGTATGGGTCTATAATATTAACAAAACCACCATCTAATTGAGAGGTAGTTTCTGTTAATAAGTTCTCTAATTTATTATTAGCTTGTTTAAGGTGTAGGGTAGTATCAAAAAGCTCTTTAGATTTTACTTCTAATATTTTTTCTGCTTGTAATCTTGCTTTTTTTTGTCTTTCTAACGCCTTTTTAAGTAATAAAATTTCTTTGTTACTATCCATTCTGGGTAATGTCAAATTTTACTTCAGTACCGTTTTCATTTAAAAGTTTGTATGTAACTGTTGCACTACTATTAAAATGTTCAAAAGATTTTTCAATTAAACCGTGTGCAAGTTGGTATAATCCTCTACTAGAAGAATATACCATAGAAATAGAAGTATCTGTCTTTTCTAAAATTTTAAACGTAGGTAATTCTGCGTCAGGATATAGTTTTTTAACGTGTACGTGTATGTGGTCTTCTATAGAGTAAATTAAGCTTAGCGGTGAGCTATAACTTTTTATAACATCTGGATGTGCTTTGGCTAAGCCATCAAATAAAAATAAACCAAAAGCATATATTAAATCTCCTACAGGTGTTTTTACCTCAGAGCTTAAACTGGTAATAAGACTTACCATTTCGTTAAAATTATACGTTCCAACAGAGGTATAAATTCCTTCTGATGGTAAATTAGAATTTTCAATTATAGTGTCTACAGTTTCTAATCCAAACTTTGACTCCACCATTTCTAAAAATTCTGTAAATACAACTCCTTTCATAACTAGACATTTAGAGTTGTAAAAGTAAGAAAAAGGATACCTAGACTGTAATTTTTGTTGTGAAAGCTGTTAAAATTACTAGCCTTTTACTAGTTCATTGTTGTCCCAGTAGTTTAAAACGCTTTGTAACTTAGTTTCATATTCCTCATATTTTAGAGGTTTTATTACATAACCAGCAATTCCTATTTTATAACACTCTAGCAAATCTGCTCTATTTTCTGATGTGGTTAAAACTATTGTTGGTAAAAATCTAAGCTTTTCATCTGCTTTTAAAACACTTAAAAATTCTATGCCACTCATCCTTGGCATATTTAGGTCTAATAAAATTATATCTGGTAATGTATTGCCAGATTGTAGTATATCTAGAGCTTCCTCACCGTTTTTTGCTTCGGTGATATTATGTTTTAATTGAAGTTTGGAGATGGTTCTCTTCAGCTTCATTGTCTCGATCATGTCATCTTCAATAAATAAAATATTCATAGTTCTAGATTTTATATCTGCAAATGTAATATCTCATTTTTAATTAAATTTTATTGTAAAGTTGAATAGTAATTTAGTGTAGATGAATGGTAGTTTTCTGTAGGTGGATAAATTTGCACATTTAACCAACATCTGAAACCCCCTTTAAAACGCAGGAAAACCCGATGAAATGCACGGTTATCTTATTTAATCTCTTTTGCTACAAATGGTTCATCAGAATTACAAATTGCACCTACTAATTTATGCAATTCTTGTGTAAATTTATGCAAAGTATCTTGCGTAATTATAGTGTTTTTATTGTCTGAAAACTTTAATATACCAGCTTTTATATTTTTAAAAGAAAAGATTCCTGCTTGTACTTTATCAATAGGTTTTGCATAGTTATACATATATGCATAACACAGTAATTGAAAAGCTTTACTTTTATCATACTCCTCTACAATATCTTCCCAAGTACTTAAATTAAGATTTTTTTGCTCTACTTTACCTGTTTTATAGTCTATAACACGTAAAACACCATCTATTTCATCTATTCTGTCTAATTTTCCTTTTATATGAACAGGAAAATTTACTCCAGGTACATTAATTACAGTTTTTAAGGACAGTTCTAATCCTATAATTTTTATTTTATGTTTTTTAGAAGTTTCAATTTCAATTTTTATAAAATTCTCTACATATTTTAATACTACGTTGTAAGCTATTAGGTTTTTACCTTGATCTAGGCTAACGTTCTGGTAATGTATATTAAAATGCTTGCGCACTGTGCTGTTAATATTAGGCAATAGTGCTTTTAATTTATCTACTTCTAAAAATGTATTAATAAAGGGCTTATATAGCTCGTCTAAGGTTTCATGTACAATTGTACCAAAGGTATTAGCAGCAACTGTTTCTTCTACTTCCTCTAACTCATTAATTTTTAATATGTTTTTTTTATAAAAATCTAATGGATTTCTTATATAATTAGATAATGATGTTGGAGAAAACCCATAAGCAGCTATACCTTTAATTAATTCCATTAAGTTTGCATCTTTTTTAATAGATACAACCTTTTTTACGGGAGATTTAATTTCTGGAAAAGCAATAGTTTCTGTTATATATGGTGACATGTTATTGTCTGCTAACAATTGCCTTATTAGCCTACTTACCTCGCCTCCTTCTAAAACGTCTGGCTCTGTGTTGTACACCAAATGTATATTTTTGGCACGTTGTAGAAGCCTATAAAAATGGTATGTATATACGGCATCTTTTTCCTTATAGGTTGGCAAGCCGTACATTTTTTTTATATCAAAAGGAATAAAAGAATTGTTAGACTTACCAGATGGCAAAATACCTTCATTTACAGAGGTTAGTAATACGGTTTCAAAATCTAAATTCCTACTCTCTAACATTCCCATTATTTGCAAGCCTTTTAAAGGCTCTCCTTTAAAATCTAATGTTTCACTAGATAATAATTCTTTATATAAGCCAAAGAGCGACTGTAAATCGTTTAAAAATGGGTATTTAACAACTAAATTGTTTAGCTGATTAAAAAGTTGGTGAAATCTGTATAAGTACTCTAACTCTAAACCGTTACCCTCTGCGTTTATTTTTTCTTTAATGGCCAAAATAAGCGTAAGGCATTTTTTAATAAAAACAGGAACAGTTAAGTTTGACTTATAAAAAAGTAAGTCTAAATTACTTGTACCACTATTAATTAATTGCAGTTTGGCTACGTCTACGTAAATCCAATTTCTTATTTTTATTTCATTACAAATAACATCTGCAGCATTTATTGTTTTGTCTTCTGATGCAAACAACAATTGTATATATGGGTGGTTTAGTACAGTTGTTACATGTTGGTAGTACCAACCTTTTTCATCCTTACGTATATAAAGGTCAAATAACTGTGAAAATAAGCTTTCTAAAGGCGATTTATGTAACGGGAAACCCATTGTTATGTTAATACCATTTATTTCTTCTGGTATGGCATTTATTAAAGGATTTAAAAGTGTTTCATCTCCTAATACAACAGCCGTATTAGTTAACATACTTTTTTTATCATTGTACAATTTACCTAAAATACTACCTATGTATTTAGCCTGTGATACGTTTTTGGGTACGCCCGTAATAGTAATATTTTTATCTGTTAAATAATTACCATTAGTAACCTTTAGCGGCTTATTTTTAAAATAATTCCATTGTTTACCAAATTGGCGGATAAAAAAACCTGCATCATGCACCGGGTCATTAAAAAAATACTCGTCTAAATCCCAATAAATTTCAGCTGAAGTTTTCTCTAGTATGGATTGTATTATTAACTCTTCGGCAGTATTTAAAGCATTAAAACCTATAAACAAATGTTTTTGCTTGCTTTTGCTATTTATATAGGCTTCTAAATTATTACAGGCTTCTCTGTAAACCAAGCCTTGGTGTCCTAAGCCGTCTTGCTTTAAAGAAGCATTAAAAGCATTATATAAAGCCTCTAATGAGTTCCAAAAAGCCATATAATTAGTTATAATAGTGCTTTTATCTTTCTCTACTGTCCAGTGGTTAATTTCTTGTACCGCATTTAAGTGTGAAAATATTTTTTTGGTATCTACCAAATACCTATCAATTTCATTAAAATCTTGTAGTAGCGTAGTTCCCCATTTAGAAAACGCGTAAAAAGTATCTTGTTCTCCTTTAACTGTAGTTGTATAAGCCTTATATAGCTCAAACAATTGCTGTGTATTAGATGCATAAGCCAAGCCAGATATGTTTTCTACAAAGTCTTCAATACTTAGTATTTCTGGCGCAAATATAGTACTCTTGGTGTGTTTAGAAATTGCATTTTTAAGAAACGTACCTGCACGTTTACTTGGTAAAACAAAAATAAGGTTCTCTAATGAACCTTCTTTATTAATAATAGTAAGTAATGTTTCTTCTAAAAAGCTTTGCATGGGTTAAAAATAAAAAAAGCTCCGCAATTGCGGAGCCTTTTCTATAAAATTAGAGTTTTAAACTCTTATTATTTTACTAAGTTGATTTCAACTCTTCTGTTTTGCTTTCTACCAGCTCTAGTTTTGTTAGTAGCAATTGGCTTATCTTCACCGTAACCTACAGCAGATAATCTAAATTCTCCAATTCCTTTTTCTACTAAAAATTCTTTTACAGAAAGAGCTCTAGACTCAGATAACTTCTGGTTTAAAGTAGCAGAACCTACACTATCAGTATGACCTTCTACAGTAAACTTAGCGTTAGGGTACTCTTTTAAGATAGTAATGATATCTACCATAACAGCAGTAGACTCAGCTTTGATAGAAGATTTACCTGTATCAAATAAGATAGTTCTAGCGTAATCGTTTAATTGCTTTTGAACTTCTTCAGTTACTTCAGGACAACCGTTGTTAGCAACAGTACCAGCAACCTCAGGACATTTATCATCCTTGTCTAATACACCATCTTTATCTTTATCTTCCCAAGGACATCCGTTGTTTGCAGCAGGACCAGCTTCAGAAGGACATTTGTCATCTTTATCAGCAACACCATCACCATCAGCATCAGGACAACCGTTTAATGCAGCAGTACCTGCTTCATTAGGACAAGCATCATCTTTATCAGCAATACCATCACCGTCAGCATCAGGACAACCGTTCATTTCTTTAGATCCAGCTTCGTTAGGACAAGCATCTTTGCTGTCTTCGATACCATCACCATCAGCATCAGGACAACCATTGAAAGCTTCTAAACCAGCAACTTCTGGACAAGCATCATCTTTGTCATAAACACCGTCACCATCTGTATCAGCACCACCAAATTTGATAGCAAGACCAGCTAAGTGTTGGAAATGTTTAACGCTGTAATCTTCAAATCCGTGCTTGTAACCAGTTTGTAATGTTAAACCTATGTTCTCAGAGAACCATACGTTAACACCAACACCACCGTTTACAGTACCAGAACCGATTTCATCAACCCAAGTATAACCACCACCGATTTCTACGAAAGGATCAATTGTTGTATTTTTTAAGAATGCATATTTAATAGCACCATCTAAACCGTAGTAAGATAGATCATCAGCTGACCAGTCTCCTAAGTTTTCAATTCTATTTAAAGAACCTCTAACTCCTACAGAGAAACCATTACCTACAGATCTAGAAACTCCAATATAAGAGATAGAAGGAAGAATGTTCCAGTGATCAGTAGCATTGAAGTACTCATCAAACAATTCTCCAGTTGGGTAAAGGGCATCCTCATCGTTAGTTGGGTACATATCAACTGCGTTTACACCAAAATTAATCTGCCAAGGATTATTTTCGTCTTGCGCTTGTATGTTGTTTACACCTACTAGCAGTAGGGCAACAACCATTAATTTGCTAAGATTTTTCATGCTTTAAAATTTAAGTTTTAAGTGTTTGTAAGCTGCAAATGTAAGTTGTTAGTATTTATTAACAAAATCAAACAGCTGTTTTTTTTAACACAATTAATAAAAAAATTAACTTAATTAAATGATACCAAGTTCTTTTCCAACCTCGGTGAAAGCTGCAATTGCTTGGTCTAAATGCTCTTTTTTGTGCGCAGCAGATAACTGAACTCTTATCCTTGCTTTACCTTTTGGCACAACAGGAAAGAAAAACCCTATTACATAAATGCCTCTTTCTAATAGCATATCTGCCATTTTTTGAGAAAGCTTTGCATCATAAAGCATTACTGGCACTATAGCAGAGTCTCCATCTATAATATCTAATCCGGCTGCTTTCATTCCTTTTTTAAAGTATGCTGTATTTTCTGCTAATTTGTCTCTTAAGGTTGTGTCTTTATCTAGCATATCAAAAACCTTAATAGATGCACCTACAATTGCAGGAGCTAAGGAATTAGAAAATAAATATGGCCTAGAGCGTTGTCTTAAAATTTCTATAATTTCTTTTTTACCCGTGGTATAGCCTCCCATAGCTCCACCTAATGCCTTACCTAGGGTACCTGTAATGATGTCTATACGGTCTAAAACTCCTTTTTCTTCTAGTGTTCCGCGACCTGTTTCCCCTATAAATCCTGCTGAGTGGCATTCATCAATCATTACCAATGCATCATACTTATCTGCCAAGTCGCATATTTTATCTAGTGGCGCTAATAAACCATCCATAGAGAAAACACCATCGGTAACTATTATTTTAAACCTAGATCCGTCTTCATTAGCTTGTTTAAGTTGCTTTTCTAAATCTGCCATATCATTATTAGCATATCTATATCGCTTTGCTTTACATAAACGTACACCATCTATAATTGAAGCATGATTTAATGAATCTGATATTATAGCGTCTTCTGCTGTTAATATAGGTTCAAAAACACCTCCGTTGGCATCAAAAGCTGCTGCATATAATATGGTATCTTCTGTACCATAAAAATTAGCTACTTTTTGCTCTAACTCTTTATGTATATCTTGTGTACCACAAATAAAACGTACAGATGACATTCCAAAACCGTGTGTATCCATAGCATCTTTTGCTGCTTGCACAACATCTGGATGAGAAGATAAACCCAAGTAATTGTTTGCACAAAAGTTTATTACTTCTTCTCCTGTAGATATTTTTATAACAGCATCTTGTGGAGACGTTATTATACGCTCTGTTTTATATAGACCTGCTTCTTTTATAGCGTCTAGTTCTTCCTGTAAGTGTTCTTTAATTTTTCCGTACATAATTTTTAACTTATAAATTCTGGAGTTATGTTATCATTTATATATACTATTACTTTAGACACTACCTTAAATCCCATAGCTTCTAAAGCATAAGCATAACTATTTACTTGTTGGTGGTAGCTGCTATTTGGCACACCTGTTTTGTAATCTATAACAGTTGCTTCATTATTTGTGTTAATTACAACTCTATCTGGGCGCAAAAGTAATCCTTCTGCTGTAATTATATCCTTTTCATTCTTAACAATATTTCCTTCTTTATAATACATAGCTAATTCTGGATGCTCTAAAATAGTAAGCACTTTTTGTTTTGTTGTTTCAACATCCAAAGAAGTTAAATGCCCATCTCTAATTAATATTGCTATAGCTTTATCTATATCTTTTACCGTGTTTATATAACTTAATAATAGATGTATAAGATTTCCTTTTTCTAAAGCTACGTCTCTACCACTTTCCCATAACGTACCAGATTTAGTTAAAATTTTAAAACTTGGTCTGTCTTTGGTAGAGTATTGGTAGTGTATATGGTTTAACTTTTCTGCTTTTATTGTAGTTTGTTCTGCAATTTGTAAGTTACCAAAACTATATTGTAATTGTGTGTCTGACCACAGACCTAATTGCTGTAAATATTTAATAAACATACCAGAGTACCTTTTCATGTTTGGTTCTTCTTTTGTGCTTAATTCTTTTTTAGTTATTATATAAAGTGCCTTTACAGCCCTAGTTAATGCTACATATAAAACATTAAAAGCATCTAACTCTTGTTTACTGTGCTCATCTAAATACAATGATGCTGCTATATCTCCATATTCTTCCATTTCTTGCTTTTTGGAAACTAACACCTCGAAAAAGCCATTAAACTGCTCCGGATCTACTGGTAACCATATTTTTTCGTTATTACCATACATTAATGAATTGGCAAACGGAAAAATTACAATAGGAAACTCTAAACCTTTAGATTTGTGTACTGTCATTATTTGAACAGCATTTATATTGTCTGGTGCCTTTAAAGACAATTTATCCTTTTTCTTTTCCCAAAAAGTTAAAAAGGTTTGCGCGCTAACACCGTCTTTTTGTTCTACATCTAAAACCTCATCCATTAAGCTAATAAGGTATGCGTCTGATGCTTCTGCTAACTTAAATTGATGAATAGCTTTTTCAAAAGCATCAAAAACAGATAGTTGTTTTAACTTATCTATTGCAAAACCATAATGTTCTAGTAAAAACTCATCTAAACTATTTAAATGTTCTTGTATAAACTGATGGGTATTCACATCTTTTTCAGCTAAATAATATAAGATTTCATAAGCTGTATCTTTATCTTTTGGCTGCGTGCTATAGGTTAAAAGGTTTAATAAAAAACTTACCTTTTCACTACTCTTTAGCAACAGAGATTCTGATGATATTACAGGAATTTCTTTAGAGGTTAAAAAATCTGCCAACACATAACTGTGGTTGTTAGAGCGTACCAAAATACAAATATCTTTATAGTTGTATTTTTTTTCTGTGGTTAATATTACAATTTTTTCTAAAACCGACTCACAGTATAAGTCGTTATCTTGCTCCTCTTTTTCATTAGGAATAAAAGACAGCTCTACTAAACCGCCTGTTTTCGTATTTATTTCTTGTTTGTTACCGGAAACATATAAATCTGCATAAGCTGTGTTGTTTAACAGCTTGCTTGTAGCGGTAAAAAAATTATTATTAAAATTAATTATTTCTGAATAGCTCCTATAGTTTTTAGGTAATTCTGTTGTTTGCGGCTCTAGAACATATGGCAATTCTTTTTTATTTGTTAACTGTATAAATTGTTCTGCTTTACCACCACGCCATCTATATATTGCCTGTTTGGCATCACCAACTAACAATAATGATCCTTTTTTACCATAGTCATCTAAACTCTCCAGAGCATTACCTATTAACGGTATTAAGTTTTGCCATTGTAGTTCTGATGTATCTTGAAACTCATCTACAAAATAGTGTCTGTATTTTTCTCCTAAACGTTCATATATAAAAGGAGCAGGCTGATTTTTTATTTCTTTAGAAATTATGGCATTAAAAGATGCTAAAGTTAATTGGTCTCTCTCTTTACAAATAGCATTAATTTCTTTCTGTATTTCATTTAAAACAGTTAACGGCACTATGTTAGCGTATACATTTTTATACATTGCCCTTTGGTAAATAGTATTTTTTACACTGTTGTAAATTTCTAATAGCATAGGAGCTATGTGGTCTGGGGCATTTTTTACTGTGGCTTTAAAAATTTTACCATCCTGTAAATTTTCTCCTAATTTATTATTATACAATTTTAGTAAACCAAATTCACCATCAACTATTTTTTTAAAGTGATTAGGAAGTGTCTGTCTAGGAAAATCTGCAACATCTATACCTTCTGTTTCTATTAAAACAGCAACAGTATTGGCTTTTTGTTTAGCTGTTTCTTCTAACTTTTTAATGGTAGAAGTAAGTGTTTTTTTAAGATCTAAAAAATTAGTTATACTTTTAGTTTTAAAGCCTTTTAAATGCTCTATGTTGTTTTCATTAAACAACATTTTACCAACTTTATTTAAGTCTGTTGTAATATCCCAACTTTTATCATCATCAATTTTTTCAAAAGTAAATTCTAATAATGTGTTGGTTAAAAGTTTGTCTGTACCTGCTTTGGCAAGCAATCTTTCTACAGCTTCAGACAACAACAGTTCTATATCTAAAACTACCTCAAAATTCTGTGGTATTTTTAAATCTTTTGCAAAGGTTCTAATAAGCCTGTGTGTAAACTTATCTATGGTACTTATATCAAAAAAAGCATAATTGTGTAGTATACTTTTATGTACTTGTTTAGCTCTTATTTGCAACTCTTCGGCAGAAACATTTAGTTCTTTAGCAACATCTAAAAATAAGTCTGATGGTTTATTCTCTTCATCAATTTTACTAAAAGCATGCAAATTATCTAAAATTCGCTGCTTCATTTCATTAACAGCTTTATTTGTAAATGTAATGGCTAATATTTGTCTGTAACTTTTAGCTGTTGCAGAAGTTAAAATTATTTTAAGGTATTCCTTGGCCAAGGTATACGTTTTACCAGAACCTGCAGATGCACTGTATATTTTGTAAGGCGAAGTTTCCAAGAAGTTTTTAGCTGCAAATTACATAATATTACAATGTTCTTAACACAAACGTTATGGAAAATGCCATAGAATATTGTAAATTTGAGCTACGACATTTTTTTAACTTAAAAATAGATATAATTATGGCTTTTGAATTACCAAAATTACCTTACGCATATGATGCGTTAGAACCACATATTGATGCTAGAACTATGGAAATACACCATACAAAACATCACAACGGATATACTACTAAACTTAATGGTGCTATTGAAGGTACAGATTTAGCAGGAAAATCTATAGAAGATATTTTAACTAATTTAGATATGAGCAATGGTGCTGTACGTAACAATGGTGGTGGTTTTTACAACCACTCACTTTTTTGGGAAGTTATGTCGCCAAACGGTGGTGGTGAGCCAACAGGCGAATTAGCAACAGCAATTAACGATGCATATGGTTCTTTTGATGCTTTTAAAGAAGCTTTTTCTACTGCAGCAGCAACTAGATTTGGTTCTGGTTGGGCTTGGCTATGTGTACATAAAGGTGGTAAAGTAGAAGTTTGTTCTTCTCCAAACCAAGATAATCCTTTAATGCCAGGTGTTGGCTGTGGCGGTTTTCCTATTTTAGGATTAGACGTATGGGAACACGCTTATTACTTAAATTACCAAAACAGAAGACCTGACTATATTGGTGGTTTTTTTAATGTAATAAATTGGGAAAAAGTAGCTGAGCTATACGCAAGTAACAAATAAAATAATACACTTAAAAACAAAAAAGCCGCTCTTAATTTAGAGCGGCTTTTTTTATGTTTTTTATTTACAAAATTTTATAAAATAGAAAAGGGCAGAGAAGTCTCCACCCTTTTCGTCCCAAATCTTACCATAAACTTAACCTACTTATGCTATGGCTCTGCTAAATTACTGGTATTGTGTCTAATAAAAAAAAAAATCTGCAAAAAAATTAACACAATAATACATTATTTTGCAAATAACATCGATGAAATGCACCCTAATAGCTTGATTACAAGCAAACAAAAAGACGAAGTTTCCTTCGTCTTTTCTCCAAAAACCAACTAGAAATTCAACTCAAAAATCCCATAGTTTTGTTAAAATTTTAGTGCTAATTAAAAAATTATACTAAAGTAGGTGTTCATAAATTTTTAATCTAGATTAAAATATTCATCATCTGTCATTTCTCCGCTTCTAATATTTTGCAATTCTTTAGCGTAAGAACGTATATACTTATCTAACTCTGGATTAAAAAATTCAGATTTTTCTTGCTTGTAAGAACCATTTAAAACCCCATTGTAATAATAAAAGAAATTATAGTCAAAACTAGCTGCGTTTAAATCGTAAGCTCCTAATAAAAAACCTAACCTAACAGCAGATCGTCTTTGGTAATTTCTGCCGTGGTGCCCTGGACTTGTTGTGTTGTTATCGCCAATAGACGCTGCAAACTCGTAAGCAGTTGCAATTTGAGAAAAACTGGTTTTATTATATCCATTAGGTCTTCTTAAATAGTAACCAGCCATACCATCTGCCTCTAATTCTGCAGCTCTTGCTGTAGACTCATTTTTAGATGGGTAACCATAAGTAAATTGTAATTGGTGCGCAAACTCATGTGCCAAAATCATTACATTAGCTATTTGACCTTGAGCCTTTGCTGCATTGTAAATTGCCTCTCCGTAATAAATTTTACCACTACCATAAGATATTGCGTTATAAGTAGAGTTAGGATTGGAGTTGTCTTTTACAAAACTTAAAGGTACTGCTGGCCTTCCCCATACTGCTGCTATTCTAGAATTTTGAGTTTGCATAAAGTTTGTCTCAGAAGATGTACCTATTGAACTGCTTAAATAAGCAGTACTACTCCAGTTACGATCTACATAACCACATTCATGCAACTCATCTTCAAAAGCTTCAGCAATAGCTAATTCTTTTACTTCTGCAACTTCTGTTTCTGCCTCAAAGGTCTCAGTATCTTTAGAACAAGACTGTAAAACTGCGACAAAAGTTAACCCTAATAGGTAGGTTCTTTTAAAATTTAAGTTTTTCATAATTAATATTTTATTGATTATTAGTTAACACAATATTAGTAAATATTTTCTTACTAATTATGAAATATTAAACAAAAATTAACAATACACATATAACTATCGGATTACTAGAGTATTAGTTGTAAAAAAAATGATTATAATTAAAAAGTATTAATAATGAGTAAGTTGGAAACAACTAAAAGAAAAGAATTTACAAATATGGTATAAAATAAAAAGGCGAAGTTCCCTTCGCCTTTTTCCCCAAATCTTACCATGAACTTAACCTACTTATGCTATGGTGATAACAAATGTATATTAATTATATAATGCAATAAACAATATTAGTTAAACTAAAGAGTTTACTAGACTAAGTGTTTTTTATATATTTATTAAAAGGAATTGAATTTCAGGAAAGTAGTTAAAAATAAAAAGGTAGAGTTTCCTCCACCTTTTTCCCCAAATCTTACCATGAACTTAACCTACTTATGCTATGGTACGGCAAAGATAACTTAAGTTTATATCTAGTTCCTAAAGTATCGGATTAACGCCCATTTCATCAGTTTAACTACATATAATCCGATGAATGACACTGCATAAAAAATAAAAAGGCGGAGTTTCCTCCACCTTTTCCCCAAATTTTACCATGAACTTAACCTACTTATGCTATGGTTTTCACAAAATTAGTTATGTGTACACCCTTTAGCGCTATAAAAAAGGTAAAACGCATATATTACCGACAAAATACACTATTATATGCATTTCATCGATACTATTTAATACGCACGTTCACTTTTACCTTCATAAAAGTTAATAAATGCTCTGTTAACCACCCTGTTACCTCCTGGAGTTGGGTAATCTCCTGTAAAGTACCAATCTCCTAAGTTTTTAGGGCAAGCTTCATGTAGGCTCTCTACAGTTTGGTATATAATTTCTACTTCAGCTTTAATTTCTGAGGAGCTTAGTAATTCTCCAATTTTTTTAGAAATTTGCTTTGCAGTAAAGGGTTTATAAAACTCTTTTACAAAGTTTACAACCTCTTTATCGGGCCTATTTACTTGTGTTAAGCATTTTTCATAAATACTTTTAACAATATCCATAGAGTTATTTTCTTTATGTAATGCTAAGGCAGCTCTAAAGGCAATAAAGTCTTCTAGTTTAGCCATATCTATTCCATAGCAATCCGGATACCTTATTTGAGGTGCAGAAGAAACAACTACAATCTTTTTTGGTAATAACCTATCTAATATTTTTAAAATACTTTTTTTAAGCGTTGTACCACGTACAATACTATCATCTATAATAACAAGGTTATCTCCCTTTTTTACAGATCCGTATGATATATCGTAAACGTGCGCAACCAAATCATCTCTACTACTATCTTGTGTTATAAAGGTTCTTAATTTAGCGTCTTTAATAGCCACTTTCTCTATGCGTGGTCTAACTTCCAAAATTTCATGTAATTCTTCAGATGTAATTTTTCTTCCTATAGACAAAATTTGCTCTTCCTTTTTGCGGTTTAAGTGGTTTTGAGCCTCTTTAACCATACCATAAAAAGAAGTTTCTGCTGTATTAGGAATGTATGAAAAAACAGTATTTTTAATATCACCATCTATAGATTCTAATATTTGCGGAAACAGCAACTTACCTAATTCTTTACGCTCTTTATAGATTTCTTTATCACTGCCTCTAGAAAAATAGATACGCTCAAAAGAACAAGCTTTGCGCTCTACTGGTTCTAATATTTGCTTAATACTTGCCTTACCGCTTTTTTTAACTATAAGGGCGTGTCCTGGTTCTAGTTCTTTTATTTCTTGAAAAGGAACATTAAATACTGTTTGTATTGCTGGCCTCTCTGATGCAACAACAACAACCTCATCATCCTTATAATAATACACAGGTCTAATACCAGCAGGATCTCTAAGAACAAAACTATCTCCGTGACCCAATAAACCAGACATTGCGTAACCACCATCCCAGTTTTTGGCTGCTTTTTTAAGAATTTTAGCTACGTTTAAACGCTCTGCTATAATTGGTGAAGCTTCTAATTTAGTAAAGCCTTCCTTTTTAATTTGTTTGTACAGTTTTGCTACGGCATCATCTAAAAAATGACCTATTTTTTCCATAACAGTTACCGTATCTGCCATTTCTTTTGGGTGTTGGCCAATTTGCACCAAATTGTCAAAAAGCTCATTAACATTTGTCATGTTAAAGTTCCCTGCAACAATTAAGTTTCTGTGCATCCAATTGTTTTGTCTTAAAAACGGGTGTACGCTTTCTATACTATTTTTACCAAAAGTACCATAACGTACGTGCCCCAATAACACCTCTCCTATATAAGGTATGTGTTTTTTTTGCAAAGCAACATTGTCTACATACTCTGGGTTTTCTTGTAAAGCAGAGTTTATACGGTCATTAATTTGAGCAAAAATATCTTGTATTGGCTGACTTTGAGCAGAACGAACTCTACTCATGTAACGCTCCCCTTGTTTCATATCTAATTTAATGCTGGCAAAACCTGCACCGTCTTGTCCACGGTTATGCTGTTTTTCCATCATTAAGTACATTTTATTTACTCCGTAAAAAGCTGTACCGTACTTTTCTTTGTAATACTCTAAGGGCTTTAACAGCCTAATCATAGAAATTCCACATTCGTGTTTAATGGCGTCACTCATTTCTTATAAATTGATATTAAAAAAAGCCCATAAATGGGCTTGTAATTATTGTAATTCTATGTTAAACTGGGTTAATTCTGCAAACTGACGCAGTCTTTTATCTACTTCTGTTTTCTCTAACTTCTCCATACGCTCTGTGCCAAAGCGCTCTACACAAAAAGATGCTAAATTGGAGCCATGAATAATTGCACTTTTTAAATTATCAAAAGACACATTACCAGATGCAGCTATATATCCAGAAAAACCACCTGCAAAAGTATCTCCGGCCCCTGTAGGATCAAAAACTTCTTCTAAAGGTAATGCTGGTGCAAAAAACACATTATCATCTTTAAATAATAATGCTCCGTGCTCTCCTTTTTTTATCACAACAAATTTTGGACCCATTGTTTGTATTTTGGCAGCTGCTTTAACTAAAGAGTATTCTCCTGTTAATTGTCTAGCCTCTTCATCATTAATTGTAATAACATCTATATGTTTAATTACGTTTAACAATTCATCTAATGCATTATCCATCCAAAAATTCATTGTATCTAAAACAATAAGCTTTGGTTTTTTTGTCATTTGTTCAATAACACTCATTTGTACGCTAGGGTGTAGGTTTCCTAACATAACAACATCTGCTTCTTTATAACTTTCTGGAACTACTGGTTTAAAATCTGCCAATACGTTTAACTCTGTAGCTAAGGTATCTCTAGAATTTAAATCATTATGATATTTACCTTTCCAGTAAAATGTTTTACCACCTTTTACAATTTCTAAGGCAGATAAATCTACATTTTTACTCTTTAGTAAGTCTAGGTGTTCTTGAGGAAAATCTTCACCAACAACAGATACTATTGCAGAGTTTACTTTAAATTGTGACGCAGCTAAAGCTATGTACGTTGCTGCACCACCAAGAATAACATCTGTTTTACCAAAAGGGGTTTCTATAGCATCAAAAGCTACCGTACCCACAATTAACAATTTGCTCATATAAGTTAATTTTGGTGCAAAGATACATTTTTGAAATAGCAATTCCGAAGCAATAGAACATCAATTTATAAAAACAAGAAAAAGTACTATTTACGGCCAAAATCTGCAGGAATTTCTCCCCAAGCTTTAGTTTCCCATTTTACAATTATAGTGGTATACGTATTCGTTTTTAGCCAATCTTCTGCTCTACGTATTAACTCAAAAACATCTTCATTTTTTTTAGACTCTTTTAATTTACTATTGCACTTTTTTTTGCGCACCCAACTCATAGCTGTTCTAGAGTCTGTATAAATTATACGGTTACTATTATTTTTTTTAAGATATGCCAAACCATGTACCAAAGCTAAAAACTCTCCTATATTATTAGTACCTTGTTTAAAAGGCCCTTGTTTAAAAAGCTCTTTGGCGGTTTGGGTGTCTACACCACGGTATTCCATAACACCTGGGTTGCCACTAGATGCTGCATCCACAGCAATAGAGTTATAATTTGGTTGCCCTATTTTATCTAGCTCTGCTTCAGACAAACTTGTAGTAATTTTTTTACCTTTATAATCATCATAACTACCATTAAAAGCTTTTTTTGCAGCTTCAAAAGTTGGAAAAGACTTATACTGGGCGCCTTTTTCTTTATTAATAGCAGCTTTGCAAGCAGCCCAAGAATCATAAATTCCAGGTTTTTTACCTTTCCAAACTGTATAAAATTTTCCTTTTCCCATTTAGTTTGATAAAAGTTGATTTATCACTTTTGGAAAATGCTCATATTCCAATGTATGTACTTTAGCTGCAATATTATCCGCAGTATCGTTACTATTTATTTCTGTTTCTGCCTGATAAATTATTGCTCCTTCATCATAATTTTCATTTACATAATGAATAGTGATACCTGTTTTGGTCTCATTATTATTTTTAACTGCATTGTGCACATGCATACCATACATTCCTTTTCCTCCATATTTTGGAAGCAAAGCTGGGTGTATATTTATAATCTTATTTGGAAAGGCTGTGACAAATTTTTGAGGTATTTTAAGTAAAAAACCAGCCAAAATAATTAAATCTGGCTCCATACCCTTAATAATGTTTAAAAGGCAGTCTGTTTTAGAGAACGACTCTCTATTGAAGTGTAAGCAACTAATATTCAATCTATTACACCTATCTATAACTTTGGCATCTCTTTTGTTAGTAAGTACACAGGTAATAGTAACCAAAGGGTTGTCTTTAAAATAATTTGCTATGTTCTCTACATTAGAACCAGAACCAGAAGCAAGTAGAACAATACGTTTCATAGAGCGCCAAATAAGGTAATTATTGAATAAAAAATGAGGTGTAAAATTAACACTTCAATATTAAATTAAATTAAAAATTGACACATTTTAACGACAAATGGTGTATTTAAACCAAAGTTTTTTATTTTTGCCTTCAATTAAAATTATTAAAACAAAATTATTATGTCAGACATTGCATCAAGAGTAAAAGCTATAATCGTTGACAAATTAGGAGTTGATGAGAACGAAGTTGTTACAGAAGCGAGCTTTACTAACGACTTAGGAGCAGATTCTTTAGATACTGTTGAGTTAATTATGGAGTTCGAAAAAGAATTCGATATTCAAATTCCAGATGATCAAGCAGAAAACATTGCAACAGTTGGTCAAGCAATAAGTTATATAGAAGAAGCAAAGTAATTTATTATATCTTGAACAAGATTTAAAAAAATATCCATGTGGTAGTCTTGCTGCATGGATTTTTTTTTTTAATTTACACATATCTAATTAATAGATTTAACAAAATTTGAGTTCATGCAATTAAAGCGAGTTGTAGTTACAGGTCTAGGAGCTTTAACGCCTATAGGCAATAACATAGAAGAATACTGGGATGGGTTAGTAAATGGAAGAAGCGGATCTGCCCCTATTACCCATTATGATGCAGAAAAATTTAAAACAAAATTTGCCTGCGAATTAAAAAACTATAATCCTGCAGATTTTTTTGATAGAAAAGAAGCACGTAAATTAGACAAGTTTGCTCAATACGCTATGGTCTCTGCAGATGAAGCAATAGCTGATTCTAAATTAGATTTAGACGCTCTAGATAAGTTTAGAGTAGGCGTAATTTGGGGAGCTGGTATTGGTGGCTTAGAAACTTTCCAGAATGAAGTACTTAACTTTGCTGAAGGAGATGGCACACCAAGGTTTAACCCTTTCTTTATACCAAAAATGATTGCTGATATAGCACCAGGAAACATATCTATTAAACACGGTTTTATGGGGCCAAACTATACTACTGTGTCTGCATGTGCGTCTTCTGCAAATGCAATTATAGACGCATTAAACACTATACGCCTTGGCCATTGTGATGTTGTTGTTACAGGTGGTAGTGAGGCTGCTGTTACTATTGCAGGTATGGGTGGTTTTGGCGCTATGCACGCATTATCTACTAGAAATGATAGTCCAGAAACGGCATCAAGACCTTTTGACGCTAACAGAGACGGTTTTGTTTTAGGCGAAGGAGCTGGAGCTTTAGTTCTAGAGGAATATGAGCACGCTGTTGCCAGAGGCGCAAAAATATACGCAGAAGTAGCAGGTGGCGGCTTATCTAGTGATGCCTACCATATGACAGCACCACACCCAGAAGGTATAGGTGTTGTACGTGTTATGGAAAACTGCTTAAGAGATGCTGGCTTAAAACCAGAAGATGTAGACGCAATTAACACTCACGGTACATCTACACCTTTAGGAGATGTTGCAGAATTAAAAGCTATTAGCAAAGTTTTTGGCGAACACGCACATAATATTAACATAAACTCTACAAAGTCTATGACGGGTCACTTGTTAGGAGCTGCCGGTGCAATAGAAGCAATTGCCTCTATACTTGCAATGCAGCACGGTATTGTACCGCCTACAATTAACCATGAAACGGTAGATGAAAACATAGACCCTAAGTTAAACCTTACACTTAATAAAGCTCAAAAAAGAGATGTAAACGTTGCATTAAGCAATACGTTTGGTTTTGGTGGGCACAATGCTTGTGTAATTTTTAAAAAATTAAACTAAGAGAATGAGTTTTATCTCCAAAATATTTAATTCCCATCCAAAAAAAGATGGGGATTTTTTTTTAGGAATAACACACATTTTAGGTTTTAAACCTAAAAAAATAAGCATATACCGCAAAGCTTTTTTGCATAGATCTGCAAATAAAAAAGATAAAGACGGTAATCCTTTAAATTACGAACGCTTGGAATTTTTAGGAGATTCTATGCTAGGTACAATTATTTCTAAATACCTGTATAATGAAGTACCACTAGGAGACGAAGGGTACTTAACCAAAATGCGCTCTAAAATTGTTAGTAGAGAGCATTTAAACGAATTAGGTAAGGATTTAGAACTCATAAAGTATGTAGAAAGCAGAATTTCTAAATCACATTTTGGAGACAACATACACGGCAATGTTTTTGAAGCGTTAGTTGGCGCCATATATTTAGATAGAGGTTATGCCTATTGCGAAAAATTTATTAATGAAAGAGTAATTGGTCCTTATGTTGATATAGAGCAATTAGAAGGCAGAGTAATTAGTTACAAAAGCCTAGTTATAGAGTGGTGCCAAAAACAAAAAAAGCAATTTAATTATAATGTTTATGAAGATACTGGCAATGACACCTTAAAACACTTTGCCGTTAAACTTTCTATAGATAATAATGTTATTGCAAAAGCCAGAGCAACATCAAAAAAGAAGGCTGAGGAAGCAGCATCAAAACGTGCTTTTTTTGCTTTACAAGACAAAATTAAGAAGTCTAAGTAAAATAATTGTTAACTAAAACGTTTTCGTTTTAAATACCTTGCTTAAACCTTAAAACATACTAGGCTAGTATAAGTTTTAATCCTATATTTACTCTTTCAGACATAAAGAATATGGGAGCTATACATAAAATTTCTGAAGATTTTTTTGAGGATTCTTTTTCATTAATTGCTCTACACAGCAGTCTAGAAGATTACGCAATTGGTTATAATCTTAATTTATTTTTAAAATCTAATTTTAGAAGAGCTAAAATAGATTTAGATGTAAATAAGCGCATTTCTTTTCCTTTTTTTGAGTGGGAAGATGTAGACAACCACAACTACTGGACTTTAATTAGCAACCATAGCAAAATAGAAGAACAAGAAGAACAAGGAGGTTTGTTTGGTAGTGAACTATCATACACAACGCACTATCTTATTCCTGAGTATAAGGATGTGGATTACTTTTTAAAAATAGAGCAAGAAGACAAAGAAATTGTAGCTTCAATTTTAAAACAAATTGTAAGCATACCAAAAATTGTTACTGCTTACAGTATAGATGTTGATAACCTAAAATCTAAAAACAACTTAATTTTTTAACAATGCCAACTAACAAAAAAACAAAAATAGTAGCAACCCTAGGGCCTGCTACAAGCAAAAAAGAAGTTTTAAGAGATATGATTAATGCTGGAGTTAATGTCTTCAGAATTAACTTTTCTCACGCAGATTATTCAGATGTTACAGAGCGTGTTAAAATGATACGTGAATTAAGTGAGGAGCTAGGCTCTAACACTTCTATATTAGCAGATTTACAAGGACCTAAACTAAGAGTTGGGGTTATGGCTGGTGAAGTTGTTGTTTCACCTGGTGACAAAATATCTTTTGTTACAGGTAAACCTTTTGAGGGTACTGCAGAAAAGGTATATATGAACTATGCCTCTTTCCCTAAAGATGTTAAACCAGGAGAACTGGTTCTTTTAGATGATGGTAAACTAATGTTTAAAGTAATATCTACCAACAAAAAAGACGAAGTTAAGGCAGAGGTAATACAAGGTGGACCTTTAAAATCTAAAAAAGGGGTAAACTTACCTAACACAAATATATCTTTACCTGCACTTACAGAAAAAGATATTAAAGATGCAATTTTTGCAATTTCGCAAGATGTAGATTGGATTGCTCTTTCTTTTGTTCGTTTTAGTCAAGATTTAATTGATTTACAAGCATTAATTAAAAAACACTCTGAGCATAAAATTCCTATTATAGCAAAAATAGAAAAGCCAGAAGCTGTAGAAAATATAGATAAAATTGTTGCTTATTGTGATGGCTTAATGGTTGCCCGTGGAGATTTAGGTGTAGAAGTACCTGCTCATGAAGTGCCATTAATTCAAAAGCAATTAGTACTAACGGCTAAAAAAGCTCGTATTCCTGTAATTATTGCTACACAAATGATGGAAACAATGATTACGAGCCTAACGCCAACACGTGCAGAGGTTAACGATGTTGCCAACTCTGTTATGGATGGTGCAGATGCTGTAATGCTTTCTGGAGAAACTTCTGTTGGTAATTATCCAGTACAGGTAATAGAAAAAATGTCTAGTATTTTAATGAGTGTAGAAGGTTCAGACTTAATTTCTGTACCTCACAACCCACCACATGTAAAAACTAACAGATACATAACAAAATCGGTTTGTTACCATGCTGCTATAATGGCAAATGAAATTAAAGCAAAAGCTATTTCTACGTTAACTAATAGTGGTTATACTGCTTTTCAGATTTCTGCTTGGAGACCAAGTGCTCACATTTTAGTATTTACTTCTAATAAAAGAATATTAACACAATTAAACCTTTTATGGGGTGTTAAAGCATTTTATTATGACAAGTATGTAACTACAGATGAAACTATAGAAGATGTAAATGCTATTGCTTGCCAAAAAGGATTTTTAGAAGCTGGCGATATGCTTATAAGTCTTGCTGCTATGCCAATAGCAAATAAAGGTATGGTAAATACATTACGTGTTACAGAAATAGAATCATGTAACGTAAAAAAATAGAAAACATTTAAGTTTATTATTTAAAAATCCTGAGTTTTTTAGCTCAGGATTTTTTATTTATACCCAAGCAATACTGTAAGTAAACTTTAATTTAAAAGACTATTAAATTACCGTATTAATACACGTCTTTATGAAATTTAAATATACCGATACTAAAGTAGACTCTGTTTTTGGAATGACAGATGATATCAAAAAAAATCTAACCTACTTTAATACCAACAAAGACACTATAAGTATTTTATGGAACCAAAATAATACAGCTGTTACTTTAGAAATAGACAATACCATTGTTACGCTACAACCCAACCAATTAATTACAACCACATACTTACACCACGTATCTTACAATAAAACAGAAAAACCTTTAACCGCTTTTATGTTTAACAGGCCTTTTTACTGTATTAGAGATCATGACAGTGAGGTATCATGTAATGGTATTTTATTTTTTGGAACACAAGAGTTACCCATAGTAACCATACCTAAAGACCAAGAACGTAAATTTAGCACCTTATACGAGATTTTTATAGATGAGTTTAGCACATCTGACAAAATACAAGGAGATATGCTACAGATGCTCTTAAAAAGGCTTATAATAATATGTACACGTTTAGCAAAAGAACAGTTAACTTTAAAAAAGCTAAATAATGAGCAAATAGATATTGTACGCAAATTTAATGTGTTGGTAGATGAGCATTTTAAAACCAAACGTAAAGTAAGTGACTATGCAGACCTGCTTTTTAAAAGCCCTAAAACACTATCAAACATTTTTGCTTTATACAACCAAAGTTCACCCCAGCAAATAATATTAAGTAGAATTGTACTTGAAGCAAAAAGACTAATAAATTTTACAGACAAACAAAACCAAGAAATTGCCTACGATTTAGGTTTTAATGATCCTGCACACTTTAGTTCATTTTTTAAAAAAATGACCAATTACACTCCTACAAAATACCGCGAGTTACACAAAAACTAAGTCTCGGGAAATTTCTACAAGCCGTCGGGAAATTGCTATTAACAAATAACTTCTAATAGGTCGCATCTTTGCATTGTAATTATAAAACAACGCAATTATGAACTTAATACATACATCTATTTTTAACCTAATAGAAATATTTAGGCTAGGTAAAAAAAGCAAACAACAGACTGTATTAGCTACAGACCATTGTGAAAAAAAATACCATCATGATTTTTATTGTGATGCAGAAAAACCTTTTATCCAAAATTTTCAATAACTAATAATAATAACTGTCGTTTAAAAAAATGACATCAAACAAAATAATTATGAGCAAATTTAACGTACCAACAAGAGCAGAGGTAAGCGAAAAAAATCAAGCAATTTTTGATTCATTAGAGAAAAAAGTAGGTTTTGTACCAAACCTATATGCAACATATGCATACTCTAACAATGCATTAGAAAACTACCTTAATTTAAGTAGCGCAAAAACATCTTTATCTGTAAAAGAAAAAGAAGCTGTAAACTTAGCCGTTAGCCAAGTAAATAACTGTATTTATTGTTTATCTGCACACACAGCCATAGGTAAAATGAATGGTTTTACTGATGAAGAAATACTAGAACTTAGAGCTGGCAAAGCTTCTTTTGACTCTAAATTAGATGCATTAGCTGCTTTGGCTAAAAACATTACCGAAAAAAGAGGCGCTACAGACGCTACAGTTGTAGACAACTTTTTAAACGCAGGTTACACTAAAGAAAATTTAATAGATACTATTGTATTAGTTGGTGATAAAACCATATCTAACTACATACACAGCACAACAGATGTTCCTGTAGATTTCCCCGTAGCACAAGCTTTATAACAAATAAATTTAAACACAATTACAAACAATAAAAACAAAAACAAGATGAAAAATTTAAAAAACGCAATTGCATTAGTAGCCCTATTAGTAGGTGTAGTATTTACAAGTAACGCTCAAGATAAAATGAGCAAAGTAATTTCTTTAGAGCAAACAAAAGGGGAGTTTACACAAAAAAACCTAACTGTTGCTCCTGGCACCTATATTTTTGAAATTGCTAACAATAACGTTGGTCATGATGTAGGTTTTGTACTTGTAAAAAAAGGACAAGATGTTAGCAAACCAGAAAACCATATTAAAACTGCATACGTTACAAAAGCAGTTGCAAACGGTAAAAAAGAAAAGTCTAACGCTACTGTTTTAGAAAAAGGGGAATACGTTTATTTTTGCCCGTTAAATCCAACAGCAACAGATAACACAATTACAGTAAAATAAAGTTTAATCTTTTTTGTGTGATAAAATCCTTGACTAGCTATTGTAAGCTAATCAAGGATTTTTGTTTTAAATAACCTGTGTTATTTTTATTGTAGTTCCGTTAAAAACAAAACTATTACCTGCACTTTTACCTAGCAGTAATTTACCTATTGGCGTATTGGCAGATATGCAATACACCTTATTATTAGTATTAACATATTCACCAGCAGAAATTGATAAAAAATAATTGTTTTTTTCTGTATACACCAAACTTCCTAAACCAATTGCTGTTGCATTTTTAGTTGCTGTTACCTTAGATAAAAGCTGTTGCATTTTTTCTGCCTCTAATAATTGCGCTCCAAGTTTTTCTCGCTCTAACTGCAACATTGCCCTACCGGTTTCGTGTTTATCGCCAGCACTACTTTTAGTTTCAGATGTTAACGACTCCTGTACGCCTGCAATGTTTTTTTGTATTCTAGAGACCCTATCGTTTATAAAACGTGCACAAAATTTTAAAAGTTCTTCTTTGTTTACCATTCTACTAAATCTGCTAATTCTTTACCCACTAAGCTACCTATAGCAATTCCCATTCCGCCTAAACGCACACCACAATACACATTAGGTTCAACTTCATTTATTATTGGCTTTTTTTGTTTTCCTACACCCATTATACCACTCCATTTTTTGTCAATAGTAAACGCTGTATTTGGTAAAATTGTTTCTTTTAATACGTCTTCAAGTTTTTGTTGCACTATTTTGGTTTGTCCAAACTCTGTAGTTTCTTCTGCTTTAAAGTCTAAATTTCGTCCTCCTCCAAATAAAACTCTATCATCAATATTTCTAAAATAGTAATATCCTTCATCTAAATGAAAAGTGCCCTTAATATGTAAATTGGGTATAGGCGCTGTTACTAAAACTTGTGCTCTTGCTGGCTTGACCTCTTCTTGTAGTAATTCTGCTGCAAAACCATTGGTTGCAACCACTAACTTTTTAGTCTGTAAAGTAAAATTACTTGTTTCTACCGCTACACCATTAATCGTTGTGGTAAATGCTTTTACGCTTGTATTATTTAAAATTAAAATACCTTTTTGATGAGCTTTCGCTAACAAAGACTGCATCATTTTACCAGTGTCTATTTGCGCTTCAAAAATATGTGTAATGTAGTTTTCTTGTATTTTATTAAAGTTGAATTTGTTTTGGGTAGACACAAAGGCATCTCCTTTAAAAACTGGGTTTAATAAAGTGTTTACAGAGTTTAATTTACTTAAACAGTGTTGATATAAATTAGAGTTAGAATCTAAAAACAACTCGTGACCTCCATAATTTCTATATCCAATAGCTTTGTCACCTAAATTAGATCGTAATAAATTTATACCCTCTAATCTTTTCTGCACAAGCGACACAACTTCTTCTTCTGAATGCTCATTTAAATCTGACAAAATTTCTGAAATACTACCAAAACAAGCAAACCCAGCATTTTTAGTGCTGGCTCCTTGCGGTAACATACCCTTTTCTAAAATTAAAATTTTGGCTTTAGGAAAACGCTCTTTTAAATACAAAGCACAATTTAAGCCTACAATACCACTACCTACAATAGTAAAATCTATTGCAGATAACCACGTTTTATGCTCCCAATAACTAAAATTCATTTTACTAAAATAAGAACTAAAACTAAGTAAGTGTGTGCTAAAATATTATTTAGCTTTTTCTAAGCCAAAAAAGAGTTGAGTTATAATATTTACATCGTCTCTTTTTGCAGATACTTTGCCTTTTAGACCAACAACTCCTGGTTTAACCACATTTGCTTTTATGTCTAAGCTGTTTAAAAGTCCAAATAGCAAATTGGATTTAGGAAAGCTTATATCGTTATTTAACTTAGAGAAATCTGCTGTAATATCTAAAAAGTTAGTGCTTTTAAAAATCTCTGTTTTAGGATTATTTTTAGTAGTGGCAAACAAGCTTGTTTTTGGTGTTGATGACACATAAAAATTATAAATAGGTAATGCTGTAAATACACTTTGTTCTACAGCTCCTTGCGCCTGTAAATACGCTTGTAAACCATTTTTATTTACACCAAAATTTATATACATTTTTGGAGCTTCTTTTTCTTGCACGGTTTTCTTCTCTACCTTATTAAAATTCTCATCATAATCATAGGTAATAATAGTGTTTTGCTGTTTGGTTTTACCACTTACTGCCAAGCTAAAAAAGCCATTACTATATTTTGCAATACTATCTATCTGTAAATTACTTTTTTGTAAAAAAGAGCTATTTTTAAAGGTTGATATAAAATCTTTCTTGTGATTTTCATCTGTAAAACTATAATCTAAATACATTTGCAGAGATGCATCTGGAATACTATTTACAATAATTTCTTTAGAAAAAACTGAAGATTTATCAACTTCTAATTGTCCGGATGCCATTAGTTTTCCGTCTTCAAAATTTAAACCAATAGCACTTTCTCCCTTAACGTATACTATGTGCTCTTTGGCACTTTTTAATTTCTGAATTAAGCTATTATTTTTATTTATAATCAAATTTTCATCTACCAAAACATCTGTAAAAACAGCAGAAATTTTTGTAATGTTTATTTTTTCTGGCGTAGCTGCAATTACTAGGTTTTTAGAGTTCCAAGCTATACAAACTTTAGATTTCTCTAAAACCGAGTATTGGTAACCATTTGTTTTTTGTATTACACTATTTTTATCTTGTACATAAACTTTAATGTATGCATTAAAATCTGTAAAATTATTTATTGGAAATGTAGTAAAAATAGTGTTTTTAACATCTTTAAAAGTATATAATACTGCCGCATAAGGACTAAAGTTTATACCTTTATTTAAAGTTGAATCTTTTTCATTTTTACTGCCAGAAAATGATATGTTATCATAATAAAACTTAGGTGAAGATAGCGCATCTAAAACCAATGTTTCTTTTATACTATGTAAATCTATTTTAACAACAGCATCTGCATTTTTAGGTATAACTCCTAATAAAGAAGAGGTCTTGTTTATAAACTTATAGCCCCAATAAACTATACCTAAAAGTATAATTATTGGGACTACTATTTTTACTGTTTTTTTTAAATGCATATTGCTTAAAACTTAATCTATAAATGCATCTATAAAATTAATAAAGTATGCTAAGCCATTTTTATGACCTTCTTCTGGAGTATTTAAAATAACTTTAGTGGTAGATGTATTCCCCTTTAATTTACCTGTAGTAATTAAAAGATCTTCTGTATTACTGGTTAAAAAGTTAATTTTTCTTTTAAACTCTCTAGGTAACTCATTAACTGGTATTTGAGAAATTATATTTTTACCATTAACATAAGCTGCAGAAGTATTTTTACTAATATTTTTCTTGTGTTCACCACTTACACTACCTTTAAAACTACCATTTCTAATGGCCAACAACTGGTCTTTAGACGTTGCAAAAAACAACACTCCTTTAGCGTGCATTGCATATACATTTACAGGTACACTTCTTGGTGTGTTAAACTTATAAATACCGTTATCTACCGTCATTTCGTTTTCTTTAACAGCAATATTCATAAGCTTGTTAAAAATACTTTCTCCGTTAGACGTAGCCATAAAAATAAAATCTGGTACCGTTTCTTCTTTAGTTTTCTCTATTGGAATTCTATTGTAGTTTTCATCATAATCATATGTTGTATATGTTACTTGCTTTTTAGCAATATCATTAACAACAAACAACATATCTCCTCTAACCAATTCACCAACAGCCTCTTCATCTAAAAATACAGATAATAAGTCTGCTCCAAGTGGTATTACAGTTGCCATTTCATTATTTGTAGAGTTAGCAAACATAGACTTCATAAGTTTTGGATACTCTGTAAGCAAACCTTCTGTACTTGCATTAACAGACATATAACCCAGCATTTTATCTTGGTTAAAATATTTATAAAAATCTTTATTCATTTTACCATTGTACATAGCTTTAGCGTGTTTTGCCATAGCATTACTCATAGTATAATCTATGTTTAAAACAGCACTAGTGTTGGTAAAATCTAAGGTAGAAGACACAGAAGAGTTTCTATACAATTCTTCTACATTATACATACCAAAAGCATTACTAAAACCTTGAGTAACTACTAACTCTTGGTAAAGATTCATAAAATCTCCAGCCCAAGCGTGCGCCTCAAATTTTTGAGTTCCCAAACTTGCTGTATAACTTTTATTACTTAAAATGTTATTAGACTTATGGTTTCCGTTAATAAAATCTTTTACCTTTTGTAAATTACGTAACCTTGCTTTTTGATTTTTTGCTATCCTTTTTGCTTCTCTTTCTTGTCGTTCTCTTTTGTAACGCTCTTCTCTTTTTTTATAGTAATCATCATTAGAGTATGTTGCTTCTTCAGTAGATTCAATTACTGTTTCTTCTACATCTTCTATTTCTACCTCAACAACTTCCTCTACATATTCAATTTCTTCTACCTCAGTTTCTTCTACTTCTGAAACTTCAATTTCAACCTCTTCAATAGCCTCTTCAACATCTGCCTCATTATTATAACTGTAGTAGCTATAATCTGTATCATTATTAATATCCTCAGATACTACTATAAGAATCATTTTATTATTCCAAGCAACTGTACTACCGTCATAGTTACTCTGAAAATAGGTGATATCGCCATCAGTTTTTATTTTCTCTGTACTACTGTTATTTTGCCTCATTAAATTCTCAAAAGCATTTTTGGAACGCAATGGAATAGCAAAATAATTTGTAAATACTCCTTTCTCTGCTTGTAAAAAATAATATAGGTTAGCATTATAATCTATACCTAAATCGTTTAGGCTTGTTAAATCTCCATTAGATTCTCTGGTTAACTCTTTAACCATTTCCTGTCCTATTTTAGAGTTTTCAAACTCTTTAACAGAAAATAAGTCTGTAATATTGCTTCCTTTTATAGTAACTACTGCTGCCGAATTTGCAGGTATATTTTGTATTAAATCTTGAGCTTGCATTGTATATGCAGCACAACAAATGGTTAGGCTTAATAATAGTTTTTTCATTCTGTTTTAATTGTTGATTAATTGTATGGTATTTTCTAAGGTTTGTTTGCCGGTTATTAAAGACAATGCAGGTACACGCATAAATACTGCCTTCTTGTTTGGAGCTATTTTAGCACCTGAATTAGACACACTTTTTACAGATGAATTAAACCTATAAATTGTTGTGTAACTGGCATCATTAAAAATTTTTTTGTCTTCTGACTTAAGTGAGTTGAATTTTCTTTTTATACTATCATCATATTTAAAATGTCTTTTAAATTGATGATTCATATTGTTATATGAAAAATTAGTTGTGCTAAAACTGGTTTTTTCTCTTCTATTTTGGTTGTTAATCATTTCTTTAAAAATTGAATTAACATTTGCTACAGATTTAAAATCACATGCTATAGAAAATATATAATTATCATAATCTACACTTTTTTCTATGTTAGATATACCTTCTGTTTTTTTTAAGTGATCTACTGCATTTTTAATTGCCAAATCTATATCTGCCTTAGAAGGAACTTTATATCCGTTTACACTATCTAGGAGCATTACAGAAGCTAATTTAGATTTACTTTTACTTAGGTTTGCAGTTACCGTTATACGCCCGCTACCGTCTTTATTAAAGCTTATTTCTTCTAAAATTTCAAAACAACTTGTACAAAGCAATAGTGAAGTAAACAACAGCGTATAGGTGAAAAATTTTTTAAACATATAAATTGACATAAATTATAATAGTAAACTGTTATTTAATGTTAAAATTGTAATTAACACTATTTAATTAGTTAGACTACGGTAACGTTTATATGTTACGCTAAAGAAGAAATTATATGAGACCAGTTTAATTTTTTAGCATAATCTAAAGCTGTTAAACCGTTATTTGTTGTGGCGTTTTTATCTGCCCCCAACTCTAACAATATATTTACAGTAGTTTTGTTACCCGCAATTGCTTGCCTATGTAAAACCGTATAACCAGCTTCATCCTTGGTTGTAAGCTCTTCTGGATTTTCTTTAAAAAATTCTAAAAACTTATCTGCTGTGTTTACACACATTGGATGCTCTACAAGATTTTCAGGGTTTTCTGCTTGGCCATTAACCAACATAATTTTATTAAAATCGCCAAAATCTAAACCCCAAGCGTTATCATGTTGTTTTCTTTTTTCATCGCTCATACCAGACCTTAAGGTATGTATTGTAAAGCCACCATATGTTTTACCTAATGTTGCAAACATCCAATCGCTTATTTTAGATCTACTGCAACTAACAGTATCACCTTCTGTCACATTTGTTAATTGCATTGGGTTGTTAGCTAAAACGCCAGTTATATTTTCTCCGTCAAAACTTATATTGCGCACCCACATATGCTCTATAGTTGGCTCACTTTCTCCTTTAAAAGTTTGTTCAAAAGGAAACTTTACAATGGCCAAGTCTAGGCCAGGTATAACTCTCCTGTACTCCCAGTACATTTCTCTCCAAAAATACTTAAATGTTTCTTGTGCTTTTTTAAAGGCTAATGACATTTCATCATCTTGTTTTGCAAAAAATATATTATTATCTGAATTACTCATAAGTACTTTTAATTTTTGTGTAAAGTTATATGCAGCAAAGATATAGGCATTACACAATAGCAAATACCCTGTAAACCGTGAAAAGGGATGAGCTAGTTATCACCAAAAAAAAGCTCCGATAAAATATCGGAGCTTTTTAATTTATTCATCGTCTTTGCTAGGTTCCATAACAAAATCTTCCATAAAGGCCGTGGTATAATTACCCGCCAAATAATCTGGATGATCCATTAATTGCCTATGAAAAGGAATTGTAGTTTTTACACCTTCAATTACAAATTCATCTAAAGCACGTTTCATTTTATTAATAGCCTCTTCTCTGGTTTGTGCTGTTGTAATTAGCTTAGCTACCATAGAATCATAATAAGGAGGAATAGTATAACCGCTGTATACGTTTGTATCTAAACGCACACCGTGTCCGCCTGGTGTATGTAATGTAGTAATTTTTCCTGGAGAAGGTCTAAAATCATTTCTAGGATCCTCTGCATTAATTCTACATTCTATAGAGTGCAATTTAGGGTAGTAGTTTTTACCAGAAATTGGCACACCACCAGCTACTAAAATTTGCTCACGTATTAAATCGTAATCTACTACTTGTTCTGTTATAGGATGCTCTACCTGTATTCTGGTATTCATCTCCATAAAGTAAAAGTTACGGTGTTTATCTACTAGAAACTCAATTGTACCAGCACCTTCATACTTAATGTATTCTGCTGCCTTAACAGCTGCTGCTCCCATATCATCACGCAGTTTATCGGTCATGAAAGGAGAAGGTGTTTCCTCTGTTAATTTTTGGTGACGTCTTTGTATAGAACAATCTCTTTCTGATAAGTGACACGCTTTACCATATTGGTCACCTACAACTTGTATTTCTATATGTCTAGGTTCTTCAATAAGTTTTTCCATATACATAGCACCGTTTCCAAAAGCAGCTGTAGCTTCTTGTACGGCACTCTCGTAAAGAGCTTCCATTTTATCTTCAGACCAAACAGCACGCATACCTTTACCACCACCACCAGCAGTTGCTTTAATCATAACAGGATATCCCATTTTTTTAGCAACTTTTTTAGCTTCAGCAACATCTTTAAGTAAACCGTCTGAGCCAGGTATTGTAGGTACACCAGCTTTTTTCATAGTTTCCCTAGCACTAGCTTTATCACCCATACGGTCTATATGCTCGCCAGAAGCACCTATAAACTTAATGTCATGTTCTGCACATATTTTAGAAAACTTAGAGTTTTCTGATAAAAACCCATAACCAGGGTGTATAGCATCTGCATTAGTAATTTCTGCTGCTGCTATAATATTTGGTATTTTTAAATAAGACTCGCTACTAGGAGCAGGACCAATACATACGGCCTCATCTGCAAACCTAACATGCAAACTCTCTTCATCTGCCTTAGAGTAAACCGCAACCGTTTTAATTCCCATTTCTTTACAGGTCCTAATTATACGCAGCGCAATTTCTCCCCTATTTGCAATAAGTATTTTTTTAAACATCTTATGAAATTTTAAATTTTAATTCTAAATTCTAAAAAACTAAAAGTATTTAGTGTCTAAAATTTCTTATGATGGATCTACTAAAAATAAAGGTTGGTCAAATTCTACTGGAGAAGAATCATCTACCAATACTTTTACTATTTTACCTGAAACCTCAGATTCTATATCGTTAAAAAGTTTCATTGCCTCTATTACACAAAGTACATCGCCTTGTCCAATAGTATCACCAACCTCTACAAAAACTGGTTTGTCTGGAGATGGTTTTCTATAAAAAGTACCAATAATTGGCGACTTAATTGTTATGTATTTATCTTCTTTACTAGCTTCTGGCGCAGGTGCGGCCTCTGGTGCAGCAGCTGGTGCAGGTGCAGCGGCAGCTGGTGCCATTGGCGCTTGCCCCATAGGTATTTGCTGTAAAATAGTAGTCTCTCCACCAGAGTTTAAAGCTCCTGTTCTAATGGTAATTTTAATGTCTTCCATCTCTAATTTAACTTCGCTAGCTCCAGATTTTGCTACGAACTTAATTAAACTCTGAATTTCTTTAATATCCATAAAAATTAGATTTTGTTTAGTTGTAAGTTTTTATTTTTAGTTTAAGAGTTATAGGCCCATTTTAAGAAAATAGAACCCCAAGTAAAGCCACCACCAAAAGCGGCAAATACTAAATTGTCTCCTTTTTTAAGTTGATTTTCGTAATCTGCTAATAAAAGTGGTAGTGTAGCAGAAGTTGTGTTTCCGTATTTCTGAATGTTCATCATTACTTTAGATGGCCCTACACCCATTCTACTAGCTGTAGCATCTATAATACGTTTATTGGCTTGGTGTGGTACCAACCAGTCTACATCTTTTTCTTCTAAATTATTGCGTTCCATAATTTTAGCAGATACCTCTGCCATATTAGAAACTGCGTATTTAAATACGGTTTTACCGTCCTGAAAAACGTAATGTTGTTTATTTTTAACTGTTTCTTCAGATGCTGGCAAAATAGATCCACCTGCATCAATTTTTAAAAAGTTACGGCCAATACCGTCAGACCTTAAGTATTCATCCTGAAAACCTAAACCTTCTTCATTTGGCTCAAAAAGTGCAGCACCTGCACCATCACCAAAAATTATACACGTTGTTCTGTCTGTATAATCTAATATAGATGACATTTTATCTGCACCTATTAACAATACTTTTTTATACCTGCCAGACTCTACATAACTACTAGCCGTAGACATACCGTATAAAAAACTAGAGCACGCTGCTTCTAAATCAAAAGCAAAAGCATTAGTTGCACCAATTTCTGAAGCTACATATGCAGCAGTTGCCGCTACTTGTAAATCTGGTGTTGCTGTACCAACTATAATTAAATCAATTTCTGTTGGTTTAATACCTCTTTTTTGCAGTAAATCTTCAGCTGCTTTAATTGCCATAAAAGAAGTTCCTTTACCTTCTTCTTTTAAAATTCGCCTTTCTTTGATACCTGTTCTGGTGGTAATCCACTCATCATTTGTATCTACCATTGTTTCCAACTCTTTGTTAGTTAAAACATAGTCAGGAACATACTTACCCACTGCAGTTATTGCCGCTGATATCTTACCCATATATAAGTTTGATTTTTTAATCAAAAATTTTAAAAAAGTCTAAAAATCATGGAAAATTAGTCAATTTTTACGACTTTTTACCAAAACTGACTTTTTTTTGACGAAAATTGATGAAAAATAAAAAAACCCTCACTTTTACGGTGAGAGTTTTAAATATTGTACAAAAGTAGAATTAAGCTACTGCCTCTTCTGCTTTGTCAATTAAAATTTGTCCACGGTAGTATAATTTACCTTCGTGCCAGTGAGCTCTGTGATACAAGTGCATTTCTCCTGTTGTTGCATCTTTTGCAATTGTAGGAGCTACCGCTTTATAGTGCGTTCTTCTCTTGTCTCTTCTGGTTTTTGAAATTTTTCTCTTTGGATGTGCCATTATGAAACTTTATTTATCCGTTATTAACTTTTTTAATGCGTCCCATCTGGGATCAATATCTTCTTTATTTTCCTTCTCTTCTTTTGGTTGTAGCTCTTGTAGCTTATCTACGGCTTTAGATCTTAAAGTACCATCCAAAACTCCTGGATGAACTCTTTTAGATGGAACGGCCAATACCAGCATTTCGTATAAATATTGCGAAATATTAACCTGATGCTCTCCGTGAGGAATTATCAGTATTTCTTCATTCTCATCATTATACTCTTCGCCAAACTTAACTACTAACTCTAATGTAGAGTTTATAGCTTGGTCATAAGCTTCACTAGATACATCACAGAAAACATTAACTGTTCCTTCTGCTTTCATCTCTAGCTCTAACATTGTACTCATTTTATTTAATTGTACCTCAATATGTATATTGGCATCATTAAACTCATTGTACTCAAAAGATTCAAAGAACTTATTGTCTATATTATACTCAAAACTGTGCTTTCCCTGCTTTAATCCAGAAAAAGGAATGGAATACTCCTTTAGCTTCATCATAACAACACTATATTTTAAAGTACCAGCCTCGTTAAAGGCGGGTGCAAAGATATTATTATTTTAATAAAACCCAACTAAAAAATTGTAAATATATTATTACTTAATAGTTTAGGTATTGTTTTGCCCTATTTTAGGGCTTAATTTTGTTTAAATCTAGAAAAAATATCTTACTCTTTTCTCTTTAAACGTTGTTTTTTTAACGGATTTTGAGTTAGCTCTGCATATTCTTGCCTGTTTTTAAAGATTTTTAACGCTGTAAATACAGCTTCTTTAAAAGAACTATGGTCTGCTTTACCTTTACCTGCTATTTCATAAGCTGTGCCATGATCTGGTGATGTACGTACCTTATGTAAACCTGCAGTATAATTTACTCCTTTACCAAATGATAATGTTTTAAAAGGTATTAAGCCCTGATCATGGTATGCCGCAAGTATTGCATCAAAATTACTATAAGCATCAGACCCAAAAAAGCTATCTGCAGAATAGGGACCAAAAACCATTTTACCTTGGTTTTTTAACTCGGTTACTGTTGGCTTTAATACCTCATCATCCTCTTTACCAATTACACCATTATCTCCACTATGCGGATTTATACCTAATAATGCAATTTTAGGTTTTTGTATGGCAAAATCTGCTTTTAAAGAACGTTCTATAGTTGCTACTTTTTCTTTTATTAACTTAGGTGTAATTGCTTTTGCTACATCTTTAACAGCAATATGGTCTGTTAATAAACCTACTTTTAATGTATTTGTTACCATAAACATTAAGCTACTGCCACCTAATTCTTTTGCTAAGTAATCTGTATGTCCTGGAAAATTAAATTCATCAGACTGAATATTATTTTTATTAATAGGAGCCGTAACTAATACATCTATTTTATCTTCTTTTAAAGCTTTTGTTGCCGCCTGTAAAGATTTTAGAGCATATTTACCACTTTCTTCTGTAGGAATACCAAATTGTGTTTTTGGTATTTCTTTCCATACATTAACTACATTAATTTTGTTATCTACAGCTTTGTCTGCATCAGGCACACCATTATAATTAATATTTAAGTTTAGTTCTTTTTTTTGAAAAGAAATGGTTTTGTTTGATGCAAAAATAACAGGAGTACAAAAATCTAACATTCGGTTGTCTTCAAAAGTCTTTAAAACAACTTCACAGCCAATTCCGTTTAAATCGCCTATAGAAATTCCTACCTTAATTTTTTTATCTTCTTGCATAATTCAACTGTATAATGTCTAAATTTACACCGCAAAACTACTTAATTAAAACGATATGTTTACTGGCATTATAGAAACTTTAGGGAAAGTAACCGCATTACGTAGAGAGGATACTAACCTACACATTACTATACAATCTACTTTAACACCAGAACTTAAAATAGACCAAAGTGTTGCTCACAATGGAGTTTGCCTTACTGTAATTGCTATAGAAAATGACACTTATACAGTTACTGCTATAGATGAGACTTTGCAAAAAACAAGTATTGGAGCTTTAAAATTAAATTCTACCGTAAACTTAGAGCGTGCTATGATATTGGGCACAAGATTAGACGGACACATTGTGCAGGGCCACGTAGACCAAACTGCTATTTGTACTGCTATTGAAGAGCAAGATGGCAGCTGGATTTTTAATTTTGAATACGATGATAAATACAATAACGTAACTATTGAAAAAGGTTCTATTACAATAGACGGAACTAGCTTAACCGTTTTTAACTCTGGTAAAAACACATTTAGCGTAGCCATAATCCCTTATACTTTTGAAAACACTGTTTTTAACACCTACAAGGTAGGTACAGTTGTAAACCTGGAGTTTGATGTTATTGGAAAATACGTTGCTAAGCTAATAGCAAAATAAATTTTATAGGTGTAGGCTATTATTAAAAAATAGCCTACATCTACAATTGTAATTTATAAAATATTCTTCTTCATTTTACTCCATGTTTTTATTAGGAGCAAACCAGCTAATATAGCAACACCTGTAAATAGCATTCCTTTTGTTGTTTGTCCATAAATCCAATATCCTGTAGCAAACATACATGTGTATATAAGTACACAACCTAATACCATAGCTCCTATGCCAGAAGGAACACTCCATTTTTCATTTGGGTTTACAATATTTATATTATCTGCTTTAGCGTTATCTACCACTTTTTTCCAACCTGGGCCTCCTGGCTGTATTTTTATATAAAAACTATTTAAGACTTTTTTAGACTCTGGTTTAGTCATAAACGTTGCTGCTACCCAAATTATGGTTGTTACTAACATCACAAATGGTATTTGAAACCAATCTGGAAAAACTCCTTTATCAACTTCAAAAAGATAATTACCAAGTGGCGTAACTTTTAGTAAGATAGATAAGACTCCAGATGCAAACATAGCCGAAATCTCTGTCCAAGCATTAATACGCCACCAAAACCAACGTAAAATAAAAATTAATCCGGTACCAGCTCCAAACAATAATAACATATCAAAAACCTCCATTGCATTTTGCATTAACAATGCTAAGCAAGCACTTAAAATCATTAACACAACAGTAGATAATTTACCCACCGCTACCAATTGTTTTTCTGATGCATTTGGATTTACTTGCTGTTTGTAAAAATCATACACTATATATGATGAACCCCAATTAAGCTGGGTAGAAATTGTACTCATATAAGCAGCTATTAAAGATGCTAAAACCAAACCTAATAATCCGCTTGGCAACTTTGTTAGCATTGCCGGGTACGCTAAATCATGTCCCAATTTATCTGCACCTATATTAGGAAAAGCTTCTGCAATACTTGCTATATCTGGGTAAACAACTATAGATGCTAAAGCCACTAAAATCCAAGGCCAAGGGCGCAAAGCGTAGTGCATAATATTAAAAAAGAAAGTAGCTCCTATTGCATGGTTTTCATCTTTTGCGGCTAACATACGTTGTGCAATATAACCGCCACCACCGGGTTCTGCTCCTGGATACCAAGAACTCCACCATTGTACAGCTAAAGGAATAACTAATAAGGTAATTACAGCATTTGTATTGCTAAAATCTGGCAAAATAGACAATTTCCCTTTCACACCTTCATGCGCTAATAGTTTTGTTACTCCGCCTACTTCTGGTAAATTAACCAAATAGTAAGCAGCGCCTATAGCGCCACCCATTGCTACAAAAAACAATAAAAAATCTGTATAAACAACACCTTTAAAACCACCTAAAGCACTAAAAGTAACAGTTATTAAACCTGCACTTACAACGGTTTGCCAAGGCTCTAACCCAAGCATAATACCTCCTATTTTAATTGCCGCCAATGTAACTGCAGACATTGTAATTACATTAAAAATAACACCTAAATATATTGCTCTAAATTTCCTTAAAAAGCTGGCTGGTTTTCCGCCATAACGCAACTCATAAAACTCTAAATCTGTACTAACATTAGATTTACGCCAAAGCTTTGCATATACAAAAACAGTTAACATACCTGTTATTAAAAAAGCCCACCATACCCAATTACCAGATACACCATCTTTCCGTACAATATCTGTAACTAAATTTGGGGTGTCTGTAGAAAATGTAGTTGCCACCATAGACAAACCTAATAACCACCAAGGCATAGTTCTGCCAGATAAAAAATATTCTGATGAGCTTTTTCCAGACTTTTTAGAAACCACAACTCCAATTCCTAAAACAATTGTAAAAAACCCTATTATAAGGCTATAATCTAACGCACTTAATTCCATTTTTTAGTAGTTGGTTAATTAGTAAAGATATTATTTTTTGCAATACTTTTGTTTTTTTTAGCTAAACGCCAATTATGAGTTTATTACTAGTTACCCATATTTCTACAACCACTTGGATATTGGCTTTTGCTGCTGCATTTGTTATGGGTATTTCTAAGTCTGGCTTAAAAGGGATATCTATAATAGTAGTTACCTTAATGGCATTAGCTTTTGGCTCTAAAGCATCTACAGGGTTACTTGTGCCTTTATTGGTTGTTGGAGATATTTTTGCTGTGGTTTATTATAGTAAATATACCCAATGGAAATATATTATAAAGTTTTTACCTTGGATGGTTTGTGGTATATTAATAGGCGTACTTATTGGTAAAGACTTACCAGAGGCCTCCTTTAAGTACTGTATGGGTGGTATTATATTAATTACCGTTGTGATGATGCTTTGGTGGGATCAAAAAAAATCTAAAAATGTACCAACACATTGGACATTTGCTGGCTCTATGGGCTTGCTTGCTGGTATTACTACTATGATTGGTAATTTGGCTGGTTCTTTTTCTAACATTTACTTTTTAGCAATGCGTTTACCTAAAAATCAATTTATAGGTACTGCAGCTTGGTTGTTTTTAATAACTAATGTATTTAAACTTCCGTTTCATATTTTTGTTTGGAATACGATTACCAAAGAATCTCTAATTTTAAATCTAAAACTATTACCTGCAATTTTTATTGGCTTTACAGTTGGCACCTTTTTAGTAAAGTACATTAAAGACAAATTTTTTAGGAAAATGATACTAATTCTTACGGCTATAGGTGCTTTGCTAATCTTGCTTAGATAATAATTGCTTTTTTGGGTAATAGTATTATATTCATAAAGAATTAATGATGTTTTCTATATCCCCTATGAAAAATTTAACCTCGCTTATTTTACTTTTCTTTATTAGTTGTTACGTTATTGTTGGACAAAATCTTTTTCCACCTATACACAATTATAAAATATTTGATTACAATGCTGCTAGTAAAAATTGGGGATTAGCCACTAATAAAGATGGCGAGTTATTTTCTGCCAATAATGCTGGTTTATTGCATTTTAACGGCGAGGAATGGAAACTTAACGCCTTACCTAGTAAAACCACCATACGATCTGTTGCTGCTATAGAAGACAAAGTTTACACAGGATCTTATGAAGAATTTGGATTTTGGAAAAAAGATAACCTAGGGGTTTTACAATACACATCATTAACGCATCTTATAAAAAACCACGTATTTACTAGTGAAGAGTTTTGGCAAATTATACCTTATAACAATGCAATTGTTTTTAGATCATTTTCTAAAGTATATGTGTACAAAAACAATAAAATAACGGTAGTTAAAGCAGATATTATTGTTAACAATATTGCAAAACACAACAACCAAATTATTGTTGCAGGTGGTGATGATGGTTTGTTTTATTTAGAAGGAGACACCTTAGAACCCCTTGTCTTAAAAAACAACATTTCTTTTGTAAATAAAACTGTTGTAGATATGGTTTCTACTAAAGAAGGTTTGTTAATTGGCACCAAATTAAACGGTTGTTACTTAATTAAAAATAATGAAATTAATGTTTGGAGTAGCACTATTAACGACACATTAAAGCAACATCAGCTTAATAAAATTATGGTATTAAATAAGCACAGCATTGCTTTTGGCACTATAAAAAACGGACTCTTTTTATACAACAATAACACAAAAACCTATAAAAGCATTAACCGTGAAGTAGGGTTACAAAACAACACCATTTTAGCTATGGTTGCTTTTAAAAATCAGCTTTGGTTAGGGTTAGACAATGGTATAGACCACATTCAACTAGACCACCCTATTACGTATTACACAGATTTTACTGGTGTTTTAGGTACTGTTTATGACATTGCTTTGTACAACAATAAAGTATACTTAGGCTCTAATACTGGTTTGTATTATGTAGATAATGATGTGCTACATTTTGTAAAAGGCACTCAGGGGCACGTTTGGGATATTGCAGTTGTAAACAATGAGCTCTTTTGTGGCCATAATACAGGTACATTTAAGTTAAATAAAGATGGCTTGGTTAAGGTATCTAATATTTCTGGAGGCTATCAAATAGAGAAAATACCTGAGGACAAATCATCCTTTTTACAGGGTACTTATACCGGAATAGCAAAATACAGTAAAGATGATATTAACCAATGGACTGTAGAACGATTAAAAGGCTTTAATTTACCAGTAAAAAAATTGTGTTTTGAAGACTCTAACACACTTTGGGTTGCTCATCCATATAAAGGTTTTTACAAACTAAAATTAAATAACACCTATGACTCTGTAATTAGCTCTAAAGAATATAACGGAAAAAATGCTCCTAATAAATACAATGTAAAACTCTACAATATTAAAAACCAAATTGTTTTTTACAGTCAGGGAGAGTGGTTTAAATACGATCCTATTTTAGACAAAATTGTAACGCTAGAGGAGTTTAGCTCATTTAAAAATAATGAGTTGTTGTATTACAATGATGATCATTTTTGGTTTATAGACAATGAAAACAGTAAAAAAATTACTTATACCAATTTTAAGGAAGACAATATTATTATTGAAAACCAAAGCTTAAAAAAACGTATAATTCCTGAGGCAGAAAATATTATTAAAGTAAACGACTCTACATTTTATTTTACCCTTGTAGATGGTTACAGTCAAATAAACTTTAACAAGTTAAACAATCAGTTAAAAGATAATAACAGGCTACCAACTCCTAAATTAGTGAGTTTTAATGGTAAACAAAATAGTTACCCAATACATACAAAAAACATAACATTGCCTTTTAAAGATGCTAGTAATATTAGTATTAAAATTGCTTCCTCTGGTGTTATGCACCCCAAATATTACTATAGTCTAGATGGTAAAGATGCACAGTTTGCCCAATTAGATAATGGCTTTATATCATTTCAAAATTTAAGTTACGGTAGTTACATTTTAGAGGTTTATGGTGTAGGTATTGACAATAAAAAATCTGAACCAAATGTTATTAATTTTACAATAAAAGCACCTTGGTATTTATCTGGCCCGGCACTGTTAATTTACCTTTTACTTATAATAGCTGCAATACTTCTTATTAGAAAATATAACAAACACAAACTAAACCTAAAACACAACAAACTTAAAGAACGTATGCAAAAGGAGCAAGATGAAAAAATTGCACTTTTAGAGAAAGAAAAACTAGCAAAAGAAGTAAAACTTAAACAAAAAGAATTAGCAAATACCACACTAAATATTGCCAAAAAGAATGAAATTATATTAGACCTAAAAAACTTATTAACTCAAAATAAAGACAAATTTCCAAATCAACAACGTTATAAATCTTTTATGAAAAGATTAAATAACTCTGTAAACAATAAAGAAGATTGGAAACGTTTTGAAATGAATTTTAAAGAACTACATAGTGACTTTTTTGAGAATCTTTTAAAAGAATACCCAAAGCTTACCCCTAAAGATTTAAAACTGTGTGCTTACCTTAAAATGAACCTTTCTACCAAAGAAATTGCACCATTAATGGCCATTACTGTTAGGGGCGTAGAAATACATCGTTACCGTTTGCGTAAAAAATTAAATATAGATAGTTCAGAGAACATATCTAACTTCTTAATAACCTTTAAATAAAGGTTTTTCTTTCAAAAACAGCTTAACAATTACATAACATAGAGTACATCATTACTACATCAAACTGTTAAAAGTGCACAAATAAAAAGGATGTAATACTACTGCAAACCATATTATTGGCGGTGTGTAGCGTAATTTTAGTATTGATGTAGTTTTTATGTAGTTATTAAAACCTTAGCAAATACGCTCTTTTATTAATTTAGTAAAAATCTAACTCAATTTTTAATGTATTATGAAAATACTCAATCAAATATTATTAATCTGCTTTATTCTGTTTGGGATGGCTGCCTACGCCCAAGAGAATATAACAGTTAAAGGACAAGTAGTAGACAATAATGGCACTCCTTTATTAGGCGCTAGCATTGTTGTAAAAGGTACTACAACAGGAACGCAAACAGATTTTGATGGTAACTACCAATTAAACAGCGTTCCAAACAATGCAACTTTAGTTATTAGTTATATTGGTTTTATTACTTCAGAAATTGCTGTAAATAATTCCAATACAATTAATGTAACGTTAGAAGAAGATGCAGAGTCTTTAGATGAAGTTGTTGTAATTGGCTACGGTGAAATGAAGTCTAAGGATTTAACCTCATCTATAACCACTGTTAAAGCCGAAGAACTTGCTGCTGTACCAACAGGCTCTGCAATGCAGGCCATGCAAGGTAAGGTTGCAGGTATGCAAGTAGTAAGTAGTGGTTCTCCTGGGCAAGGACCAACTATTAGAGTAAGGGGTATAGGGTCTTACAACACAGGTGCATCTGCTCCTTTGTATGTTGTAGACGGTATGTTTTTTGACAATATAGATTTTTTAAATACAGCAGACATAACATCCATTTCTGTTTTAAAAGATGCTTCTGCATCTGCAATTTATGGTGTTAGAGCTGCAAATGGTGTTGTTTTAATAGAAACAAAATCTGGAGCATTTAATAAAAAAGCAGAAATTACATATGATGGCTACACTGGTTTCCAGGTTGCACAAAATGTTTTAAAAGTTGCTAACGCAGAACAATTTACAACCTTAGCGTTAGAATCTGGTTCTGCACCAGATGCAAACTATATTCTAAATGCTATGCAGCGTTACGGCCGTAGTAGAGTTAACCCAAATATACCTAATGTTAACACAGATTGGTATGATGAAATTATAAGACCTGCCTTAATACAAAACCATAGTATTGGTGTAACTGGTGGTAGTGAAGATGTTAGTTATTCTGTAGGGGCTAATTACTTTGGACAGCAAGGTATATTAGACACTAAAAATGAATATGAGCGTTTTAACTTAAGAAGTAAAATAGAGTTTAATGCAAACGACTGGTTAAAAGTTGGTGCTAACACGGTAATTAGTAACGCTACTAGGTATGATGGCGACAACTCTGCTTGGCGTGCTGCTTATTTTGCTGTACCTATTTTACCTGTATATGATGAGGCTTTAGCTAACAACCCAGATGTTTTCCCTACAAACTACGCTAATGCTCAAGACTTAGGCTACAGAGGTGGCCAAAACCCTTTTCCCCTTTTAGATTTTAATGAAAATAGAACAAAAATTAGAAATGTACTTGCTAACTTTTATGCAGAAATAGACGTTATACCTACTAAACTTAAGTTTAAAACTGCATACAATCACAACTACCAAACTTTTGAAAACAGAACCGTTAATTTACCTTACTACATTGGAGATAGTTTTCAAAGACCAGACGCCTCTTTAACAAAAAGTAACACTACAATATCTAATCAAATCTGGGATAACACTTTAACTTATAAAGAATCTTTTGGTAATCATGATGTAACTGTTTTAGCTGGTACTTCGTTTAGAGACGAGTCTTATCAGTTTTTAACAGCAACCGGATTAAACTTTCCGTTGTCTGGTGAAGAAGCTTATTATTTAGACCAAGCACAAACTATTGTAGAAAATAGTGTTGGTGATGGTGGGGCAAGAGAATATGGATTCTCTTATTTTAGTAGAGTATCTTATAATTATGATGGTAAATACCTGCTTTACGGAACCTTTAGAGCAGACGGAACTAACAAATACCAAGAAAAATGGGGGTACTTCCCTACTGTTGGTGCTGGTTGGGTAGTGTCTGAAGAACCTTTTATGCAAAACAATGGTGTTTTTGACTTTCTTAAACTACGTGGTAGTTGGGGTAAATTAGGTAATGATAATGTTGCAGGCAGTAACGGTTCTATTACTTCTTCTGTAGTTACAACTGCGTTAGGAGACACTATGTTTAGCGGTTTAAACACAGGTAGTGATTTTACTTCTTTAAAATGGGAAGTTACAGAGGAAACTAACATTGGTATAAATGCTAGTTTTTTAGCCAACAATTTATCTTTAGAGGCAGATTATTATGTTAGAGATACAAAAGACGCCGTTATCCCTGTACAAAGACCATTAATACCTGGTTCTACCAGACAAAACGTAGGGGAAATTAGAAACTCTGGTTTTGAGATGTCTTTAAACTGGAGTAAAAAAGTATCAGATGATTTTAGTTATAACATTGGTGGTAACTTTGCTACACTTAAAAATGAAGTATTAAGTTTAGATGGCCAACAATACATAGATGCTGGCTCAGCCGAATTTCGTCAACGTTCTATAGTTGGTGAACCTCTTTACGCCTTTTATGGTCGCGAGGTTGTTGGCATTTACCAAAACGAAGCAGAAATACTTGCAGATCCAGTTGCTGTAGCTAATAACTTAGTTCCTGGAGATTTTAAATACAAAGAAAACGGTGGAGATCCTACTACTATTGATGATGATGACCGCGTAGTTTTAGGGTCTTACTTACCAACATACTCATACGGATTTAACTTTGGGTTTAACTACAAAAATTTTGACTTTACGGCTACTGCTTCTGGTCAAGGTGGCAACAAAATACTTAACCGTAAAAGATTAGAAGTAATTTTTACTAGTGATACTAACTGGGACAGAGACTTTGCTGTTAACCGTTGGCACGGTGAGGGTACTACAAACTCATACCCATCTGCAGCAGCAGTACGCAAAGGATGGAACCAAAAATTAAACGATTACTACGTAGAAGATGGTGACTACTTTAGAATTCAGAACATAACACTTGGGTACACAATTAATAAAAACGGAGAATTAAAAGGTATTCCTAAAACCCGTATTTACCTAACAGCAGAAAAACCATTAACCATATTTGGCTATAACGGGTTTAACCCAGAGGTTGCTAATGGTGTAGATAACCAAACATATCCTATCCCTGCAGTTTATACAATGGGAGTTAACATTAAAATATAAGACTTATGAAACTGTATAAAAAACATATATCACTTCTACTTATACTAGCATTTATTGCATCAGTGTTTGTTGGGTGTTCAGACAAGTTAGATGAGCCACAGGAAAACAACAACTTTGCTGGTGGTACAGATTTTACAAAAACCGAGGATATGATATTGTCTATCATTGGTGTTTACGATGCTTTTCAATCTCGTGGATGGGAACAACCTTTATTAATTTCTGTTCGTGGAGACGATGTTAATGCTGGTGGTTTAGGTGACCAACAAGATTTTGCCGAAACTGATCTTTTTAATTATAACAAAGATTATTGGATGTACAATTCTCTTTGGGAAAACGTATATGTAGATGTTATTACAGCGCATACAGCTATGGAACAAATAGCACGTTACCAAGAGTTTGCAGATGCAGACGGTATTGATAAAGGAAACCAATACATTGCAGAAGCTAAAGTTTTAAGAGGAATGATGTTGTTTCAAATTTCTCAGGTTTGGGGAGACGTTTTTATTCCAGAATCCTCAGACACTGGCGCACTTTTAAACGTTACAGAGTTACCTACTAAGGATGAGGTTATGCAACATATATCTAACCAGATGGATGAAGCAATTTCATTTTTACCAGACGCAAGACCTAATGAGCGTATAGATATCCCTGGAGGGGTCACAAAATATACTGCTTTAGCTATAAAAGCATTGGCTAACCAAGAACTTAAAAATTACCAAGAAGTTGCTGCTGCAACTGGACAAATAATTAATTCTGGTAAGTTTAGTTTATTTACAGATTATTATGAGCTTTTTAAAACTCCTGGTAAATTAAGTGATGAGAGTATTTTAGATTTACAATATTCAGATTTTGGACAAGGTGAAGGTGATAGAGAAGGACATTTGTTTGCTCCTTATGGCCCGCAAAACTGGACTCCGGCTGTTACTGGTGCTGCATCTGGCTGGGGTTTTTATGAGCCTAGCTTAAAATTTATAAAGTTTATGTTAGACCGCGGAGAATCTGTACGTTTAGAAACTAGTGTGCTATTTACAGATCGTGGTATTGCAGAGCTTCAAACAGACCCTAATTACAGTACTTTACCAAGTTTTGTAACTAATACTACTAGAGATGGTGATGTTATAAACGACTATTCTAGAGCCCTTTTTTCTAGTGGTAAACACTATTTGCCATCAAACCAATTAATAGAAGGCAGAACAGAATATGGTAGTAACAAAAACTACAATGTTATACGTTATGCAGAAATTCTATTAATGTATGCAGAAGCCATTACACAAGGAGCAACAGCAACTTCTATAACTGCAGATAATGCTGTAAACCTGGTAAGAGAAAGAGCTGGTATGGCATCTCTTACAGGTGTAACATTAGACAATGTAATAGATGAAAAATTTGCCGAACTAGGTATGGAATGGGGCAAACGCTATTACGATATGGTTAGACTAGGCAGATTTAGCGAGTTAAGCTATGACGGAAGAACATTTTCCGAAGACAAAGTTTACCTTCCTTACCCACAACCTCAGGTAGACCAATTTCCAATTTTAGGGAACTCATCAAACTAAAAAACTAAACGCAATGAAAAATTTAAAATACATTTTAACCTGTATGGTTTGCACATTGTTTTTCTATTCTTGTGACCAAGGTATAGATAACATAACGCAAGTAGCTGCAGGTACAGATGAAACTGCTCCAGAAGTTAAAATAAATTACCCTACAGAAGGTACAAAAATTAAGGTGCTAGACATTGTTACTTCTATTGTAATAGATTTTGAAGTTACAGATGATATAGAAGTTGCATCTATAAATGTTGCCATAGATAATAATACAATACAATCTTTTACAAGTTTTAAAGACTATAGACGTGTTTTAATAGATGATCTTGTTTATGATAATTTAGTTGATGGCACACATAAACTAACAATTACAGCAACAGATGTAGAAGGTAAAACCACTGAAGCTTCTGTAAACTTTGAAAAAGAACCTGCCTATACACCATTGTTTGCCGGAGAAACCTTATATATGCCTTTTGATGGTGATTATATAGATCTTATTGGTTTACAAGCAGCAACTAAAGTTGGCAACCCTAATTTTGCTGGAGAAAGTGTTGTTGGCACCAATGCATATGCAGGCGCTACAGATGCATATTTAGAATATCCTACAGAGGGTTTAATTGGCGCTACAGAGTTTAGTGCTTCATTCTGGTATAAGGTAAATGCTAGTCCAGACAGAGCGGGTATTTTAATTATTGGTGATGATGCAGAAGACCGTTTTCAGGGTATAAGATTATTTAGAGAAGGTAATGGCGCTGAGCAAAGAATAAAAGCTAATGTAGGTACAGGAGCAGGAGAAAGCTGGAATGATGGTGGCGTTATTAATGTTGCAGAACAAGAATGGGTATATATTACACTTGCCGTTTCTGCTACCAAGAGTACAATCTTTTTTAATGGTGTTGCAGTAAATACTGCAGATTTGGCAGCACCTGTAGATTGGACAAATTGTAATACTGTTACTATTGGTGCCGGCGGAGATACTTTTAGTTACTGGGACCATAAGTCAGACAACAGTGCTATTGATGAGCTACGTTTCTTTAACGAAGCACTTACCACTAGCGATATAGAAAATATGATAAACGTTACTAACCCTTACACAGGTGTTTATGATGGGGAAATGTTCTACGCTGCTTTTGATAACGACACAAAAAATAAATTTACGGCTCAAGAGGCTACCGTAGTTGGTTCTCCAGGATTTGCAGATGAAAGTGTTATTGGTAGTAACGCCTTTGCAAGTACTACAGATTCTTATATAACTTATCCTGCAAATAACTTATTAAGTGGCTCAGAGTTTAGCGCAACTTTCTGGTATAAAGTAAATGCAACCCCAGACAGAGCTGGAATTTTAGTTATTGGTGATGATGCTGATGATCGTTTTCAAGGACTAAGGTTATTTAGAGAAGGTAGTGACACAGAACAAAGAATTAAAGCAAATATTGGTATTGGTACTGATGAAAGTTGGAATGATGGTGACATTATTAACGTTGCAGACCAAGAGTGGGTATTTGTAACCTTAGTTGTTTCTGCTACAAAAAGCACTATTTATTTTGATGGTGTTCCTGTTAATTCTGCAGACTTAGCTGCTCCTATAGACTGGACAGGTTGTGACCTTATAACAGTGGGTTCTGGTGGTGAAACATTTAGTTACTGGGATCATAAGTCAGACAACAGTGCTATAGACGAACTACGCCTTTACAACAAAGCACTTTCACAACAAGAAATACAGTCTATTAGAGACGCAGATTTATAATAAATACATTTTTAGTTATTCATATTTATGAGATTATTTTTAGTAGTATTGGCTGTTGCATCCTTATTAACAGGATGCAACAACAAGCCAAAAAAAATACAAAAACAAGTTTGGACAGATGAAGCCTTAATGGACTCTGTACAAAAACAAACCTTTAGCTATTTTTGGGATGGAGCAGAACCTGTTTCTGGACTTGCTAGAGAGCGTATACATTTAGACAGTATTTACCCAACACATGATAAAGATATAATTACTATTGGTGGTTCCGGTTTTGGATTAATGGCTATAGTTGTTGGTGCAGAACGTGGTTATATTACAAAAGAAGAAGCATTATCTAGATTTGAAAAATCTGTAGATTTCTTAGAAAAAGCAGATCGTTTTCATGGTGCATGGCCACATTGGTTATTGCCTAGTGGTAAAGTTGCTCCTTTTAGTACGTATGATGATGGTGGAGATTTGGTAGAAACTGCCTTTTTAATTCAAGGTCTATTAACAGTAAAAGAGTATTACGCTAATGGAGGCGAACGTGAACAAAAACTAGTTGCTAAAATTCAGCAACTTTGGGAAGAAGTAGAATGGGATTGGTACACTAAAGGAGAAAACACCTTATACTGGCACTGGTCCCCTAATGTAGCGTGGAAAATGAATTTTCCTGTTGGTGGTTACAATGAGGCTTTAATTATGTACATATTAGCTGCTGCATCACCAACACATCCTGTTTCTAAAGATGTTTATGATAAAGGTTGGGCTTTAGACGGACAAATCGCAAAAGACACTGTTTATTATGGTTTAGAAACAGAACTTAACCATTATGAGCATGATGCATCTCCTGTTGGTCCGTTATTTTGGGCACATTATTCATACTTAGGTTTAAACCCTAAAGGATTAACAGATGCCTATGCAGACTATTGGAAATTAAATGTTAATCACGCTAAAATACACTACAGACACGCAGTAGAAAACCCAAATAAGTATAAGGGTTACGGCAAAAATTTATGGGGATTAACATCTAGCTATTCTGTTAAAGGTTATGCTGGCCACAGACCAGATAACGACTTAGGCGTAATATCACCAACAGCAGCTTTATCTTCTATGCCATACACACCTAAAGAGAGTTTACAGTTTTTACGCTATATGTATACAGAACAAGATTCGCTTGTTGGTAAGTATGGTCCTTATGATGCTTTTAGCTTGGAAAGTGATTGGTCTTTACCTCGCTATTTAGCTATAGACCAAGGCCCAATTCCTGTAATGATAGAAAACTATAGAACAGGTTTATTATGGAATTTATTTATGAAAAATAAAGACTTACATAAGGGATTAGAAAAACTAGGTTTCTCTACAACGCACAAAAATGACAATTAAAAATAGTCTTTTTACAACATTACTTATACTTGTAATTATCTCGTGCAAAAGCGGAGATGATTACGAGTATACTCCAATTGAATTTCCTACTGATGACGATCCAATTTCTACACCTACAATAACAGATGAGGAGTTGCTAGATATTACACAGGCTGAAACCTTTAAATATTTTTGGGATTTTGCTGAAGAAAATTCTGGTGCAGCAAGAGAGCGATACCATCCTAACGACCCAAATAATAGTAAAAATACGGTTACAACAGGTGGTACAGGTTTTGGTATTATGGCGCTTATTGTGGGTATAGAAAGAGGGTTTATTACAAGAGACCAAGGGTTAGATAGGTTTTCTAAAATTTTAGATTTTTTAGAAAAAGCAGATCGTTTTCACGGTGCCTGGCCACATTGGCTTAACGGACAAACGGCTGCGGTTATACCGTTTAGTGCATTAGATAATGGAGGAGATTTGGTAGAAACTGCTTTTTTAACTCAAGGTTTAATCTGCTTAAAAGAATATTTAAAAAACGGCACAGATATAGAAAAAGCTATAGCAGCAAAAGCAGATGAGTTATGGAAAGGTGTTGAGTGGAACTGGTACACAAAAAATGAAAATACGCTGTATTGGCACTGGTCTCCTAACAACAATTTTGCAATAAACCTAGAGCTAAAAGGATACAATGAAGTTTTAATTACCTATGTTTTAGCAGCCGCTTCACCAAATTATTCAATTTCTAAAGAGGTGTATACAAACGGTTGGGCATCTAACGGTTCAATTACATCTGCAAACACAAAATATGGGTTTCCTTTATTAGCTAAACACGCTGGCAACCAAGAGTATGGCGGACCCTTATTTTGGGCTCATTATTCGTATTTGGGCCTAAACCCTAAAGGATTATCAGACGAGTATTTAAATTACTGGAACGTGAATACAAATCACGCCAAAGTAAACTATAGTTATAGTGTAGAAAATCCAAAGCAATTTAAAGATTATGGTAAAGATTGTTGGGGTTTAACAGCCAGCTATACCAGAAATTCAGATGGTACAATTGGGTATAATGCTCATAGTCCTTCTAACGATACAGGTGTTATATCACCAACTGCAGCAATTAGCTCTTTACCTTATACGCCAACAGAGTCTTTACAAGCGCTACATTATTTTTATAAAAATAAGGACAAGTTATTTGGGCCTGCTGGGTTTTATGATGCCTTTAGTCCGGAATATAATTATTGGGTTGCAGAACAGTATTTAGCTATAGACCAAGGGCCAATTATACTTATGATAGAGAATTACAGAACCGGACTTCTTTGGGAATTATTTATGCAAAATACTGATGTAAAAAACGGACTAGATAAACTAGATTTTAACTATGCAAACTAAAAATTTAAGTACTATACTGTTATTTGCTTTTGTTGTATTTACCATAAACGCACAACATACAGAAGCATACCAAAAAAAACATTTTATACAAAATACAGACACATTATTGTATAGAATATTATACCCACAAAATTTTGATGAAAACAAAAAATACCCTGTGCTTTTATTTTTGCACGGTGCAGGGGAGCGTGGTAATGACAATAAAAAACAATTAACACACGGGAGTAAATTATTTACATCAGAAATAGCAAAAACAGATTTTCCTGCCATTGTAATTTTTCCTCAATGTGCAGAAAATGATTACTGGTCTAAAGTAAAAGTGAACCGAAAAAAAAGTCCCATAAGTTTAAAATTTAAATATAAAAAAGGACCTACAAAATCTTTAGCCTTAACAATGGCTTTGTTAGATAGTATTTCTTCTAAAAAATACAGTAACAAACACCAAGTATATGTTATGGGGTTATCTATGGGTGGTATGGGAACCTATGAGATATTGTACAGAAAACCCAACACTTTTGCGGCTGCTATACCTATTTGCGGTGGTGGTGACCCAAAAGCCGTTGTAAACTATGCTACAAAAACTCCTATTTGGGCTTTTCATGGCGCAGAAGACAATGTAGTAAGTCCGCAAGAGTCTTTAACAATGGTTTCTGCCATATTAAAAGCTAAAGGTAAACCTAGATTTACATTGTTTGAAAACGCAAACCATAACAGCTGGGATCCTGCATTTGCAGAACCATTATTGTTGTCTTGGTTGTTTTCTCATTCTTTAAATTAAAATCATTCTTAAAAATTAAAAACAAACCCATCACGGGAATAAAATATAGTATATGAAAAAAACAAAACTACTACTAATGCTCACCTTTTGCAGCAGTTTTCTAGCAATAGGGCAAACTAAAGTTCCTTTTATAGAAAATTTACTTGCAAAAATGACTATTGACGAAAAAATAGGACAACTAAATTTAGTAACACCAGGTGGTGGTATTGCCACGGGCTCTGTTGTTAGTAGTAACGTTGAAGAAAAAATTAAAGCTGCTGAGGTTGGTGGTATGTTTGGTATATCTGGTCCAGAAAAACTTAAAATAGCACAAGACTTTGCCGTAAAAGAAACCAGATTAAAAATTCCTTTATTCTTTGGTTCTGATGTAATACATGGTTACAAAACCACATTTCCTATTCCACTTGGTACTGCATCTAGTTGGGATATGGATTTAATTAAAAAAATGGCTCAAATTGCAGCACAAGAAGCTACTGCAGATGGTATTAACTGGAACTTCTCTCCTATGGTAGATGTGGCTCGTGATCCGCGTTGGGGAAGAATTGCAGAGGGTGCTGGTGAGGATCCCTATTTGGGCTCTGCTATTGCAAAAGCAATGGTACAAGGCTACCAAGGAACAGATTTAACATCTAAAAATACTATGATAGCTACCATTAAGCACTTTGCACTTTATGGAGCTGCTGAGGCTGGTAGAGATTATAATTCTGTTGATATGAGTAAAATAAAAATGTTTAATCAATATTTACCACCATACAAAGCCGGTATAGATGCTGGCGCAGCAAGTATAATGACATCTTTTAACGATGTAGACGGCATACCTGCAAGCGGCAACAAATGGTTACTTACAGATTTACTCCGTAAAAAATGGGGCTTTAAAGGCTTTGTAGTTTCAGATTACACTTCTGTTAATGAAATGATTGCTCACGGACTTGGAGATTTACAAGATGTATCTGCTTTATCTTTAAAAGCTGGCTTAGATATGGATATGGTTGGTGAAGGTTTTTTAACTACGCTTAAAAAATCTTTAAATGAAGGTCGTGTTACTGAAGAGGAAATTACCAATGCTTGTAGAAGAATATTAGAAGCAAAATACAAACTTGGCCTTTTTGATGATCCTTATAAATATATTGATGCTAAAAGACCTAAAAAAGACATTTTAACTAAAGCTAATAAAGCATTTGCAAGGGATGCTGCTAAACGTTCGTTTGTATTATTTAAAAACCATAACAACGTATTACCACTTAGTAAAACAGCCAATATTGCATTAATTGGTCCTTTAGCAAACAATAAAAATAATATGTTGGGTACATGGGCTCCTACAGGAGATCCGCAATTATCTACTCCTGTTTTAGAAGGTTTTAAAAGTGTTGCGCCAAAGGCAAAAATAACATATGCCAAAGGCGCTAATATTACAGATGATGCCGAGCTGGCTAAAAAAGTAAATGTTTTTGGAACACGTGTAGATATTGATAAAAGGTCATCTCAAGAACTTTTGCAAGAAGCATTAGACCTTGCTAAAACATCTGATGTTGTTGTTGCCGTTGTAGGTGAAGCATCAGAGATGAGTGGTGAAGCCGCTAGTAGAACAGATATCTCTATTCCTGCTAATCAAAAAAAATTAATACAAGCATTAGTAAAAACAGGCAAGCCTGTTGTTATGGTATTAATGAGCGGTAGACCGTTAACCATTGAAGAAGAATTTAATCTTCCTGTTAGTATTCTTCAAGTTTGGCACCCTGGTATAGAAGCAGGTAATGCTATTGCTGATGTTATTTTTGGAGATTATAATCCGTCTGGAAAAATAACTGCTACGTGGCCAAGAAATGTAGGGCAAATTCCTATTTATCATAGTATAAAAAATACTGGAAGACCTGCACCAACTGAGGCCTTTGAAAAATTTAAAAGCAATTATTTAGATGTTAAAAATGCGCCCTTATTACCTTTTGGTTACGGACTTAGTTATACTTCATTTGCATATGAGAACATCAACCTATCTAAAAAAGAAATTGAACAAGGACAAGATGTAACCGTTTCTGTTACTGTAAAAAACACTGGTAATTTTGATGGTGAAGAAGTTGTACAACTATATTTAAGGGATGTTGTGCGCAGTATTACACCACCAATGAGACAATTAAAAGGCTTTAAAAAAGTATTTCTTAAAAAAGGAGAATCTAAAACAGTAGAATTAATACTTACGGCAGACGATTTTAAATTTTACAATAGCACTTTAGACTTTATTGCGGAACCTGGAGATTTTGAGATATTTGTAGGGACAAATTCTAACGCCCAATTAAAGGCAACTTTAACCCTAAAATAATTAATACATATGCGTATTTATTTAGCTTTTTTAAAACGTGCTACTTTTTTAATATTAATTGTACTAACAACTACTATTGGTAATTCGCAAACAAGGTATGAGCAAAAGGTATTTTCAGACATTAAAATGAAAACATATACCTATGCAGACACGTTAAAACTAGATTTCTACAGCATTAAAAAAGATACCGTTACCAAAAAACCTTTGCTAATTTTAGTTCACGGAGGCGGTTTCAGTGGGGGAAAGCGCGATAATCCATCAGAAATAAAATTTTGCGAAGATATGGCAAAAAGAGGCTACGCTGTAGCCTCTATAAGCTATAGACTGGTGCGTAAAGGTAATCCGCTTGGTTTTAGTTGTAATTGTCCGGCAGACCAAAAAATAGAAACATTTGTATCGGTTTCTAAGGATATTTTAAAAGCAACGCAGTTTTTAATTGATAAAAAAGATAAGCTTGAATTTAACCCAGAAAATATAATACTTATTGGAAGTAGCGCTGGTGCAGAGGCGGTATTAAATACTGTATTTATGAAAAATGAATTTAGCTTTAAAAAATTGCCCTACGCTACTATTAAATACAAAGGAGTAATATCATTTGCAGGTGCCATAGTAAATGCAAATTACATTACAAAAAATACGGCAATACCAACAATGTTATTTCATGGAGTTAAGGATAATTTGGTACCCTATTCTACCGCACCTCATCATTTATGTGAAGAAGATAAGGCAGGTTTTATTATGTTAGACGGCTCCTTAACCATTGCAGAAAAACTAGAGCAATTAGATGTTGCACACACACTTGTTGTAGACAAGAGTGGTACACATAATTGGGCTAGTATACCATACAGTTACACCAACCTTATTGCCAAGTTTATTAAACAAAATGTTTTAGAAAAACAAAACATACAAAGTACAATTAAAGTAAAGCACAAAAATTAATTATGCTTAAGAAGAAGTTCTATATTGTAGTTTTAGTACTAGCTATTATTGGCTGTAAACAAAAAGAACCTCCTAAAAAGCAAGTACACAAAAGGCCTAATATTATTTTTATTATGTCTGATGATCATGCTGTACAAGCAATTAGTGCTTACAACCATTCTATTGGCAAATTAGCTCCAACACCCAATATAGACAAAATTGCTACAGAAGGTGCAATTTTTAATAGCAGCTATGTAACAAATTCTATTTGTGGACCAAGTAGGGCTGTTATTTTAACAGGCAAGCACAGTCATATAAATGGGTTTAGACAAAATGGAGATCATTTTAATGGAGACCAGGAAACGCTACCTAAAATTTTAAAAAATGAAGGCTACCAAACAGCCTTAATGGGCAAATGGCATTTGCATGATTACCCACAAGGTTTTGATAATTGGAAAATTCTTGTAGATCAAGGAAATTATTACAATCCCGATTTTATTGAAAACGGAGACACCACCCGTGTTAAAGGCTATGCTACAGACTTAATTACTGCAGATGCTATAGATTGGCTTAAAAACAAAAGAAAAGACAGTGTGCCCTTCTTTTTAATGGTGCAACATAAAGCACCACATAGAAATTGGATGCCAGCACTTCGTCATTTAAATAAATATGACTCGGTTACTTTTTCCTTACCTACTTCTTATTTTCCTAAATTTAGCAATCAAAATGCAAGTAGTACACAGCAACAAACCATTTATAAAGATATGTATGAGGGTCACGACTTAAAACTATCTAGTGGCTTAAACAAAACTACACTGGCCCACAATCCTTGGAAAACAGATTTTGAGCGTATGTCTACCAAACAAAGAGCAATTTGGGATAGTGCATATATAGCTAAAAACAACGCCTTTTACAAAGCCAAACTAAGTAACGAGGAAATAGCTATATGGAAAGGACAAAGGTACTTACAAGATTATATGGCAACTATTGCATCTGTAGATGAAGGAGTAGGCGAAATATTAGATTATTTAAAAGCCAATAATTTAGAGGAAAATACCATTGTAGTTTATACTTCTGACCAAGGTTTTTATATGGGTGAAAATGGCTGGTTTGATAAGCGTTTTATGTATGAAGAATCTTTTAGAACACCATTACTTATTAAATACCCACAAACCATAAAACCAGGTACAAAAATAAATGCTATGGTACAAAATTTAGATTATGCACCCACTATTTTAGATTTTGCTGGCATACCTAATAAAGCTGAAAATATGCAGGGAATATCCTTTAAAGGTTTGTTAGATGGTACAATAAATGAAGACGATTTTAGAGACGCTATTTACTACCATTACTATGACTATCCTGCTTTTCATATGGTAAAAAAACATTATGGTATTAAAACAAAACGTTATAAGCTTATTCATTTTTATGATGATATTGATGTTTGGGAATTTTACGATCTAGAAACAGACCCAAAAGAGCAGATTAACCAAATTAATAATACTACGTATGCAAAAGAAATTGAACTAATGCATACTAAATTGAAAGAACTTCAAAAAGAATATAAAATAACTAATAAAGAGTTTACAAAAGCCAAAAAAGAAGACGTAAACAAGGCATACAAACAATTTAAAAAACTTAGAGGCATACCTAAAAGTTAAAAAGTCGGTATTTACACACCGACTTTAACTGACTTAAATTAGATTAATAAAAGAACAATTAATCTAACGCAAATGTTAAGGTTTTTATGGTCTTAAATGTTAATTTAATATCAAAGTTGTATTAACGTTTTACGCTATTACCTCCTCTTTAGTCACTATTTTATTTACAATAAGTGCAATTGCACCATCACCAGTAATATTTGCGGCAGTACCAAAACTATCCATTGCAATATAAAGTGCTATCATTAATGCTTGTGCCTCTGCGTTAAAACCCAACATTGTTTGTAATATACCTACCGCAGCCATAATTGCACCTCCAGGAACTCCTGGTGCAGCAACCATTGCTATACCTAACATCATTACAAAACCAGCAAACATTGTAAAATTAAAATCTAAACCTTGCATAAGCATAAGTGCTACTGCACAGGCAACAATTTTCATTGTACTACCCGCTAAATGTATAGTGGCGCAAAGTGGCACAACAAAATTAGCAACCTTAGGAGATACGCCATTTTTTTGTACTTGCTGTAACGTAACTGGTATGGTAGCAGCAGAAGATTGTGTACCCAAAGCTGTTAAATATGCAGGAGCCATATTAAGTAGTGCTTTTACTGGATTTTGTTTGGTTATTGCACCAGCTATAATAAACTGTACTAACATTAGTAAAAAGTGCATTATAAAAATAATTCCTATAATTTTTAAAAACACACTAAGTACAGACTCTACCTGACCATTATAAGCAATGGCAGAAAAAATACCAAGAATATATAATGGCAATAAAGGAATAATTACCTTCTCTATAACCATCATTATTATTTTTTGAAAATCGTTAGCTACTTTTTTTAAGCTACTTTCTCCTTGTGATGCCAATCCTAAACCAATTACAAATGCCAGTACTAAGGCAGACATAACATCTAATACAGGAGGAATTGTTATAGAGAAAAACGGACTTAATTTTTCTACACCTTCACCAACATTTTGTACGGTTTGTGGTTCTATAAATGAAGGGAAAAAGCCTGATGCTACAAAGTAGGTTGAAAACCCCGAGAATAAAGTAGATCCATATGCTATAGCGGCTGTAATAAGTAATAATTTACCTGCTCCCTTGCCAAGATCTGCAATTGCAGGCATAATTAAACCTAAAATAATTAACGGTATTGCAAAGCCTAAAAACTGACTAAAAACAGCTTTAAAAGTGTTAAATAACCTATTTATAGATTCTGGTAAATACAAGCCTATAAGTATACCTAAAATAATTGCAATAAATACTTTAAATAATAGGTTTGAAGTAATTTTTTTAAGCATAGCCTAGTTTTTATTTTTATAAAAAACACAAATATAGCCTAAGTAAGCTAGTCACTAATTTATTATAACAGTTACTTATTAACTAGCTAGGTTTATAAACTAGAATTAATCTAAAGAAAAAGAAAAGTCGTTATAACTTTCTGTGCTCCATGCCAAGTGCCTTGTAGCTGGTGATGCTGCAAAAAACGGAGAAAACGTATGCACCTTTACCGTTTTGTTATCTGGTAAAAACTCTAAAATTCGTAACCAACCGTCTCCACCATTACCTTGCCATCCGCCACCCATAGCTTGGGCGTTAAATGCCATTTGACTCACTTTTTTACCTCCTTTATTTTTGTCTACTTTAAAGCCCACGTGAGCTTTAAAATCATCTGCACCACCAATATGACCAGAAAACACTAGTTGTATATTTTTAGATGGTTCTACTAATTTTTTCCAAACTGCCTCTCCGTAGTTAGCATCTTTTACAGGATAATTCTCTTTTTCTATACGCTGGTTTTTAGCGTTTAAGTAAGAGTGCGTAAGTACTGCAACTGTATGGTTTTTGTACTTATCTTCATCTACCACATTTTTTGCCCATTGTACAATAGTATCTCTTGGTGCAAACTCTAAGGTCATAAATAAAAATTTACGCCCATTAGGCGCGGTAAAATTAAAAGCTGCGTTTTCTAAACTTGGGTGGCCGCCAGCATTTTTTGCAGCCGCACTTAGTAACTTATAATTAGCTTGGTTTTTATGCGCTGGAAAATACGTATTGTAGTTAGATCCTCTGTGTTCTACACCTTTGTATCCGTAATCATGATTACCTGCAGCCAACACATAAGGTACTTGCCCATCTAACCTACCAAACATTCTAGACACAGCCATCCATTGTTGTCTGCTTGTTTGGTTTCCGTTTTTACCGTCGGGGATAATCATATCGTTTTGCTCTACTAAATCTCCGGTACACAATACCATTTTAATATTTAGTGAATCTACGTTTTCACTTATCCAAGCCGTCATTAAATCTAAAGTGCCTTGGTTGCGTTGGTACTTAACGTAGTTTTGAGTATCTGGTACCAAGATTAAACTCCATGAGTTTGGGTTAGATAGTTTTGGTGCTTTGTATTTTTTTTGGGCTATAATAGATTGTTGGGTTGCAAAAAGTAACAACGTTACTACTATAAACTGGTAAACCTTTTTCATACAAGTGTAATTATTTATCAATCTTAAAAATTGATTGTCTTCTTTTATTTTAGTCATCAAAAATAACTGAAAAATTACTTTTGGAATCTATAAAACAAATTATATAAAGTTAACTTAATATTAAAAAAGGAGCATATTTGTAAAGTATCAACCTAAAAATATAAAACAAATAGCCACTTATTAATTCAAAGCTATTTTAATACATTTAAACAAAAATTATATGTTCTTATAATGGTATTGGAGTAACAAAAAAAGCACTAAATACAAAAAATGGACTCCTGAATACGGAAAAGCTCTTTATTACAGATATTAAAGAAGAGTTGTACTCCGACAAAGCTTACAACCGTGCCGTAGTTGCATATAAAAACAACGTTCCTTTTCAGCTCTTGGTAACAGATTTACAGTTTAAAGAAGGATATACAGACCGTAAACTTACATCTGGCATAGAGCTTATAAATGCCATAGAAAGGATACAACATACTATTAAGGTTATTGTAAACTCTATGGAAGATTACCTAACAAAAATAAAAGCTCTTTTTAAAGAGCAAAAAATGAATGGGTTTGTATGTAAAGGCAGAGAAAACTTAAATGAACATATGACGGCCATACAAGATGTTTATAATGGTAATAGCTATGTTTCTCCGCAAATAAATATGAGTTCTAACACTTCTATTATAGAGCTAGATGATTTTGAGGCTAAGAATACAACGCATCTAATTGCTAAACTTACCAGAGACGGAATTATATAATTCCTAGATTACTAAATCACAGAAAACTTAAAAAAAACAGGAAGATGATCTGATAAGTCTCTTCCTGCATCCAAATTATTACAAGTTTTAATAAAGTCTATAACCTTAGAATCTACCTTTTGTATTTGTTTAGAGTAAAAAATATTATCAATAGCGTGGTTGGTATACTGCCCCCTGTAACATTTCCTTTTTAGCGTTGTTTTCTTATTTACTACTGCAGTTTTGTAGCCTTTATTTTTGAGATTGTTAAACGCATCGTTTTTATCATTTATATTAAAATCTCCTACAAGTAATATTGGTGAGGTAAACGAATTTAATATATATTTTGATATTGCTTTTACTTCGCTTTCCGGGTCTCTATTATATGGTCTAGAGTGAAAATTAAGTACGGTAAATTTTTTGCCTTCAATATAAAAATTTAGTAAAAAAGGTTCTCTCTCTACCTGCTCGTCTAGCTCTTTTACCAAAAAACCTCTGCTCTTTATTTTAATATGTTTTGTTTTCCAAATAAAGGCATAACGCTCTGTTATATATTTGGAGCTGTTGGTAGGATTACTAATTACATAGTCCCACTTACTACCTTTTCTATTTAAAATGTCAGATAATTTAGCCACCGCTTGTGCACCGCCATAACCAGCCACAACTTCTTGTATTGCTAAAATATCTGTATCTCTAACAATATCTGCTATTTTGTCTAATTCTTCACTGTTTTTAGTTTTACCAAAATCTCTAATATTCCAAGAGATTATCTTTACTTCTTTAGACTGAGAATACGTAGAAAAATGAAGAGATATTAAACACAGTAATAATAGTTTTTTTAGCATTTTATTAATTATTTAAAAGCAAAAGTAACCTCATTACGGATATCCGTAAAACTATTTTTATAAGTAGGTTTCTTTTTGTGCTGTTGTTACTAATAGTTGCAATTATAAAGATATTTGGTCTGCTTGCTAATGCGGTAATAGGGGAAGTTATCCAAATTAGTAGGCAAGGCCTTTTCTTTACACATTTCTGTATTTTATTGTAAGTTAAATAATGTAAGTTTGTATTTTTCTACGCACAACCACTATGACTAAACCGTACTACGAAATTAAGAAGACCATTACTAATGAGTACTACTATAATTTAAAAACTAGTGAAGGAGAAATAATATTATATGGTGAAGTATTTAAAAGTTTAGAAGCGTGTAAACAACAAATTATTTTTATTAAACAATATGCTTATGATTATGATTACTACTACAGTAAACTAACAAAAAACAACAAGCATTACTTTTATTTGTGTTTAAATAAGGATACGCTGCTAGGCAAAAGCAATATATACAATACAGAAGAAGAAAAAGAACTAGGCATTGCATCTGTAATGCTATGTGCTACAGTAGCTACTATTAAGGTTTTTAGTGAGGAAGAGGAATAGTTTGGCAGCTTAATTTTAATTTACTCTAAACTAAATTCTAATTTTTTAGTTACCCTCATATATTAACTTGTTGCTAATCATAAAAAAACGAATCATAATTTGCCCCCTTGATTATCACCTAAAACCAAAAAAGCCTTTACATTTCTGTAAAGGCTTTTATTTGCTTGTGGTCCCACATGGGCTCGAACCATGGACCCCCTGATTATGAGTCAGGTGCTCTAACCAGCTGAGCTATAGGACCTGCATTTTGCGGATGCAATATTACTATTTATTTTGTTACAATCCAAAAGAACATTGCAGTTATATTAACTTTTTTATTTTAATGGCGCTGGTGCTTCTTGGCAAAGCTCTATTAATGTGCCATTTGTACCCTTTGGATGTAAAAAAGCAACTAGTTTATTATCTGCTCCTTTTTTAGGCGTTTCGTTTAAAACCACAAAACCTTCAGCTTTTAAACGTGCAATTTCTGCAACAATATCATCTACTGCAAATGCTATATGGTGCACACCTTCACCTTTTTTAGCTATAAATTTTGCAATCGGACTATCTTCTTTAGTTGCCTCTAACAGTTCAATTTTATTTGGGCCTTGCATAAAAAAAGAGGTTTTAACACCCTCAGACGCTACTTCTTCTTCTTTATAACTTGGTGTGCCCAACAATTTTTCAAACAAAATATTAGATGCTTTAAGGTCTTTAACTGCTATTCCTATATGTTCTATTTTTTGCATAATCTATCTTTAAAAATATAAAGGCTAAAATTACAACAATTAATCTTTTAGGTAATCCCCTAGGATACTAGGCTAAGGTATAGGACTCTAATAATATAAATTGTACTTTTGCCCTATGGAAACTCAAAGACAGAAAAAAATAGGAGGCGTAATACAAAAAGATATCGCAGATATCTTACAACGCGCAGTGATTGATGGTGGTTTGCGTGGTACACTTATATCTGTTTCTAAGGTGGTTGTTACTACAGATTTATCTATAGCTAAAGTATATATTAGTATTTTTCCGCATAAAAATGCAGACGAACTTTTAGAAGGTATAAAATCTAATCAACCATTAATTAAACATGAACTTGCACAGCGTACCAAAAACCAATTGCGTCGTGTACCAGAATTATTATTTTTTATAGACGATTCTTTAGAATACATAGATGGTATAGAAAAATCTTTAAAGGGAGAAGACAACCCTATAGAAAATCCGGATTTGTTAGAACGCAGAAAAAAATCTTAAGATTGAATTTTCCGCTATACATCGCTAAGCGATATGTACGCTCTAAAAGCAGTCAAAACGCTGTAAATATTATCAATTTTATTACTTTTTTAGTAATTGTTATTGGTTCTGCAGCGCTTTTTATTGTATTATCTGGCTTTGCCGGATTAAAAACGTACAGCCTTAGCTTTAGTGAAAGTTTTGATCCAGATTTAAAAGCTTCTCCATTAACAGGAAAATTTATATCGGTTTTACCAGAACAAGAAACCAAATTACAAAATATAGACGGTGTACTTTCTTTTTCTAAAGAACTAGAAGAAAAGGTATACTTTTTACATAACGAGAAAAGCCATATTGGCTATATTAAAGGTGTAGATAGTAACTACAATAAAGTTACTAGCATAGATAGTACTTTGTATTTTGGCGAGTGGTTATTAGACCACCAAAGAGGTGTAGTTGGTATTGGTATTGCTAATTTACTAGGCTTAACAGTTAATAATTTCAGAAGTCCACTACAAATATTAGTGCCAAAACCAAAAAAAGGTGCGGTTAACCAAGGCGGATTTAATAAAACACCATACAACCAGCACAATGTTGTAGTTAGTGGTATGTATAATGTAGCAGAGGACCTAGATAAAAAATACCTTTTTACAAGTTTGCCTGTAGTACAAAAACTATTAGAAAAAGATAGTTTACAGGTTTCTGCTATAAATTTTAAAATTGATGACGCTAAAGATATTAACAGTATTAAAAAAGAAATTGCCGTTGTTTTTAACCAAAAGATAGTTTTAAAAGATAGGCAAGAGCAAAATAGCACGCTACACCGTATGTTAAACACTGAAAACTTGGCTACTTACCTAATTTTTACGTTAGTACTTATAATAGCCTTATTTAATGTTGTAGGCGCTATTATTATGATGATTTTAGACAAGCAACAAAACTCTAAAACACTTTACTACTTAGGCACAACTATAAAAGAATTACGAAAAATATACTTTATACAGGGTACACTTGTTACCAGTTTGGGTGGTTTGGTTGGTGTACTTATTGGCTCTATATTAATTGTTTCTCAACTAGCGTTTGGATGGCTTAAAATAAACGCATTTTTAGCCTATCCAGTAGAATACAAATTACTAAATGTTGTAATTGTATTAGCTACTATTATTGTACTAGGGTTAATATCTGCTAAAATTGCAAGTAGCAGAATAAGTAAAAAGCTTGTTACACAATAAATAAGTAATACCTTAAGGTTTAGCGTTTTTGTGTAAGTAACACAAAGCCATTAAGAAAACTGATGATCGCCAAATTTTTCTAAAACCTCATCAAAAGTAGCAAAAACATCTACAGAGTCATCACTAGTTACCATTTTCATACGGTATTGCTTAAAATCTGGTATGCCCTTAAAATAATTGGTATAATGCCTACGGGTTTCAAAAACACCTAGTTTTTCTCCTTTCCAATCTATAGACATTTGTAAGTGCCTACGAGCGGCATCTACGCGCTCTTGCATTGTTGGTGGTGCTTTGTGTTCTCCTGTTTTTATAAAGTGTTTAACCTCATTAAAAAACCAAGGGTAGCCAATACTTGCCCGTCCAATCATTGCTCCGTCTAACCCGTACTCATCTCTCATTTTTACAGCAGCTTCAGGAGAGTCTACATCACCATTACCAAAAACAGGAATATGCATACGTTGGTTATTTTTAACTTGTGCAATAGGTTTCCAGTCTGCATTACCTTTATACATTTGTACTCTGGTTCTGCCGTGTATTGCTATTGCTGCACAGCCTACATCTTGCAAACGTTCTGCAACCTCAACAATTTTAATAGAATCTGCATCCCAACCCAAACGGGTTTTTACTGTAACAGGTAATTTGGTATGCTTTACCATTGCATCGGTAAGCTTAACCATTAAATCTATGTCTTTTAAGATACCCGCACCAGCACCTTTACTTACTACCTTTTTAACAGGGCAACCAAAGTTAATATCTATAATGTCTGGTTTAGATTTTTCTACAATCTCTACCGAGCGCAACATAGAATCTAAATTTGCTCCAAAAATTTGTATACCTACAGGTCGTTCTTTTTCATAAATATCTAATTTCATCACGCTTTTTGCAGCGTCACGTATTAAACCTTCTGATGAAATAAATTCTGTGTACACCACGTCTGCTCCTTGTTCTTTACACAAAGCTCTAAACGGTGGGTCACTTACATCTTCCATTGGTGCTAGCAACAACGGAAAATCTGGTAGCTGTATGTCTCCTATTTTTGGCATTTGGCAAATTTACAACATATCCGTTACCTAAAAAACAGAAAACATTCTATCTTAGCCTTATGCCATTACAATTTTTACTGCCTTATGAGCCTGTGGTTTTTGGTTACCACTTAAACGTGCACCTTATTTTAGAGTATTTGGCATTTTTTATTGGCTTTAGGTATTATGTTATTTTACGTAAAAATAGCAACGATACCATTTCTAGCTTAAACCGTTTGTCTATACTAATTGGTGCTATTTTTGGCGCGCTATTTATGTCTAGACTTATTGGTTTTTTAGAAAATCCTCCGTTACACGCTACACAAGGTTTTATAGCAATTGTAAACAACAAAACTATAATGGGTGGTTTGTTTGGCGGTTTACTAGGTGTAGAAATTGCTAAAAAAATTATTGGAGAAAAAACATCTTCGGGAGATTTGTTTACACTACCCATAATTGTAGGTATAATTATTGGCCGCATAGGCTGTTTTTTATCAGGTACAAAAGAGTTTACTTATGGTGTGCAAACCTCTTCTGTTTTTGGTTTAAATTTAGGAGATGGTGTCCTAAGGCACCCTGTTGCACTGTATGAAATTGTATTTTTAGTACTACTTTTTATCGCTCTAAAAACACATCAGAATAAAAAAATAAAGGTAGAAAACGGTAGTTATTTTAAGTTTTTTATGATAACGTATTTCTTTTATCGTTTCTGTATTGAGTTTTTAAAACCTAATGAGTTTCTAATATTAGGACTAAGTAGTATTCAATATTTATGCGTAATTTGTTTTTTATACTACTATAAATTCATTTTAAAAATACTCTTGTATGTCGCAAAAAAATTACACTTATTATGATTTTACATTAAGCCTTTGCCCGGATTGTTTAAGGCGTGTAGATGCTAAAATTGTGTTTGAGAATGATAAGGTATATATGCTTAAAAACTGTAAAGAACACGGTAGGTCTAAGGTTTTAATTGCTGATGATATTGAGTATTATAAAAATATAAGAAACTACAACAAAGCGTCTGAATATCCTAAAACATTTAACACGCAAACGCATTATGGTTGCCCGTACGACTGTGGTTTGTGTCCGGATCATGAGCAACACTCTTGTTTAACTGTTGTAGAGGTTACAGACCGTTGCAACCTTACTTGCCCTACCTGCTACGCAGGGTCTTCACCAACTTACGGAAGACACAGAACATTGGAGGAAATTAAAAAAATGTTAGATGTTATTGTAAGGAATGAAGGCGAGCCAGACGTGGTACAAATTAGTGGTGGTGAGCCTACTATACATCCTAATTTTTTTGAAATTATGGATTATGCTAAGTCTTTACCTATTAGACATTTAATGGTTAATACAAACGGAATTAAAATTGCTAAAGATGTTGCTTTTGCAGAAAAATTAGCAACATACGCACCAGATTTTGAAATTTATTTGCAGTTTGACTCTCTTGATAATACCGTACTACAAACACTTAGAGGGGCAGACCTTGCAGATACACGCTTAAAGGCCATAGAAAACCTTAACAAGTTAAACTTAGCTACAACTTTGGTTGTTACACTGCAAAAAGGGTTAAACGACCACGAAATGGGTAAAACCATAGATTTTGCTTTAAAACAAAAGTGTGTTAGAGGTGTTACTTTTCAGCCAACACAAATTGCTGGTAGATTAGAGAATTTTGAGGTTGATGAAAATAGAATTACACTTACAGAAGTACGCCGTAATATTTTAGAGCAGTCTCCTATTTTTGAACCAGATGATTTAATTCCGGTTCCTTGTAACCCAGATGCTTTGGTTATGGCTTATGCTTTAAAACTAGGTGATGAGGTTAGTCCGTTAACACGTTATATAAACCCAGATGATTTACTAAACGAAGGTAAAAACACCATTATATATGAGCAAGATGAAGCTTTACACGGTAAAATGATAGAACTGTTTAGCACGGGAAACTCTGTAGATAAGGCCTCAGAAAATTTAAAATCTATTATGTGTTGTTTGCCAGAGATTGATGCGCCAGAACTAGGGTATGACAACCTTTTTAGAATAATAATTATGCAATTTATAGATGCGCATAATTTTGATGTACGTGCAATAAAAAAATCTTGTGTACACATTGTAAATAAGGATTATAAAATTATCCCTTTTGAGACTATGAACCTCTTTTATAGAGATGATAAAATAGACCGACTTAAAGAACTACAAAAAGAAAACGCATGATACAGTTATTACCTTTAGAAGCTGGCAACCTTGATGGCTTGTTTACACTAATATTATTAATAATGTTTGGTCCTGCGCTCTTATTTTTAATTATTGCTTTAATTATGCTAGGACAAAAAAAGAAAAAGGCTGCTAAAATATTTTTTATTTTAACCGGCCTTTACCTGCTTATAAGTCTGGGTATTTGCGGTGCAATGATTACAGGGTATTAAATAAATAGTATAGATGATAAATGCAATACTGTTAAATCAAAGTCCTAACGGCAGTGCTGATTACTTACTCCTTGTAATACTTGTTATTTTAGCGTTATTATCACCTGCAATAATTTGTATAACAGTTGGCTTATTTTTACGTAAAAAGAAACCCAAAACAGCCAAAACACTTTTTATTATAGCGGGTATATACTTGGTTGTTGGTATTGGACTATGTAGCGTTCCTAGTTTTTAAACATAAAAAAAGCGGAAATTCTTAATTGAATTTCCGCTTTAACAAATTTATAGTTGTTAGCTAGTGTTATTGCTTATTCATTAGAAGCCATTAATGCAAAAAACTTATCTATGTTAGGTAAGATTACAATACGTGTTCTTCTGTTTTTAGCTCTATCTTCTTTAGTGTCATTAGATGCTAAAGGAACATAACTACTTCTACCAGATGCAATTAATTTTTCTGGAGCTACATTATATTTAGTTTGTAATTTACGTACAATAGATGTTGCTCTTAATACACTTAAATCCCAGTTATCTGTTACTTTAGGAGTACTAATAGATCTGGAATCTGTGTGTCCTTCTACCATAACTTCAATACTTGGCTCAGAGTTAATAACGTCTGCTAATTTTTGTAAAATAGCATCTGCTTTGTTGCTTACATTGTAGCTAGCAGTGTTAAACAATAACTTATCAGAAATAGAAATCATAACAACTGTATCATCAATATCAATTGCAATATCATCATCTTCATTTAAGCTATTTGTACCAATAGATTTTTTTAAGTTGTGAGACAATGCTAAGTTCATAGAATCTTTAAGTGTTTTTGCACCCATTAATTGTTCTGGACTAACATTTTTTAAAGTCTCGCGCATTTTAGCTTTAACGTTATTACTAATAACTGCACCATCTGCAGAAATTAATTTTGCATCGTTATCTTCTGTTAATGCGTTTATTTTAGAATTATAATCAGCAACTCTTGCTTCTATTTTAGCAAATTTAGCTTCTAACTCTTCCTTTTCTACTGCAGTCTTGGTTAATTGACTTTTAGTTTCACCGTGAGCCTGTTGTAATTCTACATATTTCTTTTTAGAAACACATGATCCCAATAAAACTACTGCAGCTAGTGCTAATGATATTTTCTTCATAATTTTTGTTTTGTTCTAAGGTAGATACGTGCATAAGATTGAATTAGATTTTTTATTTTAAAAATTATTATCTTAAACACTGATAATAAAGTAGTTAAAAAGTAATTTTTTTAACAAATGAAACCACTATATTTAAAAACATTACGTTAAAACAATATAAAAACAACATTAAAAAAGAAGAAGTTGCTTATTTTATAAACCTTAGAAGTAAAAATTGTAATTAATTTTAGATGTGCTTTAAACTTAGACCCTTATAACCTGTAAAATATAAACTATATTTGCAGCTACTTTAGTACTACATATGAAGAATATTCGAAATTTTTGCATTATTGCACACATAGATCACGGTAAAAGTACCTTAGCAGATAGACTATTAGACTATACTGGTTCTGTAACAGATCGTGAAAAACAAGATCAACTTTTAGATAGTATGGACTTGGAGCGAGAACGTGGTATTACCATAAAATCGCACGCCATACAAATGGACTTTGAATACAAAGGAGAAAAATTTATTTTAAATTTAATAGATACTCCTGGCCACGTAGATTTTAGTTACGAGGTGTCTAGATCTATTGCTGCTTGTGAAGGTGCTTTGTTAATTGTAGATGCTGCACAAAGTATACAAGCACAAACTATATCTAACTTATATCTTGCTTTAGAAAACGATTTAGAAATAATTCCGGTTCTTAATAAAGTAGATTTACCTAGTGCAAACCCAGAAGAAGTTACAGATGATATTGTAGAACTTTTAGGTTGTGCACCAGAAGACGTAATACACGCAAGTGGTAAAACAGGTTTTGGTGTAGATAATATTTTGGCCGCCGTAATAGAACGTATTCCTGCGCCAGTTGGTAATGTAGACGAACCTTTACAAGCCTTAGTGTTTGACTCTGTTTACAACCCTTTTAGAGGTGTAGAAACCTATTTTAGAGTTATTAATGGTGAAATAAAAAAGGGACAAAAAATAAAATTTGTTGCTACAGATAAAAGCTACTTTGCAGATGAAGTTGGTACCTTAAAGCTAAACCAAGTTATTAAACAAAGTGTAAAAGCTGGTGATGTAGGGTATTTAATTACGGGTATTAAAGATGCTCGTGAAGTTAAAGTTGGTGATACCATTACAGACTCTGCAAACCCAACCAAAAATCCTATTGATGGTTTTGAGGATGTAAAACCTATGGTATTTGCTGGTATTTATCCAGTAGATACAGATGAGTTTGAAGAATTGCGTTCTTCTATGGAAAAATTGCAACTAAATGATGCCTCTTTAGTATTTGCACCAGAAAGTAGTGCTGCACTTGGTTTTGGTTTCCGTTGTGGGTTTTTAGGAATGCTGCATATGGAGATTATACAAGAACGTTTGGAGCGCGAGTTTAATATGACCGTTATTACTACGGTACCTAACGTTAGTTACCACGCGTTTACACGTAAAGACCCAGATACTCCTGTAATTGTTAATAACCCTACAGATTTACCAGACCCTTCTAGTATAGACCGTGTAGAGGAACCATATATTAAGGCTACCATAATTACAAAATCAGACTTTGTTGGTAATGTAATGTCTTTATGTATAGAAAAACGAGGACAAATTACAAACCAAACGTATTTAACACCAGAGCGTGTAGAGCTGTCTTTTGATATGCCACTTGCTGAAATTGTTTTTGATTTTTATGACAGATTAAAGACGGTTTCTAAAGGATATGCTTCTTTTGATTATACACCAATTGGTATGCGTACCTCTAAATTAGTACGTGTAGATATTTTATTAAATGCACAACCAGTAGATGCCTTATCTGCCTTAATACACGCAGATAATGCCGTACATATTGGTAAAAAAATGTGTGAAAAATTAAAAGAATTAATTCCAAGACAACAGTTTGATATTCCTATACAAGCTGCCATTGGAGCAAAAATTATTTCTAGAGAAACTACAAAAGCATTACGTAAAGATGTTACTGCAAAATGTTACGGTGGTGATATATCTAGAAAACGTAAACTTTTAGAAAAACAGAAAAAAGGTAAAAAACGTATGCGCCAGGTTGGTAACGTAGAGGTACCACAAGAGGCGTTTATGGCAGTATTAAAACTTAACGATTAATACACCTATTACTTAATATAGATATATAAAAACCTTCATTTAAAAAATGAAGGTTTTTTATTTTATTGCTCTAACCATTTTCTAAATTCTGCTGTGGTAGATGTGCTAGTCATTACTTTTTCTTTTACACCAACCATTTTTAATAATAATCGGTTTTTAAAATGACTTTCTATATTGTCTATAAAATCTATACTTATAATTTGGCTTCGGTTTATTTTAAAAAATTTATTAGGGTGTAATTGTTGGTGTATGGTACCTAAATTTAAAGATATTGTATGCCTTTTCCCTTTTGCATCTGTAGCAACACAAAAATCTCCTGATGCCTCTATGCAACTAATTTCTGAAACACTTAACAACTGTATACCGTTTGCTTTTTTTATTACAAATCTTGTTTTATAGTTGTTATGTTCTTCTTGTAACGCAATTTTAAGGTTTGTAAGTGTTTTGGTAGATAGGGAGTTGTAATCTCCTTTATTAAACAATGCTTGGTATTTTTCTAGCGCCTTTTTAAAATCTAATTGTGTGTATGGCTTTAAAATATAAGCAATGCCATTGGTGTTAAATGCCTGAAAAAGATACTCATCATGCGCAGAGCAAAATATAATTGGGGCATCTATATTAACCTCGTTATACAAATCAAAAGAAACACCATCTAAAAGCTGAATATCAGACAAAATAAAATCATATGTGTTGCTCTTTAAAAATAGCTTACCTTCTGCGTTAGACCTTGCCCAGTCATACACAACCTCATCATTAAAATAGTCTTTAACAAAAGAAACTAGTTTTTGAAAAGCTGGTATTTCATCTTCTAAAATTAAAATTTTCATCTACTTTAATTATCTTCAATTAGTTTAATTACTGGAATAGAAACCGAAAATTCTTTATCAGTACTTATAATAATTACCTCTTTGTCTGATAATAATTTATACCGAGCTTTTAAATTATCTATACCTATACCAAAAGATTCGTTTTTTGGTATAATGTTAGATTTTGTATTACTTACTTTTAAAGCGTTTTCCTCCACACAAATTACTGTTTTTACACTAACACCTGCCGTAGGCTTGTTGTGCTTTACAACATTCTCTAATAAAGCTTGTATGGCTCCTGTGGGTATAAATTTATCTTCTATAGCTGTGGTTTTTTCAATTTTAAAATCATAATCGTTGCCAAAGCGCGTTTTTATTAAAAACATATAGTTTTCTGCAAGTTGAATTTCTTCAGCCAACTCCATAACCTCTGCATCTTTTGTTTTTATTAAATACCTGTATATTAATGACAAACGATTTATGTATTCTTTTGCTCTTTGGGTATCACTATCTATTAAAGAATCTAATGTATTTAAGTTGTTAAATAAAAAATGAGGATCTATTTGTGAACGTAATAGTTTAAGCTCGTTTTCTTTTTGTTGTTTTTCAAACTTTAATAATTGGTTTTGCCCTTCGTAGAACTTTTTAGTAAGCAATAATGCAAAAGGAAAAGCGGTTTGTAAACTACCCTTATCTATCATTTCTATAACAAAATCTAAACCCGTTGGAAACTTACTCCAATCATTATCTCCTGTCCAAAAGCCAACTACATTTTGAATTCCCGTTAAAACAACCAAGATAAGTATACCCAAGAAAGCAAAAAGCACATACTTTTTTTCTTTTACAAACTTTGGTATTAGCCAAAAAACAAACAAGAAAATAATACCACAGATGGTAATTAAATCTACTGGAAAATCTATAAGATATTCCCTAAGCATAGAGTCGTTTTTATAATATTCTCGTCCTTGCAAAGAAAAAGAAATTATAAAATAAACTACCATAAGTAGTATATCTGATTTGTTTATTTTCTTGTTCATTAAACAGTTGGTATGTTAGTTATTATCATCAATTCTGTTTTGTTCTTCTTTGGATGAGTTTTCTCTATTTTTTTGCTTGCCATATCTAGATCCAAAACTGTAGGTTACTCTTAATTGTACGTTTCTTCTAGACTCATTACTCTCTATATCTGCATTTAGGTTGTTGTAATTAATTGTCCCCACAAAACCTCTGTTTAATATTTTATTTAACCCAAAATTTACCTTTAACCTATCATCTAAAAAAGTTTTACCTAAAGAAAAATCTAAACCAACAAACCAATCTACATCCATACCACCATCTAATGCACCAGTACCATAATTTCCACTAATTTCTGCATTAATCTCCCAAGGAAGCTCATAACTTGCTTGTGTAAACCAAATTAAGCTCCATTTATCTAAATTTAAGTTGTCTGGATCAGATTCTAACTTGTTATAATTTACAATAAAACCAGTAAAACCCTCAACACCGTTTATAAAACTTAATGGTCCAAATAATCTAAAATTCCAGTTTTGATTATCTGTTAAATTTATTGTTGTTCTGCTAATTTCTGCGGTTTCTGTGTTTTGTGATACGTATTGAAACATTGCGTCCTTAGTTTCATTATATGCAATAGTAAAAAAAGGCTGCCCATCAAAAGTTAAGTTAAACTGATAATTATTGGTAAAAGCTGGTTTTAAGTTTTCATTACCAACGTCTGATGATAAAGGATCATAATACGTTACAAAAGAGTTTAGTGTACTGTAACTTGGCCTACTAATACGATAACTATAAGCTACATTGGCACTTAAGTTATCATTTAGTTTTTTACTTACAGATGCACTAGGGAATAGTTTAGATATTTTACGTTCTCTACTTTCATTAGTAGTACTAGAGGTACCTTTTGTGTTACTATCTTCAAAACGTAAACCTCCAGAAAAAGACCAATCTCCGCTTGTAATATTTAGTTTAGAATACACCGCAAAAATATTTTCTTCTACTAAAAACCTATTGCTAGCATCTTCATTAAAAACAAATTCTCCGTTTGTATCTTCAGTAAAAGACATTAAATCGCTATCTGTGTCTACATCTGCGTATTTACTACCAAAACTAAGTTTAAAGTTTTCTGTAAACTGCTTAGAGTAGTCTATTTTATATGTTTTTATTTGGTATTCACCGTCTTGCAAATAACGTTGGTTTGTATAAGGTACAGTGCTGCCCTCTAATGAAGATATGGTATTAATATTATCATTAGTATAGTCTACAAAATTAAAATCTGCTGTTAGTTTTTGTGTTTCTGTTTTATACTCGTAATATGGATTAACATTAAATACTGTTTGGTCTCTGTTAAAACTATTTTGAGACAGTAAATAATCTGTAGTATTAGCGGTAGTAATTATGTTGCTACTTTTAGAGTTCCGGTCAGAGTCTGTAGTAATGTTTCTAACACCAACACCAATACTGTGCTTATCTGTAATGTAATAATCTAAACTAGCACTAGCCCTTATACTTTGCGGGTTATAAGGTTCTATTGTAGCTTGGTCATATGTAGCGTCTTCTACGGTTCTTTTAATAAACAAATCTTCTCTCCAGGTAGGACTAGAATATCCTGCACTGGCTTGCCAGTTTAGTTTGTTTTTATAACTGGCAATAGATGCACTTGTACCATACTCTACGCCTTCATCTTCACCAACCCAACCAACTACGGTACCGTGTGTACCAAGTTTTACATTTTTCTTTAAAATAATATTTAAAATTGGTCCAGACCCAGCAGCATCAAACTCGGCTCCTGGCTGTTCTATCATCTCTACTCTGGCTATGTTGTCTGCAGGCATATCACGCAGCAGAGTATTAATATCCATATAGTCTGTGGTTTTACCATTAATTAATATTCTTATATTGTTTTGGCCCGCATAGCTTATACCATTATTACTAACAATTATACCAGGTACACGTTTCATAACATCTTGTAAGTTAGAATTTATCATTTCTGAATTTTCTAAATCTACAATTAGCTTTTCTGCCGTTTGTTTAATTACCGGTCTTTTGCTCTTAACCACAACTTCATTTAATGTTTCTGCTTCTTCCTGCAGGTTAAAATCTAAGGTAATATCGGTAGTTAATTCAAATACATTAGATGTTTTAGTTTTAAAACCAAGCATAGAAACTTCTAAATAATAACTTCCGTTTTTTATATTATTAAATGTATAAACGCCTTGCTTGTTTGATATTGTACCAGTTACAACCTCTTTATTGGCTTGTTGATATAAAATAACATTGGCATACTCTAAGGGTGTATTATTTTCTGTAATAAGGCCAGAAACTTTGTTTTGTGCTTGGGTAGCTAATATACCCAGGACTAAAATAAAAATAGTTTTTGTAAAGGTTTCCATGACTGTTGATTATGATTGATACCATAAATGTATAGTAACTAATATATTACAGAAACTATTTTCTGATAAATTGGGATAAAATAAGGTTAAAACCTATTTTTTTTATGACCAATTGTAACAGCTAAAAACAAAAAAGGCTCCCTGTTTCAGGAAGCCTTACTTTATAAAATAGTTCTTTTTTATTCTTCTTCTGTAATATCTGCGTGTTTATCTACATCTAACATTTTACCTAAATAAACAAGCTCATACCCTTCTGTAATATCGGTAAAAGACTTACTAAACGATGGTATAATGTGCAACTCACCATCTGGAGATTTTAAAAATATTGGTATTATACTTTCATCTGCCTTGGTAATTTCAATTAAACCTTCATAATGGGTTTGGTCTTTTAGTTTTATTTCATGTATTGTTGGGTACTTACGTGTAGCTTCCATTAGCTTAATAAAATCGTCTGTATGAGAAAATAAACCTTCTTTCGGGTTATTTTGTGGATCGTTCATTTCATCAGAATTAACCAACCTAAATGATCCATTTTCTCCAAATTGTTTTTCAAACTTTTTTACTGCAAAATTATTAATGTCTGAGTTTGCAGTAAGTGCCATAACGTAGCCCATATCATTCAACTCTATATTATCTGTTAATGAGTCTGAGTAAATATTAGCACTAATAGCATCAATACCTAATTTTTTTGCCTTGTTAATGTTAGTTTGGTTATTGTCTATTAACACCACGTGTCTGTTATGTTCTTTTAAATATTGAGCTATTAATCTAGATAATTTTGAGGCACCTATAATTAAAATACCTTCAGACCTTTTTAAGAAAACACCAACAAGTTTAGCAAACATCCTAGCCGTAGTTGCATTAAGTAAAACAGTACCTAATACAATAACAAATACTAAAGGCGTAATATAATCTGCACCCTCTACACCTTTTGTAAAAAGTTTAGATCCAAATAATGACGCAATACCTGCCGCAACAATACCTCTTGGACCTACCCAACTTATAAAAAGCTTTTCTTTTAATTGAAGGTTAGATCCTCTGGTGCTTAAAAATACACCCAATGGCCGTACTATAAATACAATTACAGCAAAAAGTATTAGTGTATTCCAATTAAAAATTAACTCTAAGTCTGCTATGTTAATATTAGCAGAAAGCAATATAAATAATATAGATATTAACAATACACTTAAAGATTCTTTAAAGTACAGTAACTCTTTAATATTAGGCAGATCTGTATTACCCATTACCATACCCATAACTACTACGGCTAATAATCCAGATTCATGTGCAAAAACATCAGACATTACAAAAACAAGTAATACTGTAGATAAAGACACCACATTAAGTAAATAATGTGGTATAAAATTACGTTTTACAGCTGCTGTTAAACCGTGTGCAAAAGTAAAACCAAATGTGGTACCAAATAACAGTATTTTTCCAAACTCTATTAGTGCGGTAAATGTAAAGTCTCCACCGCCGCCTACACTAATAAACTCATAAACTAAAACGGCAACTAAAGCTCCAATAGGATCTATTAAAATACCTTCCCATTTAAGTACTGCAGAAATATCTTTTTTTAAAGGTATGTTTCTTAAAATTGGAGTTATTACAGTAGGACCCGTTACAATAATTAATCCTGAGAATAAAAAGGATATAGACCAACTTAAACCAAGAATATAATGTGCAGCAACACCTGCGCCTAAAAATGTAACTAAAGAACCTATTGTTATTAATTTGGAAATTACTGGCCCTACATTTTTAATTTCAGATCGTTTTAAGGTTAAACCACCTTCAAACAAAATAATACTAATAGCCAATGAAACAAAATAATACAAACTTTCTCCTGGAAAAAGCCCAGTTTTACCGTTCCAAATTGGCTCTATAATTTTGCTATTATCTTCAGTAAAAAAAGTGGCTATTGGCCCTACCATTAGGCCTATTAAAATTAATGGTAAAATGGCTGGTAGTTTTAACCTCCAGGCAAACCATTGGGCAATTATTCCTAATATTATAATTCCGGCTAACTCTAGCATAATTCATTTTTTTTGAAAAATAGTATTTTAATTTTAAAAAGCAATTTTAACTCAAAATAACTTTTGTTATATAATTGTACTATCTTGGGCTAAATTTAGCCTATGGTTTATAAAAATCGTCCTTTTAAAACGATTCTTTTTGGATTTGCATTCTCCCCAAAATTAGAGATAAATATTTTGGAGACTATCAGAATAGCTCATTTTTTTAAGGCTAAATTAATTTTACTTCATGTTGGAACTAAAACAGAAGATAAAGAGGCTAAAATTGCATCTTTTTTAAATAAAACAGAGTACCAAAATTTAGACATTGAAGTTAAATGGCAAAAAGGTGACCCCATTACCATTATTACCACGGCTTGTAAAACTAGTAACATAGACTTGTTAATTATTGGAGCTTTACAAAAAGAAAAAATATATCAGTTTTATGTAGGTTCTATTGCGCGTAAACTAACACGTAAGGTTTGTTGTTCTGTATTGTTACTTATAAAACCGTCTAAAGAACGTGTGCCTTGCAAAAACATTGTTGTTAATGGGCTAGATGCACCAAATACCCCACTTACTATAAACTCTGCTTTTTATATTGCCAACGCCCTTGGTGCTCCGCAGCTAACAATTGTAGAAGAAATTTTACAAAAAAATATACAAGTAAGTGTACAGGATGATAAAACATTAAAAAAAGTAAATATTGTTAAAGAGCGATTAAAACACCGAGAAGAACAAAGGGTTAGAGAAATTGTAAAAGAAATTCCTGATGCTTGTAAAGAAGGAATAAAAGTAAAAAACCAAGGTATTTTTGGCAAAAGAGGTTATTCTATTGGCCATTATGCAGAAATTGTTAGGGCAGATTTATTGGTAATGAATGCTCCGTCTAAAACAAGATTTTTAGACCGTATTTTTCCCCATGATTTAGAATACATTTTGTCTGATTTACCAACAGATTTATTTATAATACGTAACCAATTTGACTCTAAAAAATAATAAAACCAAAACGTTTATAAGCGCACTACCAAAGAATATTTTTTCTGGTTTTGTAGTATCATTAATAGCATTACCATTAGGGTTAGGATTAGCACTTGCCAGTGAAGCACCTCCAATTTCTGGAGTTATAGCTGCAATTGTTGGTGGTTTTATAGTTTCTATTTTAGGTGGTTCTAATGTTACTATTACTGGTCCGGGTAATGGTATGGTAATTGTTTTATTAAGTGCCATTTATACCTTAGGTAATGGAGATTTGTACCAAGGTTACCTGTGTACACTTGCCGCCATTATTGTATCTGGCTTGGTAATGATAATACTTGGTTTTTTAAAAATGGGTCGTCTGGCAGATTTTTTTCCTGCCTCTGCCATAGAGGGTATGCTTGCCGCAATTGGTATAGGAATCCTCTCTAAACAATTTCATATAATGCTAGGTAATAATGGTGCTAATGGCTCTATAGTATCATTACTAAAACAGTTTCCGGCAGGAATACAAAATTTATGGATTACCACAGATATTAGCGTTTTAATTGCTGCTGCAATTGGTATTATTAGTTTGCTAATTATGGTTTTTTATGCAAAAATTAGAAATAAGTATTTTCAATTAATACCTGCTCCTATGTGGATTATTGTACTTGTTGTAGGACTTAGTTATTTGTTGACTAGTTTAGATATTAATTATCCGTTAACCAAAGATTTTTTGGTAAAAATACCAAAAGATGTTACTTCTAATTTAGCTTTTCCAGATTTTTCAAAAGTATACCAGCCTAATTTTATAATAGCTGTTTTTTCTATCACATTAATTGCAAGTATAGAATCTTTATTAAGTATAAAAGCGGTAGATAAGTTAGACCCTTTAAACAGGCGCTCTAATGTTAATAGAGACTTAAAAGCCTTAGGTGTAGCCTCTATTGCTAGTGGTTTTTTAGGTGGTATAAATGTTGTAACTGTTATAGCACGTAGCTCTGTAAATGTTAATAACGGCGCAACAAATAGGTCTGCCAATTTTTTTCAAGCATTTTTTTTAGCAGCATTTGTACTTCTTTTTCAAGAACAACTACGTAAAATTCCTTTAGCTGCACTTGCTGCAATACTAGTTTATACGGGCTATAAACTTGCTACACCAAAAACATTACAAAAAATTGCTAAAGTTGGTAAAGAGCAAATAATAATATTTTTAGTTACTCTTTTAACAACTTTATTTACCAACTTAATTACGGGTATAAGTGCTGGTATATTGGTTACGTTTGTAATACACATTATACTTAATAAAAGTTTTTCGTTATTTTTTAGCAACATATTAAAGCCAAATATTTTAATGTATAAAGAGCCAGACGGTGGTAACTTTTATATTAGCATAAAATACTTTTGTAGCTTTTTAAATTTTTACAAGCTAAAAAATAAATTAGATGCTATACAAGAAAACAATACTGTAGTTTTAGATTTTTCTATGTGTAATTTTGTAGACCACACCGTTATGGATGGTTTAGAGGGTTATGCAGATACGTTTAGTAAAAAAGGTGGTAGTATAGAGCTTATTGGACTAGACAAACACGGTACAGATTCTGCACATCCATTTGCAATACGTAAAATTCTTCCGTTTGCAACAAAATTAGCATCTGTAGGTGGTAACCTTACAAAAAGGCAGTTACTATTAAAAAATACTGCTGCAAATTTTACGTGGGATTATATTCCAGAAAAAAATAAAAACGCTGGTTTTTTAACCAATTTTGTTTTCTTTAAAACTAGAGAAATAAGCTATTTTTATAATCAGCTTAAAGCAAAAAACAATAAAGTTGCTCTTATGGATGTAGAGTTTACTGAAGGTGAATTTATAGTAAAAGAAGTAATAAAAACAACTGTTTTACACATAAAATTAGATAGAGAAGTACCTGTTTTTACGTTAGACAAAGAAGGACTAATAAAATACTTGTATAGTTTAGCTGGTTTTAAAGAGTTAAACGTAGATAATCATCCAGATTTTAACCAAAGGTTTTACTTAAGTGGAGAAAAACCTAAACAAATTCAACAACTATTTACAAATGAGCTTATTTTATTTTTAGAAAGTAACCCTTATTACCATATAGAGTGTAATGGCTCTTCACTTTTAATTATTAAAAAAGAACGTTTATTAAGTGTACAAGAAGTTAAAGCAATGTTGTATTTTGGCAAACAATTGCATAAAATTTTACAATAATGTTAACATAATTTAGCGCATTATAAACATTTTAGTTTACCTAATTTTGTAAATATGAAGATTTACCCAATAGAAACAGGCAATTTTAAGTTAGATGGCGGTGCAATGTTTGGCGTTGTTCCTAAAGCTATATGGACAAGAACTAACCCGGCAGATGCTAACAATATGATAGATATTGCTGGCCGTTGCTTATTAATAGAAGACGGTAACAGACTTATACTTATAGATACTGGTATGGGTAACAAACAATCTGATAAGTTTTTTGGCTATTACTATATGTGGGGAGACCATACCTTAGATAATTCATTAAAAAAATTAGGTTTTAGTAAGGATGATATTACAGACGTTTTTTTAACACACTTACATTTTGACCATTCTGGTGGCTGCGCCGTTTGGAACAAAGATCGTACAGGTTTTGAAGTTGCCTTTAAAAATGCAACATTTTGGACTAATGAAAACCATTGGAATTGGGCAACAAAACCTAATGCACGTGAAAAAGCATCGTTTTTAACAGAAAACATAATGCCAATGCAACAAAGCGGACAATTAAAATTTTTAAAGCCAAATCAGCATCAATTTGAAGCCAAATCTGAATTAGGTTTTGGTATTTTTTATGCAGACGGACATACAGAAAAACAAATGATTCCGCACATACAATACAAAGGAAAAACCCTAGTTTTTATGGCAGATTTACTACCAACAGTTGGGCACTTACCTCTACCCTACGTTATGGGTTTTGATACTAGACCTCTGTTAACCTTGTCTGAAAAAGAAGTGTTTTTAAACTCTGCAGCAGATCATAATTATTATTTGGTATTAGAACATGATGCACATAATGAAATTTGCACTGTAAAGCACACAGAAAAAGGAGTTAGACTTAATGAAACATTTACATTTAATGAGCTTTTTAACTAAGCTTGTAATCCACCATACTCCAACATTTATCAATAAATTACTAAATTCATCAAAATAATAAATACACAAATTAAATTAACATAATATGAATATCAGACTATCAAAATCTGTTTTAAGCCTATCAGCAGTTGCTTTAATAATGGCTAGCTGTGGCTCTGCACCCACCTTAATTTCTACTCCTGTAGAAAATATAGATGCTTTACCTTTAAAAGTATCGGAACTTACAGAGCAACAAAAGCAAAACTGGGGTCACGCAGATCTTGCTACAGACACTATACCAGGTATGAGTGTAGACAAAGCCTACAAAGAGCTTATTGGCAATAAAAAAGGAACCAAAGTTATTGTAGCTGTTATGGACTCTGGAATGGATTTAAATCATGAAGATCTTAAAAATGTTCTATGGACTAATAAAAAAGAAATTCCTGGTAATAATATAGATGATGATAATAACGGTTTTATTGATGATGTTCATGGATATAACTTTTTAGGAGATTCTTATAATGAACAATTAGAAAGTGCTAGAATTGTAAGATTAGGTCTTGGCGATGCTGCATTACAAGCTAAAGCTAAAGCAGAAGTAGAAGCAGACTATGCTGAAGCTTTAGCTGGCAAACAAAGATATGAGCAAATTTTACAAGCTGTAAAAAATGCAGATGAAGCTGTAAAAAAAGAACTAGGTAAAGACAGTTATACAAAACAAGATTTAGCCAGTATAACTGCAAAAGATGAAACTATGCAACGCAACTTGGCTGTATTAAACCAAATGTATTCTTTTAGTAGCTCAATCCCTGAAGCTATAAAAAATATTACCGGTGGTATTACTTACTTTACAGACCAAGTAAATTACAACTTAAACAAAGATTTTAACGGTAGAGAACCTGTTGGTGACAATCCTTATGACATTACAGACACTAAATATGGTAATGGTAACCCAATTAACACTGTAGATACAGAAAGCCATGGTACACACGTTGCCGGTATTATTGCAGCAGAGCGTAATAATGGTAAAGGTGCTAACGGTGTTGCTAATAATGTAGAGTTAATGAGCATTAGAACTGTACCTAACGGTGATGAATACGACAAGGATATTGCTTTAGGTATACGTTATGCAGTAGATAATGGAGCTAAAGTTATAAACGCAAGTTTTGGTAAAGCTTATTCACCAAAAGCAGAATGGGTTTATGAGGCTTTAAAATATGCTGCAGAAAAAGATGTACTTTTTGTACATGCTGCAGGTAATGATGGTGCTAATTTAGACGATTATGAAAACCACCCTAATTACCCAAATGACCAAATAAAAAATGGTGCAGAATTTGTAGATAACGTAATAACAGTTGGTGCTTTAGCTAACAAATACGGATCTACAATGCTTGCAGATTTCTCTAACTACGGTAAAATTAATGTAGATGTTTTTGCTCCGGGTGCAGAAATTTACTCTACAATGCCAGGTAGTAAATATGAGTATATGGGAGGAACATCTATGGCTTCTCCGGGTGTTGCTGGTGTTGCTGCAGTTATAAGATCACAATACCCTAAATTAACAGCTGCACAGGTTAAAAAAATAATCATGCAGTCTGGTATAGCAATTAAAACTAAAGTTGTTCTTGGCGGTGATCCATCAAACAACAATACATTAGCTAATATATCTACATCAGGTAAAATGGTAAATTTATATAACGCACTTTTATTAGCTGAAAGCGTTTCTAAAGGACAAGTAAAACTATAATTATGAAAAAAATATTAATTGCGGGGGTAGCAGCGTTAACAACCTTGTTTTCTCCTTTATCTGCACAAAATGGTTCGTATTGGCAACAACACGTAGACTATGCTATGGAGATAGATATGAATGTTGAAAATTACCAGTATGATGGTACACAAAAATTAGTATACACTAACAACTCACCAGATGAGTTAACGCGTGTATACTACCATTTATATTTTAATGCTTTTCAGCCAGGTAGTGAAATGGATGCTCGTTTACACAGCATTGCAGATCCTGATGGAAGAATGACAGATAAAAATAAAAATAGCAGAATTGCTACTTTAAAAGAAGATGAAATTGGTTTTATTAAAGTTTCTTCTTTAAAACAAGATGGTGTTCCTGTAAAATACAGTGTAGAAGGTACTGTTTTAATAGTAGAATTGGCTAAACCAATAGCTGCTGGTTCTAAAACTACTTTTGATATGGTTTTTAAAGGTCAGGTTCCTGTACAAATACGTAGATCTGGACGCAATAGTAGTGATGGTGTCTCATTATCTATGACACAGTGGTACCCAAAATTAGCAGAATATGATTTTGAAGGTTGGCACGCAGACCCTTACATTGCTAGAGAATTTCATGGTGTTTGGGGAGATTTTGATGTAAAACTTACAATAGATAAAAATTATGTTGTTGGAGGTAGTGGTTATTTACAAAACGCTAATGAAATAGGCCACGGATATGAAACTCCTGGAACTAAAGTAAAAAAACAACGTGGTAAAAAATTAACTTGGCACTTTAAAGCGCCTATGGTACACGATTTTATGTGGGCAGCAGATCCAGATTATATTCATGACACACTACAAGTAGAAAACGGACCATTATTACACTTTTTATACCAAGGTAACGACCCAGAAATTAAAGCAAATTGGGAAAAAGTACAGCCTAAAGCTGCAGAAATGATGCAGTTTTTTAGCAAAAACATTGGTAAATACCCATACAAACAATACTCTATTATACAAGGTGGAGATGGTGGTATGGAGTACGCTATGAGTACTTTAATTGCTGGTGGTAAAAAGTTTGGTAGCCTTGCTGGTACAACAGCACATGAAATGGCTCACTCCTGGTTTCAGCACATATTAGCTAGTAATGAAGCTAAACATGAGTGGATGGATGAAGGTTTTACAACTTTTATTTCTTCATTATGTATGAACGAGGTTATGGACCAGAAAAAAGACAATCCTTTTGAAGGATCTTACCGTGGTTATTATTACCTAGTAAATTCTGGTAAAGAACAACCACAAACTACACATGCAGATCGTTATCATGAAAATATGCCTTATAGTATAGCTGCTTACAGTAAAGGTTCTATATTTTTATCACAATTAGGTTATATTATTGGACAAGAAAACTTAATGAAAACAATTCGTAAGTACTACGAAGACTTTAAATTTAAGCACCCAATACCTAACGATATTAAAAGAACCGCAGAAAAAGTATCTGGTATGGAGCTAGATTGGTATTTAACAGACTGGACACAAACTACTAATACTATAGATTATGGTATTACAGAAGTTACAGAAGCCAACAATGCATCTACAGTTTCTTTAGAAAGAATTGGTTTAATGCCAATGCCTTTAGATATTTTAGTTGTTTATACAGATGGTACACAAGAAACTTTTTACGCTCCTTTACGTATGATGCGTGGAGAAAAAGAAAATCCTTATGCCAACTTAAAAAGAACTGTATTGCCAGACTGGCCTTGGGCAAACTCTAACTACAGCTTTACTATTAACAAGCCAAAAGCAAGTATTAAAGCAATTGTTATAGACCCATCTAACCTTATGGCAGATATTAATAAAGAAAACAACGTTTATCAGGCAGAGTAAAATCTTCATGTTAACAACTATCAAAATCCGTTTAGAGTTCAGCTTTAAACGGATTTTTTTTATAATTCTAAAACAGCATCAAAAAAGATAAAAAACTAATAGATAGTTAAAAATAGTAACTTTATAATACCTTTGCTTTTTAGTAAAGAAGTGGTGTTACTGTAAACACTCATTTTTTATATAACTAGATAATTAATACATTTTTAATGCCTACGCAAGAACAACCAAACACTCCTAATTTTAAGTTTCCTACCAAAGAAAAATTAAAAAGTAAAAAGTTAATTGGAGAATTGTTTGAAAATGGAAAAAGTGTATCTAGCTACCCAGTTAAACTAATTTACTTGCCTTGCACATTAGAAAACACCCCTTTAAAAGTTGGTGTAACTGTGCCTAAACGTAATTTTAAAAGTGCTGTAGACCGTAATAGAATTAAAAGATTATTACGAGAAGGTTACAGACTTAACAAACACGTAATTTTTAACAACATAGATAAAGATTTTGCGTTACTATTTTTATACCTTGGTAAAAAGAAGCCAAACCATACTGAAATAGAGAAATCTGTTGCAGAAGTGCTTGCCAAATTTTATAAGAAAGTAAACAATGAAGAACGTACTTAAAAAAAGAATAATTATACCGGTTTTTGCCGTTTTTATTTTAATAGGAGCCAGTAGTTTTAAAGGCGATTTTTTTGAAATAGCAAAGCAAATAGAAATTTTTACTACGCTCTTTAAAGAGTTAAATATGAATTATGTGGATGAAACCAATCCGGCAGAATTAATGGATAATGCCATTAAAAATATGCTAAACGGTTTAGATCCATATACCCGCTTTTTAAATGAACAAGATGTAGAAGCTTACCGTATTAATAATGCTGGTAAATACTCTGGTATTGGTGCTACTGTACGTACTTACAAAGATAAAATGCTAATTATAGAAGCCTATAAAGACCTACCTGCAGATAAGGCTGGTTTAAAGGCTGGTGACGAGATTATTAAAATTGGCGATACCGATGTTGCAACTTTTAAAGATGATGCAACAGAGCTTCTAAAAGGTGCCAGTAACACTGGTGTAACCGTTGTATACAAAAGACAAGGTAAAACAAACACCACAACAATTAACAGAGAAGATATAGAAGTAGACGCTGTACCTTTTTACAAAATGGTAGATGAAACTACAGGTTACATTGTGTTAACAAAGTTTAACCAAAAAGCATCTTCACAAACAAAAGAAGCTTTGATAAACCTTAAAAATGAAGGTGCCAAAAAAATAATATTGGATTTAAGAGGAAATCCGGGTGGTTTATTGTCCGAAGCTATAAACGTTACCAATTTATTTGTTCCTAGAGGAGAACTAATTGTAACCACAAAATCTAAGGTTAAAAAGTTTAATAAAACATACACTACAAGAAACGCTGCTGTAGACACAGAAATTCCTTTGGTCGTACTTGTAAATGGCTCTAGTGCTTCTGCTAGTGAAATTGTTTCGGGTAGTTTACAAGATTTAGACAGAGCTGTAATTGTTGGTGCGCGTAGTTTTGGTAAAGGTTTGGTACAAAGGCCTCTTAAACTTACTTATGGTACGCAATTAAAAGTTACCATCTCTAGGTATTATACACCTAGTGGCAGATGTATACAGTCTTTAGATTACTGGCATAGAGATGAAAACGGTAAAGCCGTAAAAAATACTAAGTTTAATGAGTTTAAAACCAAAAACGGACGTAAAGTACAAGATGGTGGAGGTGTTTTACCAGAAATACAAATTACTGCTGCTAAAACAAACTCACTTACAAAAGCACTTATTGTTAACAATGTTATTTTTGACTACGCAACCAACTACTATTATAATAATAAAGTAGCTTCAATTACAGATTTTAAGTTAACAGATACAGATTTTACTGCTTTTAAAAGCTTTGTAGAAGCTTCTAATTTTTCTTTTGAAACTGAAACAGAAAAAGCACTTACTGCCGCTATAAACAGTAATGATACCGCTATTTTTGGTGATGATATACAAGAAAAATATAAAAGTCTTTTGGTAGATATCAATAAAAATAAAATTAAAGCACTAGATAAATACAAAACAGAAATTGTAAAAAATATTGAAGACGAGATTGTAAAACGTTATTTTTATAGAGAAGGTTTGTATGAGTATTACTTATCTCATGACGATGCTATTTTAACAGCAACAGAATTACTTAACAACCCAAGTAAATACAACGATTATTTAAAGTAGAATACGTAAAAATACTATGTCTGTTTACCAAAAAATGGCCAATATTGGTCAAAAACTATTTTCTAAACATATACTTTTTAAATACGGATTTAATTATTCGCCTATGTACAGGAGAAGTACAGGTAAAATAATTGAAATTACTAAAGATTTACTGCACATAAAGGTGAAGATTCCTATTAGTTGGAAAAACAGAAATTATGTAAATTCTATTTTTGGTGGTAGTTTGTTTTCTGCTGTAGACCCAATACCTATGATACAGTTGTTGTATTTAATTGGTGATGATTATGTGGTTTGGGATAAAGCTGCAGATATACGTTTTAAAAAGCCTGCTAAACAAAATGTTTTTGCAGATTTTACTTATACTGAAGAGGAACTACAAGATATTAAAAAATGCATTGCTGCAGAAAACGAAATTGAGGTTAAAAAAACTACCGAAATTAAAAGTGAAGATGGTACAACTACCTTTTGCGTGGTACATAAAACCATTTATGTAGCCAACAAAGAGTTTTACAAGCAAAAAATGAAAAATAGAAAAAAACAAAAGGCATAATATTAGTTTATATAAATAAAAAAGAGACCTAAAATAACTATATTTTAGGTCTCTTTTTTTGGTGTATTTTACACACTTTACTCTACAAAAAGTGCAGCATTTTTAAGTTCTAAAATAGCTTCTGTATTTTGGTGTAACATGCGGTTACTTTGTAAATATCTGTTTAAATTAAACTCATCAAAATTAGTAGCGTCTTTATCTATACTACTAATATGTACACGTCCAGAGGAATGTATAAATTGGTTGTTACCAATCCACATACCAACATGTACAACTTTTTGTTTAGTAGAATCTGTTGCTGGTCTTCCAAAAAACAATAAATCGCCAACTGCTAGCTTACTAAAATCTTTATCTTTATCTACTACTGTACCTGCATTTACTTGTTGTGATGCATCCCTTGGTAAAACCATACCATTTAAAAAGTATATAGTTTTGGTAAAACCGCTACAGTCTACTCCTTTACTAGATGTACCTCCCCATAAATACGGTAAACCCATTAATTGTTTAGATGTTGCTACTAAAGATTCTTGCGATGGGTTTAATGCTTTTAACCAATTATTGTACGTTTGTGCTTCGTCTTTTTTAACAAATGCAAGTCTACCATCTGGGTATTTTACTTGGTAAAATAAGCCTTCTTCAGCTACTAATTCTAAAATACTACCAGCTACTAAATCTGAAACAATTTCTTGACCTGTTGTTGACGCGTAAGAAAAACCTGTAGTATTAGTATATATTATTTTTTCTGTTGCTTTCCAGTTTTTATAATCGTTATTCTTTAAAATTTCTATGCCACCTTTATCTACCCACGCTATGTAATTATCTGGTGTTTGTATAAGATACCAATCGCCATCATTTTTATACACTTTTACTGGTGTACCCAAAGTTGCTTGTGTGGCAAGTTCTTGTGAGTGTCCTGCTTTGCTTCTTAAATTAGCAACAGAAATTTTTACAATGGCCCAATTGCTATTTTTAAATTCTGCTGTTGGTAGTAATTGTATACTATCTATATACTCAATTTTAGCCTCATTTAGCTTGGTTTTAAGCTCGTTTACCGCTTTTGGTAGGTTAGATTGTCCTGTTAAAATAAAACTATTGTTAACAGCTTTATATTCAATATTAAAAAGAGCAACACGTTTGTCTGGAGCATATGTTGTTTTTACATCATCTATATATTCTAAAACAGGATTTTCTACTTCTGTAACTACTTCATTTTTACAACTACCCAAAACCATTATTGTTGCAAGTGCTATTAATGGAATTTTAGAATTGATATTCTTCATCATTTTTGTGCGTGTTTAATTGAAAGAGTGAAATTATGAAAATTTTATTTTACTGTAGACAAAATGAACATTGTAATGTTAATAACTACGTTAAAGTACTGTTAATCAATATATAAATTAGGAATTTTGAGTTTATTTTATTATGTTGATAACTATGATAGAGACAGATAAAATTGAAAATACAGCGTTTATAAAAAAATCTATAGGTTATTTAGAATCTAGAGGATTTACAAATATCAAAGCAGATGTAACAGATTGTGAAATACCAAAATCTTACATTAGAAAAAATACTGGTGATAAAGTAACGCCAGATATTGTTGCTATGAAAAACGGGAGAAAATATTTTTTTGAAATTAGCTTAAAGTCAGATAAACCTAAACTTTTAAAGTCTAAGTGGCTGTTTTTAGATACTTTAAGTAGAATGAACTCTAACAGATTTAGAATTATTACTACCAAAGGACATTTTAAATTTACCGATACAATGTTAGAAGATATAAACCTTACCAATAAAACACCTATAAAAATTTAGTGTTTGTACATTACCATATGCGGTATGCCGTCTTCTAAATATTCTGCTCCTTCTTCTTTAAAACCTAAATTATTATAAAATTTTAAAAGGTATTTTTGAGCAGATATTTTTATCGTTGTTTGTTGTAGGTAACTTTTTACGGCAGTAATAGATGCTTCCATTATTGCATACCCATATTTATGTTTCCTTTCAGATTTTTTAACTACTACTCTACCAATACTAGCGTCATTAAAATAATCTCCAGGTTTAAATATACGTGTATATGCAACTAACTCGTTGTTTTTAAAACCTAAAACATGTAGAGCTTTAAAATCCTTACCATCTATATCTTGGTAAACGCAATTTTGTTCTACAACAAAAATCTCTGATCTAAGTTGTAGAACTGCGTATAAATCCTTTGTAGTAAGCTCGTTAAAACTTTTAACACTTATTACCATATAAAGTATTAATTACATGCTATTTTTTCTACCCTGTTTTGGTGTCTTCCGCCAGCAAATTCTGTATTTAAAAATGTAGTAACCATTTCTAATGCCTGCGGTAAAGAAACAAAACGTGCTGGTATACTTAATATGTTTGCATTGTTATGCTCACGTGTTAAAGACACAATTTCTTTAGTCCAGCATAAACCAGCTCTAACATTTTGGTATTTATTGGCTGTCATAGAAACACCATTGCCACTACCACATATAAGGATACCAAAATCTACTTTTTTTGTATCTACATCTGCAGCTACTGGGTGCACAAAATCTGGATAGTCTACACTATCATTACTATCTGTACCGTAGTTAGTTACTTCTATACCTTTAGATTTTAAAAGTTCTAATACCGCAAATTTATACTCTGTACCGGCGTGGTCATTACCTATAGCTATATGCATTATATTGTTTTTTGTAGTTTTACAATACAAAAGTACAAATACCATTGTATATCCTATTCTAAAATTGTTAATAAATACAAACCCCCATTTTTACATACATTTTTGATTGTATCACATACAACTAACAAGTTGTTCACAACACTTTAATAAGTATACAAAACATAAATTTTGTTTTTCGTAAAAATTGTTGCATTATAGCATAGAATTTCTTCAACCAAATCTATTTTTTACTTTTTAGATAAAAGATATTAAGACTATTGTTAATAATGTAAACAATTTTTTAGCGGTTAATTATTAAAAATTTGATGTTAATAGAAGTTGTTAATAACCGTTAATAATTATGGTAATAGATTGATTTCTAAATAAAAAGTTAAAAATAAACACTTAATAACTTTACAATAAATTTACATTACTGTTCAACACAAGAAATATTACATAATTTTATTGTAGATATTAACACACTATTATAATCACCATTTTTTTTTAAAATTTAATAAAAGAAAAATAGTATATTATATATATGTTTATAACAACGTTTTCTTTACTAAAAAATTAAGAAACTGTTTAATTAGATAAGAGTAGATTATAATTTGTAATTTACCAGAAATAAATAAAATGAATGACTAAGAAAAAAAAAGGACCTAAAAACCAAGACCGTAATCTTATTACTAAAGGTATATTTACGGTATTAGAAAAAGATCCTAATGCTAGTTATAACTATAAGCAAATTGCTGCTAAATTAGGAATAACAGATGCAAATAAGAGAAATATACTAGTAAAGAGATTAGTACAATTAAAAGAGAAAAAAAGAATTATAGAAGAAAGTAGAGGCAAATATAAAGCTGTAGCTAGAGATACTAAAACTTACCATACAGGTAAAGTAGATATTACTAGTAAAGGAAATGCCTATATAGTTATAGAAGGTTTAGAAGATGATGTATTTATCTCTAGCAATAAATTAAAAAAAGCTTTTCATAGAGATATTGTAGAAGTATATATTTTTCCTAGAAGAAAGGGAAGAAAATTAGAAGGTGAAATCACTAAAATTATTGAAAGAGACAAAACTAACTTTGTTGGTATTGTACAATTGCAAAAGAATTACGCTTTTGTAACAGCTACAGATTTTAGAATGTATACAGATTTTTTTATTCCTAAGGAAAAAATTAATGATGCTAAAGATGGTGATAAAGTCATTGTAAAAATGAATGATTGGCCAGATGATGCAGACTCACCCTACGGAGAAATTGTAGAAGTACTTGGTAAACCAGGAGAACATAACACAGAAATACATTCAATTTTAGCAGAATACGGATTGCCATATGAGTTTCCGTTAGAAGTAGAAAATTATGCTAATAAAATTGATACATCTATAAAACCAGAAGAAATTGCAAAACGTAGAGATATGCGAGATACGCTTACCTTTACTATAGATCCTAAAGATGCAAAGGATTTTGATGATGCATTGTCTTTTGTAAAATTAGAAAATGGTAATTATGAAATAGGAGTTCATATTGCAGATGTATCACATTACTTGCAACCAGATACCATCTTAGATGATGAAGCTTATGACAGGGCTACATCTGTATATTTAGTAGACCGCGTGGTACCAATGTTACCAGAAGTTTTATCTAACAATGCTTGTTCTCTAAGACCAAATGAAGAAAAATATACCTTTTCTGCAGTTTTTGAGATTAATGAAAAAGCAGAACTTATTAACCAATGGTTTGGTAGAACTGTAATAAACTCTAATGAACGTTTTGCTTATGAAGAAGCACAACATATAATAGAAACTGGTGAAAATACCATTCCAGAGGCTATTTCTATTAGAGAAAACGGAGCTTATAGTGTTAGTAATGAAATTGTGGATGCTACGCTTACATTAGATAAATTAGCAAAAATTATGCGTGGTAAACGTATGAAAGCCGGAGCCATTTCTTTTGATAAAGTAGAAGTTAGGTTTAGTTTAGATGAAGACGCAAACCCAACTGGTGTTTACTTTAAAGAGTCTAAAGATGCTAACAAACTTATAGAAGAGTTTATGTTACTTGCTAACAGAAAGGTAGCAGAATTTATTGGCAAACAAAAACCAGAAAAAACATTTATATATAGAGTTCATGACGAACCTAATGAAGAAAAATTAGCCAATTTAAATGGTATTATTTCTAGGTTTGGTCATAAGCTAGATTTTAAAAGTAAAAAAACTATAAGTAGCTCTTTAAACCAATTATTAGAAGATGTGAAAGGTAAAAAAGAACAAAATTTAGTAGATACGCTTGCTATACGTAGTATGAGTAAAGCTATTTATACCACAGATAATATAGGACATTACGGTTTGGCTTTTAATTACTATTCTCATTTTACCTCTCCAATACGTAGGTATCCAGATGTTATGGTACACCGTTTATTACAACATTATTTAGATGGTGGCGCAAGTGCAAAACAAGAAGTTTATGAAGAAAAATGTAAACATTCTTCAGATATGGAAGGTTTAGCAGCAAGTGCAGAAAGAGATTCTATAAAATACATGCAAATTAAATTTATGGATGATCATAAGGATGCTGAATTTGTTGGTGTAATTTCCGGAGTAACAGAATGGGGTATTTATGTAGAAATTATAGATAATAAGTGTGAGGGTATGGTTCGTATAAGAGATATTAAGGACGATTACTATACTTTTGATGAAAAAAGCTATTCTATAGTAGGGCAACGTACAAACAACAGCTACCAGTTAGGAGAGCAAGTTGTGGTTATGGTTAAAAGTACAGATTTAGTAAAAAGACATTTAGATTTCTCATTACTTAGAAAGGCAGAATAAAGTATTTTTGGAACGAAATTTGTAAATTAGATTAGGAATTATACCTAAAAACAACAAAATGAATAAGTTAACCTTATTTACGTTTATATTTTTTGCTATTAGTTTAGTAAATGCACAAAACGAGAAAATTACACAAAAGCTACAAAATTTTTCAGAGGTTAAAGCTTTTGATGGATTATCTGTAAATCTTATAAAGTCTACTAAAAATGAAGCAGTTATAACTGGTGTTAACACACAAAAAGTTGCAATTGTTAATAATGATGGTGTTCTAAAACTACGTATGGAATTGGATAAAATTTTTAGTGGTTATAGAACTTTTATAGATTTGTATTATACAGATAATTTAACTGTGATAGATGTTAATGAAGATGCCAGAATTAGCTCTAATGAAACTATAAAACAAGATTTGTTAGAGTTAAAATCTCAAGAAGGTGGAGAACTAATTATAGATGCTAACGTAACACAATTATTAGTAAAATCTGTTACTGGCGGGGTTATTACATCTAGAGGAAATGCTAAAAACCAAGATATAAAAATTAATACCGGTGGTATTTATTACGGTAAAAATTTTAAAACAGAGCTTACCACAATAAGTGTAAATGCGGGTGGTAATGCAGAAATTAATGCAGCTAAATATGTACAAGCTACTGTAAAGGCTGGCGGTGAAGTTTTGGTTTATGGCGACCCAGCTAAAATGGATGAAAAAACTGTTTTTGGCGGTAAAATTATTAGAAAATAAGAAAAACTATTACATGTTAGATGATATACAGGCAGCAATACCATTAGGCTTTTTCTTAAGTTTTATGATTGGTCCTGTTTTTTTTGTTCTTCTAGAAACCAGTGCTGTTAAAGGTTTTAGAGCTGCATTGATGTTTGATCTTGGCGTTATTTTAGCAGATGTATTATTTTTAACTGTTGCTTATTTTAGTAGTTACCAACTATTAGAAAACCTAAGTAATTTACCAGGATTATATATTTTTGGTGGAGTTATATTACTTGTTTATGGCATAATTGTAATTATAAAAAAACCTGTAAAAGAAAAGCCAACTCAACTTAAATCTAGTAAAAGTGCATACCTAAGTCTATTTGTTAAGGGCTTTTTATTAAACTTTATAAATATTGGTGTTTTGGTGTTTTGGTTAGGTGTTATTTTAGTTGTAGGTCCTAGTCTAGATAACAATCCTAACAGAATTTTAGTTTTCTTTTCTGCTATGTTAGGCACATATTTTATTACAGACATAATTAAAATTTTATTGGCTAAACAATTAAAAAGATACTTAACTCCAAAACGTATTTTTTTAACTAAAAAAATACTAGGTATAATACTTGTTATATGTGGTTTGGTATTAATAACCAAAGGATTTTTACCTAAGGACCAATTAAATATACAAGAAGGATTAGAGTTATTAGAAAAATAATTGTTTAAAAACTATTGTGTTTAAAAATGGAATTGGGGTCTGAACTAGAAAAAATAATAGCAAATAGTAGACTTGTAGCAATAGATTTAAATTCAGAGTATATTTCTTCTTTTCATTTTTTAATAGCTACTTTACAATCTGATAATATTGCTCAAAAAATATTTAAATCTTACGATTGGAAATTTCAGAATTTAATAGAATTATTAAAATCAGATGATAAAAAAATAGTAGCAAAGTATTATCTAACCAAAGAGTTTGATGCTATTTTAAGAAACGGTTCATTTTATGCTCGCATTTATTCAGATATAAAAGTAAATCCAGAACATATAGTACTTGCTATGCTAGCTAATAAAAATAGCTATGCTGGTAACTATTTAAATGAAATAGAAATGGATTATTTTAAATTTAAAAAAGAATGTGAGAAAATTAGAAGTATAAAATCTAATAAATTTCTAGAATTTTTTGGGAGCAGTAAACGTTTAGTTTCTTTAGGATTACTTTCTATTATATAAAATAGGTTTTTAAACTCTAAAGTACTGCTGTACTTTTAATCAAGTATTTGTAATTATTTGATTTTAAGATAGATAATTTTGTAGCTATAACTACAAACAAAAAAACCTCCACGTTAGTGAAGGTTTTTGAGGCATCGAGCAGATTCGAACTGCTGTACAAGCTTTTGCAGAGCTCTGCCTAGCCACTCGGCCACGATGCCATTTTTTGGACTGCAAACTTACAAAAATAAATTCATAAGCAAATAAGTTTTTTTAAATCAATTTTGCATTTTTTTTCGAGGCATCGAGTGGATTCGAACCACTATGCTAATCCTTGCGGGATTATGTCTATCCATTTCGACCACAATGCCATTTATGCGGGGGAGAGTTCAAATGTACATATATTTATATGTATAAAAAATTTACTAATATGCAGTTTAACGAGTTAATTGCAATGTTATCGAAACCATTTCTACATCTCCTCCTATTGGTGGGTTTAATTTAGATACCTTTACTTCAGACTCGGTTACAATTGGTATTTCTTTAAAAATACGATCTATGATACGTTTAGCTACATGTTCTAATAATTTAGACCGTATAGCCATTTCTTCTTTTACTATATGGTTTATATGTACATAATCTACAGTATCTACTAACTCATCAGTTACAGATGCCTTAGTTAAATCTGCATTTACGGTAACATTTACTGAGTAATCGCTACCAATTAAGGCTTCTTCATTTAAACATCCGTGGTAAGCATATGTTTTAATAGTACTTACAGTTATTTTTCCCATTTGTTTTAGTTTATATGTGCAAACTTAACTAATAGAATTAATAAATACTTAGTAAGTACATCTACAATTACTTAATCCTTGAAATAAATCTACACCAATTGTAATAACATGTGTACCTGTACTGTAATTTAAAATATCGTTTAAAATTATTTGGTAAGAGTATCCAAAGTAGTAGTTATCTTTTTTTAAACCTGCAAAAGGTGCCAAATACAATGGTTTTCCAATTTGATCATTTAAAAATCTGTAGTTTACACCAGCATAATAATAATCTTCAAAATCGTATTTTCTAAACTTAAGGTTTAAATCAGTTTCAGATCTTCCATCACTTTCAAACATTTTATAAAGTACAGATGGTTCTATTTCCCAATCGCTATTTCTACTTTTTTTGTATCTGTAACCAGTATACAAGTAATAGTTTCTTAAAGCATTTGGCTCAAAAGTTTCATTAAAGTTTGATATATCTTTGTTAACAAGGTTGGATACGTTTAAACTAGCATAAAATTTATTAATTCTATACATAAGTCCAACATCAAAGTTATGGTTTGTAGTAGACCTGTCATCCGTTACAGCATTGTCTGGGTTAGCAATTAGGTTAAACTCCTGTATGTCTAATCTAAATTGGTTAAAGTTATAAGATATACCAAAGGATAAAAACTCGTCTTCATACCTATCTAAAGTTAGGTGGTGTGCAAAAGAAATTCTTGCACCTTGTTGTTTAGTGTATCCGTTTTTATCGTTATATAAAAATAAACCTAAACCAGATTTATTCCCAATTCTGGCATCTGCAGCCAAAGACTGTGTCCTTGGTGCATCTTCAATACCTACCCATTGAGCAAGACCGTTCATTCTAATTTTTACATGATCGCCAATACCTGCGTATGTTGGTGATAAAACAAATGGGTTATCTGCTAAATACTGTGAGAGCTGTGGGGAATTTAGCTCCTGTGCATTTGATAGCATTGTGCCAGCAAATAATGATAAGATTGCTAATTTAAATCGCATAATTATAGGTTAAGTTCTTTTATTTTTTATCTGTACAATGTAAAGTGTCCAACAAATTCTCTGTCATCTACTTCATCTTTAAGCTTAATAGTATACCAGTAATCTCCAGATGGTAGTTCCTTATTATCATAAGTTCCGTCCCAGCCTTTGTCATCTGCTCCCATTCTATATAATTCTCTACCATATCTATCATATATAATAGTTAGTATATTAGGGAACCCTTCTGTGTTTTTAGGCTTCCATGTGTTGTTTACATCATCACCGTTAGGTGTAAAGAAATTTGGGATTTCTATATCGATGAACTCAATAAATATATCTTGAGTAGCTTCACAACCATTTTCGTCTACAACAACTACGGTATAAGTATCAGTCTTACGTATTCTGAACGTATTGTCTTCCCCATTATTGTTTCCTTCCAGATAGAAAGTATATTTTGGGTTACCACCTGCAGCAATTGCCGTTATTTCGTTAATATTTCTATTCTCTAATACAAGAGTTAACGGTTCAAAATCTGCTACAGTAAAGTCAATAGTTTCAGAACATCCGTTTGCATGCAATATGTGTAAATAATGATTACCAGCAGACATATTTGTAAAGTCTGGTGTTAATTGCATTGCTCCAGGATCTGTAGTATCTAAACCGTATAATACGTCTGTTATTGTGTTGTCTTCTAAAACAACGTCTAAATAATTTGTTGGAGTATCTGTACTACACTCATAAATAGGTGTTGCTGTGGCTTTTAAATTTACACCTGGTGCTATATCTATTACAATATTAGTATCACATCCATTTGCATCTTTAACTAATATTACGTGTGTACCAGAAGTTAAACCTGTAAAATCTACTCTGTCTAGCACATAATCTGCAGGATCATTAGAATCTAAACTTGTGCTGTAAGGCGCAGTACCACCAGTTATTGTAACTGTAGCCATACCATCTTCATTACCAGTACAAGTTTCGCCAGTAGTTGTTGTACTTAATTGTATTGCACTAGGTTCACTAATTGTAAAATTAAAAGTGGTAAAACATCCGTTTTCATCTTGTGCAATTACATCATAAACGCCAGGTGCTAAATCTGTAAATACATTTTTAGTATCAAACTGGTCTAAATTTGGTGTTATAGAATATTTAATTTCTCCAGTACCACCACTAACCTCAACAGTTATAGTACCATTTTCTTCTCCAAAACAAAGCACATCTGTAAATTCTTCGTTTTCTACTACTAATGGGGCAGGTTCTATTATTGTAATAGCTCTAGACACATTTTCACAACCACCATCTGATGTTGCTCTAATATAATAAGTGCCAATTCCTAAATTTCTGAATACACCACTAGTTTGTGGTCCTTGTAACGGACTTGTACTAGTTGGATTGTCTAACAATTCATAATTATAATTACCTAAACCACCTATAGCAGTTGCATTTATACTAGCTGTAGATTCTCCGTTACAGTTTATTACCGCGGCGGTTTCATCTAATACTATTTGTAATGGTGGTACAGCATCAATAGTTACTTTATTACTAAGAATATTACCACAGTTAAAATTATCTCTTATGTAGTATTGGTACACACCTTCTATTACTGTAAATGTATGTGTATCACCTCCGCTCATTGGAGTAAAGCTTATACCATCTACACTAAACTCATACGGAGCAGTACCACCAGTAGCTGTTAATCTTATCTCTGCTGGATCTACGCACGTTAATTGAGATACTTGAACAAGAGAACCAGTGATATCTGTAGGCTCTGTTATAACGGCTTGTACGGTTTCTACATCACAGTTCCATCCATCTGCAACTGTTATTGTATAAACACCAGCTCCTAGGTTATTAAACATTGGGTTTGCTTGTGGTGTACTAGAGTATAATAATGTAATACCAGCATTATCATAAACATTTAACTGGTAGGTATAAACACCTTCACCATTTAATACATTTATTGCACTTACGCTACCATTGCTATCACCAAAACAAGTTAACATTTGTGTAAGTGGTGTAATATCTGCAGTAATTGGTATTGCAGGGTTTAATGTTATATTATTGGTATATATACAACCACTGTCATCTGTTATTGTTACTGTGTATGTACCAGCACTTAAGCCTACATAGCTAGCAGAATTTACATCTGTAAATGTGGTTTCTACAGCAGTAGTATTGTTTCTTAAAACAATGTCATAAGGTGCGTAACCACCTGTTGGGTTTACAGTTACTTCACCAGCATTATCATCACAAGTTACTGCAGCATTTTGTGTTATGGTTGCTGTTAGTGCCATATCTGGCGATGCTATTGTTATAACATTAGAATCTTCTGTACAGAAAGGAGCATTATCTTCTGTTACTGCTACATAATAATTACCTCCAGATAAACCTGGTATCGTAAATGTATTTGCTGTAGCGTTGCCATTAATGCCTGTTAAAGTACCATCAGCATTTAAAACTGAATAAGTAAATGGTGCTGTAGCGTCTGTTACCGTTACTTCTATTTCTCCGTTTGTATCTCCAAAACAAGTTACAGGAGATGACGCTCTAGCCGAAACTTTAATTAAGTCATAAGGTGCAATGTCATATACATCTGTATCTACATAACAACCTGTATTTGTATCGGTAATTCTAAATACATAACCACCAATTGCTGTTAATTCAAAAGTTGCAGTATTGTAAGTAGGTGTACCAGTTTGCGTAGCATTTGTATTACCAATAGGTAATAACTCATACGTGTATACATTTGTACCATCACCATTATCTGTTACTGTAATTGTAACCTCTTCTGGACCAGCACATGATATGTCTGCATTTTTAGTAACTACAGCTGTAAATTTATTAATTGGTTCTATTGTTACTGTTGTTGTTTGCGGACAACTATTATTATCTTTAACATAAACAGTAATTGTTTGTGTAACTCCAGTATCTGTAACAGTAAATGTATTTCCTGTTTGGAAGTTTACATTATCTATACTGTACAAATATGGACTAGTACCAGAAGGAGTTCCTGGTGTTGTAGCACCGTCTTCTATAGTAACTGTTATTGTTGCTGTATTTACTGTATTATTAGGAGCACAAGCAAAATCTGTTGCAACTGCACTTATCAATAATTCTGTAGGCTGAGTAACCTCAACAGTTTGTATTACTGCACATTCTTTAGCAGAGACTACCTCTACTTGGTAAAAAGCAGCAGCTAAACCTGTAAAAGTAGGACTAGTTTGTGGTCCGGCTAATAAAATTGTTCCAGTAGCATCATATAAATTATAGTTATAGATAGGATCTACATTTGTTGCTGGATCTAAATTAGCAGTAATACTACCATTTGATAAACCAAAACAACTAACATTTTCTATAGTTGAAGCTAATAAAATAGGATCTACCTTATCAACCAATTCTTGTGTAACTGTTTTTTCACATATTGGTGCACTTGTGTCTAAATCACGTACAACAAAGCTATACAAACCAACTTCTGTTAGGCCGGTAAATACACCAGTTGTGTTTGTAATAGTAGAACCACTTATTGGTAATGTAGCTACAAACTCTAAGTTTGTAGAACCACCTGTTACATTTACTGTTATTTGTCCGCCCGGATCTACTGTACAATCTATTGGTTTAGCCACAGTAGTAGAAACATTTATTTCTTCATACAATACTGTTGCAAGTGTTGTAAAGTCACAAGACCATTGATCGTTAATTAATACGGTGTAAGAACCAGCACCTAAACCAGAGAATATTGTAGTAGTCTGTGGAGAACCAACTGGAGTACCATCTTTAATAAGTTGGTATGTATAGTTACTTCCTTGTCCACCTACAGTATTAATTACTTCAATTTCACCTTCTAGGTTTGTACAATTTTCTTGGTTTACCCTTAAAGTTGCAGTTATAGGATCTGGTGTTACTAAATTAACATCTGCTAATTGAACAATACAACCATTTTTATCTGCAATCCAAACTTGGTAATCTGTACCAGCAGGAGCTGCAGCACCAGCTAAACCTGAAAATTTAGGATTAGAAACATAATCTGTTGGGTAAACAGGAGCAGGATTAGTTGCTACATCTACAAAGTAAACATAGTCTCCCCAACCACCAGCAGCATTAATAACTTCTATAACTCCGTCATTACCCATACAAGTTACAGGTGTAACTTCTGTAGCAGCAGTTATTGCAGCATTAGGACCAGTTATAGTAAATGCTTGTGTATACGTACATCTAGGATCTGGAGTTTGTTGTACTTCTATATAGTATGTACCAGCTATTAAACTATTAACAACAAAGTTTCCATCTAAGTCAGAGGCTAAAGCTTGTACAACATTATTTGTTACAGCATCATACACGGTAAATGTCACACCATTAGCATAAGTAACATTAGCATCATCATGTAAATTAAATTCAACACTACCATCATTACCACCAAAACAAATTACATTGCTTAATACAGTTGCATCTAATTCTAATACATCTGGACTAGTAATAGTTTCTGATGTTGTTATAATACAACCAGTATCTGCATGTCTTATTAAGAAATTATGCGTACCAACACCTAAACCAGTAAATATTTCTGGATTAGTATGAGAAACAGTAGTTTGCCACGTTGTTCCGTTATCAATACTATACTCAAATTTAGAAGTATCATTAGCAGTAGAAGTTACAGATATAGTTATTTCGCCATCTGTACCAGGATCACAAGTAATATCACCTGTAATGGTAGCAGTAGCCGTTAATAACTCATCATAAGGAGCAATGTCTGCCTCTATTGTACCAACACAGCCTTTATCATCATATACGTTAATAGTATAAGAACCTCCGGCAGTATTGGTTTCTATATAAACATTACTAGAGCCAGATTGTACAATGGTATCATCGCCAGTTGCAACCGTGTTATTATCATTTATAAATTCATAAATAACATAAGTATTGCTACCACCAGTAATGTTAGCAGCAGTATTATCTATAGTAATACTAGCATTGCTATTTGTGTTACCACTTGTTGGTGTACAACCAAATTCTACTACATCTGCATTTACAATTACAATAGGATTAGGTTCACTAATTACTATATTAGTAATATCTGTTGTACAACCATTAGTACCAGTTGCAGTTACTGTATACGTATTTGGAGGAAGGTTCTCAAACGTATTTGTTGCAGGATTTAATGACCCAACAACTGCAGGCGTAATTGTATATGTTAATGGGTTTATTCCATTATCTGTTTGGTATAAAGTTATAGTACCATCTTCTGCACTATTACAAGTAATATCTGTAAATGTGTGCGTAAATATTGGGGTTACTGCTGCAGGAACTTCTATTGTAAATCTTCTAAAACATTCAGGACCACTTGTATTATTATCATAAACAATTACAGTATAAGTATCTACAACTGTTACCGTTGCTACAAGAGGATTTGTTGCCAATGCTGTTCTAGCAACAACAGTTCCTAAACCGTTTGTGATTTCATAATCGTAATCTCCAGATCCATTTATAGCTTCAATTGTAATTTCTGCAGTACCTGGATTACAATCCATTAGTTTAGTAAGACTAACATTAGCCTCTAGTACTGGATAAATAGTTGCACTATCTGTAGCTACACAGCCGTTACTATCTTTTATAGAAATGTTGTATGTACCAACTGCAAGATTAGTAAACAAACCTCCATTATCTACATAAGTTAAACCACCATCTATAGAGTATAATATTTGTGCAGCTGTACTAGATGCATTTACTTGTAAAGTATTTGGTATAGCACAATTGTTTACATCTATACTATCTATTGTTGGGTTAGGAGTTAATGTCATTATAACATCTCCTAAATTTTTAGCACAACTATATTGATCTTGAATAGTTACGTTATAAGTACCAGCAGGTGAATTAGCAGGAATTTCTATAGGATTATCTGTAGTACCGGTAATAGTTGTAAAAGGTGCAGGACCAGTTACTGTAAAAGTATAAGTACCGCCACCGCCATTAATGTTTTGTATTTCAATAAGTCCAGGTGTAGCACATGAAATATCTTGTATTTTATTTAATGTAGCTGTAATATCATCTAACTCTTCTAACAATAGATTTTCTGATGCAGATATACAACTATCTACTCCACTATCTCTTTCGGTAACTTGTATAAAATATTCTCCAGCTCCTAAACCAGATACTGTAACTGTTTGTGGTGAAGAAAAAGGAATGTTACCTCCACTATTTGCTACAGAAACAGGAGTACCTGTAATCATATTAAAAACTTCCCATCTGTATTCTGTACCATATGGAAGTTGATTATCTGTAATTGTATATGTAATACTACCATTTGTCATACCAAAACAAGCTGGTACAGAAGTAGATGTTATTTCTAATGGTAACGTAATTATATCGTTTACATTAACATCACTTTGTCTAACACAACCATTAGCATCCCTTACATAAAAAACATACGTTCTACCTGGTATTAAACCTGTAAATGTGTGAGGATCTGATAGTCCCTTTGCAGGAGTAGTCCAAGGATTAATAGGTGTAGTTGCATCAAAATTAACAGGATCGTCTGTATACGTATATTGATAAGGTGCAGTACCTTGATTACCTTGTACACTTACTTGTAGCTCATTACAATTTACTACAATTGGTAAAATTGTAATATCTAAATTATCTAATGGATATGATATAATATATCTAGGTAAATCTAATCTACATAATGTATTACCAGAAGCATCTACCGTTCTAATAGAAGGGTCTACAGCATCACCAGAAGTTAATGTGTATGTAGGAGCATTAAACTCATCAGATGTTTGCCAAGTAGTACCACCATCATGACTAAATTCTAATGTTCCGTTTAGTGTTGTTGTGTAGTTTAAGAATCTAAAGCCTGTTGCAGGGTCACAATTACCAGACAAAATAGATTCTATATCTGTTACTAACTCATCAGGATTATTAATTAATACAGGAGTTGTTTCTATTGTACATCCGCTTGCATCCGTAACATTAATTGTATAGTTGCCAGGTGCTAAATTAAAAAATGTTTTAGTATTGTTTATTACATTGGTTGTGGTTTCATTAGATGCACCACCATTATCTAAATCTATAATTTGATATGTGTATGGCGCTATACCAGATGTAACTGTAATTGCTATAGTTCCTGTACCGTCGTGGCAAGTAGGATCTGTAGGTACTGCATTATAAGTTAATGGAGTTGCAGGGTTAACTGTAACGGTCTCCATATATTCACAATGTGGATCTGCTGCGTTATTATCCCATACATAAACATCATAGTCACCAGCATCAATAGCGGCTACACTATAATTATTTACATTACTAAAATCTGCTGCTGTTACAGGAGTTCCAGTAGGTACAAAAGCATAAGCTAAATTACCATCTCCACCAGTTGCATCAACAGTAATACTTCCATCTGCACAAGAACTAACGTGTACAACATCTATATCGGCATTAATTACAGGATTCAATACAACTGTTTCTTGTACGCCAACACAACCATAACCGTCTTTTACATCTATAGTGTATGTACCATTTGCTAGGTTAGTAAAAGTATAGCTTGTTGCAGTTGCCGGAGTTGGTGTAATCCAAGCACGACCGTTAATACTAAACTGGAAGTTTCCATTCCCAGGAATAGACGTAACGTCTACTTGTATTTCACCATCGTTTTCACCAGAATAACACGCTGTAGGAGTTACTGTAAAAGTTGGTACTTCTGGAGCAGTAACAGTTACTGCAGGTGTTATGGCATTTGTACACAAATTATTATCCTGTACTCTTACAATATAATTTTCATTAGCTGCATTTGCAGGTACATCTATAAATATTGCAGATGTTTGATATGCTCTAAAAACAGTATAACTTGTTGTTACTGTATTGTATATTTCTAATTGATAGTTATACGTTGGTGTACCACCATTTGCAACAGCAGTTATTGTAGCACCTGTATTGTTACATGTAAATTCATCGGTGATAGAGGCAGTTACCGTGATAGCTGTTGGTTCTGTTAATTCTTGTGTTAACGGTATACTACACGCATTATCATCAACATCTCTAACTTCAATAGTATAGTTTTGGGCAGTTAAACCAGTTACTGATTGCGAAGTTGTAAAAGGCCCAGCATAAGTTGTACCACCATCTAAAGAATATTCAAATCCGCCAGCGCCAAAATTTGCAGCATTAATAACAAATTCACCATCATTACCACCAAAACAAGATATGTTTTTTGGGTTTGTGATATTTGCTGTAAAAGCTTTTCCTGCTTCAACTACAACATCAAAAGTTACAGAAGAAGAACAAACTTCTGGTAATTGAAACGCTTGTATATCATCTATAGCAATATCATTACCATTAACAACAGCAGAATTTGTGCGTATAACAATATCTAGGTTTGTGTTGGCACCAGGGTTTAATGTTACTATATAATTGTGCCAATCATTAGCATTATTGTTTTTAGGAATATTACCTGTAGATACACTATTAATTACTGTACCACCAGCATCTACTAATTGGATTTCTATTGTTGGATCACCACCACTTTCACCGGTTCTTAATAAGTTGTATGCCCAAGTAGATATTGTAATATCTCTATTTGGTATAACCTCTATACCTCTTTTAGCATATACAATACCACCAACACCAGCTACACCACCAACGTTTATTGCTAAAAATCTTCCATTAGCATTACCTGTATGGTCGTTAGGACTTCTCCAAGTACTAAATGGTGAAGCTATTGCTTGTGTAACCGAGTATTCACCATCATTAATTCTTGTATGTACTCCTGGGTCACAAGGCCTTACTGTACCATCTTGTGGTTCATAACAGTATAGAGGATCTATTTGTGTTATTGATGTATTTGCACCAACGCCAAAATCTTCTGATAGTAAATTACTTGGTGTAGGAGTTGCATTAGAAGTATAATCTACTCTAATTGTATGTGTGCCAGCTGCTACATCTGTAAATACATTACTTGTATTATCTGGTGTGTTAAATGAACCATTTATAGAGTATACATAATCAAAATCTGTACTACTTGGTGTTACTGTAATTTCGCCAAGACCCTCACAATCATAAGCTATAGAAGGAGAAAATGTAGGGGCTTCAGGAGCTTCATCAACAGTTACTGTCATTTCATACGTACATAAATTAGCATCTCTAATAAATAATGTATGCGTACCTGGTAATAGGTTAGATATTGGGTTTGTACTATAGTTAACTCCACCATCAAAACTATATTCATAAGCAGGTGTACCACCTTGTGCATTTGTAATTCTAACCTCAGCACCAGTTGTTGGGTTACACTCATATAAAGCTGTTACTGCTGCAGAAGCAGATAAAGTAAAAGGTTCTGTTATGGTATGTGTATCTGTTATTTCACAGTTATTTGCATCCCTAACTACAATGTTGTAGCTATTTGCAGGTAGGTTATTAAAAGTATTTGTTGGTTGATACGTAGTACCACCATCTATACTGTATTGGTAAGGAGCTTCTCCTCCACCAGCAGTTATTGTTATGGTAGATTGTGCTTCACCACTACAAAGAATGTCTGTGCTTGTAGTAGATACTGTTAAAGCAGGATCTTGAGCAATGTTTAAATCGTACATAGCCTCACAAAAAGTTCCTGTACCGTTATTATCACGCACATACACATCATAATCACCAGCACCAGTTGTTACCGTTCTAGGATTAACATTTGTAAAATCTGTTGCAACCGGAGTAGCGCCATCAGGAACAATTGCATATACATAGTTTACACCGCTACCACCAGCAGGAGTAATTGTTACTATGGCATCTGTAGCACAAGCTGTAATATTATCTGCTGTTGCAGTAACCGTTAATTCTGGATTTACTGTAATAGAAGCTGTTCCTGTACAGTTATTTCCGTCTATAACATCTATAGTATACGTACCCGGATTTAAGCCAGAGAACACGTTATTTGCGTTATAAGCGCCTCCATTAATTCTATATTGATAAGAGCCATCTCCGCCTGCAATTACGTTTGCAGTAAGTTCTAGTCCTGCAGCTGCTGTAAAGCAATCGTTATTTGGAACAATTTCTAAAGTAGGAGCTACTGAAGGATCTAAGTCAAAATTTGAAGTAACAATACATCCATTAGCATCTTCTACGCTTACATTAAAAGTACCTGTTTGGTTTAGGTTATTAAACGTACCAGTACCATTTGTAAATGTAGTTGTACCGTCTGGGTATGTAATTGTAAAACTGTTACTACCCCAGCCTCCCGTAGCAGTTAAAACAACACTACCATCTGTTGTACATGTAGGTTGTGATTCGTTAACAGTTAAAGTTAAAGCTGCAGTTGGTTCATTTATGGTAACATCTGTGGTTGCAGTACAATTTGTTTCTGTATCTGTTACAATTATTGTGTATGTACCATTATCTAAATTACCTAAAGAAATTAATGTATTATTTACTGCTGTACCAGCTGGTACCGTTGTAGGTCCTGTTATTGTATAACTGTATGTAGAATTAAAACCTGTTACAGTAAATTCTGCTTCTCCATCTGTATTATTAAAACAAGAAACATTACTTACTAATCTGCCTGTTACAACTATAGGATTTACAGGTCTAATTGTAAAACTTTCTTCATACTCACAACCTTTATCATCAGTTACTCTAAAAGTATATGTATTTGGTGCTAAACCATTAAAAGTTGCTGTGTTTCCTGTAGTACTTGTAGCCGTTATTGCTGTTGGAGCAATAATGTCAAAAACATAAGGAGCAGTACCATTTGCAACTGTTACTGTAACATTTGATGTTTGTGTAGGACAATTTGGAGCCGTTGCTGTAAAATCTAAATCTGTTGGTGGATTTAATGCATCTATAACAATTTCATTTGTTACAAACGTACACATATTGGCATCTCTAATTGTAATAGTATAACTACCATTAGTTAGGTTTGCAAATGTATCTGCACCTACACCTGAGTTAAAGTTAACACCATCTATACTATACTCATAAGGAGCAGCACCACCAGCTACATTTTGAGCTTGTATTGTTGCCTCTTGTAAACATGTATAGTCATCTACTAAAACAGCATCACCTGTAACACCATTTGTAGGACCACCAATAGTAAAAGGTTCATCAAAATCACATGATGTACCACCTATGGTTTGTGTTATGGTAAGTATGTAATTTCCTTGCGGTAATGATGAAAAACTGCCAGAATTGTTAATACTTGTTGTTGTTCCGTCTGGATATAATAAACTGTAGGATAACGTATAACCATTACTGTTTGTTATATTAATATCATAACTACCATCTTCTGCACCAAAACAGCTTTCATCTGTAATGTTAGGATTGTATGTAATTGCAGGCGCTATGTCTATTGTAGCCTCATTAGTAATTATATAACAATTGTTACTACCAACAACAATAAATTCATAAGTACCAGCCTCTGCAGCACTAAAATTAAAATCGCTTGTAGTTTGGTATGCACTAGCAGGAATATCACTTAAAGAAAAAGGAGAAGGATATAAATCTACACCATCTTTACTCCATATTGCATAGCTATATGATGGATTAGCAATACCACCAGTAGCTGTTACAGATATAGTACCGTCTGTACAATCTATAGACTTTGTAGTTAGTGCAGAACCTGCTAGGTCTGATACATCATTAATAGTTACTTCTCTAGTTAATGTACAACCATTATCTGTACTAACGGTTACATCATAAACACCATCATTTAAACCTTCAAAAGTATGGTCATTGTCATTAGTTGGTCCAAACGTATCTACCTCTACACCACCTTGTGATATTGAAAAATAGTACTGTGGTTCTACGTCTTCAGCAGATATTCTTATTTCTCCTAAACCATTACAATCTGTATCTTTTGTTGTAATATTAACTACATAGTCTCTTCTTAATACCCCTATGTCTTCTAATCTAAAAACACAACCATCTACAACACCTTGCTGACGCATTTCTACTGTGTAGGCTCCGTTATTTGTTATTGGAAAAACAGGACCGTTATTTGCGCTGTAAGGAACAAGAATATTTCCTGTAGCTGCATCTAATAACTGAAAATTATAATTAGCTGGTACGTTAGTTACACTAATACTACCATCTGTAGTACAAATAATATCTTCAACTGTTGCTCTAGGGTCTAAATCGTTTTTAAATACATTAAAGTAGAATCTTGTAAAACAACCATTTAAATAGTTAATTACTACTCTATATTGTCCTTCGTCTTCTGCATTAAATGTTTGGCCTGTTGCTACTTGGTTCCATGTGCAGGTTCCGTTTTTATTAGCACAATCTTCTACTGAAGCCGTGCAACTACCTTCATCTAATTTTTCCCACTGTATGCTTGTAGCATCAGGAATATTAATGCTTATTGGTTCTATATCATTTAAACCACATAAAAATATTTTTGGTAATGGGTCACCATCAATAGGACAAATAGTTACTTCACCATCAACGGTGTTAGAAGTATCGTTTATTAAATCTATTATAGGGTTAGTTTGTGTGGTTCCAAAACGTGTTACAGTTATAACTTCTTGAAAACCTTTACAAGGATCTGCTATTATTTTATCTACAATATAAACTCCTATATCATCTACAACAAGTGTACTTAAATCGCCATCTGGATTACCGTCGTTTAAGACAGTATCTCCACTGTCTATAACACCGTTTCCGTTTTCGTCTTTGTACCAAACATAATCATCAAAACCATCACCAGAATCTAGAACTGCATCTGCGCCACAAATTTCTACATTTCTATTATAGTCACAGCTTTCTAAATCGTCTAATAAAAAGTTTGTTGCACCAGGTGTTGTAAATCCACAAGTATCAAAATCTGTAACACTTGGATCATCTGTAATTTCGTTAGAATTTATTACACCTCTATAGGTAGAATAGGCTAGGTTTTGAATAAGATCTGAACAAGCATCTATAAAATCAAAACAATTTTCTGCTACACGTACACGCATGCGTATGCTCTCTAAAGGTCCGCCTTGTACTACTAGGTTATTTGGTATTGTAAACAATACTGTTCTTGTAGTAGGATCATAAGTATAGGATACACCCGCAGGCATCGTAATATTAGTTTCATCTAATGTTACATTTACAGGGAGTACATCTCTAATTGTGTAATTATCTGCATCATCATTACCCACATTTTGGAATGATAGAACGTAGTCTAAAACCTGACCTAGATTTACACCTTGCCCCGTAATATCTGTGCCACCAATGTCCTCTACCCTTTTGGCTAAGTGCATTTGTGGTTCTATAATTTCTACATCAAAAGATGTAAAGAAAATATCGTATTTATCTTGTGTAGAACTAGCTCTTAATATAGCACTAGTTTCATCATTTGGGATGGTAGACCAACCTGTATTAGGTATTGTAAAAAGGTCTGCATCCCATCCTAATGTATTTATACTGTTGGGGTTACGAGTAGTTACGATATTATTTTCAAAAGTGACATTACTGTCAAAAAAGTTGTTATTTCTATTTATGCTTCCCGTTGCTGTACCTAAAGGAGTAAAAGTTGGTCTTCCGCTTGCTTTTATAGATAAACCATCTCCTCCTAAACTGTTATCTCCTTCTAAAGTACTAACCCCTAGCCTTGCATTTACTGGGAAAGGAGCTGGTAATGTTGTAAAACCAGATACTGGAATATCTACAGATTCTCCAGATTTTATACCTGCATAGCCATCAAAAGTAGTAATGTATTTACCTGGATAAGTTGGGTTTTCATAAACAACAACCATTGTCCATCCACCAGAATATCCACCAGAGCCACTTGGTGCATCTCCAAGGCTAGCTCTTATATTTGCTACTGTATATTCTCCATTTGGGTCTGCTAGGCCTGCTACTATTGATGTAATATCTTTATAACTTGCATATGGACTATAGTATCCAAAATCAGAATCACCAAAACCATCAAAAAGAATGTCGTCTGCAGAGATATCTATATAGCTACCTCCTGGAGTTTTAAACTTAATGTTCCCAATATTACTTCTATCAGAGTCGCCATAAACAGCAGACCAATATAAACCAGCATACCTAACTCTAGAACAACTAGCGTCAGGTACTGTTAACTCTGCACTACTAGAGCTAAATGTAGATGGGTCACCATCTATATCTATGTATTGCATTGTCCAATTATCATTTGCTGTAGAGCTACTTCCTGTTTGGTTGTATGGGTCATTAGCAACCTTTGGATCTGATACATAAACCCATCTCCATCTTCCTCTTACTATTCTTCTTTCCCAATAACCTTCATCACCCTCACGGTTAACTATGTTATTTGCTATTATAGTTAAGTCTCCACGAATGCTATTGTCATATCTGGGTTCAAAATTGTTCTTAACTTGACTAAATCCTGAATGAGATAAAGCTAAGAAAAGAATAATAAATAATGATTTTAAAAACTTATTCATTAGGTTGAATGTTTTTAGTGTTTGTTGGTGAGTAATTAGTTTGAGTTGAGTTGTTTGTTGTTATACTGTCATTGAATTTTACAGTATACTTATTGGTATTTTTTGTGTTAGCTAATGCAATACACGTAAGCAATAGTGCACAAAAAAGTATTATTTTAGAAAAAATCTTATCCATTACGCTATGTTGTTTTGAGTAACTCTCATAATCCACATACGGTCTTGGTAAGAGCTGTTAATTTTAGAATAGTATGATAGTAAAGCATTGTTCCAAGTACCATGCTTTTTTAAGTAAACATATCTGTAATTGTTTTCAGGATTTATAAAATAGCTAGCGTGTAAACCTTGTTTGTTAAGTAACTTAACAAAGTTGTTAGCATTTTTGGCACTTGCAAATACATTAGCAATAATGTAATATCCTGCATCTACTCCATTAAATTTTACAATTTTTGGAGTTGGGTAAGTATTAGCAACGTTATCTTTTTGTACTGGATTTCTAAACTTAGGGTTGTCATTACTGTATTTATCCCTGGTTTGGGTTTTATCTTTTGTAGTTGCTGCATAACCTGTATTGTTGTATCTACTGTCTAGGTTAGAGCTATTATCTACATTCATAATCCACATATCATAATCGTATGCGCCATTAAGTTTTGAGTTATGTGCTGCTTCTGCTTCTTTCCAAGTATCATATCTTTCTAGATACACATACTTTAAATTTGTTTTTGGATCTTTTATATAATCTGCTGATAAGCCATTATCTTCAAGATCTTTTATAAACTTGTTTAAGTATCCTTGGCCCTTATATACGTTTGCTATTACATAGTAACCATCTTGTACACCACTTAAATGTTTAAATTTTCTTCTTTTTATTGTAGAAGCATTTGTTTTAACTGTAGTTGTTTTTTGGTTATTTGCTATTGCTGTGTTTGTATTGGTAGCATCTGTAGCCACAGTTGCATTTTCAATAGTGTTATTAGTAGCATTTTGGTAGCCAGAAGTTGAGGTTTTTGGAGCAACAACTGTTGTTGCATCTTTTTCTATACCACTTGGTTTATTAGTAGTGTTTTCTGCAACTGCATTTTCATCATTATTAATGAAATACATTTTTTTAGCTCTCTCTTCTAAATCTGGTCTTTTACCTTGAGTTTCACTACGTACCATACGTAACACTCTTTCAAACCTTTTTTCTAGATCTCTTTGTCTGTTTACTTCTAAAGAATCTTGTCTGTACATTAACTCTGCCAAAACTTGATCATTTTCAGCTAAACGTTTTTTAAGTTCTTCAAATTTTTCAGATTCTAATTCTTCGTCTAAGTTGGTATCTTCTTCATTAAAAGCAAGTTCATTATCGTTATCATCTTCTAACATTACTCTGTCTTCTGTTAAATTTGGAGTAAATGAGTATGCAACTGATATTTCATGTGTTACACCAAAATTATCTAAATCACCAGAAATACCTTTTTCCATAGTATAGCCTAATGATAATCGTTTGTTTAGATTAAAACCTAAACCTGCAGCGGCACCATAATGGTCATCATAACCAACTTGGGCCCATCCAAGTTTAGGTAAATCTAATATAAGGCTTCCACCAAGTACAACATCTTCTTGTCCGCCTTTACGTACTCTAGCCAAAGGCATTAATCTACCTTGTTCTAAAATACCAGATGTTTTATCAAACTGATGTGTATATTGTAGGTGACCAGAGAAAGTTTTATCTGCAAATTCTGTAATAGATTCGCTTGTTTTTAAGTTATAATCAAATAAGTTTTCGGCATATAAACCAATATCAAACTTACCATAAGACAAGTTAACACCAGGCTGAAACTGTAGTAAATTGTCTCTTTGACCGTTTAAAAATGGATCATCTGGATCTGCGGCGTTTACTCTACTTTTATCTAAACCACTAGCGTAGTAAGACATATTTGCTCCAAAAGTAAAGTTACTTTTGTCGTTAAGTTTTACGCCATAAGCATAGTTAGCAAGTACACCGTAATTTGTTAGTGTACCGGCTGTTTGTTGGTATATACTTAAACCTAAACCTGTACGGTCATTAATACGTCCACTATAGCTTAAAAAGTAGTTTTGATTGTTATCTGTAAATTCTACCGATTGGTTTCTATGCAATAAGTTTATGTACGACTTATCTTCCCTAACCGTAGAAAACGTAGGGTTTATTAAGAACCTATTGTATTTTAATAGGTTCTGCGATGGAACATCGTATGATAGGTATGGATTAACCTCTTGGGCACTAACATTGGCTAGCACCATCACTAATAATAGAAAGTATATGTACTTAAACTTAAACATTTTAAATTATCTTATAATTGTTATAGTCCCTTGTTTTTGACCACCTTTATCATCTAAAATCTTATAATAAAACACCATATTTTGCTTAGGAAAACTCATTGTTGAAGTAGGCCAATTGTTTTTATAACCTTTTTCATTTAAAATTTCCTCACCGTTACTGTTGTAAATAATAACAGTTGCATTAGGGTTGTTAGAGTAAGAGTTAGGTAATACCCAAAGGTCATTTTTACCGTCACCGTTAGGTGTTACTACGTTAGGAACGTTAAAAGTATCTTTGTATTCAACTGTAAATTGTTTAATAATTTCACAGTCATCTATCTTTGCTATAAGCGTATAAGTCCCTTCTGCCGTAATTGTTACAGATGAGCTTGTGCTTAATTCTACATTAGCTGCATCTAACCACTGGTAACTTGTACCACCGTTTGCAGATATTGTTTTAGTTTGTCCTTCTATAAGAATAACTGGGTCTGCGCTGTCTAGCGTAATTAAATCTTCGTTTAAAGGAGAAATAACAACTTCGTTAGAACGTAACGGACAGCCATTTTTTAGTACTTCTAGAACAAATGTTCCTGTTTCTGTACTGCTTAAAGTTTCATCTGTATTATTATAACTAACACCATCTTTGTACCAAGTAAAGGTTTCACCGGCTAATGCTGTTGTTGTACTTAATACTACCGGATTGCTTGGATTACAAAAAGTAGTAGTACTTGCTGTAATAGCCACGGTTTCTGATGTTAATAATATAACGCCTAAAGTGTTAGAATCTGTAGCGCTGTAACCACTTATGCTTGCATTTAAAGTATAATCTCCGTTTGCAGTAATATCTGATAGTGCAATGGCATTGTTGGTTTCGCCAGAAATTGCTACACCATCTTTTTTCCATTGGTATGTAAATTCATTTTTAAGATCTGCTGTAACATCTGTCTTTGTACCATCTGCGGCAACGGCTTCAATTGTTTTTACATCTAATGTTGTTGTTGTGTTTTGGCAGTCTGTGTAAGCCGCTGTATAATCTATTGCTATGTTAAAAGAAGCCGGACTTACTACTGTTGTTTTATCAGAATCTATTGTAAAAGGACAGCTACCACCATTATCTGCAATACGAGCAAAGTATTCACCAGCACTATTTACCACTAATGTATTTGTAGTCTCTCCACTAAGTACTACTCCATCTTTGTACCAAGCATAAGTTACAGCTGTACTGCTACTAGTTACTTGTAATGTTTTAGTTTTAGTTGGTAAAATAACAAGGTTAGCTTCATTATCTCTTGTTAATGTAACATTAGATGCAGTTGTTATAGAAATAGCTGCAGAACGCTCTAAACAAGCTCCTGGGCCACTTATTTCTACTGCATAGTTACCTTCAAAACCTGCAGTAGCGCCATCTACTGTGTATGTATGGTTATCTACAGTTGGTGATGTAATAGCAACATCATCCTTATACCAAACATACGTTAAGCCTTGGCCAGATATGTTTGCAGTAAGTGTTTCTGTTTCTGTAGAACAAAGACTAGTTTTAGACGGTGTATTTAATGCAACTCCTAAACTTGTGCCTGTTGTTACTTCTATAATATTTGAGTCTGTACTTGCAGATCCAGAACATATTGTTCCATAATCTATCTGTACAGAATACATACCTGCTTCTGTTGTAGTTAATGATGGACCTTTTTCAGATAATAAAGTTCCACTTTTATACCAATTGTATTTGTAAGTACTTGCATTTGGTACGTTGTGTGGTGCCATGGTGATTGCTGTACCGTCGCAAACTTCTATAGTACCACCAGATGGTATATTACCGTTACCATCTTGACTCATTAATATTGGTGAGTTAAAGTCTACATAGTACATAGAATAAGGGCCGGCAACAGGACTCACTTTTTCTGGACTTGTACTCTTTACTCGTATTTTGTAATTTTCTCCTCTAGTGTCTGTAGGTAAAGCAAATTGAATATTGAAATCGTAATTAGAATTTTTATCATCTAAAGTGGCAAGAGCTACGGGACTACCAAAGTTGCCATTTGAGTCAGATAATTCTAATATAAATTTGTTGTCGCTGTTTACAGCAGGTGCATTAATCCAGGTAAAGTTTACCCAGTAAGAGTTAAATCCGGAAGATGCACATGCGGCAGTCCATCCGCTTGTACCGCCACCACTTGGATCGGCAATTGGTTCGGGAGCATTTAAGATTTGGGCTGTTGTTGTTAGCGAGTAGCTAAATAACAATAAAAGTACCAAAAGAGCTGTAGTAGGTGTTGTTCTCATGAGATGATTTTTTTTGTAACTATTTATTGTCTGGGGACATAGTTAGTTAGATTAAACGTTTAAAATTTTGCAAACATTTTAACGCGTGTGCGAAATTTGCTTAAACAAATATGGTTGTTTATAACTTGTTCATAAATTTATTGTTGTAGTAGTATTTAAATATGTTGTGAAAATGGCTTTATTGTATGGTGACCGATTTTTTAAGGCCTATAATTAATCTAATTTTGTACCTTTACAGCTTAATTTTATCCTATGAATGAAGGCGAAAAATCATTAAATTTTATAGAGCACATTATCGAGGAAGACCTGAAAAATGGTTTCTCAAAAGAGGATTTACGTTTTCGTTTCCCACCTGAACCTAATGGTTATTTACATATAGGACACGCTAGTTCTATTTGCTTAAATTTTGGGTTAGGTTTACGATACAATGCACCTGTGAATCTGCGTTTTGACGATACAAATCCGGCGAAAGAAGAACAAGAGTACGTAGACGCAATTAAGAAAGATGTCTCTTGGTTAGGCTATAAATGGGAGCATGAATGCTTTGCTTCAGATTATTTCCAAAAGTTGTATGATTGGGCAATTTTTCTTATAAAGGAAAATAAAGCTTATGTAGACAGCCAAACTTCTGAAGCTATGGCAGAACAAAAAGGTACGCCTACAACACCTGGTGTTGCTAGTCCTTTTAGAAACAGATCTGTTGAAGAAAATTTGGATCTTTTTCAGCGTATGAAAAATGGCGAATTTAAAGAAGGTGAACACGTTTTACGGGCTAAAATAGATATGAGTTCCTCTAACATGCTTATGAGAGACCCTATTATGTACCGTATATTACACAAGGCACATCACAGAACAAATACCGATTGGTGTATTTATCCTATGTATGATTGGACGCACGGTGAAAGTGATTATTTAGAGCAAGTTTCTCATTCTTTTTGTACGTTAGAGTTTGCTATGCACAGAGAATTGTATGACTGGTTTTTAGACCAAGTGTATGATGAATCTAAAACAAGACCAAAACAAAGAGAGTTTGCCAGACGTAACCTTAGCCATACCGTTGTAAGTAAAAGAAAGTTGCTTAAATTGGTAGAGGAGGGTGTTGTTAAATCATGGGATGATCCTAGAATGCCTACCATTTCTGGTATGCGTAGAAGGGGTTATACACCAGAGTCTATTCGTAATTTTGCAGATACTATTGGTATTGCCAAAAGAGAAAATCTCATTGATGTATCATTATTAGAGTTTCATGTTCGTGAACATTTAAATAAAATTGCACCTAGAGTAATGGGTGTTTTAGATCCTGTAAAAGTTGTTATAACTAATTACCCAGAAGATCAAGAAGAATGGTTGGAGGTAGAAAATAACCCTGAAGATCCTGCTTCTGGTAACAGACAAATTCCTTTTTCGAGAGAAATTTATATAGAAAAGGAGGATTTTAGGGAAGAGGCTAATAAAAAATTCTTTAGGTTAAAGCTTGGTAAAGAAGTGCGTTTAAAAGGAGCTTATATTATAAAGGCGGAATCTTGCACAAAAGATACCGATGGGAATATTATTGAAATTCAATGTACGTATGATACTTTAAGTAAAAGTGGTAGTGGTACCGAAGAAAGTTTACGTAAAATAAAAGGTACTTTACATTGGGTGTCTGTTAAACATGCTATAGAATCTGAAATTAGGTTATATGATAGGTTATTTACAGATGAGAGTCCGGATACGCATAAAGATAAAGATTTTATGGAGTTTATAAATCCAGATTCTTTACAAGTAATTAAAGGTTTTGTTGAACCGAGTTTAAAAGAAGCTAAAATTGGAGATCTTTTTCAGTTTCAAAGAATGGGTTATTTTAATATTGATACAGATAGCACACCTGAAAATTTAGTTTTTAATAAAACTGTTGGTTTAAGAGATTCATGGGCAAAAATTCAGCAAAAAAGTTAGTATAAGTTTTATTGATGTTAACTTAAAAACAATTACTATTTCTTATTAAAAAAGGCTTTTTTTAGTGAGTTCTAAGCGTTTTTTAAAAATACTTAATGTCATTATAAGGGTAGTTTAATATAATGCTGTGTAAGCTGATTTAAATAGTTTTTTGTATTAAAAGTTCCTTTTTTACCAAGTTTTGCTTTTTAATTTTTTGTAAAATTTTATAAGTATAAAAAAATCCGATAGAAATTTATATTTCTATCGGATTTTCTAATTTTTATAATAATTTGGTTTTATTCATTTTTTGGTTTGTCTAGTTTTTTAGTCTGTTCATTTTTTGGTGCATTTTTTTTCATAGACTCGCCAATCATATTACTAGCTGTAAATGATGCAACCATATTATTTAACATATCACTACCAGCTTGTGGAGAGTTTGGTAATAATATTAAATTAGTATTAGTTTCTTCACCTATAGATTGTAACGTGTCATAATGTTGGGTAACAACAATTAGGGCAGAAGCTTCTTGAGAATTTATACCCACTTTGTTAAGTACTTCTACAGATTCTTCTAATCCACGTGCAATTTCTCTTCGTTGATCTGCAATACCTTGTCCTTGTAAACGCTTACTTTCTGCTTCAGCTTTTGCTTTTTCTACTATTAAAATACGTGCTGCATCACCTTCAAATTGTGCTGCAATCTTCTCTCTTTCAGACGCGTTAATACGGTTCATTGCTTGTTTTACCTGCGCATCTGGGTCAATATCAGTTACTAAGGTTTTAATTATATCAAAACCATAATCTAACATTGCATCATTAAGTTCTGCTTTTACTGCAAGGGCAATATCATCTTTTTTAACAAAAACATCGTCCAATTTCATTTTTGGTACTTCTGCACGTACTACATCAAAAACGTAAGATGTTATTTGATCATGAGGATAATCTAATTTATAAAAAGCGTCATATACTTTATCTTTTATAACTTTGTATTGTACAGAAACTTTTAGTCTTACAAAAACATCATCCAAAGTTTTTGTTTCAATAATTACATCTAATTGCTGAATTTTTAAGCTTAATCTACCAGCAATACGTTGCATAAAAGGTATTTTAAATTGTAGACCAGATTGTCTAATACTACTAAATTTTCCAAATGTTTCAATAATAGCTGCTGTTTGCTGTTTAACTACAAATGCAGCTGAAAATATTACAAATACTACAAATACTATTAGTGGTATTAATAAATAACTTCCCATAATTTTTAAGGTTTTTAGGTTTATGTTTTAAATGTACAAATACTGTACATATATATGTAACTAAAATAGGGCTTATGTTACATTTTTATAAAAAAAAAGCTACAAATGCATAATTACATTTGTAGCTTTTAGTAAATGTTATGTAATTTATGCTAATCTTTCAATAGCATTTTTTATTCTTTTAATAGTTTCTTCTTTTCCTAGTAATTCTACAATATCAAAAACGTGTGGTCCTTTCATATCACCAACCAAAACCAATCTAAAAGGAGGCATTACTTTACCAAAAGATAATTCCTTATCTGTAATCCACTCTTTTACAATTGTTTCTGTATTGTTAGAGCTAAAGTCTGTTATTGATTCTAATATAGATACTAATTGGTTTAAAATTACTGGAGTTTCTTCTTTCCACTGTTTTTTAACAGCTTTTGAAGCATATTCTTTTGGAGCAATGTAAAAATAGTTTGCTAAATTCCATATATCTTTTACAAAAGTAGCTCTCTCTTTTAGTAAACTTACCAATTTGGTTACAATTTCTTGTTTAGCTAAAGGATGTGTTTCTTGTACGTGACTTAAAACAGTCGGCATTAATAATGTTGCAATTTCTGCATTGTCTTTTGCTTGTAAGTATTGTGTATTATACCATTTGGTTTTATCTGGATCAAACCTAGCGCCAGATTTATTTACTCTTTCTAAAGAAAATTCATTTATTAATTGTTCTAAACTAAACAATTCTTGCTCAGTACCTGGATTCCAGCCAAGTAATGCTAAAAAGTTTACTACTGCTTCTGGAAAATAGCCTTCTTCTTTATAACCAGTAGACTCTTTCCATGATAGCGGAAACACAGGAAACCCAAGCTTTTCACCATCTCTTTTGCTTAATTTACCTTTACCTACAGGCTTCATTATTAATGGTAAATGGGCAAATTCTGGAGCTTGCCAACCAAAAGCATCATACAATTGTTGGTGTAATGCTAAAGACGGTAACCATTCTTCACCACGTATAACATGTGAAATTTCCATTAAATGGTCATCAACAATATTTGCTAAATGATATGTTGGCATTCCATCACTTTTAAACAATACTTTATCATCTAACACATTAGTATCTATATGCATAGTACCACGTATTATATCTGTCAGTTCTAATTTCTCGTTTTCAGGAGTTTTAAAACGTATTACAAACGGCTCATTACTAGCTAATTTGGCATCTACTTCTTGCTTACTTAGTGCTAATGAGTTGTTTAATTTTAAGCGATTATGCCAGTTGTAAATAAAAGTTTTGCCATTAGCTTCATGGCTTTTTCTATGTTCATCTAAACTTTCTGCAGTATCAAAAGCATAATATGCTTTACCATTTGCAATTAGCTTATCTGCATATTCTTTGTATAAATGTTTACGTTCGCTTTGTCTATACGGACCAAATTTTCCTTCCTTTCCAGGACCTTCATCAAAACCAATTCCACACCAGTTTAAACTGTCAATTATATATTGCTCAGCACCTTCTACATATCTATTTTGATCTGTGTCTTCTATTCTCAGAATAAAATCTCCACCATTTTTTTTAGCAAAAAGGTAGTTAAATAGGGCAGTGCGCACACCACCAATATGTAACGGTCCGGTAGGACTTGGAGCAAAACGTACTCTTACTTTAGAACTCATAATATATATTTATTACTACAAAGATACAGTTAGTTATTTGTCCTATTAAAGTGTTATACTCACTTTTTAACAATTTTTTTCTATGTTTTTCTTAAACTGTGGGTATCTTGGTATTAAATATCACAGATTTTGAATAGTTTAGACCATATTTTACAAAAATTAAGGGCCTTTACTAAAAGGTTTTATACCCAAAAGTTACTTAAAGGATTACTCCTTTTTATTAGTTTTGGATTGCTGACTTTATTAGTAATATTAGGGCTTGAGTACCTTTTATGGTTTAATTCTACAGGTAGATTGTTGTTACTTTTAACCCTTTTGGCAATTACTTTTTACCTTTTATATGCTTATATTTTAACACCTCTTTTTTATTTATTTCAACTTAAAAAAGGAATATCTAATAAGGATGCAGCTATGTTAATAGGTAAACATTTTCCTGAGGTAGGAGATAAGTTGTATAATTTGTTAGATTTAGCAGATAACCAACAAACATCTGAGCTTTTATTGGCTAGTATAGAACAACGTTCTAAAAAGTTAGATGCTGTTCCTTTCGCTAAAGCAATAAATTTTTCTGAAAATTTTAAATACGTTAAGTATTTGCTTTTACCCCTTGCTGTATTTTTGGTTGTATGGATTACAGGAAACATTAGTTCTTTTTTGGGCTCATATGATAGGGTTGTTAATTACCAAATGGCTTATGAAAAACCTGCACCTTTTTCTTTTAATCTCATTAATAACAAGTTAACTGTTTTAAGAGGAGAGAGTTTAACCTTAAAAGTTACTACCAAAGGTAAAATTAAACCAGAAAATGTTGCTATAGTTGTTAGTGGCACTGAATTTCTTTTGCAAGAGAACAATGGATTTTATGAGTATACTTTTGTTTCTCCTGATAAAAGCATTTCTTTTTACTTTTTAGCCAATAACATAACCTCAAAACAATATAATCTTTCTGTTTTAGACGTACCTTTTTTAGAAGATTTTAGTATGAAATTGGTTTATCCTTTTTATACCAATAAACTACCAGAAACAATACAAAGCACTGGTAATGCGGTTTTTCCAGAAGGAACTAAAGTTAGCTGGAACATAAAAGGCGACCATATTAGTACCATTTCCTTGGGTTTAAATGATACTATTTTGAGATTTAATAAGATGGATAATTCTTTTTCTTTCTCAAAAAGAATTTATAATAGTACAGATTATGTAATTAATACATCAAATAACAATGTTTCTAATTATGAAAAGTTAGGTTATAAATTCACAGTAGTAAAAGATGCTAGTCCTAATTTGCAGGTTAGTCAAGTAAAGGATAGTTTAAATCCAAATATTTTATACTATTCCGGTGTTGCTTCTGATGATTATAAACTGATGAGTATTAAATTAGTTTGTTATCCTACTAATAATGCTAAAGATAAACAAATAGTGACTATTTCTAATCCCAATAACAATGTTGCTCAGTTTTATTACACATTCCCATCTGGCCTTAAATTAGAGCCTACTATTAACTATAGTTTTTATTTTTCTGCTACAGATAATGACGCTATACATAATGGCAAAACATCTAAAAGTCAGGTTTTTAGTACTGTATTACTAGATGCTGATGCTCTTAAAAACAACGATTTAGAACAACAACAACAGCTTTTGGATAACTTGGACAATTCTTTAGATAATTTTAAAGAACAGAAAGAAAAACTGCAAGAGCTAAATAATAGGCAAAAAGAGAAATCTTCATTAAATTATACCGAACAGTCTGAGGTTAAAGACTATCTGCAAAAGCAACAACAGCAGGAGCAGATGATGGAAAAATTTAGTAAGCAGTTAAAGGAGAATTTACAAAAGAGTGATACAGACAATAAACAGAATAAATTACTGCAAGAAAGACTACAACGTCAGGAGCAGGAAGCAAAAAAGAATCAAAAATTGCTTGAAGAGTTAAATAAAGTTGCTGATAAAATAAATAAAGAAGAGCTTAGTAAGCGTTTGGAAGAACTTGGTAAGAGCCAAAAAAATAGTGAGCGTAACCTAGAACAGCTTTTAGAGCTCACAAAAAAATATTATGTTACAGAAAAATTGGCCCAATTAGCACAAGATTTAGAGAAACTTGCAGAGAAACAAGAGGTACTATCAGAGCTTAAACAGGACCAAAATTTTGAAAAAGAGGAGCAGGAAAAATTAAACAAAGCCTTTGAAGATTTAACTAAGGAACTTGATGAGCTTGAAAAGGACAATCAAAAATTACAAAAACCATTAGATATTAAGGCTAATAAAGCAAAACAAGACGCCGTTAAACAGGATCAGAATGATGCTTTAGAAGAGCTAAATAAGGAACAGGGGAGTGATAATTCTTCTAAATCTGATAGTAAAGCCAGTAACAAAGCTGCAAAAAAACAAAAATCTGCAGCTGATAAAATGAGACAAATGAGTTCTCAAATGCAGCAGTCTTCATCTAGTTCTAGTGGAGAATCTATTACGGAAGATGCTGAAATGTTACGTCAAATTCTTGAAAACCTTGTTATTTTTTCTTTTAAACAGGAACAGTTGTTTGAGGATTTAAGCGCTAGAGATAATGACGTCACTAAATTTTCAACAACAATTAAGCGTCAAAAGGAATTACGTACATTATTTGAGCACGTAGATGATAGCCTTTTTGCTTTGTCTCTTAGACAAGCTGAAATATCAGAAAAAGTAACTAAAGATATCACAGAGGTATTTTATAATATTGATAAATCATTAGAACAATTAGCGGAAAATAGGTCGTATTTGGCTAAGTCTAATCAAAAATATGTACTTAATTCATCAAACAGTTTGGCAGATTTTCTTGCTAATTTGTTAGATAATATGAATCAGAGTATGAAATCTGGTGCTGGACAAGGTCAAGGAAAGGGTCAAGGTTTTCAATTGCCAGATATAATTAAAGCTCAAAATAGCTTAAAAGATAAAATGGGTAAACAAGGAGATTCCAAGTCTTCTGATGGCAAAAAGCCTGGTGAAGGTCAAAAATCTGGTGTAAAGGAACCAGGGGCTGATGGTAAAAAAGGCAAATCTGGAGACAAAGGTGGCGAAGGAGAGAGTGGAAAAGAAGGTGATAATGGCAAAAATCGAGCTAATGGTGAAGGGGAAAATAAGAATTCTAAGGGTAAAAATGGAACCCAAAATGGTGAGAATGGTTCTACAGGACAAGGTTTATCTGAGGAAGAACTAAAAGAAATTTATGAAATTTACAAAGAACAACAGCAAATTAGACAGGCTTTAGAACAGCAATTAAATGATATGATTGCCAAAGAAGATAAGAATTTAGCCAAGAAACTGTTGCAACAAATGGAAGATTTCGAGAACGATTTACTGGAAAATGGTATAACAAATAGAACTCAAACCAAAGCAAATAATATACAACATCAACTTTTGAAGCTAGAAAATGCAGCTTTAAAACAAGGGGAGAAAAGTACAAGAGAAGCTAATAAAGCAAAAAATAAGTTTAGTAATCCTATTACGACTAAGCCAGAGGCATTGGAGAATTATCGTAACGAAATAGAAATCTTAAATAGACAAGCACTACCTTTGCAGCAAATTTATCAAAATAAAGTGCAAAAATATTTTAAAAGCAATGATTGATTTTCATTATGAAACAGATTTTAATCTGAAAGGTAATACCAAGTATATCGATTGGATTAATAGGATAATAGCTTCTGAAGACCATTTAGTAGGTGATATTAATTACATTTTTTGTGATGATGCTTACCTGTTAAACATCAATCAGCAGTACTTAGATCATGATACGTATACAGATATTATTACGTTTGATTATACAGATGGGACGGTTATTAGCTCAGATATTTACATATCTATTGAGCGTGTTAAAGAAAATGCAGCAGATTTTAAAGTCAATTTTAATGAAGAATTATTAAGAGTTATGGCTCATGGCATACTTCATTTGTGTGGCTTTAAAGATAAGACTAACGAAGAAGCTGCGGTAATGAGGTGTAAAGAAGAAGAAAAAATTAAATTGTTCCACGTGGAACATTAAGATTATGTTTGATAAAGAATACGATGTTATTGTAGTAGGAGGCGGGCACGCAGGCGCAGAAGCTGCTGCTGCTGCCGCTAATTTAGGTTCTAAAACTTTGTTGGTTACAATGAACCTTCAAACCATAGGACAAATGTCTTGCAACCCTGCAATGGGAGGAATTGCAAAGGGGCAAATTGTACGTGAGATAGACGCTTTAGGTGGTTATAGTGGTATTATTTCGGATAAATCTGCTATACAATTTAAGATGTTAAACAAGTCAAAAGGACCTGCAATGTGGAGTCCTAGAACGCAAAATGACCGTATGCGTTTTGCTGAAGAATGGCGTTTGGCATTAGAAAGAACACCTAATTGTGACTTCTATCAGGAGATGGTTTCTGGCCTTATTATAGAAGGTGATAAGGTATGCGGAGTTAGAACTTCTTTAGGGATAGAGATCAGATCTAAGTCTGTTGTGCTTACAAATGGTACGTTTTTAAATGGTTTAATTCATATAGGAGAACGCCAATTAGGTGGTGGTAGAGCAGGTGAAAAAGCCGCTACTGGTATTACAGAACAGTTGGTTGAGTTAGGCTTTGAAAGTGGTAGAATGAAGACTGGAACACCACCAAGAGTAGATGGTAGATCGCTAGATTATTCTAAGATGATAGTGCAACCAGGTGATGCAATTCCAGAAAAATTTAGCTATACAAATACCAATGCATTAGCTCATCAGAGGGACTGTTATATGACTCACACAAGTACTTTAGTGCACGATTTATTACGTGAAGGGTTTGATAGATCACCTATGTTTAACGGCAGAATTAAGAGTTTAGGACCGCGTTATTGCCCTTCTATTGAAGATAAAATTAATAGGTTTGCAGACAAAGATAAGCACCAATTATTTGTAGAACCAGAGGGGTGGGATACGGTAGAAGTATACGTAAATGGCTTCTCAACTTCGCTACCAGAGGACGTACAATTTAAAGCTTTACGCTCTGTTGTTGGCTTTGAAAATGTGAAGTTTTTTAGACCAGGTTACGCTATAGAATATGACTATTTTCCACCTACACAATTAAAGCATACATTAGAAACTAAGCTTGTAAATAACCTGTATTTTGCTGGTCAAATTAATGGTACAACAGGGTATGAAGAAGCCGCTAGTCAGGGTCTAATGGCGGGTATAAATGCACACCAAAAAGTGAATGAAAATGATGCATTTATTCTTAATAGAGATGAGGCTTATATAGGTGTTTTAATAGACGACTTAATTACAAAAGGTACAGAAGAACCATACAGAATGTTTACTTCTAGGGCTGAATATAGGACCCTTTTAAGGCAAGATAATGCTGATATTAGACTTACTCCAATGGCTCATAAAATTGGATTAGCATCAGATTCTAGACTAAAAAGGATGGAAGAAAAGCTTAAAAAATCTGATGCTTTTGTAAACTTTTTTAGAGAAACAAGTGTTGTTCCAGAGGATATAAATCCTATTTTAGAGTCAGTAAATTCTACCCCAGTTAAACAATCTCATAAGATGTTTAAGAGCTTTTCTAGGCCTAATGTAACTATGGATCATATGCGTAAATTAAAGTCTGTTTCAGAATTTATTGAGGCTCAAAATATAGATAGAGAAGTAATGGAGCAGACCGAAATTCAGGTTAAATATGCAGGCTATATTGCCAAGGAAAAGAACAATGCAGATAAGCTTCAGCGTTTAGAAAACATTAAAATTCCTGAAGGTTTTGATTATCGACAACTTAAGAGTTTGTCTTTTGAAGCTCGTGAAAAATTAGAGGCAATTAGACCGGTTACTATCTCCCAAGCCTCCAGAATTAGTGGCGTTTCGCCAAGTGACATAAGTGTATTACTTGTGTTTATGGGAAGGTAATTTAAGTTTAAAGTATATAAGATTCACCCAATTGTTCCACGTGGAACAATTGGGTTTTTTTGTTTTAACAAAGATGTTTTTGTTTGTCTTTTTCTGTGGTTTTTATAACGGTAGGTTAGTGTTGTTTATTGTGTGTTTGTTTAGAGTTAATTTTAATTCTGTTTAAAAATTTCTGATGCTCTCGTGTCGTTTTTTTTAGCATATAATTTTACTTTTTTGCTGTGGGTTAATTAGAAAATATTTTATCCTTTTTTAGATCAATTGTAAAATTTAAGTGTTCTGAATTTTTGAGTTTTTCAATTTTCAGTTTTAATTATTTCGAACCTAAATTGTTTTAGAATCCTTACTTCAAATTTCATCTTTTTTATTTTTTTTGATATTGATTTTTATACCTTCCTTTTTAGAATTGATTTCAGATTTTTGTTTCTATTTTTTTATCACTGTTTTTATTTTTTTTGATTTCACGTTTTATTTTTACTGTCGCTTATTCACATCTGCCTATTCCGACGATCTTACTCTTGTTATTCTCTATCGTTTTCTTCTTTTTTGTACACGACACAACTTCATTCTCACATTATATTGCATTCT
>NZ_MDDP01000024.1 GCF_001999725.1 Cellulophaga omnivescoria
TAATCAAAAAATAATAAAAAACTGGATAACAAGAACTTAATTTATATTTAAACTATCAAAATAATGCGTTTTAAAAAAAATACCAATAAGTATATAGCGTGTTTTTAAACAGAATAAAAGTACAAAATGTAGATAGCATTAAAAAAGCTATACAAGTTTAAATTATAAAAAATTACAATTCATACTTACTTATCAGTTTTTAGCACTTATACCATTACAAAAAGAGTATAAAAATTACCTTAACTTAAATATTGAAAAACCTTTTTACAAAACCTAAATTCTATCAAAATTACAATTGCTTTTATTACAATTTTTCTAAGCACATAAACACTAAAAAATTAATGAATGAAGAGCACTAGATTACATATAAAGAATAAAAATGGTTTACAGCTACAAGCCTACTTAGAGCTACCTGCCAACCAAAAACCAAACTACTTTGCCATTTTTGCACATTGTTTTACTTGTAGCAGCACATTAACAGCTGTAAAAAACATTAGCAGGTCTCTTACAACGCACGGTTTTGGGGTTCTTAGGTTCGATTTTACAGGACTTGGACGCAGTGAAGGTGAGTTTGCAGACAGTCATTTTTCAGCAAATGTAGATGACTTAATTGCGGTAAACAATTACTTAACTAAAAACTATAGTGCTCCCTCCCTATTAGTAGGGCATTCTCTAGGTGGTGCAGCAGTTATTGTTGCAGCGTCTAAACTAGCAAATATTAAAGCTGTTGCTACTATTGGCGCACCTTCTACTGCTAGTCACGTAACACATTTATTTACCCACGATATTAGCAGTATTCCAGAAAAAGGAAACGTAGAAGTTAACATTGGTGGCAGACCTTTTAAAATAAACAAGGAGTTTGCAGAGGACTTTAGCAAAACAGACTTACCAAAAATAACAAAAGAGCTCCGTAAGCCCATTTTAATTCTACATTCACCTATAGACACCATTGTTGGTGTAGATAACGCTCAGGAGCTTTATTTAAACGCACACCACCCTAAAAGCTTTGTTAGTTTGGATCAAGCAGATCACCTACTAACAAACTCAACCGACAGTATTTATGCTGGTAATGTTATTGGTACTTGGGTACAACGTTATTTTGAGCCAAAAGAAAATGAAATGCTCTCTACAGAAGGCGAACAATTGGTTGGACACCTTAACTTATTGGATGATAATTTTACAACAACCATACAGACTAAAAATCACACCTTAATTGCAGATGAGCCAGAAGGTATTGGAGATGATTTTGGTCCGTCTCCTTACGATTTTTTAAGTGCTGGTTTAGCTGCTTGCACTGTAATGACATTAAAAATGTATGCGCAACGCAAAAAATGGGATTTACAAGAAGTTTTTGTTTATATTACGTATGCTAAAAAACACAGCGCAGATTTAATGTTGGATGTAGACAAACCAACTAAATACGACCATCTTTCTAAGAAATTAAAGTTTGTGGGCAATCTAGATGACAAACAAAAACTAAGACTTAAAGAGATAGCATCTAAATGCCCTGTTCACAGAACATTACAAAGTGATATTATTATAGATACAACAATAGTAAATGACTAATATAAAAGACGCATATTTAAATACCCGTAACCGTTTTATTAAAATTTGTAAAGACCTTAAAACCGAAGATTATTCTGTTCAACCGGCAGAGTTTGTGTCGCCTCCTAAATGGCATTTGGCACATACCACTTGGTTTTTTGAGCAGTTTATTTTAAAAGAGTTTAGTGCAGAATATACCGTTTATAATGACGATTTTGCTTATCTTTTTAATAGCTACTATAACAATGCTGGCGAACGCGTTTTACGCCCAAACAGAGGCCTAATGACACGCCCAACTGTGGATGAAGTTTACGCTTATAGAAATTATGTAGACAGTAAAATGATAGACTTTTTAGATACTAACCCATCTAAAAAAGCCATAGAAATTATAGAACTAGGCATAAACCATGAGCAGCAACACCAAGAGTTATTTTATTATGACATTAAATACATTTTTGGTAATCAGCCTACCTTCCCTACCCTTAAAAATAGTATAGCATTAAACGACATAACACAAAAGCAAGAGTTTACTACTATTAAAGAGGGCGTATACCAAATTGGACATAGCACTTCTGGTTTTAGTTTTGACAATGAATTGGGCGTACACAAAACATATCTTCATCAATTTAAAATTAGCAACAATTTAACTACTAATGCAGAGTATATTGCATTTATAGAAGCCGGTGGCTACACCAATTTTAACCTTTGGCACGCAGAAGGCTGGGATTTTATTACCAAAAACAACATTATTGCTCCTTTATACTGGCACAAAGTTAAAGGCGTTTGGCACTACTATACATTAAATGGTTTTAAGCCTGTAGAACCAAACAAGCCGGTTACCCACATTAGTATGTATGAAGCCTATGCCTATGCGGAATGGAAACAAATGCGCTTACCTACAGAGTTTGAGTGGGAAGTTGCCGCGGAACACCTAAATTACGGTGAACTTTGGGAATGGACCAATAGTGCTTACTTGCCTTACCCAAATTTTTCTAAAGCCCCTGGTGCTTTAGGTGAATACAATGGTAAGTTTATGATTAATCAACACGTGCTTAGAGGAGCCTCTATAGCAACACCAGAAAACCACAGTAGAAAAACATACAGAAACTTTTTTCAGGCAGATATGCGCTGGTTATTTTCTGGAATAAGACTTGCACAATAATATGGACTATACTTTTGATAAAGATATACTAGATGGCCTAACTGCGCCCAAGAAACACCTATCTTCTAAATACTTTTATGATGATGCTGGAAGCAGAATTTTTCAGGAAATTATGCACATGCAATCATACTACTTAACAGATAGTGAATTTGAAATCTTATCGCTTCAAGCAAAACAAATTGTAGATGCATTAGAGTTTAATGTACCGTTTAACATTATAGAATTTGGTGCTGGTGACGGTTTTAAAACATTTAAACTCTTAGAGTACTTGGAGCAAAATAATATAGCTTTTCATTACATACCAATAGATATTAGCAAAGAAGCTATAGATATGCTTACAAAAAAGCTAAAAGAGCGTTTGCCAAATGTATCTATTAAGCCAAAAATTGGCGACTATTTTAAAATGCTTAAAGAGCTTAAACAAGATACCACACCTAGCTTACTACTATTTTTAGGAAGTAATATAGGGAACTATGCTTATGATGAAGCTACAGAACTACTACAGCTTTTTAATAAGAATATGAAGCCTAATGATAAGTTATTAATTGGTATAGATCTAAAAAAGAACCCTATTACCATACACAATGCGTATTTTGATAAAGACGGAATTACCAAACGGTTTAACCTTAACCTTTTATTGCGAATTAACAGAGAACTAGAGGCCGATTTTAAAATTGATGATTTTGATTTTTATTGTCACTACAACCCAACTAACGGAGAGGTTAAGAGTTATATTGTAAGCCTTAAAAAACAGCAAGTTTACTTAAAAAAACTTAATAAAGTAATAGACTTTAACCAAAATGAACTTATTTGGACAGAGTTATCTAAAAAATATGATCTTACTGAGATTGAAGAGTTAGCACTAAAAACAAACTACACTGTTGTAACCAACTTTTTAGATTGCAAACACTATTTTACAGACAGCCTTTGGGTAAAGTAAGATTTTAAAAATCACAAGCAAACCTTTTTTACGTATTAGTATTTATGTAAAAAAGGTTTTTTTATAGACAATTACAATTTAATTAAACTATAAAAATCAATAAACACTACTCTACATTTTTATCTTTTGTAAAACCGTATAAATTTTGCTTTACAAATCCTTTAGGAAAATGCTCATCACCCTCAAAACCCAAACGTATAGTACCACTATCTTCTGGTATGTAGTTTGTTTTAAAAATATAATCCCATAGGCTTAAACTAATTCCAAAATTAACACCATAAGAGCCTTCTGGTATTGTATAGGCGTGGTGGTATAAGTGCATTACAGGATTATTAAATATATATTTTAATGGTCCCCACGTGATTTTTATGTTAGAATGGTTAAAATGACCAATTGTTATAGCAAAAAAATGGACTATAAAAGCCTGCTCCGGTTCAAAACCGCCTAAAATTAAAACACCAAAGGTCTTTAATGGTTTATATAATACGTTTTCCATCCAATGGTAACGCAAATGAGCAGCAAAACCCATTTCTTTAACACTATGGTGTACTTTATGAAAATTCCAAAATACAGGAAACTTATGTAGTAAAAGGTGTGTAAACCATTGCACAAAATCCAAAACAATAAAAAACACCAACAACTGTAATCCCATACTCCATTTAGAAATATCTACAAGAGCCAAGCTTTTTACTGTAACACCAAAAGAATCAAAAAATAACTCTAAAACCTTATAAAACCCGCTAATAACAATTGAAAAAACAAAGAAGTTAAAAAACATATAGAAAAAATCTAACCAAAAATCTTTTCTAAAAATTGATTGGTTTTTACGCCAAGGAAACAAAATTTCTAAGCTCCAAACAAGCAACGAAATTAACAATAAGCCCCAAAAATAATTGGTATACCAAGGCACATCAAAAATTATAGACTTCCAAGTCCAACTTAATGATCCTGAAAATGCATTTGTAAAAGCTTCTAAATAATTATTCATAACAAAAATAAGAGTCGTAAATATCTATATTTTCTAACAAACACTCTGCAACATTAGTTACATATTAACCGGCTGTTAACGGTTACCCAAAATATTTTTTAACATTTTCTATTTAATTTATTTAAATTTACCCAAAACCAACAAACTATTTATGGCAATTTTAACTTCACTAGGACTCATTTTAATTACGTGTATTATAATTTGGAGAGCCTGTGATGGTTTTGAAATGGCTTCTAATTACCTTGGACGAAATATGAAAGAAGGCATTAAAGGTGCTACTATAAACGCAATAGGAAGTAGTTTGCCAGAACTTTTTACCACACTATTTTTTTTATTTGTTTTAAAAGATAAAGACGGTTTTTCTGGAGGAATAGGAACAACCGCTGGAAGTGCAGTGTTTAACGCTATGATTATACCTGCAGTTGTAATTTTAGTTGTTATTGGCAAAAAAATAACCTCTAAAATTGAGGTTTCTAAAAAAGTGATATACAGAGATGGTATTTCTTTAATTTTAGCAGAACTTGCCTTAATTTTTGTAATAAGCGGAACCTCTTTAAATTGGATACACGGCTTAATTTTAATGGCACTTTATTTTGTTTACGTTGGTTATATGCTACTTAGTCAAGGACCTGGAGAAGTAGAAAACGATTACGAAGAAGAAGCCGATGGCGGTAACAGAGCGGTTGCTTTATTTAAAGGAGATTTAGCAACTGTAGTTTTAGGAGATTCTAAAATTAACCAACTTAAAGCTATTTTATTATTATTAATATCTGTTTTATTTATTGGTTTAGCTTGTTTTTGGTTGGTAGAAGCTTGCCAAGAGTTTGGCGCAGCAACAGGTATGCCTATTTACTTTGTTTCTGTTGTTTTAGCATCTGCAGCTACAAGTGTACCTGATACAATAATTTCATACAAAGATGCTATGAAAGGTAATTATGATGATGCTGTTGCAAACGCTTTGGGTAGCAATATATTTGATGTTTGCTTTGCTTTAGGATTTCCGCTATTCTTATTTACCTTAATATACGGACCAATAGAAATGAGTGCAGAAACCATAGAAAATATTGGTCAGCTACGCGTTTTACTCCTTATTTTAACAGTTATTGTGTTTTTTATCTTCATTTTATCTAAAAAAGGGATAAAAGGTATACACGCAAAGTTACTATTACTACTGTATATGTTATTTGTAATATATTCTGTAGGCAAAGGCTTGAGTTATGACATACCTTTAATTAATGAAGTTTCTAATGGTTTGTCTCACATATCACACTGGTTTACAAGTATTATTTAAGACTAAGCACAACAAAAAAGAGGAGTTTATTTTATAGAATAAACTCCTCTTTTGTATATTAAAACTACTTCTTTTACAATTCGTCTTCAGACAAAACAATTAAGAAGTCGTTTTCTTGCAGTTCTATTTCTGTGTCTTTTGATAAGTTTAGTGTAATACCAAAATTATCACTTAAACGCTTGCTTAAATCACCTTTTCTAACACCTAAACAAATTTCATCTCTCTGCTGCGCGCAAAATATAGCATCTGCAAAACTTAATTTTTGAGGAAAGGTATCAAAATAAAGCGTTGCAGGTTTTACATAAATCTCACTACCATCTTCAGAGAAAATATCATCATAAAAAGTTTTCATTAAAGCCTCTTCGCTTAACTGCGCTAAAATCATTGTAATTAGCTTATTACTAATTATAAAATCGTCTACATTAGTTTGTGTAATAATTTCTTGATTTTCTGAGTTTAAAACTTGCGTTATAATATGTAAACCATCTGCACTTTCTACAAGTTTTCGTAATAGTAACAAAATAATTAAAGTATCAGAATCTATTTTATCTGCAGATTGCTCTTCCATACTCTGAGACAAAATTACAACGGTATCATAACTTGCAGGATTAATTTCCTCTAGCTTGTGCAGATCTAAAGGATTAGAGTTGTGTAAATTAATATTAAAGTCTGGATATAAATCTCTAATTTCTGTGACTACTGCCGTTAATTCATCTGTAGGTTCATCAAATAAAATATCAAAATCAGAGCCTTCTAATAAATAATCTGTAGCTTCTTCTATAAAAACCTCGGCTACTTTATGCCAACCTAATATTAAAATTCGTTTTTTCTTTTGCTCTAAACGTACATTTATTATTTTTTTATCTTTTTTAGGAAAAAAATGCTGTTTACCTTCAAAAGATATAGTAGAGTCATCTTCTGCTAAAATTACTACAGAATCTCCATTATTAAGCACTGTATCTACCGGAGGTCTTAACACCAAACCTTGTTCTTTAGTGTAAATTCCTAGCGGAATACCATCTTTTAAATAGTAACTTAACTCCCCAAAAGGTACTTTGTTCCAATTATCTTCATAAAAATAAATTTCACAACCATCAAAAGACAAAATCTCTTTATACACAGAGTCTAAACCACTTGTTAAAGATGTTTGTATTAATAATTTCCCCATAATATTCCAGCTATCAATAGCAATAATATTATCGTCTTCAAAAAAGCTTATAATATCTCTTTTTTCTTTTGTAAAAATCTCGGCAATTATTGGCAGTTCATTTTTTCCGTTTTGGCAAGCCGTTATAGCTAATATAGATTTAACAGATTGTACATCACTAGCTTTCTTTTTGCTTAACGTGGCACTCTCTGAACAACTAGCAAGTATAATAATAGATCTTGCAGACTCTAAGTTTATACGTTTAAGTTCGTTAATATTAGCATAATCTCCTTGTGTAGTAATTACTTCCGTTGTCATCATATCTGGCAAACGCTTTGTAATTAAGTTATCCATTTCTTCTTTATCTGTATTAGATAAAATAACTACAGACGCTTTAGACTCGCTTTCATTTGCTAAAATTAATTCTCTAATTACGTCCACAACACGCTCATTCCAACCCAAAATAATGGTATGGTTATTTTCTATAACTTTACCTCTACCTTTTCTAAAATCATACAACATAGTATCTAAAGCTGTTGTAATAAAACCAATTAGCATAGATAACAATATAACACCAGTTAAACCAGATAATACAGTTAAGACCTTTAAAAAAGTAGGCGCATCATTATCTTGGTTCATATTACCAGGATCGGTCATTTCTAAAAAAGTAACCCAAATATCTCTAAAAATATTACCAGTATAGTCTAAACTAGGAAAAAGATTTATTAGTAATAAGCGTAAACCTACAAGAAATACAAATACAATAATAAATATAATTAAAAGGCTCTTAAAGATTGATGAGCCTCCTTTGCTTAAAAAACGTTCTGCTTTGTAATTTAAACGTTCAGAAAAAGAGTTTTTCATAAATAAAGGTTGGTTATACGTTTTAAAAATTTGGTTAACTTTTGTTTCAGCTATTAATTTTAATTCATTTTACTGCAAAAACCGCATAATCTTCCTCATCAAAAAAACCTCTACTATACCTATTTAGAACCTAAAGTTTACCTTTACAATTAAAAATAGATAAAACTCTAAAAAACAATATTTTACACTATTTTTAAAAGTATTTTTTAGTTCTTACCAGTTATAATACAGTTTTATAAGCATTTGTAAATCAAATAACTATTTAAGTTAAAATAACAGTTTTATTAGAAAGTTATTGCACTAAAGGTAAATTTCTTAACTAAATGTTAATGTAAAAGTTAAAAAGGAACACTAATGATTAACAAATTGTTTCGCTTTTAGGTGAAAAGGAAATTTAATGCCAAAATCTATTAAAAAAAGCAGTTTACGCAAACACACATACATTATTTAATTCACATAACTTTAATAATAAAAATAAAAATACGTTTATAAAAGGATAAAAATTAAATTTAAAACACAATTAAAACCCAATAAAATTACTTTTTTAACAAACAACATAACAAGTATAGCTATATCCCCTTTTTTTAGTACTTTTCAGATTACAAGAACAATTAAAAATCCAAATATGAAAAAACTAGCATTTATAGCCCTAGCTTTGGCTATAAGCTGTAATTCTACTCAGAAAACTACAGGAGAAAAAAAGTCTGAAAAAGCAACAGAAGTAAATCCGGAAACTTACGGTAAAACCATTACAGAAGCCGAGCTAAAAGCTCATTTATACACTTACGCATCAGACGAATTTGAAGGCCGTGAAACAGGTAAGCCAGGACAAAAAAAAGCTATTGAATATATAAAAAAAGAATATGTTGGTTTAGGTATTAAGCCAGCAAAAGCAGACGGAAACTATTTTCAGGATGTTCCTTTAGAGATTTCTAAACTTCCTACAGGTTCACTTAGTGTAAATGGCAAGGAGTATAAGCTTGGAGAGGATTACGTTGCCACTACTGCTGCAACTGGTGATTTTACAGATGTAGTTTATATAGGTTTTGGTATTGATGAAGAAAACTACTCTGATTACAAAAACTTAGATGTTACTAATAAAATTGTTGTAGCCAAAGTTGGCGAACCAAAAAATGAAGACGGTACTTATGTTGTGTCTGGATCAACTGAAAAATCTTCATGGGGTAACCCATCTGAAGCTTTAGCTAAAAGAGTTGAAGCTGCTCAGAAAAAAGGAGCTAAAGGTATTATTTTTTATGATGAAAATAATTACCCAAGATACCAACAGTATTTTGCACAAATGTTAAAAAGTGGTAGAGAAAGAATTTCTCCAAAACCAGCTACACCAAACAAATTTGCTACTATATTAGTAAATACTACATTGGCCAATGCAATTGTAAAAGATATTGCTACAGATAACACTCCAAAGGTTGTTAGCACTGCTTTAAACATAGATTTAAAAAGCGGAAACAAAGATGTAAAATCTGAAAATGTTGTAGCTTATATTAAAGGTTCTGAAAAACCAAATGAATACCTTGTAATATCTTCTCACTTAGACCATATTGGTGTATCTGCAGACGGACAAATAAATAATGGTGCAGATGATGACGGTTCTGGTACTGTTGCTTTATTAGAAATTGCTGAAGCATTTAGAAAAGCAGAATTAGATGGTAATGGACCAAAACGTTCTGTTGTATTTTTACACGTTACCGGTGAAGAAAAAGGCTTATTAGGATCACAACACTACACAGATGTAGACCCAATTTTTCCTTTAGAAAATACAGTTGCCAATCTTAATATTGATATGGTAGGTAGAATTGACCCTAAACGTGAAGGAGATAGAAACTACATTTACCTTATTGGTTCTGATAAATTAAGCTCAGAATTACATAACTTATCTGAAGAAGTAAACAAAAAGTATACAAATGTTGTTTTAGATTACACTTATAATGACGAAAACGACCCTAACCGTTTTTACTATAGAAGTGATCATTACAACTTTGCTAAAAACAACATTCCAATCATCTTTTATTTTAATGGTACTCATGATGATTATCACCAACCATCAGACACACCAGATAAAATTAATTACGATTTGCTAGAAAACAGAACCAGATTAGTTTTTTATACAGCATGGGAAATTGCTAACAGAGCAAATAAATTAGTTGTAGACAAAGCTACTGAATAAGTAATAAAACATAAATTAAAAAAACCTCTACTAAATTAAGTAGAGGTTTTTTTGTATCATTTATTGTAACAATTAAAAACAAAAAAGCCTTGTTAATATTAACAAGGCTTTGCTTTTGGGTGGAAGACCGGGTTCGAACCGGCGACCCTCGGTACCACAAACCGATACTCTAACCAGCTGAGCTACATCCACCATTTGTAAGCGGATGCAAAGATAATTTTTTTTATTTTATCTATCAAACAATTTTGCATCATATTTTCACTATTTTAAAAATTAGATTGTAACGTGCTAATTATCAATATTTATCGTAATTTTACCCCTGTTCTTTATTTTTACCAAGTCGACAATAGGTTAAAAAAAACGGTTCAAACACACAAAAAATGACATTTCACAACATAAATTAGTCAAAGCATATGCTTACATATAAATTCACGTTTAAGTTATAACACTAAGATTATTTAAAAAATTAATGCCTTCAGAATTTAAAAACAAAGTGTATTTTTTAATTAACAAAAAGCTATACTTTACGCTAGTTTTTAGTTGTATTCTATTTTTTAGCAATACAATAATTGCCAGTAAAAGTAAGATTCTTACAGTTAGTAATGATATAGTACCTAAGGATACTATATACATAAATACATTAAATAGTAAAGCCAAAAGGTTACGCTTTTACAATTCTGATAGCCTATTAATTTTAGCAAATAAAGCATTAAAATTAAGTGAAGAGCTAGAGTACACTTACGGTATAAGCAATGCCTTATTACATACTGCTAATTATTATTCTGATGCCGGTAATAGCAAAAAAGCAAATATATTATACAACAAAGCGCTGCTAGAGAGCAAAAAAATAAATGATAGCCATTTACAACTTTCTATAATGAACAACTTTGCACAGTCTCATTATTACTTTGGGGACTATGCTAGCTCGTTGGCTATTTACTTAGAAGGTGTAGAATTAGCAGAAAAAAACAACAATAACAGAATGCTTTCTGTTATGAATGAAAATATTGCTAACCTCTACTCTGCTCAAAAAGATTATGACCAAGCTTTATTATTTTTAAAAAAATCTTTAAAACTTAATTTAACACTTAAAAACGATTTTAATTCTGCAAAAACATTGTGTAACTACGCTTATTTACAAAGTGAAATAGGCAACATTAATAATGCAATGTTTAACATTAATAAAAGTATAAGCATTTTTGAGGAATACAATAATATTAGGTGGATTGCTAAATCTTATAGAGTTAAAGGCGATATATACTTAAAGCAAAAGAAATATGAGTGGGCTATACGCTGGTATGACCAAAGTTTTCACTTATACGACCAAATTAAAAACAATAGAGACAAGTTAAACCTGCTAAGCGGTCTAGCTTATGCCCATTTTGGCAATAAAAATACAGATACCGCAGAACTTTATGCATTAACAGCCTACGAAAATGCTAAAGAACTTAACTCTATTAAAAATATAGAAAGTGCAGCAGATATACTGTACAAAATAAATAAACATAAAAAAGATTTTGAAAAATCACTTTACTTTCATGAGCTGTACGAGAAGGTAACAGACTCGCTATCTAGAAATGAAAATAAGCGTAGCTTATTAATGTTACAAACTAAAATAGAAAGAGATAAACAAAAGGAAACTAAAGAGGTTGAAGACAAGCTAGAAAACGCCAAACTTAGGAGTGCTATTTATATAGGTACATCTATATTAGTAATTTGGGCTATTATTACTTTTATGATGTCTAGAAGTAGAAAAGCACACAAAAAATTAAATACAGAACTGCAGTTAAAACAAGTAGTTTTAGAAAACAGAGAAGAAGAACTGCAAGAAATAAATGAAACCAAAGACAAACTATTTTCTATAATTGCACACGATTTAAGAGGACCAATTGGTGCTTTATTAGATGTACTAAAAATGATGAAATCTGGAGACTTAGCTATAACAGAGTTTAGAGATTTTGTACCTAAATTAATTAAAGATGTAGACCATATTTCATTTACCCTAAACAACTTATTGTCATGGGGACAAACACAAATGAACGGTGCAACAACAAATACCACATTAGCAGAATTAAATACGTTAGCAGAAAACAACATTAATTTACTGGCAGAAACAGCAAAAAAGAAAAATATTACCTTAATTAACGAGATTCCAGATAATACTATAATTTTTTCTGATCCTAACCAAATAGACATTGTTATTAGAAATATTATTAGCAATGCTCTAAAATTTACACCAAAAGGTGGTAAAATAACTATAGATGCTCAAGAAAAGTATCAATTTATAGAAGTAACTATAAAAGATACAGGTATTGGTATGAGTGAAGAAGATTTAAGCAAAGTTTTTGCACCTAACCAGAGCCATACCACATTTGGAACAGACAATGAAAAAGGTACCGGTTTGGGCATATCATTAAGTAAAGAAATGGTAGAAAACAATGGAGGAAATTTATGGGCAAAAAGTAAGTTAGGAAAAGGAACCATATTTTATTTTACTGTTCCAAAAGGAGAAGACAATTATCAATATACATTATAAAACTGTTCTATTTTTTTAAATTCATAATGTACACTAACAATTAATATGTTAATTATATTTTTAGATTAAAACACTTGCTAAACTCATTAGTAATCAATATATTGCTAGGCATTTTTACCCATTTTTTACTAGAGCATGAACATAGGTTTACATAAATATTTACATAAAAATATCTTCCTGTTTACTATTGTATTTATTTTAGCTTTTACAGTAAATTCTCAGACAAAAATAGATAGTATTACCGCCTTAGTTGAAAATGCATCCAAAAATTTAAAAACTAAAGAAGACAAAAAACAGTATATAGATTTGCTCACTTCTTTAGCAAGTCACTATACCTACGACAATATAGACAGTTTAAAATCAATATCAGATAAAGTCTATAAATTAAGTAATAATTTAAATTACAAGAAAGGTAAAGCAGATGCTATAGCTCATTTAGCTTATTACAACTCTTACCAAGGAAACTCAGACTTAGCAATAGAACAGTTAAATGAAGCTTTAAAATTAGCCAAAGAAGCTAATTACGTTAGAGGCCAAATAAATATTTTAAACCAAATAGGTTCTGAAAATGCGTATGTTGGTAAAAATAGTGAGGCATTAAAAGCTTACTTAGAAGGTGCAGATATTGCTGAAGCCAACAACAATAAGGTACTACTTTCCTTTATAAAAGACAATACGGCAAGTTTATACGCCACTCAAAAAGACTATGCACAAAGTATTGCTCTTTACGAAGAGGTTAATAAACTTAATAAAGAAATTGGCAACCCTATATATATTGCAGAAACATACTCTAATATGTCTGACATATATATTAGAACAAATCAATTAGACTTAGCAACCGAATATATTGACAATAGCATTGCTACTTTTGAGAAAGAAAATGATAAAGAGTGGCTATCTTATTGCTACATTAACAAAGCCAGAATTTTAATAAAGCAAAACCAACCAGAATTTGCACTTAAATGGTTAGATATTAGTGAAAATATTTTAAAAGATTTAACAGATGATAGAACTATAATATCATTAGAAAATGCAAAGGCTAAAGCCTATTTAGGTTTAAACAATACCGAAAAAGCAGAAACTTCTGTAAACAAAGCTATAGAAATTGGCTCTAGGTTTAATTTATTAGAAGAGCTAGAAGAAGCTTATGAAACTTTATATTTAATACATAAAAAAAATAATGATTCAGATTTAGCTCTTAAAAGTTTAGAGTTATTTAAAAAAACATCAGATTCAATCTTAAGAAGAGAAAATAGCAACAGCTTAGGTGCTTTTAAAACTAGAACAGAATACGAAAGACAAAAAAGAGATACCGAAGCCGAAGCTAAAAAAGAAATAGATAAGCACCAGAATTATCTTTTTCTTGCAATTGCCGCATTAATTGTACTTAGCTTTATTTTACTACTTATAAAAATACAAGCCAACACAAGAAAGAAACTTTACAACCAGCTTATAGAGCAAACAGAAGTTTTAAAAAAGAGAGAAAATGAGCTTGAAAATATTAACAAGACTAAAGACAAGCTATTTTCTATAATTGGTCACGATTTAAGAAACCCAATTGCCGCACTACAAAGTTTACTAGATATGTTTGTTTCAAAAGATGTTGAAACTGAAGATTTTTTAAGTTTTATACCTAAATTAAAAAGTGATGTAGATGCGTTATTTTTTACTTTAACAAACTTACTTTCTTGGAGTAGAACACAAATGAATGGTGGTTCTACCACTCCTAGTAATGCTAAAATGTACAATTTAGCACATAATAACATTAATTTACTATCTGAATTAGCAGAAAATAAAAACATTAAAATTACCAATTCTATACCAAGTAACACTATTGTTTGGGCAGATAAAAACCAAATGAGTGTAGTTGTGCGTAATTTATTAAGCAATGCTATAAAATTTACCAAAACCGGTGGAAACATAACAATTACAGCTACAGAAACAGAAAACAGCTGGATAACTAGTGTACAAGATTCTGGTATAGGTATAAAGCCAGAGTTAATAGATGAGTTATTTTCTAGTGATAATGCAATTGCAGTATCATATGGTACAAATAACGAAAAAGGAACCGGTTTAGGCCTACCATTGTGTAAAGAGATGATAACAAACAACCAAGGTACTATTTGGGTAGAAAGCACCTTGGGTGAAGGTAGTATATTTTATTTTGAACTTCCTAAAACTGGTAGCTAACTAAATTAACTTATCTAGACTACTCACTGCTACATAACGCTCTACTGTAAAACCTTCTGCGTGGTCTACTCCTATTAAACGCCCTAAGTCTTGCGCTCTATATGTAACACTTTCTAAAAAATTCTGACTTGTAATTGGTGTTTGCGGAGCTGTGCTATTTGTATCATAAAATTGTGTTTTGTATGCCAAAACAGATTTTACTTTGGTTTGTATAAAACCACTAACATCTACAACAAAATCTGGTTTAATATTTTTCCATTGTATGTAATGATAAACGTGTTTTGGCCTCCATTTTTCCTGCGGCTTACCTTCAAAATCTGTTTCTATTTTTAACAAACCACTTAAAAAACAAGCATCACTAACTAATTTACTTCCTTTACCGTGGTCTATATGCCTATCATCAATAGCATTACACAACACAATCTCTGGTTGGTATTTACGTATCATTTTAATTATTTGCAATTGATGCGCTTTATCATTAACAAAAAAACCATCTTCAAAAGCTAAATTTTCTCGTATGCTAACACCTAAAATTTTAGCGGCAGCTGTTGCCTCTGCATCTCTAGTTTTGGCCGTACCTCTAGTACCCAATTCACCTCTGGTTAAATCTACAATACCAACTTTTTTACCATTTGCAATTTCTTTTGCTATTGTAGCTCCTGCTCCCAGCTCTGCATCATCTGGGTGCGCCCCAAAAACTAATATATCTAACTTCATTTTATTCTAATCTATTTTACCTTAGCTAATGCTTGTTCTATATCAGCTATTAAATCTTCTACTTCTTCTATACCAACAGAAAAACGAATTAAACCATCCTTAATACCTTGTTTTTCTCTTTCTTCTGCACTTAATAGAGAATGAGATGTTTGCGTTGGCGACAAAACAGTACTTTCTACCCCTGCCAAACTCATAGATGGTTTTATAAGTTCTAATGCATTTTGAAAGTTCATAGCATTTATGTCGTCCTTAAGCTCAAAAGATAACATACCTCCAAAACCTTTCATTTGTGACTTTGCTAGTTCGTGGTCTGGATGCGACTCTAAACCAGGATAATACACAACTTCTACATCTTTATTTTGATGTAAATATTCTGCCATTTTTTGGGCATTTTCATTCTGAGCCTTTACTCTTATACCCATAGTTTTCATACTACGCTCTAACAACCAAACGGTGTAATCACTTAAACTACCTCCAAAATTTTTAGCTAGCTGAAAAATCTTATCTATATTTTTAGCTGATGATGCTACAGCACCTGCACAAATATCGGAATGTCCACCCATATATTTAGTTGCACTATGTATTACAATATCAATTCCAAAATCTATTGGATTCTGGTTTACAGGACTAGCAAAAGTATTATCTATCATAGAAACCAAATTGTGCTTTTTAGCCAAAGTAGCAACCGCTTTTAAATCGGTTATGGTTAGTAAAGGGTTAGATGGTGTTTCTATATAAATAACCTTAGTATTTTCTTTTATTTTGGCTTCAAAATCTTCTGCTTTTAATCCATCTGTTAAAGAGTATTCTATTCCAAATTTAGAAAACTCTTCTTGTATTAAATTATAAGTGCCACCGTATAATGTTTTTTGTAAAACAACATGGTCTCCCGCGTGTAAAAACGCCATTAAGGCAGTGCTTACTGCCGCCATACCACTACCAAAAATTAAGCCAGCCTCTGTATGCTCTAATGCAGCAACTTTTTTACACAAGGCCTCTTGGTTTGGCGTATTAAAATATCTTGGATACCTTTTTACATCTACACCTTCAAAAGCGTAAGAAGAACTCATATATAATGGAGACACAGCCCCTTTAAATTGTTTATCTTCTACTTCTCCTGTGTGAGTACAAATTGTATTTAAACCTGCCTTAGATTGCTTCATTTTAGTTGTTTTAGTTCTTTTTTAGTTGGTCTATCAAAGTTACAAATTTAGAACCTAAACAACCTAACAAATCTATTTTCCATTACACACCGTATATAAATATAACAACAGTATAAAAAATTGAATAAATACCAACAAATGACATTTAAAACTATAGTATACAGTATTTTAATATGTAGTTCTTTTATTGCCTGCTCTACAGATAGCGAATCTACTCCTTCTTTTACAAATGATAATAATGAAATTATAACAGACGAAATTAAAGAAAGAAACAGAAAAAACGTTGGTTCTTCTGCTAATGACCTATTATCTAATACAACTTATAAATCTACAGTTATTGAAATATTTTATGTAAAAGATTTTAAGCCAACTGATGAAACTATAGAAAATTTTAAAAATTTTATTACTGAAAGGCTAAACAAGTCTAAAGGTTGGGAATTAAGGTTAGAAGAAATAACGGTTCCTGCAAAAACATCCTACACTGCAGATGATATTATTGCAATGGAAAACAACCTGCGCACCCAATACAATACAGATGATAAAATAGCAGTTTTTGGTATTTATTTAGATGCAGAATATGCTAATAACACAGAAGAAGGATCTGTTTTAGGTATTGCTTACCAAAACACATCTTTTGCTGTTTTTGAGAATACTGTAAAAGAATTTAGCAATAAACCATTGGCACCAAGCAGAACAGTACTATCTTCTACTGTGCTAAATCATGAATTTGGACATTTACTTGGTTTGGTAAATAATGGATCTACAATGCAAACCAGTCACCAAGATACTGCACACGGTAAACATTGTAACGTAGAAAACTGCTTAATGTATTGGACTGCAGAAACTGGCGAAGGACTTTTAAACTCCATTACCGAAGGTAAAATACCCACTTTGGATGCGCAATGTATTGCAGATTTACAAGCTAATGGCGGAAAGTAAACTATTTAGAATAGTTTACTTTAAACCTCCAATAGCTAATAGCTCCAAGTATTACTACACCTGCAGCTGTATACCATATAAACATAGGTGTAATTACTTGCGCGCCACTTGCATAACTATGTAAACCAGCTAAATAGAAGTTTACTCCAAAATATGTCATCATTATACTAGCAAAAGCTACTATACTTGTAAAGTTAAATAACCACTTACTACGTAAACCAGGTACAATTCTCATATGCACAACAAAAGCGTAAATCATAATAGATATTAATGCCCACGTTTCCTTAGGGTCCCAACCCCAATAACGACCCCAACTTTCATTAGCCCACATACCTCCTAAAAAGTTTCCAATAGTAAGCATTACTAACCCTGTGGTTAAAACAAGCTCGTTAATTATGGTTAACTCTTTTAGGTTAAGATCCATACGAGCTTTGTTCTTTTTATTTGTTAGCATTATTAAAATTAATGATGTAACACCAAGAATCATCCCCACAGTTAAAGGTCCGTAACTACCAACAATTACCGCAACGTGTATCATTAACCAATAACTATCTAAAACAGGTACCAGGTTAGATATAGATGGGTCTACCCAATTCTGGTGAGCTATCCACAATAACATAGCTGTAACAAACGTAGCTGCTGCTATGGTTAAATTACTTTTACGAGCAAACAGTAAGCCCATACCCAAAGTAGCCCAAGCTACATATATAATACTCTCGTAAGCATCACTCCAAGGTGCGTGCCCAGATATGTACCAACGTAATATTAAACCTGCTGTATGCCATAAGAATAATAAATATATTGTGCCTTTAAAAAAGTAAACTGCAACGCGCCAAATACTACGGTCTTTAAATATTTGAAAAATAAGAATTAAGAACAAAAACAAGCCCACAACCGCATAAGCTTTATACAGCACATTAAAAATGTTTAGCTTATTGTATATAACCTCTGTATTTATTTTAGTTTCTGAGGGTAAAATTTCTTCTCCATGGTTTAACTGGTTCTTTTTTAAACCAGTTAACATTTTATTAGCTTCTGTATAATCTCCAGATTCTCTTGCTTTTTGTAGTGCTATTAAATAATAAGGTATAGAGTTTTTTATAAAATTATCATACAATTCTTCTTGCGGTGGAAACTCTCCGCTATTACTTCTGTATTCTAAAGCAGATATCCACTTATTATTATCTACATTTAGTAAAGGAAAAATCTTTAAAATTTCTCCACTCAATGCTCTATTTAAAAGCCCTAATCTAATGTTAACATCTTTATAATCTTGCTGAAATTTGTTTGGATTGTTAGTGGCTGTAGCTTCAACCAAAAACGGATCTAACTTGTAGCTTTGTTTTTCATCAAAAAAGTCCATTAACGTTGCATAACGCTGTCCAGATGGTACTCCTATAACTTTACGTATACTATCATTGTATCCTTTTTTATCTATGGCAATAATGTGTGCATTAGCCCATAATTGTTGGTTAGACATCATAGATATAAACACTTGGTCCGATGTTAAACCTAAATATTTATCCTTTAAACTTAATTTACGCAGCAATTCAGATGTAAAGGTGTTTATGGGCTTCATACGTCCACCCTCATCCTGTATAACCAATTTACCAAACTCCTCTGCGTGCTCTTTAGATACTGCTGTAGCTAAAATTATAGAGTCTATAACCTCTTGACTAGGTAGTTCTGCGTGGTTATGCCCATCTCCTGGACTGTGCTCTTGAGCGTGATTATGACTATCTGTAGTTTTTGTCTGTGCCGTAACATTTAATAAACACCCTAAAAGAATGATTGTGGTAAGTTTTGCCTTTTTCGCTTTTATTTTATCCAATGAAACAGCCAAGTCTTTAAACCTAGTTTTACCAAAAAACATAATCCCCATTAAACCAGCATATAACATAAAATAACCAATATAGGTAATCCAAGTACCCCAAAAATCGTGATTAACAGATAATCTTGTACCTAGCTCATCTGGATCAAAACTGGCTTGAAAAAAACGGTAGCCTCTGTGATCTAATATATGATTCATAAAAATATCATAATCAAAAGGTTTTTCATCTTCAATAGTAACTTTACTCATAAAAGACGCATAACCTTTTTCTGTACCAGGATACTTTTCTGCTATAAAGTCATTTAATTTAATAGCAAAAGGCAACTCATGAATTTTAGATCCGTAAGCCATTCTAAATTCTAAATCACCAATTTTAAACGGATCAGAATACTGCATCATTCCTTTAGAACCTAAAAGTTTTTTACGTACCGTTTTGCCGTTTACTGTAATATCTAAAATTAAGGCATCTGGCATATTTTCTGTACGTTCCTCATCTGGAATACGTATAATTCCGTTTTTACCCTTTACCAAAGAATCTGGCATAACAAACTGCATATTTGCCATTTGGTATAAAGAACGCAATTGTAGTTTTTGTACGGTATCTTTTTTAACACCACCTTGTAACCTATCTGCCATACGCATAAATGTTCCTTCAAAAGGTGATTGTATGGTATAGCTAGAGTCTGTTGCGGTAATATTAATAGCTCCTTCTGTAGGTTTATTTAAAGCAAACAATACATTGTGTATACTTTGCACTACACCTTCTTCTAAATAATGATCATGACGACCACCACTACTAGATTCTACTATTTTTAAAAAGTTTTTTCCTTCATCTCCAATTATTAAACCTTCTTTAGCACCATCTATAAAACCAGCATATGCTATAGTGTATTCAGTCTTATCAAAATTTGTATGTATAGGCAAATTAGATTTTAATGCTTCTGCAGTAACTAGAATAGGATACTCTTGCTTTTTCTGCATTTTTACACCATCTTTTTTACCATATACAATTGTAGAGATATATGTTTTATCTGAAAAGAATACGTTTGCTGTTTCTCCTTCACGTATTGGCATCATTCCTTCATAACTAATATACCTAGTTACAAAAGCACCTATAATAATAAAAATCCAAGAAAGGTGTAGTAATAAAACCGCCCATTTTTCTTTACGCAACAAATTGTATCTAGCTATGTTTCCTATAAAATTAATTACAAAAAAGACCATAATAGCCTCAAACCAAACAGTGTTGTAAATCCATATTCTTGCTGTATCAGTGCTGTACCAGCTTTCAATAAATGTCCCAAAAGCCATTGCGGTTGCAAATGCTATAAATAAAAATGACATTAAACGTGTAGAAAAAAAGAACTTCTTAATTAAATTTATCATCTTGGATAATAGTAAATGAATTGGTTTGCAAAAATACGCCCTTTTTGTGTTTTTTTATACCTAAAACAACAATAAATGTGTTAATGAAAACCTAATGTTTAATCTGTTTATGAACTAAAGTTTTGTCTAGCTTTAAAAATATGAATGTGAATATTAGACCCCATATTACGAGCTCTATTTTTGGCTATAGTAACATTGTCTCCTTCAAAAAGTTCATCTAACGTTTCTAACCAATAATTTAACCAAATACCAAAATGCATCTCATTAATAGTATTATTAGTGTAATTATCCACTTTATTGTGTACCGCTATAGGGTTACCTTTATAAGTGCCACGCTCTATAAATAACTGATTACTCCAAAAATTGGTAAGGTGTAGTAAATGGTGGTCCCAATCTTTAATTATACCATTAAAAATAGGACCTAAAGTTTCATCTTTGCGTATTTTATCATAAAAAGATGAAACTAATAAAAATACATTCTCTTTGGTTGTGAGCTCAAGTTTTTTCATATTACAAATACTATTTAATACATTAGCAAATAATTAAGCCTGTATTAGTTACAAAACTAAACAACAAAGCCTTAATAACAGTTAAAAAAGTAGAATTATGTTTAATAGTACACCTCTTAAAAAGTATATTTATCACACCCTTTTTTTGGTGTTATTAACTTGTAATATTAGTTGTTCTAGTGATGATGATTCTACCAATAATGTGGAAGATGAACCAAAAGGAAATTGCATAGAAAATGGTGCTAAAATTACCATAGTAGGTAATCACAATCATACTTTAGAAATTGCTACGGCAGATATAATTAGCGGTGCCACAAAAGTATACACATTAATTGGCGCAACCGGTCACGAACATATGCTTACTATAACAGCAGAAGATTTTGCAACTTTAAAAACCAATAATGCAATTACTATAGCTGCAAGTACCAATGCAGGGCACACACACGCAGTAACAATTGGTTGTAAAGAATAATAGTTTTAAGTAGATTAGCTGTACTTTTGTAGTATGATTAGGGTAGTTATTATAGGGTTAGGAAATATTGGCACACACTTATACAATGCATTTAGTGCGTTAAACAATGTATCTATTGCAATGCTGTACAACCGTACAGAAACTGCATTACTGCCTTTTAAAAATAGTGTAAATACAACTACTAACATAAATAACTTACCAGATGCAGATGTGTACATAATTGCAATTTCTGATGATAATATTACTTCACTATCTACTGCGCTAAAACTACAAAACAAACTAGTTGTACATACTTCTGGTAGCGTACCTATATCTGTTTTAGATGATAAAAATAGAAAAGGATCTTTTTACCCATTACAAACGTTTAGTAAAGAAGCAGTAGTAGATTTTGCGCGTATACCTATTTGTATAGAAGCAGAAAACAAGACTGATGAAGCTTTACTTCTTCAACTGGCAGAAAGTGTTTCTAACAGTGTACATAAAATATCATCGGAACAACGAAAATCCATACATTTGGCTGCAGTTTTTGTAAATAATTTTAGCAATCATATGTATCAAATTGGGCAAGAAATTTGTGAAGCAAACAAGGTACCTTTCTCAATTTTATCACCTTTAATACAAGAAACCGTTGCAAAACTAAATACCTTATCTCCTTACAATGCACAAACTGGACCTGCAAAACGTAATGATATTGGTACTATGCAACGTCATATAACTGAACTAACAAATAATACGCATAAAGAAATATACAGCGTTATAAGCAAATCTATTACCAATACTTATGGAAAAAAGTTATAAAGAATACCTACATAATATTACCACTTTTGTTTTTGATGTAGATGGCGTTTTTACAGACGGATCTGTACTTATTACAGAAAACGGAGAATTACTACGTAAAATGAATGTTAAAGATGGTTACGCACTTAAAACTGCAATACAAAAAGGCTTTAATGTTTGTATCATTTCTGGCGGAACAAGCGAGGGTGTACGTACTAGATTTAAAGGTTTAGGCGTTAAAGATATTTACTTAGGCGCTCACCTAAAAATAGAACCTATAAAAGAGTACTTATCTACTAATAACATAGATCCTACAAATGTTTTGTATATGGGTGATGATATGCCAGATGTTCCTCCTATGAAACTTGTTGGTATGCCTACTTGCCCGCAAGATGCTATACCTGAAATTAAAGCCGTTAGTAAGTATATATCTCAAAAAAACGGAGGTAATGGTTGTGCCAGAGATGTTATTGAGCAGGTTTTAAAAGTACAAGGCAAGTGGAATGATAATTATAGCGCTAAAAACGACTAAATGCTTTCTGAAAAACTAAAAGATTACAACATTATATTGGCTTCTGGCTCTCCTAGAAGGCATCAGTTTTTTAAAGAATTAGATATTAACTTTAAGGTTGATGTTAGACCTATTGAAGAGGTTTTTCCTAATCATTTAAAAGCCGAAGAAATTACAAATTATTTAGCTGCACTAAAAGCTGAGCCTTTTAAGGCATCTCTACAAGAAAAAGATATTTTAATAACATCAGACACCATTGTTTGGCATAATAATGAGCAATTAGGAAAACCAAAAGATGCTGCAGATGCTATTAAAATGCTTACAAAACTATCTAACTCTTGGCACCAAGTAGCAACATCTGTATGTTTTACATCTAAAAACAAACAAATTACAGAAAGTCATATTACTAAAGTAAAATTTAAAGCTCTTAGCTTAGAAGAAATTACATATTACGTAGAAAACTACAAGCCATTAGATAAAGCTGGTGCTTACGGTATACAAGAGTGGATTGGCTTAATTGCTATTGAAGAAATTATTGGCTCCTACCCTAACGTTGTTGGCTTACCTACGCATTTAGTTTATAAAACTTTGTTAACTATAGCAAATACATAACATTTTAAGTAATTTTACTTAAAATGTATTTGTTATGAAAAAATTAGTTGAACTAGGTATAATAGCCGCTACGCTATTAGTATCTAATGCGTGTAAAGAAAAAATACAAACTCTAGATGTTGCTGCTGTTACTCCTGAAAAGGTTATTGAAAAAAAAGAACCAAAACCGCTGTCTAATCAATTTAAAAAGTATTGGTACAATGGTACTGCAGAAATAACATCGTACAATTTACAACAAGCTAGGTATGGCGAATTAAGACAAGGTTCTGCTGTTATGGTTTTTGTTACAGAACCTTTTAATGCTACAAAACAAGTAAAAGCAGATAAACCGGACAAAACAAGCGTTCCTGTTTTAAAGTTAAACAGCACTAAAAAATTTAATACAGGTATTTACCCGTACTCTGTAATGTCTAGCACTTTTTATCCGGTTGGTGATAATTCTGCTTCATTAAAAATTACAAATACTGTACAAGAATGGTGCGGACAAGTATTTTCTCAGTTAAACAATAAAGAAAATTTTGAGGTTTCTTCTTATTCTTATTTTGAAAGTGAAGGAGATGAAAAATTGACTCTAAAAAAAGATATATTAGAAAACGATCTTTGGGCAAAAATTAGAATAAACCCAAATGCCTTACCAAAGGGCAAACTAACTATTATTCCTTCTTTTCAGTACATTAGGTTTTCTCACAAGCAACTAAAAGCTTACAATGCTACTGCCACGGTAACTAATAATGATAATTTAACAGTGTACAGTATAAATTATCCAGAGTTACAACGCAATTTAAGCATTACATTTACCACCGCTTTTCCGCATACTATAGAAAGCTTTACAGAAACACACGCTAGTGGTTTTGGTGCTAATAAAAAAATGCTAACCACAAAAGCAACATTAAACAAAAGAATACAAACGGCCTATTGGCAACAAAACAGAAATAAAGACTTACATTTTAGAGATAGTTTAGGATTATGAATGAATTTATAGATGCACATCAAAATCAATTAATAAACAGCTTAATTTGTGTTTTAGCTTTTTTGTTTTTACGGTTTGTTACAGCAAAAGCAATTCGTAAAATAGGAAGAATAAGCGATATAAATAAAGTACGCACAAAGTTAATTATTAGGTATATCACCATACTTTATATGGCCATAAGCTTTATAGCACTTGTGTATATCTGGCAAGTAAATTTTGAAGATCTTGGTATAATATTTTCTTCTGTATTTGCTGTTTTAGGGGTAGCATTATTTGCATCTTGGTCTATACTTAGCAATATTACAGCTGGTGTAATATTGTTTTTCTCTTTTCCTTTTAAAATAGGAGACCGTATAAAAATACTAGATGGAGATTTTGCAGAGGAAGTAGATATTTTAGATATTAAAGCTTATCATATTTATTTAAAAAAAGATAATGGTGAACTTCTTACCTATCCTAATAATTTACTTTTACAAAAAGGTGTTGTAATTATTAATAAAGATGATAATAATGATGATACCACAGAGGGTGATTATATTTAAATAAGCAACTGTATGAAAAGAAAAAACAGACGTAAAGTAAATCCTTATTCTGATAAAAAAACGTTTAATATTGAAGCGTTTTTAGCAAACTCATCTTTAATTAATTATTCTAAAGAAAGCTACAGTTTATTAAAAGGAGAAGATTTAAAAGAAATATCTATCACAAAAGATACATCAGTTATTTCTTGGTTAAATATTTATGGTTTTCAGCATTCACAAGCTGTACGCAAAATAATTGCAGATAATAATATGGACGAGTTTTTAATAAACCTTGTCATAGATAACAACCACAGGAATAAGGTTATAGAATTAGACGATTGCTTTTTTTTAACATTAAAATCTCCTTATTATTCTGTAGAAAGTAATGAAACAATGTTTGAGCAAATGGTTTTTGTTGTTGGTGAAACCTACGTTTGGAGCATACAAGAGGTAGAAGGAGATCATTTTCAGCATTTAAGAGAGCGTATTGAAAAAAATTTAGGAATTATTAGAAAAAAAGGTGCAGATTACCTTTTTTACCTATTAATGGAAGCTATAATAGATAATTATTATATTGCTTATGATAAACTTACCGAAGCTAATATTGGTTTAGATAATTTAAATGAAACCAAACCTACACCAGAATTTGCACTAAAAGTTGAAAATAACAAAAGACAATTAAACCAAATTAAAAGGATGACTATTAGTATTAAAGATGCTATAAATCAACTAGAAAATATTGATTGTTTTGAGTTTGATATTAAATATTTTATTGAAATTAAAGAGCAAATTGGATTAATGAGTGATGAAATTGACTTTAACTTAAACCAATTAGACAGTTCTTTAAACCTTATGTTTAGCATACAAAACCATAGACTTAATGAGGTAATGAAAACCTTAACTATATTTTCTGTAATTTTTATTCCGCTTACCTTTTTAGCTGGTATTTATGGTATGAACTTTAAAAATATGCCAGAATTACAAACAGAATACGGTTATTTTATCCTATTGGGTGTAATGGTTTTGGTGTCTTTGGTGTCTATTTTTTTTATTAAAAGAAAAAAATGGTTTTCTTAAATCATTAACAGACACTATAAATAACAAAAAATAGTTAAAATATGGTGTTAAAGAACCTTTAAAATTAACTTTCTTAAGCGTAGAACTTGTTATATTTGAGCATCAACCAAAATTAACATTTATGCGCCAAATACTGGTATCTTGCGTAATTTTTACATTATGCATTAACTTAGGATTTTCTCAAGCTCCTAAAAAAAAATCGTCTACAGAAATTTATCACTCTTTACAAAAGCTAAACTTTTTAGGTTCTGCGTTGTACATTGCTGCTCATCCAGATGATGAAAATACCAGGTTAATATCTTACCTATCTAACAACGTAAAAGCCAAAACAGCATATTTATCTTTAACTCGCGGAGATGGCGGACAAAACCTAATTGGACCAGAAATTAGAGAACAATTAGGTGTATTACGCACGCAAGAATTACTTGGTGCACGTAGTAAAGATGGCGGAGAACAATTTTTCTCTAGAGCAAATGATTTTGGTTACTCTAAACACCCAGAAGAAACATTAGCTATTTGGAATAAAGAAGAAGTTTTAGGAGATGTTGTACAAATTATTAGGCAATATAAACCAGATGTAATTATTAATAGATTTAACCACAGAACTCCTGGTACCACACACGGTCACCACACTACATCTGCAATGTTAAGTGTAGAAGCTTTTGATTTGGTTAATGACCCTAAAGCCTACCCAGAACAATTAAAACTAACAGAAACTTGGCAACCAAAACGTATGTTTTTTAATACATCTTGGTGGTTTTATGGTAGTGAAGAAGCTTTTAACAAAGCTGACAAAAGCAAACTAATGAAATTAGATGTTGGTGTCTTTTACCCAATACTGGGCGTATCTAATAATGAAATTGCTGCACTTGCTAGCAGTCAACATTTATGCCAAGGTTTTGGTAGAGTGTCTACCAGAGGAAGCCAAGATGAGTATATAGAACTTTTAAAAGGCGATATGCCTAAAAGCGATGATATTTTTGAAGGTGTTAATACAACTTGGTCTAGAATAGATGGCGGCGTTGCTATTGGAAAAATACTAAAAAAGGTTGAAGAAAACTTTAACTTTAAAAATCCCTCTGCACATTTACCACAACTTATAGAAGCCTATAACCTTTTACAAAAATCTAAAGATACACATTGGAAAAATATTAAAACAAAAGAGCTAGAAGATATAATTACAGCCGTAGCTGGTTTGTATTTAGAAGCTAATGCAAATAATACTAATAGCACACCTGGTGGCAACTTTAAGGTATCTATAGAAGCATTAAATAGAAGCACTGCAAACATTGTTTTAAAATCTGTAAACGTTGGTGATACTACCCTAACACCTAATATTTTGTTAGAAAACAACACAAAGCAAAACCTAACTTTAGATGTTGCTGTACCAGCAGATACAAAATACACTAGCCCTTATTGGTTAATGGAAAAAGGTACACTAGGTATGTACACTGTAAAAGATAAAAAACTAATAGGCAAACCAGAGACACCAAGAGCTTTTAATGCAGATTTTGAACTTAGTATTAACAATTACACTTTAACTATTACTAAACCTGTTGTTTATCACTACTCTAAACCAGACAAAGGAGAATTGTACAGACCTTTTGAAGTTTTACCGGAAGCTAGTGTTGGTATAAAAGATAAAGTTATTATTTTTTCTGATGAATCTTCAAAACAAATACCAGTAAGAGTTAAGGCTTTAGCAAATGATATTTCTGGCGAAATAGAATTAACTTTTTCTAAAGGGTGGAAAGTAGCTAATGCAAAGCAAAATTTTAATATTAAAAAACGCGGAGACTCAAAAACAATTACATTTACTGTTACGCCTCCAAATAGCGAATCTGAAGGTTCTATTTTACCGGTTGTAAAAATTAATGGTAAAGAACTGAATAAAGAGCTTGTAGTCATATCTTATGATCATATACCTACACAATCTGTTTTATTACCGTCTGAAGCCAAAGTAGTACGTTTAGACATTAAAAAAACAGGAAAAAACATTGGATACATTACTGGTGCAGGAGATAAAATTCCTGAGAGTTTAGAGCAAATTGGCTACAATGTTTCTACCATAGACCCTAACAGCATCAACACTGCTTCATTAAAAGGTTTTGATGCCATTGTAGTTGGTATTAGAGCATACAACGTGGTAGATGAATTAAAATTTAAACAACACTTTTTATTAGACTATGTTAAAAACGGCGGTAATTTAGTTATTCAATACAATACAGCCGGCCGCAGCAAATTAGGAGTAGATAACCTTGCTCCTTACCCATTAGAGCTATCTAGAGACAGAGTTACTAATGAGTTTGCAGAAGTTACCATTTTAGCAAAAGATCATCCTGTGGTAAACACTCCAAATAAAATTACTGCAAAAGATTTTAACAATTGGGTACAAGAACGTGGTTTATACTTTCCTAACAAATGGGGTAAAGAATTTACTCCTATTTTAGCAATGGCAGATAAAGGAGAAGAGGCAAAAAAAGGTAGTATTTTAATTGCTGCTTATGGAAAAGGAAATTACGTATATACGGGAATTAGTTTTTTTAGAGAATTACCTGCCGGTGTACCAGGGGCATATAAATTATTTGCCAATTTATTATCACTTCCTAAAAAAGAATAAAACACTATGAAAGATAAATTTATTTGGAAAAAAGAATATTCTTGGGTGTTACTTTTAAACTTAATGTATGCCATTGTTTTTTTTATAATAATGAAAATTTACAATTAGTATGGCAGAAATAGATTGGTATTTACTTATAGGAACACTGTTATTTATTGTAGGTTTTGGCGTATACAAAACAAAAGGAAGTAAAAATGTAAACGATTATGTTTTAGGCGGCAACCAGTCTAAGTGGTGGACAATTGGGTTGTCTGTAATGGCTACACAAGCTAGTGCAATAACATTTTTATCTACACCAGGACAAGCCTATAACTCAGGAATGGGCTTTGTGCAATTTTACTTTGGTTTACCATTAGCTATGGTAGTAATATGTATGGTTTTTGTACCATTATATCACAAACTAAAGGTATACACTGCTTATGAGTTTTTAGAAAACAGGTTTGACGTTAAAACCAGAACACTTGCTGCGTTTTTATTTCTAATTCAGCGTGGCTTAGCTGCTGGTATAACCATTTACGCTCCTTCTATTATTTTATCTGCAGTACTTGGTTGGGATTTAAGAATTTTGAATATTTTAATTGGCATTCTGGTTATAATTTACACCGTATCTGGCGGCACAAAGGCAGTTAGCGTTACCCAAAAACAGCAAATGTTTATTATTATGCTGGGTATGTTTGTAGCTTTTTATTTTATTTTAGATTATTTACCAGACGATATAACATTTAGCAAAGCCTTAAAGGTTGCAAGTGCAAGTGATAAATTAAATATTTTAGACTTTAGTTTAGACACACAAAGTAGGTACACTGTTTGGAGCGGATTAACTGGTGGATTTTTCCTGTTTATGTCTTATTTTGGTACAGATCAAAGTCAAGTACAGAGGTATTTATCTGGTAAATCTGTAAGAGAGAGTCAGCTTGGCTTAATATTTAATGGTATTTTAAAAATTCCAATGCAATTTTTTATTTTATTGGTTGGTGTAATGGTATTCGTATTTTATCAATACAACGTATCTCCCTTAAACTTTAATCCTGCTGCTACTGCTAAAGTAGAAAACTCTATTCACGCAGAAGACTACAAACTTTTACAGGAAGAACACAAGTACATAACAGAGCAAAAAATAGTTGCCCAAAATAAATTATCTGTAGCAATAGACCAAAATAACAGTAGCGCTCAAAAAAAAGCTAAGCAAGAAATAATAGCTTTAAATGCACAAGAAAAATTAGGGAGAGACGCTGGTAAAAATTTAATTAAACAAGCAGATGATTCTGTAGAAACAAATGATACAGATTATGTATTTATTCACTTTATACTAAATTATTTACCACAAGGAATTATAGGACTTTTACTGGCTGTAATATTGTCTGCCGCTATGTCTTCTACAGCATCAGAACTTAATGCTTTGGGTACTATTAGCGCTTTAGATATCTACAAAAGGAGCATTAAACAAGGAGAAACAGAAGAACACTACGTTAAAGCATCTAAAGTACTAACACTAATTTGGGGTATTTTAGCCATATTAATTGCCTGTGTAGCTAGCTTGTTTGATAATTTAATACAATTGGTAAACATTATAGGTTCTATTTTTTACGGCAACGTATTAGGCATATTTTTACTAGCATTCTTTTTTAAATATGTTAAAGGAAATGCGGTATTTGTAGCTGCAATTATTACACAAGTTATTGTAATATTTGGCTGGGCTTTTGACTGGATGTCTTATTTATGGCTAAATGCTTTTGGTTGTGCTTTAGTAATTTCTATTGCTACAATGCTAGAAGGTTTTGATAGAATGATGAAAACTAATGCTGATTTAGATATTTAGAAAATTAACTTATTTAGGTTTCTAATTTAAAAAAACCCGTAAAACATTTAGCTTTACGGGTTATATATTCTAAGGATCAAAATTATTTAACTCCCCACTCTTTTAAAGAGTCTTCATTCATTTTAATATAATCTGCATTACCTGCTTCTTTAGAACCAGCTAAAGACTTTTTAGCAGTTTCTATAGCTTTTTTCTTGTCTCCAGCTTTAGCATAAATTAAAGACAGCTGTCTTAACTGGTAAAAAGCAGGTTTCTCCATCATACCTATAGCTTTTTCCATCCAAGTTTTTGCTTGGTTAATATCTTTACCAGCTTCTTTATAATAAACCGCAGCAGCATAGTAGTCTTGTGCACTTGGGCCATTCATTGTTTTTGCAATTGCATCAGTAACTGTTTTATCTGTTGGTACTTCAAACTTAGCTCCTACATAAACATCTTCCCATAAAATACCTAAAACAGCAGAGTTAGATGTTAAGTCATCAAAAGTCATAGTAAATGTTTCAATTTTCATAGGCATTTTTACAACTTCTGCGTTTATTGTTGCAGCAACCTTAGACTCATCCCAAGCTCTTGGTGTACCCCAATTATTTGTATCTGCATAAAAAATAACTTCCCAAGTATTTTCTCCTGGTTTAGTAAATACTGCATAAGAACCAGCCTTTACTTCTTTACCGCCAATAGTTACATTGTTACTAAATGTAATTATTGTATTTTTATTTGCTCCTGTTCTCCATAATTTAGAATAAGGTACTAGGTTACCAAAAACTTCTCTTCCTCTCATAGATGGTCTAGAGTACTCTAAAGTAACATCTGTTAAACCTACTTTTTGTTCTATTTTAGTAAACGGACTAGGTTGTGGTGTTTCAATTTGTGCTTGTACTCCTGTTAAGGCAAATACAGCTACCAATAGTAATGCAATTTTTTTCATTTGATTTATAGTTTTTTAAGTTTCTTCAAAATTAAGGCACACCCAAGCCTTTAAATGTTAACAAAACCTTAAATTTTATAAAGTAAAAACTGCTACTAAAATAACAACTATTTGCCATCTAACTTGTAAATACTGGCACTAGCTCCCAATTTTGTAAAGGACTCAGAAGACATATAGTAGCCACCATTAGGTAAGGTAGCAATCCCTTCCATTTGTACAAAACCAATATCTAATTGTGTTCTTTTTGTAACTCCGGCAAACAAATTAGTATTTGTGCTATTGTTTACTTCTACCACAAATGGCATCATAAACATATTGTAGCCAACCAAAACTACTTTATTACTTTTGGTATTATATGTTGCCCCTGTTACCAAGCCTTTAGTATTGTATTCCCCTACTTTTGTTGCTATATATTTTCCTGGTTTTACAGGTATTTTATAAGCGGCTGTTTTTTTACCTCTCCACTGCTTTGTTAAAATATAAAGTTCATTATTTTTATAAAACATAGCTTCTGCATCAAAGTCATTACTACCCTTACGCTTATTGTCTTTTTTATCTGGATAACTATAGAAAATTTTTTCAGCAGAAACTTTTTTAGATGTTTTTATAGCCTCTTTAGAAATTTTATAAACAACTAAGTCTTCTCTATCTCCCCAATAATTACCAAAGTCACCTACATAAATATAATTTAGGTCCTGCGCTAAATCTTCCCAGTCTATATTTTTAGCATTTACAACCTCTATTTCTTTTTCTATCTTAAGTGTTTTATTATTTAATTGATATAAAATTGGTGCATTACCAGAATCATTATGAGTAATTAACATATCATCATAATAAAGTAAACCTGAAGACTCGGAAACAGCATCGGGCAAAACGCCTACCAAAGTGCTACTTAATTGTCCAAAAAGCACACCCAAGGACAGAGCAGAAATATATAAGAATACTATTTTAATCTTCATCAATAAATACTTAGTTTACAATTAGCTACAAAACTAAGTGTAAGTTATAAAACCATAAATACTTTTAAGTAAAACATAACATTTTAATGCTCAAAACGTCAGTAAAACCAGGATAAGTAAATTTTTGTCTAATCTTTTTAATAATTAGTTAGACATTTTTGTATCTTTGTTTAAGAAAAACAAAAATTATGGCAAAAAAAAAGAACATATCAGCAGAGGATATTATCAGTTTTTATATGGATTATGTATTAGAAAACGAAAAGCAACCGTCTTCTGTATACAAGTTCTCTAAGTCCAATAATTTTGATGAAGCTATTTTTTATAATTTCTTCAATTCTTTTGAGACATTAGAAAAAGAAGTATTTAATGCGTTTTACAACCACACAATAAGAGCTTTAAAGGCAGACAAAGCTTATGAAGATTTTAATAGCCGTACTAAGTTACTAAGCTTTTACTATACTTTTTTTGAGATGCTTACAGCTAATAGAAGTTATGTTGTTTATGCACTTAGTAAACATAAAAACAAACTAAAAAATGTAAGTATGTTATCTACACTTAAAAAGAGTTTTGCTACATACATTACATCCTTAGAAATTGAGACTATTGACCTTAAACAAGAAAAGTTAGAAAAAATTCAGCAAAAAACAATTACTGAATCTGCTTGGTTGCAGTTATTAATTACTCTTAAATTTTGGTTAGATGATACTTCTTCATCTTTTGAAAAAACCGATATTTTTATTGAAAAAAGCGTTAATACTACGTTTGATTTGCTAGACACTAAACCTTTGCAAAGCATTATAGACTTAGGAAAGTTTATTTATAAAGAAAAAGTTAATATGAACTTGTAAGCCTATGAAAACTATAGATACAATACCTACATCTAAAATACAACGTGCTAGTAAACTAGTTACAACAGGAGCTAAAGTTGGTGTTAATTATTTAAAATATTATGGAGATAAATTAACCAAGACTGAAACTGAAGCCAAGGAGCGATTGAACAAAAATAACGCAGAAGATATTTATGACAGTTTAAAGCAGCTTAAAGGTAGCGCTTTAAAAGTGGCACAAATGTTAAGTATGGAGAAAAGCATACTGCCACAGGCGTATGTAGAAAAATTTTCTCTTGCTCAATTTTCCGTTCCTCCGTTATCTGCTCCTCTGGTGCAAAAAACATTTAAAAAATATTTTGGAAAAACTCCAAACGAAATTTTTGATACGTTTAATGTAAACTCTGTAAACGCAGCTAGTATTGGACAGGTGCATTACGCAGAGGCCAATGGCAAAAAACTAGCAGTTAAAATTCAGTATCCAGGTGTTGCAGATAGTATATCTACAGATTTAGCTATGGTAAAGCCTATAGCCATAAAAATGTTTAATATTAAAGGAAAGGACTCCGATAAATATTTTTCGGAAGTAGAAAATAAGCTTATAGAAGAAACAAATTATTTGCTAGAAATTAAGCAAAGTAAAGAAATGGCCAAAGCCTGTAAGCATATACCAAATTTAAAATTCCCAGAGTATTATGAGCAATTTTCATCGGAGCGCATAATTACAATGGACTGGATGAAAGGAGAACACCTAAGTGAATTTACTGCCCATAATAGCGATCAAAAGAAAGCCAATGTAATTGGACAAGCCCTTTGGGATTTTTATATGTATCAAATGCACGCTCTACGTAAAGTACACGCAGACCCACATCCTGGCAATTTTTTAATATCTAACAAAGGAGAATTAATTGCTTTAGATTTTGGATGTATAAAAGAAGTGCCAACAGACTTTTACATACCCTATTTTGAATTGGCAAAACCAGAAATTATTAATAATCATGTTTTGTTTTCACAAAGAATGCATCAATTAGAAATATTAAAAGAAGAGGATACTAAAGAAGAAATAGCTTTTTTCTCTGATCTTTTTTATGAAATGTTAAGTTTATTTACAAAACCATTCCATAATGAAACGTTTGATTTTTCGGACCCTGTTTTCTTTAATCAAATTGCAGAATTAGGAGAAAAGTATAGCAAAAGTACAGAACTGCGTAAAATGAACGGAAATAGAGGCTCTAAACACTTTATTTATATAAACAGAACATTTTTTGGACTTTATAATTTAATGTTTGATTTAAAATCTAAAGACATTAAAATAAACAACTATTTATTGCTCTAAAACAATGATAAAATACAACACCAATAACATAAAAGAACTAGAACATTTGTTTAAAATTAACTTAATAAACAGTGCAACTGGTTACAAATCTGCCAACTTAATTGGCACTAAATCTGTAAACGGACAAGAGAATGTTGCTGTTTTTAGTTCTGTTGTACATTTGGGTTCTAACCCCGCATTGTTAGGTTTTATTTGTAGGCCAACAACAGTACCTAGACATACTTACAAAAATATAATAGAAACCAAAACATATACAATTAACCACATACACCAAGATATTTTAGAAGATGCACACCATACATCTGCTAAATACCCAGAGAACATATCTGAATTTAACAAAACCAATTTACAGCCAGAATATATAGGTAACTGCACTGCCCCTTTTGTAAAAAATGCTCCTGTACAATTAGAGTTAAAATTTATAGAAGAAATGAATATTGTTGCTAACGATACAATTTTGGTTATAGGAGAAATTATCAATTTATATGTAAAGGAAGATCTTTTACAACAAGATGGATTAATAGATTTATCTAAAGGTAAAGTGGCAGCCATTAATGGTTTAGATGCTTATGCAGTGCCAGAAACAAACATAAGATTTGAATACCAAAGACCAAAATAAATGAAAATACTAGTAACAGGTACAACAGGCTACATAGGCAAAAGACTAGTGCCCCTTTTAATTGAAGAGGGCCACAATGTTGTATGTGTTGTTAGAGACAAATTAAGAGCTGAAGAATGGTATAAAAACGAACCTTTAATTACTGTTGTAGAGGCAGATTTTTTAAAAAAGAGTTCATTACAAGCCATTCCTAAAGATATTGATGTAGCTTACTACCTAATGCATTCTATGTCTAACTCTGCTACCAATTTTAAATCGTTAGAAGAACAGTGCGCCATTAATTTTAAAAATTACATTGAACAAACCAACACAGAGCAAGTAATTTATTTAAGCGGAATTACTAATGACCCTAAACTATCTATGCATTTATCTTCTAGAAAGTTAGTAGAAGAAACACTTGCATCTAACAAATATGCTCTTACTACATTTAGAGCTGGTATTATTGTGGGATCTGGTAGTTCTTCTTTTGAAATTATAAGAGATTTGGTAGAAAAATTACCGGTAATGGTTGCTCCTAAATGGCTAAATACCAAAACACAACCTTTAGCTGTTAGGGATGTTCTTTTATTTTTATCCAAAGCTCTATTAAAAAAGGAAGTTTATAATAAAGGGATAGATATTTTTGGACCTAATGTACTTACCTACAAGCAAATGCTATTACAGTTTGCAAAGGTTAGAGGCCTTAAAAGAACAATAGTTACAGTACCTGTAATGACTCCCAAATTATCATCATACTGGTTGTACTTTGTAACATCTACATCATATAAACTAGCATCTACACTTGTTAAAAGTATGGGGGTAGAAATTATAGGTAAACCAAGCAATATTAATTCTATTTTAAACATAGAGCCTATTAGTTATAAGAAGGCCGTAGAATTAGCTTTTGAGAAGATAGAACAAAATAGCATTGTATCTAGCTGGAAAGATTCTATTGTTAGCAGTGGTAGATTAAAAGCCAATTTACATAAATACGTAAACGTACCAAAATATGGTTGCTTTACCGATTATAAAGAGCGTAAGGTTACAAACAAAATTAAGACTATTAATAAAATTTGGGCTATAGGCGGTCCTACGGGCTGGTATTACGGTACAATATTATGGAAATTTAGAGGGTATTTAGACAAACTTTTTGGAGGCATAGGCTTACGAAGAGGAAGAACAAGCGCTACAGATTTAAGCTCTGGCGATGCATTAGACTTTTGGAGGGTAATATTTGCAGACAAAGAACAACAAAAATTACTCCTTTATGCAGAAATGAAGTTACCCGGCGAAGCTTGGCTTGAGTTTAAGATTGAAGAAAACATATTAAAACAAACTGCTACTTTTAGACCACGAGGTTTGGCAGGTAGGCTGTATTGGTATAGTGTACTTCCTTTTCATATGTTTATTTTTAATGGAATGATTAACAAATTAGTTGCATAAAAATGAGTTTAACCATACAACAAATAGACCGAATAATTGAAATGGCTTGGGAAGACAGAACTACTTTTGATGCAATTAAATTTCAATTTGGATTAACTGAAAAAGAAGTTATTACTCTAATGCGGACAGAAATGAAACCAAGCAGTTTTAAAATGTGGCGAAAAAGGGTGCAGGGACGTAAAACAAAACACGCAAAACTGAGAACATTTGTTAGCGGACGTTTTAAATGTAGTAGACAAAAACAAATTACAAATAACACTATAAGTAAAAGATATTGAATAAACTGTTTTATATAAATAATAAGTAGTTTATTGCCATAATTATTATAAAATATAATGAGTATAAATACCATAAATTTAGCAAACATAGCCAACAACATATCTGTAGAAGATATAGGAGATGATCATTTATTTACAGGTTTAGAAACACCTCTAAAACCAGACGCCTTTGTCCTTTCTGATGAAGAGAAAAAAGAGAAAATAGAAAAACTATTTGGACAAATTATGGATGTAATAGGGTTAGATTTAACAGATGACTCTTTGCAAGGAACACCAAAACGTGTTGCAAAAATGTATATAGATGAAATTTTTTGTGGTTTAAACCCAAAAAATAAGCCAAAAATTGCTTTATTTGAAAATAAATACCAATATAACCAAATACTTGTTGAAAAAAACATTACATTTTACTCTAATTGCGAGCATCATTTTGTTCCTATTATAGGTAAAGCACACGTAGCGTACAAATCTTCTGGTAAAGTAATAGGTTTATCTAAACTAAACAGAATTGTACAATACTACGCTAAAAGACCACAAGTACAAGAGCGCTTAACCAACCAAATTGGCGTGGAGCTCCAAAAAATATTAAAAACAGAAGACGTTGCTGTAATTATAGATGCAAAACATTTGTGCGTAGCATCTAGAGGTGTAAAAGATGATACATCTACAACAGTAACTGCTTTTTACGGTGGTGAGTTTAACAGCGCCACAAAAATAACAGAAATACAAAACTATTTAAAACATTAACAATATGGAGATTATAGATAAAGCATTAGAGTTTGAGAAGAGAAAGATGAAGTCATTATCTAACAGCGAAAGAGTTGAAATTTCTCGTGAAGCTAAATCCCTTATTCTTGAACTAAATACTATTTATAAAGAAAATAAGGACGAAGAAATTATGGATTTAATGAAGCGTCTTACTGCAATAAAACGTAAAGTAGAGAAAAGGCTAAATATGCAGCCTCTACCATAGTGTTGCTACCATAAAACACCTTAAAATATCTAAAAATAATTGGCAAATTATACTTGTCCAACAGGTATTCCTTTGCTCTAATTTAAAATAATATTAATGAAAACTACTGTTATTGTTGGTGGTAGCAAAGGAATAGGATTTGCCATTACTAAAGAGCTTATTAACACACAAAAAATTATTGTTATTAGCAGAACTGCACCAGAGTTAGAGCATCAAAACCTAACACATTTTAGCTGTGATATTCTCACAGATAATTTACCTAATTTGGAGGCTATAGACAACCTAATATATTGCCCTGGAAGTATTAATCTTAAGCCCATAGGCCGTTTAAGTATTGAAGATTTTAAAGAAGATTTTGAAATTAATGTTATAGGTGCAGTAAAAACTATTAAACATTATTTAACAGCTTTAAAAAAAGGGCAGCAACCCACCATATTACTTTTTAGTACTGTAGCTACAAAGTTAGGTATGCCATATCATGCAAGTATTGCTACCGCTAAAGCCGGTGTAGAGGGCTTGGTTAAATCTCTGGGAGCAGAACTTGCACCCACAATACGTGTCAATGCTATTGCGCCAACTGTAACAGACACAGATTTAGCTGCAAAATTATTACGTAATGAAAAAATGATTGAAAATATTAAAGAAAGGCATCCTTTAAAACGTTTTTTAGACCCAACTGACGTTGCACATATGGCCAGTTTTTTAATTAGTGAAAAAACACAGAGCATTTCAGGCCAAATTATGGAGGTTGACTGTGGAATTGTAAATTTTAAACTTTAAATGAAACTATTAGTTATGATTACATTACTTACTATATTTTCTTCTTGCTCATCTAAACAAAAAGTTAAGCCAAGTTTCAGCATTTATGACATTAAAGTTACTGGCCTAGAAGGTAAACCAATTAATTTAGGAGACTATAAGGGTAAAAAAATACTATTTGTAAATGTAGCATCTAAATGCGGTTTTACCGGTCAGTATAAAGAATTACAAGAGCTTTATGACACTTACAAAGAAAACCTTATGATTATAGGTGCGCCCTGCAATCAATTTGGTAGCCAAGAATCTGGTACTGAGGAAGAAATTAAAACTTTTTGCCAGAGAAATTATGGCGTATCATTTGTAATGACAGAAAAATTAGATGTAAAAGGTGCTAACCAACACCCACTTTATGCTTGGCTTACAAATAAAGACATAAACGGGAATACCAGCACCACCGTAAAATGGAATTTTCAAAAATATTTGATTGATGAAGAAGGTATGTTTGTAGACTACTACTACTCTACCACAAATCCTTTGAGTAAAAAAATAACTAAACATTTAACTAAATAATTATGTTTGGACTATTTAAAAAGAAATCTCAATTAGAGAAATTACAAGAGCAATACAAAAAACTTATGAAAGAATGTCATGTACTTTCTGCAAGTAACCGTAGTGCTAGTGATGCTAAATTTGCAGAAGCCGAAGCTATACAAGATAAAATAGCACTGTTATTAAAAGATAAACATGAAACTAATTAAACATATTGTTTTATTTTTAATACTAAATTTTAGTGCTTTAGCATTAGGTGTTTTATTAATGGATAACGGAGCACAATCTAATTGGTACGTACAACTAAATAAAGCTCCTTGGACACCTCCAGGTTGGGTTTTTGGTACTGCTTGGACCATTATTATGCTTTGTTTTGCAGTTTACTTAGGTTTTTTAGCCAAACACAGCAAAAACTTTAAGTTTATTTTACTATTCGCCATACAATGGTTTTTAAACGTTGGATGGAATTTTGCATTTTTTAATCAACATTACATAAGTATAGGTTTAGTACTAATTACAGCATTAACTTTACTAGTAATTTATATGTTTTACAAGTACAAGTCTATTGTTAAAAATATATCAATATTAATTTTACCATATATTATTTGGTTGTGTATAGCTACATCATTAAATGCATATATTTTAATTTATAACTAAATATGAAAATATATACTTTACATAAAAAACAAAAACTACCTATTACCATAGACCAAGCCTGGGAGTTTTTATCAAAACCAGAAAACTTAAAAACTATAACGCCAGACTATATGGGGTTTATTATTTTATCTGGTGCAGATAGGCCAATGTATCAAGGACAAATAATACAATATATTGTTACTCCAGTTTTAGGTATAAAAACCAAATGGGTTACAGAAATTACGCATATGGTAAAAAATAAGTATTTTGTAGATGAGCAACGTTTTGGCCCGTATGCTTTATGGCACCATAAGCATTTTATTAAAGAAATAGAAGGTGGTGTAGAAATGGAAGATATTATAGACTACAAAGTTCCTTTTGGAATTTTAGGCCAAATGGTTCATCCTTTTTTAGTAAAACCTAAATTAGAAGAAATATTTAAGTACCGAAAAGATAAATTAGAGTCTTTATTTGGTACTTTACAGTAAAAAAATAGTAAAGCTTTAAAAAAACACAGGGTATTTTACTTTTTTTTTAGTATTTTAAGCATAAGCTAATTACAAACCTAAATTACACCAAATGATTGATATTGTAAGACTTATGTTTGAGTTTGGCTCCCTAATTGTTTTTAGCTTGCTCCAAGTTATTATTTACCCATCTTTTAATTATTACTCTAAAGCAGAGCTCATAAAGTGGTACAGAGATAAAAGAGATCAGATATACTTATTTGCCTTACTTTTAGGCCCAGTACACCTTACTTCGGTAATTATACAGTTGGTGCATAAACAAGACCTTTACACTATTACAAGTTCTATTGTTATTTGCGCATTATGGGTACAACATTACGTAATTATAGAAACTAAACACGCAACCATAATAAAAGGTGTTGGATCTTTAGAAAAAGCCAAACAAGCTATAAAAAAAAACAACCTAATAAGAGTAATTATTTTAACACTCTTATTAGGTTGGACAATTTTTAGAACCGTGCAGCGCACAGGGTTTTGGTTAACTACTAATTAAACCCTTGTAATTTTTGCTCCAATAGCTCTTAAACGTTCATCTATATTTTCGTAACCTCTATCTATTTGCTCTATATTGTGTATTGTAGACGTTCCTTTGGCTGATAATGCCGCAATTAATAAAGATACACCTGCTCTAATATCTGGAGATACCATTGTAGTTGCCTTTAAGGTTGATTTAAAATCGTGACCAATAACTGTTGCTCTGTGCGGATCACACAAAATAACTTTGGCTCCCATATCTAATAATTTATCTACAAAAAACAAACGGCTCTCAAACATCTTCTGGTGTATTAACACCTCACCTCTTGCTTGCGTAGCTACAACTAGTATTATACTTAACAAATCTGGAGTTAAACCAGGCCAAGGCGCATCTGCAATAGTTAAAATAGAACCGTCTATGTAATTTTGTATCTCATAACCATCTTTATGTTCTGGTATAAAAATATCATCACCTCTGCGCTCTAAAGTAATTCCTAATTTTCTAAAAACAGTAGGTATTTGCCCTAAATCGTCCCAACTTACATTTTTAATTGTAAGCTCACTTTTGGTCATTGCAGCAAGTCCAATCCAGCTACCAATTTCAATCATATCTGGTAACATTCTGTGTTCTGTACCTCCTAATGCATCTACACCTTCAATAACTAAAAGATTAGAACCAACACCTGTAATTTTTGCTCCCATGCGGTTAAGCATTTTACACAACTGTTGTAAATATGGTTCACAAGCTGCATTATATATTGTTGTAGTACCTTCTGCTAAAACAGCTGCCATTACAATATTAGCTGTACCGGTTACAGAAGCTTCATCTAAAAGCATATATGTGCCCTTTAATTTCTCTGCTTCTACACCGTAAAAATATTCTTCTTTATTATATCTAAATTTTGCCCCTAGGTTAATAAACCCTTCAAAGTGAGTATCTAATCTACGACGGCCAATTTTATCACCTCCTGGCTTAGGAATATATCCCTTACCAAAACGAGCTAATAAAGGGCCAACAAGCATTATAGATCCACGTAAACCACGTCCATCTTCTTTAAATTGGTCAGATTGGAGGTAATCTAAGTTTACATCATCAGCCTTAAATGTATAAGAACCTTTTCCTCTTTTTTGGATTTTTACACCCAAATCTTCCAATAAAGCTATAAGTTTATTTACATCAACTATATCTGGTATATTATTAATTTGCACCTCTTCTGGTGTTAATAAAACCGCACATAATATTTGTAAAGCTTCATTTTTTGCTCCTTGCGGAGTAATATCTCCTTGTAGACGTTGTCCGCCTTCAATTTTAAATGTCCCCATTAAAGACTATATTATTTAGTACCGTTTTTTACCTCGGTTGTTGTTATTTCTCTGATTATTTTTTCCGTTTGTGTACCTTGTATTAGACTTTGCAACTTTATTCTTTAAAAACTGTCCACTATCAGTTAGTGTTTCATTTTTTGCAGCTAAATCAATTCTACCATCACTTAACTCATATAAATGATTAAAAATAGCGCTATCATCCACTACGTCTTTGTTCCAATTAAGGTAACATTTTTTCATATGGTTAGCAATAGCATACTCCAATCCGTCTCTCATATCACCTTTCTCCCATTCTACAGCAACATCTATCATACGTTTAATATTGTTACCATAAAATCTGTACTTCGGAAAATTTTGTGGATACTCTAATGGCTCCGGACGCTCTTGCAACATTTCCTTAGTTGTAATAGGAAAAGGAGATTCTACATCTAGTTTAAAATCTGACATTATAAACAACTGATCCCAAAGCTTGTGCTGAAAATCTGGCACATCCCTAAGGTGAGGCTGCAAATTACCCATAACGCTAATTATAGCTTTAGCCACTTTGTTACGTTCTTCGGCATCTTCTATAGATACTGCGTAGTCTACCATTTTTTGAAAATGACGACCATATTCTGGAATAATGAGCTGGTCTCGCTCAGTATTATACTGTAAGTTTTCTACTAAATTCAAACTAAAAAAGATTTATGCTAATTTATATTCTAAACGTGAAGTTATACGCTTAGGTTCTGCAAAGTACTAAAATAAATAAAACAAACACCATTTATAGGTGGTTTTATAAAGATATTACCCCTTTTATTTTACCAACTTCTTTGTATTTGGCTATTACAGCATCAGGATTTTTTAAATTAACAGTAATTGAAACACTAGTATATTTGCCGTTTTTAGACTTTTTAGACTCTATAACTGCTCCTGTATTATTAAAAACTTCTTCTATTTGTTTAAACTTTTCTACATCTGTAGGAATAATAAATTTATACAGGTAATTAGATGGCCAACTGTTGTTTAACTCTAGCTGCTCTTTTAACCTTGCATAAAATTCTTCTGGATTATCCTTGTTCATACTTTATTTTTTACAAATATAATGTAATACTGTATTTTATACTACTTTTTGTGTCGTTCGTATTTTAGTTATCTTTGTAACATTAATTTAGCATATTGAAACCAAAAAAAATAGTTATTACAGGCGGTCCTAGTACGGGAAAAACAACAGTTATTAATAAAATAGATGCTCTTGGGTATACTTGTTTACACGAAATATCTAGAGATGTAACCCTGGCTGCCAGAGAAGAAGGTATTACACAACTTTTTTTAACAAATCCTTTATTATTTAGTGATAAGTTATTAGAAGGACGTATAAAACAATACCATAGTGCCAGTGCACTAGACAAGGATATTGTTTTTTTAGATAGAGGCGTGCCAGACGTTGTTGCATACCTAAACGGAACTGATATTGTTTACGGTGATAATTACAACCAAGCTTGTACAAACACCAAGTACGATGTAGTATTTATTTTTCCGCCTTGGGAAGAAATTCACTCTAACGACAATGAAAGGTATGAAGATTTTGAAGAGGCAAAAAGATTGCATAATTTGTTAGACAAAACATACAGAGATTTTGGTTATTCCCCTATTATTGTACCTACTGGTACTGTGGAAGAACGAACTAATTTTATATTAAAAACTCTAAATATTAGCTAGTGCAGAAGAGTCCGCAAGATATTTTACAACAATACTGGGGTTATACCAGCTTTAGGGGCTCGCAAGAAAAAATTATTAAAGCAGTTCTAGAACAAAAAGATGTTTTAGCACTTTTACCTACCGGCGGAGGAAAATCTGTTTGCTACCAAATACCTGCTCTTTTACAAGATGGTATTTGCATTGTAGTTTCTCCTTTAATTGCTTTAATTGAAGACCAAGTAAATAGCCTTAAAGAAAAAGGCATAAAAGCACTAGCACTTACCGGAGGTATTTCTTTTGAAGAAGTAAACAACCTGTTAGACAATTGTGTATTTGGCAATTACAAATTTTTGTATTTGTCTCCAGAACGCTTACAGCAAGATTTGGTTAAGGAACGGTTACAGCAAATGAACGTTAACCTAATTGCTATTGATGAAGCTCATTGTATATCTCAATGGGGAAACGACTTTAGACCTGCATACCAAAATTGTAGTGTATTAAGAGACATTTTTCCTATTGTACCTGTTATTGCTTTAACCGCTACCGCTACTAAAAAAGTTGCTTTAGATATTACAGAAAGTCTTCAGTTTAGGAACTCATTAACTATAAAAGACTCTTTTTCTAGAGACAATATTACCTATAAAGTTATATGGACAGAAGATAAGTTATACCAATTAAAACAACTTTGCACACAAATTAACAATAGTGCTATTGTTTATGTTGGAACAAGACGTTTAGCAGAACAAATATCTAACTACTTAAACACAAACGGTTTTACTACTACTTTTTTTCACGGAGGAGTACCTAAAAAGGATAAAAAAACAGTTTTAAACAACTGGCTTAGCAATAAAACTAAAATTATTGTTGCAACAAATGCCTTTGGTATGGGTATAGATAAACCAGATGTACGATTGGTTGTACACTATCAAATACCAGATAGTATAGAAAATTACTACCAAGAAGCTGGTAGAGCTGGCAGAGACCAACAAGAAGCTAACGCTATTTTATTATTAAATAAAGAAGACCAAAACCAAGTAAAACAACAGTTTTTAAGTGTTTTACCTAGTATAGCCTTTTTAAAACTACTCTATAATAAATTAAACAACTATTTTCAAATATCATATGGTGAGGATACACAAGAAACTTTTCAATTAAACTTTAATAATTTTTGCAATACATATCAGCTAAAAGGAATGCTAACTTATAACGCACTAAAAATATTAGATCAGCATTCTATAATTTCTTTAGTAGAAAACTATAATAAGCAAGCCACAGTACAGTTTATAGCCACTAAACCAACACTTAACCAATACTTAAGTACACACCATAAACTTGTTCCTATTATACAAGTACTTTTAAGAACCTATGGTGGTATTTTTGAGTACCCAATAAAAATAAACACATCTTTATTAGCAAAAAAAACTAGTATTAATGAATCTACAATTCTTGATACATTAGATAAGCTTAAAAAAGATGAAATTATTAATTACACCGCTCAAAATAGCGATTTGGAACTTACATTTTTAGTACCAAGAGAGGATGACCAAACCATAAATTCATTCTCTAAAAAAGTAAAAGAATTACAGCAGGTTAAAATAAATAATATAGAAGCAATACTACATTATATTAATAATGATAGAATCTGTAGAAATGTACAACTACTAGCCTATTTTGGTGAAAAAAAGAAAAAATGTGGTAAGTGTGATGTTTGCCTAAGCAAAGGTCCTAGTACTAGCAGTTCTGTTTTAGAACTTATAGCTACAGATATAGTTAAAAAATTACAGAGCTCCACTTTAAGTTCACGAGAATTAATACATTTATTACCTTACAAACAGGAGACCATTATAGAAGCGTTACAACTTTTATTAGAGGATGATAAAATAGATATAAACACAGAAAATAAATATACATTACAATAATATGAGCAATTTACGTATTGTTTTTATGGGCACGCCAGATTTTGCCGTTACCATATTAGATAGTTTAATACAACACAAATACAATGTGGTTGGTGTAATTACTGCTCCAGACAAACCAGCTGGACGTGGTAGAAAAATACATACATCTGCGGTAAAACAATATGCAGAAAAAAATAACCTTAACATATTACAGCCTACTAACTTAAAAAATCCTGCATTTGTAGAACAGTTAAAAGCTCTTGAAGCTAACCTACAAATTGTAGTAGCATTTAGGATGCTCCCTAAAGTTGTATGGCAAATGCCAAAATATGGCACCTTTAACTTACACGCATCTTTATTACCACAATACCGTGGTGCTGCTCCAATTAACTGGGCAATTATAAACGGAGAAACAGAAACAGGCGTTACCACTTTCTTTATTGATGATAAAATAGACACAGGAGAAACTATTCTTTACAAAAAAACAAACATCTCTACCACAGAAAACGCCGGCGTATTACATGACAGGTTAATGCATTTGGGTGCGGATTTAGTTATAGAAACAGTTGCCTTAATTGAAAATGAAAATGTAACTACAAAAAAACAAGAAGATAGTAGCAACTTAAAACTGGCTTACAAAATACATAAAGACACTTGTAAAATAGATTGGACAGCAAACGCTACCAAAACCTATAACCTAATAAGAGGTCTAAGCCCATATCCGGCAGCTTGGACAACCTTATATAACGATAACAGCAAAACAGTTTTAAAAATTTACGCTACAGAATTAATAGAAGAAACACACAGTTTACAACCGGGAAAACTAGTTTTTGATAAAAAAACAATTAAAGTTGCTGTACCTAATGGCTACATAAAACTGTTAGAAATACAACTTTCTGGCAAGAAAAGAATGAAAACAAGCGATGTTTTAAACGGTTTACAATTAAAAGAAACCGCATATTTAGACTAGCTAAGCCAATTTTGAGCATAAAAACACGTAGAAAAAGCCCTACTTTATTAACAAACAGTCTTAGTTATTAACAAAATGATGTATTTCCCTGCAATTTACTTGCGTTAACGTTAAATCCATATAAATTTGTTAGAAGAATATAAGTTATTAAAAACAACAATTAATTTAATTTAATTATGAACAAAACAGAATTAATCGATGCTATGGCAGCTGACGCTGGCATCACTAAAGCAGCAGCAAAAAAAGCATTAGAGTCTTTTTTAGGAAACGTAGAAGGATCACTTAAAAAAGGTGGTAGAGTTTCTTTAGTAGGTTTTGGATCTTGGTCTGTAACTAGAAGAGAGGCAAGAGATGGTAGAAATCCACAGACTGGAAAAACTATTAAAATTGCAGCTAAAAACGTTGTTAAATTTAAAGCAGGTACTGAGTTAAGCAACTCTGTAAACTAAGCTTTACTTTAGTAAAATATAAAAGCGCTTCTACTTGTTAGAAGCGCTTTTTTTTGTGGTAATCTTTTATATCTCATAAAATTTATTTAATTTAATTGAATAAACACCATTATATGCCAATTAACCAACCCCAAAAAGGAAACCTCCTTATAGCAGAACCTTCACTAACAGGTGATGTGTCTTTTAATAGGTCTATAGTATTATTAGCAGAACATAATAATGATGGCTCTGTAGGTTTTATTTTAAACAAACCACTAGAATACACCATTAACGACCTTGTAGATGACATTAAACCTTCTTTTAAAGTATACAACGGAGGTCCCGTAGAACAAGACAATTTATACTTTATACACAAAGTACCAGAACTTATAGAAGGTAGTATAGAAATATCTAATGGTATTTTTTGGGGTGGCGATTTTCAAAAAATAATTGGGCTCATAAACAATAATATCATAACCCAAAAGGACATTCGTTTTTTCTTAGGATATTCTGGTTGGGATTCTATGCAATTAGATTATGAACTAACTTCTAAATCTTGGATTATAGCCACAAACGAATTAAAAAGCGAAATTTTAGAAAAATGCACCAATAATCTTTGGAAAGAAAAAATGGACCAATTAGGTGGTGATTATCTTTTATGGTCTAATGCTCCAGAAAACCCTGCCTTAAATTAAGATAATCTAGCTATTGCATTTAACTTTCCTAGTAAATCTTTTGCAACTGTATTAGAATACTCCTTTTTTCTATATTTTGTAATAGACTGTATACCCGTAATGGCATTAGTTATAAAAAGCTCATCTGCCTTTTGCAATTCAAAAGGAGAAATAGAGTCTTCTTTAAATGTGTAATTATCTAATTTCTCTAAACTAGCAATTAATTTTTTACGTGTAATACCATTTAAACAACCATCCTTTAGTGGTGGTGTTTTTATTGTATTTCCTTTAACTAAAAACAAATTACCATTTAAAGCCTCTACAACTTGTTTTTGGTTATTTAAAAGCAAACAGTTGCTATAGCCATTTTCCTTAGCGTAAATACTTCCTAAAACGTTTATAAGTTTGTTGTTAGACTTTAATGTAGACAATAAACCTGTATTTACATAATGATCTTTAAAAAGTTCTACCTCATAATGCTCATTAGAGTGCACATAAAATGCATTCTCTAACACTTTTGTCTCTATAATAAAACTAACATTATTGGTTTGTGGCAAATACAAACCTCCATTGTTTCTAAAAACCGTAAGTCTTATTCTTAATGCTTCATTTAACAAATTACTAGCTTCAATAGTATTTAAAATTTGCTCTTCTAAATACTCCATTGTAAAGTTCATTGGTATTTCCATACGCAAAATTCGCATAGAAGCCATAAGGCGTAAATAATGATCTTCCCAAAAATAAATTTTTCCATTTACAACACGCATACTTTCAAACAATGAGTCGCCATAACGCAATCCTCTGTTTTCTTCATTTAAAAATAAAGTGTTATTTTCTACTAGTTCTCCATTAAAATTTATCATAAAAAAAAGCCTTGAAAAAAATTCAAGGCCAAAGATATTGTTTATTTCATAATTTCTAGGCAGATCCTAAGACTTGTTTTAAACTAGAAATTTGATTTGTCCATAATAATTTACCTTCCTCTACTTCATCTTCGTCTGCAAAGTCAGAAATAAATAAAGAAACGTCTGATGTAATATCATCTACCTTAATACGAAGTTCAAAATAACAATCGTCATCATCATCCTCCCAAGCAAAACGAATAAATTCGTCGCTTTTTTTCTTTAACAAATTAGCAACTTCTTCAGATCCGTCCCAAATAAATGTAAATTTTTCTCCTCTTGAGTTAACGTTGTCTGCAAACCATTCAGATAAGCCTGATGGTGTAGATATATATTGGTAAAGCATTTGTGGTGAGGACTGTATCACAAACTCTAGTTCATAGTTAATTTTATCGCTCATTCTCGTAATGTTTAGAAAAGGCAATATATATATTTCTTTATGATAATAAAACTAAAACAGCTATAATATTTTTATCAAAATTTATTTTGATAAACAGAAAAAAGATACATATATTTGCACCCGTTAAAAAAAACACCTGGCGAGGTAGCTCAGTTGGTTAGAGCGTCGGATTCATAACCCGGAGGTCACGAGTTCAACTCTCGTTCTCGCTACAACTCTAAAAAGCGATTTAGTTTTCACTAAATCGCTTTTTTTTATAAAAATTTTAAGCTTCATTACTAACGTAATTTTTAGACATATTGTAACTTTATCTCTTACATAACATTATAACTTTTGTGTATGAGCAAATTTTCTGAAATCATAAATAAAGACATCCCTGTTTTAGTAGACTTTTATGCAGAATGGTGTGGCCCTTGTAAAGCAATGAGCCCAATTTTAAAGGATGTAAAAGAAAGTTTAAAGGATCAGGTTTCAATTATTAAAATTGATGTTGACAAAAACCAAACATTAGCCTCTAAATATCAAGTAAAGGGCGTGCCTACTTTAGTGCTTTTTAAAAACGGTAAACAAGTTTGGAGACAGTCTGGAGTGTTACAAAAAAACGAATTACTATCTATTATTACACAAGCTAGCTAATGAACCTTACTGAAGATTATTGGGACAACAGGTATAAAAAAAGCGATATTGGTTGGGATATTGGTGAAATTTCTACACCTTTAAAAAATTATTTTGACCAATTAAAAAATAAAGAAACACGTATTTTAATACCTGGTGGCGGAAATAGTTATGAGGCAGAATACTTACATAACAACAATTTTAAAAATATTTATGTTGTAGATGTTTCTAAAACAGCATTAAATAATTTTAGCACTAGAGTACCAAGTTTTCCTAAAGAACACCTACTCCACTCTAATTTTTTTGATTTAGACATAAAGTTTGATTTAATTATTGAACAAACTTTTTTTTGCGCCATAAACCCTAATTTAAGATCTAAATACGTTTTAAAAGCCTATAATTTACTAAATACAAATGGCAAAGTTGCGGGGTTACTCTTTAACCTACCGTTAAATGATAACGAACCTCCTTTTGGTGGCTCTAAAGAAGAGTATCTTACTTATTTTACTCCATATTTTAAGATTAAAACTATGGAAGAAGCCTACAATTCTATAAAACCTAGAGCAGGGAAAGAATTGTTTTTTATCATTACAAAAAAAGAAAAATAAATACTTTTAATTCTTACACTTATTTGTAATAAATGTTACATAGTTTTTAGCATCTGTGTTGTATTTTTATAGCATAAACTTACAAGCATATGGAGGACATGCTATTTTATGATAGAATGCAATTTGCGTTTACTATCACATTTCATTATTTATTTCCGCAATTAACAATGGGCTTATCCTTAATAATTGTCTATTTTAAATGGAAATTTCTTAGAACAAATACTTTAAAATATAATGAAGCTGCTAAATTTTGGATGAAAATTTTTGCACTTAACTTTGCTATGGGTGTTGTAACTGGTATTCCTATGGAATTTCAGTTTGGCACCAATTGGGCTAAGTTTTCTGAGCTTACAGGTGGTATTATTGGGCAAACCTTAGCTATGGAAGGTATGTTTTCATTTTTTTTAGAATCTTCTTTTTTAGGCCTATTTATTTTTGGTGAAAAACTTTTAGGTCATAAACTGCATTTTGTTACTGGTTTTCTTGTGTTTTTAGGCTCTTGGGCAAGTGGTTATTTAATAATTGCAACGCACTCCTGGATGCAATATCCTGTTGGGTATGAAATTTTAGAAAATGGTAAGTTTGTTTTAAATAATTTTGGCGCGCTTTTTTCTAACCCGTGGTTGTTACCTTCATACCTACATAACCAAGCGGCATCATTAGTAACATCTTCTTTTGTAGTTGCTGCTATAGGTGCTTTCTATCTATTAAATAATAAACACAATGAATTTGGTAAGTTATTTTTAAAAACTGGTGTTATTTTTGGCTTAATATCTAGCCTATTGGTAGCTTTCCCAACAGGAGATTTAGTTGCAAAAAATGTGGCTAAACACCAGCCTGTTACTTTTGCCGCTATGGAAGGTATTTTTGAAACCGAAAAAGGTGGCTCCGAAATTGTTCTTATTGGACAACCCAATATGCTTGAAAAAAAATTAGACAATAAAATTGCGGTACCCAACATATTAAGCTTTTTAACATACCAAGACTGGAATGCAGAAATTAAGGGATTAAATGAGTTTAGTAAAGACTTGCACCCTACAAACATACCTAGCTTATATTATGCTTACCATATTATGGTAGGGTTAGGCACAATTTTTATTGGTTTAATGTTAGTTGCTGTTGTACAATTATTTCGTAAAAAACTTTACAAAACTAAATGGGTATTATGGTCTATAATGTTTATGTTGCCGTTTCCTTACATTGCCAATACAACAGGCTGGTACACTGCTGAATTAGGTAGGCAACCTTGGCTTGTATACAATTTATTACGTACCGCAGATGGGGCTTCGCCAACAGTTTCATCTGGTAATACACTTTTTACATTATTAGGCTTTATTGGCCTATACTTACTACTTGGCTTGCTATTTTTAATGCTTGCAGGAAAAATTATAAATAAAGGTCCACAACTAAACAACCACTAATTATGGAACTATTTTGGTATATAATACTAATGACAATGCTTGCCATTTATGTAATTTTAGATGGTTATGATTTTGGGGCAGGAATTATACATTTATTTTTTGCAAAAAAAGAAAAGGATAAAAAAGCAATAACTAATGCAATAGGTCCTTTTTGGGATGCTAATGAGGTATGGCTAATTGCCTCTGGTGGTGTTTTATTTTTTGCTTTCCCTACTTTGTATGCGTCGTCATTTAGTGGGTTTTATTTGCCATTAATTATAATTTTATGGTTGCTTATTTTTAGAGCCATAGGACTAGAACTTCGGGGACAAATACACAATAAAATATGGGAAACTATATGGGATAAGGCTTTTGGAATTGCAAGTTTACTATTAGCACTTTTTTTTGGTGTAGCATTGGGTAATGTTGTTAGAGGCGTAAATTTAGGCAATGTTGTAGATGGTGTTTCTACGCATGAAGCACACTATTTCTTTTTACCATTATGGAACCCTAGTTTTAGTCCGCACGCAGAACAACTAGGTATTATAGATTGGTTCACCCTGCTTTTAGGTATTATTGGTGTAGTTGCGCTTACAATACACGGTGCAAACTGGATTATATTTAAAACTAATTCTGATATCAATGAAAAACTAAAAAAAGTAGTTTTTAATTTAAATATAGTTTTACTTGCATTAGTAATTATATCCATATCTGTATGGCACATTATAGAGCCAGATCCTTTTCATAATTTTATAGACAAACCTTTGTTATGCATATTTCCTTTAATAGCTTTTATTGGCCTATTTGGTTTATTTAAGGTAAAACATTTTAAAAAGCATGGAATGGGATTTGTATTTTCTACGTTGTTTTTATTTGGAGGATTAACATCTACTGTAGCTTCAATATTTCCCAAGGTTTTGCCATCTACAAATAATATAAATCCAGATTTAACTTTATATAATGTTGCAGCAGATGAATACGGACTTTCTGTAGGTGTTCACTGGTTTGCAATTGCTGCCGTACTAGTTGCAATTTATATGGTTATACAATACAAAGTTTTTAAAGGTAAAATGGATGATGTTGGCTACGGAGAACATTAAAAAACAAAATTATATAAGCCATTAAAAATCAAACAACTAAAATAATTTAACTATAAATAAACTTTTTTAGCTTACAATTTAGCTACAATTAATTGCATTTATTGTTTACATTTGTAGCATTATGATTTTTATTGCTACAAATATTCGCCATTTAAGAAGCTTAAAAGGTGCTACACAAGAGGGTTTAGCTAAAGATTTAGGTATAACAAGGGCCCGTGTAAGTTCTTATGAAGAAGGTCGTTCTGCTCCTACTATTGAAACTCTTATACAATTGTCTGACTATTTTAAGTTACCTATAGATGTCTTGGTACGTAATGATCTAAGCAAAGCTACAGACGCATCTTTTATAGAAATTGGCAACCAACGTGTACTTTTTCCTATACAAGTAGATGATAGCAATGAAAATTTAATAGAAATTGTACCTGTTGCCGCTTCTGCTGGTTATTTAGCTGGCTATGATGATCCCGAGTATATAGAGCAATTATCTAAAATTAAGCTTCCTTTTTTACCCACAGGTAAACACAGAGCTTTTCCTATTAAGGGCGACTCTATGTTGCCTATGAAAAATGGCGCATTTGTAATTGGCAAATTTATAGAAGACAGAAGAGATATTACCAGTGGCAAAACATATGTTTTAGTTACACTTAATGATGGTATGGTTTACAAAAGAGTCTATAATCAAATTGAAAAAAACAATACTCTAAAATTAGTATCAGACAACAACGCATATGAGCCTTATGAAGTAGCTATTGATGAAGTGTTAGAGATTTGGGAATTTACCTGTAGTATTAACACTCAAGAATATACAGAAGAAGAGCTTAAAATAAGTAGCATAATTACAATGTTTAATACACTTGGTGTAGAGTTAAAAGCATTAGAAAAATCTTTAAAATGATGTACACAATTATTGATGTAGAAACTACCGGCCAAACTAATAAAATTACCGAAATTTCTATATTTAAGTTTAATGGAGATAAGGTTGTAGATGAGTTTACGTCTTTAGTAAATCCAGAAGATGTAATTCCTTATTACATAACTACACTAACAGGTATAGACAACGCAATGGTTGCAAATGCTCCTACCTTTGCAGAAATTGCCCAACAAGTATTAGATATTACAGAAGACACCATATTTGTGGCTCATAATGTTAATTTTGATTATAATGTTATTCGTAACGAGTTTAAAGCTGTAGACAAGGATTTTAGAAGAAAGAAGTTATGTACTGTTAGGCTATCCAGGAAATTATTAGCCGGTCACAAATCCTTCAGCCTAGGTAAATTATGTAAAGACTTAAACATAACCATAGAAGGCAGACACAGAGCTAGAGGTGATGCTGAAGCTACTGTAACTTTATTTAAAATTTTATTGCAACAAGAAAATGCTACAACCGTTTTTAATAGTTTTTTAAAAAAGACATCTAAAGAAGGGACACTTCCATCTCACCTTCCAACAGAGGTTTTTAATAAGTTACCTAATACTCCTGGTATTTACTATTTTAAAAATAAAAAAGGGAAAATTATATACATAGGTAAAGCTGTTGATTTAAAAAAAAGGGTCCTATCTCATTTTTACAGTAAAACACAAAAGGCTTTAGATATGTGTAGAGAAACAGCAGATATAGACTTTGAGCTATCTGGCAGTGAACTTATTGCATTACTTATGGAGGATGCCGCTATAAAACAACATTATCCCGAGTATAACCAATTAGCCAAAAGAAATTTAAAAAACTATGCTATTTTTTGCTATACAGATCGTAAAGGTATAATACATTTAGCTTATAATACACTAAAAAATAGCCCTAACCCTTTAAAAGTTTTTTCTAACGTAAGGCAATGCAGAGCTTATGTAGAAGAACTATGTTTTTTATTCAATTTATGTCCTAAATATTGCCATTTACAAGAAGGCGTACAAGCCTGTAACCACCATAAAATTAGTGCTTGCAACGGTATTTGCAGAGAAAATGAAACTCCTGAAGAATATAATATAAAAGTTAATAATGCAATACAACATATACATAAAATAGCAAAAATAGAAGTCTATAAAGAAAAAGGAAGAACAGAAGATGAAGAAGCTTTTGTGTTATTAAAAAACGGCACTTATATGGGCTATGGATTTATAAATAATACTGAAATTATAACAAGTAATGAACAACTAGAAAACTACTTAATTCCTCAAAAAGATAATTTAGATATTCAGAAAATATTACGTAGTGTAAAACACAAAAAAATAGCATAAAACTACCTACCATCTACGTACACCCAATGCCCATTTTCTTTACAAAAATTAGACTTTTCGTGTAAAATAATAATGCTAGAATCCTCCATATAATATGCTTTAAACTCTACTATTCCTGTAGCATCTGTTTTAGTACCTTTCTCTAAATCTAACACAGACAATTTTATCCAATGCACAGAGTTTGCCCACTCTTTAATTTCATTTTGTTCTCTTTTTTTAGGCCTTGTTTTACTGTAATGACTCCTATTTAAATAATCAATATTAGCTAACACAAATGCACTATATCTAGAACGCATTAACTGTTCTGCGGTTTCTACTTTTGTTATATCTAAATGGGCTTTTTTACAACAATTCTCATAAAGTTGCGTAGGAGAACAAGGGCATTGCATAATTTTTGGAGTATTAAAAGTAAATAGCTGATAATTAAGCCCTAAAATAACAAATAGTTTTTATATTTTTAATTATCATTATACTTTTTTTATTAATATGATAATAGAAAATAGTGCAATTATAGTTTTAATGGAACATAAAAATAGATGTATAATATGTAAAATAAACTAATAAATTACAATGTGTTTTATCGAAAAAACATAAAAAGAAAAACATTTATTAGATACAATAAGTGTTAATTTCATTAAAATAGCTATTTTTAGAATATTGAATCTCCCCAAAGGAATAGCAATAACGCTTAAAAAGTTTATAAATTAATTTAAAATGCATAAGGCAATTGAAGAAAACCCTAAAATTAAAAATACGCTAGAACGTATTAATAATGTGGCGCGTATTGGTATTTGGGAACTAAACTTAACCACAAAAGATTATACTTTAGATAAAATTACTAGTGATATTTTAGATTTAAAAAATAGAAATAAAATAAACTTAAAGGAAACCATTACTCTTTTTAAAGACAAAGTTCATAGAAAAAATATAAAAGAGTGTATGACTAACCTTATTAATAATGGTGATAGTTTTGATGAAGAAGTTGCTTTAGAAACCATAACAGGAAAAAAAATATGGGCACGTAAAATTGGACTTGCAGATAAAGAAAATGGAATTATTACCCGTGTCTACGGAATTTTTCAGGAAATTACCGAAATAAAAAAAACAGAAACCCAACTACACTCCGTAAATAGTGAGTTAAAGTCTATAATAAACTCCAGTGCAGTTTCTATTGTTTCTATAGATAAACAAGGAGATGTGATGCAGTTTAATTCTGGAGCAGAAAAACTTTTAGGGTTCTCAGCAGAAGAAGTTATTGGTAATTTACCCCCAACATCTATTTTATTGAAAGATGAATTAGCAAGTTTCAGTAAAGAATTTGCATCTAAATTTAACAAAGAACATATACAAAATTTTAACCCTTTTTATGAATTGGGTTTACAAGATATTAAAGATACTAGAGAGTGGACATTTCGGAAAAAAAATGGAACTCTTTTTCCTGTAGAACTATCATTAACCCCATTAAAAAATGATTTAGATGAATACTTAGGCATTTTAGGCATTTTTTATGATATAACAGACCGCAAAAAAGCAGAAGCAGAACTACTTAAAAAAAATCAGCTTTTAAATTACGCAGAACAAATTACTATGATGGGTAATTGGAGCTGGAATATGATTAGTAATGAAATTATTTGGTCTGCAAATATGTATAATATTTTTGGTAGAGACCCTAAAATATTAAAAAAGGTAACTTTTGACACTTATTTTAATCATATACATCCTGAAGACCGTAAAGAAGTATCTAATTTTATTGAGATAACAGTAAAAGAAGATAAGTTTACAGATGTTTTACACCGTATTGTATTAGAAGATGGCACCACTAAAACAGTACACTTATTAGGAGAACTTATTACCAATGAGCTGGGAGAACCTATAGAAATGATTGGTACCTGCCAAGATGTAACGCAGTTACGTATGGCCGAAATAAAATTTAGAGGCTTACTAGAGTCTGCTCCAGACGCAATGTTAATTGTAGATGAAGAAGGTACTATACAAATTAGCAATAAACAAGCAGAAAAGTTATTTGGTTATCCTTCTATAGATCTAAAAAATAAACCTGTAGAACTTCTTATACCAGAGAAGTTTATGCATACATACAAAAGTAACAACAATAATTTTTTTACTAATATTAAAACGAGTGAAACTGAAAAAAGTAAAGAATTGTATGCGTTACACAAAAATGGCGAAAAAATACCTATACAAATAAGCTTGTCTCCGCTAGAAACAGAAGAAGGATTACTTATTTCTGTTGCTATAAGAGATATTACAGAACAAAAACACTCCGAATATAAAATATTAAAAGCAAAAGAGAGATTAGAAGTCCTAACAGATAACTTACTTAATAAAAACAGACAATTAGCAGATTTTGCACATATTACATCTCATAATTTAAGAGCTCCTGTTAGCAATTTAAATTCACTTTTAGGTTTTTATAATAGTGCTACTGATGAGGAGGATAAAGCTGAAATATTTGGCAAGTTTGAAATTGTTATTGGTCATTTAACTGAAACTTTAGACACACTTGTAGAGGCATTAAAAACCTCTAATGGAGCTCCTACAGAATTAAAAAAATTAAATTTTGAAGATATTTTAAATAAAACTAAAGAAATTTTAACTGGTGAAATAGAAGCGACAAATGCAACAATAATTAGCGATTTTTCATTGGTAGATAGTGTATTGTACAGTAAATTATATTTAGAGAGTATTTTTTTAAATTTAATGAGTAATGCTCTTAAATACAAATCTCCAGACAGAGACCCTGTTATAGAGCTAAAAACAACATTAATAAAAAACAGAATAACCTTAACCGTAAAGGATAATGGCTTAGGGATAGACTTGGAAAAACACGGACATAAGCTTTTTGGTTTAAACAAAGTTTTTCATAGACACCCACAAGCAAAAGGTATAGGTTTATTTATGACCAAAGTACAAATAGAATCTCTTGGAGGCACAATTAGTGCCAAAAGCCAAGTAAATGAAGGAACGACCTTTATAGTAACCCTAAACTAAAAATTATGAAAAACCATTTTAACGTATGTATTATTGATGATGATGATATCTATCAGTTTACAATAGTAAAAACAATAAAAGCCCTAGGCTTAGCAAAAAAAATTATGGTTTTTTCTGATGGTGAAGAAGCAAAGGATTTTATGTTAGATAATATTAAAAATAATTATGAACTACCCGATGTTATTTTCTTAGATAACAATATGCCTATTATGGATGGTTTTCAATTTATGGAAGAATATACAAAGTTTAAACCTCAGTTAGATAAAAAAATAACGGTTTATATGGTATCTTCATCTGTAGACCCTGTAGATATAGAGCGTGCTAATAATGTATCAGAAATTAATGGTTATATAATTAAACCAATAAAACCCGGACAATTAAAGTCTATTATAGAAAATTTAAATGCTTAAAAAGAAAAAAGACCGCAAAATAGCGGTCTTTTTAAACTTGTTACTTAAATTAAAGTGTTTGTAAACAATGTAAAACATTGTTCTCTATTCTTGCTTGTATATTGGTTATATCTGCTTTTACAAAAGTTTCTCCTGTAATATTTTCATACAACTCTATATATCTTTCAGATACAGATGCAATATACTCATCTGTCATTTCTGGTAGTGTTTGCCCTTCTAACCCCTGAAAATTGTTGCTTATTAGCCATTGGCGCACAAACTCTTTAGATAATTGTTTTTGTGGCTCTCCTTTTTCTTGTCGCTCTTCATAACCATCTGCATAAAAGTAACGTGAAGAATCTGGTGTGTGTATTTCATCAATTAATACAATTTTACCGTCTTTAGTTTTACCAAATTCATACTTAGTATCTACTAAAATTAAACCACGTTTAGCTGCAATTTCTGTTCCTCTTTTAAATAAAGCAAAAGTGTAATCTTCTAACTGCTTATAATCGGTTTCAGAAACTATACCTCGTTTTATAATATCTTCTCTAGAAATATCCTCGTCGTGGTCTCCCATTTCAGCTTTAGTAGCTGGTGTTATAATAGGCGTAGGAAACTTATCATTCTCCTTTAAACCTCCTGGCATAGGCACACCACAAAGCATTCTTTTTCCTGCTTTGTATTCTCTAGCTGCGTGTCCAGACATATACCCACGTATCACCATTTCTACCTTAAAAGGCTCACAAGCGTGACCAATAGCTACGTTTGCATCTGGTGTTTTTAATAACCAATTAGGAACAATATCCGCAGTATCATTCATCATTTTTGTAGCTATCTGGTTTAGTATTTGCCCTTTGTATGGTATTCCTTTAGGCATAACTACGTCAAAAGCAGAAAGTCTGTCTGTTGCTACCATTACCATAATATCATCCTCTAAACGATATACTTCTCTAACCTTACCTTTGTAAACGTCTACTTGTTTAGGAAATTTAAAATTGGTATCTGTAATTGTATTCATTAGTACATTTTAATTTTGATGCTCTATATTTTTATATGCTTCTATTACCTTTTTAACTAATTTGTGTCTTACAACATCTTTATCATCTAGATAAATAATTTTTATACCATCTACATTAGCAAGCACTAAAAGAGCTTCTTTTAAACCAGAAATTACCCTTCGTGGTAAATCTATTTGTCCTGGATCTCCTGTTAATAAAAATTTTGCGTTTTTACCCATACGTGTTAAAAACATTTTCATTTGGGCATGCGTAGTATTTTGTGCTTCATCTAAAATAACAAAAGCATTATCTAACGTTCTACCACGCATAAATGCCATTGGTGCAATTTGTATGGTTCCGTTTTCTATGTAATGTGCTAATTTTTCAGCGGGAATCATATCACGCAAAGCATCATACAACGGTTGCATATAAGGATCTAGTTTTTCTTTTAAATCTCCTGGTAAAAAACCTAAATTTTCTCCTGCTTCTACCGCTGGTCTAGTTAAAATAATACGTCTTACCTGCTTTTCTTTTAAAGCTTTTACAGCCAAAGCAACACCAGTATATGTTTTACCTGTACCTGCAGGGCCAATAGCAAAAACCATATCATTATTGGTTGCCGCCTCTACCAATTTACGTTGGTTAGCTGTTTGTGCTTTAATAAGCCTACCACTAACACCGTGTACTAAAACGTCTCCACTACTCTGTTTTGTAGCGTAATCTTCTTGGCTATTACTAGTAAAAACCCTTTCAATTACATTTTCGTCTATTTTATTGTACTTAGCAAAATGGGTCATAAGCATATCTAAACGCTTATCAAATTCTTCTAAATGCTCATCATCTCCGTAAGCTTTAATTTTGCTGCCACGAGCAACAATTTTTAGTTTTGGAAAGTATTTTTTCAATAAATCTATATGCGCATTTTGATGCCCAAAAAATTCTCTAGGACTTATTTCTGTGAGTTCAATTATGATTTCGTTCAAATGAAAAAATGTATTAAAAGGTTAGGACGTAAATATAAATTTTAGTTGGCTATTTTTTTATGTAATTTTGTATAACAAATTTAATCAAAATCACTTCACCACGGCAAAAAACATATCAACAGTCATAAATGACAATACTAACACTAACTACTGATTTTGGATACAAAGACCATTTTGTTGGCGCACTAAAAGGAGCAATCTTCAGCGAAATTGAAAATGCAACTATTGTTGATATATCACACAGCATAAATCCGTTTAACATACAGGAATGTGCCTATATTCTTAAAAACTCATACAAAACGTTTCCTAAGGGCACAGTGCATATTGTAGGTGTAGATGCCGAGCTTACCAAAGAAAATGAACATATTATTACTTATGTTGATGGGCATTATTTTATAAGTGCTAACAACGGCGTTGTTTGTTTAATAACTTCTGAGGTTAAGCCAGAAAAAATAGTTTCAATTAATATACCAGATACCAAAGATGGGTCTTTCCCTACTTATGATGTTTTTATAAAAGCTGCTTGCCATTTGGTTCGTGGCGGTAAAATGGAAGTTGTTGGCAGACCCTTTAACAATTTAAAAACTTTTAAAGATTTTGTGCCGCAACTTATAGATGGTGGTAAAACCATAATTGGCAACATTGTTTATATAGATAATTACGGTAATGTTGTTAGTAATATTCAAAAAAACTTGTTTGAAGCTTATAAAAATGGAAGAGATTATGAAGTTAGGGTACGTGGTAAAGTACTAAAAACCATACATAACAAGTATAGTGATATTATTAATTTTGATGCAGAAAAAAATAAACGAAATGGGCCTGGAGATTTATTGGCGTTATTTAACTCATCTCAGTTTTTAGAATTAGCTATTTACAAAAGTAATTTAACAACTGTTGGTGGTGCATCTACCTTATTAGGACTAGATTATAGAGATACCATAACCATTAATTTTTTATAAATGATAGTACGCATTGTAAAATTGACGTTTAAAACTGAAAATATTGTTAGCTTTGAAGATATATTTAACCAGTCTAAACATTTAATTAGAAATTTTGATGGTTGTAACTTTTTAGAGCTATACCAAGACAAAAATAATCCTGCTATATTTTTTACCTATAGTTATTGGGATAATGAAGATGCTTTAGAAGCTTACAGACACTCAGATTTATTTACAGGTGTTTGGGCAAAAACTAAAATACTATTTGCAGCTAAACCACAAGCTTGGACTGTAAATAAAAACGAAACTTTAAATTAATTAGATGTACGCCATTTACAAACGAGAAATTCAATCGTTTTTTACGTCGCCAATTGGCTATATGGTCATTGGCTTATTTTTAATATTTTGCGGCCTATTTTTATGGGTTTTTAAAGGAGAATACAATATTTTTGATTATGGTTTTGCAGACCTAAGTAACTTCTTTTTTCTTGTTCCTTGGATATTTTTATTTTTAATACCAGCTATAACTATGAAAAGTTTTTCTGAGGAACGTAAAACAGGAACCTTAGAACTACTATTTATTAAACCAATATCTTTATGGCAAACCGTTATTGGTAAGTTTTTAGGTACACTTACCCTTGTAATTATAGCTATTATACCTACCTTTTTATATGTTTACTCCTTGTCTCAGCTTGGGCAAACTATAGGAAATATAGATATGGGAGTAGTTTTTGGCTCTTATTTTGGACTCTTATTTTTAATGGCAAGCTACACTGCTATTGGTATTTTTGCATCTACCTTATCACAAAACCAAATTGTAGCATTTTTACTGGCTTTAATTCTTTGTTTTGCCTGCTTTTACGGTTTTCAAGGTATTAGTACATTGTTTACAGACGGTAGCACAGCTGTTACAATAGCGTCTTTAGGAATGAAAGCACATTTTGAAAGTATAGCACGCGGTGTTATAGACACAAGAGATTTGGTATATTTTATTAGTGTAACCGTGTTTTTTTTGTTTTTAACTGTTGTTCAACTTAAAAATTTAAACCAATAATGAAAAAGATACTTACCTCCGTAGCTATTGGTTTTATTGCCCTAATAATACTTAATACAATATCTAACTATGTTTATTCAAGAATAGATGTTACTGAAGATAGCAGATACACCTTATCTAATGCAGCACTACAAACTGTACAAGATTTTACCAACCCAGTTATTATTGATGTTCTTTTAGAGGGACAATTGCCAGGTGAATTTGTAAAACTACAGTCTGAAACAAAACAAATTTTAGAAGAATTTAAAGCTGAAAATAGCAATATTAAATTTAACTTTATTAATCCTTTAGAAACTACAGGCACTTCTGAAAATGCTATTGCAGAAATGCAAAAACTGGGCTTAACACCTGCCAATGTTACTGTAGAGGAAAACGGTAAAGTGTCTCAGGAATTTGTTTTTCCTTGGGCTATGGTTAACTACAACAATAAAACTGTAAAGGTTGCCCTGCTTAAAAATAAGCTAGGTGCTACAACAGAAGAACGCGTAACCAACTCTATACAACATTTAGAGTATTCTTTTGCAGATGCTTTTAGTAAGTTAAGTATTAAGCAAAAAAAGAGAATAGCAGTATTAAAAGGTAATGGTGAGTTGCAAGATATTTACCTTGCAGACTACCTGTCTACCATTAAAGAATATTATAACATTGGAGCTTTTACCTTAGATTCTGTTGCTACCAATCCAGAGAAAACATTAGCCCAATTACAGGAATATGACCTTGCTTTAATTGCTAAACCAACAGAACCATTTACAGATAAAGAAAAATATGTGTTAGACCAATATATTGTAAATGGCGGAAAATCTATGTGGCTTATAGATAATGTTAGTATGGAGCTAGATAGTTTGTTTAATAATGAAGGTAAATCTTTAGCTTTTCCTAGAGATTTAAACTTAAAAGATTTCTTTTTTAAATATGGTTTACGTGTAAATCCTGTTTTAATAAAAGATATATATGCTACACAAATTGTTTTAGCCCAAGGAGATGGCAATAACTCCCAATACAACCCAGTGCCGTGGCCATTTAATCCTATGGTATTTTCTAGAAACGACCACCCAATTAACAACAATTTAGAAGCTTTACGTTTTCAGTTTGCAAACAGTATAGATGTTTTAAATAATAACAATTATAAAAAACATATTTTATACTATAGTTCTCCCTTATCTACAGTTGTTGGCGCTCCAAATATTATTAGCTTAGATTTGGTTAACAAAGCTCCAAACAAGGAAGAATATAACAATGGTAACAAGCCTTTAGCTGTGCTGGTAGAAGGCAAATTTAAATCTGTTTATAACAACCGCGTAAAACCATTTGCGCTAAAAAACAACAAAGAAGTTGGTACAAACAATAAAATGTTGGTTATTGCAGATGGTGATGTAGTAAAAAACCAAATAAGCAAAGGAAAGCCTTTACAACTTGGTTATGATAAGTGGACAAATAATGCTTACGGGAACAAAGATTTTATGGTAAACAGCATAAATTACTTGTTAGATGATAGTGGACTTATAAACATCCGAACAAAAAAAGTTGCAATTCCTTTCTTAGATAAAGAAAAAATTGTAGCTCAAAAAACCAAGTGGCAACTTATAAACATAGCATTACCAGTGGTTTTAACACTACTATTTGGTTTGCTTTTTAATTATTACAGAAAACATAAATACGGTAAATAAGTGTTAATAAGTTTGTTTTCGTTAAAAGCACAATTAAAATATCTTTGTTTCAAGGATTTTTTAAATTTTATTGAAAAATACTTAAAGGCATTTGAGAGCCTAACCATAAATGAAGAAAATTATATAGCTGATGAAATTTATAGTATCTAGTACTTATTTGCTAAAGCAATTACAAGTTTTAGGCGGTGTTATTAATAACAGTAACACATTGCCAATTTTAGATAATTTTTTGTTTGAATTAAAGCAAAACAGTCTTACTGTTTCTGCCTCAGATTTAGAAACCACAATGAGTTCTGTATTAGAGGTAGATTCTGATAATGAAGGTACAATTGCTTTGCCAGCAAAATTATTATTAGAAACGCTTAAAACCTTTCCTGAACAACCATTAACTTTTGTTGTTGAGGAAAATAATACAGTAGAAATTAGTAGTAACCACGGTAAATATGCATTAGCATACGTAGATGGCGCAGAATTTCCTAACGCTGTAGAATTATCTAACCCAAGTACTACAACTATTTTAGGTGATATTTTAGCTACTGCAATTAACAAAACAATTTTTGCTGCTGGTAATGACGACCTAAGACCAGTTATGAGTGGTGTATTTTTTCAATTTTCTCCAGAAAATTTAACGTTTGTAGCTACAGATGCTCACAAACTTGTAAAATACCAACGTACAGATGTTACTGCATCTCAGGTAGCAGAATTTATAATGCCTAAAAAACCTTTAACTTTATTAAAAGGTATACTTGGTGGTAGTGAAAATGATGTTACTATAGAATACAACGAGAGTAATGCTAAATTTACTTTTGACAATACAGAACTAATATGTAGACTAATAGATGGTAAATACCCTAACTATGAAGCGGTAATACCAAAAGAGAATCCAAATGTATTAAGTATTTCTAGAACTCAGCTTTTAAGTTCTGTAAGGCGTGTATCTATTTTCTCTAACAAAACTACGCACCAAATACGTTTAAAAGTAGCTGGTGCAGAGTTAAATATATCTGCAGAAGATATAGATTACAGTAACAAAGCAGAAGAACGCTTAACATGTTCTTACCAAGGAGATGATATGCAAATAGGATTTAACTCTAGATTTTTAGTAGAAATGCTAGGTAACTTAAGTTCTGATGATGTTTCTTTAGAAATGAGTTTACCAAATAGAGCTGGTATTTTAACTCCTATTGATGGTGTAGATGAAGGTGAACACGTAACAATGTTAGTAATGCCTGTTATGCTTAATAACGCATAATTTAAAATACCCAACACAAAAAACCAAAAAAGAGGACGTAATGTCCTCTTTTTTTATTCTTAAAATTAAAACTTAACTATTGCTTACGCTCTAATTTATTAAGTTTTACATTTTCTTTTACCAACTTAAGCTTTTGCTTTGCAATAGAAGATTTAAGCTTTTCTGTTGCTACAGGAGATAATTTACCAGCAGCTGTGTCTAATGACAATTTATTTTCTAGCTTCGTAATTTTTCTCTCTACTTTAGAAACGTTTCTTTCTTGCTTTGCAATAGCGCTTTTAAGTTTTGCTGCTTTTTTAGCCTCTTTTTCTTTCTTTTTAATTTCTTTGGCTTCTTTTTTAGCTTTTTTCTCTGCTGCTTTTTGCTCTTTTTCTAATTTTTTAGCTTCTTTTTCTGCTAATTTAGCTGCTTCCTCTGCTTTGGCTGCTGCTTCTAATTTAGCGTTCTCTTCTGCTTTTAATACCTCTTCTGTAGTTTTTGCATTTTCTACTTTCTCTGTTTCTTGCTCTTGTGCAAATAAACTTGTTGCGCTAAACGCTAATAGCATTCCTGCTAATACAATCTTCTTCATAATTTAAATTATAGTTAATGTGTGTACTGCAAAATTAGACTATAATTTTGATATAAAATCAAAAAAAAAATCTGTCTCTAATTAAATATAAGAGACAGATTGTTTAAACTATTTAGTATTAATATGTTATGATATAAAAGATATTGTCATAAATTTACTAGGCGACTCTCCGTTTGCAGCTCTCACAGCATTTACTATTGGCATAACAAAGCCTATAATACCTACAAATAAAAATCCTAAAAGCCCTAAACCAAACAATAAAATTCCTGGTACGCTAATTATAATATATAAAAGTAAGCTTAGCTGAAAGTTTACTATAGACTTTCCGTGCTCGTTCATCCCCTCTACACTATCCTTTGTAGTTAACCATAATACCAAAGGCACTATAAAACCTCCTACTCCTGTACAATAATGTAATAATTGTGTTAAATGTGTAACTGCTAACAATCCGTTATCAGACCTTGTTGTTGCTTGTTGTTGATTAATAATTTCCATTTTTTGATTGATTTTGATGTTATTACTTTATCAGTAGCACAATTGTTTATAATGTTACATTAAAAACTCAAAATTTTATTTTAAATCTAAAAAATCATCAACATAAAAACCAAAAAAACGCCTGTATTTGTTACAATACAGGCGCTTAAATAAGCTATTGTGCTTTTATATAATTAGTGCTTTGGTTTAGCTCTATTCATTTCTAACATATCTACATTGGTAGCTTCTACACCTAAAAAGTGTTTGCTAAAATAATCTGCTTTTAACCAAAAGAAATACTCTGTCATACTACCAAAACCGTGTCTTTGACCAGGCATCATCATAAAATCGAATCTCTTGTTTGCTTTAATTAATGCATTTGCCATTCTAATTGTAGCTCCTGGGTGCACATTGTTATCTACATCTCCCGTTACCAACATTAATTTTCCTTTTAAGTTAGCTGCTAAAGTCTGGTTTTTATCAATATCGTATTTATATGTAATAACGCCATTAGCATCTTTTACCTCTTCTACTCCGTGGTGCGTTTCACTCCACCAACTATTGTACATAGAGTTATCATGATTACCTGCAGAAGAAACCGCTACCTTAAAAAAGTCTGGGTATACTAGCATTGCCGCCGTAGACATAAATCCGCCTCCAGAGTGACCAAAAATTCCCACTTTGTTTATATCTATAAAACTATGTTTATCTGCTAATTGTTCTGCAACATACTTTTTATCTGCTAAACCATAATCTCTTAAGTTACCATAACCGTAATTGTGGTACCATTTAGACCTGTTTGGGTGGCCACCTCTGTTCCCTAAACTAACTACTACAAAACCAACTTGTGCGAGCCTATCTAATCTATTCATAGAAACAGAAAAAGACTTGTTTACAGCCTCTGTTTGTGGACCAGGATACACATACTCTATTAATGGGTAACTCTTAGTTTCATCAAAATTAAAAGGCTTATACATTACGCCGTAAAGGTCTGTAATACCATCGTCTGCCTTTACTTTAAACGGTTCTGGAAATTTGTAACCTGTTGCCATAAGCGCAGATAAATCTGCCTCCTCTAACTTTAAAATTACATTACCGTTACTAGATCTAAGCTCTGATTTAGGAACCGTATTTACCCTAGAGTAGTTGTTTACAAAAAATCTATTAGAGTCTGCCATACTAGTACTAGTATTATAGTCTCCTTTATTTAAGTTTTTTAATCCTGTACCATTTAGGTTAATTTTAAAAAGATGCTCGTAATACGGATCTTGCTCTTTAGTAACACCATTAGCAGTAAAAAATAATGTACGCTCTTTTTCATTAACACCCACAAAACTATTAGAGTGGTAACTACCTTTTGTAATCTGGTTTTTTAAATTACCGTTTGCATCATACAAATAAAAATGTGCCCAACCGTCTCTCTCTGACCATTGAATAATTTCTTGCTCATTATTAAATAACACAATGTCCTTGGCCTCTACATAGGTATTAAGTTCCTCTTTAATTAGCGTTTTTACTTCTCCTGTAATAATATCAGCAACATTAACATGTACTTTTTTTCGGTCTCTGCTTGTGCTACTAAAATATATTTTACCTTTTTTAGAAAGCAATAACGTTGGTCTAAAATCATCACTAAAATTCATTTTTTTAGTAGGTGCGCTATAAATATCAATACTTTGCTGTATTGTAGTGTCTAACTTTACAGTAAGCATTTCTTTAGAAGGAATATCAAAAACCAAAATTTCTGGTTTAGAAAACTCTTTTTCTCCTGGCATATGGTATTTATATGTTTCTAAAGTTGGTCTTTTTTTAGCCACAGAATTTATAACCCATAAATCTTTTAAATCTCTAGAATCAGATCGTTGGTACACAAACTTTTTAGAGTCGTGAGACCAATACCCTCTTATTCCCTTACGCTTGTCTTTATTCTCTTCTTTAGTCTCGTTATTCTCTCCCCAAGATCCACCACCGTAACTGTAGTTTTCTACACCATCTTTAGTCCATTGGTGTTCTACAATGGTAGAATCTTTTTCATCTTTTACAGCTTTTAAATAGTTGGCTTTATCCATCCAATATAAATTGTGCTGTTTAGAAAACAATACAATACTGCTATCTGGAGCTATATTAGCCCATCGTTTTTTATTTTCGTCTTCTTTTATATTGTTAATAACAGTTAAACCATTACCTCCTAATTTGTATTCTAAATAATATACTTTGTTCTCTTTTTTAGGTGCTTTTTTAGCTCCCTTGGCTTTACTAGAGTCTTTAGAAATGGTATCATTTTTTTTATCGTCTTTTTTATCATCAACAACATCTACTTTTTCTTTAGATGTTACTCTAAAACGTATTGCTGTTTCATTTTTTACAAACTTAAAATTAAAGCGTGGTAAATGTTTTGCATCGTAAGGATCTTTAGTTATTAAAGTTAACCATTGAGCCATTTTAGCATTGTCAAACAATTTTGTTTTTGTGCCACGGTCTGCATCTACCAAATAAAAGTTTGCACCTTCTGTTGTTTTGTATTGGTACCAAAAGCGGTTTCCATTTTTTAACCAATTAGGACGTACATTAGTAGAATGTACAATTTTTTTTAAATTATCTGGAGAAAATTTTGCAGCTTGCCTATAATTTGGCGTTGGTACATTACTGGTTTCTTCTTGGGCAAAAGTTATTGTACTAGATACAACAAACAATAGCAACAAGGCAATTTTTTTAATCATTTTTAGATTTTTGAGTTAGTTAGGTTTCTTTTCGTTGCTAACAAAAATATCATTACCCAGTATAACATACTTACATTTAACGTTTTGTTAAGATGCATAGTTGCATTTTTAAGCATCTCTTACCTTTTTAACACGTTACACCTTACGCTTCCCTGTTAGCTACAGTATTTATTTAATGTAAAATGAATACACAGCAACTTTAATAATTTGTATTTTTGCATTTATGTTTTCACAAGATACTATAGTTGCATTAGCAACACCATCTGGCGCTGGTGCCATAGCAGTTATAAGGCTTTCTGGGCCAAACGCAATTACGTTGGCAAATGCTAAATTTAAATCTGTTCGTAATAAAGATTTAACAAAACAAAAAACACATACCATACATTTGGGTCATATTGTAGATGGCGCTAAGGTTTATGATGAAGTTTTGGTATCGCTTTTTAAAGGGCCAAACTCCTATACTGGTGAAAATGTTATAGAAATATCTTGTCACGGATCACAATACATACAGCAACAAATTATACAGTTGTTTTTACGTAATGGTTGCCGTATGGCAGATGCTGGTGAATTTACATTACGTGCATTTTTAAATGGCAAGTTAGACTTGAGTCAGGCTGAAGCAGTTGCAGATTTAATTGCGTCTGATAATGAGGCTAGTCACCAAATAGCGATGCAACAAATGCGTGGCGGTTTTTCATCAGAAATAAAGAAGCTACGTGAAGAACTTTTAAATTTTGCATCATTAATAGAGCTAGAGTTAGATTTTGCTGAAGAAGATGTGGAGTTTGCAGATCGTACGCAGTTTAAAACCTTACTTGCAAGAATACAAGAAGTATTAAAACGATTAATAGATTCTTTTGCTGTTGGTAACGTGCTAAAAAACGGAATTCCTGTAGCTATTGTTGGCGAACCAAATGTTGGTAAATCTACGCTGTTAAATGCGCTGTTAAATGAAGACCGCGCTATTGTGAGTGATATTGCTGGTACCACTAGAGACACTATAGAAGACGAAATATCTATTGGTGGCATAGGTTTTAGATTTATTGATACTGCTGGAATACGAGAAACTTTAGATGTTGTAGAAAGTATTGGTATTAAAAAAACGTTTGAAAAAATTGAACAAGCACAGGTTGTTTTATATTTAAGTCCGCTTACACCTGCTGTAGAAAATTTAGACGCTGTTAAAATAGAAATTGAAAAAATAAAAAATCAGTTTCCGTTAAAAACTTTAGTTACTATTGCTAATAAAAAAGACTTATATGCACCAGAACAAATAGCAAGTATTGAAGAGGAAATTCCGTCTATTTTATTTTTATCCGCTAAAAAAGGTGATGGTTTAGAAACTTTAAAAGATAAATTACTTGGTTTTGTAAACACAGGAGCTTTACGCAATAATGAAACTATTGTTACCAATACCAGACATTATGATGCTTTATTAAAATCTTTAGAAGGTATAGAAAAAGTACAACTTGGTATGGACGGTGGCATATCTGGAGACTTACTAGCTATAGACCTTAAAGAAGCGCTATACCATTTGGGTGAAATTACAGGGCAAGTATCTAATGATGAACTACTTGGTAATATTTTTGCTAATTTCTGTATTGGAAAGTAATCTGTTAAAACATTACATACTAGTGTTCTAAATTCTAATAAAAAAGCATAGACTTAGTAATTTTTACAATTTTTTGTACCTAAATTGTACCTTATATTACTTTAGCTAAAGTAAAATATGTTAAACCAAGTCCTATATATTTTTACACATTAACTCCTATACCTGTAGGCGATGAGATTAGGCAAAAATGTGGGGTAAAATATTGCTTTAATTGGTACTTTAACTTAAAAATACAATGATTATAAAACAAGAAGAAAAATTTAAAGTAGTACTTTCTAAAATAGAAGGTAAAATTAACGAACAGAGTTTTTTTAATACATTTATAGAGTTGTATCCAGACGCTTGGAAAAATCACAAAATAGCTTATTCTAAATTTAATAAAAGTAAAAGGTTTGGGCAGACCATACCTTTACCAAAGCCAGAAATATCTTTACGTAAAGAAATTAGATTGTTTTTACAAAAACAATAAAAAAACCGAGCCAAAGACTCGGTTTTCTTTTATAAAGTAAGTTATTTCTAGTGTTCTATATCGTATGCCAATATTTTAAATTGATATGGTGTAATACCTAAATTAAATTCTTTAACAACTTCCATTTTTTCTAAGTTATACTGTATAATTTTTTCTTCTGACGGAATAGATAGGTATAAAAAATCATCAAAATAATCTATATTAGTAGTAACAGATCCGTGGCCATCAGATTCTGTATCCATTGTAATAGATAATTTACCTTCATATACAACAGAATTAGATATTACATTGGTAACTTTAATATCTCCACTCTTGGTTATACTTAAAATTTCTTTTTTATCTCTAGAAACCATACATTTAAATAATTCTGCTGTTTCATGTATTGGTGTAATTTCTTCACTATTTATATTAATAAAGTAAGCTCCTTTACTAGAGGTATATCCAACAAAAATAACGTCTGAAGTTGTAGCAAGTATACTTCCAAACCACACGTTTTCTTCAAAACTTGTTGGGTAATTTATAATTTTTTGTTCTCCATTATCTTTAACAACCAATACACCAGTATTAGATCCAAAAAGCGCCGTTGTGTTGTTACCGGCACTACCGTGTATACCAGATGTACTTAAACTTTGCTCTTCTTCAGATACAACTTCACCGTCTTGGTTTATAATATGTACTTTTTCTGGTAATACAGCACCATTTCCTAATTTAGTAACTGCAATATTTCCGTTTTTAAAAATTACCATTGCACCGTGGTGTGCAGTTGTCCCAGTTGTTATATTTTTAGCAGTTGTATTATTGGCTATAGTTTTTTCATCAAAAATAGTAAGAGTTGCATCGCCATCGTTATAAACAGCCACATAATCTTGTTCTGATTTAAAGTGTGTTGGCTTTAAACTTTCAAATTTTATAGCACCAAAACCTGTTTCACCTAAATCATGACTATGGTCTCCGTGATCTATTTCTCCACCTATATTAAACGTTTCTGTAAAATTATTGTCTCTGTGTGTTATAACAGCGTATCTACCAGATTCTGTAGCATATATACTACCTTTTGCATATGATGCTTGGTAAGCTGTAACCTCTTCATTATCTACATTAATAAAATTTAATGAAGCAGAATTTGCATCAGAAACTAATAATGAAACATTTTCATGATCTTCGTGATGTTCATCATTTACAGGTGCATCATCATCCTTAGAACAGGCCATAAATAAAGTAGATACAGCTAAAAGTGGTAATAAATAAGTCTTTTTCATTTGTGTGTTTTTAATTATTGAAGCGCAAATATATACAAACGAATTATTAATGCAACATAGTTGCGTTTATTTTGTATTTATATATAAATCACTAAAAAAACTTTTGCAGGATGTTTAGCTAAACAAAAAAAAGAGAAAATGGGTGTGTTTATACCAAATTAAACATACATTAGTTAAAAAAGGACAATAATTACAAATGCAATTAGATTTAATTTATACAAAAACCGACAAGTTTATTTTATCTAAAATTACTGCTAGTTATAAAGTTTGGCAAAGCAAACTGTTTTACTATACTGCACATTTAAACTTTATAAACACTAAAGATTTTGTTTGTTTTTTAAAAGATGATTTTAAAATATCGGATAAAAACAAATCAGAAATATATAACTATGTAAATAATAGTGATCAAGATTTTTTTGAGTTATCTGTGCTTAACAACAGTATAAGTATTAAACAAATACACTTACAATTATTAAAATCTAAAAATACGCTTATACATTGGGAAGATTGGTTTTACATATTTAGCAAAACAAGTACTAACAATTATCATTTATGGGTTTTTCTTGGTGGTATTACAAACCAGGTTAGAGAAATAAAGTTGAATGCTAAACAAATTAGTGAGTATGAAGAATTAGGCATTACCTACATAAAAGCATTAGCAACAGATTTACAGGTAAGAGAGTCTAAAATTTATAAAGAAGCAATAACTAACAATAATAGAATTTTATAATTCAAAGCATAAAAATCATCCAAAAATACAATAATACCTTACGAATATTAATTGACTAATTACTGCTCTGGGTATTATACTTAATATTGATAGTTGTAACAGTTCTTCCATTAGAAAAAAACCTTAGAACTAAAATAACTATCAAAATTAAACCCAATGATAAAAAAAATTATACTTGCTATTAGTATTACTCTGGTTATTTCTTGTAAAAAAACTAACACGAATACTAAAATAGCTGAATTAGAAAAAATAATTGAAAAAGAAAAAATAAGAAGTAGTACCAAAGAAAGACAAAATGAACGATTAAAAAATACTATTGAAAATCTAAGAGATAAAATAACTGAAAATAAAGAAACTAAAGAGAATAGAAATTCTATAATAGCAGAATCAATTGACATTTTAACTGATAAAAAAATAATGATTCAGAACCTATTTAATAGTTTTGATCTTGATAATAGTGATGCCAGTAGAGGTATTGCAACTAGTTATTTTTTACAATCTTATGATGGATTTTCTGATTTTGACACAAAAAATGAGTATTACTCCTATATAACTTCTAAAATTGACAGAAGTCCTGAAAATTTAAAAAAAATATTTACTCCACAAGTTAAAAAGAATATATACAAGCTTTTTAAAAATAATAAAATTTATAAAAATTCTGGTGCAGAGGCTTTGTTAAAAGCTTCACTAATAATTTATAATGATACAGGCCAAGATGCATATATATCTAGAGAAATATATTCTTTGGCTAGCCAAGATAATTATAATGAAGTTGAAGATTATATTTCCAGTACTATTGATGATAGTATTTTAAAAGAATTGAAAACTATTTTAAAGTATGAAAACTACTCTACTTATGAAAAAGTAACTGAGTTAACAACAGAAGACAGATTAACTTATTTATACACATTTTGGGCTAGAAGATATAATGAAGGAAATGCAGCGTATGTTTATGAGCTATTAAAAGAGTTTCATAATAATGTAACTACAGAACAACCAGGACCAGAAGAATTAGATGTAGATGAACTAAACCTAGAAAATTTAGCTAATTAAATAAAAACTTTGACAAAAAAACACAATAACATTTAGCATAAAATCTATATTTATTATGAGAAAAATTATACTAATACTAACCATTTTACTTGCTACTAATGCAAACGCTCAAGTAAACTACTTAATGTGGGAAAACGTAGATACACAACGTTTTGGTAAAGAAACACTATTTAAGACTGACAACAAGCTTTTAAACGGAAGTTACAAAATTGCAGAAAACAGTGGTGCTTATACAGAGGTAACTTTTGCAAACGGTAAAATGGTTGGCACTAAAAAAAACTATGATTTTTCTGGTAATTTAGAGCAAGAAATGGTTTTTGATAAAAACGGAAAAGCCAATGGCAAAAGTACATCATACTACAGTAATGGTGATATTTTTGAGGAATTTAACTATAAAAATGGTCTTAAAAATGGTGAGTGGAAAACCTTTGACAAAAAAGGAAAAATACAACGTTTAGAAAACTATAAAAACGATTTAAAAGAAGGTCAATGGGTTTCTTATTTAAAAGATGCTCGTACGGGCACTAACTTGGTAGAAACATCATTTTATAGCGAAAATAAACCAACAGGTAAATGGTCACAAAAAACAGAAGACAACCGTTTAATTTGGGAAAAAGAGTATAGTGCACCAAAAAATTATATTAAAAAAGAATATTACCCAAATGGTAAACTAACTTCTGTAGAAACGTATGTAAACAATAAAAAAGATGGTAGTAGTAAATATTATAACTCTGCCGGACTTTTACTAAGTGAAAGAACATATGCTGATAGTTACCCAATAACAGAAACCAGTTTTTATGACAACGGAAACAAAAAAGAAGTAGTAAACTCCAAAGACGGTTATAAAGATGGTTTGTACCAAAAATATTCTAAAACCGGTAACCTCGTTACAGAAGGTCATTTTAAAATAGGTTATAAATCTGGCGAGTGGAAACACTACAACAGTGATGATATGCTAGAAACTACCTATATATATGCAGATGGAAGAAAAAACGGAATATCTAAAACGTATAATGAAGCTGCTAAAATAGAAAGCGAAGGACAGTATAAGAATGATGAAAAAACTGGTGTTTGGAAATTTTTTAAACTAAACGGTAAAATTTCTAAAGAGGTAGAATACAAAAATGGTAAAGTAATTTCTGAAAAAACCTACAACTAGTAATTTATAAAATATTATAGTAAAAAAAGTCGCTAATATAACTACAAATGAAAAAAAGTATAGTTCTAATATGTACATTATTAAGTGTTTTATGCATAACAGCACAACGCACTACCAGAAATAATATAAAACATAAAGTGTACGGCAATGCCATAGTAGAAAGTAAATATAATAAAGATAATATTTTAGTAGAACAAATTACATATACTAGAGATACTGCGGTAACTAAGAACCATAAAGAAATAGGTGAAATAAGTTACTTCTATGAAAACAAAAAATTAAAAGCTAAAGGTAATTTTATTGTTAAAAAAGATGCTGTTGCTAGTTTATTTGGAGCATACAGAAAAAAAAATGGTAAATGGTTATTATATAATGAAACAGAAAATTTGATAGCCGAAATTAACTACCTAGATGATAGAGAAAATGGTCCATATATTTATTATCATAAAAACGGAAAAATTGGTCAAACTGGAACTTTTTCTAATGGTAAAAATGTGGGTATACAAAACATATTTTTTGATAATGGAAAATTGCATAAGTCTACTGAGTATAAAAATGGCTTAATACATAACATAATTTCACTTAAAAATAAGCAAGGTAATAACATTGAGTACGGCACTTTAAAAGATGGTAACGGAACAATGAATGATTATGATTTAGAAACGGGTAAACTAAAAAACACTTACACTTTAGAAGATGGACTTTTAAACATAATAGACACTAAGGTTGTAAAAACACCTAACGGTAATATCATAGAAAAAAAATATAAAAACAGAGATGGTAGTACAGATAAAATTACCAGAGCAATTAATGGTATTTTAGAAGGCACACAAGAGTATTATAATTATAACGGAAAATTAAAAGAAACCATAAATTACACCAACGGAGTAAAAAATGGCAAGCATACAAAGTTTAATGATGATGGCACTTTATTTTTTGAGTACAACTATGTTAATAATAAAAAATTAGGCGCATACAAATATACTCCAGAAGGTTTTAAAGATAATTTTTATGTATTAGATGAAGGTTATTATGATGAAAATGAAAAATTTACAGGAAATTTTACTCGTTATTTACAAAACAAACAAGATGTAATACGTTTAGGTAAAATGAGTGATGCTAAAATTGTTATTGAATCTGGTGCTTATAAAAACCATAATAAAATAGGTGTTTGGAAAACGTATGATGAAACAGGTAACCTCACAAAAGAAATTAATTTTTCTGCAAAGGCAAAAGACAATTATGTTAAGAAAGAGTATTTTAATGACAACAAAACTTTGAAGTCTATAGTAGAATACGATAATGAAAAAGAAGAAGGTACAAGAAAGGTTTATTATGAAAATGGACAGTTAAGATTATTAGCTACTTATAAAAACCAAGCTTTAAACGGTGCGTATAAAGAGTATTTTAATAACGGACAATTAAAAGAGGAAGGACAAAGAAAAGAAGGAAAAAAAATTGGATATTGGAAAGAGTATAAAGAAGATGGCAAAATAATGCATAACCATAAATACGAAACAGATCATTGTTGTGCTCCTAGTGAAATGATAGATTATTACTATCATAACGATGGTAATTTATCATCAATAATTAAACAATTTGATCATAAAAAGAATCCTTCTAATGAAAATGAAAGCTACTTTGGTAGATTAGTTCAAAAGAAGTATTCTGAAAATGGAAACTTAAGTGAGGTTATATCAAAAAAGAAAAATAATTATAACTCCTACAGCGTGTTAGATGGCTTGTACCAACAATACTCCATTTCAGGAAAACTAAAATCCGAAGGCTACTACAGTAATGACAAAAAAACTGGTACTTGGAAATATTATAAACTAGATGGTACAATTTCTAATGAAGTTGAATATTAAAATAATAAAGTAATTTCTAAATAAACGTATAACCAATAAAAGAGGAATGCAAAAGTTTATATTTGCTGCTTAAAAATAATTAATGTCATACCAACTATTATCATCCCCTTTACAAGGCTTTACAGATTATAACTTTAGAAATGCGCATCAAAAGTTTTTTGGTGGTATAGATACCTATTATGCGCCTTATATTAGGTTTAATAAAAAAATGATTATAAAGGGCTCTTACCAAAGAGATTTAAACCCAGAGGTAAATACATCTTTAAACCTTATACCACAGGTAATGACGGCAGATGCAGACCAATTTATATTTGCAATAAAATACATACAGTCTTTGGGGTATAAAGAACTTAATTGGAATTTAGGTTGCCCCTATCCTATGGTTACAAATAGTGGTATGGGATCTGGACTTATTTGTAACCCAGAGAAAATAGACCATATTTTAGACCGTGCACATAGCGAAACAGATGTTACCGTGTCTATGAAAATGAGATTAGGATACGAGAATAGTAATGAAATACTAGAATCCTTTTCTGTATTAGATAAATATCCTTTAAAAAGTATTGCTATACACGCCAGACTAGGCAAACAATTGTATAAAGGCGGTGTAGATTTAGAAGGTTTTCAAAAATGTGTGGATGTTGCCAAACATACATTGTATTATAATGGCGATATAACAACTGTTGCTCAATTTAAAAAAATGAAAGAGCAGTTTCCTAGCATACAACATTTTATGATTGGACGTGGATTAATTTCAGATCCGTTTTTACCAAATATGATAAAAAACAACACAACAGAATATCCTAAAGGTAGATGGCAGATTTTTAAAGAATTTCACGATACTATTTACCATCAGTATGATGAATTATTGTCTGGGCCAACACCAATAAAAATGAAAATGTTAGGATTTTGGGAGTTCTTTTCATTAGCAACTAACAACCCAAAAAAAACATACAAAGCAATAAAAAAGGCTGGTAACCAATTTAAGTACAAACAAGCTGTAGCAGATATTATTAAAGAACAAAGATAGAATTTAAATAAATACCTAATGTAATTTGAAATTTACTGCTTATAAATACAGAATTATTAAAGAAAAACTTTCTATAACAAAACAAATAGTTTATTCTAGTTTTGCTCTTTTTGTTTTTGGATTTATAATACTTTTTTTAAATACTAAATTTCCATTAACCGATAATATTCTGCCAATAATTGTTCCCATATTTATAATTTCTATGCTATTTTTTGGTGTGGCACATATATATCAATTTTATGATTATGAATTAATTAACTGTGTAAAGGAAGGACATATAGAGTTTAGTACTAATGAATTTATTATTGATTACAATAACAAAATTAACTATGAAGATGTTACTGACTTAAAAATTAATATAGATGCCTATTACGGACAAACTATAGACCAGTATTACAGAAACCCTATACATAAGAAAAGCTTAGGCATTAAAAACACAATAGTTATAACTACCTGGGATAAATCTTTTACATATAACTTTAAATTAGAACACTCTATACATACAATAGAACTAAAAAAAACAATTTTTAATTTAGTCTTAAGTGAAAAATTAGGTATTAAAAATGTTAAAAAATTGATTAAGCTAATACCTTCAGATTTTAACAAAACCGAAGATTATAAAGCATTTGTTATTAAGCAAATAACCTCTAAAAAAATTAATTGTACAGAAGGACTACTATTACACGGTTATAAAACAGATAAAGAAGCAAAAGAACTAAGAAACAAGTATTGTGTTTAATTAAAAAGAAAAGCTAATGTCAATGATTATCCCTTTATTACTCGTTTTATTTTTTGTACTAATATTTTTTACTGTTAAAGCAATAAAGAAAAACAAAAAAGGCATAAGTAATTTAGAGGTTACTGTATTTGTTTTCTACATACTTTCTTTTCTTCTTTTTGGACTTGGTTTACTTACACACATACACCAGCATACAGAAGCCATAGACCCAGTAGATTCTGAATGTTACATACCGTTTGGCGGCAAACACATATTAACACTTATTGTTTATTTTATTTTCTTTAACATCTCTGCTGGTTTTATATGGATTAAAGGCCGTAAACTGCCTCCTTTATCCCTTGTTTTTTTCTTAGTTTTTTTAGTAATAGGATTATTTATTAATACTGCTATACTCATACAAATTACAACTCATAACCTGGAAACTTTAGGTATGTATAAAGAAAACTCTGGTACATTCTTATTTGTATTTACACCTGCTATAAGTTTAATTATTGCTGTAGGACTTCTTTTTAAAATAATTAAAGAAGAAAAAATTCAAGCAAAAGACAAAGCTTATAAAAATAAATTTCTTAATAGTTGTAATACCTTTTTAGCTAGTAGGTTTAACGAGTCCGTTTGGGCATTACTATTGTTTATTCCTGTTTTTACCTTAATTACAATTATTTTAATGCTATTTGGACAAGACGTGAACTCTATTACCAAGGTGTTTACAGAAACTACAACTTGGGCTTTTTCACAAAAAATGCACCCTCCTATTCTAGACCACAAAGGTCATTATTTATGCACTGTAGCCGCTAAAGGAAATCCTAAAATTGTAAAACCTATTTGTTTAGGAAAAAGACATAATAGGATAATAATTGTAAATAGACAATTACAAGTTGCAAATGCTTTTGAAGAAATGATTACAGATATGTCTCCTGGTTTACACTCATTTATTAGACGAAATTATGATAAGTATGGCTATAATTTATCATTAAAAATTAACTCCAAAATAGGCTCTAATATCACCTATATTTTAATGAAACCTTTAGAGTGGATTTTTTTAGTAACCTTATACTTATTCTGTGTTAATCCAGAACAAAAAATTAGCAAACAATACCAATTATAACAACTAATAACTTCACTAACCAAATTTCTATGAAAAACATAAAACTATTTATTCTCCTTTTTTTTACAACCATATTTACGAGTAGTGCACAAAGTATTGAAGAAATTGTAACTAATAAAGCTTCTGCAAGTTGTAATTGTATAGATAATATAGATTATATAGACAGCCAAGCAGATTTTGAAATAAAACTAAAATCTTGTACAGCGCTTAATGCAAAAGACTCTACTAAAGTACTTAAACAAACTACTTTTAATGAGTATAATAAACTTTTACAATCTAAATTATTTGAAAATTGCACTGCTATAGAAACTAAATTAACAAAGCTTAGAGAAAGTTACTTAATTACTAATATGGACTCTTTATACAGCACAGAAAAACAATATAAAAACATAGAAGAAGGTTTACTTGGTAGTTATGGTTTATCTTTTGGTAATAGGTCTCCAGAGGGTAGTCCAACCCTATTTCTTTACCATAATAACAAATATGTAATAGCTTCTTTTGGAGAAGTACAAGTAGGTACTTGGCGTGTTGTAAAAGAAAAATATTTACATCTAAACCCTAATAAAACTAAATATCCTTTTAGCGTATACGGTCGTTACAACCCTAGTATTGGAGACTCTAGTAAAACCTCTTTTTTAGGGGATAGGTTTAGTTATAGAACATTAATTACATACAATAAGACTACTAAAAGCCCTATAAACCTAACTCCTATTTTTAATAAAGATGCCAATTGTTTTGATTTTCCCTACGTGCATAAAACAGCTAGTGTGCCCCAACAAATATCCTTAGCATTTAACCAGTCTTATGAGGAATCTGAAGATCAAAAAATAACACTATACAATTTTAAAAACACTACTAGTTTTAATGACTTTATTATTTTTGAGTATACAAGAGAAGAAAATAAAATGCCTATTAGAGTTTTAATAGATGGTAACCAATTAGTTTTTAGTGAGCATCAAATAACAGAAAAATCTCCTTTGCCAAAACCAGGCTCAGAAAATGACACATTTATAAAAGAAATGTCTGCCATTAACTTTACTCCCAAAACTGTTTATTACAACTTTGGTTATAAAGAATTTAAGAGTGATGAAATAAATTCTAAAAACTATAAATACAATAAAAAACTAAATAATTATAAATACAAAAGAAAAGTTGCGGCTACTTACGAAGAAGAAACAAGTGATTATCACAACTTTTTACAAGTAAATAAATATGAAATGTTACAGGAAGTAACCCAAGAACAAAAGCAATTTAAAATAGATAAAAAGTCTATAATTTATACAATTTGCGATTAAAATAAGTTATAAAAAATAGAAAATGGGATTAAGTATTACCAGCGGTATTTTAGCCGACTTTATAAATAATGAGCCTGAGGGCTATGAGGCTTACAAAGCTGAATTTGATCAAGTAAATAAGTTATTAGAATTAAATGGCTACAAACCACATTTAGAACCTAATAAATTAGATGTAGATCCGTTACAGGTTGGTGGATTTCCGTATTCTTTTCTACATTATTTAAGACGATTTTTTGCATATCATATGAATGATGAAAATTGGACTCCTATTCCTTTTGATGAAAATTTAGATCCTGCAACAGATGCTATTGTAGAAGAAGAATCATCTATGTTTTATAGTCACCTTTTAGTACACTCAGATTGTGCTGGTTATTATATTCCTATAGATTTTGAAGACGTTATTTTTGATACAGAAGAGTATCCTGTACAAGGAGCTATGGTTGGTTCTACTTATGGCTTACTAACAGATTTAAAAAGCGTTGCAAAAAAGTTAGGTGTAGAACTAAATGAAAATTTAGAGGTGTTAAATGCAAATACCCTATACAGTACCATTGACAACCAAGGAGATTTTTGGATAGAGAAAATAGTTTGGTTAACACTATTTGAAGCTGCCAACTACAGTATAAAAAATAAAACAGCTATAGTTTTTAACTAAGACACTACTAATTACTTAAGCAAAAAGCCTCAATTATTATAAACTGAGGCTTTTTTAGGTATTAAAAAATAATTATAAACTATAACTTTACAATGTAAAATCTGCTTCTAAACTGGTATAAGAGCTTCCGCCCACAAAAACTTTAAAATCACCCGGCTCTATTACAAATTCTCCTTTATTGTTAAAAAAGCCTAGTTCCTTACTTGTTAGTTTTAATGTAATATTTTTGGTTGTATTTGGCTCTAATTCTACCATTTTAAACCCTTTTAATTCTTTAACTGGTCTTGTTACGCTGGCAAATAAATCTCTAATATACAATTGCACAACTTCTTTTCCCGTTACACTACCTATATTAGTTACCTCTACAGAAACCTCTACTTCGTTATTAGGCAACTTAACTACCTTTAAATTACGATATTTAAATTTGGTATAACTTAAGCCGTGACCAAAGGGGTATAATGGCTTGTTACTTTCATCTATATAGTGAGACCAAAAAACAATATCAGGATTGTCTGTAGATGGCCTACCTGTATTTTTATAGTTGTAATAAATTGGTACTTGTCCTACATTTCTAGGAAAAGTCATTGGCAATTTACCGCTGGGGTTATAATCTCCATACAAAACTTGTGCTACAGCATTACCAGTTTGTGTACCTAAGTGCCAAGCTTCTACTATTGCAGGTATATGCTCATCTGCCCATGTAATAGCTAAAGGTCTTCCGTTATTTAAAACCAAAACTATATTTTTATTAACTGCGTAAACAGCTTCTAAAAGTTCTTGTTGTACCCCAGGCAAATCTAAACTTGTTCTGCTACGAGCTTCACCACTTTGGTAACCGTGCTCTCCCAATACCATAACTACTACGTCTGCATTTTTAGCTGTGTTTATAGCTTTAGAAAATTCACTTTTATCTGTAGTGTTTATTTTTAATTCAAAAGCAAACTCTGTTTTACCTACAGCAACATCTGCTCCCTTTGCATAGGTAAGTGTATTGTTTGTATAGTTTTTCATCCCTTCCAAAACAGATACTGCAGTACTATCTTCGGCAGCAATTCTCCAACTACCTAACGGACTAGTTTTATCTGCTGCTAAGGCACCAATTAAAGCAATTTTTTGTCCGTTTTTCTTTAAAGGCAATAAATTGTTTTCGTTTTTAAGCAGCACAATAGATTTTTTTGCTACATCTAAAACAGCATCGTTAATTGCTTTGCTTCCGGTTACTTCTTTTTCCCTTTCTTCATTACAATACTTGTAAGGATCATCAAAAAGTCCTAGTTCGTACTTTACTTTTAAAATTCGCTTTACAGCATCATCAATAAAATTTGCAGAAACTTTGTTTTCCTTTACTAACTTACTCAATTCTTCTACGTAGGCATAAGATTCCATATCCATATCAGAACCAGCATTTGCTGCTAACTCTGCTGCTGCATTTAAGTCTTTTGCATATCCGTGAGCAATCATTTCTTTAATAGATCCCCAGTCTGAAACCACAAAACCATCAAAATTCCATTTATCTTTTAAAACCTCTCTTTGTAAAAATGCATTTCCTGTTGCAGGTACTCCATTTAACTCATTAAAAGAATTCATAAATGTTTTTACACCAGCATCTACAGTTGCCTTAAAGGGAGGAAAAATTATATTATTTAAGGTAGATGTACCTACATCAACCGTATTGTAATCTCTACCAGACTCTGAAAAACCGTAACCAGCAAAATGCTTAGCACAAGCCACAATTGTAGCCTTATCTGCTAAATTACTACCTTGAAAACCCTGCACCCGAGCCACAGCAATTTTAGATCCTAGGTATGTATCTTCACCTGCACCTTCCATAACACGTCCCCAACGAGCATCTCTAGAGATATCTACCATTGGCGCAAATGTCCAATTTATACCTGCTGCAGAAGATTCTAATGCTGCTATTTCTGACGATTTTTTAATTGCATCTAAATCCCAGCTTGCTGCTTCAGCTAACGGTATTGGACTTATTGTTTTGTATCCGTGTATAACATCAAAACCAATAATTAAAGGAATACCTAGTCTAGTTTCCTCTACTGCTATTTTTTGTACTGCTCTAACATCTTTAACACCTGTTACATTTAGCATAGAACCTACATAACCTTTACGTAAATGTTCATATTTTTTAGCTGCATCGCCATCCTTTGGAGTAGGACCAGTTACATCCCAAAAGCCATTGTATTGGTTCATTTGTCCAATTTTTTCTTCTAAAGTCATTATAGAAAGTAAAGAATCTACTTTTTGATCTATATTTAAACTATTAGAAAAATTATTTGGCGTTGAGTTTTTACAAGATAGTATACCAATTGCCATAACAATTGGTATACTATATATAATTACTTTTTTCATATTATTTTTTATTGATAAACTCTAACATAATCTATTTCCATAGAGTCCTGAACAAAACCAGGATCTACTGTACCACCTAATGTACCGCCCATTGCTACATTTAAAATCATAAAAAAGTCTAGATTAAATGGTGTACTATTTGTGTTTGCATACGTTAAAAATACAGTGTCATCTACTAATATTTTTATTTCGGCTGTTGTCCACTCTACACTATAATTATGAAATTCTGTTGTAGATGTTTCATTGGCTATTTCATTTGTAAACGCATTACCAGCAAAAGCATCAGGTTGGTGCAGCGCTCCAGAAGTTTTAGATTTATCCTGGCCGGTTTGCTCCATAATATCAATTTCTCCGCAATTTGGCCATCCTACTTCATCAAAATTAGCTCCTAGCATCCATATTGCTGGCCAAGTACCCTGTGCAGCAGGCAATTTAGCTCTTACCTCTACTCTACCATATGTAAACTCACTTAGGTTTTCAGACTTTAATCTAGCAGAAGTATAGCCACCATTTTCTGCAATTGCAGTAATTTTTAATAACCCGTCTTCTACAATAACATTTTTAGGGTCGTTAGTATATGTTTGCAGTTCTTGGTTTCCCCAACCACCAGCACCTAAGTCATAACCCCACTTAGTTGCATCTGGTGCACCATCATCATTAAACTCATCAGACCAAACTAAGTTTGTAAAAACCGACTGAAAAGAGTCTTCTGCTGGACTAGTTTGAAATTTATGATACCAATACAATTCTGGGCTTAAACCATCTTGTGTTCTTACATACATTTCTGTATCAGATATCTCTAAAATTTCATAAGAAGAAGAGCTAACATAATATCCCATAAAAGCATTATTAGAAAAGTTCATCACCGTACCTCTTGGTCTAAAATCCGGATCTGGAACAGTTTCCCAGTCTATACTAGTTGGTGCTAAAGAAACTATACTTGTACCAGAAGTATCAAACTCAAAACAAGCATCTTCACCTGCATTTTGCCCTACTATATCTTGGTGACTAGCATTAAAAAAAGTACCACTATTATTGTTTAATTGATAGGTTAATTGTCCGTCTGCAGTTAGTGAAAATATTAGCTCATCATCACACAAACAATTGCTAATTTCAATGCCACATTTTTCAAACGGTTGTGCAGCAAAAAAAGAAGGAAACCAAAAAGCATCTGGAGCTATATCTGCATTACCACCAACGCCTAAATGTGCAACTTCTGATGCTGCTAAATACCAAGTTCTGGTAGAACCTCCTGTTAAAAACTGTTTTACTTCTGGGTCATCAAAAGAACTAAAAACCTCTACATCTACAGATGTGCTAGAAGACAAACCTCCTGTACCAATAGCATTTACAACCACTGTAAATGTATTTACACCTACAACGCTAAACCTGTGTGTAATTTCTCCAGAAGGAGACACTTCACTTATGCCGTCTCCAAAATCAAACTTATAACTAATTGCATTAACTGCATTTGCTTTAAGTGTTACAAATCCGCTACCATCTCCATTAGGATTAGCGTCATCTGCACCAACAACAACCGCCTCTAGTGTTACGTTAGACGGAGCAATTATGCCTCCTATAGTTGCATCATCTTCCTGACAAGAAAATAGTAGCAATACCGACAGAAAGAAAATCATATTATATTTTATTGTTTTCATTTTTTTATCTTTTTATATTCTTACTAATTTATATTGCCAAAAAACACCAGAACCAGCTTCTACGTAAACAGACATTGTATTTGCATCTATAAAGGAAACTGTATAAATAATTTCGCTAGGCACAGCTACATTAGGTAATTCTCCTTGGTTATTAGCCTTTGCTAAACCAATATAAGCACCTGTACCACTTATTGTTACAGTGCCCAATGCTGCATCATAATTGTATGTTGCTGTTGCAGAACCATCATGCGGAGCTACTGGAGTACCACAAGCATCAGAACCACCTTGCCATCCTTCTACCCAAGTCTGAGCTCCTAAGTTGTTTACAAAAGAACCATCTGTACCAAATACATATGTATCATCATAATAACAAGCTCTTAAACCTACACAGTCAGCATCACAATTAAACCAGCTAATGTCACCTGGAGCAGGACCAACACCTAAAGAACCTGCCTCTTCTGCTAATTTCCAGGTACCTGCAATTGGTGAAACAACAGCACCGTCTCTTACTAATTTATACTGCCAAAAAACACCAGAACCAGCCTCTACGTATACAGAAATAGTGTTAGCATCTAAAAATGAAACATTATAGGTTATAGCACTTGGTACCGCAACGTTTGGCAATTCTCCTTGGTTATTAGCCTTTGCTAAACCAATGTAAGCGCCTGTACCATTTACAGTAACTGTACCTGCTGCCTCATTATACGTGTATGTAGCTGCAGACGAACCATCATGCGGAGCTACTGGAGCGCCACAAGCATCAGAACCGCCTTGCCAGCCTTCAATCCAAGACTCAGACCCTAAATTATTTGTAAAAGAACCATCTGCTCCAAAAACATAAGTATCATCATAATAACAAGCTCTAAGAGCTACACATTCTGCATCACAATTAAACCAACTAATATCTCCTGGAGATGGTCCAACTCCTAAAGAACCAGCCTCTTCTGCAAGTCTCCAAGTACCTACTAAACCTGTTGGTATGTTAGATGGTGCTTTGTAGAAGTATATGTTATCTATAAACACTGTACCTTCTGCCCACGGTGTACCTACAAATTTTAACTGAAAAATTTCTGAGACTGTTAAACCCTGATCTGTATAATCTGACAAAGGAATATCTATAGTTGTCCACTCGCCTGCAGATAAACTAGATGTTACTGGAGCTTCTGTAACTACACCAGACGCATTGTTAATTAATGATGTTTCTAAATCTGTAGCATCACCAGATGTCCAAACATCTAAATGTAAATATTCCATTTGTGACACATCTATAGTAGTACCATCTGCTAAAGCAATACCTTGGTAACTTAAATTAATGTACTGTAACATTGTATCACCGTTAAGATCAAACTCTGTCCATCCGCTACCTTGGCCACCTTGTCCCCAATCTGGAAAGTAATTTGTACCTGCAACATCTTCATAAGCAGCACTATAGATAGATATAACATCTTCTGGGTTTCTGCTTGGTGGTGTAACTGCAGAACTAAGTGGTTGTACAATTGCTGTAACTACAAACTCTTCTTCATAATCTGTAGTAGCAATTGCAGCACTCATTGCAACAACTTTAATGGTATACGTGCCTGCTTCTTGATAGGTATAAGAAATTGATTCTCCTATTGCGGCTTCTACAGGTTCTTCTGCTTCTGTTTCACCAAAATATACTTTATATGACAATGCAAAATCTGCATTAGCAGTTACATTTACTTGTTTAGATACTGCCTCATCATTTTCTATAGTTACCACTAAATTTTCTGGTGATTTAAAAGAAACTTCTATAGTTTGTGTAACTGTAGTTTTTTTACCATTTAAACCAATAGCTGTGATAACAACATCATAACTACCTTCTGCATACGTATGCGCTATAGTATTACCTGGTTTAACGGCTTCTATAATTTCTGAGCCATCTCCAAAATCTACCGTATAAGTAGTAGCGCCTTCTGCTATAGGTGTAATGTTCACAACACCTGTATTATCTTGTGTTACGCTCACTTTTGCAGACACATTTGTTGGTGCTGCAATACTGTTTACGTAATCTGTATTATCATCTTCTGAACAGCTTATAAAAAATAAGCTGAAAAGAAGCAATGTATATTTAAATATTTTCATAGTTATGGTTTTTAATAATTAGGATTTTGTTGCCAATTACCATTAGAAAACTGTATTTCTTCAATAGGAATTGGAAAGATTTCATTTTTTCCTTCAGTAAAACCATCAATTTCTTGCGCAGCCTTACCGGTTCTAACTAAATCAAAAAAGCGGTGGCCTTCTCCTACCAGTTCTACTCTTCTTTCGTGTGCAATAGCATCTGTTAGCGCTACACCAGTTGCTGTAACATCATTTGGTGCTCCAAAGGCTCTTTCCCTAACTCTGTTTAAATAAGTCTGTGCTTTAGTATCACTAATTCCGCCTCTATTGTAGGCCTCTGCTGCCATTAATAAAACATCTGCAAAACGTATTGCTCTGTAATTATTAGGATTTGTAAGATTTTGATCTCCGGTATTTAAATCTCCTTTTCTAGCAATATATTTTCGGTTGTAATACCCTGTATGTTCATTACCAGTACTAAAAGTAGCACCTGTTTGTGCAGCCCAAGCGTTTATATCTAAAATAGCAACTTCTTTACGTAAATCTCCGTCTTCAAAAGCATCTACCACTTCTTGCGTTGGAACATTAAAGCTAAACCCAGAGTCAAACTCTGGTCCAGAGTAATTTCTAATACCGTTAAAACCTACAGCTACATTGCCTTCACTACATTGTAAACAACCAAAACCTGCACCTTCTGCATCTGAGTACTGGACTTCAAAAACTGATTCTACTCCGTTTTCTCCATTGTTTTCAAAAATAGTATTGTAATCTGTTACTAGGTCATATGGCCCGTTTTGTATTAAATTATCTAGAATAATAGCTGCTTCAGAAAATTTTTCTTGATACAAAAAAGCTTTGCCTAACAACGCTTGTGCTGCACCTTTGGTGACCCTACCAACTTCTGGCGCTGTATACTCTAAATTATCTATTGCAAATTTTAGGTCTTTTTCTATTAAAGCATATACCTCTGTAACAGAAGATCTTGGTAACGTTGTTTCTTCACCTAACTCAAAACGAGTTTCTTTAACAGGCACAGGACCAAACCATTTTACCAGCTCAAAATAGTAATATGCCCTTAAGAAACTAGCCTCTGCAATTATTACATTTTTACCTTCAAACTCGGTTTTATCTTGAAATTCTAGTATAAAGTTTGCTCTACTAACGCCTGCAAACATCCAGTTCCAAATGTCTCTTAAATTACTATTTACTGGCGTATGTATCATATCATCTATTTGCTGAAAACCAACTACATCTGTAGCGCTTTCTCCTCCTGCTAATGTATTGTCTGATGCAATTTCGCCTAAAATTACATTTACATACGTAGACTGTAATAAGTCATACGCACCAATTAAAGCATTGTAATAATCTTCTTCAGAATTAAAATAATTTTCCGAATCTATACTATACCTATCTACTTCTTCTAAATAAGAATCGCTACAAGCATTGTTTGTAATTACACATAGTATTACAAACAAACTAGTGATGGTTTTATTTATATATGTTTTCATATTTTTTGTTTTATATAGAAAGATTTAAACCTAAAATAAACTGTCTTGAAACTGGGTAAAATCCGTAATCAATTCCGCTAGAGAATACATCTAAATTTCCGTTTTGATTAACGCCTTGCGCAGCAGGGTCATAACCATTGTACTTTGTAAACGTAAATGCATTGTTAACAGAACCATATATACGTAATTTGCTAACACCTATTTTTTGTAAAAACTCATCTGGTAATGTGTAGCCTAATTGTATATTTTGTATTCTTAAAAAAGATGCATCTTCAACAAAAAAGTCTGAGAATAACCTGTTAGTAGTTGCTCCTATGGTTGCTCTTGGTACTGTATTACTAGTGCCTTCTCCTGTCCATCTATTTAAATAAAGACTAGATCTGTTTATGTTAGGTTGATCTCTTTCATAATTACGAACCATTTCTTTACCTAACTCTGCATACATATAGGTTCCAAAATCTAAATTTTTGTAGTTAACTCTTAAATTTAGTCCCATTATGTAATCTGCCTGTGCTTTTCCTAAATATGTTCTGTCTGCAATGGTAATTTCACCATCATTATTGGTATCTACATATTTTAAATCTCCAGGAGCAGCAGCAGAACCTAAACCTTCTTGTGATGGTGCTGCATTTACCTCTGCCTGGTTTTGAAAAACACCATCTGTTTTAAGTCCATAAAAATAACCAATAGGCTGGCCAACTTCCATACGTGTAATTGCAGGCTGGCCAACACTAAAAGAACCACCTTCTGATACAATATCATTGTTTACAGATGTTACCTCGCCATTTACTTTAGTAACATTATAACTAAGGTCTACAGATAGGTTATCTGAAAAACTCTCTTTGTAGTTTACAAAAAACTCAACACCTTTTGTACGTGTAGTACCAGCATTAACCGTTGGTAAACCTGCACCAGGAGCAGAAGCTCCCAATATACCAGACACAGGAAAGTTTGCTATTAATAAATCATTACGGTCTTCTACAAAATAATCTGCAGTAAACTGTAATTTATTGTTAAACAAGTTTAAATCTAAACCAATATCTAATTTATCTGCAGTTTCCCAAGTAGCTTCAGGGTTAGGAATTCTTCCGTTTGCTGTACCAGTTACTAAACCATTATTTAAAACATAAGTAGCCTCACCACTAAGTAATGCTCTATAAAGATCTACTCCCACATTGTTACCCAAAGAGCCATAACTAGCTCTAAGCTTTAAAAAGTTTATAACGTCTGAATCTTCTAAGAAAGCTTCATCTGAAACTATCCAACCTGCTGTAGCAGAAGAAAAATAATCTATTCTGTTACTTGGTGAAAAGTCTGATGTACCATCTCTACGCACCATTGCAGAAAGTAAATATTTTCCTTTATAATCATACTGTAACCTTGTAAAGAATGATGATAATCTAGAATCATAAATATAAGAACTTGTAGATTTTGCTTCGCTTAAACCATTTGCTAATGATATGTCTGCAAACTCCCAAGAGTTGTTAGGCACATCAAAACCGGTACCTTGTAAATTATCTCCCCAAGCTCTTTGTGCACTTGTACCCAAAGTAACTGTAGCGTTATGATTTTCTGCAAAAGTCCTGTTGTAAGTAATAAAAGTGTCCCAAGTGTATGAGTTGTTGGTGTTTTTTGTTTGTGTAACACTACTACGGTCTGTATTAAAAACTTTACCAGAACCATAGTTTACAATTGGTGCAAATGATTTTTGCGTATCATTATATGATTTTAAACCTATACGAGAAGTAATTTTTAATCCGTCTAAAGGTTCATAATCTAACTGAAAAGTACCTTCTATAGAATTACCGTTATACTTGTTGTAGGTATTTGCTATTTGTGATAAAGGGTTTATAACCTCATTACCTAAAAAGCCTGATGCATCTTCTTGATCTAAAGTGTACGTTGGTGCATAGTTAAGCGCGTTAAATAAAGGAGACCCTAATGCATTTTCTCCTATTGTTTTTCTAACATTATTAAAATAGTTAGCAGATGTGGTAAATTTTAATTTATCTGTAACATCAAAACCCAATTTAACTTTAACGTTTGCTCTAGTAAAATTAGATTTATCACTAGCAATAATACCATCTTGCTCTAAAATAGAACCACCAAAATAATAGGTGTTTTTTTCGCCACCACCTGTAAGTGATATGTTATGGTTGGTAATTGGTGCAGACTCAAACAACTCATCTTGCCAATCTGTACCAGTGCCTAAATTACTTACATCTGCATACGGCAAATCTTGACCATTTGCAGCATAGCTCTCATTTAATAACAATGCGTATTCTGTTGCATTTAAATACGGTAATTGTCTGGTAGTTTGTTGTATACCAGTATAACCGTTGTAACTAATTTTAAGCGCAGAGTTTTTTCTACCACTTTTAGTAGTAACAAGTACAACTCCGTTTGCACCTTCTATACCATAAATGGCAGCTTGTGCATCTTTTAATATTGAAAAAGACTCAATATCACTTGGATTAATACTGTTTAAATCTCCTTTATAACCATCTATAATTACCAAAGGACCATTGTCTCCGTTAGAGTTTACACCTCTAATAGTAATATTAAATTGCCCACCAGGAGAACCAGATGGTGCCGTTACAGATACACCAGCAGATGTACCTTGTAATGCTTGTGCTGCATCTACAGGTCTAAGTTCTTCTATTGTTTCTGAACTTACAATAGAAACGGCTCCTGTAATGTCTTTCTTTTTTTGGCCTCCATAACCAATAACAACAACTTCATCTAACTTAGAAACGTCTTCTGTTAAAACAACATTTAACGTTTGTTGGTTAGTTATTTTAATTTCTTGGGTAACATACCCCAAATAACTAAACTGAAGAATTGCATTTTCTGGCACATTAGTAATGGTGTAATTTCCATCAAAATCTGATACCACTCCCTTAATAGTATTTTTAATAATTATACTTACTCCAGGAATGGGGAAACCTGTTCCTTGTTCTGTAATTGTACCCGAAACATTGTTTTGTTGTGCAAAGGATACGAGACAAAAACAAAAGGTAAATAATAAGCTAAGTTTTGTTTTCATAAAATAGTTTTTGTTGTACTCTCAAATTTAAAAAGTAATGTTAAGAAATTCTTAATTTGAGACACTACAAAAAACATACACCGCAAAAAAACACAGTAAAAAATGTTGATATCATAATATACACCTTGATTTTACTGGTGTTTTGGCTTGTAAGAAAATAACACAAAATTAAAACTAGATATTAGCTAAAATTGTTAATGTTGTGGTAATGTATTGGTGAAATTTAAAAATGTAGTAGTATTATAATTCCAAAATATAACTAGTTAAACTAGTTTCATGGGGTAAATTCATTTTTTTACGCAAACGATATCGTTTAACCTCTACACTTCTAGGAGATATATTTAATAAAGGGGCAATTTCTTTAGATGACAAATTTAAACGTAAATACGCGCATAGTTTTAAATCGTTAGGAGTAAGTGCACTGTGCTTTGCTTTTATTTTATTTAAAAAATCCTTGTCTGCGTTATTAAATGCTTCTTGAAATAGTTTCCAATCATCTGTATTGTTAATATTTTTATCAATTATTTTAATTACAGAAGATACTTTGTTACCTAAATTAGCTTTTATAAGTTCTTTTTTAATCGTATTTAAAAATTCATTCTTTCTAATAATACTCATTGTAGAGATAGCCAATTCTCTATTTTTATTCTCAATATCTAGCTTTAACTTTTCGTTATTTAGCTGGGTAAGTTGCTGCTTGTTTTCTAACTCTTTTCTGGAGAGTTTTTGTTGCGTTTTTAACAATGCTCTTTTTTGTTTGTTTTTATAATACACATCTATTAGCTTAAAAAGTAAAACACAAGCAAAAATGTATATTGCAATTGCTAAATTAGAAAGGTAAAAAGGACGATCTATAGTAAAAGTGTAACTGACCGTGTTTGTTATGTTGTTACCAGATTTTCCCCTAACGTTAAATGTATATTCTCCGTAAGGTAAGTTTTCAAAAAGTTGAGACGTATTTTGTGACCAATTAGACCATTTGTTAGACAAGCCTTTTAATTGATATTGATACTCATTTTTTACAATTGTATTAAAAAAAGGAAAACTATAATAAAAAACGATATTGTTTTGCTTGTTTTTAAGTGCACTATTCTTTTGTAAGTTTATCCTAATTTTAGGTTCATCTCTTTTATAAACCTCTACTGCATTTATATTTATATTTAGGTTTTCTGTATTTGCTGTATTTAAATTATTTAAAAGTAAGTAACCGTTAGATGTACCCACTAAATAACCAATACCTCCTACCTGAGTCATATTTTCAAAACCAGCTACGCTATTCACTAAATTACGAGCTACAGGTATGTTTGTAAGTTTAGGTTCATTGCTTATGCTTCCAAAGTTTAAAATAGAAATATTATCATCTGCAAAGCGCCATAATTTGGTACTATCTTCCTTTATTTTCATTAATGTAGTTAAACTACTATAATCCTTAAAAAGATTAGTGTAAATAGAGTCTTTAACAAACTCATTATTTTTTAATGTAAATATACCCTGAGAAGATGAGTAAAGTAAATTGCCGTTAAACTTTATAATATTAGAACCACTACCCTCTTTAGAAACAGATAAATATTCTTTATAAAGCACTTTTTTATAATCTGCATCTACCTTTAATTTATAAAGTCCCTTTAACTCGTGATTTACGTATATGGTATTCCCTATGTTTTCAAAAAAACGGCTAGACATATTTAAACCTTCTAACCGGTTTTTATACTCCCAACTTCCGTTTTGTTTCTTTAGTACGTGCAGGCCATTATAATTACCTTGTAAAACAAGGCTTTTATCTTTATTAATGGGTTTAAAATCCCAAGTACCCGGAGAATTACTTATCTGTTTTATAACCGTATTATTATCTATAATTAATGTTCCCTTATCGTGCCCACAAAAAAGGGTGTTATCTATAGTTTTTAACATCCAAACTTGCCCTTTTGTACCTTGTATGAAACTAAAATTAGTTTGTTTGGTTACATCTTTATAAAATAAACCCTGATTTGTTCCTAAATACATATATCCATTATGTACAATAGATGTATACACCGTTCCTAACTGACCATCATTATCCGTAAATACGTTAAACCTGGACGAGTTATTTATAAAATTTATACCATTATCTAAACCCAACCATATATTTTTATAACTATCCTGAAATAAAGAAAGTACTGTGTTATTACTAATACCCTTTTGTCTTGTTAACTTGTAATTAAATGAACCATCTTTATTTAAAAAATATACTCCATTAGATATTGTTCCCAACACAATACTATTATCTTGTAGTTTTATAGCATTGTAAATACTTAATTTCTCTGTATCTAATATAGATTGCCATTTTACAGGTAAATTATTGGTAATAGTAAAAAAACCATTGTTTTCAGTAAGATAAAGTAATTGGTTATTTTGTTTAAAAATGGTAATTATTTTATTCTCTTTAAAAAAATTACTGTTGTTAACTAGTTTCCTTTTTTCATTTTCTATTTTAAACAAACCAACACCCAATTCTTGATAATATAATGTATTGTTTACATATATCATTTTGCCAATAGTACCTTTGGCATTTATACATTTTACTTCTTTTTTTTCTAAGTTGATTAAATATATTCTTGAGAGCGATTGAAAAATCATCCAACCATCTACTTTTTCTATGTTCCAAAACTGTTCACCGTCTAATAACTGAAGATTTAAACTTTCCTTTAATGAATAATATTCTAAAACTCCTAAAGCATTTTTCTGCCAATATCCAAAATCCATAAAACTACCAGTAAAAATCTTACTTCCAATAGCTTTTACAGAGCGTACAATGGAGTTGTTAGGCACGGCATAAAGTTTCCAATCTGCGCCATTATATTCTAGCAAACCGCCATTATTGGCTAAATAAATTAAATTATCTTGATTTTGAGAAATGTCCCAGTTTTGATTCTCTGCGGCGTATTCTTGTGGTGTTATAATGCTTATTGGAGGAAACTCCTGTGCTTTTAAAACAAAACACAATAAAAAAAATGAAAAGGCTGCTATTTTTTTTAACAACATATATGGTTTGGAAAGTATTATAAAAATTGTAAGTTACAATATACAATTTTATATACTTATTGCGCTAAAAAGCAACCAAATTAGACTATTTTGATAGTAAATTTTCTTTTTGGTACACTAAAATTTCTTTCAAAGATAAATGTTCTTTTAATGCAACAAAAGCAATATGCTGTGCTTGCTTTTTAAATAAGTTCCAATACACAACAACATAGCCATTTACTGGTGATATGTAGACTCCTTTTTCTGCTTCTTTAAGTTCTTTTTCGGTTCTAATATTCTCTGTATATTCTACATAAATAACCCTGTTAAAATCTGTTTTATTTACATATGTACCATAGTAGTTGTGTAATTTTAATTTAGGATTTAATGTTTTTAAATAATGTTGAGTTTTAAGAATAATAGCATCTCTAGTTTCTTTAAAAGTTGCATCATTTTCATTTAAACTAATGTCTTTTAAAAACCAAACACCGTTGTCTTTTTCTACAAAATGTAATAGGCTTGGATATTGGGTTTCACAAAAAATTAGTTCTAATTTAAAACTGTGATAATAACCAAATTTATCGGTGTCTTCTTTACAAAACAAGTCCAAAAAAAACTGCTCTTTTTGTGCTATCTCTGTTTCTGTATATTCTTTGTTAAAAGTTAGTTTAATAACATCATAACCCCACTCTAAACTTACTCCTAGAGCTATCATTTTATCATCTATTATAGCTTGTGATGCTACTACTTCTTGTTTTTGTATATAAGATTGATGAAAAGATAACCCGTCTGGATACATAGATTTAACATCTTTTTGATCTGCAATTTTACTTGCATCAAAAGTTAAATACATTTCTATTTTTGGATTTTCAACTTCATAAATTACAGCTTTAAAACAATTAGGATTCATTGTTGCCGTATTAAAAAACCTGTGTAAATCTGTGTGTTTTAAAGTAGTACCATAATTTGCCTTTAAAAAAGCATTTAAATTTTTGGCTGCCCTTTTCTTAGACAGCATATACTTAGATTTTGTTATAAAAAATATAACCACTAATAGCACAATAATTACAGATGCAATTTCTTTAATCATAAAAGTAAAAGTAGTAAACCATTACAATAAAATTGTCACGGTTTATAGGGATAAATTAAAGATATATCTTAAGCTATTTTTTTATGCGTATTCCCGTACCAAAATAGATGGTGTTTTTTTTATCTACAGTAGAAACCTTATCGTTGTCTTTATTTCTTAACTCAGCTGTTTCCATAAGAACGCCAGAAAAATTACAAAAAAGTTCTAGGTGTTCTTTTATTTTAAACTCGTAGCGTAAACCACCTAAAATAAGAGATACGTTTATTTTTTTTGCCAAATCTTCTTCGTTATTAACAGGTAAGCCTTCTTGTATGTTGGCTGTAAAACCGTCTAATTCTGTTACTAACTTAAGCCTAGATTTTTTAGAGATATGGTATTGTATATTAGACTTAGGCACACCTAAATTATAAGACCATTTTGGGTGAAATTTACGGTAATAACTAATAAATGGTAAAGGAAAAGAAATACCTCTGTTTTGAGAATAAGATACTCCTACAATTAATCGGTAAGGCTTATCAATTGTTGTGTCGTCTCTTTTGTCATTAATAAAAACAACGTCACCAGCAAAAACAGCGTCTTCAAAAGTTATTTTACTGCCTAAATTAGAGCTAAATCCGGGTGTAAAACGCACACCCAAACGCCAATCATTCTTTAGTTTTTTAATATAAGCTAGGTTAAACTCTAACATCTGAAAATCCTGAATAATATCTCTATTAAACTTGGCAATTTCAGGGTCAAAAGACATTTCTATATTGCTATAATCTAACCCCAATAAAAGGTAATTGCTATTTTTAAGTTCTATTGGGTAATTAACAGCTGCACGCGCTCTGCTATACCCAAAATTAGAGTTTCCTCTTGGTAAAACCTTATATTCTAATCTAGCAAAATCTGATATTTGTCCGGTTGCGGTTACAAAACACAAATAAAAAACAAACAACAGACTCTTAAACCTCATTAAGTGTAATTAAATTATTAATAAATATTAAAAAACAATACAAATTTACCAATAATTTAGGCAGTGTACTATATATTATACTACTTTATTAGCTCTTCTTCTGCTATTGCTTTAGTATAATTTGCTTTTATTGTTGGGTGACTATTAAAAAACTTTTTACTGTTTTTACGTTTTAATGTAACCTCAACATCACCATTTTTGTTGGTAGTTACAGCAGTAACCACAACATTAAGGTTTTTTAGGCTTTTGTAATTTGCAAGTCCACCACGTTTAATAATAAAGTTTTTTCTTGGTAAAACTAAATGCTGATAGGTGCCAGATGATGCCGCTCCTATTTTAAGTTCTGTTCCTACTTTAATCTCTGAATTTAAAGGTGTTGTGTTTGCGTGTAACGCTACAACCAAACACAAACTCATTACTAATGTTATAACTTTTTTCATATTTCTTAATTTTTAACCCTAAAAATAATTAATGACGCAATATTAAGCCAGTATTTTAAATATACTTTAACAAAAAACAAAAGCACCGTAAAAACGGTGCTTTTGTTCAAGATTTGGGGAAAACTAGTCGTATTGTTATTTAGCTACAATTATAAAGTCAGACCTTCTGTTTGTTAAATGCTCTTGCTCTGAACATTTTACACCGTTGCTACATTTATTTTTAAGTTTTAATTCGCCAAAACCATTGGCACTTTCTATTCGGTCTATATCTATTCCTTTAGATACTAAATATCTTCGGGTAGATTTTGCTCTGTTGTCCGACAACTCTAAGTTATAAGCATCCTTACCTCTAGAGTCTGTATGCGATTCTATTTTTATTTTAGTTTTTGGAAATTCATTTAATACAAAAAGTACTTTTTGTAATTCTATTTCTGCTCTTGGCGTAATATCATACTTATCGTAATCAAAATAAATAGGATCAACTTTTATTTTTTCTACATTATCTTCTTTAACTACTAAGCTCTCAAAAGGTGTTAAATATACTTTATTATTTAATGATGGTTCTTCTGGGTTTTCTTGAGTTTCTATTGTTATTGTTTTTTTAGAATACTTATCCTTTGCAAATACAATTTTACTTGTTTGGTTGCAAGGTAAAATAAAATTATAATACCCATTAACATCTGTTTTACTATTTTGTAGTAGCCTGTCATCTTCATCATAAATAGCAACTGATACCCGCTCTAATGGTTGTTTGGTTAGCTTATTATATACATTGCCAGAATACTCTAAACAGTTTATAGGTTTTGCACCTTCAAAATGATAAACATCATCGTCTCCCATACCTCCATACCGGTTAGATGCTATGTAGCCGCTGTTTGAAGCCATTTCTCTAATAAAAGAAAAATCGTCCATATTACTGTTTATAGGTTTCCCCATATTTAAAGGTAGTGAGTACTCACTATTTGGTAGTATTTTAGACGCAAAAATATCTAAGCCGCCTAAACCATAATGCCCGTCTGATGAAAAATACAACTCATCCTTATCTACAAAAGGAAACATTTCTCTACCCCTTGTATTTATAGTTGGCCCTAAATTAACAGGTTTACCAACTACGTCTCCAGATGCAGATAGCTCTACAACATAAATATCACTAGAACCATAACCGCCTTCCATATTAGATGTAAAATACAAGTGCTGCCCATCTGCACTTAATGCTGGGTGGCCACAAGAATATTTTTTACTATTAAAACTTAAAGACATGACGTTTACCAACTTATTATCTGCAATTGTACCCTTTAATATTTGCATATTAGACAACCCATCTGCATTGGCATTAAGTTTATTTTTTTTAATAAAATTACGCGTAAAATATACTGTTCTTCCATTATTAGAAATTGCTATGGTTGCGTCATGAAAACTAGACTCCATATTTTCTAAAAACTTTTCTGGCACAAAATCTTCTTGTTTAGGGTTTGTAAAATACAAATCTAAATACGGTTGTTTGTTCCAAGGATAAAGTTTATTAGACTTAGCAGTGTCTCTGGCAGATGCAAATACCAATCCTCTTGAGTACATAGCAGGTGCAAAATCTGACTTTGAGCTATTAAAAGGCATATTTTTAATAGTGTATTTTGGTTTTGTCTTAGAAATACTATCTAAATACGCCTTTTGTAATAAAATCATTTTTAATTTGGTAGGATTGGTGTAATACTCTTTTAAAAGTTCATCTGCCCTATCTATATGCATACTAGCTTTTAAACTTTGTACCAATTTTATCAAGTTACTCTCTCCTACTTCTTTCCCTTTTATGCTATATAACTTACTATACCAATTTTTTGCATTTTGGTAATCGTTTATATTAAAATAACTATCTGCCAAACGTTGTATAACGTGTAACGATGGTTTTCTTTTTTCTGATGCTACACTTGAATATAATTTTATAGCTTCACTAAACTTAAAATCTTCAAAATATACATCTGCTCTATCTTCTTTACTTTGTGCTACAGATAATGAAGCAAAAAGTATACTTAAAATGAATAAACTTTTTTTCATATCTATATTTTTAAAAGAATCTTGGTGATAATGCTCTCTTTTTAGAATTAAAAACACTGTACTTTAAAATAACTTCATGAGAACCATTATTATAATCACCTAAATCTGTTAACGTATAATCATACGCATAACCAACAAATAACTCTTTTGTTATGTTAAAGCCTGCTAATGCACTAACGGCATCATCATAACGGTATGCTGCTCCTATGCTAAATTTTTCATTTATTAAAAAGTTACCAGATACATCTACAGTTATTGGTGCTCCAGATACGTGTTTTGTTAAAACTGTTGGTTTAAATTTTAAGTTACCAGACAAATCAAACACATAACCACCCATTACGTAGTACTGACTTTTACGGTCTGTAACAACCTCATCATTATCTTTTAAAACAGATGAATTAAAAAGGTTTTGGGTAGATACACCTGCGTACCATTTTGTACCGTACATAAATGCTCCTACTCCAAGAACAGGACGTACATCTTTATTATTTTCATTAAAAACAGGATCCAGATTATCTTCATAAGATCCTTTAGACCAATCTATGTTTAAAATGTCTACACCAGCGTTTATACCTAATGATAATTTGGTTACGTAACCTAAAGGCAGTTCATAAGCAAAGTTACCATTTACAGTAATGTTGTTAGATGCCCCTAGTTTATCATTAATTGCACTTAGTCCTAAACCAACTTTTTCTCCAAACTTACCTTGTATGGAAAAAGACTGGTTACTTGGTGCGCCTTCTAAACCTACCCATTGGGAACGATGTAAAAAGGTAGCCTCTAGCTTGCCACTTGTACCAGTGTAACCAGAGTTAAGTGCCATTGTATTATGCATATATTGTGTATACTGCGGTGCCTGTTGTGCACTAGATATATATATTCCTAAAAAGCTAAACGCTAGCAGTAATGTATATTTTATATTTTTGGTTAATATCATTTTGGTATTCTTTTGGGGTTGTTGTGTAGGTTTGGTTTTATCTTGCTAATTGTAGCCAGCCTTTTAATGTTCTGTTTAATTCTGGAATAGAAAGAATATAGTAGTATGTACCAGACGGTAAATGTTCTCCTTTACGTAAAACACCATTAACATTTGCTACACCATCCCAGTTATTACTATAATTAACTGCTTCAAAAACTTGGTTTCCGTTTCTGTTAAATACTTGTAATGTATTAGAACTATAATCTTCTAAACACTGTACTTTAAAGAAATCGTTATAACCATCGTTGTTTGGTGAAAACTCGTTATAAACAAACAAGCAAAACTCTTCACCTAAAACCTCACCACAACTAATAACACCTACGCTTAATATAGCTTCTTCTGAGGTGCAACCACTTGCGCTATCATAAGTAACTGTAATTTCTGTGTTATCTAAATCGTCCCAAGTAACAGTAACAAAACTATCTGTACTTGTACCGCCATCTGTAATTGTACCTCCTGTAACTGTCCACACATAATTTTGCTTATCTGTTTCTGTAGTATACATATAACTATCTTCTAAACAAGCATCTTCAAAAATACCTGTAAGCGTAGCTTGCTCTGCTTCTTCAATATTAGTTGTTATTGCTAATCTTGTGCTACTTTCACAACCGTTTTCTGTATTAGCAACATAGTATGTTGCACCATCAACTAAAGCTGTAGAAGGGTCTAACATTGTGCCTCCGGTTTCCGCATCATAAAAAACAACAGCGGTTTCATTTACCTGAATATCTCCAACTACCGGATTATTTGCCTCACAAAAAACTTGTGTAGTGCTTGTTGTGGTTGGTGCAGGAGTATCTAAAATTGAAACCGTTATTTGTACACGTGGTAATACAGATAAAGGAACATCTAAAAGTCCTACATAGTATGTGCCACCATCTGTTAGAGCTGCATTAGCATCTACTGTAGCACTACCTAAAAGACTATCAAAAAATACAACATTGTTGCCGTTTACATCTAAATCTAATAAAGTTGCATTATCTGATGCACAAAAAACCTGATTTAAATTATCTAGTATAAACTCTGGTATAGTTACGGTAACATCATCTGTAATGCTACACAAACCGCCAGATATAAAAATCTCTAATAAATTATCTATATCTGATAAAAGATCTGTACCGTCTACTGTAATACTAAAATCTAAGTTAGCGTCTAATATACCTGTATAAGTTGTACCATTTATAGCTACAGTAACTTCATCTCCTACATTAACGTCTCCTGTTACAGAACCTGTAATGTCTGTGGTTGGGTTTACCTGAAAAATAGTAATTAAGTTAGCTAAGCTAATATCTGTATCTAAAGTTACATCTACTGCTGTACTTGCAGAATCTACAATAGTTACTTCTACAGGTTTTAAATCGCCATCTAGATTTTTACAACCTGCAATATTATCTGTACTACCTACAAAGTAGGTATACGGACTATTAACATCTGTTAAGCCTGTAATGGTTAAAACTCCGTTTTCATCTATATTGTATGTTGCTCCGTTTACAACCATACCGTTAGTAATTGGCATTGTTTCTGCACTGTCTAAAAACCAATTGTATGTTGCATCTATAGCACTAGAAGGTACTAATACCACACTACTTTGTGAGCAAATAGGGTTTTCATTACCAATTACAGTAATATCTGCTGCAGTAGGTATTTCCATTACAGTTACCGGAACCTCTACTCTTGGAGACTCTTCTGTACAACCTACATATGCAGAAGCTACATAATAAGTGGTACTTGTATTTAAAACTGGTGTAGTAAATGTATCTCCAGAATTGGTTGTTGCTAACAAATTACCACCAGTTTCTGCATCATACCAACGTAATTCTACAGCTGTGCCACTTGCGGTTGCAGTTATTTCTGCTGTAGAACCACTACATATACTAATATTTGTAGATGAGTCTGTAAATACTGGTTGTTCTGGTGCTCTGTAAATGTCATAAAGTCTAATTTGCTGACTAACTGCAACGTTTAACAAAGAAGCTAAACTAAGAGTAACTCTATTAACAGAAGCACTAGGCTTAAACGCTACTACTGTACTATTACCATTTTGCAAGAGTCCTAATAAATCTAAAGATAATAAACTAGATATGTTAGATGAGTACACTTCTTGTACTCCATTGTTTGCTGTAATATTAATATTATTTAGTAACCCTAAGCTAACTAGAGAAGGATCTACTGCCAAACGCACATATATTACATCATCTGTACCAGAATCTGTGTCAAAATAAATGGTTTGCTCTATACTTGCAGCAACATCTAAAACTCCTAAGCCTAACTCTGCGTAGGTAGATGTATCACCGTCTATAGCAAAATTTGGATTTGTTACTCCTGCGCCTCCTAAATTTAGTAAGTCTAAAGAAATACCATTACCGCTAAAAGAAGTGTAACTTGGTAATCCGCAATCTCCTGTTCCTGTTGTGTAATAAGATTCATACACACCTAACTGTCTGGTATTGTTTAGCCCTATTAGAGATCCTATACTATTTTCAATACGTATTCTATTGTACTCTTGGTCTGGTGTAACAGCCAAAAAGTAGTCGTTATCTTTATCTACTACAACACGTAAATCTTCTGTAGAGAATCCGTTTGCTTCTGTAGATTGTTTTTCTAATACTGTAACAGCATTGTTTTGCGCTTTTACAGTAAACTCTTGATTACCAATAAGTAAAACACCTGTAATATCTGATAATAAGCCTCCTAAGCTACCTCCTAACAAACTAGGCAATAAATCGTCTTGAGTTTCTATTTTGGTGAAACTTGTAGTATTTGCTGGTAAGTTACTTGGGTACTGAAGTTCTAAATAACCAGAGTAAGCGCCAATACCAACTAATACACCAGAACCGGCATTAATGTCTGCTTTGGTTAACAAATTGCCATCCACAGCGTTATTGGCATTATCTACCCTATCTTGTATAGGAATTGTTGTAGCGTAATTTTTTGTTTGTGATTTAAGATTTGTAATACTAGTGAGTAATAGTGTTACAAAAATGAGTCTAATTTTTTGGGGTAAAATTAATTTCATTTAGTAAGTTTTTGGTTAAGTTTCAATTTGGTACAATCATAACGTAACCTTGCGTATATGTATTCTCCACTTATTGTATTTACTCGATGAAATACACCCCATTTCGATGAAATACATAAAATTTTAAGAAATTGAAGATTACGCAAACGTTTGCAGTAATTTTTAAAAATAACTCAATTTACTAAAAATTAACTATTTGTAAAATACTGTAACAAAAAAAACACTTTTAAAACAATCTAAATTGTCTTAAAAGTGTTATTAAAAAAGATAATTTTAACCTAAAAATATCTTACTTATAATATAACTGTGTAAAGTATAATTTTCCATTTTCATCAGCTTTAATATTTATAGCTGTGTATGTAAAATCTCCTTCCATTACTTTTTTGTGAGTTGGACTATTAATCCAAGCTTTAACTACACCGTTTGCTGTTTTAAAATCTTTAGCTAAGTTTTCTGAAACAAAATCTGCTTTTGCCTCTACTGCTAAATTAGATGCACGTAAATCAAAATTATCGTGGCTAATTTTTCCAGCCTCAATCATATAATCATTATGCTGTGCAGCATAACCATATGCTACTTTACCATATTCTAAAGTATTTAAGCCCTGAGAAGCTCTGTACTCATTTACCAATTCTATTACTTCTTTCTCTAATTCACTAGACGTATCTACCTGTGCATAAATAGCATCTTCTTGCTCAATGCTCTCTGCAGTACAAGATGTCATAGTAATAAATAAAGCTAAAAGTCCTAATGGTAAAAATTTAAATTTTGACATAGTAATAAACATTTGTAGGTTAAATCTGAGACAAAGTTACCACGCCTTAAAACCCTTTTTTAAAATTATCAAATGAACGCACTATTTTAAACGGTGAACTGCAGAAAAGTGCCTTTAAATCATTTTAAAAAAAAGTAGTCAAAAAATTTCATCCCAAAAACGTGCAGATTATCTAGGGTTAACAGCATTTTTATCCCTTTAAAAAAAGTTAAAAAGAGAATACATTTTTATACTTTATTGTAATTCTATACTTTTAGATCTGAACTCAACTACAACTTAAAAATGAAAAAATTAGCTTACCTAAAAGTCGTTACCGTTATAGCGGTATTTAGTTTTACTACACAAACAAAAGCTCAAGATTTAAAAATTGCTGTAGATACTACGGTAGTAACAAACCACACTGCTACAATTAACAACACTAAGCTTACCTATTCTGCCACTACTGGTACACAACCTGTTTGGGATAAACAAGATAATATAGTTGCAACTTTGTTTTATACCTATTATAAAAGAACAAATGTTAGTAAAGGAGAAGAACGCCCATTGGTAATCTCTTTTAATGGTGGTCCTGGCTCGGCATCGGTTTGGATGCACATTGCTTATACTGGACCTAAAATTTTAAATATTGATGACGAGGGTTACCCTGTGCAACCTTATGGTATTAAAGACAATCCGTATTCTATTTTAGACGTAGCAGATATTGTTTACGTAAACCCTGTTAATACAGGTTACTCTAGAATGGTAGCACAAAAAGACGGAAAAATGCCAGACCGCAAACAGTTTTTTGGTATTAATGCAGATATTAAATACTTGGCAGCTTGGGTAAATACTTTTGTTACACGTAACAACAGGTGGCAATCTCCTAAATATATTATTGGTGAAAGTTATGGTGGTACGCGCGTATCTGGTTTAGCATTAGAACTGCAAGAGTCACAATGGATGTATTTAAATGGTGTTATTATGGTATCACCAGCAGATTATAAAATATACAACGCAGACGGACCTTTATCTTCTGGTATAAACTTACCTTATTATGCTGCTGCTGCTTGGCACCATAAAATGTTACCTGCTGCTTTACAACAAAAAGACTTGTTAGAGGTATTACCAGAAGTAGAACAATACACCATAGACAAGCTTATGCCTGCCATTGCTAGAGGCGGATTTATAACAGATGCCGAGAAGCAAGAAGTTGCAGAAAAAATGGCGTACTACTCTGGTATGTCTAAAAAAGCAATTTTAGACCATAATTTAATGGTGCCTACTTCTTTTTTCTGGAAAGATTTACTACGCAATAAAAGCGGACATACTATTGGCCGTTTAGACTCTAGATATTTAGGTATAGACAAGATGGCTGCTGGTACAAAGCCCGACTATAATGCAGAGCTAACCTCTTGGTTACACTCTTTTACACCTGCAATTAACTTTTACCTTAGAGAACACTTAAACTTTAAAACAGACCTTAAATACAATATGTTTGGTAGTGTACACCCTTGGGATAATAGCAACAATAATGTTAGAGAAGGTTTACGCAAAGCAATGGCAGAAAACCCATACCTAAAAGTATTGTACCAAACAGGGTATTATGATGGTGCTACAACCTACTTTACCTCTAAATATAGTATGTGGCAAACAGACCCAAGCGGAAAACTAAAAGACAGGTTTACTTTTAAAGGCTACAGAAGCGGACATATGATGTACTTGCGTAAAGAAGATTTACAATCTGCTAACCAAGACATAAGAGCATTTATTAAAAAAAGTGCTGCTAATGGTAAAGCTGCTAAGTATTAGAGATAGGCTTTATGTTTGATAGAAATTTAGGATATAAGCTTATAAATAAAATAAAAAAAACCGGAAAAATTTCAATTTCCGAAGAAAGTAAATGTTATTACCATAGTAAAGTAAATGGAGAATCTAAAATTATTTCTTTAAGCAAAGACTTAAGAGATTCAACTATTTTAAATTTTAACGAAATTCATAGGTATAAATTTACTGGAAATTATTTATTGATATCATTTAAAAATGGATATACGGAAATAATAAATTTGAAAACTAATAATAAAGTAAAAATTGAGGAAAAACTCTCATTCGCATTAACATATGAAAATCAAGGATATATAATTATAAATTCAATAAATAATTTACTTATATATGACAAAATTGAAAGCACTATAAAAGAGTTTACATTTTACAAAGAGCTAATTTTTAAAGCGATTACAGATTCAAAGCTAATATTTTACGGCAATGAAGGCAACAAAATATTCATTTTTGATATCGATTTAATTATAAATCACAAGCAAAAATCATATGAAAATATCCCTTTTATTACTTGGAGTGATACTATTGAGAATACAACACTATATGAAATAATTATTAAAGATCAACTTTTACTAATTTTAAAAGGCACATCTGTTATATGCTTAAATATTGAAACAGGTAAAGTAGTTTGGTCTCTTAATAGTGAGATAGCTAAAAGAATGGGAGTTATTTCTGGCGAATATTTATACACAGCATCTAACACAAGTCTTACTAAAATAGCTATTGCATCTGGTAAAGTTGAGTATGCCATAAGATTTCAAGAAGAATATCAGCTAAAAAAATTAATAACTCTTTATGGCATAGAAGAATTGACCGTATTTAAAAATGAGCTATGGGCTTATACTAAATTTGGCACCTTATCTTTAGTTTGTATTGATAAAGAAACTGCTTACTTTAAAAAAGTTATTCCTTTAGAAAGTTTAGGTATTAAAACTGGTATATTTTCTTTTCAGTTTTATAAAGACAAGCTTTTTATTCACGATTATGATTATACGTTGCACATTTTTGAAAAAGAGAAAGTAATTTAATTTAGTTAGATGCGTTTAACAGCACAAGCAAGATGCTTGCGCTAACGTTGGGAATTAAAAAATATACTGTCTACAAGAAAAGCAATAGAAGAATTAGGTGCAGATAAAGTAAACTCTCTCTCTTAAACCGTACAGATTTGAATGATATCACAAACTTTCAAAAAAATAAAATGATAAATGCTGTGATAGAATTTACAAATAATAATTTTTAAAAAATTTTTATTGATGACTAAAAATATTACAAAAAAATTTCTAATGAAGATAACTGGTATCATATAGATAAAATTAAGGTAAATGATAGTATGATTGCTGTGTTAACAGCAGGTGGAACTCTTCATATTTTTGAGAAAGAAGAAACTGATTTAATTTAGTTAGATGCCCCGCTAGCGCGAGCGTCACGCTCGTGCCGGTCTCTTATACCCATCTGCCGCGGCCGACGACCTTCCGCGTGTAGCTGTCGGTGGCCGCCGCGCCCCTAGAATAACACCACGCCATAAACATACTCATTCACAACATGTAGTTGACCAAAACACAATCTATAAACCAACCCGAAACAAAACACTACA
>NZ_MDDP01000025.1 GCF_001999725.1 Cellulophaga omnivescoria
TAGTTTGACGGAGAACCAGACCAAACATTTACAGGAGTAGATACAGATGGAGATGGTTTAGATGATGGTTATGAAGGAACAGATGTAAACGATGGTTTTGATGTTAATGATGAAATTAACGATCCAGCAAACGATTTACCAGATACAGACGGTACTGAAGATGTAAACTACAGAGATTTAGATGACGACGGAGATGGCATAAATACACCAGATGAAGATGCAGATGGTGATGGTGACCCAACTAACGATGATACAGATGGTGATGGTACACCAGATTATTTAGATCCTACAGATAATACACCTGGTACAGATACAGATGGAGATGGTGTTCCAGATGCTGTAGATTTAGATGATGATAATGATGGTATTTTAGACACAGTAGAAGATGAAAATATCGATGAAGATAATGATCCTTTAACTAACCCTACAGATACAGACGGAGACGGTATACCAAATCATTTAGATATAGATGCTGACGACGACGGTATTCCTGATAACGTAGAAGCGCAAACAACAGCTGGTTATATTGCTCCTAATAATGATGATGCCGCGACTTACTTAGCTAATGATGGTGTAAATAGCGCATACTTAGGTGGCTTAACACCAAATAATCACGATGGTGAGGATACGCCAGATTATATTGATTTGGATAGTGATAATGACACAGTGCCAGATAATAATGAGGGTAACGATTTTGATTTTGATGGAATTCCAGATCAACAGTATACTACTATAGATACAGACGGAGATGGTTTAGATGATGGTTATGAAGGAACAGATGTAAACGATGGTTTTGATGTTAATGATGAAATTAACGATCCAGCAAACGATTTACCAGATACAGACGGTACAGAAGATGTAAACTATAGAGATTTAGATGACGATGGAGATGGCATAAACACACCAGATGAAGATGCAGATGGTGATGGTGACCCAACTAATGATGATACAGATGGTGATGGTACTCCAGATTATTTAGATAATATGGATGATAGTACACCTGATGAAAATGCTGTAGTTGTTATGCAAATGGTAACACCAAATAGTGATGGAAAAAATGATTTCCTTTGGATAGATAACGTAGACTTAGTTCCTAACAATTCCTTAAAAATTTACAACAGATGGGGTATTGCTGTTTTTGAAGCAGATGGATACAATAACATTAACAATGTTTTTGATGGTAAATCTAAAGGTAGATCTACAGTAAAGGCTGGTGAAGTTTTACCTTCGGGAGTTTATTACTATATCTTCAACTACGAGCAAAATGGGAATAACAATACAGATAGTGGTTATCTATACGTAAGTAAATAAAAATTAATATCATAAAATGATAAAAAGAAGCATTTTTGCAACAATTATATTAGTATTATTAGTTTTAGACAGTGTTAGTGCTCAACAAGATGCACAGTATACACAATATATGTTTAATACTTTAGCAGTAAACCCTGCATATGCAGGCTCAAGAGGTCAATTAAGTGTAGCTGCACTATACAGGTCACAATGGGTAGGACTAGAAGGTTCTCCAAAAACTCAGACTATTAATTTACACTCGCCAATTAGAAATAGTAATTTAGGATACGGAATATCCATAGTTAATGATCAAATAGGTGATGGCGTTGTACAGGAAACTTATTTTGACGGTACAGTTTCTTACACTTTAAAATTAGCTCAGGATAGAAAGTTATCTTTTGGATTAAAAGTAGGAGGTAACTTACTAAACTTAGATTTTGAGAAATTACGTAAAATAGATGATGAAGTAGTAGAAACAGATAATATTGATAATAGATTCTCTCCAAATTTTGGATTAGGTTTTTATTATCATACCAATAAGTTTTACTTAGGATTATCTGCTCCAAACTTAGTAGAAACAGATCATTTTGATAATAGTAATCGAGATTCAGATGATGTACAGTTTCTATCCAAAGATAAAGTTAACCTTTATGCAATTACAGGATATGTTTTTGACCTAAATAATACCTTAAAATTTAAACCAGCAGTATTAACTAAAGTTGTTAGTGGTGCTCCTTTACAGGTAGATTTATCAGCAAACTTTATGTTTAATGAGAAGTTTACTTTTGGTGCGGCATACAGATGGGACGCTGCAGTAAGTGCTATGGCAGGTTTTCAATTGTCAGACCAATTAATGCTTGGTTTAGCATATGATAAGGAGACTACAGAGTTAGGAGGCACACAATTTAATGATGGCTCTTTTGAGGTGTTTATGAGATTTGAATTAGTTAGAGCTTTTGAAAAACTAGTTTCGCCTAGATTCTTCTAAAAATTTAAAATTAAAAAAATGGTTAAGAAAATTATAGTTTTACTTGCTATACTATTTTTTACTGTTGGTAACACAAGTGCCCAAGAGAAATTAATAGAAAAAGCAAATAACAAATACAAAAGTTACGCGTTTAGCCCGGCTATAGATATATACACAAAAGTTATAGAAAAAGGTTTCGTTTCTGCAGAATTACTAAGTAAACTTGCTAACTCATATTATTTTAATGCAGATTATAAGAAAGCTTCAGAAATATATCAAAAATTAGTATCAGAATTTGAGGCAGATGTTACTGCAGAACAATATTTTAAATATGCACAAACTTTAAGAACTTTAGGTGAGTACGACAAGTCTAATGCAATACTCGAAAAATTTTATGATGTAGCTTCTTCTGGAGAAAAAGCTCTGTTTGCGAAAGATACTGTAGCTTCTTTCAATAAAATTAAAGCTAATACAGATAAGTTTAAAATATCTAAATTTAAATATAACAGCGTACACAATGAGTTTGCACCTACGTTTTTTAAAGAAGGACTACTTTTTTCTTCGGACAGGGATACAGGAAACTTTGCAAAATACAGGCATACTTGGAACTCTAGAGACTTTTTAGATTTATATAAGGTTAATGTAGATAGCGTTTCATTTAATAAAGTTATTAAATTAGATAAAAATGTTAATACTAGATATCATGAGTCTACATCTGCAATAACTAAAGATGGCACTACAATGTACTTTACCAGAAATAATTATAAAGATGGTAAAAAAGTAAAAGATAGAGATGGAGTAGTAAGGTTAAAAATATTTAGAGCAGATTATGTAAATGGTATCTGGACAAATATTACTGAATTGCCTTTTAATAGCGATGATTATTCTGTGGCCCACCCAACTCTTAGTACAGATGAAAAAACTCTGTATTTTGCCTCTAATATGCCTGGTACACTTGGTATGTCTGATATTTTTAGTGTAAGTATAAATGATGATGATACATATGGAACTCCGCTAAATCTTGGTAATAAAATTAATACAGAAGAAAGGGAAACTTTTCCTTATGTATCTAATGAAGGTATTTTATATTTTTCTTCAGATGGCCATTTAGGACTTGGAGGTTTGGATATTTTTGCTACAAAAATAGCAAACAACAACTTTACAGGTTCTATTGTAAATGTTGGTGAGCCAGTTAATAGTAATATGGATGATTTTACTTTTATTTTTGATAGTGAAAATAGAAACGGATATTTCGCATCTAACAGAAAAGGTGGTTTAGGAGAAGATGATATATATGCAGTTGTAGAAAATGAACCTTTGGTGTTGGATTGCGTTCAGCAAATAACGGGTACAGTTAGAGATAAAATTTCTAATGAAGTTTTAGTTGGGGCGGCAATAAAAGTTATTGATGAAAATAACGAAGAAATTTCATCAACTATTATGAGTTCTAATGGTGTATACAATATTACTTTAGATTGTAACCAAGGAAATTTTGTTAGAGCCGTAGTAGAAGGTTATGTTCCTTCAGAGAAATATTTAAGTAAATCTAATGGTGAACCACAGGTTATAGACTTTTATTTAGAAAGAGACAAAGTAACAGCTGGTGCAGGGGATGATTTAGCTAAACTATTACAATTAAGTACTATCTATTTTGATTTAAATAAGTTTGATATTAGACCAGATGCAGAAATTGAAATACAAAAAGTTATCGTAGCTATGGAGAAATTTCCTAGTTTAAAAATTAAAGTAAACTCACATACAGACAGTAGAGGAAAAGATTCTTACAACTTATGGTTGTCTCAAAAAAGAGCAAAAGCCACAGTAAATTATATGGTATCTAAAGGTATTGATGCAAGTCGTTTACAAGGTGAAGGTTTTGGAGAAACAAAACTTGTAAATAAGTGTGAAAATGGTATACCATGTACTGTTAAAGAGCATCAATTAAACAGAAGATCTGAGTTTATTATTATAGAATAGATTAACTGCTAGTTAATTCCGAAGAAAGCCTTAACCTAAAAGTTAAGGCTTTTTTTTATTTTTTCTAACTTCATCTTTATAGAGCTATACATTACATTAACTTATGTTCACAACAAATATTATATACGCTACTTTAAAGGTTATAATTTAGCAGATTGATAAGATGGGTGTGTTTACTTATGACACATTCCCCAAATTAAACCCAATTCTTATTATGAAGTTGATTAATGTATATTTAGTGTTTTTTTTCTTGCTTTTTACTAGCTTGGTATTAGGTCAAGATACTTTTAGAGATAACTTTTCTTCTATTTCATATAGTAGAAATGATGGTAACCAAAACTTTTCTACTAACTGGATAGAATCTGGAGATAACAATAGTCCTTGGAGTGGTAACATCAGCATTACTGGGAATAGATTACGATTAAGAAATATAGATAACGGATTCATTTACAGATTTATTCCATTATCAGGCTACGACTCGGTTACCTTAACATTAGATTTTGATGCTCGTAATAGAGGAGGAGAATCATTAGGTGTTTATATTTATAATGGTAACACTGGAGCTTGGAACTTGGTACGTAATATAAACACGAACACTCAAGGCTCTTTATCTTATACATTAACAGCTGCCCAAATAGCATCTAATCCGGCAATTATTTTTAGATCTACTAGTGGTAACAATTGGGCAAACAACGATCAAATTTTTATAGACAATGTACTATTTACAGCTGTTTCTAGCCCTGTGTTAGAGATTAACGATGTAACAGTTAATGAAGATGCGGGTACGGCTACTTTTACGGTAAGACAAACGGTTACAAGTGTTTCTGGCTCTTACACAGTAAATTATACAACCATTAATGGTTCTGCAAATTCAGGTTCAGATTATACTGCCAGAACAGGAACGTTAAATTTTAATGGTAACATTAACGAAACAGAAACTATAACAATACCAATTTTAGAGGACACAACTATAGAAGGAGCAGAAGATTTTACAATTAGGTTTACAAGTTCCTCTAACAATAGTATAGATATATCAGACATAGGTACAGGTACAATAATAGATAATGATGCCTTGGTGATGACAGATGGAGTTACGGTAAATAGTTGTAACGATACTTTTTTTGACCCAGGAGGTCCATCTAATTATAGGAATAATGAAGATGCTACGTATACCATTTGTCCAGATACAGCAGATACTTACATAAATGTAGATTTTACTGCTTTTGAAGTTGTAACTGGAGATATTTTATATATATACGATGGTAATTCTACTAGTGCACCATTAATTGGTCAATATGATAGTGCTAACATTCCCAGCTCCATAAATTCATCTGCTACATCTGGTTGTTTAACATTTAGGTTTACATCTAATGGTAATTCAACAGGAGCAGGTTGGGAAGCACAGGTTAATTGTTACCCAGAAGGACCAGTAATAGAAATAGAAGATGTTACAATAGATGAAGATGCCGGTGTAGCAATTTTTACCGTAACATCTACAAGAGCTGCGCACGGTAGAAATGTATTTTTATTTGGTTTTGTTGAATCACCTTTTACGGTAGATTATACAACAGTAGATGATACAGCTTTGGCAGGTAGTGATTATACAGCAGTAAGTGGTACTTTAACTTTTACAGGAGAACTGGGTAACGTGCAAACTATATCTGTACCTATAACTAATGATGGAACACCAGAATTTGCCGAAAACTTTAAAATAGAATTTACAGGAGCTTCAGCTCAGTATGCAACTGTTAATTACGCAGACACGGGAACAGGAACTATAAATTCACAAATTTTAGCAAATGATCCATTAACTTTATTTCAGGAGTTTGATGGGTATTATGATTATTCTACAACTGGTGGTACTTTAAGAACAGGTGCTAATGGAGTTTCGCCATGTGCTGTAACTACATCATCTTCTAATACATTAATATCACCTATACCTAATACAGGAACGGTAGAAAGGGCATATTTATACTGGGCTCATTCAAGTACAGTTAGAGATCCAGATATAGTTTTTGAAGGACAAAATGTATCAGCAAATTTCCTATATCAAACGTCTTTAACTAGCAGAAACTTTTTTGGTTATGTAAGTGATGTAACAGATATTGTTAAAAGCGTTGCTAATCCTAGTACAAATGTTTTTGATTTTAGTGGTTTAACAATAAATAACACGGGAGATTATTGTAATACGTCAACTGTTTTGGGAGGGTGGACTCTAATTGTTTTTTATGAAGACCCAAATTTGCCAGCAGTAAATATAAACTTATACCAAGGTTTTGATGGTTTAAGTAACGAGGGAACATCTTTTACGTTAGATTCTTTTTACGCTATTTCTGGAGCAGGAGCAAAAGCATCATTCTTATCTTGGGAAGGAGATCCAGATTTAAATGGTTCAAGTTCTGGCTCTACAAACCCTGAAGAACTATCGATAACAAATCAAGCAGGACAAAATTTCGTTTTAACAAATGACGGGGGGCAATCTGGTAATAACGCCTATAATTCTACAATTTATGATAATACAGTAAGTCCAACATACAACATATCAAATTCATATGGAGTAGATTTAGATACGTATGATATTTCTTCATTTATTTCCCCAGCAGATAGTCAAGTAACAGCTAACGTAGATGTAGGGCAAGATTTTGTTATATCTGCAGCGGTAGTAATAAAAGTACCATCTAACTTAATAGCAGGTACTGTATTTGAAGACGTGAATTACCCTGGAGGAGTTGGACGTAACCAGACAGCAGCTAATGGTGTAGGTTTGCAAGGAGCTGTAGTAGAGTTGTTTGATGATTCGGGTAATTTTATTCAAAGAAAAACAACAGATGCAGCAGGTTATTACTCTTTTGGAGGTATGGCAGATGGCGACTATTTTATTAAAGCAGTTAGTTCTACCGTAAAATCTACTAGAGGAGGTGGTTTTAGTTGTTCAGATTGTTACCCTGTACAAACATACAGGTCTTTTGGAACAGCAGGAGCTATACAAGAAGAGCCTAATGAAGTAGGTGGAAAAGATCCAACAGCAACTCAAGATGTTTCTTTAGGGGTAATTAATGGGGCACAAAGTGTTTCTAACGTATCTGTTGCAGGTAACGGTGTTGTGGGTATAGATTTTGGTTTCAATTTTAATACAATTGTTAATACAAATGAAAACGGGCAAGGGTCTTTAAATCAATTTATTAAAAACTCTAATAGCCTAGGAGAAGCAACTGTGGATATTGAAGCAAATAGTCTTTTTGATCCAGCGCCAGAAGAGGATACATCTATTTTTATGATTCCTCCAAGTTCAGACGCATTAGGTAGAACAGCAGATGCAAATTACGCTGGTGGTATTTTTGATATTCTAATATCTAATGGAAACCCTTTAGAGGTAATAACAGGAGAAAACACCATTATAGATGGGCGTACACAAACAGCATATTCTGGCAATTCTAATTTTGGAGCAGAGGGAGCAGGAGGTACATCTGTTGGTGTTTCCGCTATTGCTTTACCAGGATATGATAGACCAGAAATTCAGATTCATAAAAATAACGGAGATGTTCTAAATACTTCTGGTAATGGTACTGTAATACGTAACGTATCTGTATATGCAAATAACAATGCTGGTATAATTATTAGCGGTGGAAACGGAACAGTATCTCATTCACTTTTAGGAGTAAATGCAGTTGGTGCAAATGCAGGAAATATAGATTTTGGTGTAGAGATTACAGGAGGAGAAGCAACAATAGATTCAAACTTTATAACAACAAATTCCAATGCAGGTATACAAATAAGAGGAGGATCTTCTGTACTTGTCCAAAACAACCATATTACAGAAAATGGAACTGGTGCTTGCTTTGATAATATATTTATTGATGGAGGGAGCAACATTGTTATTAGGCAAAATTTAATAGAAAAAGCAGGTGCCTTAGGTATAGAAGTTGAAGATGTTGATGGTGTTTCTATTATAGAAAATACAATTAATACCTCTGGACAGAATGGAGGAAATTGTAGTGGTGTAGTAGAAAATGCAGGTATAAAAATTGATGGCAATAATGCCGCAATTACTAACAATATAATAACGTCTAATGGTGGTGCAGGTATAGTAATTGCGGGAGGTAATACTAGTGGAAATTTAATTTCAAGAAATTCAATTTTTGCAAACGGAACAACAAGCCCCGCTCTGGGAATAGATTTAGATGCAGGAAATGCTGTTGGTGATGGAGTTACAATAAATGATAATGGTGACGCTGATAACGGACCTAACGGTTTAGCTAACTTTGCAGTAATATCTAATGCATTTGTATCTGGTTCAAATATAATAGTAGAGGGTTGGTCTAGACCAGGAGCTACAATAGAATTATTTTTAACGGATATTAATGAAGGAACAGCTAGTACTGGAGATAATAGTTTAGGAATGGTAACAGATTATGGAGAGGGACAAATTTTTATAGGATCTATGGTAGAAGGCAGTTCGTCAGATCAGTTTCCTAATACATCTAGTTATTCAGATGATGATGGAAATAATGATACTACAAATAAATTTAGGTTTGTAATTCCAAAACCAGCATCTGTGGTAATAGGGAATTTTGTAACAACCACAGCAACAATTTCAAATTCTACATCAGAGTTTTCACCTTATGTAATTTTAAAAGCTTTTAATGCAATTACAAACAGAAATATTACGCATAGAGCAAAGGGAAATTAAAGTAATTAGCAGTTAGCGGATTAAAGTTCAAAAATAACGATAAAAGACTACTTAAATGTAGTCTTTTTGTTTTTGTAATCCGTTTAAAATGGCTTTGTTATCGATTAAAAACACCTGTTAATAATCAATTTAACAACGATATAATTTCTCTACATTGTTTTTCTAGAAGTTAACCATACAAATAGGGCTCTACACAACATTTATTTTCTAGCGGACTATCTAACGTTAATTTTGTAAGGTGAAGTTGTGTGTAGGTTATAATTAGGTGTTCTAATGCCAATCTCAAAAAAATAGAGAAAAAGCAAGCATCTTAACTAATCACAAAGAAATGAATAGAATAAAACACCCCAGCATGAAGAAGATTTTACTACCGATGATGCTTTTAATATCGGCAATTGCATTCTCACAGACCACAGTTACATTAGAAGATCAATGTAATTGTGAAGTACTTAGCGGTACAGATGTAACAATACCTGGTTCTAGTACACCTGCAGGAGCAGACCTTGGAGATTTGTATGTGAATACAGATACTGGAACAATATATTTCTGGGATGGTGATTCCTGGGAACTATCATCAGGCAGTAACCCTGAAATTCAAGATTTTACTTTTGATCAAACTACAGGAGAACTTACACTTACTATGCAGGGTGGTAGTACAAGTGTTGTAGATATTTCTTATTTGTTTGAAACAGTAACAACTTTAGTAGACAATGCAGATGGTACATTTACGTATACCAATGAAGATGGAGTAACTA
>NZ_MDDP01000026.1 GCF_001999725.1 Cellulophaga omnivescoria
CAACCGGCTTGATCTCTTTGTTTTTTTTTTTTTGAGTTTTTGGCTTTTTGGACGAGAACACCACCAGGATATAATACGGTGAAGGATGTGGGCAGCGTCATAGAGGGAGTGGCGCTGTGATTAGGAGTACGTTGCAGCCCCTAAAGGTTCATGGGAGTGAAGTGAGCAATGATGATGACGAAGTAGAAGCCCCTAAAGGTAGCGGTGGTGAAGTTAGCACTGATGATGACGAAGTAGAAGCCCCTAAAGGTAGCGGTGGTGAAGTTAGCACTGATGATGATGAAGTAGAAGCTCCTAAAGGTAGTGGCGGTGAAGTTAGCACTGATGATGATGAAGTAGAAGCCCCTAAAGGTAGCGGTGGTGAAGTTAGTACTGATGATGACGAAGTAGAAGCTCCTAAAGGTAGTGGTGGAAAAGTTGACTAAATATCCAAAAAAAACATAAATATTTAAAGCCTTAAATTTAACATTTAAGGCTTTTTTTATACCTTGGGGTATTTAAAAACCCAATCTACGTGCAAAAACTATATACAGTACTTATTATTACGCTATTACTATTTTCATGTAATCAAAAAAAAGAGAACCTACAACAAAAAGAAGTTGTAAAACATCAAAAAAAAACAACAGATACTACAAATATTTTAAAATATAAAAAAGATTCTATTCATAGAAGACAACTACATTCACTAGCATACACATACTTAACACAAGGAGACTCTTTAAAATTTAGAGAAACAAATAAAAAAGTAATTAAGTTATCTCTAAAACAAAATGACTCCACAATATTAGGAAATGCTTATTGGGATTTAGGTTATTTTTTTAACAAAAAAATAAGAATAGACAGTAGCTACTATTATTACTTGAAAGCTCAAAAAATTTTTAATCTTCAAAATAGCGAGGTAAAAGAAGGAAGAGTCTTGAGATCTATATCTCTTCTACAATCACAAGTAAAAGATTATCGAGGCAGTGAAATTTCCACTATAAAAGCTATAGAGTTATTTGATAAAATTGATGATACCGATATAGATTTATACCATTCCTATAATAATTTAGGTTCAGTTACCAATGCCCTTAAAGAACATGACAGAGCCTTAAAATATTATAACAAAGCACAAGAATATTATAAAAAAATAAGACCAAAAAGCAAAATAAACACTGCTTTAATAAACAATATTGCTAATGTATATCGAGATAAAGAAGATTACAATAGTGCAATTAAAAATTATGAAAAAGTACTAGCCGTAGATAGCTTATTTGAAAAAAAAGCATTGTTCTATGCTAAAGTACTAGACAATTATGCATATACAAAGTTAAAAGCAAAGGATACTACAAATGTTGAAAAGCAACTAATACGTGCATTAAAAATTAGAGATAGCTTAAATGACAGTTCTGGGCTAGCAATTAGTCATTTTAATTTAGCAGAGTTCTACATTTTAAAAAAAGACACCTCTAAAGCTTTAGAAAACGCTAAAAAATCCGAAGAATATTCTTTAGCAAGTAAAAACAATAAAAGGCTACTGCAAGCATATGACATTTTAACCTCTATAGATCCAATAAACGCAAGTAATTATGCACATAAATACATTGTATTAAATGACAGTTTAATTGCCGAAGAACGACTAATACAAGACAAATTTACCCGTATAAAATATGAAACAGACGAGGTTATTGAAGAAAAAGAAGAGTTAGAGGAACAAAAACAGATACTTATTTCTTTTGTAATAGGAGCATTATTATTGGCTTTTGCTATTTTCATTATCGGTAGTCAATACGTTAAAAATCAGAAATTAAGATTTGAACAAGAGCAGCAAGAAACCAATTTAGAAACATTTAATTTAATGTTAGACCAAAAAGGCAAACTTGCGCAAGCAAAACAAGAAGAACAATTACGCATATCACAAGAACTGCATGATGGCGTACTTGGGAGTTTAACTGGTATAGGTTTAATTTTAAAAGCAACCAATAAAAGAGCAGATGAAGAAGCAATTGCAGAACGTTTAGATCTTATTAAGCAATTACAAGAAACTGCTGAAGAAATTAGAACAATATCACATACATTAAGTGCTGCATCATCTAAAAAAATGCAAAACTTTACAAATTCAATAATAGAGTTATTACATAATACTGGCAAAGCATCAAATATAAAAACTAGCTTCACGTTTGATAAAAAAATAGATTGGGACAGTTTAAGCGCAGAAATAAAAATTAACCTGTATAGAATGATACAAGAAGGTGTACAAAACTGTGTAAAATATTCTAAGGCAGAAAACATTTTATTAGATTTAAGTATGAAGAATTCAAATTTATCAGTAATTTTATCTGATGATGGTGTAGGTTTTAACCTCCAAAAGAAAAAAAGAGGTATTGGACTAAAAAATATTTATTCTAGGGCAAATAAAATTAATGCTAACGTAAATATTGAGAGTGAAATTGGAGATGGAACAAAAATTTTAATTACAATACCATTAGAAAATAAAAAAGAATCTAATTCATAAACCAGATCAAAGTTTAACAAAATATGCGAACCCTAAAAATATTAGCTGTTGATGATCATCAACTTATACTAAAAGGATACCAGTATACATTTGCAGATATAAACCCAGCTAAATATAATATTAACTTAACCACAGCAAACAGCTACCAAAAGGCAAAACAATTAATAGAAACTAATATTTTTGATGTTGCTTTTTTAGATATACAAATAGAAAAACCAGACAAAGATAATATTGATGGTAATAAAACGGGAGAGCATTTAGGAATGCTTTTAAGAGAAATTTCTCCTAAAACAAAAATAATTTTTCAATCTTCATTTAGTGACAGTTTGCGAATTAGTAACATATTTTCTTCTGTAAACCCAGATGGCTACATTGTTAAAACAGAAGTTAATGAAGAAGTGATTGAAAAAGCGTTAGATAATGTTTTAAATGATAGTACATACTATTCTAAATCTGCCATTGATGTTTTTAGAAAAACAATGACTAACAATATAATGATTAATGAAGATGATAAAGAAATACTATATCGTTTATCATTAGGAATTAAAACAAAAGACTTAGTAGATTACGTTAATTTATCTGTAACAGGTATAGAAACCAGAAAGCGTAAACTTAAATTTATTTTTGATATTGAAAACGAAAATGACCTTGCATTAATTAACGAGGCAAAAAGGAGGGGCTTTATTTAAAAGAATGTAAGTAGCAACTTACGCTGTTAAAAATTTTAACATTTTTTTGCCTATTTAAGATAATAACCTCAAAAAATCTAAGGTTTACGTATAATCCAAACTCAAAAAATCATCATAGCTTTGTAGTAAGTATAACCACCTACAATTGATACTATGATGTCTAACCCATCGAAATACAACGATATACGTTATTCTAATAATGTCCCAGAGTGTATATTAGAACAACTAGAAATTTTTAGAAATGAACTAGAGAAAGCTTATTTTTCTAAAGTGCTTATTAGAATCTTAAACAATAAACCTAGCGCTTATGAAGTAGGTATAGAGTTTCAGTCTAACTTTTGGTTATCTGAAAGTATATGTTTCTATAACAACTCTAATTGGTTAAAAGACAAATTAGATGTACACTCTTCTAGATTAGAGCAATTTTATAAAAGTTTAGAAAAGCTAAGGTGTAACACAGAACAATTTGTAGACATAGCAGAATGTGCTATTTACTTAGCAGATACATCTGTAATTATAAGTAAAGTATGTACCAATAGTATAGTTAATAGTTTAGATGCTATACTAGATACATTAGTTACTAATGTAGAGTGTTTAATGACTGAAAATTTAGAATTACCTACAGAAATACACTTACCAATTTTATCAGAAGATAATATAAGCTTAACCAATATAACTGAAAAATCTTACTTTGGATTCTGGGGACTTTATTATGAGTCTGAAGAAGATGCCGTTATTTATGATGTGCGCAACAACAGCACTAATAGAGGTGATTTGTTTATGATAGATCACATATAAAAAATGGAAAACCTACAAAGGTTTTCCATTTTTTTAACGGTAATAGATATTTTTAATTAAACAATGCTCTTCCTTCCATTAGAGCATTTACTTTTTCTCTTACATTTAAAATAACATCCTCATCTTCAGGATTATTAATTACTGCATCTACAAAATCTACTATAGTCTGCATATCATCTTCCTTTAAACCACGCGTAGTTATTGCTGCTGTTCCAAAACGGATACCAGAAGTAACAAAAGGAGATTTATCATCAAAAGGAACCATATTTTTATTAGCGGTAATATCTGCTTTTACCAAAGCATTTTCTGCATCTTTACCGGTTATGTTTTTATTTCTTAAGTCTATAAGCATCATATGATTATCTGTACCTCCAGAAATAATTTTGTAATCTTTTTTTACAAAAGCTGCTGCCATAGCTGCTGCATTTTTCTTAACCTGAATCATATAATGCAAATACTCATCTGTTAAAGCTTCTCCAAAAGCTACAGCTTTGGCTGCTATAATATGCTCTAATGGTCCGCCTTGGTTACCAGGAAAAACAGCTAAATCTAATAAAGCAGACATCTTACGTAAATTTCCATTTTTAAGTTTAATCCCAAAAGGATTTTCAAAATCTTTCCCCATCATGATCATTCCTCCTCTAGGCCCACGTAATGTTTTATGCGTAGTAGTAGTAACAATATGGCAATGTGGCATAGGATCATTTAAAATACCTTTTGCAATTAAACCTGCCGGATGCGAAATATCTGCTAGCAACAAAGCACCAACACTATCTGCAATAACTCTAAAACGCTCAAAATCTATATCTCTAGAGTAAGCAGAAGCACCTGCAATTATCATTTTAGGCTTTTCTTTAGTTGCTATTTCTTGTATTTTATCATAGTTTAAAACTCCAGTTTCTTCTTCTACTCCATAAAAAACCGGATTATACAAACGTCCAGAAAAGTTTACAGGAGATCCGTGTGTTAAATGCCCTCCGTGAGATAAATCAAAACCTAAGATAGTATCACCCGGCTTTAAACAAGCATGGTATACAGATGCATTGGCCTGTGATCCAGAATGTGGTTGTACATTAACATATTCTGCTCCAAAAAGCTCTTTTGCTCTATCTATTGCTAATTGCTCAATTTCATCAACAACCTCACAGCCACCATAATAACGCTTTCCAGGGTAACCTTCTGCATATTTATTGGTAAGTACAGAGCCTGCAGCTTCCATTACTTGTGGACTTGTAAAATTCTCTGAAGCTATTAATTCTATTCCTTCTAATTGACGTTGTTTTTCGTCATTAATTAAATCAAAAATTTGGTTATCGCGTTGCATAGATATTTTATTGCGTTAATAAAGTGTAAAAATACAAATTGCGATTCTTTAATCAGAAGAAAATAATATATTTGAAAAGAAATTTATCAAAAAAAAATTAACACGTACAATATGCCTATAAAAACTAACGATCCTTCAAAAAAATCTTGGATTTCTGTAGATTCTACTTCAGACTTTCCAATTCAGAATATTCCTTTTGGTGTATTTTTAACCAGGGACGATATTATTACCATAGGTACTCGTATAGGAGACTATGCAATAGATTTAGGTGCTCTGCACCAATTAGGGTATTTTGATGGTATACCGTTAACAGATGATATTTTTTTACAAGATTCTTTAAATGATTTTATATCAGACGGAAAAAAAACATGGCGCTTAGTTCGTAACAGAATTAGCGAAATTTTTGATATAAACAACCCCGCTTTACAAAATAATGAGGAGCACAAAAAAATTGTACTTTTTACTATGAACGAAGTAGAAATGCAATTACCGGTGCAAATTGGTGATTATACAGATTTTTATTCTAGTAAAGAGCATGCTACTAATGTAGGTACAATGTTTAGAGACCCTAACAATGCCTTATTACCAAACTGGTTACATATACCTGTTGGTTACCACGGCAGAAGTTCTACAATTATACCAAGCGGAACTCCTGTTCACAGACCAAATGGACAAACTTTACCTAAAGGTGAAGAAACTCCTGTATTTGGGCCTTCTAAACTTGTAGATTTTGAACTAGAGACTGCTTTTATTACTACAGACGCTAACTTACTTGGTGAGCCTATACCTGTAGACGAAGCAGAAGAATATATTTTTGGTATGGTTGTGTTTAACGACTGGAGTGCTAGAGATATCCAGAAATGGGAATATGTTCCTCTTGGTCCGTTTTTAGCTAAAAACTTTGCTTCATCTATATCTCCTTGGATAGTAACTTTAGATGCTTTAGAACCTTTTAGAACAGCTAGCCCTGTACAAGAGCCTAAACCACTACCCTATTTACAACAAACAGGAGACAAATCTTTTGATATTAATTTAGAAGTAGATATTACTCCAGAAAATGGAGAACCAACTACAGTATCTAAATCTAACTTTAAATACATGTACTGGACAATGGCTCAACAACTTGCTCACCACACCATAAATGGTTGTAAAGTTAATAGTGGTGATATGATGGGAAGCGGAACTATATCTGGACCAACTCCAGACTCTTATGGCTCTATGCTAGAATTGTCTTGGCAAGGTACTAAACCAGTAAAATTATCTAACGGAGAAACCAGAAAATTTATACAAGATAATGACACTGTTACCTTAAGAGGTTATTGTAAAAAAGATGGTGTGCGTATTGGTTTTGGAGAAGTTTCTACTAAATTACTACCTGCAATATCTATAAAATAATTAAAATAATATTTTAAAAAAATTCCCTTTAAAAGGGAATTTTTTTTGCCTAATAATTAAAATATTAGACCATAATTATATTATGTTATAAAAAATTAAATAAAATTAAAACAA
>NZ_MDDP01000027.1 GCF_001999725.1 Cellulophaga omnivescoria
TGTTTTGGTTTTTTTTTGATCGTATGTTTGCTGTACGGGTGTTGTGTCTATGCGTCGGCTGGGTCAGCTGTGTAGGCGTGAAGTCCTTGTGGTCCTTGGTCTCCTTGGTCTCCTTTTTCTCCTTGGATTCCCTGAAGTCCTTGCGGTCCTTGGTCACCTTGGTCTCCCTTTTCTCCTTGGATTCCTTGGTCGCCCTGGTCGCCTTTATCTCCTTTTTCTCCCTGTGGACCCTGTGCACCTGTTGCACCAGTCTCACCTTGGATTCCTTGTATTCCTTGTGGACCAGTTTCTCCTTGGATACCTTGAGGTCCTTGGTCTCCCTGATCTCCTTTTTCTCCCTGATCGCCTTTTTCTCCCTGTGGACCCTGTGCACCTGTTGCACCAGTCTCACCTTGGATTCCTTGTGGGCCAGTTTCTCCTTGGATACCTTGAGGTCCTTGGTCACCCTGATCTCCTTTTTCTCCTTGTGGACCCTGTGCACCTGTTGCACCAGTCTCACCTTGGATTCCTTGAGGACCAGTTTCTCCTTGGATCCCTTGAGGTCCTTGCTCACCCTGGTCGCCTTTATCTCCTTTTTCTCCCTGTGGACCTGAATCTGGATCTACCCAAGAATATACACCTAATCCATCAGTTGATAATACTTGTCCATTTGTTCCGCCTTCAGGTAATTCAATTTCATTTTCATCATCATTATCTCCGTCAGTGTATGAAACAGTATAATTACCAGACCCGTCATTAGTGACATTAATATCTCCTGCCCCTACAACTGTCTCCCTGTAGTTTGATAAATCAATAGGTGTAGCTGTTGGATCATTAGTTAAGGTTAGATTATCACCTGTTAATGATAAATCTTGACTATCCGTACCTACAAAATTAGTTACTGTACCGTTTTCTGATGTATACGTAAATGTACCATCTCCATTATTTTCTAATGTTGTTACTGTATTGTTTGTGTCAATTGTTGCTGAATTACCAGAATCATCAGTAATCGTATATGTTCCGTTACCATTATCTAAAACAGTAGAGCGCTTTGCATCAAAAGTAGTGGTTGCGCCGCTCTCATTTTCATAAGTAAAAGTTCCATCGCCATTATCTGTTAAAGACGTAATTGTTTCATCAATTGTAACTGATGCTACGTTTAAATATAGACCTCCGTCTGTACCTACTTGAATGTCGTTGTTAGCATCTGAACTTACTAAGCCTATAGTCTGTGAAGAACCTGTGCCATCTGTATACGTAATTGTACCATCATTATTGTTTACTAAAGTTCCTGCAACTTGATTTGTATCAATAGTTGCAGCATTACCAGAATCATCTGTAATTGTAAATGTTCCATCGCCATTATCTAAAACGGTAGAACGCTTTGCATCAAAAGTAGTGGTAACACCATCTTCATTGGTATATGTAAATGTACCGTCTGCATTGTCTACCAATGTAGATAATGTTTCTGTAAATGTAGTTGCTGTTCCGTTTTCTGATGTGTACGTAAAACTACCATCGCCATTGTCTACTAATGTAGTTATAGTGTTATTGGTATCTACGGTTGCTGAATTTCCTGAATCATCTGTTAATGTAAATGTTCCATCGCCATTATCTAAAACGGTAGAACGCTTTGCATCAAAAGTAGTAGTTACTCCATCTTCATTGGTATATGTAAATGTACCATCTGCATTGTCTACTAAAGTTGATAATGTTTCTGTAAATGTGGTTGCTGTTCCGTTTTCTGATGTATACGTAAAACTACCATCGCCATTGTCTACTAATGTAGTTATAGTGTTATTGTTTTTTAATATATTACATTTTCCTTTAACTTCAGTTAATTATA
>NZ_MDDP01000028.1 GCF_001999725.1 Cellulophaga omnivescoria
ATTTAACAGTAAAAGTAATTACATATTTTTTTTAACCCTACCTTCTACTCCTTTAAAAAAAGCTTCGTAGGTTTTAAAATCTAATTCTGTATTATCTGTAGTACTTAGAGCTTCAGATATTTTTATTTCTTTTTTACCATAATCAAATGCAACCATAACCACAGGTACATTAGCTTGTTTTGCAATGTAATAAAACCCAGTTTTCCATTTAGAAACTTTACTACGAGTACCCTCTGGCGCTAGGGTTAAGTGTATTTTGCTAGTACTTTTTATTAATTCTGTACAAGCATCCACAAAGTTGTTGCTTTTAGTACGATCTATAGGCATACCACCTTGCCACCTAAAATACCAGCCAAAAGGCCATTTAAACAAACTCTTTTTACCAACAAAATTAAACTCTTCATTAAGCACTCTTCTAATGAGTAAGCCTAAAAAAAAATCTAAGTTACTTGTGTGCGGTACAACTATTACAACACATTTATCTATTTTAGGAAAGGCTCCATTTAGAGTCCAACCCATTATTTTAAAATATATAAATTTAGCTATCGCATGCATCATCTCTCTATTTCATTAAAAATTTATAACTATTGTACAGCAAAAATACGTTACTCGTTATCTAATCTGTAAACAAAATGCATTTTTTTATCAATTAAAGATTTAGGAAAGTTTTTAAATACCATATTCCTAATTTTAGAACCAAAACCTAAATGTGCAACTTTACCCGTAATCCAAGACTGGTTTACAATAGAGTTTACTTTTTTATACCTTACCTTCTGAAATTCTTTAAAAGGACTATCTGTAGTATTTGTTGCAATAATTTTAGATAAAAAATAAGCATCTTCTATAGCTTGTGCACCACCTTGCCCCATATTTGGTGTTGTAGCATGAGCAGCATCACCCAACAAACAAATCCTATTTGTATGCCATTTTTTAATTGGTTTAAGGTCTATAATATCATTTCTAAGTATAGCATCTATATTAGTATTTGCAATTAAATCTGTAACCACATTTGCATAGTTATTATACTCCTTGAGCAAGTCTTCCTTTAAAGTTTTTCTATTATCTGTTAAAAAAGGTTTGCTATTAGCTACTGCAAACCATGATGTTTTATCTGTAGACAGTTTAGATATTCCAAATCTGGTTTGCTTACCCCACATTTCTATACCTCGATGATTATAATCTTCTGGTAGTATAAAATTTGTTACACCGCGCCAACACGTTTGTCCGCTATACCTAATTTTACTTTCTGGAAACAGTTGTTTTCGTACTACAGAGTTTATACCATCTGCTGCAATTAGGTAACTTACATTAGCTGTAGTAGCATCTAAAAACTGAAGTTCTATTCCTTCTTTAGTTTCTGTGTAACTCTTTAAACCCTTTCCCCAGCTAATATTAGAACTAGCTACATTGTTAGCCAATACTTTTTGCAATTCTGCCCTATGTATGGCAACGGTAGAATATCCATACTCCTCTTTAGCTTCATACTGTCTACTGTCTGTAAGTGGTTTTAAATCTGCTGTTGCTATTGTTATACGATCTATAGAGTTACCTGTATCTTTAATCTGATCTAGAATACCCAACCACTCATACACTTTTAGTGCATTTGGAGCCAACCATATTCCTGCTCCAATAGCATTAATATCTTCAGCTTTTTCATATAAATGGTATGGTATATTTAACTTTTCAAAAGCCAAAGCCGTTGTTAAACCTCCAATACCAGCACCTATTATAGCGTACATTTTATTTTATTTATAGTTATTTATAAAATTACTACAAAAAAAGCCGAAAGCGTATGTACACTTTCGGCTTTTTTAAAATTATATAAAGTCTATTATATTTTAGCGTAAATAGATCTTAATTTCTCTGGAGTTGCAGTTTTTTTCCAATCTTTACCTAAAGCGTTTTCCCAAAGTGGTTCTAAACTTAAAGCAACATTAATCATAGTTGTAAACTCCTCTTCCGTAAGGTCTTTACATATACCTGTTGGCAACGTAATATTATGTTTTTCCATCATTTTATAAAACAATTTTACACCTTCTGGGTAAAATTCCTCTAAATGATTAAACACCAAACAGTTTCCTATACCGTGTTTTACTCCTAATAGGTATGATAGTCCATAACTTAACGCGTGTGCAACACCCACCTGCGAGTAAGCAATGCTCATACCACCGTGCCAAGATGCCATCATTAACTTGTCTCTAGACTCGTCTTCTGGAATATCTTTTAAATACACATCATTACATAGTTCCATAGCTTTTTCACCATAACTTTGGCTAAAAGCATTTAAAAAAGTCCCTTCTAAAGACTCTACACAATGAATATAACAATCCATACCTGTATAAAACCATTGGTCTTTTGGAACACCTTGTGTTAAATCTGGATCTAATACAACCTGATCAAAAGGAGTATAATCTGAGTTTATACCTAGCTTACGCTCTGGACCTAGTAATACAGTTGTTCTAGACACTTCTGCACCTGTACCACTAATTGTTGGTACACCTACGTGATAAATAGCTGGATTTTTAACCAAATCCCATCCTTGGTATTCTGCAGAACTACCTGGGTTAGTTAACATAATTGCAACAGCCTTAGCCATATCTAATAATGTACCACCACCAATACCAATAATACCAGAAGGCAACTCATCATACTCGGCTTTAATTTGTTCTACTAAAGCATCTACTTGGTATGTTTTTGGTTCAAATTCTGATGAAACAAAAATAGTTTTATCATTCTCTACCAAAGGTATTCTGGTAGCTAATTCTTTTCCTTTAAAAACATCATCAATTAAAAAAATAAAAGGTGCGTTAGCACTTTTACGCTTTAACTTTAATATGTCTCCTATTTGGCTAAAACTACCGTTCCCAAAAATTACTCTAGGTACCATTGGGAAGTTTCTATATGTCGTCATAGTATTATATCTATTATGTATGATAAGACAAATTTAAGCAAACCTGTCTTGTTATATGAATTTCTTTTTCTAAAATAATGTTATTTTAAGTAGTCTAAAATATCTTCAATTTTATTTAAGGTTAAAAACGAATTAGATTCCTCTTCTTCTTTAGATACGGTTTCATGCACCCAAGTTGTATGAAAAGGAATGTGTACAGCCTGTGCTCCTAGCTTTACAATAGGTAACACATCAGACTTTAAAGAATTACCTAACATTACAAATTCTGAAGTTTTTATTTGAAGATGATCTAATAAATTTTTATAATTCTCTTCTTTTTTATCACTTAAAACTTCTACGTGATGAAAGTATTTTTTTAATCCAGATTTTTCTAGTTTTTGTTCTTGATCTAGTAAATCTCCTTTAGTTAAAACTATTAATCTGTATTTAGACTGAAGCTTTTGTAAAACAGACTCTACACCTGGCAATAACTCTACAGGTTGGTCTATCATTTCTTTACCAATATCTAAAATTTTAGCTATTACAGAATTGTTTACTTTGTTATTAGATATCTCTAAGGCAGACTCTACCATAGACAATACAAATGCTTTTATGCCGTACCCGTACCGACCTAAATTTTGCATTTCCATTTTAAACAATTCCTGATCTATTTTATTTTTAGTTTCATAGCCTTCTAATAATTCTGCAAAAGTTTCTTCTGCTTCTCTAAAATAAGTTTCATTAACCCAAAGTGTATCATCGGCATCAAAACCAATAACTTTTATATTTTTAAAGTCTACTTCCATTCTGCTTGTGCTCTTTCTAAATCCTCTGGTGTATCTATTTCTATACCAGAAGTATTATCTACAATCATTTTAATTTTTTTTCCATATTCTAGATAACGAATACACTCTATTTTTTCTGATGCCTCTAAAGGTAACATTGGCAGATTGTAAAAATCCATAAGAGCATTTTTTCTAAAGGCATAAACACCTTTATGCTCGTAATATTTTAGTCCAACATTTTTTTCTCTAGGGTAAGGAATTGGCGAACGAGAAAAGTATAATGCAAAATTTCTGTTATCTACTATAACTTTTACAAAGTTTGGATCTTTAATTTCATTTTCATCTGTCATTTCAGACATAATTGTAGCAAGATCTATTTCTTTTTTATCATCATTTTTAAATACCGTTAATAATTCCTCCAACCCTTCTTTAGGCGTAAAAGGCTCATCACCTTGTATATTAAAAACTATATCTACGTCCATATTTTCTACAGCCTCTGCTATACGGTCACTACCACACTCGTGTTCCTTAATGCTCATTATAGCCTTACCACCAGCCTCTGTTATTGTCTTGTAAATAGTGTCACTATCTGTAACCACAAAAACATCATCAAATAAATTTGTTTTTATAGCGGTTTCATAGGTTCTAACAATAACGGGTTTACCTGCTAAATTTTGCATTAGTTTACCCGGAAATCTAGACGCTGCATACCGTGCAGGAATCATTGCAATAATCTTCATGTATCTTTTATCTATTTTTTTCGTTTAGGCATTAATTTTCTGTACATTCTAAAAATTAATGCTAATATAATAACTACCAAAACAGCTCCAATAACAGGAGCTATAATAGTTGCTGTAGACACAACTACAGCTGTACCTGTTTCTACTGTTGCTACAACAGGATTTGCTAAACCACCAGTTGTAGCGGTAGAGGTTAGCCTAGTTGCTGCAGAAGTACCTTTTATGGCGCTGGCTGTACCACCACCTGCAATAATTGCTAAAGACCAGGTAATTACCGGATCTAAATTAGCTACTGTAGATACCATTACTGCGGTACCCGCAATTGCCGCCAAAGGTATGGCAGCAGAATCTAATATGTTGTCTACCCAAGGAATAAAGTATGCAAAAATTTCTACCAAAGTAGCTACTCCTAATACCATTAGTGCTGGTAAACTACCTATCCAAATCCAACTTTCATTTAATTCCCAAGCTCCAAAATATGATGCTAAACTTAATGCAAATAAAGGCAAAAAGACTCTAAAGCCTACAGATGTAGCTAAGCCAATGCCTAAAAAAATACTAATAATGGTTTCTGATGTCATTTGTAATGGTTTTATGTGTTTAAGTTGCTTTTAAAAAGCAGCTATATGGTTAGTTATACACATATATTGTACCAAAAATAGGTTATTCCCAATCAAGAAAAAAATCGTTCTTAAATCCTATTAAATACAATTGTTTTTTAGCTCTTGTTACTGCGGTATACAACCAACGCAAGTAATCTTTATCTATGCCATTTGGCAAATAGGGTTGTTCTACAAAAACTGTATCCCATTGTCCACCCTGACTTTTATGGCACGTTATAGCATAAGAAAACTTTACCTGTAATGCATTAAAATACTTGTTGTTTTTAACCTTTAAAAACTTTTTATATTTAGAGGTTTCATCTGCATAGTCTAACATAACCTCTTGGTACAAGCGGTTGCTTTCCTCATACGGTAAAGAAGGTGTTTCTGCGTCTATAGTATCTAACAACAAAACAGTTTCAAAAGCAGGCATATTTGGGTAATCTACCATTTTTACATTTACTTCTGCAAACTTAAAACCGTACAATTCTTTAATAGCAAAAATTTCTAAAATCTCTAAAATATCACCGTTTGCAATAAAACCAGCTTCTGTTGTAGGCTTAATCCAAAAATAATTATTTTTTACCACCATCATATAATCTCCTGTAGAAATTACATTTTCTAAATATAAAATACGATTTCTGATATTGGCATTATACAAATTGGCACGTTTGTTAGAGCGTACAATAAAAGCTGTTTCTTCTTTTCCGTTTTGTGCATAAGAATCTTCAATAGCTTCTAAAATATCATTACCTTCTATTAAACGCACAATGTCTTTGTACGGATTAACATCAAACTTAAAATCTTCAAAAAAACTACCGTGCAACTGCTCTCTTAAATTAGTTGCATTCATTAAAATACCCGAGTCTTCTGCCTGCCTCATTACTTCATCCAACTCTACCTTAGTAACATCTTTATTATAATTTAAAGATAGTCTGTCTTCATCTAAAGCCGGACTAATATCTAGTTTTACCGGTGGTAACTGAGCTGTATCTCCAATTAAAACCAGTTTACAATTTTTACCAGAATACACATAAGACATTAAATCATCTAACAATGAGCCATTTTCAAATAACTTGGAATCTGACGGCGCATCTGGTATCATAGACGCCTCATCTACAACAAAAACGGTATTTGTATGTTTATTAGGTGCCAAGGTAAATTGTATACCTCCACCGCTTTGTTTTTTAGGAAAATATATTTTTTTATGTATGGTAAGTGCCTTTGCATTGGAGTAATTAGACATAACCTTTGCTGCCCTACCTGTTGGTGCCAAAAGCACAGCTTTCATTTTAATATTCCACAAATTTGTAACTATAGTTCCTATAATTGTTGTTTTTCCAGTACCAGCGTAACCTTTTAAAAGAAAAAGATCATCATTATTTTTGGACAACAAAAACTGAGATAACTTCTCTAAAGTAATGAGTTGCTTTAAAGTAGGCTCAAAAGGAAATTTTTCTTTTAATAAATTAAAGAATGATGTAGAGGTAGGTAGATTCATAAGTCTTCAAAGATAATGATGAAATTTAAGCTGAAATACTTTTGTGATTAAAAAAAAATTGTAGATTTGTGTCAAACCACTAAATAAAAACAACAGTATACTAATGAAAACCGTAATTAAAATTGTTCTTTGGTTAGCAGCTATCTTTTTTGGATATATGATATACCAATCTGTAAATGGTCCTATAGAATTTAAAAAAGTAAAACAAGAGCGCTTCCAAGCTGTAATTAACTCTTTAAAAGATATTAGAGATATACAAGAAGCTCATAAATCTGCCACTGGTAAATTTGCTCCTAACTTTGATGCTTTAGTGAAGTTTGTAGAAAACGGAAATTACTACATTATACAGCAAAGAGATTCTTCTTACATGGAGTATGACAAAGACTTTGGTATTGATTTACAAAGAGACGTTAAAATTGTAGATACCTTAAATGTTATACCTGTTAAAGATTCTTTATTTAAGAACGATGATAGATATAAAACATTAAAGTTTGTACCTTTTTCTGAAAATGGAAAAGCTGAGTTTGATATGAAAACAGCGACTATTGAAAAAGGAGGAAAAGAGGTTTCTGTATTTAAAGCATCTGTTAAAAAAGACGTTGTTTTATATGACCAACCTAAAGATTTAAGAGACAGAGAAAATGCCTTAAATAGTGTTGAAGAAATAAATTTTGATGAAATTATAGTTGGTGACTTAGATGATGTAAGCACTAGCGGTAACTGGCCTCCTATTTATGACAGAAAAACAAAAAAATAATACTTTAGATACAACATCTAATTATAAAAAATTGTCCATTCAAATTAGTTTGAATGGACTTTCTTTTTGTGTTGTTGACACTCTAGATAATACCATTTTAGTCTCTAAAAGAAAAATTTTTAATACAGAACTAGATCCTTTAGAGTTAGAAAAAGAACTTGTTACTATGTTTAAAGAGCATAATATTACAAGTGATTCTTATACAGAAGTAATTGCTACGCACAGAAACACTTTATTTTGTTTTGTGCCAAAACCTTTGTTTGTAGAAGACGAGAAACACAATTATTTAAAATACAATACCAAAGTTTTAGCAACTGACCTAATTGCACATGATGAAATAACAAACTTTGATATTGTAAATGTTTTTGTTCCCCTAGTTAATATTAACAATTACATTTACGACTTATTTGGTGATTTTACCTACAAGCATAGCTCTTCTATTATAACATCTTCTTTACTTAATGCAAACACTAACAATGATATTACTTGTTACGTGTACGCATCAGAAAAACAAATGGATATTGTTATAATTGACAAGAAAAAACTACTCCTTTTTAATAGTTTTGAGTACTTAACTACAGAAGACTTTTTGTACTACCTACTTTTTACTTGCGAACAATTGAAATTAGATAATGAAACGGTTATACTTAGATTGTTTGGAGATATAGAAGAAGATAGTACTATTTATAAAAAATGCTATAATCATTTTAAAAACATTAGTGTGTACGCACCAGATAACAGTACTTTTCAACTAGGAGATTACACTAAAAAAAATATAGACTTTACCGTTCTAAACGCCCTATAATGCGCATAATATCAGGAAAATTTAAAAGCAAAAGACTAATAGCACCAAAAAAGTTACCGGTTAGACCAACTACAGATATGGCTAAAGAAGCCTTATTTAATATTTTAAATAACCATTACTATTTTGAAGATATTAGCGTTTTAGATCTTTTTGCTGGTACAGGTAATATAAGTTATGAATTTGCATCTAGAGGAACAGAAAACATAATATGTGTAGATGCAGATTATGGTTGTGTAAAATTTATAAACCAAACAGCTAAAGAACTAGATGTAAATATATCTACCATAAAAAGTGATGTTTTTAAATATTTAGAACGTACAGCCATCAAGTCTACAATAATTTTTGCAGATCCACCATACGATTTTTCTACAGAAGATTTTGCAAAAATACCAGAATTGGTTTTTAAAAACGATTTACTTTCTGATGATGGTTTGTTAATTGTAGAGCACTCTAAACACACTAAGTTAGATAACTTACCAAACTTTTCCTATCTAAAAAGATATGGAGGAAGTGTTTTTAGTTTTTTTGAAAAAGAAACAAAAGAAGAATAAAAAAGAGCAGGTAATAAGCCGGATTCTGTAAAGCCAACTAGTGGCTTCCCTATCATTTATCTAGGCTTTTAGTTACCTAAAAGCTCAAACCGCCTACCCTTTAGCTTGGGCGTGTACCCTTATAACGCTAATTTACATGGCGTTGCACCGCATAGAGTTTACCTGGTTTCACTACAGCATTACCTGTACATACTTTCTGCTGCACTTGTCCTCGTTTTACAACGGACGGGAATTACCCGCTATGCTACACTATGGTGTCCGGACTTTCCTCTTTACAAAACAAGTTTGCAAAGCGATAGAGTAACCTGCTCGTGGCAAAGGTAAATTAATTGTTGATAAGTAAGCACTATATCTTTGTAAAAAATAAGGTAAAATGAAGCCATATATTTATATTTGTACTGTAACATTAGTTCACTAATAAAAGCATAGTAATTGGAACCATTTGTAGTATCAGCTAGAAAATATAGACCACAAACATTTAAAGATGTTGTAGGGCAACAAGCTATTACAAATACACTTTTAAATGCCATACAAAACAACCACTTAGCCCAAGCTTTGTTGTTTACAGGTCCTAGAGGTGTTGGTAAAACAACCTGTGCACGTATTTTAGCAAAAATGATAAATTCTGATGGAGAAGAAAATCCAGAAGAAGATTTTGCGTTTAATATTTTTGAACTAGATGCTGCCTCTAACAACTCTGTAGACGGTATTAGGAGCTTAATAGACCAAGTACGCATACCGCCGCAAGTTGGCAAGTACAAAGTTTATATTATAGATGAGGTACATATGCTTTCGCAGGCTGCTTTTAATGCATTTTTAAAAACCTTAGAAGAGCCACCAAAACACGCTATTTTTATTTTAGCTACTACAGAAAAACATAAAATTATACCTACTATTTTGTCTCGTTGCCAAATTTTTGATTTTAAAAGAATTACGGTAAAAGACGCTGCAGAATATTTAAAATACATAGCAGAAAACCAAGGTATTGAAGCCGAAGATGATGCTTTACATATTATAGCTCAAAAAGCAGATGGTGCCATGAGAGATGCATTGTCTATTTTTGATAGGGTGGTAAGTTTTTCTGGAAAACAATTAACCCGAAAGGCAGTTACAGAAAATTTAAATGTATTAGATTACGATACTTATTTTGAAGCAACAGACCATATTTTACAAAATAACATACCGTCTTTACTAATACTATTTAACACTACACTTAGCAAAGGTTTTGACGGCCATCACTTTATAATCGGTCTCGCGTCTCATTTTAGAGATTTAATGGTGTGCAAGCATCCAAACACCGTTAATTTGTTAGAAGTTGGTGACGAAGCAAAAAAACGATACCAAGAGCAAGCTCAACAAACCAACAACGCCTTTTTATTGAAAGCCATAGATATTGCCAACACTGCAGATCTCAACTATAAAACAAGTAAAAACCAGCGCTTGTTAATAGAACTTGCCTTAATGAAATTAGCCTCTATCACTTTTGATGGAGAAAAAAAAAATCCTGAATCCCTAGCATTAAGTAATCAAATAATTACACTAGTACCTGCATCTCATTTTAGAGAAAGCAAACCTAAAACTAGTAATACTGCTGCAAACACCAAACCCAGCGCTAGTACAACTAATAACCAAAAAGCTAAAGAAACTGCTCCTGTCTACACAGATAACTCTACTATTGCTACCCCTACTAAACCTGTAGTTGCGGCAAAAACAGTTACTAAAGAAGTAGCTGCTACACCTGCTATAAAAAAGCTAAACATTAATTCTCCTAAAAGAGTATCTGGTTTATCTTTATCTAGCTTAAAAGCTAAAGAACAACATAAATTAAATAAAGTAGATGTAGTTGTTGACGAAAGCACCTTACCTAATGATGATTTTGAAGTTGAAAGACTTCAAGAATTATGGAATAAGTTTGTTGATAAAATAGAAGCTCAAGGTCAGCGTATTTTAGCATCTAACCTAAATAGTGACACACCTGTTTTAAAAGACAGAACTACAATTAGCATACAATTAGCTAATGACACTATGAAAAAGGAGGTTGAACGTGAAAAGTACGACCTTATGGAATACTTAAAAAAAGAGCTTAATAACTACTTTATTACGCTAGAAATTACAGTAAATGAAGAAGCTGTAAAAAAGTTTGCATTTACACCTGAAGAAAAATACCAAAAATTAAGAGAAAAAAATCCTGTCATAGACTTACTAAGACAGGAATTTGATTTAAGTATTTAAAAAGCAATCTACTACTCTCCCATCGCATATTTAATACCACCATATAAATGCTCTAAAAAAACAGGATTTTTAAATGTTACGTTAGTATGTCCTAATCCCGTATAGAAAGCTCTACCTCCATCATAATCATGGTACCAAGCCATTGGATGGTAATCTCCATTTTTACCTCCGCTATAACTCTTTTCATCTACGTTTAATAACACATTTACATTTTTATTTAAATCTTTATAATTATACCACTCATCTACTTTCTCCCACGTTTTACCTAACATTTTGGTTGATAAATGCGTACTATCTACAACTTGCAACGTAGCTTTCTGCACCTTAGGATGCCCATTAAAATAACCTCCAACTAGTTTGTTATACCATGGCCAATTATACTCTGCGTCTGCAGCTGCATGTATACCAACGTAACCACCTCCAGATTTAATATATTTTTCAAAGGCTTTTTGCTCTTCGTCATTTAAAATATCACCTGTAGTATTTAAAAACACAACTGCCTTGTATTGTTTTAAATTAGATACAGTAAACAAGGCTGAATTTGCCGTAGTGTCTATTACAAAATTTTTGTCTTTTGCCATTTTTTCTAGGGCTAACACACCACTATCTATAGATCCGTGCCTAAAACCAGCAGTTTTAGTAAACACAAGAACTTTGGGACTTTGCAATCCGCAAGAAAAGAAGGAAACACCTAAAAACACTATCAATAGAACTTTAAAAAATATAGATTTCATAAAATAATTAGTTATAAAATGGTTGATTTAAATTACGGTAAGTTAGTAAATTTATAAAAAGATAAATCTTTTATTTTTAAATAGTTAAAAATCTATAGCAATAATTGAGACTTAACACACAACATAAAATACAACCTAAAATATTTAAAAACAGATATTTAAATAAAATTAAATTAAAAAAAAAACAAAACAAAAAAAAAAACAAAACTAAAAAAATAAAATAAATAAAAAAAAAAATAAATAAATA
>NZ_MDDP01000029.1 GCF_001999725.1 Cellulophaga omnivescoria
TTACAACACCGTATATAAAAAATTGCTGGTGTTGTGCTAAAACAAAGGTCGTTGCACGTTTGCTACGTCTGATTTTCCTTCGGAAAATCCTCGCACGCAAACACGCAACTTTCCATATACAATACCGTTAGCAACTATTAACGACAAACTTACTTCAATAATCGAGTAACATTAGCCTTATAATATTTACCAATAGGAATGATATAATCTGAAATAAATATCCTGTTTCCCTCGATACTTTTAATATGCTTTGGAGCAACAGCAAATGATTTATGAACCTGCAAAAAATCTTCTTTCGGTAACAAATCTAATACACTTGATATTTTTTCTCGAACAGTAATGGTTTCGTATTTTGTTATCACTTTTGTGTAATTCCCTGACGCTTCGACAAATAAAACAGTATCGATTTCTACTTGTATATATTTTTTATTGCTTCGAAGAAAAATACGCTTTGAACCTACATTGTTTTTAGACGAGACAGATTCTTGTGTATTTGATGTACTGAACGTTTTATTAATCGCCTTTAAAAAACGATCAAACCCAAAGGGTTTTAATAGGTAGTCAGAAATATTAAGTTCATATCCTTCAAGAGCGAATTCTTTATAGGCAGTTGTCACAATTACTTTTGGCGGATTTTTTAATGTTTTAAGAAAATCAAAACCTTTCAGTTTAGGCATATTCAGGTCTAAAAAAATTAAATCAACATCATTTTTATTCAAATATTCAAATGCTTCCAATCCATCGTAACAATTTTTCATTAATTCCATATTTGGCAACAAATCACAATAGTCTTTTATAATGTCGTGTGCTATATGCTCATCATCAATAATTAAATAGGTAATCATATTAGTTTAGAATTAATTGTGCGCTGAAAGTGTTTTCGGTACTCGAAAACAACAAATTGTGCTTATTTGGATACGTCAATTCTAATCTTCTTTTTAAGTTCTTCAAACCTATTCCAGGTTCGCTTTTTAAATTTTCAGAACTATCAACGTTATTTTCAATTGTAAATTTTATATTGTTTTCTGATGAAGTAAAATTGATTGTCACGGTCGCATCTTCCCTTAAATTCTCAACGCCGTGTTTAAAAGCATTTTCTAAAAGAATTATAAATAGCAACGGAACAACTTTTTTATTTTCATCGATATTACAGTTGAAGTCAACTTCTATATTCTTGCGGTAACGCATTTTGTGAAGCTCGATGTAATTCTTTAAATAATCAACTTCCTCTTTTAAGGTTACCGTTTCATTATCGCCTTCGTAGATGCTGTAGCGCATCATATCAGAAAGTTTTAGAATTAATTCTTGGGCTTTTGTTACGTCCTTACCTACCAAACCATATAAATTGTTAAGCATATTAAAGAAGAAATGCGGACTAACTTGACTTTTTAAGAGCATTAATTCAACTTTTGATTTTTCGCTCTTCAATTTTACAATTAAAATCAGCTGACGAATAAACCAATAAATACCCAAACAAAGGAGCAGAACATAATAGGAAACAACGATTACAGCTATTTTAGGATTGTAATTTCCTAGAAAGACAACGGATTTATCATCTGTAAAAATGACTTCATAAATTGTAATTAATATAGGTATTAAAGCAACTGATATTAAAAATAGTAACACCCACTTCTTATTGTATTTTTTAGTTTTCATACAACAAAAATAGTAGTATAAATTACCTTTCAAAAAAAGGTTGACAAACATCAAATTCAAGGTTATGTAATGAAATTAAAGTGTGATGTAATGACTTTACATACGATACAAAACCCTTTATACATCTACCAAGGTTGTCTATCACTATTACTATACGCGTAAATTAACTCGATTTATGTTTGCTGAAATTAAAATCACAAATAATGAAAAAAAGAATTCTTAGATACGTAAAACACGTATTCATAACATTTTTAATCATCACTATTTCAGTAATTCTATTTGGTCTTTATCACGGAGCAAGTATGCACTATGGAGATAATCCTAAAATGATGGATTGGGATAAAGATGGACCTTATGTTTTTTATAAAAATGATAGCATTTTAAACGTAAAATATATTAATGGAAATCAAAATGATGGCTTCTTTCTAGAACAAAAAGAACATTCAACAAACTCAAAAATTTCAGCTTTTTGTTACTTCCCACTTGATTCGACACGCTTTGAATTTTCCATAAATGCAGACATCAAAAAGCCTTTAAATACCTATAATGATAGTAATAAAATTTTAGCAATTTCTGATATAGAAAGTGGCTATAAAACTTTTCGTGATTTTCTTATTAATAATAGGGTTATCGACAAAAACTTAAACTGGATATTTGATACTGGGCATTTAGTTCTAGTAGGAGATTTTGTTGATAGAGGTTTTTCAACAACCCAAGTCCTATGGTTTATTTACAAATTAGAGCAAGATGCTATAAAAAAGGGTGGTTTTGTTCATTTTATTTTGGGTAATCACGAATTGAAAAATATGCAAGGAAATTATGATTCTTCATCCCCAAAGTATTTTCACGTTGCTTCAATTTTAGAAAAACAACAGCATCAATTATATGATTCTAATTCTTTTATAGGTAAATGGATGTCAAGTAAAAACACAATGGAACTCATTAACGGCACACTTTTCACACACGGAGGAATACATCCAGATTTAGTTAATTATAATTTGAGCATAGATGAAGTCAATGAGATTACAAGTAGTAAATATTATAAACCATTTTATCCCAAACTCAAAAAAACCAAAGAACAGTTTTTAAATTCAACCCACACAGGAGTTTCTTGGTATAGAGGTTATTTTAAAGATGATTTAACCCAAGAAGATGTTGAAGTGGGTCTTCAGAATTTCAATGCAAAATCAGTTGTGGTTGGACATACACTTCAGTCTAAAGTGAATAGAAAGTTTAATGGAAAAGTAATAGGAATTGATGTTAAGCATCCCAAGGATTATCATAAAAACTTTCCGAATAGTGAATCAGAAGGTTTACTCATAGAAAAAGGTAAATATTACAGAGTTTTACACGACGGACAGAAAGTAGAAATATAACAGTTGCTAACAACGCGTATAAGCAATAGCGGTTTAAGTGCAAACTTGAACCGCTATTTCATTTTATTAAAGTATATTGTAATCCGAAAAGTAGTAGCTAGAAATCCGCTACTGCTCATACACGAGACCGTTACCATACATACGAATGAACATTTTCGGATTTAAGAAAAAAAAGGAATATTCATCAAAGGATATTTTAAAGCAACTTGACAAGTGTGTGGAGGATTTTACGTTTCCAAT
>NZ_MDDP01000003.1 GCF_001999725.1 Cellulophaga omnivescoria
TGGTGTATTTTTTTTTTTTTATTTAATTTTTTAATTTTTTGTTTTTAAAAAAACTCAATTACAATAAACTAATCTGTATTTGTTGCTGTATACCAATTATAAATCATTCCAATACCCTCCTCTAAATTAACCTTATGTTTCCAACCTAAATTATTAAGTTTGGTAACATCTGTTAGTTTTTTCATTGTTCCATCGGGTTTACTTGTATTAAAAACAAACTCTCCCTTATAACCCACTGTTTTTGCAATTAATTGGGCTAACTGAGCTATGCTAACGTCTTCACCAGTTCCTATATTTATGTGAGTGTTTCTTACCTCTTTAATGTCCTTTACTACATCTCCAAAATCCCTTTCCTCCATAATATACACACAGGCATCTGCCATATCTTCTGACCATAAAAATTCTCGTTTAGGCTTGCCGGTTCCCCAAATCTCTACACTAGCTTTAGATTGGTTCAATACAACTCCAAAGTCTGATAAAACTTGTTCTATTTCTTCCTTAGAGGCAGATCCGTTTATACCTTTTATTGGTAACTTGTTTAGGTCTGAACTGATATAATCCCAGTTTTTCTCTTCTAATGCTTTACCTAAGGCTACTTTTCTAATTAATGCTGGTAAAACGTGTGACTTTTCTAAATCAAAATTATCATTAGGACCATATAAATTTGTTGGCATTACAGAAATAAAGTTAGTACCGTACTGTAGGTTATAACTTTCACACATTTTTATACCTGCTATCTTGGCTATTGCATATGGCTCATTTGTGTATTCTAATGTGTCTGTTAATAGGTAGTCCTCTTTCATAGGTTGCGCACAGTTTTTTGGATAAATACATGTGCTACCCAAAAACAACAACTTCTCTACCTTATGTTTGTAGGACTCATGAATTACATTGTTTTGAATCATTAGATTTTCATAAATAAAATCTGCTCTGTACGTATTATTAGCCACTATACCTCCTACTTTAGCTGCTGCTAAAAATACGTACTTAGGTTGCTCTACCTTAAAAAAATGAGATACTGCTTCTGTATTAGTTAAATCTAACTCTTTATGAGTTTTAACTACTAAATTATGATATCCCTTACTCTTTAAATTTTTAACTATGGCACTACCTACAAGACCTCTATGACCCGCTATATATATTTTTGAACTCTTATCCATACTATTCAAAGTAGTTTAAAATGCGGTAACCACCGTCTTTTAAATACTGCTCTTTTTGCATTAACTTTAAATCACTCTGCACCATATCTTTTACTAAATCTGGAAGATCATACTCTACGGTCCATCCTAATTTTGTTTTTGCCTTGGTTGGGTCACCTATTAATAAGTCTACCTCTGTTGGTCTAAAATATTTTGGATCTACTGCTAATACCTCTTTACCTATCTCTAATTGGTATTTTGGATTATTACATTTTACAACATAAGCTTTTTCGTCTACACCAGTCCCTTTAAACTCTAACTCTATGCCAGCTTCCGCAAAACTCATTTTTACAAACTCTCTAACTTTTGTAGTTTTACCAGTTGCTATAACCCAGTCTTCTGCTTCGTCTGCCTGTAATATCATCCACATCATTCGAACATAGTCTTTAGCATGGCCCCAATCTCGCTCGGCATCTAAATTTCCTAAATAAAATTTATCTTGTAGTCCTAACGCTATTTTTGCCGTTGCTCTGGTTATTTTACGTGTTACAAATGTTTCTCCTCGGATAGGAGATTCATGATTAAATAAAATACCATTACATGCATACATATTGTATGCCTCTCTGTAGTTTACTGTTATCCAATATGCATACATTTTGGCAACTGCATAAGGGCTTCTTGGATAAAAAGGAGTAGTCTCTGATTGTGGAACTTCTTGAACTTTACCATACAACTCTGAAGTTGAGGCTTGATAAATTCTTGTTTTATTTGATAAACCCAACATACGAACTGCGTCTAATATACGTAAGGTTCCTATACCATCTGCGTTAGCTGTATACTCTGGTACTTCAAAAGATACGTGTACGTGACTCATTGCTGCCAAGTTGTATATCTCATCTGGTTGTATCTCTTGTATTAACCTTATTAGGTTTGTACTGTCCGTCATGTCTCCATAATGCAGAATAAAATTCCTATCTTCTATATGAGGATCTTGGTATAAATGGTCTATCCTATCTGTGTTAAATAAAGAAGATCTTCTTTTTAAACCGTGTACTTCATATCCCTTTTTTAATAAAAATTCACTTAAATATGCGCCATCTTGGCCTGTCACTCCTGTTATTAAAGCTACTTTCTTTTCTGACATAGTTATGGTGTATTCGTTTATAGTTGTGTTTAATTATATATAAATTAGTTATAACTATTACCCTCACCAATTCTATAATATACAAAGCCAATTTCCTGAAGCTTATTTCTATCTAACACTCCTCGTCCGTCAAAAACAAAGGCTGGTTTGTGCATATTATCATAAATACGTTGCCAATCATAGGTGCTAAACTCTTCCCATTCTGTTAAAATAGCTATTGCATGGGAACCTTTACAAGCCTCATATGCATTACCACTAACTTCTAATCTATTATCTACTTCTTCGGCTTCAATAGAATCCAAATAATTAACATCAGCATAGATTTGGGATTCTTTTACCTTAGGATCCCAAACTGATATTTTTGCCTGTTCTGACAATAATTCCTCTGCAACATATATTGCAGGAGACTCTCTAGTGTCGTTTGTATCTTTTTTAAAAGCCCAACCTAAAAACGCAATTTTCTTATCAGAAACTGTATTATAAAGTGTTTTAACAATATTATGTGCAAACCGTCTTTTTTGATGGTCATTTAATAGAATTACTTGCTCCCAATAATCTGCTACTTCGTTTAAACCATAGGATTTGGCAATATAAACTAAGTTTAATATATCTTTTTGAAAACATGAGCCACCAAAGCCAACTGACGATTTTAGAAATTTTGGACCAATACGACTATCCATTCCTATTGCCTTAGCGACTTCATCTACATCTGCTCCTGTAATTTCACAAAGCTCACTCATTGCATTTATAGAGGAAACTCTTTGCGCTAAAAAGGCGTTTGCTGTTAGTTTAGATAATTCTGAAGACCACAAATTAGTGGTTAAAATTTTATCTTTAGGCACCCAGTGAGCATAAACATCTACCAAAGCCTGTACTGCTTGTTTTCCTTTTTCCGTTTCTTGTTGTCCACCTATTAATACTCTATCTGGATTGGTTAAATCTGACACTGCCGTGCCTTCTGCCAAAAACTCTGGATTAGATAGTATTTCAAAATTTACATCGTTACCAGTGTGGTCTAATATATTTTTAATTGCTTGTGCCGTTCTAACAGGTAAAGTCGACTTCTCAACCACAATTTTATCGGAGGTAGCTACGCGTGCTATTTGCCTTGCACAGAGCTCAATATATTTTAAGTCTGCAGCCATACCTTTGCCCTTACCATAGGTTTTTGTTGGCGTGTTTACAGAAATGAAAATCATATCCGCCTCATCAATAGCTTTATCAATATCTGTATCAAAAAATAAATTTCTTCCTCTTGCCTCAGCAACTACATTGGACAAACCAGGTTCATAAATAGGAATATTAGAGACATCTGCATCATTCCATTGGTCTATTCGTTTCTGATTTAAATCGACAACTGTAATTTCTAATTCTGGACACTTTTGGGCAATAATAGCCATAGTTGGCCCACCAACATATCCTGCTCCGATACAACAAATCTTTTTTATCACTTTATATATTTTTTATTATAATCTAAATTAATCACACAAAAGTGCGCTGTTCTTAGGTCTTTTAGCAAAACTACGATAATTATTAGCCCTTACAAGCTTTGTAGTCTTATCTAGCTGATTTTTTTTTAATATTTCTTTAGCAAAATCAAACCACGTCATAGGCGTTCTGTCCGTATAGTGCTTAATCCCAAAATCCTTATTATCAGAAATAATTATATCTAAAATATACTTAGCTAAATTGTTTGCATCAGTTGGGCAACCAATTTCTGTGTCTATAACAGACAAATTTTCTCCCTTCTTAGCCTTGTTTAAAATAGTTTTATAAAAATTATGTCCAAATTCCGAATACAACCAGGACGTTCTAACTATAAAATATTTTTCTAATATTTCTTTTATAAACTCTTCTCCTCTCAACTTAGATTTTCCATACTCATTAATAGGGTTTGTACTATCTGATATTGTATAAGGGGAGCCTTTTTCTCCATCAAAAACATAATCTGTTGAGATGTGCACTAATACTACATTATGTTTTATACACTCTTCTGCTATGTTTTTTACTCCATCACCATTTACCAAATAAGCTTTATCAGGAGTTTTTTCTGCCTGCTCTACATTTGTATACGCTGCACAGTTAATACAGTAATCAAACTTATCTTTATCAAAAAAAAGACGTAATCTTTCTTTATCAGTTATATCTAAATCCTTAGAGTCACAAAATGTAAACTTTATATCACTATAGTCATCTTTTACTTTTTTAAAACACTGTCCTAATTGACCGTTTGCCCCAGTTACTACAATTTTAATCATACCAAAACCTCTTTCAATGTTGGTAAAGTCAAATCTTTTTCAGAAACTTTAATTTCCTCAGGTCTAACTTTCCAATCAATATTTAAAGTAGCATCGTTGTATATTACCCCTCCTTCAGATTCTTTATTATAATAGTTATCACACTTGTATAAAACCTCAGCAGTATCAGTAAGAACAGAAAATCCATGAGCAAAACCTCTTGGTACAAATAGTTGTTTTTTATTTTCTGAAGACAATTCAACAGAAAAATATTCTCCGTAAGTTTTAGAATAAGGTCTTAAATCTACCGCCACATCTAAAATAAGGCCATTTAAAACACGTATTAACTTTGCCTGTGCATTATTTCCTTTTTGATAATGTAACGCTCTTATAACTCCCCTTGTAGAGAATGATTGATTATCTTGAACAAAATTAACCTCTTGATCAACAATATCATTAAACCGGTGGGTATTATAGCTCTCAAAAAAATACCCTCTTTCATCATTATATAGTGTAGGCTCTATAAGTACACAACCTTCCAATTTTGTTTTTGTAACCTTCATTCCTAATTATCTAATATTCCTAAAAGGTTTTTTCCATAACCACTTTTCAACAATGGTTCTGCCAAAGCTATAAATTGATCTTTATTGATATAACCCATTTCATAAGCCGCAGCTTCAATGGCACCAATAGTTAAACCTTGACGCTCTTCTAAAACCTCTACAAATTGTGATGCCTGCATTAAGGACTGAAAAGTACCCGTATCTAACCAAGCCGTACCACGATCTAATATACTTACACTTAATTTACCTTTTTCCAAATACACCTTGTTGACATCTGTAATCTCTAGCTCACCACGTTTGCTTGGTTTTATATTTTTTGCAATTTCTACTACAGTATTATCATAAAAATAAATACCTGGAACAGCATAATTAGACTTAGCCTCTAACGGCTTTTCTTCTATACTAATAGCTTTGCCTTCTTCGTTAAACTCAACTACTCCATAACGTTCTGGATCATACACTCTGTAAGCATATATTATTCCGCCTTCAGGATCATTATTAGATTGTAGTAATTGTGCTAAACCAGATCCATAAAAGATATTGTCTCCTAAAACCAGCGCTACTTTATCATCTCCTATAAATTCTTCACCAATAATAAAAGCCTCCGCTAAACCATTAGGATTTTCTTGAACAGCATATTGAAAACTACAACCATACTTAGTCCCATCACCCAATAAATCTTTAAACAAAGGCAAATCTTTAGGTGTAGATATAATTAAAATCTCTTTTATACCAGCATACATTAAAGTAGAAAGCGGGTAATAAATCATTGGTTTGTCATAAATAGGCATCAACTGCTTGCTTACACTTAATGTAATGGGATGCAGCCTAGATCCAGAGCCTCCAGCAAGTATAATACCCTTCATAACTCTTTATTTAATTATATATTTTTTTATAATACTCTTGATAAGTACCAGAAGTAACACTCTCTAGCCATTCTTCGTTTTGCAAATACCAATCAATTGTTTTTTCTAACCCTTCTTCAAAAGTTACGGACGGCTTCCAACCTAATTCTTTATTAATTTTTGATGCGTCTATAGCATACCGTAAATCGTGCCCAGGTCTATCTTTAACATAAGTAATTAGTTTTTCACTATCACCTAAAGGCCTGTTTAGTTTAGCATCCATTAAACAACACAACAACTTTACCAAATCTATATTTTTCCACTCGTTAAATCCGCCTATGTTATAAGTCTCTGCGTTTTTACCCTTATGAAAAACCAAATCTATAGCTCTGGCATGATCTATTACATAAAGCCAATCTCTAGTATAATTGCCATCGCCATAAACAGGTAATCCCTTTTTATGAATTATGTTATTGATAAATAACGGAATCAATTTTTCCGGAAAATGATTTGGCCCGTAATTATTAGAGCAATTGGTGATTACATAAGGTAACTTATACGTTTCTCCGTATGCTCTTACAAAGTGGTCTGAACTTGCTTTAGAAGCCGAGTAGGGCGAATTAGGATCGTACGCCTTAGTTTCTGTAAATAAACCAGATTCTCCTAAAGCACCGTACACTTCATCTGTACTTATATGATAAAATCGTTTACTTTCTAAGTCATTTTTCCAAGAATCTCTGGCAGCATTAAGTAAATTTACTGTTCCAATAACATTTGTTTTTACAAAGGCCATAGGATCTGTAATAGACCTGTCTACATGCGACTCTGCAGCTAAATGTACAACTCCATAAAAATTATATTTTTTGAATATATCTTGAATAAAATTCTCATCTGTAATATCACCTTTTAAAAAGGTATAATTAGAAGAATCTTCTATATCTGATAAATTCTCTAGATTACCAGCATACGTCAAGGCATCTACGTTATAAATATGATAATTTGGATATGACAGAACAAACCTCCTAACTACATGAGACCCAATAAAACCTGCCCCACCTGTTATTAGTATATTCATTATTTTCCTGGATATTTTTTTAATACTTTATTAAGCTCCATCAATAATAAGAACACTAATAATATATTAACTAATACTATAGGCAACATAAACTTATACTGACTCATAACCCCCCCTAATTTAGCTCCCCTAGTAGGGAAATCCGAAATTACATTAAGGATAGTTGCTTTATTGGCTTTTTCTAAATTTAACTCTACAATTTTCTGCTTCAATTCGTCCCGCTCCTTTAAAAGCTCTATTTCTTTATTTTTTCCTCCTCCATTATCTGCCAAGCTAATGTTAGTGCCTCCAATTTCTTTTGAGGCTTCTTTAACCATTACGTCTTTATATAACTCCTGAAGCGAAATAATTTCATTTAATTGCTGATTGTATATCTCTTCTTGAAAGCCAATATTTTTATCATTTGTAGCCTTCTGCTCCTTAAAATAGGTATTACTAGAAATAGATTTAACAATAGCTGGTTGTGCTTTTTTAGCAACTGTACTGTTTGTACTTATCAGGTTTATTTTATGAAAACGAGCATCAAATGTATTAAAGTTTTCTAGGTAAGCATCAAAATCTAAGTTCTTAACGGTTGTAGAATCTAACTCTCTAATAAACTTATCAAACAACAAAACTTTTTGGTTTTCATCTGAATAGGACTCTATCTCCATTTTCATTATACTAGCTGCTTCTGTCGTTGTTATATTTAAAGAATTAGCCAACGTAATAGAGTCCTCTGCTTTGGCAAGTTCATTGTAAAAAGTCACATTATTATACAGCTGTTGTACACTATTAAAGTTTGGCTCTACTACCATACTTGAAATGTATTTTTGATCGTTTTTAATATCTAAAAATATACCCAAACCAATACCTATAACTCCTGCTATTACAAACTTTATAAAGTGCTTTTGAATAAATAATAAAAACAACATTAAAACGTGGAAAACACCTTTAAATATGCTTGCTATAAAAGCAAATAGTTTTTTAAAAGCATTTCCTATTAACTGAAATAATTGACCTAAATCTATTTCTTCTGAAGATTGCTGTGGTTGTTGGTTATTACTCATTTTATAATTTAAATAATTGTTCTAAAATTTTATTAGTTATTAAGTATGTTGGTTTTACACCTGTTGTGCCTAAACCACCAGATGCCAACGTACTGCCTGTTTCTAGAGGATTATCTGAGGCGTAATAAGCATATCTTACTTTTACATCTTCTTTAATACTTTTTCGTATTTTGGAAGCCGCTTGTATCGCTTTTTGGTAATGCACACCCTCCATCTCTAAACCAATTACTCCCCAAGTAGAGTCCTTAAAGAATTGCAATATATCTTTGTTTTGTAATGATGTTCCTAAGACAGTTACCATTGTTCCTTCTAAAACTTTTAATCCGTGACCTTCAAAATCGGCTGCAGATAGTTCGTTTTTAAAAGGGTAATTGTCTGCTGTTCCTTCAAAAATATGGGCAGTAGCAATCATAATATCACCTTTACCTCCTTCTAAAATTCCGGCTTTACCCATTATAGAAACAGATTCAATATTTAAGAACTCTTTTACACCTTCTTTTTCATACGGTTTTAAAAGCTCATCTATAGTTTCATATGCTTGCTCTCCAAAGGCATAGTCCATTACAAAAATAACAGGCTTTTCATCGTCATTTAACCCCTTTGGAAGATCAAAACAGCATGCTTTATCTCCAAACTTAGCTGAATCAAAAATCTGAACATCAATATTTGTTCCAGAGGTATCATTCAGAGAAATCATTCCGTTTTTCTTGGCATACGCAGTTACTTTTGCCCGTAACTTATCGTTTTTTGGCTTGCTTAAATCTTCATAAATTTCTAAACTATCTTTGGAGTTTGGATACTCTTTTGACAATGCTTTTTTAGCAAACAAAGAGTTCATTACACTGTGCATATTTGCACTAATTATGTGTATTGGTCTATGCAGTATACCGTTTTTTTCTAAAGTCTCTTTTATGGTTAACGCCCAAAGATCTCCGTGAATATGGTGACCTAAACGCTCACGTAAAACAGGACTAAATGTAATTATTCTTTTATCGCCTAATGTTTCTTCTTCTATGGCAAGTTTACCCATCCAGTAAATGGTACGCAAAAACTTTTCTGGATTTTCTTTTGTTGCAAACACTTGGTGCATTGCTTTAACCTCTACAAAAGACCTGCCAAGTATGTTAGCAGTATAACTTAGTGCAACTTCTAATTCTGCCTGTGATAACTCATCAGATTCTAAGGCAGTTTCTAACTTAGTCCAATCTCTTATTGTTTTCTTTGTATCTTCAATTAATACACGTTTGCATATTTTTTCGGACTCTATAAACAAAAAAGTTAAGTGTGTAAGAATATCGTAAATATCAGATCTACCTCTGGTAATTACAATATTCATTTGGTCTTCATCTATACGGTAACAATCTCTTCTTCTTTTTGCAGGTATTATGGCTTTAAAGTGAGATTCTCCGTAACCTTCATCTGAAGTTAAGTTAATGTACCTACATTGTTCTATTCCTTCTGGAAGACGCTCTAAAACATATGTTAAACCATTTAATTCTGATTTTTCCTCTCCTACAGACCCATATATTTCTGGTCTTAATTGCAATAATGCATTACGTAGTGTTTCTCCTGAAACACCCATTGGCTTGTAAAAACCTCTGTTAAACAGGTGTCTCATTGTTATATACAATCGTTCAATTGCATTTGTAGACTCCTGTGCTCTGGTTGTATTTATTATCTTATTCATATTTCTTATTCATTACAAAGCTACATAAATTAACAGTATATTGTTAAGGTTGCTACTTTAGATTAAGGTAAATTCTTTCAAACCATCTGCCAATTTTCGATCATTAGACAAACGTTGTACTTTATTTTGGCCTCCAAACTTACCAATACTTACCATATAATTTTTAAATCCGTTTTTCTGGACTTTAGTTATTTTTAATGTTTGAAGGACCTTTCCTTCAATTAAATCAAAGTAATAACTATTTTGTTTTTGTAAAGATTCATCTATTGTTTTTATAAATAAATCTAAATTCTCTGGTTCTTTTTCAAATTCTATAAACCACTCATGATAGGGCAACTCATTGGTTGTTACAGTTTGCGGCGCAACTGTAAATTCATTAATTCTTGCATCGGTTGCTTTAATAGCCATTTGCATAGCTTCCTCTACTTCTTTAGCAATAACGTGCTCTCCAAAAGCTGATATAAAATGTTTTATTCTTCCTGAAACAATTACCTTATAAGGACTTTTAGAAATAAACTGAATGGTATCTCCCAAATTATAACCCCATAAACCAGCATTTGTAGAAATTATCATTACATAATTAACTCCTATTTCTATGTCTTTTAGAGTGATTCGTTCTGCATTATCTTCATAAAAATCATCTGCCTTAATAAACTCATAAAAGATACCAGAGTTTAAAAGTAATAGCATACCCCTTTCTTGCTGAGAATTTTGATATGCAAAAAAGCCTTCACTAGCAGGAAAAAGCTCAATACTATCTACCTTACGCCCAATTAAATTCTCAAATTTTGCACGATAAGGCTCGTAGTTTACACCTCCATAAATAAACAACTGAAAATTTTTAAATAAATCGCCTACATTTTTACCGGTGGCTATTTGTAATTTTTCAAAATACATTTGAACCCAAGATGGTATACCTGCAATTACGCTCATATTCTCATCTTTAGTTTCTTCAACAATCTTATTTACCTTAGTTTCCCAATCTTCTATACAATTGGTCTCCCAGCTAGGTAACCTATTACGCTGCAAATACTTTGGCACATAGTGCGCAGAAATACCCGATAAACGACCTAATTTTATTCCGTTTTTTTCTTGTAAAACAGGACTACCTTGTAAAAATATCATCTTACCATCTACAAAATCTGCTTCACCAGTTTCGTGAATGTAATTTAAAATAGCATCCCTTGAGGCTTCAATTTGGTATTTAATAGACTCTTTGGTTATGGGTATGTATTTTGCTCCTGATGTAGTACCAGATGTTTTTGCAAAATAAGCAGGTTTGCCTGGCCATAGTACGTTAGACTTACCTTCTACAACCTCATCTACATAATTTTTAAATGCCTCATAATCCCTAACAGGTACATTTTTAACAAAGTCTTTATGCGTTTTTATAGCATTAAAACTATGGTCTTTACCAAACTTAGTATTAGCTGCTTTTTGTATTAATTGATGAAACACCTTTTCTTGGGTTTCTATTGGTTTAGAAATCCATTTGGTATTTTTGGTCGCTATATTCTTAGCAAAAATTTTTGCTGCAAAAGATTTTAAAGACATAATTTACTTATTTAAAATCTATATAATTTGTAGGGTTTACAGAGGTACCATTACTCCACAACTCAAAATGTAAGTGCGGGCCCGTAGTTATTTCCCCTGTATTACCAATAGTTGCAATAACCTCACCTGCTTTTACAATTTCTCCTTGCGCCTTATGTAAAGCACTGTTGTGTTTATAAACAGATAAAAGGTTGTCTTTATGTTCTATTATAATAACATAACCAGTTTCAGTAGTCCAATCTGCAAAAATAACTGTTCCCTGCGCTACAGATTTTATAGGACTGTCTTTTGGTGCAACAACATCTACTGCAAAGTGCTTTTTATCCTTGTCATAATTTTGAGAAATTGTACCACTAACTGGCGAAAATAATACTAAGGAAGATTCTGTTTTAGTATTACCAAATAAATTGTATTTATCTTCTAAAGCAACTTGAGCTCTTAAATTTAAATCCTCTTTAATTGGGCTAAGGTCTACAGTATTAGGATCTATTTTGACTTGCTCAAAGAGCGAATCTCTATTCATTTTATTATTGGCAACATCACCGCTTAAAACCATACGTATATTAGATAAATACTTATTGGTATAATTTAAAACATTAACCAGAGAATCTGTTTTATAGGTAAGTTCTGTGGCCTGTTTTTTTAATTTGGTAGATGAATAACCCGGAATATACTCTCGCAAAGGAGTAAAAGCTATAAGCACAGTTGTAAGTGCAATTAAAACAAAAGTAGAAATCCAACCTAAAACAAAAACATTAAGTCTACTTAGCTTAAAGGAAATTTTTTCTTCAAAAGTATCTTCATTAAGAATAACCAAACGATACTTATTTAAAAGCTTACGTTTAATCTCCTTTCTTTTCTTCCTGTCTTTTGCCATAACAAACAAATATAAACTTTAGAATTATACTATACTAACAAAAATGGGGTTCAAAGTATCAAAATTAAGTTAAATACGCCTAAAACATTAAGTACAAGCACAAAAAGTAATTCTATTACTAATATTAACATTGTTATAGTTACTTTTTATTATCTTTGTTTTTCAAAATTAATTATTATGATTTCATCAAATATTATGTTAGCCATTCCAGGTGGTGCATCTATAGCACTTATAGTTGTTGCAGTTTTATTACTTTTTGGAGGTAAAAAAATACCTGAATTAATGCGTGGTTTAGGAAGCGGCATTAAAGAATTTAAAGATGCTTCTAAAGACGATGATTCTAATGACAAACTAGAAGAGAAAAAGTAAATTACAATATATCTTAATTTTAAAAACCCTGCACGAAAGTGTGGGGTTTTTTGTTCCTAAAATATAGATTTTACCAAAAAATAAAATTCTCTTACCACATTTTTAAGCATCTTTAAACACATATACGCCTCATTTACAACAATTAAAGTTAAAAAAATACAAAGTAACTCTATCTTTGTATTGTTTTAAAAGTTACTTTGTACAGTTTTAATTATTTCAAAAAAAAATACCTTTTAACCTTAAGTACTATTAATTATTAACACACTTATACACGAAACTTTAAATAAAGTCGTTAGTTATAGACTGGGGCAACTTTAAAAAAATACTTTTAAAGCTCAACTGCTTCTCAAAAACTTAAACTAAACCCTAGATTTTTTTAACAACTTGTAATGAAAAAATTAATACCTACTTTGTTTTTAATGTTAGCTTTAAGTGCGTCTTCACAAGAAACACAAAAAGAAACAACTACTACTATTTCTAATCCTACTATAGAAAAAGGATTTCCTGTTGCTAATTTAAAATCTGCAGAAAACAGTTTTTACTTTAATAATGATACAGAAGAAAATGTTACCACCAAAAAAGGGAAGTTTTCTGCTAGTAATAGTAAACTAATAAAAAAAGCAAATGAGTATTTTAATATGCTTTGGTATGCAGAAGCTGCAAAATTGTTTGAACAAGCTTTAGAGGAAAATAAAGAAAACTACACAAAAGATATATTGCAAAAAGCAGGAGACTCTCATTACTACAATACAAATATGGAGAGAGCTTACCATTGGTATCAAATTTTATATGACACATATAAAGATGATTTATCAGCAGATCAAATTTTTAAATATTCCCACGCCCTTAAAGGAAATGGTAAATATGGTAAAGCAAAACGTTTTATGCGTTTATATAACCGTATGAAAAAAGATGAACCTACAGAGGTTAAACTAAACAAAGAAGTTAATGCACGTAATGAGCAAATACTAGATGCAATTTTAAACAGAAAACCTACTTCAGAGCTTAAAAATTTAGCTATAAACACAGAGAATTCAGATTTTTCTCCTATGTTTTATAGTAATGATAAAATAGTTTTTGCCTCTGCAAAAGACTCTTCGTTTTTTAGTACAAGAAAATACAAATGGAACAACCAACCTTACTTAGATTTATATGTTGCAAAGGTTAACCAACAGTCTGACGATTTAAAAGACGCTATAAAATTCTCAAAAAAAGTAAATACCAAATACCACGAAGCCTCTGTTACCTTTTCTCCAGATAATACTACAATGTACTTTACCAGAAACAACTATGGTAAAAAACTTAAAAGAGATAAGAACGGAATGAATAACCTTAAGTTATACATGTCTAAAAAAATTAATGGCGAATGGTCAGAAGCTGTAGAATTACCTTTTAATAGTGATAATTACTCTACTGGTCACCCAGCCTTAAGCCCAGATGGTAAAAAATTATACTTCGTTTCGGATATGCCAGGCAGTATTGGAGAAACAGACATTTTTGTAGTAGATGTTTTAGAAGATGGTTTATTTTCTTCTCCAAAAAACTTAGGGCCAGAAATTAATACAGAACAAAAGGAAATGTTCCCTTTTATTAACAATCAAAAACTATACTTTTCATCTAATGGGCACATTGGTTTAGGTGGTTTAGATGTTTATGAAGTTGCTTATGATGAAGAGGGTTTTAAAGAGGTTATTAATGTAGGACAACCAATTAATAGTAATAAAGATGATTTTTCATATATAATTAATGAAGAAACCCAAAAGGGATACTTTGCATCTAACAGAAAAGGCGGCAAAGGAGATGATGATATTTACTCATTTAAAAACTTAATTGTAGAAGAAGTTAATGAAAACGCAATTGCTGGTGTAGTCACAGAAATTGTAACTGGTGAACTAATGCCTAATGCTTTAATCACCTTATTAGATGAAAATAATATTAAATTAAAAGAAGTAGTAACAAAAGATGACGGTAGCTTTGTTTTTGAAGATTTAGACAGCAATACTAAGTATAAGTTACAAGTTAACAAAGAAACTTTTTATGAAGAAAAGCTAGATACCTTAACTGAAGAAAACCAAGTAGTAAATGTAGATATTGCAATGAGAAAACTACATGAAATGATTGCTATTGAAAATGGAATTAAGAAGCTTAAAACTGAAAAAATCTTCTTTGATTTTGATAAATCTTACATAAGACAAGATGCTAGTGTAGAACTTGATAAACTTGTAGATGTTATGACAGAATACCCTAATATGAAAATTAAAATTGAATCTCATACCGATGTTAGGGGTAATGATGCTTACAATAAATATTTATCTGATAAAAGAGCTAAATCTACCAGAAAATATATTATATCTAAAGGTATAGATGCAAGCAGAATTATTAGCGCCATTGGTTATGGAGAAGAACAGCTAATTAATGAATGTGAAAATGGTGTAAGTTGTAGTAGAGAAAAACATCAAGAAAACAGACGATCTGAATTTATAATTGTAGAAATGTAAAATATAATTCTAAAAAAACACATATTAAAAAAAGCTTCTAGGTAAAACTAGAAGCTTTTTTGTTTACATATATTACAAATCTTAGACTGTCATAAAGACTTTACCTACAAAAAAATATGAGCTAACTATCTGATAATGTAGTTCATCGGATAAATATTTAAATTATTGGAATAGAACCTTTTTAGATAACAGTTTAACTAAAATTATTGCTTTGTACCGATCGCCCATACGATATTTACTGCTTAATTAATTAAATGCACGCTCATGAAAGGAATTTTACTTTGTAAAGAAATCTATGTAAATGGATTTAAAAACCTTGGGCACTTTATTTTAAAAAACTATTTCAAGATGTTTTCTTGGTTTTGTTTTACATTAATCGTTATTGCAGCTTATGCTTTAATGTATAGAGTGCTAACCGGGTTCGCTTTTGTTTAAATAGGCAAAAAGGTTTAAACAAAAAGACACAAATTAAAAAGCTAACCAATTGCATTTAATAGTGCAATACTATGTGAAAATTAAAGGCTCCAATTTTATTGGAGCCTTTTTAGTTTTAATATGTAGTAAGTTTAAACTTAATTAGAAGCCTCCTTAGGCACAAACTTTAATGTTTTAATAATAGCTTCCAGTTCAAACATAAAGTCTCGTTTAACAGCTGCAGGAGCAAATGTAAAGCCTTCTACAACTAATTTACGTTGGTTAGCTTCATCATTAATAATATAAGATACATAAGGACCCGCCATAGAATAATTGTAGATTTCCCATCTTCCTCTAATTTCAGCTGCTTTTTTACCTCCAATTTCTGCAGGAAATACAGATGGTGCAAAAGCCTTTTCTGTATCCATATACGTACCTTCATTAGGTCCAGGAATGTATTTTTTACCTATAGAATCTCTTTTTCTAACAATATCACTAATAAAAGTTGCCTTATTATTAAAAGAGTCCCAAGGTAATTCATACACAATTAAATTCATTGTGCCGTTTTTAATATCTCTATCTAGCCATATAAAATTATCCTCTACTTTACCTATAGAATATACTGATGGTATATCCATTGTTACACCAAACATATCCTCAATACTAGTATCTTGTAACAATGAGCGTTTAAAATTACTTTGTGTTACTTGCAAATCTGTTTTATTAAATTCTGATATAATTTGATCTGCCTTTTTATTAATAGTTTCTATAAGCTCATCTTCTGTAGGAGCAACAATAACTGCTACGTTTTGAGGTCTAGAATAGGTGTTTTTATTTATGTATGATAAGCTTGTTGTATCTTTTTTTTGAACAACTAAAATAGATCTAGATTTACGAACAGCACCAGTAAAAACTGTTTCTGGTAAGTGACGTAATGTAAAAATTGGTTCATTCCAAGCAATACCAACTACAGATGCAGCAAAATGGTCTCTTACATTGTCTCCTACCTTACCTTCCCAAAGCTCATTACTCATTACTACCGTAAGTGAGTTTACTTGCCCAATAGAGGCAGGGGTAAAATCTTGCTTAGTACTTGTAGCATCTTTACATGAAATAAATGCTAAACTGATGGCAAAAACTAAAATTGAAAATTTTTTCATCTGATTAAAATTGGTTTAACGGTTATATTTTTTTTGTAGAACAATCACACAACATAATTTTTGTGCCTACTTTTAAATTCTTACCACTAATACCGTTCCAATCTTTTAAATTGTCTACAGAAATTCCAGAATATTTTTGAGAAATGGTCCAAAGTGAATCTCCAGATTGTACTGTATGCGTTTTAGCACCTGGAGGAATAGGCTTTTGTTTAGATTGTGGTTTTGCAGATGCTACAACAGCTTTAGAGTTTCTAGAAAAAATAGTTAAACGTTGCCCAACGCGTAAATTGTTACCTCGCAAGCCATTCCATCTTTTAATTTCACTAACCCTAACACCAAACTTTTCTGCAATTTTACCTAAGTAATCTCCGCTTCTAACTCTGTATCTAGATTGTGATTCTGCCTTTACTAACTGAGGTAATGGTTTTTCAATTTTTTTTAACTCTTCTTCAGCTAAAACATAAATAGCATCTTCATTAGTCACAAATTTACCCATAACACTGGTTGGTAAACGTAATGCATGGTTTCTATCTTCTTGAAAAGGTATTACATTTAACTTGTATGATGGATTTAATATTTCCAGTTCCTCTACACTTACACTTGTAAATCTAGAAATCTGATCAAAAGTAAGCATACTTTTTACATGAACCGTATCCGTTTCAAAATAAGGTCTATCTACAACCTCACCATATATTCCGTGCTCTTTAGCGTATTCAAAAATATACATTGTAGCTAAAAATGCCGGCACATAACCCGCAGTTTCCCTTGGTAAATGATTTCTAATATTCCAATAATTGGTATAACCGCCAGAACGTCTAATAGCCTTGTTTACATTTCCAGGGCCAGAGTTGTAGGCGGCAAGTGCCAAGTCCCAATCGTTATAAATACTATATAAGCGTGTTAGGTACTCACAAGCAGCTCTGGTAGATTTTATAGGATCACTACGCTCATCTACATAGCTATTAACCTCTAGATTTTGCTCCTTACCTGTACCGTACATAAACTGCCACAAGCCTGTAGCTCCTACTCTAGATTTTGCTCTTGGGTTTAAGGCAGATTCTACAATAGCTAAATATTTCATCTCTAACGGCATATTAAAATTATCTAGCTCCTGCTCAAACATAGGAAAGTAAAACTGGCTAATAGTTAGCATACGCTCCATTAAGCCTCTGTTACGAGATAGGTACGATTTTATAACGCGTTCTAAAGACTCATTATACTGTACATTAAAAGGTGTTTTAGCATTTAAGCGAGCTAGCCTAGCTTTTAATGTATCTGTTGGTAAATCTATAAAACTAACTGGTATATTCTCTATACGTTCAGTAGCAATTTTATTGTAAATAGTATCAAATAAAGAAACACTTTCTTTTATTTGTTTTAACCAAGCTTTATCATAATTAGCCGCATTATTGTAGTCTGATAATTGATACTTAGTAGCAGAAGAGTCTCCAGAGACCAGTGCAATAATAGGTTGCACTTTTTGTGGTACATCTGCTTGCTTTTTTGCAATAGTATCTACAGTGTCATTCTTTACAACACTTAAAATTTCGGTACTTACAGCCGTAGTAACAATGCTATCTTTTTCTTGTGCAAAAATAGCGGTACCAGAAAACAGTAGTACTCCTAAAAAAATACGTTTCATTTAAAATTCTCTTTTGGTTAGTTTAGTTGATTGCTTGGTAAAGTCGTGTTTTTTTATTTAAAAATAAAATTTTTAACGCTTTTTAAAGCAATCAACAATTGTGCCTAACCTTTATTTATGCAGTAATGGCTGCAATACCCGGCAAAGATTTACCCTCTAAGCTTTCTAACATTGCACCACCACCAGTAGATACATAGCTTACTTTGTCTTGAAAACCAAATTGCTTAACTGCGGCAACAGAGTCTCCACCTCCTACTAATGAAAAAGCTCCTTTTTGGGTAGCTTCTGCTATATAATTTCCTATTTCTATAGTTCCCTTGGCATAACTTTCCATTTCAAAAACACCAATAGGGCCGTTCCATAAAATAGTTTTAGATTTTAAAATTACCTCTTTAAAAATCTCTAAAGTTTTTGGCCCTGCATCTAAACCTTGCCATCCTTCTTCAATTTTATCTACATCGGTAATTTTAGTATTTGCTGTATTGCTAAACTCATCTGCTGCAATAACATCTACTGGTATATGTACCTCAACACCTTTTTCTTTTGCTTGTTTTAAAATATCTAAAGCAAGTTCCATTTTATCATCTTCACAAATAGAATCTCCTACTTGTCCGCCTTGCGCTTTTATAAAAGTATATGTCATACCTCCACCAATAATTAGGTGGTCTACTTTATCTAAAATATTTTCTATAATTGTAATTTTAGAAGATACTTTTGCACCTCCTAAAATTGCAGTAACAGGTTTTTCCCCTGTTTGCATTACCTTGTCTATAGCTTCAATTTCTTTGGCTAATAACGCTCCAAAACATTTGTTTTCTGGAAAAAACTTAGCAACAACAGTTGTAGATGCGTGTGCTCTGTGGGCTGTACCAAAAGCATCATTAATATACACATCTCCTAATTTAGATAATTGCTCTGCAAAAGCATCGCCACCTTTTTCTTCTTCTACATTAAAACGTAAATTTTCAATAAGTAATACTTGTCCGTTTTCTAAATTAGAAGCAGCTTTTTCTGCTTCTTCACCAACAGACGTAGAAACAAAATTTACTTGCACACCTAACACATCAGAAACAGTACTGCAAATGTGTTCCAAAGATAAATCTGGTACAACTTGCCCTTTTGGTCTTCCTAAGTGGCTCATTAAAACAACACTACCACCATCTTCTAGCACTTTAATTATTGTTGGCTTAGCCGCTTCAATACGGTTGGTATCTGTTACATTAAAATTTTCATCCATAGGAACATTAAAATCTACACGAATTAATGCTCTCTTGTTTTCAAAATTAAAATCGTTTATTGTTTTCATAATGTGCGCTTGTTAAATTTAGCTTAGTTAGACTTACAAACTCCAAATGTAAAGATTTAAGTAAAGCCTATAAAACCATTAACAGTATTTTTAGTATTGCCCAGTGTAAAGCCAATATCATTATCATAAAAACTAATTATAGCTTATATTTTTATGTTTTTTACATTTATTTATAAACCTATTTTAAAAACTTGTAAAATAAGCTGTTATGTTTGCTTGTATTTTTAAGCTATTGCACCATTTTTAATTTACTTCATTTGCATATCTTTGACGGTATGCAGTTTCAAGATATTTTAGGACTTTCTCACATAAAAAAACACTTATGTTTAAGTGCAGATGCTGGTCGTATACCACACGCCCAGCTTTTTGTAGGTAATGAGGGCTGCGGCACATTACCAATGGCCATTGCCTATGCACAATATTTATTATGTAAAAATATAAACGGAGAAAACACTGGCGGTATTGAGGCTTGTAATTTAAAATGTGGTAATCTATCACACCCAGATTTGCATTTCGCTTTTCCGGTAACAAACTCAGACAAAGTAAAAAGCCACGCTGTTAGTAACCACTATATGCAAGATTGGCGCGAGTTTGTAAACCACCAGCCTTATGGTAATTTGTTTGATTGGTACCGACTTATTGGTATTGAAAAAAAACAAGGACAAATTGGTGTAGATGAAGCACAGGATATTGTTAAAAAACTTACTTTAAAATCTTATGAAGGTGGTTATAAAGTAATGATTATGTGGATGGCCGATAAAATGAACATAGCCGCTGCCAATAAACTGCTAAAACTTATTGAAGAGCCACCTGAAAAAACCATATTTATTTTAATTGCAGAAGACGAAGAGCAAATTATACAAACCATACGTTCTAGGTGTCAAATTTTGCACTTTCCGCCGCTAGCAGAAAATGCAATAACTGAAGCACTAATAAAAAAAGGATTAGACCAGCAAACCGCTTTTAAAATTGCACACGAAGCAAACGGAAATTTTAACAAAGCACTAGACCTTATGAATAACGACTCTGAGGATCTTGTTTTTGAAAAATGGTTTGTGCAATGGGTACGTACAGCTTTTAGAGCAAAAGGAAACAAAGCTGCTATACAAGATTTAATTTTGTGGAGTAATGAAATTGCCAAAACAGGTAGAGAAACACAAAAGAAATTTTTGACCTATTGTATGGCTATAATGCGCCAAGCTATGTTAGTAAATTACAATACAAATGAGCTCGCTTTTATGGAAATGCATGTAGAAGGATTTAAACTAGAAAAATTTGCTCCTTTTATTCATGAAAACAATATTTTAGATATTATTACAGAGCTCGAACAAGCAATGTACCACATAGAACGTAATGGTAATGCAAAATTAATTTTAACCGATTTATCTATAAAACTAACAAGATTTTTACACAAAAAACCAAGCTAAAAAAATGACAAACGTACACGAAAATATTACTGAAATTTTATTGTTAATCTTTTTAATTATTACTTTTTTACAAAGTGGTTTTGATAAGATTACAGATTGGAAAGGAAACTTGTCTTGGTTAACCGGACATTTTAGTGAAACACCTTTAAAAAACACGGTCCCTTTACTGTTAGGAATTATTTTGGTTATAGAAGTTATTGCAGGCGCTCTTTGTGCTGTTGGTGTTATACAATTTATTTTAGACGGACAAAGTACTATGGCTATTTATGGTACAATTTTATCATGCATAACACTATTATTTTTATTGTTTGGACAACGTATTGCAAAGGATTATGAAGGCGCAAAAACTATAGTTATTTACTTTATGCCTACAATATTTCTTCTATATCTTTTAGCCAATAAATAGATTATGACGAAAAAAAATTTGAACTTTTAATGCTGTTGCTAGTTGTAGTAATGGCATTTAGTTTTTTATATTTTGAAATAACAACCTACAATTTTCTTATCCTAATTCCTGCTGCGGCATACATTGCAAGCGGAAGACTATTCTTTAAAAAATGACAAATTTTCCAGTAACTGCCTCTACTCTTTCCGCTACAGCTTTAGGCACGATGGTAAAACATCAGTATAATTTAACTGAAGATTTTAAGTGTTCTTTGTTTAGAACAGGCATAAATCACACTTATTTTTTAAAAAACATAAATACTACATATGTTCTGCGCGTTTACTGTTACAATTGGAGAACAAAGCAAGAGATTTTAGAAGAGTTAAAACTTTTAGAGCTGTTAAAGGACAACAAGCTTAGTGTTTCTTATGCATTAACAGATAAAAACAAAAATTTTATACAGCAAATACAAGCACCAGAAGGTATACGTTATGCTGTACTTTTTTCTTTTGCTGAAGGAGGAAAAGTTAGGTTTTTAGACCATCAAACAACCTTTGGCATTGGTGCGCTAATGGGAAAAATACACAACACCACTACAAATAAAACAATAGCGCGTGTTAACTATACCACAGAAACACTGGTTACCAAACCCTACAATTTTACGCTTAAACATTTTAATGCCAATTTACCTGAAATGGAATACCTTAGGGAAATAGGTAAAAAGGTAGAAGAAGCTTTTAAAAACAAAAAAATACCAGAAGGTATTGTACATTTAGATATTTGGTATGATAATATGGCCATAACAGACAATAGAAAAATTACAATTTTTGATTTTGATTTTTGTGGTAATGGTTATTTGATATTAGATGTTGCCTATTTTTGCGCACAACTTTTTCATATAGAAACAGATAAAGAAGCCTATAAACTAAAGGTAAAAGAATTTTTAAAGGGGTACCAAACCAAGACTACATTAAGCAAAACAGAGGTAGACTTAATACCTATTGCTGCAACCGCAATATGGCTGTTTTATTTAGGTGTACAATCACAAAGGTTTGACTGGTCTAACGTATTTTTAACGGAAAACTACTTAAAAATGTATTTGGGAAAATTAAAAAACTGGATAAATTTTTGTGAAGAAAACCCTATTACTTTTACACTTTAAGTAATGCATCTCTTTTTTTAATTAAATAAGTTTTCTCTGCAAAATTGGGCACATTTTCTATTGCAACATTTAAATATGATATTGCTTTGTCTTTTTTTCCCAGGCATTGGTAGTATTTGGCTTTAACACCATAAAACAAATATGAACGCTGTTCTAGAGCTTCTGGCTCCAATTTTTGTATAATTAAAAATGCTTCTTGTGGTTGGTTTAGTTCTATGAGCACCACTGCTATAGATAAAGAAATAATTGTATTTTCTTGGTGTTGCTCTAACTGTTTGTAAAGTTCTAAAATTTGTTTCCAATTGGTATCTCGAAAAGTAGTAGCTTTTATATGCTCTATAGCTATTGCAGCTTCAATATGGTAAGTACTATAATCTGGGTAGCCATTAGCTTTTTCCAAAGCATTAGTGCCTAAATTTATTAACGGTAAATACCATTTGGTTCGATCTTGATTTTTTAAATCAATACTATTAAAGTTTTCATCTACTTTGGCACCTAATCTAGCAGAGTTTAAACATAACAGCGCAAACAAAGCGTAGCTTGCACCACACCTAAACTCCTCTTTGGTTAAAATAATTTTAGTTAATCTAAGGGCTTCTCCGCATAGTTCTTTACGCACTAATAATTTATTGTGGTTAGAATGAAAACCTTCGTTAAAAATAAGATAAATAACCTCTAATACATTATGTAATCTTGCCTTTAGTTGCTTTTTAACAGGCAATTCAAAATTAATTTTTTTGGAAATTACGGTTTGCTTTGCTCTCGTTAATCTCTTTTTTACAGTTTCGGGCTTTAAAAGTAAGGCTGCAGCAATCTCTGATGAGCTAAAACCACCAATGGTTTTTAAAGCAAACGCTATTTGGTCTTTAGCATCTAATTTAGGGTGGCAAGCAGTAAATATCATTCGTAATTCACTATCCTGTATCTCTTCTTTTTCAAACAAGTTGTTAAAAGCTATTGCAGATGCGCTATAGTTCATTTTTTCTATTCGGTTTTTATCCGCATCTAACTTACGTAAAAGGTCTATAACCCTATTTTTTGCCGCTGTAGTAAACCAAGCCTCGGGATTTTCTGGAACTTTTTTGCGCCATTGTATGGTTGCTTTTGCAAAGGTATCTTGCACAGCATCTTCAATAATTTCTAAATTTTTTAATCCAAAGATTCGAATTAAAATAGAAACCATCTTTCCATACTGGTGTCTAAAAAGATGGTCTATAAGTTGTTCATTTTGCATATTACATTTGGTCAAAAACTAAAACCTCTCTAACTTCTACAGTATTACCCAAGTCAAAGTCCGGAAAATCTTGTGCAATTTTGCAAGCATGATCCAAATCTTTGGCTGTAATCATATAATAACCACCAACAATTTCTTTAAGTTCAGACGCTGTACGGTCTGTTACAATTCTGTTAGGGCCAGTAATTTGCCTAACTTCTGGGTGCAAAGCCTCGCCGTGTTTTACAACACCCTCTTTTTGCATTTTTTGGTTCCAAGCAAACCATTTTCCCATTCGCTCTTGCATTTGCTCAGGAGAAAGTCCTAGGTCTGTGTACTCTTTACCAATAAAAATAAGCATAAAATCTTTCATTCTTTTTGTTTTAAAATTAATAATTAATTCACTATCAACCCTATAACGAAACAAAAAATAATATGGGGACACTTTTTAATTCTAAATTTAAACTTTTAGTATCTTAAAATTCAACTTACAACAATTATTACAAAAAAGACTACAAAGTACTATGTATAAAACTACGGCTTAAGAGCTTATTTGTTAAAAATAACATTACATATAGTTAAAAAACAATCGTTGAATTACATAATTTTACCGTTTAACGAAAACAACACAATATAGAAAATACAAATACAAACTGTAACGTTAATAAAGTTACAAGTTAAATTCCCCAAACATAACTATGCAAAAATTGTGGTTCAGATACCGTAAATGGTATATAAATTATATTGAGTTTGAAATTACAACAAGCCATAAAGGTTTAGATTTTTTTAGAGATAAATTATTTATTTCTATACTATTATTAGTTAACTTCTTTGGTGTATTGGCATATATACCAAGCGTAATTGTGGCATACATAAATTTAGAAATGAAATTGGTTGTAATAAATACACTTGCCGTATCTGTATTACTTTTTGTAGTATTTAATAAGAGCATTACTTTACAGTTAAAAAAGCATATTTTTTCTGGAAACTTATTAATATTATCTACTCTACTCTTTATTAATAACGGACTTAGTGGTAACGGACCCTTAATTTTATTAATGACCACATCTGCAGTTACATTATACAGTGGTAAAAAAGCCGGTTTTATTGCATTTGGTTATGCTGTTTTAGTGTATGTCTGCATATTAATAAGTGTTAAACTAGGTTATTATAATTTTATACATACAACTGGTTATAATTTTACAGAGTATATGGTAATTAGTTTAAACAACTTGCTGTTTAACTTAATACTAGTTTTTTCAATTTCTTTTTTAATTACCCAATTACACAAAGCCTTACTTAATGAAAACAAGTTACAGAAAGAACTAATTGTAAAACACAACAATGCTGTTGCTGCAAGAAATAAGGCAGAACAGTCTGAGCAGTTAAAATCTGCATTTTTAGCAAATATTAGCCATGAAATTGGTACACCAATGTATGGTATACTAGGAACAACAGATTTGCTTAAAGAGTATAATAGTAAAGATGTAAGTTTTCAAAATTCATTAAAACTTATAGAAGAAAACGGAAATAAGCTATTAGATATTATTGCAGATATTGTAAATATATCCAAAGTAGAGTCTGGATTAATGCCTATTACCCCAACAGCTTTTAATATTAAAGCCTGTGTAGAAAATATTTATACAAAACTAAAAAGTGAAGTAGAAGATAAAGACTTAGACTTTACGTTAACAAATTTAATTAGCACAAATGAATCTTTAATTTATACAGATAAAGAAAAGGTTGAAGCCATTTTAAACCACTTGGTTAAAAATGCAATAAAGTATACAGAAAAAGGAAGTATAGACATTAAATGTTACTTACCAGAAGATGGTGTTGTAGCTTTTGAAATAAAAGATACCGGAATTGGTATACCTAAAGACAAATTTAGATCTATTTTTAAGGCTTTTTATCAAGTAGATACCAGCCAAAAAAATGCACTTCACGGATCTGGAGTAGGACTTGCCATATCTAAAGCGTATACCGAGATGCTTGGTGGTAAGCTAAGCTTAAAAAACAACCAAGAAGAGGGTTCTACCTTTGGATTTACCATTTGTACTCATTGGCAATGTCCAGATAAAAAACAAGATTTAAAACCTGTGTTAAAAAACTAGAAACAAAAAATGTTCTTTTATAGCTAAAATTTACTGTTTAACGAATAACAAGCGTAAGCCTTATAAAATACTAGTATAATTCTTACTTTTAGGTAGTTACGTGTGTTAAATAGTATAAACTACCTATAATGGTGCAAAAATGGTGGAAATCTTACACAAGCTGGTTTGTAAATTATAGCAATTTTAAAACAGTAAATAAAAAAAAAGGATTAGAATACTTTAGAGATAAACTATTTATATCTATACTTTTACTTACTTTTTTTATTGGTGGAATTGCTTATTTCCCTAGTGGATATGTTGCAATTGCCAGAGGGGAATTATTTGTACTTTACATAGACACATTAGCAATTTTAGCTTTAGTTGCCATTATTTTTATAAATAAAATAGACTTTGACACCAAAAAAATTATTTTTTCCTATACACTATTTGTACTTTCTTTTGGTCTCTTACTTCATTTAGGTTTTAAAGGAAATGGTAGTATACTTTTATACACAACAACATCATTAATTACATTATACAAAGGCCGTAAAGAAGGAATAAATTGGGTGCTTACCACTGTTGTATTATATATAATACTATTAACTGGGTATTATTTCAACTTATTTTATTTTCCTTTTTTTGATGATTATGATTTTGAAGTACTAGCTGTAGTTACAGTAAATAATGTGTTGTTTAATTTTATACTAGTATTCTCTATATCTTTTTTAATTAAGCAATTACACCAAGCGCTAATTAAAGAAAACAAGCTACAAAAAGAGCTTGTTATTAAACACAATAAAGCTGTGCTTGCAAGACAAAAAGCAGAAAGCTCTGATAAATTAAAGTCGGCTTTTTTAGCCAATATAAGTCACGAAATAGGCACACCTATGTACGGTATTTTAGGAAGCACAGACTTTTTAAAAGAATTGCACAAAAAGGATAAAGAATCACAAGAATATTTACAATTAATTGAAGATAATGGTAATAAGCTTTTAGCTATTATTGAAGACATTGTAAACATATCTAAAATTGAAAGTGGTTTAGTAACACTAAACAATTCTACTTTTAATATAAACAACTTAATTAATAGCGTTTTTACAGCTGCAAACTCAATAGCTAAAACCAAAGGCATACAAATAAAAAATAACAACTTAATTAGTAATAATGAAGCACTAGTACATACAGACAAAGAAAAACTTACTACCGTGCTAAAACACCTTTTAAACAATGCCATAAAATATACCGAACAAGGAACAATAACGCTAAGGTGTTATTATAAAAATTTTGATACCATAGAGTTTTCTATAAAAGATACAGGAATTGGTATTCCTAAAGACAAGTTAAGTGCCATTTTTAAAGCTTTTTACCAGGTAGATACCAGTCAAAAAAATGCGTTACACGGTGCTGGTATTGGCTTGGCTATTGCAAAAGCATATACAGAAATGCTTGGCGGAAAAATAACATTAGAAAACAACCAGGAAAATGGAGCCACATTTAAGTTTACAATAAGTGCGCAACTGAATAAAAGTTAAGATTATTATTGCACAAATAATACCAATTAGTATTTGACTAAATAATAACCAAACATAAGTACTAAAGCGGGTAAGACTCCAAAAATAATACTAATTAACAGCAAAAGGATTTTTTTCAGCAGGTAAATCTAAGTTTGCCAATACGTTATCTAAGTTTTTAAGTGATTCCTCCTCTACTTCTTTTATATGCACAACCAACTCTTTATCTGCCGTTTTTAAAATATATTGCTCTTTAGTTTTTCTAATATAGGTAATATCTTTTAGAGCAATTTTTTTTGGGAAAGCTGTCCCTTCTTTCAGAATTCCGTTTTTTAGAACCAAACAATAATTAGTAGATTTTAATATGGTTTTTACAAACCAAATAATAGCTATAACCAGTAAAATAAAGCCAAGCCACTTTATAGAATCGCTTTTTACAGTAAGATATACCGACTTGTATAATGCATAAACGACAAACAAGGATGAGAATAAAATATTAGTACGTACCTTTTTTTTAGTGTATCTGATTTTCATAAAGTAAGCTTTGAATTTAAAATTATATAGAAATTAAAAAATAGTGCTACCAAAATTTCCAGAATGGTTTTTTGTCATTTTTAAGAGTTGTTTTAGCTTTAGGTTTATGTTGATTTTCCAAAATATTAAAAACACGATCGTAATTGTAATCTACACCATCATACGCCTTTTCCCATTTAAAATCTTCTATCTCTATTCTATTTTCTACATTTCCGTTCCAGTTAACCTTAAAATTGTTCTGCACTAAAACTTTTAAAATACAGTTTGCAATGGTTTTTGTGGCCGTTTCATTGTGGTCTGTACTATTGTACCCAATATGCAATGTTCCGCTACTTAAAAGTACGCTTTCAACATCTTGCTCGTGGTAATAACAATAGCCACTTGCTTTAATGTCTAAGTTAGTTAATTCTTCAATAATTTCTAAGCAATCTCCTTCTGCATCTTGCCTAGTATAACCAGCTTTATGTAGGCTTACAATCTTTTCACTATTTAGTTGATCAAAAGCACTTACAAGCCTATTAAAATCGGTTTTAGGACCTAAACTAGCATTAATTTTTTGGTGTACTGTAAATTGTTCATGAATTTGTTGCTTTAGCCAACTTTCATCAAGCGTTGTTTCACCATAAAAAGAATCTAATAGTATTTCTAAAATATCTTCTTTGCTTGTAAAACCAAATGCTACTTGTTGTTTAACTTGTTCTAATACTTCTGTTTTTAATTCTAAGGTCATTTTAAGAGCACTTTACAGTTTTATTACACAATATACCACAAAAGTGTACAACTAATTGTATATGCCTTAAAACAAAAAGCCTCAGCATAATGCTGAGGCTTTTTATATGTGTAAACAACAAGATTATTTCTTGTAGTTATCGTTTAAGATTTTAGTAATCTCATCTGTAAGGTCATCTGCGTCTGTACCGTATAAAACGCTACCACCGTCTCCACCACCAAAAATGTATGAGAAACCGTTTGTTTTACCGTAAGCTTTAATTTCTTTTTTAACTTTAGAAACTAAGCTATCCATTTCTGTTTGGCTGCTTACTTGTAATTGTTTTTCTTCTGCTTGCAATTGCTGACCTATACGTTGGCTCTTCTGTTGTAACATACCGTACTCTTCTTGAGCTTTAGCCTGAGACATTTTTTGTGCCTTTGCCTGGAAAGCTTGTGCTTCCATCTGGAAAGCTTGCTGTACACTATCTCTCTTTTTACCAAAAGCTTCTATCTTAGTTTTAAACTTAGTTTCTAAGTCTACTTTCTCCTGGTAGTCGTTCATAAGTTTTACGTTATCTACGTAACCCAATTTACTTTGTTGGCATCCTACTAAACCGATGAATGCAAGTGCAAAAATTATTTTTTTCATTTCTAGGTTTTTAATGTAAACTCCCGAACCGACGGAAAGTTATTTAAGTTGAGCAAAAATAGAAAAGTTTTTGAATCTGAAAGAAAAACACTCTTTAGTTTTAAAATTGACTAAAATTAAATTTTAAGCAAATTTTTCAAAAAAACAAGAAAGCCTAAAATCATAGTTAAAATAAATATAAAAACAAGAATCAATACTTAATACCTATAATAGATAAACGTTATTGTTTTGTGTTCTTCAAAAAGAAAATACCTATTAAAAAGTACATTTTAACGTTAATTCTAATGGATTAAAACAAAAAAAAGGGCTTAGTACTTGATACAAGCAATAAACCCCTCTTAAATGGCTTTAAAATGCGTTTTAATCCTTTTTAAGGACATAAATAACAGAAGAATGCTCGTTGGTTCTCATTGCAGATAAATTAGAACGCAAACCTCTATAAAAAGCGGTAAACATATTTTGCTTTCCTGTTTTGTATTTTTCAGATAATAAGGAAACATAAAAAGCATCAAACAACATTGGCTTAGTTTTTATAAGTTTCATATTGTGCTTTGCAAAAATCCTTTTTATAGCTGTTTTAGAAAAATGCCATAAATGTCTTGGCACATCATAAGCTGCCCAAAACTCTTTATAAAATTTTGCGTCGTAACTTTTAAAATTTGGAACTGCAATTATTAAAATACCATCTTCTGCTAATTTAGATTTTAGCATTTTTATTTGCTCGTCTAAATTTGGCAAATGTTCTAAAACGTGCCAAAGTGTAATTACGTTATATTTTTTTTCAGGTAGTGTCTCTAAACTACTAAATAAATCTAATCCTTTATCTTTTGCTTTTTGTCTTGCGGTATCATTTGGCTCCACTCCATCACAAGTCCATTTATTGTTTTGTGCGGTAATTAAAAAATCTCCTGTACCTGCACCAACATCCAAAACAGATTTTTCTCCTTTGGTGTAATACGTAATTAACTGAATCTTTTTTTGCAAACTGTAATTTTTTACAGCTTGGTACAATTTGTCCACAACAGTTTTTTTTGCGTCTGTATGAGAAATGTAATCTTCACTCTCATAATAAACATCTAAATTTTCTGGTTGCGGTTCTGTAACCAACATATCCAATTCTTCATTATAGTTTAATGTAAAATTTTCTTGTGTTACAGAATGGTCTTTAGTTTTTAAATAAAAGTTCATTGTAATTGTGGGTAGCTAAATATTCTTTCTTTAATGCACGAAGATAGTTTAAAACTAAAGGACGTGAAAGCGAATTTTTATCCAAGCAATCTTTTCCGTCATCGTCTGTAACGCTTATGGCAATATAATAATTACCTTCTACACGTAACTGAGGCTCTTCATTAAAAAGATCAGAAGGATTGTCACTAGAACCAATAGCTCTATTTGCAACAACTCCTAAAGTAGGAGAAAGTATATCTATACTCTTGTCATTTTTTTCTACTTCATAAAAAGAAAAATAATAAGGAACATCGTTTATGAAAAAAGGAACGTTGTAAAAAACATCAATATTATATAATTGATATTTTACATCTACATAATTATAAAATTCACTTTCATCTTTTGGATCTTCAAAAATAAAAACTTGGTGCTTGGTTAATCCTCTATTAAAACTTTTTCCTTTAGCAATTTTATAATCTTCAATATTGGGAGAAACACGCAACGGAATACAAGATTGCAGAAAAGCTAAAATAACTAGGATGAATACATTTTTTATTTTTTTTGATTTGAATGCTTTTTTATCAGCAACAAAAATTGAACCAGAAGTTAGAAGTTGAAAATTGGAAAACTTAAATTATTAAAACAACAATCAAAATAAAACAAAATTTTTAAGCACTACTCC
>NZ_MDDP01000030.1:2500-3550 GCF_001999725.1 Cellulophaga omnivescoria
GTTCGGTCCTCCACTTTGGGTTAACAAAGCTTCAACCTGCCCATGGGTAGATCACACGGTTTCGCGTCTACTACTACCAACTATGGTCGCCCTATTCAGACTCGCTTTCGCTACGGCTCCGGTCCAGAAAACCTTAACCTTGCTGGTAAAAGTAACTCGTAGGCTCATTATGCAAAAGGCACGCCGTCACCCCTAAAGGCTCCGACCGCTTGTAAGCGTATGGTTTCAGGATCTTTTTCACTCCCTTGTTCAGGGTTCTTTTCACCTTTCCCTCACGGTACTGGTTCACTATCGGTCTCTCAGGAGTATTTAGCCTTAACGGATGGTCCCGCCAAATTCACACAAGGTTTCACGTGCCCCGTGCTACTCAGGATACCACTATCGGTAATGGTCTTTACTTATACAGGGCTATCACCTGCTATGGCCACGCTTTCCAACGTATTCTAATTCATAACACACCAAATGTCGTGGTCCTACAACCCCAATATTGCCGAAACAATATTGGTTTGGGCTAATCCGCGTTCGCTCGCCACTACTAACGGAATCACTTTTGTTTTCTCCTCCTCCGGGTACTTAGATGTTTCAGTTCTCCGGGTTTGCTTCTCTTACGAGATGACATATCTTCAATATGCCGGGTTGCCCCATTCGGATACCTGCGGATCATATCATATGTGCTGATCCCCGCAGATTTTCGCAGCTTATCGCGTCCTTCTTCGCCTCTGAGAGCCTAGGCATTCCCCATACGCCCTTTTGTAACTTGTCACTATTAAATGTTTTACATACCATTTAATAGCCTCTTGCTCTTCTCTATTTCGTATTCTTTTTATTTCTTATCGTGATAATTACCCCTGTGGTAATTATACACAATGTCCCAATATGTCAATGAACGTTATTGTAAGTCGCAATAGATAATTTAATGATCTATGCTCTTAACCACAATACTCTGAAAATAATCTTAATTATCTCCAGGAATTGCCTGGTGGAGAATATCGGAGTCGAACCGATGACCTCCTGCGTGCAAGGCAGGCGCTCTAACACCCCTCTCCCTTA
>NZ_MDDP01000031.1 GCF_001999725.1 Cellulophaga omnivescoria
TATAAGAAAAAGTACTGTGCGGATTCCGAAATTCCGAGTAAAAGCAAAACTTTTAAGCAAATAGCCAAGGTTCTTGAAACTGGACAAGCGGAATTTTACAAACCGACTGAACAGCCAAATAATCATTGGAAAAATTGGCCTGATGGAGGAACGTTGTAAAAAAGTACGTATGGTAACAAAGTACTGTGGTAAAAAACAAGTAAAAACTAACTAATTTTTAGCTAAAGTGCTTCTGTAAGAATCATCATATATTAGTCCTGATTTTGCAATAGCAAAGGCTTGCTTTAATAGTTTATTACACACGGCTATTAATGCTAACTTTTTACTCTTTCCTTTGGCAACGATACGCTCATAAATATCACGACAAGCTTTATTGTATTTACAGGCATTAAAGCTACACATAAATAAGAGATTACGCAGTTTTTGATTTCCTATCTTACTAATTCTACTTCGTCCATTTACACTTGTTCCGCTATTTCTTATCACGGGTGTTAACCCAGCATAACTACATAATTCACTACCGCTACTAAATCGTTCAAAACCGTCCGTTAAAACCACTAACATTAAGGCTGTTTTAGCTCCTATTCCGGGTATAGTTTTTAACCGTGTTAGCACATCTTGGTGCGCTTCTTTTACCAATAACAATAATTTAACTTCTAAGTTGTCTATTTCTTTTTCTAACTGTTTTAAACTTCGTTTTATAGAACTCACAACCGCTTTACTTGGATTTCCTAAAACGGTTTCACCGTGTAGTTTATTTTTTAACATTGTGCTCTGTTTTGTATACACAGAAAGGAGTCTGGTCATTTGCAAGCATTCTATTTGATGCTTGGAACTGCCTTTCCACAACTTTAAGTCTACCTGACTGGCATACTCACATATAAGTTTAGAATCACTCTTATCTGTCTTTATTTTAGACAACTTCATTTGTATAAATCGCTTTACCGCTAATGGATTTTCTACAGATATTTTAATACCTGATTCAAGTAAATAATAAGCTAACTGATAGTGATAATATCCTGTTGCTTCCATCACACAATGGCTCGATAGATCTAATAATTTTTCGAACTTTTTAAAGCCTGAAATAGTGTTTTTAAACTGATAATAATTACCATCTGAAT
>NZ_MDDP01000032.1 GCF_001999725.1 Cellulophaga omnivescoria
ATTAATGATAGTATTATAAAAATATATATTAAAAAAGAGAAAAAAGAATTAAATATGTTAAAATTAAATGATAACGAAGTAGTTTTGGCTTAAGAAAAATTTAAATTTTATTTAAAAAATTAGTACTCCGTTATTAAAACAGCTGCAACGCCCCAAGCATAAAATTTAGTGCCAACAAGTAAAAAGTTAAAACAGAATATTATATTTACTTGCTGTAAAACCAGAATAATAAATTGAACTTAGATAATAATTTAATATTTTTCTTTAGTGCACTGGGGGCTTTTAATAGCTTAATTTTAAGTCTGTATTTTTTATTTTTTTGTAAACCATTAAATAGTTCTAATTACTTTTTGGGCTTGTTATTAGCTGCTTTAAGTATTAGAGTTTGGAAATCTTTATTCTTTTATTATAATCCAGATTTATCTAAAAACTACTTGCAAATTGGTCTATCGGCCTGTTTTCTTATAGGACCCTTTTTATATTTTTATATAAAATCTAAAACAACAACATACAAGCAGTATCGCAAATCATTAGTTTTTCAAATATCAGTTTTAACAATAGTTATTTTTGGTGTAGGCTTGCTATACCCTTATACTGCAAATATAGAGCTTTGGACTACTTATTTTTATACCGTAATTAACTATCAATGGTTGGCATATATAGTAGTTTCTGCTTTTTTATTAAAAAGTGCCTTAAAAAAAATAACAAACAAAAAAGAAAAACTAAACTATGATGATGTTTGGATGCTAAGCGTATTTTTTGGTGTTTTTATTATTTGGATTGCTTACTATACCGCTAATTACACATCGTACATTTTGGGTGCTTTTTCATTTACGTTTGCCTTTTACTTATCTGGATTACTGTTATTTTATAAAAGAAAAAAAGATTTTATTACATCAGAAAAGAAAGAAAAATACAGTGCAATACAATTGCAAAAAGATGAAGTACAACAAATTGTAAACAAAATAAAATTTGCTTTTAAAGAGGAAGAATTATATAAAAACCCAAATTTAACTTTACCTATATTGGCTAAAAAAATAAATATTAGGCCACAGTTACTATCGCAAGTTTTAAATAACGATTTAAACAAAAGCTTTACACAATTTATTAATGAATATAGAATTGAAGAGGCAAAACTGCTTTTAAAATCAAAACCAAACCTAAAAATTGATGTTATTGCAGAGCAAAGTGGCTTTAATTCTAAAAGCACGTTCTACACCGCCTTTAAAAAAGTAACCAACACAACACCAACTAAATACATTAATAAGTAATGTGTTGCAAAATTCCTAATGTATACTTTAGGAGTTTTATGGTATAAATCTGTAACAACCAAAAAGAAGATTGCTATTAGTATTGCTGCATTAATTATAAACAATAATGCACATATGAAACATTTTTTTTTAACCATTGGTTTTTTAATAGTAAGCAATATAACCGTTGCCCAAACAGACAGGTCTAAAATAGAAACCACTATTTTAAATTACATAAACGGCACATCTTACAACCAACCCAAACTTATAGAAAAAGCATTTTATGCTAATGCCAATTTATATTTAGAGAACAAAGAAAAAACGTTATGGGTAGTTCCTGCAAAAGAATATATTGGCTGGTATAAAAACAAAAAACAAGGAGAATTTAATGGGAGAATTGGCAACATCATATCTATAGATAATTTTGAAGGTATAGCTACCGCTAAAGCAGAAATTCTTTTTCCTGAGAGCAACTCTAGGTACATAGATATGTTTCTCCTTAAAAAAATTAAAAACCAATGGGAAATTATTAGCAAATCTGCAGCTAGTGAAAACAGCAACCAACAAGGAGATAAAATTTTATTTATAGTATCTAACGCATCATTTTATGGAGATTCTGATATTGCTACAGGCAATAGTTTTTCTGAAATAACCAATGCCTATACTACTTTTAAAAATGCTGGTTATACTGTAGATTTTGTTAGTCCTAACGGCGGAAGCATTCCGTTAACGTACATAGACACATCAGACCCGTTACAAAAAAACCTTGTGTACAACAAAGACTTTATGTACGCACTAAAACATACTAAAAAACCAATAGAAATTATTGCTAAAAATTACAAAGCTGTACACTATATTGGTGGTGGTAGTGCTATGTATGGCGTGCCAGAAAACAAGGATATCCAAAAAATTGCTATGGAAATTTACGAGGAGCATAACGGAATTATATCTTCCGTTTGCCACGGTACAGCTGGTATTGTAAACCTTAAAACTAAAGATGGCCGCTATGTTTATGAAGGTAAAATTGTTAATGGGTATCCAGATTCTTTTGAGAAAAAAGATGCTGAATATTTTAAACATTGGCCATTTTTAATTCAAAAAACCATAGAAGAAAGAGGTGGTATTTTTCAGTTTTCAAAAAGAAATACATCTCAGGTAGAAGTACAAGGGAACTTAATAACTGGGCAAAATTATTTATCATCTAAAGATGTTGCTTTACAAATTATTGAACGTTTAAAATCTAAAACCAATTAAACCTAAGCAACTAGCATTACTTAGCGCTTAATAACAGTAATTTGGGTTTGCTTGTTTGTATTTTTCCTAACGGAAAGTATAACAAGCAAACTCTTTTTTTTTAATTAATAAGGTTAAACCTTACAGATATAAACTGTTTTTAGGCAAAAAAACATTTACTAGTACAAAATCATAGCAATTCCTTTAATTTTATAAAAATAATAACGTAGATGTAAAATTATTAGACCACATAATTTATACAACCCAAACTACATTAAAAATGACAAAAAAAGAATACGCTAAGTATTTAGGAGATATTATAGATGAAGTTATAGATTTAGATGTTGAGTCTGATGATTTAAGTGATCAATTTTATGGTTATTTTCAGGCATTTATGCCCAACGGAACTAATCTTGAAAAGGTGTTTAAACCAATTAAAGAAGGAGACCTTTATTACAAACGATTGCTGAAAATTTTTAACGCTACTAAAGGCATCTTTAATGAATTAGCTACAGAAGGAAAAACTCCCGCGTATTTTTGTCCGGCTCCTACAAAAAACAAAGAGTTATTACTGTTATACGGAGAAAAATACATTAAAAACTTAACACTGTTCTCTAAAATTACAGGCGACCAGGAGTTTATAGACACTATGTCTCAAATTAAAACTGTAGAAATTTCGGATCTTGATGTTAGAACAAACAAAAACGACACCAACGCCATAGTTTATGAGTCAATTTCTGATTGGTTTATAGACAATACAGATTACAAAGCAACTATTGAAGTGTTAAGCGAGGCATACTACGCTATAAATTGTGATTATAATCTTTCGTATTATTTGCAGTATCCGTCTTACCAACAAAAAATAAATTTTGATGTTTTTGAGCCATACTTTAAAATATGGGAAATGGGGTATTACTGTTGGTTTAACCAAGGAAAACTAGTAATAGGAAAATAATATAAAATATATAATCATTTAGTTGCATTAACTAATAAAAATTGAAGTAAGTTACTATGGAAAAATACATAATTTCTTTAGAGAATTATATGTCTAACGAAAAGAGAATAGACACTACAGTTTCTTCTACTAAACAAGTACTAGAACAATACAAAAGCATTAATTGGTTTAATTTACTAACCAAAGCTACACCAGAAAACCAAAACGATTCTGACATAGTTGAAGATAATTCTTGGAATTTTTCTGTTTCGTTTAAAAGAAACAGAAAAGAATATATTTTGCATATTCATCCTCACCTGTATCCAAGTCCAAGTGTACAGCCCAATCAAATTAAATTGGTTTTAGAATATATGTCGTCTAACATTGTACCTACCTCAAAACTTAGTCAGTTTTTTGGAGGTTCTAAAGAAAAGTCTGTAAAAGAACATCAAACAGCCGCTACGGGTGTTTTACAAGATGATGCCCTAACTCACCTTTCAAATTTTTTAGATGGTAACCTTACAGATTTACATAGGTTTGGCAGCCTCTCTTTAAGTACAATTACCGATGAAAGTTATAAAGTATACTAAAATATAAGAAAACAGAATTAATTATAATTTATACAAAAAACTAAACTAGAGCGTTAAAGTTGCGTTTATTTATAGTTGTAGGCAATTTAAAGCGTAAACCATTAAAAACTGAAAATTGTATGAATAGAGTTTTAAAAATATCCTTTTTTTTTCTACTAATAATTTTTAGCTGTAAAGCTCAAAATAGCCAATTATCCAATTTTATTCCCAAAGGTTATACTGAATTTGAAAAATATTCTGGAGACCTTAATAAGGACGGATTGGTAGATTATGTTTTGGTAATTAAAAAGACTGATTCGGCAAATGTTGTTATGAATCAATTCAACAAAAAAGTTGACCGGAATAGGCGTGGAATTATTGTACTATTTAAAAATGCAAACGGTTATGAACTTGCTGATAAAAATTTAGAATGTTTCTCATCGGAAAATGAAGATGGTGGAGTTTATTTTGCGCCAGAATTATGGATTGAAATTAAAAACAACAAATTATATATCCATTTTGGACACGGCAGATACGGATATTGGGAATATACATTCAGATTTCAAAACTCAAATTTTAAACTAATTGGATACGATTCGAGTAGTAATCGTGGTCCCGTTATACTTAAAGAAACAAGTATAAATTTCTTAACAAAAAAGAAATTAGTAAAAGAAAATACAAATGAGAACGCAGAAAGTGGAGATGAAATATTTAAGGAAACTTGGAATAATATTGAAATAGATAGTTTAATAAAACTGTCTGAAATAAAAGACTTTGACGAGTTAGAAATGTATAAATATTAACTAAAAAGCAGCCCAGAACAAAGCCTAAAGCTAATGCAGATTTTTGTGCTTAGATGAAAACTTACAACCTCCTCCGCTGCAAACATAGACAGCACACCTCCTTACTATGCTTAATTTAAGCCTTGGCAACAAGCTAAAAAATTTCATCACCTATAATTAAATTCACTCTATTTCCAATTTTCTAACTTATAGTCTTCAATTTTTTTATTAATAAATTCTACCTCATATAAATGGGGACATTCAGAATCTCCAAATACAGATGAACTTAATGGTCTTTTAGAAGGAACTTATACGTTTAAAGCTGTTGCTACAGATAACGATGGGGCTTCTACAGAAACGCAATTTACGTTAACTGTAATAGCAGAACAAAACCCATCTGAGAATTGTAGCTTTAATACACCTTCTCAAACTGGTTTAGAAGATTTTGATATTAAAAAGTTTTCTAACGTTTTTGTATTAGGGACAGGAGGTCCATCTTTAAATAACTTAAAAACATTTACTATTAATTGGAATTCAAGATACAATGGATTATATCAATTTTCAATAAATACAAATAACGGTATTCCTGATTATTATATAAATTTAAAACCTAATATCACCTTTCAGTTTAAAAATGCGAATCCAGAAATATCTATTAGCAATAGCTTAATTCCTAATTTTGATGGTGATTACTGGGTAACATCAGATAATGGTAATTTTGTGATGGTTTCTAAAACTAATAATTTTACATTATACTTTAGTAACGAAACTACTGCTCCTATTTGTAATGTTATGTCTGATAACCAAGTAAATAAAATTTCTAATGATTCAGGTATTAACTTTAAGCTTTTTCCTAATCCTGCTGTAAATGAAACTATTTTTGTGAGTGCTAATGATGAAAAAATAGTTTATGTTAAGGTTTATGATTTACAAGGCAAGCTATTAATTGGTAAGCAAGACAATAGTACTTTGTTAAAAATAAATATTTCTGAAATTCCACCAGGAACATATGTTATAGAAATTACAGGTACAAAATCTAAAAAACGTTCTTTATTTGTAAAAAAATAGTACTTATAAAAGACTATTAAAATTAGTAACAATAAAAGCGGAATATCTATCACTAGGTATTCCGCTTTTTTTTTAGTGTGCGCGCCATAATTTATTACCCTACACTCCTATTTTTTCACTTTACACATTACAAATTTAAAGGCATAAAAGCACACACTTTTTATGCTTTTTAAGCACTTTTTCTACCTCTACTTTTATAATATTCACGCTATCAACTAATTATTTAAAATAAAAAACATATATTTGGGTGCCCAGTTTGGGCACCCAATTTAAAACATATTAAAATTAAAACACAAATTGTATTTATTATGGGAGTTTCTGGTGTAGGCAAAAGCACCATAGGTAGTTTATTATCTAAAGAGCTTTCTATTCCTTTTTTTGACGGAGATGACTACCATCCACAGCATAATATTTTAAAAATGTCTAAAGGGAAACCTTTAAATGACAACGACCGTCTGGGATGGTTACAAACCTTAAACCAACTTGCCATAACTGAACTTAAAAATAAAGGCGCAGTTATAGTTTGCTCTGCACTTAAAGAAGATTATAGAACTATTTTAAGCAATACCATTAAAAATGATGTAAAATGGGTGTATTTAAGCGGTTCTTATGAGCTAATTAAAAATAGAATTAATGATCGCAAAGGTCATTTTATGAATTCAGATTTATTACAATCTCAGTTTAACACATTAGAAGAACCTAAAAATGCAATTAAAGTAAACATAAGTTTAACTCCCAATACTATAGTACAAGTGATACGTAAACAATTAGAGAATACAGCAGAGTTTGGTTTGTTTGGATTAGGTGTTATGGGCAAAAGTCTTAGCCGCAACTTAGCACGTAAAGGATTTAAAATATCATTATTTAATAGACACGTAGATGGCAAAGAAGTATATGTTGCTAAAAATTTTAAAAATGAATATAAAGAATTAGCCAATGCTTTACCTTTTGATGCTATAGCTCCTTTTGTAAACTCATTACAAAAGCCCAGAAAAATTATGTTAATGGTTAATGCTGGCAACATTGTAGACCAAGTTATTAAAGACCTGTTACCTTATTTAGAAGAAGGAGATATTTTAATAGACGGTGGAAACTCTAACTACAATAAAACCAAAGAACGTTTTACATATTTAGCGTCCAAACAAATTCATTTTATAGGCGCTGGCGTCTCTGGCGGAGAAGAAGGTGCTTTAAAAGGCCCGTCTATAATGCCAGGCGGAAACAAAAAAGCATACAAACAAGTACAACCTTATTTAGAGGCTATAGCGGCTAAAGACGCAAATAATTTACCTTGCTGTACACATATTGGCACGGAAGGCAGCGGACATTTTGTAAAAATGGTGCATAACGGTATAGAGTATGTAGAAATGCAGTTACTAGCAGAGGTGTTTTTTATTTTAAAAGCTATGGGCAATAATCCAGACCAAATAGCAACAATTTTAAATGATTGGAAAAAAACAGCCAATAGTTACTTGCTAGAAATTACTATTGATATTTTAAGAAAAAAAGATAATGATGATTGGCTGGTAAACAAAATAATGGACAAAGCAGGCAATAAAGGTACTGGTAACTGGACCACAATTGCTACTGCAGAACTAGGTATACCAAGTACTATGGTTGCCTCCGCCCTGTTTGCACGTTACATTTCATTTTTTAAAGAAGATAGAGTTGCTGCCAATTTGCATTTTAAACCAACTACACCACACAACCTAAACCTAACTAATAATGAGCTTTTACAAGCGTATCAATTTGCACGCATTATAAATCATTACCAAGGTTTTAGGTTAATAGATGAAGCCTCTACACGTTACAATTGGGGACTGAACTTAAGCGAACTTGCCAGAATATGGACCAACGGCTGCATTATTAGATCTGATTTTATGTCTAGCTTGGTTACTACATTTAAAAGCACAAACAATATACTTACAAGTAAACCTATAATTGAACAAATAAACACACTTAAACCAAGTGCTAAAAAAATAGTAGCAGAGTGCGTTTTAAACGAAATACCTATTCCTAATTTTAGCGAAGCCATTAATTTTTTAATTGGTTTTGCAACTGCTAGTTCATCTGCTAACTTATTACAAGCACAAAGAGATTACTTTGGGGCGCACACTTACCAAAGAATAGATGATAATACAAATAAATTTTACCACACCAACTGGACAAACAACTAAACTATGCCAACAACTACAACTAAAAAATCTATATTTAAAAAAATACTTGCGCTTATTTTAAGCTTTGGACCAGGAATATTTGCAATTGGTTATACCATAGGTACTGGCAGTGTAACATCTATGATTGTAGCTGGCAGTAAATTTGGTATGCAACTGTTATGGGTGTTATTACTTAGCTGTATTTTTTCTGGCGTTTTAATTTTTGCCTACGGAAACTATGCGCTTCTTACCGGAGAAACTGCACTATATTCCTTTAAAAAACACTTTAAATACGGTAAGGTTTTAGCCATATTAATTATAGTAGGTATTACATTTGGGCAATGGAACTCTTTAATGGGAATTTTAGGTATATCTTCTAATATTATTTTTGAGATTTTAAGCATAAGTTTTGATGGTTTACGAGATTACGAGTACCAAACAATTTTAGGTATAGCAATTGTAATTATTATTACCTTTTACTTGCTTATGTTGGTTGGAAAATATACGTTTTTTGAAAAAATCCTAATCATTTTTGTCACCATAATGGGGTTATCATTCTTTTTGTCGTTCTTTTTTGTACAACCGCTAACTGTAGATGTGGTAAAAGGTTTGCTACCAAGCATACCAAATGTATCTGGAGGCAAAATGCTAGTTGCTGCCTTTGTTGGCACAACAATGGCATCTGCCACATTTTTATCTAGACCATTATTTGTAAAAGGTAAAGGATGGACCATTAAAAACCTTGCACAACAAAAAAAAGATGCCATTACCGCATCTATATTAATTTTTATAATTAGTGCAACTATTATGGCTGTAGCCGCTGGGGCTCTATTTTACCAAGGTAAAGAGGTAAACCATGTACTAGATATGGCTACAACCCTAGAACCTGTTGCTGGTAAATGGGCTGTTACAATCTTCTTTTTTGGAGCCTTAAGCGCTGGGTTGTCTTCAATTTTTCCTTGTTTATTAATTGCACCACTACTTATTGCAGACTACCAATCTGGTGAATTAGACACTAGCTCTAAACAGTTTAGAATTATTACAGCAATTGCTTGCTTGGTAGCACTTATTGGTCCTGCCTTTGGCGCAAACCCAATAGAGGTACAAATATTATCGCAAGTTTTTAATGTATTTGTATTGCCTGTAGTTGTACTGGGTATTATACTTATACTTAACAACAAAAAAATTATGAAAAACTATAAAACAAGCTTGGGAGTGTATATTGGTTTGTATGCAGCCTTATTCTTTTCTTTGCTTATATCGTACAACGGTATACTAGCTCTATTAAACTATTAAGCTATTAAGCTTTTTAGGCTAAAATACCACACAACTAAATGCAATACTATAAAATATCATCACCATGAAAATAAGTTTGATTGATGAAAACTCTAACAGAATAATGCAAAATGTTATTATCTGTAATATAAAAGATTTCATAAATGCTAAAAATTTAGAGCGCGGAGATAAACTTCCATCAGAGCGTATTATGTCTGAAAAATTTGGTGTAAAAAGAAACCATATTAGAGAAGCCATACGCAAGTTAGAGTTTTACGGTGTTGTAAAATCTATGTCGCAAAGTGGTACTATACTAGCTGTTGGGCTGGTTGGTTTTAATGGTATGGTTAATGAAATTATTGCCCTAGATACACCATCTTTTAACGAGCTTGTAGAAACCAGAATATCATTAGAACTAAAAACCGTAAAATTAGCAGCAGCAAGGCGCACAGAGGCAGATTTAAAACATATTAAAAATGCACTAGAAGCTTTTAAAGCTAAAATTACTGTAGGAGATGATTATTTGGAGGAAGACTTGTTGTTTCATTTAGCCATTGCAAAGGCTAGCAAAAACAATACTATGGTGTCTTTAATGCTATTGTTAATACCACCTATTTTAAAAACTTATGAAAGAGATACCGTTTGCGAAGGAGACCAAGTAAGCACAGAAATTAAAAAACATGAAGACATATTGCAAGCCATAGAAGCTAATGACCCAGAGTTAGCTACTAAAAAAATGAACGACCACTTTTTTAAATTATCAATGCATATAAAAAACATAAATATAAATGAAAAACTATTTTAAATTAGGTATTAAACACGGCAATACCGTAGCACAAATCTTATTTTTTAGCTGTTTGGTATTTTTAAATAGCTGCAAAAACAATGAGGATAAAACTACCACACCAAAAAGTACAAACACTGTAAAGGCACAAAAAACTGTTTATGCTAGTCATGTAATTCCTTTTTTTAACCATTGGAAACTTATTTTAGGTGATGGCTCTAATGCTGGTATTGCCAATAATTTTGAACATAAAGATTTTTTTTACACTACCAACGATGGCAAAAACAACTGGGTTGTTTTTAAAGCACCAAATGGCGGAGATACCCACGGAACATCTAACAATACCAGAACCGAATTAGCACAGGCTAAAAAATGGTATCCTAAAACGGCTAACGACAAATTAGAAGCTACGTTAAAGGTGATGAATGTTTCTGCAACTGGTGATGCACGTGTTGCAGCATCTTACGCTATAGTAGTTGGACAAATACATAGTGCAGATAAACACGAGAATGAACCGCTAAAAATATTTTACAAAAAGTTTCCTGGCCACAAAAAGGGTTCTGTTTTTTGGCATTATGAAATTAATACCGATGGTGAAGACAACAGCAAAAGATGGGACTATTCTACTGCCGTTTGGGGTCATAATTTTTCTGTAGTTGGCGACACTGAAAACACTTACCCAGAAGAACCAGAAGACGGCATAGCACTAGGTGAAGAATTTAGTTATAAAGTAGAAGTTAAAAATGGTATTATGAGCCTAACGTTTAGCAGCAAAGGCCACCCAACAAAAACATTTACAAAAAATTTACTAGTGTCCAGTTACACTACAAAAGACAGCATACCTGCACAAACACAAGCCTTATTTGTACCCATTGGGCAAGATGGTGTAGAGCGTAAAAATGCCTATGCTGGCGAGGGTTGTTTTTTTAAACTAGGCGCCTACAACCAAACCAATGGCAAATCTCCAGAGGTAAACAAAAATTGGTGCTCTGGTGCAGAAACGCACAATGGCAACATACAAAAGCAATATGCAGATGGTAATTATGCAGAGGTTTGGTTTAAAACCGCAAGCATAACAGTTAGCAACACAGCTGTGTCTAACCAAGGGTATTTTGATAAAAACGACTAACACTATTAATTATAAAAATATGAATACTACTAAATTAACCGGTAAAAACATACTTATAACCGCAGGTGCACAAGGTATAGGAGAAGCAATTACAACCCACTTTATAGATAATGGCGCTAACGTTGCTATACACTATTTTTCTAGCACAGAAACAGCTAATAAATTAGTTGCTTACGCTACCAATAAAGGGCAAAAAGCTATTGCCATTAGTGGCGACTTAACAAAAGAGGAAGATGCCAACAACTTGGTGCAAAAAACGGTAGCAGAGCTAGGTAGTTTAAATATACTAATTAACAATGCAGGCTCCTTAGTTGCACGCAAAATGCTGCAAGAAATAGACGCTAATTTTTGGAACAAAGTAATGGATATAAACCTAACATCTATGTTATTTGTTACTAGAGCAGCAACACCATATTTAGCCAAAAACACTAATAGTAGCATAGTAAACCTAGCTTCATTAGCAGGGCGTAAAGGTGGGCACCCGGGTTCACTGGCCTACTCTACTAGCAAAGGCGCAATATTAACACTTACCAGGGCATTATCTGCAGAATTAGGTCCGCAAGGCATAAGGGTAAATGCTGTAGCACCAGGGCTTATACTTGGCACCTCTTTTCATAACACGCACACCACAAAAGAGTCTGCCGCGGCTACAACAGCGGGCATACCTATACAACGTGCAGGTAACGCAGATGACGTTGCTAGAGCCGTGGTATATTTAGCTTCTGAGTATAATGGTTTTATAACCGGCGCAACGTTAGACATTAACGGTGGTGTGTACAATATGTAATGCTATATTAAAAAAGTTTTTTAGGTAATTAAAAAAATCTAGTGAAGCAACTTCACTAGATTTTTTTTGCATTATAATTACCATTTATACTAAAAAATGTGCCAATTATACATTTACTTAATTACGATATAAAAAATAGTTTTAAATTGTAGGAAAATTAGTAACCTAAAAAAGCTAAATGTGCGTTTATACAACCATATTGGCGGAATAAACGCAATAAACTGCGTTTATTTATAGTTGTGCATAATGTCCCAAAACCATAGAAAATAAATGAAAAACCTGAATGGAACTTGGTTAAAGATTAAAACAGGAGACGACTATTGTCGACCAGAATTTATTGAATTCACTAACGACCAAATTATCCATTTTGAACTTGAATTAAAACACGGAAATGAATTATCAAAAGTCCGAACTGAATGGAGCGAGAAACTTTCCGAATCAAAATATGAATTCGTAAATGACAACCGAATAAGAATATTTAGAATGGGAAAAACTCTCACGGTTTTGAGCGAAACTGAATCTAAAACAGAGGATACTGAATTTGCGACTGACTATGAAAGAATTGAACCAACGAAAACGGAACTTGAATCTAAAAAAATTGAGACGCTCAAATTCAAAGCACAGTGGAATAACGAGAAAATACCATTAACATTCAACAAAATTTTGGATAGTCCAGTAATCCAAGAACTGAATAAAAGAATGAAAAGAAATGGACGGAAATTAATATTAGAAAATTTGCAAGGAACTTATTTCGCGTCAATTTTCGAAAATGATGAACGAGAAACACTAATCGGAATTAAGGAAATAGATGAGCAAAAAGCAATATTATTCGGATTTCCAGAAAAACCTTATGAAATAAAAGCTGAATAAAACACTATGCACAACAAAGAACTGAGGTAAAAAACAAACAAATTCTTAAATATTAAAAAAAATACAAAAAATAAAAAACAAAAAAATAAAAAATAATATATTAAAACTTATATTTATATT
>NZ_MDDP01000033.1 GCF_001999725.1 Cellulophaga omnivescoria
CTAACTTAAGATGTATAAAAACAATTGCTAGGTCTGTCCTACTCGGAAAATCCTGCGGATTTTCCTCTGGTTCGACAACTTTTGCTAAATTAGTTACCAAACCACGCAACTGTTCTTATACGTAACCGTTAGCAAACATATGAAGAAACAGACATTAATAATATTCGGAATTTTAAACTTCCTTATTTCCTGCAAACAAGCTGAATCTAAAAAAGTGACTGAATCAGAAAATAAAAAAATTGCGGAAATAAAAATAGAGGAAGAAAAAGTAGAAACCGAATCAACTTATGTTACTGAAGCATATTTTGAAAATGACAGTCTAACTTCTTCTCTTAAATCAAATTTGGAAAAAATTGCGCTTGACCCAAAATTTGAGATTAATAGAAAACCAATTAAAAACAGACACGTGGACAATTTAGTAGATACGATTGTAACAAAATCTTATCAGAGTACTGAATTGACTTCATATAAAGCGGAAAGTGAAGAATGGGTTTACAAAGCTAAAATTGGAGATGCAGATTTTGAACTAAATGATTTTATAAAAGTTGGGACGAAAAAATATGTTGTAGAAAAGTCACATGCTAAAAGAATTAATAATGACATATTAAAAATCGGGAATTTAGAACAGACTTCTGTATTCAATTTAATATTCGAATCGGGAATTCTAAAATCGATTGAATATGATGGATATTTGGACTAAAATACGTTTGCTAACAATGTATAACCGCAATTACGGCGGATTCGACTATGTCCGAATCCACTCGGAATTGCTTAAACTAGTAAATAACTAAAAACTTTTGGCTAAATTAGTCCTATAACTGAAGGGTTATACGAAGCCATTACACAACATTTGACAAAGAGTAAGAGAACTGATTTAAAATGAGAGAAAGAATAGAAATACCATTAAGTAAAAAGAAAATATATCTTAAGATTTTAGGCTGTTTATTATTTGTAGTAGCCGGAATTTGGTTGTTTTTTAATGCAAGTTTATATCTTGATTTCCCACTAAAATTATTTAGAAATCCAATGGTAATTAAAGGAGTTGGAATTTTAAGTATACTATTTTTTGGAACAATTGCAATTTTACATAGTAAAAAAATATTTGATAAAAATGCGGGATTGATAATTGACTCAAGCGGAATAACGGATAACTCAAGCGCAACAAGCGTTGGATTAATTGAATGGAATGATATATTTGATATTAAAACAAAAAAAATAATGTCAACTAAATTTCTACTGATCAACATAAAAAATCCTGAAAAATATATTGGAAAAGCAAAAAGCGCTACGAAAGCCAAACTTATGAGGTCGAATATGAAAATGTATGGAACACCACTTTCGATTACCTCAAATAATCTAAAATATGATTTTGAAAAACTTGAACAATTAATACAAACTGAATTTAAACAAAATAAAAAAGTTAGAGAACAACGTGTATAGCTCATTACTGCTAAATTCCTAATCGGAATTCATTGCATAATGGTTAAGGCCAAATAACACTGTGTTAAACCACGCAACAAACCACATACAAAAGCATTGTGGTTAATAAAAGCAGGTATAAGCTATTTAAACGAAATGATAAATAAAAGAACTGCAAATACAATTGTTGAGTATCACTTAAACAGGCATCAACCAGAAAAACCACAGTTGGCCATTCACGATTTAAATGATTACATTACCAAACACAAAGGACATACTACAAAACCACATATTCACAGTTATTTTCAAGTTATTTGGTTTAAACAAGGTAAAGGAAAACATTTTATAGATTTTGATGAGCATAATGTACTGGACAACACTATTTTATTTGTTGCCAAAAATCAGGTTCACTATTTTGATGATAACACTAATTACCAAGGAATTTTATTACATTTTAATGAAAATTTTATTGTTGAAAAAGATAACGAAACAGATTTTTTCTTAAAATCTAATCTATTTAATAACCCATACAATCAGCCACTTTGCACACTAAAAAAACCAACAGCCAACATATTTGATGAATATATTACGCAAATAAAAAGAGAGTTTAGTACACCAGACATATTTGGAAAAGAAGAATTATTAAAGTCTTACTTAAAAGCGTTTCTTATACAAATACAGCGTGTAAAACAAGCCTGCGAGCATACAGAAAAACAAACTAGCGCTACGCCTGACGACAAAAAAGTACAACTTATAAAATTTATAAACCTCATTAACGAAAATTACACCAAAGGACTTTCTGTTTCTGAATATGCTAAACTATTGTTTATATCTTCTAGAACATTGTCTGATCTTACCAATTTGCAATTAAACAAAACACCATCGCAAATGATACAAGAACGAATTGTTTTAGAAGCGCAACGTTTGTTATTGTATTCCGAACTAAACGTGAACCAAATTGGCTATCGTTTGGGTTTTGATGATCCGTCGTATTTTGTAAAATACTTTAAAAAACACACAAACCTCTCGCCTTTAGGCTTTAGAAAGTCCGTTTCCTAAAAGTACCATTCCTTTTCGTTTTTGTCCATCTTATACTACTGGAGTTATCCTGAACTTTGCAGTGTAATTAAAAAAAGGTATATCATGGAAAAAATACAAGCACTTATAATTGGCGGAACTACAGGAATGGGAAAAGCTACAGCACAACTGTTACTTAAAAAAGGTATTGAAGTTACCATTGTTGGTAGAGCCAGCAAAAATTTAGACACTGCCAAAACAGAATTAGCAACTTTTGGGAATGTAAAAGCCAAAGCAGTAAACCTTTTTGATATGAATGAAGTAAAAGCATTTGCTGCATCAATATCTGAAGACATACCTAATTTAAAATACTTGGTGAATTCGGCAGGATATTTTAGTCCAAAACCTTTTTTAGAGCATACTGAAGCAGATTATGACATTTACCATAATTTCAACAAAGCGTTTTTCTTTATCACACAAAAAGCAGCAAAAGTAATGGCTAACAATGGTAGTGGTTCTATTGTAAACATAGGATCTATGTGGGCAAAACAAGCTATAAAAGCCACTCCATCTTCGGCATATTCTATGGCTAAAGCAGGTTTACATAGCTTAACACAGCATTTAGCAATGGAGTTGGCAGAAAGTAATATTCGTGTAAACGCAGTATCTCCAGCAGTAGTGGTAACACCAATTTATGGTTCGTTTATAGCGAAAGATAAAATTGAAGAAACCTTACAAGGTTTTAACGATTTTCATCCTATTGGACGCGTAGGTACATCACAAGACATTGCCAAAACAATAGCCTTTTTATTAGATGAAGATAGTGCTTGGGTTACAGGTGCAGTTTGGGATATTGACGGTGGTGTAATGGCAGGAAGAAATTAAAGAATTAATAACAAATAAAAAAATTAAAATGACAAAAGCATATTTAGAAATTAGTCTTAAAATAAACGAGTTGGACAGAGCAAACGCAGCAGCTGTGTACAGCAAATACAAATCACCATTTTTAGAAACTATTACTGGTGCAACATCCAAAAAACTTTTAATTAGAAACGAAGATGTACAAGTGTTACATGGTTTTAAAACCACAGAAGATGCTCAAAACTATTTAGCAACAAACTTATTTACTAACGATGTGGTAACTGGTTTAAAACCGTATTTACAGGATAATCCTGAGGTAAGAATCTATACCGTAGCTTAATTAAAAGCAGGTTACTTTTCATAAAAAGAAGCTTTATTGGTTTAAAATAAGGCTTCTTTTTCATCTTTAAAACTTTTAAAATTATGGAACCAAGTTTTTATTTTTATACCATATTAGCAGCTTTAGGTTACCTTTTAATAGAATCGCTATTTATGGTTGGCGTATGGATTTCGGCAAAAGGCGAAACGGAAAAAATGCCAAACGGAAAAGACTACGACAGCAATTTTGTAGCTTTTATAAACTTGTTAAATGAGCGCATAAAACGTATAGACCAAAAATAATTGTAACTCTTACCAACTCTGGCGTGCAGTTTCATAAAGAATACACTCAGTACAAAATTAATAAGTACTTACGAAAACCAATTATTCAATGTCCTATTTGTATGTCGTCTGTATGGAGCATATTTACGTATTGGATTCCAATACTTTATTGGTTTGGTTTTAGCTGGCCAATTATATATTTAGGTATTGCAAATACATGCATACTAGCCTGTGTAAATTGGTTGGTGTTTTCTAGTAGACCTCAGTAATTTAAGGTTAATAATAAAAAAGCTATTATACTTTTACAATAGCTTTTTGCTTAAAATGAATTTATGAAAGAAAGAATTATAATTATAGGTGGTGGATTAAGTGGATTAACCTTAGCTTATTTATTATCAAAAAGAGGAATAGAATCAAAAGTTTTAGAAGCTTCTTCAAGAATTGGCGGAAGAATTAAAACCATAAAAGGAGCATTAGAAACACCTTTAGAGTTGGGCGCTACCTGGTTTTCTGGTATGCACAAAAATTTAATGACGTTAATTACTGAATTGGACTTAGAAAAATACCCGCAATATTCAAAAGGAACTTCGTTATTTCAAACCAAATCATTTGAACCACCGCAAGAGTTTTTTGTTCCCGAATCTGAAAATCCTTCCTTCCGTTTAAAAGATGGAACACAAAAACTTATCCATACGTTAGCTCAAAAATTGCCTTCTAAAAATATACATCTAAATACAAAAGTTGTAGGTATTACTGAATTTGATAATAAATTAATAGTTAAAATATCTAATGGAGAAAAACTTTATGCAGACAAGGTTGTGCTTTGTTTACCACCACAATTAATAGGTTTAAATATTAAGTTTTCACCAGAATTGCCTAGTTCTGTTTCTAAACTATTGCCAAATGTGCAAACTTGGATGGCAGGTGCTATAAAGTTTGTGTTAGAATATGAAGTTCCTTTTTGGAGAAATAAAGGGTTTTCTGGAATGTTGTACAGCCACTCCGGAATTGTTTCAGAAATGTACGATCACACGAATTTTGAAGAAAATAAGTTTGGCTTTACAGGTTTTTTAAATGCAGGGGCTGTGTCTTATCCTCAAAAAGTAAGAAAAGAATTTGTATTAAAACACTTAACAGAATTGTTAGGAAAAGAAGCATTAAATCCCAGTGCCTATTTTGATAAAATTTGGACCGACGAATTTTTAATTAGCGCAGACCAATTCGCTCAAAGAGCGCATCAAAACAATGGTCATCCATCATTACAAAATTGTTATATGAATGGAAAGTTATATTTTTCAGGAACAGAAACAGCTACAGAATTTGGAGGATATATGGAAGGTGCGGTTATTTCTGCCTTAAGCATAGCAGAAAAGTTAAAATCTAATAATACCTAAACTACACCTATTACCTAGCTAAACTGCTAGTTGTAACAACTAAAACAAAGTAACATATTTTTAATCTAGTCGTATTTTAAAAAAGTTAACAGTTATTTACTTAAATTAACTACAAAAAACTAGCAATTAAAAATGCCAAAATTAACCAGAAGAAAATTTATAAAACGAGGAATTTTAGCCTCAATTGGATTAGTACTTTTAGACTCACTTTGGTTTGAGAAATATGTAATTGACTGGAATTACTTTGACATCTCAAAATCGCAAAAAAACAAAATAAAAATCATTCAAATTTCGGATTTACACTTTGACCAATTAAGATATTTTCATAAATCTATTGCAAAAAAAATAAATTTAATTAAACCTGATATAATATTTATAACTGGAGATTCTGTTGACAAAACTGAAAAAATAGATTCACTGAACGATTTTTTGCAATTAATAGATAATTCTATAAAAAAGTATGCGATAACCGGAAATTGGGAATATTGGGGTAAAGTAAATTTGATAAAACTTAAAAATACTTATTCTAAAAATAATTGCGAATTATTAATAAACGAGAACAGAACTATTTCAATTAAAAATCGTAAAATCTCAATAATCGGAATTGACGATTTAGTTGGTGGAAATGCTGATTTCGGAAAAGCAGTTGAGAATCTAAAACAAACCGAAACCAATATCGTTTTATCACATTGTCCTGAATACAGAGATATAATCACAAAACAAAAAGAGAATTTAAATATTGATTTAGTACTATCTGGTCATACTCACGGCGGACAAATTACAATTTTTGGAATTGCTCCTTTTAAACCAAAAGGAAGTGGAAAATATTTAAAAGGTTGGTACAAGGAATCTAACCCAAAAATGTACATATCTAAAGGAATAGGAACAAGTATTTTACCTATTAGATTTGGAGCAAGAGCAGAAATGGTAGAAATGGAAATTTAAGTATTAAAAACATATTTCTAATTTAATATGTTTATTATTAAAAGATACAGGCAAAATATTATATTTGGTCCATTAGTAAATAAATACTCTTTGCTATTAATTTTTCTATAAGTTATTACTCAAATTAAAAAAGAACTTTTTCTTGTAAAAAGAATACTATATCGTTTAAAAAAAATGAAAAAACTACTACTATCTACGCTATTAATTTCTATTTTATTTATTGCTTGCACTGGTAAAAATACACAAAAAAATAGCCTCCAGACTTTTTTTAGTTACTCTAAGGATAGTACGTTATTAATAAGTGCGCATCGTGGCGGAAAAGGTTATGTTGGCTATCCTGAGAATTGCTTACAAACTATGCAATACATTAAAAAACACATACCTAACGCGTTATTTGAAATTGATGTTGCTAAAAGTAAAGATAGCGTTTTACTATTAATGCATGATAACTCTTTAGAAAGAACAACAACTGGTTTTGGCAGAGTAGACCAAAAAAATTGGGCAACACTATCACAACTTAAACTTAAAGACGATTTTGACTCTATTGTTGATTTTAAAATTCCGCTATTTAAAGATGTTTTAGATTGGGCTAAAAAAGAAAACGCCATACTTACAGTAGATATTAAGCGTAGTGTTGACCCCGCAGAAGTGCTTCATTTTATTGAAGAAAACGACGCTTTGGATCAATCTGTTATTATAACGTACTCTATTAAAACGGCTCAAAAACTATATAAATTAAACCCAAACGTAGTACTATCTGTGAGTATTAGAAATATGGAAGAATACAACAGAGCTGCCAACTCGGGTATACCTTGGAAAAATATGGTTGCATTTACAGGCACTGTTGAGTCTGACCCTTTATTATATAAAAAATTACATCAAAATGGAGTTCTATGTATGCTAGGTACTTTAGGAAACCTAGATAAGAGAGCTGCGGCAAAGGGCGAGCACCTTTACAGAGAATGGGCTAAACTAGGAATTGACATTTTTGCTACAGATAGACCATTAGAGACTCAAAAAGCGCTTAAAACTCATAAAAATTAAATGGTACTATTTATTTAAATAATCTTTAAGTTTTATAACACCGCAAACGTTTTGGCTTTTGTTTGTTAAATTACACTTATAATTACAAGTTAACTAGCAACGCATTACACTAAAACTTATGAAAGCGCATTTTTCTATTGAAGAAAACATTCTTTTTAACTTTTTAAGTCAAGTTTACCCGTTAACAGAAACAGATTTTTTGCCTTTAAGAAAGGTTATTAAAAAAAAGAAAATTAAAAAAGGGGAATTTTTATTAAATATAGGACAAGTAGAAACCAAAACCTCTTTAGTGTTAAATGGTTTTATTCACCAATATACAATAATTGAAGATAGGTTATTTACAATAGATTTTTCACTTGCAGGTATGAGTTTTAATAACTTTACAAGCTATATGGAAGCTTCACCCTCTAACCAAATACAGGAAGCAGTAACCGATACTGAAATTATTTATTTTGAAAAAGCTGCTATTGAAAAGCTACTGCTAAATAGTCATCCTTTTTCTATTATTTATACTAAATTATTTGAGCAAGTACACTTAGAACGCGAAAAAAGATCATTAATATTACAGCATAAAAATGCGTATAAAAAATACGAGCTTTTTTTAAACTCAATTACTAAATCTAAAAGGTTTTTAGAAGAAGTACCACAAAAGTTAATTGCCAATTATTTAGGTATGACTCCAGAAACATATAGCAGAGTTAAAAAAACATATTTAAATAAAGCTTAATTTCTTGATTTAAAATAAGTTTTAAGTTTTAAAGATTTTAGATTTTTGAAAAACAAAGTCTAAGGTTATGAAACTTACAACGTTTATTGCACTCTTCACAATATTATTAAGTTGTTCTGCTACTGATGATGATTTTGACATTATTGGATCTAAAGATCAATTTATAATAACCTCAACAATAGTAAATGACAACTACCCTATTTATGTATTTCTACCCAAAAATTATGACAGTAATTTAAAAAATCAGTTAATTATTGCATTAGACGGTGATGCCAGGTTTAATTCTATTGCTAACATATTATCAAAAAAAGTAGAAAAAAATAGTATGCCACCTTGTATATTAGTTGCTATTGGTAATAATAAACAAAGAAACAGAGACTATACTCCTACGGTTTATGCACACGGCTCTGGTGGCGCAGAAAATTTTTATCAGTTTATTAAAAATGAATTAATTCCTGAATTAGAATCAAGATATAGTATAGATTCATCTGACAACAAAACATTAATTGGACATTCTTTTGGCGGGTTATTTACTCAATACGTTATGGCAAAAGAAAGAGCTTCTAACCCGTTTAATAAGTTCATTTCTGGAGGCACATCATACTGGTACGACTCTGGTATTATATTTAATTTTGAAGAATACTACGCAAGCGCTAACACCGATTTGGATGTGATATTTTATAACGGAATGGGCTCTTTAGAAGGTGGTGTTATGTTAGCATCTTTTGAAGAAATGAACAATAGACTCCGTTCTAGAAACTTTCCAAATTTTAAGCATAAAAGTGAATTGATAAAAAAAAGTGGCCATAGCGGCTCTACAACTAAAATAGTTAAAAAAGGTTTAGACTATGTATTTGGTAAATAAAGTAATTTTAGCTCTGGTATTGTGTGTTTCTGCAACAACCTTATGGTGTCAAAAAACAAACAGCAACAATTTAGAAATAGGTGTGTTAGCTGCTGGCGATGAGGCTTTATATTATGGAGGATATAGCAAATACACCACTCCACTGTCTCAAAACAAACATCATTTTACCTTAGCATTTTCAATTGTTGCATATTTTGACTTTAAGGGAGAGTCTGAGCCAAATGCCACATTAAAAAATGATATAGATATGCGTTTACTACCAACAATTAATTTTGGTTACTCCCTTAATTTTAATAGCGTACAAATAAATTTTGAAGTTCCTGTTGGCGCAAGCATAGCTATTACCAAAGGAACTTTACTAAATAAAAAAATAGGCTTTAAAAAAACCTATTCTAATACCGAAACCTTTTTTAACTACGGCTTGTCTTTTTCTCCAAAATACAAGCTTAATAGCTACAATAGTATAGGTATTTACAGTTTTATACCTTTAGTTAGTGACAAAGCACAATCTGGATACCAAATAGGAATTGGATGGACTAAAAATATAAGTGTTAAAAACTAATAAATTTCAAATGTTATATTGTCTATATCGCACTTATAAAAAATACTCCCTATATAATTCTCAAACTTTGCTGGTAACATAACTTTTTTAAGCATTTTATTAATTCCAAAACTTGCCTTAGGTATTTCTGTTAAATGATCTGGTATAGTTAGTTCTTCAAAATTATTTTCTGCAAAGCAATCGTTACTTATATTTTTTACAGATTTTGGTAAATTTAAACTAGTTAAAGCATTACCTACAAAACAAAACATTGGTAAAAATTCAATATTAGACTCAATAACAAGTTTTTCAATAGTATTACGTCCAAAGGCACCACCGCCTATTTTGTTTACTTTACTTGGTATTATTACCTCTTTTATTTCATTATCATAAAAAGCATCTTCACCTATATATTCTAATAAACTTGGTAATGTAACCGCTTTAATTCCTTTTTCGCAAAAAGCCTCTTTGTAAATATAAAGTACAGGCTTATCATTTATGTAATCTGGTATTCTTATGTTTTTAGCTTCGCCTATATAATCTAAAATAGCTATGCCATTACTAAACTGCCTAAAAGAATAATCTTCATTAACTAAATCTACTACTACTTCTTCCATAATTATATTTATAATTTTTACATTTTTAACTAAAAAATAGCGCTACACAAAGAGTAACCCTGTTAGTATTAATTATTAAATATAATTGGTTAAATAAAAATGTTTATAAAGCAGTTTATTTTCGTAGTTGTTCTTTTTGTATTCGTAACTTAAAGCAAATTATGTAATTTTACACCCAATAAAAACTACTCCTTTTACAAATTACAAACACATTATTATGACTAAAAAAAAGTATATAACCCTTATGGGTATAACGTTGTTTATAAGTATAAACTTAACGGCCCAAACTCTAAAAAACAGTACTATTTTTAGTTTTAAAGATGTAAACAACCTTGTAACCCAAAAAACCAAACAATACGGAGTAGAAAATGTACTTGTTATTGTAGATATAGACAATACACTTTTAACCAGTAATGTAGATCTGGGCGGAGACATTTGGTACAATTGGCAAAGAGGTAAAATTGAAGATGCTATACCTACAAAAAAACAAAAAATTGAAAACTGTTTTTATGAAGATGTTATTGGTTTATTGTACGAGCTTGGTACAATGAAGTTAACAGACTCTTTAATACCCAAATACCTAAAAAACTGGCAAAATAATGGCACAACTGTATTTGCACTAACATCTAGAAGTCCTAGGTACAGAACCGCAACAGAAAGAGAATTGTTAAAAAATGGTATAAACTTATCTAAATCTCCTATAACACAGATTGATGGCTCTAAAGCTGTTTACAATTACACTTTAGAAAGAGAAATGAGTTACAGAGACGGACTTATGATGACTACTGGGATGAATAAGGGTGATATGATAGCGCACATACTTGGCAGAACCGGAAGAACATATAAGGCTATCATTTTTGTTGATGACTCAGAAAAAAATATAAAAGACGTTACACATAAGTTTAAAGACAAAACAGCTATTGATTTTACTGTTTTTTATTTTGATAAAATAGTTAGAGACCGAAAAATAGCAAATGGTGGTGTTTTAATAACCAAAAAACAAGCAAAGAAAATGACTTCAGATTGGGAGAAATTATCAAAAACATTAAACACTATTTTCCCTGGCAGAAACACCAAAAACAAATGTGTTAGTCCTAACTAACACACTTAAACAACTTAATCTATTTTTTAGCGTTCATTGTACTTAACCAATTAAACTATAATTACAATATGAAAAAATTATTTTTCACGCTATTATTTACCGCATTACTATTTTCTTGTTCTTCTGACGATGACAATTCACCAAAAAGCTTAGAAGAAACTGTTTTAGAGGGGTCTTGGTTTTTTCAAAGATTAGGAGAAACTTGTGATAATGATTACGATTTAGAAGCAGGAGACCCTTATGCTTTTAAATTTTTAGAAAACAACACTATTGAGTTTGAAGATCCAGGTTACCTATCTAGCTCTATGTACACTATAGATGGTAACAATTTAACCTTAATGACTATTTACACTTTACCTTCTGGAAACAAACGCAAATTTGTAGGCAATTATACTTTTTCTGAAGATACAGGTAACTTTACTGGTACAAATACGTTTACAGCTTATAATGATACAGAAACACAGTGGACCTGCCAAGGCACTACTAGTATCTCTAAATAATAACATTAACCCTTAAATAAATGAGCTATTCATATGTAAATTTAAACATATAAAAAAAAAAAAAATTTTACAACAAAAACTAACAAAAATAAAAAA
>NZ_MDDP01000034.1 GCF_001999725.1 Cellulophaga omnivescoria
TTACAACCTAATCAATGAACTTTGCTAACTTTTTAACTGCTCGTTTGTCCGTTAGCGGCTGCAAATATACTCCCATTTTTGAACACCACAAGCCTTTTTTACATCTTTTTTAAAAGTATTTTTAAAACAAGCTTTACCACGCTATTTTTCAGGCACTTAAAACAAAATACTTTTAACCTATTTTTTACCAAACCTAAGCTTATCATTAAAAACTAGCCTAAAACAACATTACTCTACCCCTAAAAAGGCGATTGTTAGACTAAAGGATTTACGTTTACGTTAACATAAATCAGAATTAATCCCTCCTAAAACCTACAAAGCCTACATACAAAACAAAAAAGCCTAGAGTTTACACTCTAAGCTTTTAAAAATAATTTATAGTTTAAATTACTCTACAGTAACTGACTTTGCTAAATTACGTGGCTGATCCACATTACAACCTCTCATTAAGGCTATATGGTAAGACAACAATTGCAAAGGAATAGTAGTGAGCAGCGGTGTAAGAGCCTCTAAGGTTTCTGGCACCTCTATTACATGATCCGCCAACTCTTTAACCTGTACATCACCCTCGGTCACAACCGCAATGATTTTACCCTTTCTTGATTTAATTTCTTGAATATTACTTACCACTTTTTCATAATGCCCCTTATTAGTTGCAATTACAATTACCGGCATAGATTCATCAATTAAAGCAATTGGTCCATGTTTCATCTCAGCAGCTGGATATCCCTCTGCATGGATATAACTAATTTCTTTTAGCTTTAATGCCCCCTCTAAAGCAACAGGGAAATTATAACCTCTACCCAAATACAAGCAATTAGGCGAATCTTTATACACCTCGGCTATTTGCTCTATAGCATCATTAGATTGTAGAGCTACCTCTACTTTTGTTGGTATATATTCTAACTCTGTTAAAAAGTTTGTAAACTGTTCATCTGTTAAACTCCCTTTTTCTTGAGCTAATTTTAACGCAATTAAGCTTAACACTGTTATTTGAGTAGTAAAAGCCTTAGTTGAAGCAACTCCAATTTCTGGTCCAGCGTGCGTATAAGCACCAGCGTTAGTTTCCCTAGCAATAGAAGAACCAACCACGTTACAAACACCAAAAACAAATGCTCCGTTTTCTTTAGCTAACTTAATAGCTGCTAATGTATCTGCCGTTTCACCAGATTGAGAAATTGCAATTAAAACATCTTTATCTGTAATAACGGGATTTCTATACCTAAATTCAGACGCATATTCCACCTCTACTGGAATACGAGCTAAATCTTCAAAAATATATTCTGCTACAAGACCTGCGTGCCATGATGTACCACATGCAACAATAATTATACGATTTGCATTTACAAACTTATCTAAATGCTCATCTATACCAGCCATTTTTATTAGCTTTTGATCTGCTAACAATCTACCTCTATAGGTATCCAAAATAGCTCTTGGCTGCTCATAAATCTCCTTTAGCATAAAGTGATCATAACCACCTTTTTCTATCTCCTCTAAATTCATTTGCAATTCCAAAATATTTGGATATGCAACAGCATCATTCTTAATTTTTCTTAACTTAATTTCTTTACCAAGTCTAATAATAGCCATTTCCTCATCTTCTAGATAAACAGCATTATTTGTAAACTCGATAAAAGGAGATGCATCTGAAGCCACAAAGAATTCATTATCTCCCATACCAATTGCTAATGGACTACCTAATTTAGCCACTACAATTTCATCCGGTTTTTTAATATCAAAAACAGCTATAGCGTAAGCGCCAACAACCTCGTTTAAGGCTAACTGAACTGCTTTACCCAACTTAACATTTTCTTTTTTCTGAACTTCCTCTATAAGATTGATTAAAACCTCTGTATCAGTATCTGATTCAAAAGTATACCCTCTTTTGATTAATTCCGTTTTTATAGACTCGTAGTTTTCTATAATTCCGTTGTGAATAATTACCAACTCACCAGAATTAGAATAATGTGGATGTGAGTTAACATCATTAGGAACACCGTGAGTTGCCCACCTAGTGTGACCAATACCAATTGAACCTTTAGTAGATATTGTATCCTCTGACTTCTTTTTTAAATCAGATACTTTACCTTTAGTTTTAGCTAAATTTATTTTATCTCCATCAAATAATGCAACTCCTGCACTATCATATCCTCTATACTCTAAACGCTCTAATCCTTTTATAATAATGGGATAAGCCTCTCTATGACCTATATACCCTACAATTCCACACATAATGTATTAGTTATTAATTATTATAGTTAATGTTTGAGGCAAATCTATATATAAATGTAAAAACTAAAAGCACTTTACAGTTGTAATCACCTAAAAATACTACAAAAGGTATAAGTTGACTGGCTTTTAGTTAGTCTCTGTATAAAAAACTTCAAGCTTAAGTTTTTTATCTTCATCGTCTATATTACTACCATACAATACGGTTCCTAATGGATTTACAACAGATAAAAGTGGAATTTGCCCTTCGCCATCTTCTAACATTGCCTGTGCATTTACACTAAATCTTATATCTGAAGTTAAAGATAACCCTAATGTAACATTCTCCGCATCGCGAACAACCAAATTGTTTATATACTCTGTAATTCTAATTGTATATTTAATACCTTTACCATCACTAGAAGTTTCTATTATACCGTCATAACCAGTTAACGCTAATAAACTTAATGGTCCATTTTCTACATCTGTACTACTTAACGGATAAGTATATATTGATGTATTATCCTCTGCATTATACAAATACAGTCTAGGAGGTTCTACAACACTATTACCACCAACACTTGCGGCATCTAACGTTTCTCTATCTATATAAAAAACTAAATTTGCCTCGTTAATAATCCAATTATTATTTTTAATTTCTGTAATAGCATCTCTACCATTTTCCTCATCAAACAATTTAATTTCAGCAAAAGAACCCGCACCACCTTTTAAATAAATACGATCTGAATTCTCTCCCGTATCCATTTTATTTGCAATATCCACCGGGTATTCATCATTAACAAAAGAGTTAACTGTATTACCTGAAGCTGCGTTTATATCTAAAATATACGTAGACTCTTCCTTAATAATGGTATCATCAGACGTATCATCTGCAGTATCATTAGTGTCTACCCTATCAAATAAATAATCTACATAAATTTTAGCCGCATCAAAATTCAACAGCATCATAAGATCACCTTCACCACCAGATGCAGTAAAATATAAACCCCTGATAAACTCTTGAAAATTAGTTTGACTCAGCAACTCCGCTTGACCTTCTTTATCTAAAATATTTTCTTGAAAAAACGGAATAACATCTTGCATATCAACAATTATACCCGGAGCCAATCTTCTCTTCACCGTTCCTATTTCATCTTCATCTGTATCAGGATCATCAACTTCATAGTAAGTTACTGTTTCTGTATCTGTAAAATTTGCGACACCATCATAAAGCGTTTCACCTATAAAATTAGGAGAAAATTCAAAATCTGAATAATAAATTTGTCTTTCTTCAAAGTTTTGCGTTGGATCTACATCTCTAAGAAAATATGTAGAACGCTCTACCTTAAAGTTAAAAGGAACATTAACACTACCATAAATACTATCTACTTGGTACTGTCTTGCATAAGCACCTTCAATAATATCTTCCTCATCACCATCATTAGTACCATCATTATCTGTATCTGCATCTTGAGGATTTGTACCTAAAGCAACTTCTTCTGCATTGGTAAGCCCGTCTCCATCTGTATCGTTAGACGGATCCTCTGGCTCATCATCAAATTCATTATCTACACCATCACCATCAGTATCTCTTAATGAATCTGATTTTGTTAAAAAAGGAATAAATAAAGTAACCCCAGTTACTGTTTCATTCTCTTCAATTGTTGTTACGCTCTCATCTGTATCAGATTCATCTTCTACAGCTTGACTATACAAACCAAAAGTAGGATTACCAACACCACCAGCAAGTCTTAACTGAGAATTTACATAAGCGGTTGTTTTACCATAAATTGGATCATTAAACGTCCCAAGCTGATAAATTGGCAAACCATTTGTTTGTACCGATTTTACCTTTTTATTGTATGCAAAAACATCATAAACAGCCTTTTTAGCAGTAAAAGGTTCGCCAGAGATTACCTCGCCTCCAATTGTATTTAGCTCGTCTTCACATGAAACAAATGCAGACATTATAAAAAACCCTGCAAACGCAGAATAAACAAACTTCTTGTAAAAATTCATGTAACTTATTTTATAACTTCATTGTTGTAAAAGTTGGTATACGCTTCTTCAAACTCCTGAAGAGGAACGTATGACAACACAGGTTTTTCAAGACCAGCAACATACTCTGTTAATTCTTCTGGCACTTCCTCTGAGGCTAAAATAACAGCATCTGAATAATCTACAGCCACTTTTAACAAATTATTATAGTTAGGCGTTGATAAAACATCAACTTTATCCTCCGCAATCTGATCAAAGGCAATTTTTTTAACTATGTCCTTATCTAATTCTTCATCAAAACCTTTATTGTAGACAGATGTAACAATTTTACTTTCTGCAAATAATGGCTCATCAGCGTAAAATTCTTTTAGATACAATGGCACTAAAGAAGCCATCCAACCGTGCACATGAATAATATCTGGAGACCAGTTAAGTTTTTTAACGGTTTCTACAACACCCTTTGCAAAAAAGATAGCTCTTTCATCGTTATCAGGAAATAAAGTCCCATTTTCATCAGTAAAAGTTGCTTTCCTTTTAAAATACTCTTCATTATCTATAAAATAAACTTGAATACGTTCTTTAGGGATTGAAGCAACCTTTATAATTAACGGCATATCCATATCGTTAATTACTAAATTCATACCAGACAAACGAATTACTTCGTGCAACTGATGCCTTCTTTCATTTATATTGCCATAACGCGGCATAAATATTCTTATTTGCCCGCCTTTACTGTTCACCATACGTGGTGTTTCATAAGACATTTGGGAAACTTGATTCTCTGGGAGATAGGGCATTAATTCTGAAGATACAAACAATATCTTTTTACCATTCATAGAAGCTGATTTTTATTTATCAAAAAAGCGTAGGATGCAAAATTACAAAAATTATAGAGATTAACGCTAATTATAGTAAGTTTGCTGTCGTTTTAAATTAAATATATGCATATTTTTCACAAAATAGTAGAGTTAAAAAATCATTTTTCTACCGTATCTAAAGAAGAAACTGTGGGTATGGTACCAACAATGGGCGCTTTGCACAGCGGACATATTTCTTTAGTTAAAAAAGCCTTAAAAGAGAATAATTACGTAATTGTAAGCATTTTTGTAAATCCTACACAATTTAATAATGCCGAAGATTTAGAAAAATATCCTCAAACCTTACAAGAAGATATTAGCCTTTTAAAAGAAGCATCGGACAAAATTGTTGTTTTTGCTCCTTCTGCACAAGAAATTTACAACAGTAACATAAAATCTGACAGCTATAACTTTGGCGGACTAGAAAAAGTTATGGAAGGAGAGTTTAGAGACGGTCATTTTGACGGAGTTGGTACAATTGTTGAAAAATTATTAACTATTGGCAAACCAGACAATGCCTATTTTGGAGAGAAAGACTACCAACAACTACAAATTATAAAAAAGCTAGTTGACATTAAAAAAATACCAGTAAACATAATTGGTTGCCCTATAGTAAGAGAAAAAAGCGGACTAGCAATGAGTTCTAGAAATGAACGCCTTTCTACAGAACTACGTAATGAAGCAGCTTTTATTTATAAGACTTTAAAAGAAGCTAAAATAAAATTTGGCACAAAAAGTGCTTTACAAGTAAGTAAGTGGGTTACTGCACAATTTGATAAAAACAAGCTGCTAGACTTAGAATATTTTACCATTACCAATGCAGATAATTTACAAACAATAAAAAGAAAATCTAAAAATAAAAAATATAGAGCCTTTATTGCCGTTTATGCTAATGACATAAGACTAATAGACAATATAGCTTTAAATTAATTACCTTTGTATTATGCAGATAGAAGTAGTAAAATCTAAAATTCACCGTGTAAAAGTTACCGGTGCAGACTTAAACTATATTGGTAGCATTACTATTGATGAAGATTTAATGGATGCCGCTAATATTATTAGAGGAGAAAAAGTACAAATTGTTAACAACAATAACGGAGAACGATTAGAAACGTACGCAATACCAGGACCTAGAAAAAGTGGAGAAATTACACTTAATGGAGCTGCTGCACGTAAAGTTGCCGCTGGCGATATACTTATTTTAATTACCTACGCACGTATGGATATTGAAGAGGCTAAAAAATTTAACCCGTCTTTAGTATTCCCTAATGAAGAAAATAATTTATTAAACTAACATACTTGACCGCCTCCTTAAAAAAAACATTAAAAACAGTTTTACCAATTGCTTTTGGGCTGTTTTTAATATGGTATTCATACAATTCTACTTCTGAAGAAGACAGAAAACAAATAATTTATTACATAAAGGAGGCCGATTTATTTTGGGTTAGTATCTCATTATTGATGGGTGTTTTAAGCCACGTTTCTAGAGCTATTAGATGGAACTATCTTTTAGAACCACTTGGCTACAAACCAAAAATTGTTAATAACATACTTATTATTTTAACATCATACTTTGCCAATTTAGGCATTCCTAGGTCTGGAGAAATTTTACGTGCAACTGCGTTAACTACCTACGAGGATGTTCCGTTTGAAAAAGGTTTTGGAACCATTGTAACAGAGCGGGTTATAGACCTTATAATGTTACTTTTAATTATTGTTATTACCTTTTTTTTACAGACTGAAATTATTATTGATTTCTTTAAATCAAAAGGTTTTAATATTACAAAAATACTATTACTACTTGGGTCCGCAGCTGTTATAGCTTTAGCTTTCTTTTATGTTATTAAAAAATCCACACACCCCTTTTTAGTAAAAATTAAAGACTTTGTAAACGGGCTTTTACAAGGAGTTACTAGTATTTTTAAAATGAAAAATAAATGGGCATTTATTTTTCATACATTGTTTATTTGGAGTGTTTATATTGGTATGTTTTGGGTTATAAAATATACTGTTCCAGAAACCATATCCCTATCGGTTAGTCAATTATTAGTAGCGTTTATTTTTGGTGCATTTGCTATGACAGCCACTAATGGCGGCATAGGACTTTACCCTATTGTTGTAAGCAGCGCCCTAACTATATTTGGTATTAGTAGTGTATCTGGTGATGCTTTTGGTTGGATTATGTGGATTTCACAAACTTTACTAGTTGTTGTTTTTGGGGCAATATCTTTTCTACTATTGCCGTTATTAAAAAGAACCAAATAGTTTTTTAAGACTAAAGAACAAACCCAAAAATGAAAAAAATTACCTTAACCTTGGCCCTATTTATAGGGTTAAATGCATTTGCACAAGTAAAAACTGAAATTATTGAATCTTTTAAGCTTCAACAAAAAAGAGATGTTAGCTACTATATTCCAGAAGATTACAATGAAGAAGACCAACACACACTAATTGTTGTATTAGACGCAGAGTATTTGTTTGATGATGTTGTTGCCAAAGCAAAATTTTATAGCAGATTTCATGGTATGCCACCTGCTATAGTTGTAGGCATACACCAACAAGCTCAGCAAAACAGGCTAAAAGACTGTTCTTTTAGTGAAGACAATGGCTTACCTACAGAAGAAGGAAAAGCTTTTTTTGAATTTTTAGGGATGGAAGTTGTTCCTAATATAGAAAGTACTTACAACATTTCGCCTTTTAAAATGATTGTAGGTTATGACATTACAGCTAACTTTGAAAACTTTTATCTGTTTAAAGAGAATCCACTTTTTAGCTCATACATAAGCATATCACCAACTTTAGCACCAGAAATGGAATCTAGAGTTGCCAATAGAATTGGAGCAATAGACAAGCAAATTTTTTATCATTTAATTGTAGAAAAAAATAGAAATGCTAAAGAGCTAGCAGAACTTAACACATCTTTAAAAACTATAGAAAAGGAAACTTTTAAATACTATTTTGATGTGTACGACACAGACCACACATCTATAGCTACATATGGTTTAGGAAAAGCTTTTGATGATATTTTTGAAATATTTAAACCAATTAGCCCTAAAGAATATAAAACTAAAATTTTAACATCAGAAGAGCCTGCTTATGCATATTTAGAAACCAAATACACTATTATTAAAGAAACATTTGGTTTTACAAAAAGAGTAGATCTTAATGATGTTATGGCTATTTATTCGGCAAGTAAAAAGAAAGAGGATCCAGAGTCTTTAAAAGAATTATCTGATTTGTGTAAAAAAGAATTTCCAGATACTATGCTAGGTTTTTATTTTGAAGGAGAGTACTTTGAAGAGATTGGGGAACCAAAGAAAGCGCTACGTACTTTTGAAAAAGCCTTTGGAATGGAAGAAATTGACTTTTTAACCAAAGATATGGCTTTAGAAAAAATTGATGCTTTAAAGGCTGACTTTGGTTATTAATACCTTAGACTAGTTTATAAGCTAAAAATAAAATTATAAACTTTGTAGTACCTTTGGCCTAAACCAACAAATTAGGTAATGGCTAAAACAAAAACAGCTTTTTTTTGTCAGAATTGCGGTACACAATATGCTAAATGGGCAGGGCAATGTGGCGCTTGTAAAGAGTGGAACACTATTGTTGAAGAAGTTATACAAAAAGAGGAAAAAAGTAGCTGGAAAACACCTAGTAATACACCCAAGGTTGCTACAAAACCTTTACGCGTTAAAGAAATTAGTACAGAAAAAGAATTACGCCTAAACACCTATGATCTTGAATTTAACAGGGTTTTAGGTGGAGGCTTGGTTCCAGGCTCATTAACACTTTTGGGTGGAGAACCCGGAATAGGCAAAAGCACACTACTATTACAAATCTCACTTAAATTACCCTATAAAACACTGTATGTATCTGGCGAAGAAAGTCAGAAACAAATAAAAATGAGGGCAGACCGTATAACCACGGATAATGAAACTTGCTTTATACTTACAGAAACCAAAACACAAAATATTTTTAAACAGGTTGAAGCTATAGAACCAGATATTTTAGTTATAGACTCTATACAAACACTCCACTCAGACTACATAGAGTCTGCCGCAGGAAGTATTTCTCAAATTAGAGAATGTACTGCAGAACTTATAAAGTTTGCCAAAGAAACAAATACTCCCGTTATTTTAATTGGTCATATTACAAAGGATGGTACTATAGCCGGACCAAAAATTTTAGAACATATGGTAGATACTGTTTTACAGTTTGAAGGCGACAGAAACTATGTTTACAGAATTTTACGTGCATTAAAAAACAGATTTGGCTCTACTGCAGAATTAGGAATTTATGAGATGCTGGGTAGCGGCTTACGCGAAGTAAACAATCCTTCCGAAATTTTAATCTCTAAAAATGATGAAGGACTAAGCGGAACAGCTATTTCTGCATCTATAGAAGGTATGCGACCTTTAATGATAGAAATACAAGCACTAGTTAGCACTGCCGTATATGGAACACCACAAAGATCTACAACAGGTTTTAATGCAAAAAGACTTAATATGTTATTAGCTGTTTTAGAAAAACGTGCCGGTTTCATGTTAGGTGCCAAAGATGTTTTTTTGAATATAACCGGAGGTATTTCTGTAGATGACCCAGCTATTGACCTAGCTGTAATTGCAGCAATTTTATCTAGCAACTCAGACATTACAATTCCTAAAGGTGTATGTTTTGCCGCTGAAGTTGGTCTAGCAGGAGAAATTAGACCCATACAACGCGTAGACCAACGTATATCCGAAGCAGAAAAACTTGGTTTTAAAGCTATATTTGTATCTAAAAATAATAAAATTACCTTAAAAAATACAGTTATTAAAGTACAATTAGTCTCAAAAATTGAAGATGTTGTGAGAGTTTTGTTTAATTAAAAAACTTAAGTTATTTAACTTTTAAATAATACTCTCACCCTATATTGTGGTATAAACCTTGATAATAAGTAGTCTTAATCCTTAAAAAAATAAGATGAAAAAATTATTACTTATTACCTTTTTAGCAATCTACGGAACAAGTGTTGCTCAAGAAACTGAAATCAAAAGAGTAATTCCAAAAGACACCTGGAGTATTGGTGGCAGCCTAAATATTGGCTCAAGCAAAACTGAAAACTTTGAAGTCAATCAAGACGACAACACGTACAGTAAGGGTTTTTCATTCGGCTTTATACCAAAAATTGGATACACTATAGCTAATGACTTAACAGTTGGACTTGGAATAGGAATAGACTTTGATAAATCTGAAGATAATTATAACGATGAAGAGTACACAAATAAAAGCCTAGGATATATAATTAACCCATTTATTAGAAAAAACTTTGGAGCTGGCAAAAACTTAAGTTTATTTCTTCAGGCCGAAGGTAGATATTCATTATACAAGAAAAAATATTCAGATTCTGATAGTTATGAAGATCCAAGTAAAAGATTATTCATTGGCTTAAGACCAGGCCTCAACTATTTTTTAAGTAATAAAATAGCATTAGAAGCTACTATTGGTAGTCTTGGGTACAATTATAGTTCTTATAAATATGATATTGACTCAGCTAGCTCTAAAAGAGAAAGCAACACTTTTAATTTTAATTTATCAACAAGCAATATTAATCTAGGAGTTTTAATCCTTCTATAAACAAAAAAGAGGCTGCACAATATGTACAGCCTCTTTTCTATTTTACTTGTCTATTAAATATTAAGGAGCTGGGTTAGGTATTTGCTTATGTATAGCCTCTATACCTTCTAAAACCTCATCTGTTAACTTTACATTTACGCTTCCAATATTTTCCTCTAGTTGCTTTAAATTTGTAGCTCCTATAATTGTACTTTTTACAAACGGTCTAGAGTTTACGTATGCCAATGCCATTTGCGGTAAAGACAAGCTATGCTCACGGGCTAAATCACAATACATTTGTGTTGCCTTTTGTGCATTTTCTCCACTATATCTGTTGTAATTAGGAAAAAGAGTTACCCTTGCATTTGCAGGTTGTAAACCTCCAAGGTATTTACCACTTAACACCCCAAAACCCAGAGGAGAATATGGTATTAACGCAATATCCTCTCTCATAGATATTTCTGCCAAACCAACCTCAAAAGTCCTATTTAATAAACTATACGGATTTTGTATGGTAGACATACGTGGCAATCTTCTGTGCACTTTACTTTCCTCTAAAAAACGCATAGTTCCCCAAGGGGTTTCATTAGACAAGCCAATATGCTTAATTTTTCCGTCATTTACTAAATCGCCTAAAGTATCTAATACTTGGTGAATATTATCTTCCCAAAAGTCATTTATTTTATGCTCATAACCTCTTTGCCCAAAGTAATTTGTTTGCCGTTCTGGCCAATGTAACTGGTACAAATCTATAACATCAGTCTGTAAACGTTTTAAACTGTTTTCTACCGCAGTTATTAGAGCTTCTTTTTGGAAACCAGTGGTTCTAATATGCTTTGTAAAATCTGCTTTACCAGCAATTTTAGATGCAATAATTATATTATCCCTATTACCTGTTTCTTTAAACCATTTACCAATAATTTTTTCAGTTTCTGCATACAACTCTGCTTTTGCCGGAACAGGGTATAATTCTGCAGTATCAAAAAAATTAACTCCTTGTTCTAAAGCATAATTCATTTGTTTAAAAGCGTCGTCAATATTGTTTTGCCTGCCCCAAGTCATTGTGCCTAAGCAAATTTGGCTTACCTCTAAATTAGTATGCGGTAATTTTACGTATTTCATAGTCATTAATGTGGTAAAAATTCTTCATGTTCTTAACCAAATCTAGGGAAATAAATACTTTAATCAAACATATAAACCGGCATTTGTTACAGATTTTACAATAAAAAAACAGCGTTAATCTATGTTTAGAAAAACGCTGTTTTAAAAAATTAAAGATTTATTTTATAACGTCCTGAAATACTCCGTTATAGCTCTTGCTTCTTCTTCTGTTAAGCCTTGATTAGTCATTAAAGCATTATTATATTCTTTAAACAAAGCTTTAGCTATAGGATCTTCTTTTAGCATACCATCAGGGTTTAATATCATATTCATAACCCACTCCGGACTTCTTCTGTCCAATACTCCCTTAACAGCTGGACCAATTAAACGCATATCTGTTGCATGGCAAGCAACACATTTAGAACTAAAAATAGATTCGCCTGTTGCAGCCATTTCTTTATCTACTTCTGCACCTAAATCTACAGACTTTATAGGGCCAACACCCTTATTGTCCATATCTACAGGAACTCCTTCTTGCTTTGCTGCCGATTTATCTTCCTTTTTGGTACGGTTCATTTCAAAACCATCGGATTTTTTATCCTCCTTTTTGTCGCCACAACTCGCCATAAATACGCCTGCAACTAAGATTAAAAATAATTTTTTCATGTGTTTAAGTTTTAAAGCACTAATATAAGCAATACTCTTATTTAAACCTTCTCTTCTAAAAATTTAACTACCCTTTTTTCTGAGTACGTGATGTTATTATTATCATAAAACCCAACATGACCTCCATACAATGGCATTTCTAAAAATAAGTTACTATTTTGCTTTGCCTCTTTAACAGGATAACAAGCAGCACCTAAAAAAGAATCGTTTTTAGCATTAATAATTAAAGTTGGTACTTTTATTTTATCCAAAAACTGCAAACAACTAGCTTTTTCATAATAATCTAAAGCGTTTATAAAACCATTTACTTTACTAGTATACACATCGTCAAAATCTTTTAAGGTTTTTATTTTGTTTATTTCTGACTCATTAATTTTATCTGGATATTGCTTATGTTTTATTCGCAATTTTTGTAGCAAACGTTTTTTAAAATTAGAAGCATACAGTATATTTTTTGGCTTTAGCAATTCTTCTAAAGAACTAGCCAAGTTACAGGGAACAGAAACTCCTATGCCAGCTTTAATTTCTGGTGGTCTTTGCCTATTCTCTCCTAAATATTTTAAAATTAAATTACCGCCTAAACTAAAACCTTGCAATACTATTTTAGAATATGTTTTTAAACCTAAAATATGCTGCACAACGGCATCTAGATCTTCTGTAGCGCCAGAGTGGTAAGACCTAAATAACACATTAGCTTCTCCACTACAACCTCTTAAATTTACCGCACACACATTATAGTTACATAGCAAAAGCTCTCGGGTTGCACCCAAAATATAAGGTCTTTGTGCGTTACCCTCTAAACCGTGTACAACTATAACAACTTTATCTGTTTTTGTAGCTGTAAAACTCCAATCTAAATCTAAAAAATCGCCATCTGCCAATTGTATACGCTCTCTTTTTTGCGTTGGCACTTTTACAGACCTAAATAAACCCGTGTAAAGTGTAGAGAAATGCCCACTTTTAAAAAATAAAGGAGGGTTATAAGCTGATTCTAATATTGGCATTATACTATTTAGGGTAAACTTCTAGTAATTTCTTTTGTTCCTCTATAGCTTCTACAAATTCGGTTTTTAAAGTAGCAACTAAATCAGCTACAGGAACTGCATTGTTAATATTTGTAACACCTTGACCTGCAGACCAAATGGTTTTCCAAGCTTTAGCCTCGGTGTCCATTTCTTTTCCGAAGTCTATTTTAGTATCTTTTTTTAAATCTTCTTCTGTAATACCTGCCGCTTTTAAACTTGCTCCCAAAAAGTTAGCGTGCACACCAGATATAGATGCCGTGTAAACAACATCACTAGCTCCGGCTTCAATAATCATTTTTCTATAATCTTCTGTAGCCTTACTTTCTGTGGTATTTATAAATCGAGTTCCCATATAAGCAACATCTGCGCCCATTTGCCTTGCAGAAGCTATATCTCTTCCTGTACTAATACAACCAGATAATATAACCGTTTTAGTAAAAAACTTTTTAATTTCTGCAACCAAAGGCATAGGGTTTAATGTACCTGCATGACCACCTGCACCAGCAGCAACAACTATTAAACCATCTACCCCAGCTTCTGCTGCTTTTTCTGCATGACGCTTTTTAATTACATCATGAAAAACAAGACCTCCATAGCTATGCACAGCATCTACAACCTGTGATACCGCACCTAAAGAAGTTATAATTAAAGGCACCTTATGTTTTATGCACAACATAAGATCTGCCTCTAAACGCGGATTTGTTTGGTGCACAATTAAATTAACACCAAATGGAGCAGCTTTTTTACCTGTTTCTTCTTCAAACGTTTTTAGCTCTTCTTTTATTTGAATTAACCATTCTTCAAACCCCTCACTTGTTCTTTGGTTTAATGCAGGAAAAGTACCTACTATTCCGTTTTTACAACATTCTATAACCAACTTTGGTCCTGATATTAAAAACATTGGTGCGGCTATAACAGGCAAAGAAAGATCTTTTACAAATGGGGCTATTGTTCTCATGAATTTGGTTTTTTGTTAATACTATAAATTTAAAAAATTAACTACTTTTTATAAAGTAATATGTTTAAGTTTCTCAAAACTATAGTATTTTTATCATTTATTATGCATGCATAACAATTAATTCTAAAAAAATATGTACTTAAAAGAGTTTGAAATTAGATGGAGTGATATTGATGCTAACTGGCATTTAGCCAATTCTGCATACGTAAATTATATGAGCCAAACTAGAATGGGCTTTTTAATGGAACTAGGTTTTAACCAAAAAACTATGGCAGATTATAAAATTGGCCCTGTGGTTTTTTACGAGCACATTTATTACTTTAAAGAGGCATTTTTTGGCAAACCTGTAAAAGTATCTTTAGAATTAAAGGGATTAAGTGAAGACGGAAAATTTTTTAAATTTCATCATAACTTTTTTGATTCTAAAGGAAGAAATTTTGCCCACTGTGAAATTTTAGGGGCTTGGATAGATTTACAAACAAGAAGTTTAACTGGATTACCTGAAGAATTTATGAACGCTTTTTCTAGAGTTGAAAAAGCTAATGACTTTAAATTACTCACAAAAGAAGACACTCGTAAATTTGCAAAGGTTCCTAAAGATTTAGAAGTTTAGGTTTTTACTTGCAATTTATTTTTTTTAGTTGCCAAATACAATCCTAAAATAACTAAAACGGTACCTACTACTTTAACCATAGTTAAACTGTCCTTACCTGTTACAACTGCAAATAAAATTCCTATTAATGGTTGCGCATAAGAAAAAGCACTTACGGTAGATGCCTTTAATTGCGACAATCCGTAAACGTTAAATAAATAAGTTAAAAAAGTAGTCCCTACAATAACAAAAATAATAGAGCCAATACCACTAGTTGGTATTGTGCTCCATTCAATTTCTCTAAATTCTGAAATTGTAATTGGAAAACATAAAACCAAGCCTAATGTAAAAAGCCATTTTAATAAAGTAAACATATGGTATTTTTCTAATAGCTTTTTTATTAAAATTAAATAAACACCATAGCTAATTGCATTTACAACAAATAATGCATTACCTAATGGAATATTAGGTGCATCTTGCCTAAATTCTGCTCCATAAAGAATTAAAAATAATGCCCCAACAAGACCAAGTGCTATACCAAATCCTTTTTGCAATGTAATTTTTTCTTTTATAAAAATAGCAGACATTACCACTACTAGTATTGGAACTATAGTAATTAATACAGCACTATTTATTGGCGTAGACAATTCTAAACCCTTAAAAAAAGTAAGCATATTTATTCCCATACCAGTTAAAGCACATAAAAATAGTCTACCCCAATCTGTACGCTTTATTTTTTGATTTGGTATAAAAAAAGAACACATCCAAAATAAAAAAGAAGCACCAAGCAACCGCACCATTATAAATCCAAAAGGTTTAATATAAGTTGGCATTACACCCTTTGCTATTGTATGGTTTATACCATAAATAGTGGTAGCTCCTAAGCAAGCCAGTATAGCTAATGTTCTTTTACTCAATTGTGAATTTTTTCTTTTGCTGCGGCAATCACTTTTTTACTGTTGCCTACAAATATTGCATTGTTTACCAATATCACAGGTCTTTTTAAAAAGGTATAATGTTCTAAAATTAAATTTTTATAATCTTCTTCTTGCAATTGTTTTTGTGCCAGACCTTTTTCTTTGTAAAGTCTTGCTCTTTTACTAAACAAAGCTTCATAATTACCGGTTAAGCTATGCATTTCTTGCAGCTGTTGTTCTGTTATTTCTTCGGTTTTAATATCCTGTAGTACAAAACCATCTAGAGGTTGTAATTCTTTTAAAATTCTTTTACAAGTATCACAGGTACTTAAATGATATATTTTCTTCATTTTTATTAAACGATTTAGAATATTATTTAGAAACAAAAAACTAAGTGCAAAGAAACCCAATTTGGTTGAATTGTACTATTTTTATCAAAAAACATAATAGTGGAATATTTACTTGACAACTCTAAGCAAATTAGAAAAATATTATTAAAAATTTTAGATGAAACTCCTAAAGATTTACTGTTAGAAATTCCTAAAAATTTTAACAACAACATTTGGTGGAACATTGCGCATGTTGTAGTTACACAACAACTACTTGTTTACAAATTTAGCGGTATGCCTATGCTGGTTTCTGATGAAATGGTGGAAAAATACAAAAAAGGTACTTTTCCAGATGGCACAGCTACAGATGAAGAAATAACACAAATTAAAGAACTTTTGTTTAGCACTTTAAAACAAACGGAGCTAGATTATAATGCCGGAAATTTTAAAAGTTACACTCCATATACTACAAGCTTAAATATTACATTAAGTAATGTTGTAGAGGCTATGAAATTTAACGCACTGCATGAAGGCATACACATAGGATCTATATTAGCCTTAAAAAGAAATATTGGAAAATAACAACAAACAAAGAGTAATCTTACACAAAGGTTACTCTTGTTCTTTACCTTTTACAACAAGCATATTATTTACTTCCTTATAAGGTAACAACACTTCTATTTGCCCATCTGCGTATGAACCAACTTCATACGTATTGTAAAGCAACTTTAAACCTTTTTTTGTGTACCCTATATTACTTGGCAAAGTAAACACCTCTTCTTCAAACATAAAACCCGTGTCATTTATAGGTACATTAGCCGGGATTTTTTCTTGCGTTCTAAACTTTAATTCTGCTAAGTTGTAAAATTCTTCTTTGCTAGCAATTAACTCTTCATTAGAAAGTAAAGTTCCTTTTACAGCATCAAAATTTAACAAAATACTAGACTCATAACCATGAGCACCACCAGTAAACTCATACGTTTCTAAATCTATGGTAATAATTTTATCTGTTTCATAAACTACTTCCCCATTTATGGTTACTTCCCAACGTGTTGCATCTCCAGGTAATTTTTCTTTTACACTTAAAAATTCGTCGTTTAAAGAAGAAATTGCATCATCTATATTATCAACAGTTATATCATCATCAAAAATTAATAACGATATTATTTTCTCCTTAATTTTATTATTAATTGTTTCACTAACTTTTGTTTGCTTTACGGCTTTAGGTACATTAATTACAACAAGCGGTTTATTAGTTTCTTTTTCTGTAGTAAAATTTAGAGTACCAAAAGAAACCTCTTTTTTATTATTACAGCCAATTAAAACAATTAAAAAAAGGAATAAGAAAAATTTATTATTCATAGTTAAATAAGATTGTGCAAGCGCATTGTATTCTGCAAAGATAACGATACATTTGTGTTATAAATAAAGAAGTGTGGGCAAAAATAATTTAAAATTTAACAGCAAAACTATTCACGGAGGTCAAGAACCAGATAAGGCGTACGGAGCTGTTATGCCACCTATTTACCAGACCTCTACCTATGCACAAACTGCTCCTGGAGTGCATAATGGTTATGAGTACTCTAGAAGTGCAAACCCTACCAGAACCGCATTAGAAAAATCTTTAGCAAGTATAGAAAATGGAAATTATGGACTTGTATTTGGTAGCGGCATTGCTGCTATAGATGCTGTTATTAAACTCTTAAGCCCTGGTGATGAGGTTATCTCTACAAGTGATTTGTATGGAGGAAGTTACCGACTTTTTAAACAAGTTTACGAGAAATTTGGAATTATTTTTCATTTTGTAGATATGTCTAACACTAGTACTATTGAAAATTATATTAATAGTAACACAAAACTTATTTGGGTAGAAACACCAACAAACCCAATGATGAATATTATTGATATTGCCGCCGCCGGTAAAATAGCAAAAAAACATAATATACCTTTAGCTGTAGACAATACCTTTGCTACTCCTTATTTACAAACCCCTTTAGATTTAGGAGCAGATATTGTAATGCATTCTGCTACAAAATATTTAGGAGGCCATAGTGATGTTGTTATGGGTGCTTTAATTGTAAACAATAAAGATTTAGCAGATAAGTTATATTTTATACAAAAAGCTAGTGGTGCAATATGTGGCCCTATGGATAGTTTTTTAGTTTTAAGAGGTATAAAAACATTGCATGTTAGAATGCAGCGCCACTGCGAAAACGGTAAGGCTATTGCTAATTACCTTGCAAACCACCCTAAAGTTGAAAAAGTGTTTTGGCCAGGATTTGATACACACCCAAATTACAATATTGCTAAAAGCCAAATGAAAGGCTTTGGTGGTATGTTATCTTTTATACCAAAAGGAGCAGATTATAATGAGGCTATAGAGATAATTAAAAAGTTAGAGGTTTTTACACTAGCAGAGAGTTTAGGCGGGGTAGAAAGTTTAGCTGGTCATCCTGCTAGTATGACACACGCTAGCATGCCAAAAAAAGAAAGAGAAAAAAACGGAATTGTAGACTCTTTAATACGACTTAGTGTTGGTATTGAAGATGAAAACGACTTAATTGATGACCTTAAACAGGCCATTGGATAATAATTTTATCAAATTTTTAAAAAAACAAGGTGTAAATTATATAAATAGTATAATTTTGCCGTTATAATTTTAATTCAATAATTTAACAATTATAAAGGTTTCTATATGGAAGCAAAAATAAATGCATTTATGGATGAGGTTAAGACCCGTAACGGTCATGAACCAGAATTTATCCAAGCGGTACAAGAAGTTGCCGAGACAGTGATCCCCTATATTGCTGATCATGATATTTACAATGGCAAAAACATACTTTTGCGTATGGTAGAACCAGAAAGATTAATTTCTTTTAGAGTATCATGGGTAGATGACAATGGAAACATCCATGTAAATAGAGGCTACAGAGTACAAATGAACTCTGCCATAGGACCTTATAAAGGTGGTTTGCGTTTTCACCCAAGTGTTAATGCAAGTATTCTTAAGTTCTTAGCTTTTGAGCAAGTATTTAAAAACAGTTTAACTACTCTACCAATGGGTGGTGGTAAAGGTGGATCTGATTTTGACCCTAAAGGAAAATCTGATGACGAAGTAATGCGTTTTTGCCATGCATTTATGACAGAGCTTTGCCGTCACATTGGACCAAATACAGATGTACCTGCTGGTGACATTGGTGTAGGAGGAAGAGAAATAGGTTTCCTTTTTGGAATGTATAAAAAAATAAGAAATGAGTTTACAGGTGTTTTAACAGGTAAAGGTCGTTCTTGGGGTGGTTCTTTAATTAGACCAGAAGCTACTGGTTATGGTACTGTTTACTTTGCAGAAAGTATGCTTAAAACTCAAGGAAAAGATTTTGCTGGTAAAAATGTAGTAATCTCTGGTTCTGGAAATGTTGCACAATTTGCCGCAGAAAAAGCATTACAATTAGGAGCCAAAGTTTTAACTCTGTCAGATTCTCAAGGCTACATTTTAGATAAAGATGGTATTGATGCTGATAAGCTTGCATATGTAATGGATCTTAAAAACAATAAAAGAGGACGCATATCTGAATATGCAGATAAATATACCTCAGCAACTTTTCATAAAGGAGAAACTCCTTGGAATGTTGCTTGTGATATTGCTTTACCATGTGCTACACAAAATGAATTAGACGGCGAAGCAGCAAAAGTATTAATTAAAAATGGATGTATTTGTGTTGCAGAAGGTGCTAATATGCCTTCTACACCAGAAGCTATCCACGAATTTCACGAAGCAAAAATATTATTTGCTCCAGGAAAAGCATCTAATGCTGGTGGTGTTGCTACTTCTGGTTTAGAAATGTCTCAGAACTCATTGCGTATTAGCTGGACAAGAGAAGAGGTAGACCAAAGATTAAAAACAATTATGGAAGATATTCATAATTCATGTATAGAATACGGCAAAGATAAAGACGGTTACTGTAACTATGTAAAAGGAGCAAATATTGCTGGTTTTGTTAAGGTTGCAGACGCTATGTTAGCTCAAGGCGTTATTTAAAACAACATATAATTATTAAAAAGCTCCATTAAGTTTTCTTAATGGAGCTTTTTCTTTTTCAATTAAAAAACTTATCAATTTACTATCTTTACATTACCTAAAAATTACTAATGCAAGTAACCACAAAAGCTATTGTACTCTCTGCCCTTAAATATGGCGACAATAGTTTAATTGTTAAAGCATATACCTTATCAGACGGATTAAAATCATATTTACTAAAAGGAGTTTTGTCTTCTAAAAAAGGAAAAATTAAGGCCGCTTATTTTCAACCTTTAACTCAATTAGAGTTAATTGCCGTACACAAAAATAAAGGAACACTAGAAAGCATTAGAGAAGCTAAAACCAGTTATTATTACCAAACATTACACACTAATATTGCAAAAAATGCAATGACACAGTTTTTAGCTGAAATGTTAAGCAATAGTTTATTTGAAGAAGAGCCAAACGAAAACCTCTTTAATTATATAGAAGCAGCTTTGCAATGGTTAGATACAGAAACTCAAATTGCAAATTTTCATCTTCACTTTTTACTAAGTATTACTAAGTATTTAGGTTTTTATCCAGACGATAAAAACAACCATTTATTATATTTTGATTTGCTGGAAGGTAGTTTTACAAACAAACCATCTTTAAATCCAATTATAGAAGGTAATAATTTAAATTATTTTAAAACCTTCTTAGGCATAAATTTTGATGCTATATATACAATTAAAATGACTAAAACCGACAGGCAAGAGCTGCTAAAGTCGCTTATTTTATATTTTGAATTACATTTACAAGGATTTAGAAAACCAAAGTCTCTTGTTATTTTAAATGAAATTTTCCGTTAGTATGCGTACTACCTTTTTTATATTTTTTTTATTGCTCTTTTTTGGTGCCTTTGCCCAAGAGATTGTTGTTGTAGACCAAGATACTTATGAGCCTATACCAGATGTTGCTATTTTCAATACTACCAAAACAAAAACGGCATTAACCTCTAAAAACGGTAGTGCAGATTTATCAATTTTTAATAAAAATGAGAAAATAGTTTTAAAACATATTGGCTACCAAACAAAAAAAACTACAAAAAATTTACTTCTAAAAAGAGGTAACACTATTTATATGGTACTTACTGCCCAGGAGCTAGACGGTGTTGTTATGTCGGTCTCTAAATGGGAGCAGCAAAAAAAAGATATCCCTCAAAAAGTAGCATCCATAACAACTAAAACCATAGCATTTACAAACCCACAAACTGCTGCAGACGTATTACAAAATAGCGGTAAAATATTTGTTCAAAAAAGTCAGCTTGGCGGTGGTAGCCCTATGATTAGAGGTTTTGCAACCAACAGGCTGTTAATCTCTGTTGATGGTGTACGTATGAATAACGCAATTTTTAGAGGAGGGAATTTGCAAAATGTAATCTCTATAGATCCATTTTCTATACAAAACACAGAAGTTATTTTTGGCCCAGGATCTGTTATTTATGGTAGTGACGCTATTGGTGGAGTTTTAAATTTTTATACCAAAAAGCCAAAATATTCAAAATCTGAACACGCCTTAATGAGCGGTAATGCAACTTACAGATATTCTACTGCAAATACAGAAAATACAATACATGCCGATATAAATTACGGCAAACAAAAATGGGCCTTTTTAACAAGTGTTAGTTATACAGATTTTGATGATTTAAAAATGGGAAACAATGGACCAAGCTCTTATTTAAGAAACAATTATGTAACTACCATTAATGAAGAAGACCAATTAAAAACAAATAGTAATCCTAAAAAACAAGTTGGCTCTGCATATAACCAAATTAACGCAATGCAAAAGATTGCTTTTAAACCCAATGACAGTTGGAATTATGATTTGGGTATTTACTTTTCCGAAACATCTGACTATGGCAGGTATGATCGTTTAATAAGACCAACTAGTGACGGCGAAGGCCTACGTTCTGCAGAATGGTTTTATGGACCACAAAAATGGTTTATGTCCAAAATAGGTTTGCAGCACCATGGCAAAGGAAAATTTTATGATAGACTAAAAATAAACACTGCCTACCAACATTTTGGAGAAAGTAGAAACGATAGAAACTTTGGATCTACAACGTTAAGCAGTACAAAAGAAAATGTACACGCATTGTCTACAAATATAGATTTAGAAAATAAACGTATTGGAGATTTACGCTTATATTACGGCCTAGAGTATGTATTTAACAAAGTGAATTCTAAAGGTTTTAATACCGATATAGAAAATAACCAAGTTACTAATGCTGCGTCCAGATATCCAGATGGTGCCACTTGGCAAACAACTGCTGGCTACATTAATGCAGAATACAAAGCACAACCAAACCTTACACTGCTATCTGGCTTACGTTACAGTCACGTTTGGATTAATGCAGAATTTGACAAAACTTTTTATCCTTTTCCTTTTAATGATGCCAATTTAAATACCGGAGCTCTTACAGGTAGCATTGGGCTTAGTTGGTTTCCTAAAGAAAATTTACAGATAACTTTTAATGGCTCTACTGGTTTTAGAGCGCCTAATATAGATGATGTTGGTAAAATATTTGATTCTGAACCGGGCTCTGTAGTTGTACCCAACCCAGATTTAGAAGCAGAATATGCTTATAATGTAGATTTAGGCATACAAAAGAATTTTAATGACAAAGTAATTGTAAACGCTACAGGTTTTTACACTTATTTAGTAGATGCACTAGTACGTAGAGATTTTACCTTTAACGGTGAAAAAGAAATAGAATACCACGGAGAATTAAGCAACGTACAAGCAATACAAAATGCAGCAAAAGCTTATGTTCATGGAGTGGAGCTTGGTGTAGACGCTTATTTTACAGAACACTTATCATTAAGTTCTAATTTAACATTTACAAAAGGTATTGAAGAAGAAGAAGATGGCACAGAAACACCAGGGAGACATGTGGCACCAACTTTTGGAGATATCCATTTAATATGGAAAAATGACAAAATAAAGACAGACTTATTTTTTAACTTTAACGGAGAGGTATCTTACAGTAACTTATCATCATCAGAGCGTAGTAAAGACTACATTTATGCAACGGACAGTAATGGAAATCCATATAGTCCAAATTGGCAAACACTAAACTTTAATACCAGTTATAAATTAACAAATAATTTAATAGCTACTGTTGGTTGGCAAAACATTACTAACCAACGTTACAGAACATACTCATCTGGTATTGTAGCGCCAGGCACAAACCTAATTTCATCTATTAGTTATCAATTTTAAAAATTTTAGACATAAAAAAAACCCGATTAAATTAATAATCGGGCTCTTAAAGTATATTTAAAAATATATCTTAGTTAGTCATTTTAGTTGCATACTCTTGCAATTCTTTAGACTTAGCTGTCATATATTCTGTTAACTTTTTAGCATCATCAGCAGAAAGGTTTTTCATAACTTCTTGAGATTTAGTAGCTAATTCTTGACCTTTTGTTCCTAAAGCAGCAAAAGCAGTCATATCTTTACTTTCAGCAGCTTCTTTATATTCACTAACATATTCGTCATATGTTTTAACGTATTCTGCTACAGCAGCGTCATCAAAACTAGGAATACCATCTACCATTTCTGTAGCAGTTTCTTTTATTTCATCAGCAGCTTTGCTAGTTTCATCAGCAACTTTGTCTGCTGTTTCTTTAGCTGTATCTTCAACTGTCTCTGCAGCTTCTTTAGCTTTGTCAGTAGCTTCTTTACAAGATACAAATGATACGCTAAAAGCTAGCATTAATGCAGAACCTAAGATTAATTTTTTCATTCTTTTTAGTTTTTATTGTTTGTTATAATATATGTTATACCTAATTTACGTTACAAAACATAATTTAGACGTACAAACCTATAAAAACTTTGGCAATTATGTTAACAAAAACATAAAAATATAAGCAATTGACTATAAATTAATGTTTTATAAACGTTAAAAAAATAATTACTTCACTTACAAAAATTATCTGCTTTACCCACATACATTAGATAAACTATTAAAATATCAACAAAAAAAAAGAAACAACTAAAAAGGGGGCTCTTTTGCTTTTGAAAAAGTGTTTTTTACACAAAATTGATTAGTTTTGCAAACTTAAAATGTAGTACCAGAAGCACTTAATATGAAGTTTGAGGAATATAAAGGATTAGATTTACCTAAAGTAGCAGAAAACATACTAGAATATTGGAAAGAAAACAACATTTTTGAAAAAAGTGTTACCAATAGAGAAGGCGGAGAAGGATATGTATTTTTTGAAGGCCCACCATCTGCAAACGGTATGCCAGGCATTCACCACGTTATGGCACGTACCATTAAGGATATTTTTCCTCGTTACAAAACAATGAAGGGGTACCAAGTTAAGCGTAAAGCTGGCTGGGACACACACGGTCTACCAATAGAACTTGGTGTAGAAAAAGAACTAGGGATAACTAAAGAAGATATTGGAAAAAAAATATCTGTAGAAGAATATAATGCAGCTTGTAAAAAAGCAGTAATGCGCTACACAGATGTTTGGAATAAAATGACTGAACAAGTTGGGTATTGGGTAGATATGGAAGACCCTTACATTACTTACAAGTCTAAATATATGGAGTCTGTTTGGTGGTTGCTAAAACAAATTTATAGCAAAGACTTAATTTACAAAGGATACACAATACAACCATACTCACCTAAGGCGGGTACCGGACTTAGTTCTCATGAACTAAACCAACCAGGCACATACCAAGATGTTACAGATACTACAGTAACGGCACAGTTTAAGGCTCATAAAGAAACCTTACCAGAAGCTTTTAAAAATGAAGACGGAGACATTTACTTTATTGCCTGGACAACAACTCCTTGGACATTACCATCTAATACAGCATTAACTGTTGGTCCTAAAATAGATTATGTTTTAGTACAAACTTTTAATCAATATACTTTTGAGCCTATTAAAGTTATACTGGCAAAAAACCTAGTAGGTAAGCAATTTAGTGGTAAGTTTTTTGCAGCAGAAAGTAGCGAAGATTTAAAAAGCTACAGCTCAACAGACAAAAAAATACCGTACCAAGTTATTGCAGAGGTAAAAGGCACAGATTTATTAAATGCTACTTATGAGCAGCTTATAGATTATGTATTACCATACCAAAATGCAGAACACGCATTTAGAGTAATTTTAGGTGATTTTGTTACCACAGAAGATGGTACTGGTATTGTACACACCTCTCCTACTTTTGGTGCAGATGATGCTATGGTTGCCAAACAAGCTACTCCAGAAATACCGCCTATGCTGGTATTAGATGAGAATGACAACCCTGTTCCTTTAGTTGACTTACAAGGTAAGTTTAGAAAAGAACTAAAAGAATTTGGAGGCAAATATGTTAAAAATGAATATTACGCAGATGGCGAAGCTCCTGAACGTTCTATAGATGTAGAAATTGCCATAAAATTAAAAGAGGAAAACAGAGCTTTTAAAGTTGAAAAATACGTACACAGTTACCCTAATTGCTGGCGTACAGACAAACCTATATTATACTACCCATTAGACTCTTGGTTTATTAAGGTAACAGACGTTAAAGAAAAAATGTTTAGCCTTAATGAAACTATAAACTGGAAACCTAAATCTACTGGAGAAGGCCGTTTTGGTAACTGGCTAGCTAATGCAAATGATTGGAACCTATCTAGATCTCGTTACTGGGGTATTCCATTACCAATTTGGAGAACAGAAGACGGTAAAGAAGAAATAATAATTGGTTCTGTACAGGAATTAAAAGAAGAAATGGCAAAAGCAGTTGCTGCTGGCATTCTAGAAAAAGATATTTTTGAAGATTTTGTTGTTGGTGATATGACTGAAGAAAACTATAACAAAATAGATCTTCATAAAAACATTGTAGACCAAATAACATTGGTTTCTGCTAGCGGAAAGCCAATGAAAAGAGAAAGTGACCTAATTGACGTATGGTTTGACAGTGGCTCTATGCCTTACGCACAATGGCACTACCCTTTTGAAAACAAAGAACTAATAGATGAAAACAAAGCATATCCAGCAGATTTTATTGCAGAAGGTGTAGACCAAACGCGTGGTTGGTTTTATACACTGCACGCAATATCTACAATGGTTTTTGATTCTGTTGCCTATAAAAATGTAGTATCTAATGGTTTAGTTTTAGATAAAGACGGCAAAAAAATGTCTAAACGCTTAGGCAATGCTGTAGACCCGTTTGAAACCATGAACGAGTTTGGGCCAGATGCTACCCGTTGGTATATGATTTCTAATGCAAACCCTTGGGACAATTTAAAGTTTGACCTAGAGGGCATAGCAGAGGTAAAAAGAAAATTCTTTGGCACATTATACAACACCTACTCTTTCTTTGCTTTATACGCTAACATAGACAACTTTAGCTATACTGAAGAAGATGTTCCGTTAAATGAAAGACCAGAAATAGACCAGTGGATACTATCAGAATTACACACCTTAATACATAAGGTAGACCAAGCCTATGCAGATTATGAACCAACAAAAGCTGCAAGGTTAATATCTAACTTTGTACAAGAAAACCTAAGTAACTGGTATGTACGTTTATGCAGAAGACGTTTTTGGAAAGGAGATTACCAACAAGATAAAATATCTGCCTACCAAACGTTATATACTTGCCTAGAAACTGTTGCTAGATTATCTTCTCCTATTGCTCCGTTCTTTATGGACAGACTTTACAAAGATTTAACCCAAGCAACCACTAAAGAAAAAGCTGAAAGTGTACATTTGGCTGATTTTCCAAAATACAACGAAGCACTTGTAAACAAAGAGCTAGAAAGTAAAATGGAAAAGGCACAAACTATATCATCATTAGTATTGTCTATTCGTCAAAAAGAAAAAATAAAAGTACGCCAACCACTACAAAGAATAATGGTTCCTGTACTAGACGACAAACAAAAAAATGAGATTGAAGCTGTTGCAGATTTAATAAAATCTGAAGTAAACGTAAAGGAAATTGAGCTTTTAGATGATGCATCTGGCATACTGGTTAAACAAATAAAACCAAATTTTAAAGTTTTAGGTCCTAAGTACGGAAAGGATATGAAGCTGATTGCCAAAGCAGTAGGAGAATTAAACCAAGATGACATCCAAAAAATTGAGCAAAACGGCGAAATAATTATTGTTATTGAGAATAAAAGTATTAATTTACAGTTACAAGATGTAGAGATTTTGTCTCAAGACATAGAAGGTTGGCTAGTTGCTAGCTCCGGTAGTTTAACCGTTGCTTTAGATGTTACAATTAGTGAAGATCTTAGAAAAGAAGGTATTGCTAGAGAGTTGGTAAATAGAATTCAAAATCTAAGAAAAGAATCTGGTTTTGAAGTAACTGACAAAATTGATATTAAAATATTAAAAGATGGTTATGTAGAAAATGCTGTTGCAGACAACATAACATATATTAAAACTGAAACATTAACAGCGGAACTTAATTTTGAGGAAAAACTGGACAATGGCACAACAATTGCTTTTGATGAAGTAAATACAAAATTGTTTATCCAAAAACATTAAAAACTATGGCGCAAGATTTAAACGTGAGATACGGTGACAAAGACTTAGAAGAATTTAAAGTTTTAATTACTGAAAAAATAAATAAAGCTAAAGAGCATTTAGAACTTTTAAAAAGTGCTTATATGAATGACGGCAACAATGGTACCGATGATACATCGCCAACATTTAAGGCATTTGAAGAAGGCTCACAAACAATGAGCAAAGAAGCAAATACACAACTAGCAATTCGTCAAGAAAAATTTATTCGCGATTTAAAAAATGCCTTGTTACGTATAGAGAACAAAACTTATGGCGTATGTAGAGTTACTGGCAAACTAATTAACAAAGAACGATTAAAATTAGTGCCACATGCTACACTTAGTATAGAAGCTAAAAATATGCAAAAATAAAAAAACGCCCTTTTAGGGCGTTTTTTAATACCATATATGAAATATACATTATACATAATATTACTGTTTTCTTTCGGTTTTTTAAATGCTCAGAAAATTGTAGAAAAAACAGTTTTAAATGACCATATATCATTAATTAATATAGATACAGAAAATTGCTATAAGGTAACATTAGAAACGGGTAACACCGAAGATGTAGTTGTTTCCGCAAATATAGAAGGAGAATACAAAAAAGATTTAGTTTTAGAAATTAAAGAGGAAGCTGCTAGCATTTTTATTACTACTGGCTTTAGCCCTACTTTTACTTCTCCCAATGACAAACTTAGCGCACATAAAGTAATTTCAATATCACTACATATTATAGTACCACAATACAAAAATGTAAAATTATATGGCAAAAGTTCTAACATTACAGCATCTGGTAATTACAAAAATTTAAACATTACTTTATTAGACGGGTATTGTATGCTACAGAACATCTCTGAGGCTATAACCGCTAGCACCCAGAGTGGCAATATAATAGTAAAAGGCAATAATGCTATTGTAAAAGCATCTACTAAATATGGTAAAATTTACCAAGATAAACTCCTAAAAGGAAATACAATTTTTAACTTATCTTCTATTACTGGAGACATACACATAAGTAAAACCAAATAATTGTCTATTTTTGCCAAATCTATCTTGTAAAGAATGAGTTTAAAAAAATCTGCATTAATAGTAATACTAATTTTATTAGTAGACCAAATAAGTAAAATATACGTAAAAACTACTTTTACGTACCAACAATCTGTAGAAGTATTTAGTTGGTTTAAAATTCTATTTATAGAAAATGAAGGCGCTGCTTGGGGTGCTAAATTAAGTGATATTTTCCCTATTGCAGACAGCACAGGAAAATTAATACTAACCGTTTTTAGACTATTTGCTGTTGCAGGTATTGGCTATTGGCTTTTTGACACCATAAAAAAACAATCGCCAAAAGTACTAATATTTGCTGTTTCATTAATTTTTGCTGGTGCTTTAGGCAATATAATAGACTCTGTTTTTTACGGAGCAATTTTTGACGAAAGCTATGGCAAAGTAGCTACTTTATTTTCAGACGAACCATACAGCAGTCTTTTTCATGGTAAAGTTGTAGATATGCTTTATTTTCCTATTGTACAAAACGCAGTTTTACCATCTTGGATACCTATAATTGGAGGCAATACGTTCAGTTTTTTTGAACCAGTTTTTAATATTGCAGATACAGCAATAAGTACAGGTGTTGGTATATTATTAGTTTTTAACAAAAAAGCTTTTGGCACTAAAACTCATAAATCTGCTGAGGAGTAACACAATAATTTAAAGGAACATCATTTTTATAAACATCTGTAATTTGTTCTTCTGCTTCAAAAAAAGACAACCCTATTTTTAATACATTGGGTTTGCATTCTTTTAAAAAGGCATCGTAAAAACCCTTACCATAACCAATTCTGTTTCCCTTTTTATCAAAAGCTAAAAGTGGCATAAAAACAACTTCTATTTTATTAGGTGGTATTTCAATTCCGTCTAATGGCTCTGGCACATTATACCTATTCTTTTTTATTACCGTACTATCTGTAAGTAAAAAATTAGTAAGTGTATTGTTAGCATTCATTTTAGGTAAAATAACGTGTTTATCTTTACCTTGTAATATTGTTAAAATAGTACTTGTATCTATTTCCTTTTTTTCTTCTATAGATAAAAAAATGTGATAATAATTAAAATCCCAAATAGGCATTTTTAGCAGTTGGTTGGCAATTTCTACGCTGTAATTGTCTGCGGCATCAGCACTCATTTTTTCCCTAAGCAAAAGGTACTTTGCGCGTAATTCTTTTTTTATCATTTATTTTTAAATAGCGTTTTTATTCATTAGATGATATAGCTTCGTAAATTACCAAAAAAATCATCATTAATAAATAAGCACCCATAGCTACAACGTATAACTCCATGCTTTTCAAAATTTTAGGATTACAATGTAATCATTTTTTTTTACAAAAATCGATTAAGGGTGCATTTTTACCGATTAAAAGTATCGTTAATAAAAATAATACTACTTTTTACAGGAGAAGTACATCAATATATAAAACTTTTACAACATACAGTAAAATCTATATTTAATTGTTAAAAAAGCGTTAGCATAAGTAAAAAGACTACGCTAAAACAAGCACAATCAAAAAAAGAGATTATTTTTACTCTATGCCGCAAGAAATATCCATAAAATTACAATTAAGTACATTACCTAATAGTCCAGGAGTGTATCAATTTTACGATAAAGAAGAGAAAATATTATATGTAGGTAAGGCTAAAAACTTAAAAAAAAGAGTAAGCTCTTACTTTAACAAAACACATGATAATGGCAAAACTAAGGTTCTTGTAAAAAAAATAGTATATATTAAACATATTGTAGTAGACACAGAGTCTGATGCGCTATTACTAGAAAACAACTTAATAAAAAAGTACAAACCTAGGTATAACGTTTTACTAAAAGATGATAAAACATACCCTTGGATTTGCATAAAAAACGAGCGTTTTCCGCGTGTATTTTACACAAGAAACTTAATTAAAGATGGGTCTGAATATTTTGGGCCATATACAAATATGAAGACCGTTAGGGTTTTACTAGACTTAATTAAAAGTGTATACCCATTGCGCACTTGTAATTATGATTTGTCTGCCGAAAAAATTAACGCACACAAATACAAAGTTTGTTTGGAGTATCATTTAGGTAATTGCAAAGGCCCATGTGAAGGTTACCAAACTACAGAAGAATACCAAAGACAAATTGTAGAAATTAAAGACATTTTAAAAGGAAACTTTAAATCGTCTTTACATCATTTTAAAACCAAAATGAAATTTTTAGCTTCAGAAATGAGATTTGAAGAAGCTCAAGATTTTAAAGAAAAAATAGAAGTTTTAGAAAACTACCAAGCAAAAACAACTATTGTTAACCCTAAAATTAATAATGTAGATGTTTTTTCTATTATATCTGATGAAAGCTATGCGTACATTAACTTCTTACAGCTATCACATGGTGCAATAATTAGATCTCACACACTAGAACTAAAGAAAAAATTAAACGAGACCGATGAAGAACTCCTTCAATTAGGAATTATAGAAATTAGACAACGTTTTAAATCGCACTCAAGAGAACTTTACTTACCTTTTTCTGTAACAGTAGATAGCAACTTAAAAGTAACAATACCCAAACTTGGTGATAAAAAAAGAATATTAGAATTATCAGAAAGAAACGCAAAATACTTTAGAATGGAGCGTTTTAAACAATTAAAGGTTACGGATCCAGACCGCCACACCAATCGAATCATGGCGCAAATGAAAAAAGATTTGCGCTTGTCTGAAGAACCCAGACACATAGAGTGTTTTGACAACTCTAACATACAAGGAACAAATCCTGTTGCCGCATGTGTTGTATTTAAAAATGGAAAACCAGCAAAAAAAGAATACAGACATTACAATATAAAAACAGTTGTAGGCCCAGATGATTTTGCATCTATGGAAGAGGTTGTCTACAGACGCTATAAAAGATTATTAGAGGAGAACCAACCACTACCACAATTAATTGTTATTGATGGCGGAAAAGGGCAATTATCTTCTGCACTAAAAAGCTTAGATGCTTTAGAACTTAGAGGCAAAATAGCAATTATAGGTATTGCAAAAAGATTAGAAGAAATTTATTTCCCAGGAGATTCAATTCCGTTATATTTAGATAAAAAATCTGAAAGTTTAAAAATTGTACAACAATTACGTAATGAAGCCCATAGATTTGGCATTACTTTTCACAGAAAAAAGCGTAGTAATGCCGCTATAAATTCTGAGTTAGAAGGAATTGAAGGCGTTGGAGAAAAAACAGCAACAGATCTTTTAAAATCGTTTAAATCTGTAAAAAGAATTAAAGAAGCCAGCATAGAAAAACTTGCCGAAGTAGTAGGAATGTCTAAAGCTCATAAAATTTATAACACCTTTCATTAAAAAAATGAAAAAAACAGCAGTAATTATAATACTACTTTTGGCTAGCTACACCGTTTTAGGGCAAACAAAATCTTCTAAAGACAGTGTAAAAGTTGGCTTGGTACTTAGCGGTGGTGGCGCCAAAGGTCTCGCCCATATTGGTGCGTTAAAAGTAATTGAAGAAGCTGGTGTTAAAATAGATTACATTGGAGGCACCAGTATGGGAGCAATAATAGGTGCTTTGTACGCATCTGGTTATTCTGCCAATGAACTAGATTCTATTTTTAAAAGCGTAGATGTTTCTTTACTTATACAAGACAATTTACCTAGAGGAGCAAAAACTTTTTATGATAAAGAAGATGCGGAACGGTATGCTTTAAGTTTGCCTTTTAATAACTTTAAAGTTTCTTTTCCGTCTGCAATATCAAGCGGACAAAATATTTACAACCTATTGGTAAAACTACTATACCATGTTAAAGACACTAAAGATTTTAATAAACTTCCTATTCCTTTTTTCTGCATTGCCACAGATGTAGAAACCGGACAAGAAATTTTATTAAACAAAGGGTATTTACCAGAGGCTATTATGGCTAGTGGTACATTCCCATCTTTATTTGAGCCAGCAGAAATAGACAATAAAATATTAATAGATGGTGGCGTAGTTAACAATTACCCTATTGAAAAATTAAAAAAATTAGGAGCAAATATTGTTATTGGTATAGATGTTCAAGATGGCCTAGCAGACAGAGATAAGCTTAGCTCTGGCACAGAAGTTTTACTGCAAATTAACAATTACAGAACTGTTAATGATATGAAAAGTAAAGCTAAATTAACAGACGTACTTATAAAACCATCAATAGAAAAATACTCGGTAATAGATTTTGATCTTGGAACAGAAATTATAGAGTCTGGTGAAATTGCTGCTCGCGAAAAAATAAATGATCTTAAAAGTATTGCTAAACAACGTGGCATTGCAACCAAACAAAAACAATGTATAAAATCCTATGACTCTATAGCAATAAATAGACTCATAATTTCGGGTAATGAAGATTACACAAGAGCTTATATAAAAGGTAAATTACGACTAGATTTAAACAAAAAAATATCTTTTAACAAGTTACAGCAAGGAATTAATAACCTAGCGGCTACCAATAACTTTAAAACAATACGCTACACACTAGACACCAGACCATCTTTAGACTCAGAGGAAGATGAACTTGTTTTATTACTTAAAATAAAAGAAAATAAAAACAAAATGTTTATTAAAATGGGTGCTCATTATGATGATATTTATAAAAGTGCAGCCATTATAAACCTTACTAAAAAAAATATTTTTTTACAAGATGATGTTGGTTCTTTTGATTTAATTTTAGGAGATAATATTAGGTACAAAATGCAATACTACCTAGATAAAGGTTTTTACTGGAGTTTTGGACTAAATTCTACTTTTAACGACTACAATTACGAAATAGATTACAACATTATTAAATCTAATTTTGTTGTTCCAGACACGGGTATTAACAACATTAACATAAATGCTACTAACCTCACAAACCAGGCATATATACAAACCGTTTGGAATGAAGAATTTGCCTTTAGTTTAGGTGCAGAACATAGGTTTTTAAAATATACTTCGCGAACACTACAGCAAGATGATACTGAAAACAATGAAGACTTTAGGACCATTTTTGAAAAAAGCAACTACTACAGTACTTTTGCCAAATTAAAGTTAGATACTTATAATGACAAATATTTCCCTAGCAAAGGAGTATATTTTAGTGGTGATTTACACTTTTATATGTTTTCATCAGACTACAATAATAATTTTAAAGAATTCTCTATTGCCCAAGGTACCGTAGGTTCAGCTTTTCCTATAACTAACAACCTATCTTTAAATATTGAAGCTGGTGGTGGCTTTAAACTAGGAAACTCTAATGTTAGGTCTTTAGACTTTATTATGGGTGGTTACGGGAACAATTTAGGAGACGGATACGTTTCCTTTTTAGGGTATGATTTTATAAGTTTAACTGGTAATAGTTACATAAAAGGACTTACTAGGTTAGATTATGAGTTTACCCCAAAAAATCATTTATTATTAGCTGCAAATTTTGCTAACATAGATGATGATATTTTTAGAACCGCAGAGTGGTTTAAACTACCCGATTATACAGGTTATGGTGTTGGTTATGGATTTGAATCCTTTTTAGGGCCAATACAAACCATATACTCTTGGTCTCCAGAAAAAAACAAGGGAAGACTATTTTTTAGCATAGGTTACTGGTTTTAATTTACCATTTAACTGTAACCCAACCTATGGTTCATCTATTTTTACGATATTTGTAAGAACAAAACTGTTTTATGTTATTATTTAGAATTGATATTACCGCCCACCTTAGGGCTATGTGGTGAAACACATACTTTAATACTGCATTTCATCTTTAAGTAAAAGATGAAAATTTTATCATATCAAATTATATAAACTTTAAAACAAAATATCATGTCAACACTAGACAATACATCCCTAAAATTACCTAAAGAAAATTTAGAAGCAGAAGACTTTTTACCACTATTAGGAACAGACTATGTAGAACTTTACGTAGGCAATGCAAAACAAGCTGCCCATTATTATATGTCTGCTTGGGGTTTTCAGCCATTAGCATATGCTGGATTAGAAACAGGTTTAAAAGACCGTGTTTCTTACGTAATAGAACAAGGAAAAATTAGGCTTGTATTAACTTCTCCATTAAATTCTGGCGGAGATATTAACAGACATATTGATGCCCATGGAGACGGTGTAAAAACTGTAGCTCTTTGGGTGGATGACGCCACAAAAAGTTATAATGAAACAACTAGCAGAGGTGCAGAAAGCTATTTTGAGCCAAAAAAAGAGGAAGATGAAAACGGAGAAGTTATTTTTTCTGGAATACATACATACGGAGAAACCGTACACGTATTTGTAGAAAGAAGCAACTACAAAGGAGTGTTTTTACCAGGTTATAAAGCTTGGAACCCACATTACAAACCAGCAGATACCGGTTTAAAATATATAGACCACATGGTGGGTAATGTTGGCTGGAATGAAATGAACAAATGGTGTGAGTTTTATGCTAAAGTTATGGGCTTTGCACAGTTAGTTTCTTTTGATGATAAAGACATATCTACAGAATACACAGCTCTAATGAGTAAGGTTATGAGTAACGGTAATGGGCGCATAAAATTCCCTATTAACGAGCCCGCAGAAGGAAGAAAAAAATCTCAGATTGAAGAGTACATAGATTTTTATAACGGAGCAGGTGTACAACATATGGCATTAGCTACAGATAATATTATAGAAACTGTAACTGCATTAAGAGATCGTGGAGTAGAATTTTTAACTGTTCCAGGATCTTACTATGAAGATGTTTTAGACAGAGTAGGTGAAATTGACGAAGACCTAGCTCCTTTAAGAGACCTTGGCATTTTAATAGATAGAGATGATGAAGGCTACTTATTACAAATATTTACAAAGCCTATTTTAGACAGGCCTACAATGTTTATAGAAATTATACAAAGAAAAGGCGCTAAGTCTTTTGGTAAAGGAAACTTTAAGGCTTTGTTTGAAGCAATAGAAAGAGAGCAAGAATCTAGAGGAACCCTTTAACAAAAGCGCTATATTATTATGAATGCAGTAATTTTTGCATTTAAAAGCTAAAGTAGTGTTAACACTTTAGTTAAAGTAAGTTAAAACCAATTACAACTCTAAATTAATGTAGTACTTTTGACGGCATAAGGGGTGGTTCCCTTATTAACTTTAAGTATTGGTTTTTCATAATTTAAAGTTTGGTTGGTTATTTAGGAAAAGCCCAGTTTTAAGACTGGGCTTTTTTTTATGCAATACTTTGGAACAAAAATTGTTTAAATAATTGTAAAGACATTTAATTGTATTTTCAATTTTAGTAATTTTACATCATAACGATATGAAAAAAGTATACATAACCCTTTTATTACTAGCAACTTTTTCTGCTAACTCCCAAAATACGCACAGTGCGTTTAAAGCAGGGGAATGGCTACGCTTTAGAATTCATTACGGAATTTTTAATGCTAGTTACGCCACACTACAAGTGAAAAATGATAAGATAGACAGCAAGTCTGTGTACCATGTGGTGGGCAAGGGCAGAACAACAGGTTTGGCTCGTGTATTTTTTAAAGTAGATGATACCTACGAAAGTTATTTTGACAAAAATAACGGTAAGCCCTATAAATTTGTTAGAAAAGTTAGTGAAGGTAGCTATACCTTAGACTTGGATATTGATTTTGATTACACCAATAAAAAAGCAACCTTAAATGATCATAAAAAAGATAGAAAATTAGACTTTTCTATAGACAACAAAATTCAAGATTTAATTTCTGCATTTTATTACCTAAGAAACAATTACAAACCAGAAGATTTAAAAAAAGGTGAATTTGTTGTTTTAAACTTGCTTTATGATGATGATGGTATTTTTAAATTTAAACTAAAATATTTAGGAAAAGAAACTTTAAAAACTAAATACGGTAAAGTAGAATGTCATAAATTTAGACCCTATGTAGAGTCTGGCCGTGTTTTTAAAGAACAAGAAAGCTTATCACTATGGGTTTCTAACGATGACAATAGAATTCCTATTAGAATAAAAGCAGACCTAGCTGTTGGCTCTATAAAGGCAGACCTAGATGGTTACGCCGGATTAAAGCATCAGTTTAAAATAATAATGGACTAACATTTAATGGACAATAAAGAAAAGATAGCGTCTCAAATTTTAAAATTAGAAGAAAAATACAAAGGATCTGGTCAAGATTTAAGTTCATACCTAGACGGTTTACTTTACGAAAAGTACTTAACCTATTGGGACTATATTCATTTAGACACACTTTTAAGTTTACAAATACCAAGAACACATTTTCCGGATGAGGAAATTTTTATAATGTATCATCAAATAACGGAATTGTACTTTAAGCTTATATTACACGAACAAAAACAAATTGTAGACGACAAATCTCAAGATGTTGCATTTTTCACTGAAAAAGCCAATAGAATAAACAGTTATTTTAAAGTTCTTATTTCTTCATTTAGTATTATGATAAATGGGATGGATAGAGAACAATTTTTAAAATACAGAATGGCGCTGTTACCAGCAAGTGGTTTTCAATCTGCACAATATAGAATGATAGAACTATATTCGGCTCCTTTAGAAAACCTAGTTCATAAAACAAAAAGAGAACAATATACCGGAGAAAATAGTATTGAAGAACTTTACGAAGAAATTTACTGGAAAAACGGAGCAACAGATAAAGATACTGGCGAAAAAACTTTAACACTTAAACAATTTGAGTACAGGTACACACCGCGTTTAATACGCATAGCAAACCAGGTTAAAAACAATACTATTTATCATAAATACTTAGCTCTACCTAAAGAAAGCCAACAAAATAAAGAATTAATAAAAGCTTTAAAAGCCTTAGACATTAATGCCAATGTAAACTGGCCGCTTATGCATATGGGTTCTGCATACAAGTATTTAGCTAAAGACAAACAAGCCATAGATGCTACAGGAGGAACTAATTGGAAACAATATTTACCTCCTAGCTTTCAAAAAGTGGTGTTTTTTCCATATTTATATACAAAAGAAGAGTTAAATAATTGGGGAAAAGAATGGATAGACCATATCTTTAACCCCGAAAAATCTAAATAATGCAAAAATTTCTTCTTTCACTTTTAACAATCTCTATTTTTATCTCTTGCAAGGATAGCAAGGTAAAACCTAATGACAATATACCAGAAGTAGTAACTATAGAAAAACCAATAGTTGCAATGGAGTATGGTTTTAATTTAGATAACTTTACTGTTTTACAAGATACTATTAGAAGCGGTGATAGTTTTGGTGAGTTAATGACCAATAACAAGGTAGACTACCCAAAAATATATAAAATCTCTGAAGAATATAAAGACAGTTTTGATGTGCGCCGCATTAGAGTTGGCAAACCTTACGTTATATTAAAGTCTAAAGATACTTCAGAAATTGCTCAATACTTTATTTACGAAAACGACCGTATTAATTATACTGTTGTAGACTTACGAGACTCTGTAAATGTTTACAAAAAAAAGAAAAAAGTTACTTATGTAGAACGTGAGGCATCTGGCATCATAAATACTTCTTTATCTGAAGCAATATTAGAACAAGGTATAGATTATAACGTAACAAACAACCTGTCTGAAATATATGCTTGGTCTATAGATTTCTTTAGACTACAAAAAGGAGATAAGTTTAAGGTTATTTATAAAGAACGCTATATTAATGATACAATATATGCAGGATCTGAACCTATAGAAGCTGCATATTTTGAACACAACGGCAAACCTTTTTATGCTTTTGAGTACGTAACAGACTCATTAAAGCAAATAGCAGATTATTATGACCAAGAAGCAAATAATTTAAGAAGAGCATTTTTAAAAGCTCCAATTAAATTTAATTACAGAATATCTTCTCGCTATAATTTAAAAAGAAGAATAAAATATTACGGATATAAAGTAAGACCACATAAGGGCACAGACTATGCTGCTGCAATTGGCACACCTATTATTGCCACTGCAAACGGAACCGTTGTGGAGTCTACAAGGCGCGGCGGTAATGGTAAGTACGTTAAAATTAAGCATAACGGAACTTACAGCACTCAATATTTGCATATGAAAAACCAAAATGTAAAAAAAGGAGACTACGTTTTGCAAGGAGATGTAATTGGCTGGGTAGGGATGACAGGCAATACTGGAGGCCCTCACGTTTGTTATAGGTTCTGGAAAAATGGAAAACAAGTAGATCCGCTTAGAGAAAAACTACCAACTGCAGAAGCAATTGCCGACAGTTTAAAAACAGGATACTTGGCACATATTAAACCAAAAATAAACCAATTAGACAAAATTGTTTTTCCTAAAAAAATAATTACTCAAGAAGAAGATAAAGAAGAAAACATAATTAATCCATAATAATGGCATTACAGAACACCAACCCTACTAAAACTGCCGCTTGGCAAAAACTACAAGAAAACTACAACAATACTAAAAACCTTAAGGTTAAAGATTTGTTTAAGGACGATGAAAATCGTGCTAAAAAATTAACCATAAAAGATAACGATTTTATATTTGACTATTCTAAAAACAGAATTACAGAAGATACTGTAAAACACTTATTAGAATTGGCAAACCAGGTAAACCTAAAAGACGCCATAAAAAGCTATTTTAAAGGAGAGCCAATAAACCAAACTGAAGGTAGGGCTGTTTTACACACTGCTTTACGAGCAAAAAAATCTGACATCGTTTTAGTTGATGGTAAAAACGTAATACCTGAAATTTATGCTGTTAAAGAAAAAATTAAAAATTACACAGAAAGTATAATTTCTGGCAAAAGTAAAGGCTACACAGGAAAAGCTTTTACAGATGTAGTAAATATTGGTATTGGAGGGTCTGATTTAGGACCTGCAATGGTTGTAGAATCTTTAAAGTTTTACAAAAACCATTTAAAAATGCACTTTGTAAGTAATGTAGACGGAGACCACGTACACCAAATACTAAAAGAACTAAACCCAGAAACAACATTATTTGTAGTTGTATCTAAAACATTTACAACACAAGAAACATTAAGCAACGCTACAACTATAAAAAAATGGTTTTTAAATCCAGAATTTAAAACCAAAGAAAGCGATATTGCTTTACATTTTGCTGCCGTATCTACAAATGCTGCTAAAATTGCAGAATTTGGTATAGATACCAATAATGTTTTTCCTATGTGGGATTGGGTTGGCGGACGTTTCTCTTTATGGAGCGCAGTTGGCTTAAGCATTGCGCTATCTGTAGGGTTCTCTAATTTTGATAGTCTTCTAATGGGCGCTAATGAAATGGATGAACACTTTAAAGACACAGAGTTTTCAGAAAACATTCCAGTTATTTCTGCCTTACTAACTATATGGTATAACAATTTTTATAATGCAGAGACCGAGGCTATAATTCCTTACTCACAGTACCTAAGTAGATTTTCTGCTTATTTGCAACAAGGTATTATGGAAAGTAATGGAAAAAGTGTAGACCGTAACGGTGATGCTGTAAACTACCAAACAGGTACTATTATTTGGGGAGAACCAGGAACTAACTCTCAGCACGCATTTTTTCAATTAATACACCAAGGCACCAAAGTTATTCCTGCAGAGTTTATAGGCTTTAAAGAATCACTATTTGGAGACCAAGACCATCAAGACAAACTAATGGCTAACTTTATTGCACAAACAGAAGCACTTTTAAATGGTAAAACTAAAGAAGAAGTACTCACAGAGTTAAAAGCAAAAGGGCTATCAGATGAAGAAATAACAGAACTACTACCTTTTAAAGTTTTTGAAGGTAATAAACCAACAACTACGCTACTAATAAACAAATTAACGCCAAAAAGTTTAGGAAAATTAATAGCTCTTTACGAACATAAGATATTTGTTCAAGGCATTATTTGGAACATTTTTAGCTACGACCAATGGGGTGTTGAATTAGGCAAACAATTAGCCAATACTATTTTAAAAGATATAAATTCTGACAAAAATGGAACACATGACCCATCTACACTACAAATTTTAGACTCCTATAAAAAATAGAAACCACCTACTAAAATTATTAAAATGGCGTTGATAACTTATTGTTTATCAACGCCATTTTAACTTAAATTTATGTTATTTTTGCGTTAACTGATTTAACATTCTGTTAACGTACAAGTAGTATAAATTATACACTTTTGTGCCGTTAATAAAAAAACTAAAGAACAAAAGAAAAATGAAAAAAAAGTACTTCGTTTTTGTCGCTATGTTATTATGTACGGCATTCGCATTTTCTCAAGGAACCATCACTGGTAAAATTATGGATGGTGATTTAGGAGGACCTCTACCAGGAGCAAGTGTAGTTGTAAAAGGAACTACAAATGGTATGGCTGCCGATTTTGACGGTAACTTTACTATTTCTGCACCTAGTAACTCTGGTGTATTAGTTGTATCATACATAGGATACATCACCAAAGAAGTAAGCTTTAATGCTGTTGGAGATTTAGGTAAAATTACATTAATGCCAGACGCTGAAGCTCTAGAAGAAGTTGTTATTGTAGCTTCTGTAGCTGTAGACAGAAAAACTCCGGTTGCTGTTTCTACTATTAAAGCTGCTGACATTGAATTAAAATTAGGAACTCAAGAATTTCCTGAGGTATTAAAATCTACACCTGGTGTATACGCTACTAAATCTGGTGGTGGTTTTGGTGATGGTAGAATTAACCTTAGAGGTTTTGATTCTGAAAACGTTGCTGTAATGATTAACGGTGTACCTGTTAACGATATGGAAAACGGTAGAGTATACTGGAGTAACTGGGCTGGTTTATCAGACGTTACTTCTTCTATGCAAGTACAAAGAGGTTTAGGTGCTTCTAAAGTAGCTGTACCTTCTATTGGTGGTACAATTAACATCTTATCTAAAACTACTGACGTAGAAAGAGGTGGTAGTATTATTGGTGGTGTTGGTAACGACGGATACCAAAAATATGGTGCTACAATATCAACAGGTTTAATGGATAATGGATTTGCTGCAACAGTATCTGCATCTAAAACAACTGGTGAAGGTTATGTAGATGGTACACAATTTAATGGTTTTAACTACTTTGTGAACATATCTAAGCAAATTAACGACGATCACAAATTATCTTTAACTTCTTTTGGTGCACCACAAACACACGGTCAACGTCAAAACAGAAGTTCTATTGACACTTACAGAAATGCTGAAAGTGGTATTAGATTTAACCCAGATTGGGGATACAAAAACGGTCAAGTTACTCATATAGAAGATAACTTCTACCACAAATCTCAAACATCTTTAAACCACTATTGGAATATTGATGACAAATCTATTTTATCTTCTGCTTTATATGCCTCTTGGGGTAAAGGTGGTGGTGGTGGTACTGCTGGTAACACAGACTTATTTAACACTAGATTAGGTGGTTTTGATCAACCAGTAGACTTAGACAACATCGTAGAAATTAACCGTGAAAACGGTCGTCAAGGTTTTGGATCTGAGGCATACTTAAGAGCATCTATAAACAACCACGAGTGGTTTGGATTTTTATCTACTTACAAAAACTCTTTAACTGAAAACTTAGATTTATTAGTAGGTATTGACTTAAGAGATTACACAGGAGATCACTATTCTGAAGTTACTGATTTATTAGGTGGTAGCTATGCATTAGATAATGACAACGAGAATAACCCAAATGCTAGATTACAAGTTGGTGACAAGCGTCAGTACCACAACGTTGGTAATGTAGGCTGGCAAGGTTTCTTTGCACAAGCAGAGTACTCACAAGACAAGCTTTCTGCATTTTTATCTACAGCTATCTCAAACACATCTTACCAAAGAATAGATTACTTTAACTATTTAGACTCTGATCCTGATCAGAAGACAGACAGATATAACTTTTTAGGTTATAGTGTAAAAGGTGGTGCTAACTACAATTTAGATGACAACCATAATGTTTTTGCTAACATTGGTTACTTTGAAAAGGCTGCAAACTTTGGCGGTGTATTTGTTGGATTTGACAACGAAAACCAAAACCCAGATGCAGAAAACCAAAAAATATTTAGCGCAGAAATAGGATACGGTTACCGTAGTGAAAAATTAGCTGCAAACCTTAACATTTACAGAACTACTTGGAATGACAGAACTGAAACAGCTACATTTAACAATCCTGATGGAACTTTAGGTACTGCAAACATATTAGGAGTAAATGCATTGCACCAAGGTATAGAATTAGACTTTACTTATAGAGCTACAGAAGAGTTAACAATAACAGGTATGGCTTCTTTAGGAGACTGGAGATGGCAAAACAATGTTACTGATGTAGAAATTTTTGACGAAGATCAAAATTTAGTTAATACTGTAGATATCTTTATTAAAGACTTACGTGTTGGTGATGCTGCACAAACTACAATGGCTTTAGGACTTAACTACGAAGTTATGCCTAAAACTAACTTAATCATAGATTACAACTACTATGATAACTTATACGCTAACTACGATCCTAGTGACCGTGGAGACTCTTCTACACCAGAAGCTTGGAAAGTTCCAGATTATGGTTTATTTGACGCTGGTTTAAGACACGGTTTCAAATTAGGTGAATATGATACAACTATCACTTTAAGAATGAACAATGTATTTGATACAAGATACATTGCAGATGCGCAAGATGGTTCTGATCACGACGCATTAACAGCTAGCGTTTTCTACGGTTTTGGTAGAACTTTTAGTGTTAGCACAAAAATTAGATTTTAATTAAAAAAGTATATTTAAGATGAAAAAAATTATTTATTCACTAATCGCAATTGGGTTATTCTTAACCTCTTGCGACCCAATGGAAGACATTAACAAAGAGTTAAATGTTTTAAATGCTATTGACTCTGAGATAGGAAACATTGAGTATACATTTACTGAGGACGATTACAAAGATTTCTTTGAGTTTGACTTTGCTAACTTTAGTTCTGTAGACGATGCAAAAGCATTAATACCTAACTACTTAACAGAAACTTACCCATTTTTAGGTGTAACTTACGATAATGATATAGAAATTGAGCAGGTTTCTACAGCTTTAGTTACTTTTGATTGGTACAACAGAATACCAACTTATGAAGCAGAAATTAGAGTATTAACTGCAGAAGAACATAATGAAATTACAGGTCAAACATTTGGAAATTTTTCTGATGAAGATCATGTATTTGAGTTCTTAGCTGCTGAATACCCTGCTGCTGAAGAAGGTGATTTTGTTTCTTTACGTTATGAGTACTACGCTGGTAGTACTACTGAGCTTACAGATGGTTTCTTATTTGAAAACGGAGAGTGGACTAGATTTGTTGGTTTTACACCTGCAGAATATAACGCAATGGGAGAAAGCTACCCTAACTTTTCTAGCCATGATGAAGCAGCTTTAAAAATACCTGTTACTTTACCAGAACGTTTTAAATTTGACGCTAAAGAAGCTGGTGATATTGTAGTTGCAACTTATGAGCTTTACACTAAAGTAGGAGAAGATGCAGACGGTAACGACATTAGAGGAACTGTTACTTACACTAGCAATTTTATATTTGACGGTGCTAACTGGTCTAAATACAATAATGTTGCTACAGAAACTATTCAGTTTGCTCATGACGGTACTACTTGGGTACCAGACAACACAATTAAATATACGTTAACTGCTGCAGATTACGCTTCAGTAGGAAACGGACAGTATAACAATTTTGATGTAAGAGAAGGAAAAGCTGAAGCTACAGTTGAATCTAGATTAGCTAAAATAAATACAATTTTATTAGCTAACTTCCCTGATGCTGAGGAAGGTCAAAAATTCTCAGTAACATACAGTGTATATTCAGGTTCTAATGAAGTTTGGATTATGAATGTTATTTTAGAAGGTGGAGCATACGTTCTACAATAATAGGCTAACATTTTAAAAAATTAACCTCTGTCTATAACTAGACAGAGGTTTTTTTATTAATACAGTTTAATATCAAAAAAAACAAAAAGCTTAAATTAGCAGAATATTATTTTATAAGTATCAATTTACTATTAAGACGAGATGATGATGAAATTTATTTTAAATATTAAAAACTACGCATACACTATACTATTATCAGTTATTATGTTAGGATGCAGTAGCTCTGATGGAGGTACAGAACAACCAGACCCAGACCCAACTCCTGTAAACAAACCAATTGCTGTAGATGATGAAGTAACAGGTATAGAAAACGAAGATTTAATTATAAGTAACCTTTTAGAAAATGATTCTAGAATAGGAGCCAAAATAACTTCTTTTGACGCTACCAGCACTGGTGGCGCCACAATTATTGAAAATAGAGATGGCACATACACATATACTCCTAAAGCAGATTTTATAGGCGTTGATTCATTTACATACACAATATGTGATACTGAAGAAACTCCCAACTGTTCTACAGCTACAGTAACAGTTTCTATTGTAGATGAAGGAGACCCTCTAGCAGTAGATGATGCCTATGCAACAGTAGAAAATACAGCTACCACAATTACAACTGCTTTAGATAACGACACTATTATTGATGATGCTATATTAACTTCTGTAGACGGCAGTGGATCTAGTGGAACTGTAGAACTTAACAGTAACGGAGAAATTGTGTATATACCACAAAGCAACTTTACTGGTAACGATACTTTTACATATACCATTTGTGATAACGATAAGCCTAATGCTACTTGCTCAACAGCAACAATTACTATTACGATTGCCGAAAAACTAAGTTTTAATATACCCGCAGAATTACAAGAATATTATTCTAACGTTGCTTTTAGCAACAATGCAGAAGTTACCTTAAACGCTTTAAAAGAGCACACAACTAACAAACACACAACTATTTTATCTTACGGGCAAAGACACAATTATTTGTATAACGCAGACGAAGATGAAACTATAGCAGACAACGTAATTTTAATGTATTCGGGTGAAAGTAGAGACCACAGAGAATATCAGTCAGGTTCTAATAGTCATTCTCCACAAACATTTAATACAGAACATATTTTCCCACAGTCTAAATTAGGTTCTAATATCGCAGTTTCAGATTTACACCATTTACGTTCTTGTGATGCTATTGTAAATGAAGACAGAAGTAATTTTGCGTATACAGATGGCTCTGGGGATTACAAACTAGTAGGCACCAACAAATGGTATCCTGGTGACGATTGGAGAGGAGATGTTGCACGTATGGTACTTTACTTAAATATTAGATATAATGAAGATATTACACAAGTAGGCACATTAGATTTATTTTTAGAATGGAATGTAGCAGACCCAGTATCTGGTTTCGAAATTCAACGTAATAACGTAATTGAAGAGGCACAAGGAAACCGAAACCCATTTATAGACAATCCTTATTTAGCTACAATTATTTGGGGTGGTAACGAAGCAGAAAATAAATGGGAATAAGTCAAAAAAACCTTATTTTTTATTACTTTTATAGTTAAACAATTTACTATGTATACTACAATTTTAAACTTACATTCTTACTTTGCTTTTATAGTTTTAGCTATCTTAATTTTAGCTGTTATAAATGCTATTTCTGGGTTAACATCTAAAAGGGATTTTAACTTAGGTAAAGACTTTAGAGTGTCATTATTTGCACTAATATTATCGCATTTACAGCTACTAATTGGCCTAATTTTATTTTTTGTATCGCCTAACGGATTAGAAGCAATTACAAGCAACGGAATGGGCGGACTAAGTTCTGCAGCTCGTTTGCTAGCCGTAGAGCATCCATTTATAAACATAATTGCAATAGTACTTATTACAATTGGGTGGTCTAAACACAAAAAAGTAATGGAGAGCGCTAAAAAATTTAAATTAATAGCCATTTTTTATGGCTTAGGATTACTATGCCTTTTAAGTAGAATTCCTTGGGGACAATGGTTTTAAAATAAATACAAAAAACAAAATACTAAAAAACCAAGTGATACACTTCACTTGGTTTTTTTGCCTAAAAGCAGACAAATTAATTATCCTGTTTTCTAATTAAATAAATATAAACTGGAAAATGATCACTATAACCACCAGTATAACTACCACCAGAATAAGTTCTTTTAGGGTAACCTTTATACCTACCCTTATCGGTTATTAAAAAAGGTGCTGAATATATAAATGCCTTCCAAAAGGAGTATGTTTTACGCTCTTTATTTACAAGGTTACCTGTAAAATAAATTTGATCAAAAATATTCCATTTATCTCTATAAGCTAAGGAACCTTCACCTTTCCTGTACAACTCATCCATAGGATTAAACAATATACTATCTGAAACCTTTTTTAATCTACCTTCAGTTTGTAGCACCTTTTTAAAACTCTTGTTAATTGGGTCATCATTAAAGTCGCCCATACTAATAATTTTAGCATTTATATTTAAACGCCTAACAGAGTCTATAATCTTTTTATTAAGCTTAGCCGCCGCAATTCTATTAGGCCTACTACGGGCTTCACCTCCACTTCTAGATGGCCAATGGTTTACTATAAAGTAAACCTCCTCATCATCTAACAAACCACCAACAATTAATTGGTCTCTTGTATAGTCCCTATAATTATTATCCTTAAACAATAATAGCCTATGACTTTTAAATGATGTTGGTATAAAAGCATCCTTTTTATAAAGCAACGCTACATCAATACCTCTTTCATCAGGAGAGTTATAATGTATAACTCCATACCCCTTATTTATTAATGCTGGTTGCTGAATTAAATCTGTTAAAACCGTATCATTTTCCACCTCACAAACACCAATTATATCTGGAGATGAATTAGTAACACTACTACCAATTTTAGCCAATGTAGTAGACATATTTTTAAGTTTTGCCATATACCTACCGCTAGTCCACTTATCTTTTCCTAATGGCGTACGATCATCATCAAAAGTATTAGGATTATTAATTGTGTCAAATAAATTTTCCAAATTGTAAAAAGCAATAGTTCTAATTTGATAACGTTGGTTAGACTGAGCCATTAAATCCAACTCTGTACATAAAAAAATTATCAAGAAAAAACTTATATATTTACATTTGATATTCATTTTATTAGCAATTTTTCATATAAAAATAAGGAAATTTCCTTAAAAAACTCTATTTTCACAGAGTTATGCGATTGTTTGCCAATATTTTATCTTTATTATTTGCAGTAAATATAGTAGTTGCTCAAGGTAAATATACCATTAAAGCAACCGTAGAAGATCCACAAAAAAAATCATTACAATTAGCTGGTACTGTAGATATACAAGAGACAAACTCTACCACAAGTATTATAAATAATGCTTTCAAAATATCTGTTAACAAAGGCAACTACATCATAAAAATTACGGTTAAAGATTACAGCACAGTAAAGCTACCAATAACAATTACAAACCAAAATATAGATTTGGGTACTATTTATTTACAGAAAGATATTACCGTTGAGAAAGTAGATAACTTAATAACCTTAACAGATACAGCCCTATCTGAAGAAGAAACCAGTACAATTACTTCGGGCTTATTACAAGCAACCAGAGACGTGTTTTTATCAAGAGCAGCCTTTGATTTTGGACAGGCTTTTTTTAGAGTTAGAGGATACGATTCTAAATATAGCAAAGTATTAATAAATGGTATTGCTATGAATAATATTAGTGATGGAAGACCTCAATGGAATAACTGGGGAGGATTAAATGATGTCACAAGAAACCAAGAATTTACTTATGGACTACAACCTGCCAAGTATAGTTTTGGTGGTATTTTAGGAACAACAAATATTAACACACAACCGTCTAAAATGAGACCTGGAACAAGAGTTTCATTTTCTGCAGCAAACAGAACTTATACAGGACGCGCAATGACTACCCATACATCATCAACAAACAAAAAAGGGATAACCTACAGCATATCTGCCTCTAGAAGATGGGCAAAACAAGGATATTTAAATGGAACATTATATGATGCATATTCAGTATTTGGCGCCTTGGAATACAAGTTAAATTCAAAAAACACATTATTAGCAACAGCAATAGCTGCAACTAACCGTAGAGGCAGGTCTTCTGCAGTAACAGAAGAAGTCTTTTTATTAAAAGGAAGAAAATATAATCCGTATTGGGGCCTACAAAACAAAAAAATTAGAAATTCTAGAGAACGTAAAATTACGCAACCGATTTTAATGTTTAATCATATTTATACAACTAAAAACGCAACTATAAATACAGGGGTTAGTTACAAATTTGGCCCACATAAAAAAAGTAGGTTAGGCTACTACAATGCTCCAAACCCAGATGCTACATACTACCGTTATCTTCCTAGTTTTTATATAAATAGTCCAATTGGCGCTAATTTTGAAAGTGCAGAAACAGCAAGACAATCGTTTATTAAAAACTCTCAAATAAACTGGGGTAATATTTATAACGCAAATAACACTTATGAAGATGCTAAGGCATCTTATGTTTTATATAATGATGTTGTAGATGATAAAATTATAACTTTTAACTCTACGGCAAATATTACAATTAACAAACATTTCACTATAGATTCTGGTATATTATACAAAAACCTCAGCACTAAAAATTATGCTATTATTGATGATTTATTAGGAGCAGAATACCATTTGGATATTGACACATTCTCTAACACTAGCAATGATGTTAATGGAAATAACAACAAAACAAACAATCAAATTTTTAGCTATAACTACAACTTAACCGCAAATAATTTAAATGCATTTGCACAAATAAAAGCTACATATAAAAAGTGGTATGCATCTTTGGCTATAAACACAAATACAATTAGTTACCAAAGAAACGGTTTATTTAAAAATGAACGCTACCCAGAAACATCAATAGGACAAAGCAAAAAAGTAAATTTTAATGCACTAAATTTTAAAGGATCTTTTACCTATAAAATAAATGGGAGACATTGGGTTAATGGCAAATTTGCATTTATAAAAAAACCTCCAACAATACAAAATACCTTTATTAACCCAAGAGAAAACAATGCTGTTGTTAACAATATTAAAAACCAAACAATTAGAACAGGAGATGTAAATTACTTTATACGCTTGCCAAAACTTACTGGTCGTGTTTCTGCATTTTACTCTCTGTTTAATCACGAAACTGATGTTAATTTCTTTTTTGTAGAATCTGGAATTGGGTCTGACTTTGTACAGGAGGTAGTTACAGGAATAGACAAAAAACACAAGGGTATTGAAATTGGCTTGGAATATGAGTTATCTTCTTCCGTTAAAGTTACAGGAGTAGCAGCAATAGCAGACTACACCTACAATAACAACCCTAATGTTACTATAAATTTTGACACCACTAACAATGATGAAAATGCAATAAACTTAGAAGGATATAGCAACTTAGGAGAAAGCAACATTAAAAATTACAAGCTTGCTCAAGGACCACAAAAAGCAATTGCAATAGGCTTAGAGTATAGAGATCCTAAATACTGGTGGATTAGTGGCTCTGCTAACTTTTTAGGTAATAACTACGCTAATATATCTACCATTACCAGAACCCGTAGTTTTTACTTAAACCCAGACACAAATGAACCCTTTACAGACGCTACCCCAGAGAACGTAAACAAATTACTTGCTCAAAATAAAATGAAAGATTTTTACTTACTAAACATTGTTGGCGGAAAATCTTGGATTATAAATGGCAAATATGTTAGTGTATTTGCTAGTGTTAATAATGTGTTTGATACCGTTTTTAAAACTGGTGGTTATGAACAGAGTAGAAACGGAAACTACGGACAAATGAAACAAGACAATTTAAGCACCACCCCATCATTTGGCACTAAATACTGGTATGGCTATGGGCGTACATTCTTTTTAAACTTAGCAATTAGTTTTTAATATGATTTTAAAAAAATACCTAACAATAAGTATCTCATTTTTTTTAATAATAAGCTGTGTTAAGGACAAGGATTTTAACATTCCAGAAACCAAATGTGCAGAACTGGCATACAACTTAAGCTTAATTAACTTAAACACTATTACTGAGGGTGGTATTACACAAGTGCAAGAAGACATAATTATAGAAGGCTATATTGTATCATCAGATATTGAAAATAATTTTTTTGGAACAATACACATTCAAGACAAAGCTATAGACCCTACAACCGGCATTTCTTTCCTAGTAGATTTAAGAGATTATTATTTACAATACAAACTAGGACAAAAAGTAATTATAAAGTTAAAAGGACTCTACATTGCTAAAAAAAATAATACATATGTAATTGGCGGTGTTTTTACATCCTTTGGAAACCAAACTGTTGGCAGATTACCTAGCTTACAAGTGCAAGAACACATGTATACAACCTGCAGCAACCCACCCACCCAAGCAACAGAAAGCACTATAGAAAATTTAACAGCAAGCAAAATTAATACACTTGTAGTTTTAAACAATGTAGAGTTTATTGAAGAAGAATTGAATAACACATTTGCAAATAAAAATGAAGAAACAGAACGCACTATTAAAGATTGCGTTGGAAACCAAATAAAGCTAGTTAACAGTGGTTATGCAGATTTTGCAACTAATATACTACCTAATAAAAGCGGAAATATTACAGCTGTTTTAATTGAAGATAAAAACGAATTAAAACTAAAAATTAGATCATTAACTGATATAGATTTTACTCAAAACCGCTGTGCGCCTATTGTAACAGAATTTACCTCAACCTCTGTATTTTTCTCTGAACTAGCAGACCCTAACAATAATACCGGCGCAAGGTTTATAGAGCTATACAACTCTAGCAACGAAGCTTTAGACTTAAACAATTGGAAAATTAATAGGTACACCAACGCAAGTACAGATATTAGCTCTAGCTTAGACCTAACTGGCTATAGTATTAATGCAAAAAGTACGCTTGTAATTTCGCCAAATAAAGATGAGTTTGTTGCAACCTACGGTATTGAACCAGACATAAGCATAGGTAAAAATAGCGTAGCAGATTCTAATGGCGATGATAATTTAGTGCTAATAGACCCATTTGGCACTACTATAGATGTTTTTGGTGTTATTGGCGAAGATGGCACTAATACCAATCATGAGTTTGAAGACGGAAAAGCGCTAAGAAAAGAATCAATAAATACAGGCTCTAACAACTACCAATTTAACCAGTGGTTTATATTTAACGACACAGGTAATAATAACACTACAAATTTACCACAAAATGCACCTGAAGACTTTACGCCTGGAGAACACTAAACACTTAAGTCGTCTAGCATATTTTTTAAATCTTTAGGAGTTACAGGTTTTAGAATATAATCTGTAACAATATCATAGGTCTTTACCCTTTCTATATCTCTAGGATCAATAGAAGAACTCACAATATAAATTACAACATCTTTTCTAATATGCTCTGGTATTTTTATAAAATCGTCTAAAAACTCCCAACCATTCATAATTGGCATATTTAGATCCAGAAAAATTAATCTTGGTAATTTTTTCTCAACTATAGATTTTTGCGTCAGTTCCTCTATGGCATCTAAACCATTTTCAAAAACTTCAATTTCTTCAGAAAAACCAACTTCTTTCATTATACGCTTGGTACCATAAACAAAAATTGGATCGTCGTCTATTATACAAGCGCTAAAAACTTTATTCATACAAATTATTTAAAACAATTAAAATATAGTGTAAATGTTGTGCCAATGTCCACAGAACTTTCTACTTCAATTTTTCCGTTCATTGCTTCTATTTGACTTTTGGTTATAAAAAGACCAATACCTTTAGAATTTTTATGCTTGTGAAATGTTTTATACATTCCAAAAATTTTATGCTTATGCCTTTTCATGTCAATGCCTAAACCATTATCTGAAAAAGTAAGTACAATTTTACCTCTTTCACGTCTTGTTTTCACATCTATAACCAATCTTCGTTTGGGGGAACTATACTTAATACTATTTGTAAGCAAATTTAACAAAATACTTTCTAAATATGCAGGTACTGCACTAACCACAAACTCTTTAGGTATTTGTATATTTAAAATAACGTTATTTTCATTTAACAAAGCTATTATACTTTTTCTAACAGAATCAAAGGTTTCTAAAATTCTAACACCCTCTAACTTACCAAGTACATTTAACTTAACACTTACTACTTCATTTAAATGGGTAATAGTTTCGTCTAAACTATCTGAAGACTCATTTAACATATTAATTAGATTAGCCCTCTCTTCTGGGTCTGTCTCATTAATTAAAAAGCCCGTAAGCATAGATAGGTTTGTAGAATGCGATCTTAAGTTATGAGACACTATATGCGCAAAATTTGTTAAGCTTTCATTTTGGTCTGCAGTAATTTTTAATACCGCCTTAACTTTTTCTTCGGCCTCCTTACGAGATGTAATATCTACTACTTGAGAAATGAAATGAGATAAGGTACCGTCTATTTTTGTAACCTTAGTAACAGATAAAATTACGAAAACAGTGTGTCCTTTTTTGTGAAAATACCTTTTTTCTATTTGGTAATTATCAATTTTACCAGCTATTAACTCATCTAAAAAATTTAGATCTTTTAAATAGTCATCAGGGTGGGTTACATCTTGAAAAGTTAAACTCATTAACTCTTTTTTGGAATAACCTAAACTGTTACAAAGGCTTTTATTAATTTTTAACCATTTGCCATCTAAACCAATTAAAGCCATACCTACAGAAGAGTTGTTAAAAACCCCTGCAAATGATTCTTTTCTTTTATCTAACTTTAAAACAACTTGCTTATACTCTGTAATATCCCAGTTGGCACCTATCATTTTAACGGCTCCTGTGTTTTGGTCTTTGTGCAACTGTCCTATGGACTTTATATACTTAACCTTTCCGTTTTTTGTTCGGATTCTAAACTCGGTGTTAAATTCATCATCATTTTGTATCGCAAAATGCATTTCATTTATTACCCTTTCCTTGTCTTCTTCTACTAAAATTTTTTTCCAGGCATCATACAAACTTTTGTGAGTAAACTTTTCCGCTCCATACAGTGCTAAAGTCTCATAATCACAATTAAGCTCTTGCCTTGCCAAATCATAATCCCAAACCCCAATATTTGCTGTTTTAGTAGCAATATTTAGTCTTTTCTCAATTTCAGAACGCTCTAAATCAGCTCGCTTTTTTTCATCTATATCCTGAAACGTACCTGTTAACTTAACAGCTTTTCCATTAACATACTCTACTCTTCCAATAGCCCTAACCCACTTCTCTTCTCCAGTTACGGTAACAATAATTAACTCTTCATCCCACGGCGTGCCATTACTAATAGCTTCGCTTATTAAAGAAACTATTTTTTCTCTGTGATAACCTTCTTTATAAAAATTAATTCCATTTTCTAGAGAAGGCACATATGTGTCATCTAAACCATGAATTTGTTTTGTGATATTGGTCCAATACACTTCATTACTAATTAGGTTTACTTCCCAGCCCCCAACGTTTGCAACCCTCTGTGCTTTTAAACGGTATTCTTCTTCGTTCCGTTTAAAGGAAATATCCTCCCTAACTATAATTAAGCCTCCAACTTTATCTTTTTCGTTTTTCCAAGAATTAATTTTATAATTAAACCACTGTACTTTTCCGGCTTTATTTATAATTTTTTCCCCATCAAAACTAATATAACTGCCTAATAAGCAATACTCATGAATTTTTTTTACCTCATCTGTTGTATCAGGAAAAACATCATAATAAGATTTACCAATTATATCTTTTTCTGTTTTTCCTAATTTACTTAACCAAAGTTTGGAGCATTTTACAAAATGCATATTAACATCTAAAACACCTATCTCTATAGGTGCATCATCAATAAAAATATTTGTATGTGTTTTCTGCAAAACTTAACCTCTCTTTATTTTAAATATAGCACATTTCTAACCAAGTAAGAAATAACTTGCTTTAAAAACTATTTTTTAGTGCAAAAATGATAAAAAATATTGCAACTACAGTAAATATCAATCAATTAAAAGAAAAATAGGCTGTGTTTTTACAAAAAACACAGCCTATTTTAATAGAAAGCCAAAACTTGTCACTATTTTCTAGGGAAATTTTCATTATTCATTATTTCCTCAATCTGTAATGTATGTCTTTCAGAATGAGCAGAAATAAAAACCATTAATTGTACGGCGTCTATGGTACCAAAACGCATTTCGCCATAATGGTTTCTTAGGTTGTTCTCCGTTTTTTTTGCATATTTAATGTTTTGCTTTCTTTTAGCAACAAAAGCTTTTACGGTTTCTTTATGGCTTCCAAATTTTCCACTTGGCTGAAAAGCAGATGGTGATTGAGACTTGTTTTTTCTATTCATCATTATAGCAATCACCTCATCATCAGAAACTTTAACTTTTTCTCTTTTAGCTGCATCAGCTGGTATTTTAACCGCTTGTTCTACCATACCAAAAATAGAACTCTCTGATATTGTTATATGCTCTACGCACTCTGCTACGGACCAAGACTCTGGACTTACTTTAAAGTTTAACTGCTCATTACTTAACCCTTTTATAGTTTTTAACAACTTTTTGCTTGTCCTTGTCATTTCAGTAACAACTAACTCCTTATCTGCATTAGTTAAACCTTTTTTAGAGGGCATAAAACTACATAGTAGTATTGCCAACAATGCGTAAACTGCTTTCTTCATTTTTTTAATTATTTTGGTTGTATATCGTATGTCGTTTTTATCCTTATTTAATTACCCTATAGGCTAACAAGGAGCTACTTATTTTTATATTAAAAGTAGTACTTTTATACTAGTACACCATAAGTTTAAAATAGATATTACAATGAGCTCCAGTAACACTTTGCACATTACATTAGTACAAACACCTATTATTTGGGAAAATCCTGTGGAAAATAGAAATGTTTTATCTACCAAAATAAAAGCAATAACAACCAAAACAGACTTAGTTGTTTTACCAGAAATGTTTACCACGGGTTTTACAATGACTCCAAACAATGTACCTATAGAAGAAGGCAAAAAAACATTAAAGTGGATGCAAGCAATTGCTAAGGATAAAAATTGTGCTATTACAGGAAGCATAGCTTATTCTGAAAATAACATTTTATACAACCGTCTATTTTTTGTTTTTGAAGATGGAACCTACAATATCTACAATAAAAAACACACTTTTACTTTAGCTGGCGAAAACAAAGTATACCAAGCTGGTAATAATAAACTAATTGTAACTTATAAAGGGTTTAAAATTTGCCCCTTAATTTGTTACGATTTAAGGTTTCCTGTATGGGCACGTAATACCGAAGACTACGACATATTACTTTATGTTGCAAATTGGCCAAAACAACGCATAACAGCCTGGGATACACTCCTAAAAGCAAGAGCCATAGAGAATATGAGTTATTGCATTGGCGTTAACCGTGTTGGTAAAGATAATACTGATTATGAGTACACAGGACATTCTGCAATTTATGATACACTTGGTAACAAAATTTGTTTTTCTGTATCAGAAGAAATTTTACAAACTACCCTTAGCAAGCAGCATATTATTGATACTAGAAATAAATTAAAGTTTTTAGAAGACAGAGATACATTTACCTTGTAATGCTAAACTCCAATGTTTCCTCCCAGTTGGCTCTTAGGTTTAGCGCAGGAGAATAACTTACTCTCTCCGGAAAAGTTTTTTCTAAATAATTACCAGTATCCCACTTTTGGTTACCGTTAGTATCTTCTATAACTCTAATTTGGTACTCACCAGGTTTTACATTTTTGTAGACCAACGATTTTGGTTCTATAGCAAATTGCTCTCTTACAACTTTACCAGAGCCATCTATTAACTGTACAATTACAGGATACGTAACTTGCCCTGCTAAGCTTACTGTTAACACACTATTCTCTGTAGGGTCTACATAAGACACTCTATATTCTATAGTATCATTTACTGCATTAAAAAAATCTGTAACCGCATTTGGCAATAAAGTAATGCTATACTGGTTTTCTAAAGGCACAACCATATCAAAATTTATCCTATTTTTTATAGTATCTAAGTTTATTGGCGCAATAACCGGTAAAGTATCTTTATCTACTATTTTTATTTTTGACGTGTCTATAGTCTTTATTGGTGTATTAGCAGAAATCCAAAATTGATTTTCTACACTAATTTTTTTATTAGAAACAGCTGTAAATTTTAATGAATCTGCAGGAAGTTTTCTTGTTTTAACAATAAACGTATCTAATGTTTTGTTTCTGTTACTAACTACATTAAAAATTAAAGAGTCGGCCTCAAAAGGAGTAATCCAATAATTTAGTGTGTCTTTATCTAACTCTTTAGTAACCTTAGTTTTTACACTATCTGGCAGATAACTTTTTTGTATAATTTTTACATCACTACCATTACCGTTATAACCAAAAAGTATTTTATTTTTTGATGCATAACTTGGCACAGACATAGAAAAATCTGTTACTTCTTTAAACAAATTTAGCACATAAATAGAATCTGTTGGTATATTAATATAGTGGTCTAAAAAACCAATTTTATCAATTCCCTGATCAAATTTATTATTATTACCCTCATCTTTTAAAGCAAATAAAGCATACTTACCCTCTTTTAGGTTTTTTAATGAAAAGATATTGGTGCTATCTAACGTATTTGTAATGTAGTAAGGAGGCTCTTTGTAAATGGTAGAATCTGTATACGTACTATCCACTTTATACAACATTACACTAACATACTCATCTACTTTTTGTTTAAAAGCATCATTAACAACACCAGATATACTTAAAGAATCTATGTAGTCTCCCGTAGAAAAAACATAACTTAAAAAACTACTTGGATTTCCCTCATTGTTATCTTCTATACTTTGTCCAAAATTAAATGTGTAGGTAGTATTAGGCTTTAGTGTATCTTTAAGGGTAATTTCTATAAACTTACTGGCAGAACCTTGCGGTGTAATATCTGGTTGGTATTTTAAAGGCGGTGAAACAATTAGTTGCTTTTGTATATCTTTTAATTTTATATACTCATTAAATTCCAACTTAATGGTTTTAAACTTAAAATTAGTGCTCTTATTGGCTGGTGTAGCCTTAATAAGCTCTGCCGGTGTAATATCTTTAGGTCCGCCAGACGGTGTACCTCTTCTTGCGCACTGCACCAATGCAAACACAACCAACACTATAAAAAGAAAGCTAAAAATACGTCTTGCCATAACCAAATTATTAACGCAAAGTAACAACAATTTACACAAACATAAAACTATGGCACTACAGCAATTGTTGCCACATAAATTGTAACATTTTGCGCCTTATTTAATGCCGTTGCACAAGCCTCTATTGTAGCACCTGTGGTTATAACATCATCTACCAATAAAATGGTTTTTCCCGCTACATCTTCATTATTTGTTAACTTGTATAAATCCTGATTTACTTTCCACCTAGAAAATCTGCTCTTTTTTGTTAATGTTCTAGTATTAGCCGTTTTACACAATACATTTTCTTGGTAACTAGCATTAAAATGCAATGCCAATTCTTGCCCAAATAAGCTAACTTGGTTGTATCCTCTTTTTGTTAATTTTTTTTTATGTAAAGGTACTGGCACAACAATATCAATATCTAAACGTTCTTTAATAGATTGCGCAAACCAGAGTCCAAAAAAGGACCCTAATTGCTGCTGATTTTTATATTTTAAATGATGAATTATGTTTTTTACCACCCCATTTTTTGTGAAAAATAAGAAAGAATTAACCTTTTTAACATTAATTCTCCCATAAAAAATACGGTCTATTGGGTTTTCATCGGTAAAATTGTACTCGGTAAGCGGTAATTCATTTCGACAAACGGTACAAATTAATCGTTCACCTTTACGCAAAGGTGTATTACATCCAAAACACCCCAAGGGCATTAGTATTTTATTGATATGATTTAGTATATTTGACAACTTATAATGTCCCAAATTTAACCCTACTTAAAATTACCTCCAACTTTTGATGGACTCACAAGATAACAATTTAAAATACAAAGTGATTATAGCTGCGCTTGCGGCCGTAATACTGGGTATATTAATTGCTTTTTATTACAGCAATGCACAGTCCAACAGTAATATTAGTTACTTAGAAAGAGAGAAAAAAATGCTTACTGACAAGCTTGCCAATATGCAAGCAAATATAGAAAGCTTATCATCAGAAATTGAAGTGAATAAAATAGATTTAGATGTAGCCAATAGTGATGTATCTAGATTATTAGACTCTATTGGACAATTAAATTTTGACAGTAAAAAATACGATCAAAACAAAAGAGATTTACGCAGGTGGCAACTTAAGTACGACAGTCTTAATATGAAATACAATGCCTTAAAATATAGCAACGTTGTTTTAAGTGAAACAGTACAAAATGCAAAAAAGCGAGCAGAACAATACAAGGCTCAAGCACTTGCTGCAACACAAAACGAAGAAAGCTTAAAAGATGCCAACAGTAAACTAAATAAAGAGCTAAAAAATAAAACATATTTAAAAATTAGAAGTTCTGAAGCCTTAGCTTTTAGAGTGCGTAATGGTAGAGATATTAATACCAACAAAGCAAATTTAATTTCTAAATTAAGAGCTTGTACAACTATTAGTGGCAACCCTAATGATATTAATATTGAAAAAAGATTGTACCTACAATTTTTAGATCCTAACAAAAAAGTAATACCAAACAACGCTAATATTATTAATGTTAAGGGTAATGAATACAGCAAAGCTGTAGACATTATTTACACAGGTATTAACGAAGAAATTTGTGAGCATATTAAGTTTCCTACAGGCTCTTTAAAACCAGGCATGTATACTTTAAATGTTTTTGAAGAAGAAAAATTACTTTCTTCAATAGAATTTGAATTAAAATAATTCAATCTATTAACACTAAAGTTCTATTTTTGCCATATGGCAAATCAAGAAGACAAATTTAAAAAAGTTATATCTCACGCTAAAGAATACGGTTACGTTTTTCAATCCAGTGAAATATACGACGGTTTAAGTGCTGTATATGACTACGCACAAAACGGAGCAGAATTAAAAAATAATATTAAACAATATTGGTGGAAAGCAATGGTGCAACTGCACGATAACATTGTTGGTATAGACTCTGCCATTTTTATGCACCCAACGGTTTGGAAAGCATCTGGACACGTAGATGCGTTTAATGACCCATTAATAGACAATAAAGATTCTAAAAAAAGGTATAGAGCAGATGTTTTAATTGAAGACTATTGTGCCAAATTAGAAAACAAAATAGACAAAGAAATAAACAAAGCTGCTAAGCGTTTTGGAGATGCATTTAACAAAGAAGAATTTGTTACTACAAATGCACGTGTTCTAGGATATCAGGAAAAAATAGATACTATTTTATCTAGAATGGGAAAATCCTTAGAAAATGAAGATTTAGCAGATGTAAAGAGTTTAATTGAAGAATTAGATATTGTTTGCCCAGTATCTGGATCTAAAAACTGGACAGACGTTAAGCAGTTTAACTTAATGTTTGGTACCAAGTTAGGAGCCTCTGCAGACAGTGCTATGGATCTTTACTTAAGGCCAGAAACGGCACAAGGTATATTTGTAAATTTCCTAAATGTGCAAAAAACTGGACGTATGAAAATTCCTTTTGGTATTGCCCAAATAGGAAAAGCTTTTAGAAACGAGATTGTTGCAAGACAATTTATTTTTCGCCAAAGAGAATTTGAGCAAATGGAAATGCAATTTTTTGTGCGCCCTGGCACACAAAAAGAATGGTATGAGGCTTGGAAACAAAACCGTATTAAATGGCATTTATCTTTAGGTATGGGAGAAGACAATTACCGTTTTCATGACCATGATAAATTAGCACACTACGCAGATGCTGCCGCAGATATAGAATTTAAATTCCCGTTTGGCTTTAAAGAGTTAGAGGGTATACACTCTAGAACAGATTTTGATTTAAGTAGCCACGAAAAGCATTCTGGTAAAAAATTACAATATTTTGATCATGAAATTAACGAGAGCTATGTACCTTACGTGGTAGAAACATCTATAGGTTTAGACCGTATGTTTTTAGCTGTTTTTTCTAATTCTCTTGTAGAAGAGGAATTAGAAAACGGATCTACAAGAACTGTTCTTAAACTACCTGCTGTATTAGCACCAACAAAAGCTGCTATTTTACCACTTGTTAAAAAAGATGGCTTACCAGATGTTGCTAAAGAAATTATAGAGGATTTAAAGTGGGATTTTAAAGTAATATATGATGAAAAAGATGCTGTTGGTCGTCGTTACAGAAGACAAGATGCCAACGGTACTCCGTTTTGTATTACAGTAGATCACCAAACTTTAGAAGACAAAACAGTAACCATACGTCACAGAGATACTATGGAGCAAAAACGTGTGGCAATAGCAGATTTAAAATCTATTATTAATGCAGAAGTATCTATGAAAGAATGGCTTAAAAAAATATAATTTTAAGTACTTATACAAAAAGAGCTCACTAAAGCATTTGCCAGTAGTGAGCTCTTTTTTATTGTAATTAATTGCTTTTAAAATCTGTAACCTACAGATAAACCTGCTCTAAAAATAAAATCGTCCTGAAATTCTTTAGGATTTATATTTCTACCAAAACCACCATTTAGCTCTAATGTAAAACGTTCGCTACGTGTTACCCACTTGTAACCACCACCTAAACCTAGAGCTACACCACTGTATTCTCCAACAATTCTAGAGCCCATATCATTGTATTTTTTTTCTCCCTTTAAATACAAACCAAAAGCTTCTGCAAAAGCGCCACTTCTAGGTAAATCTCCAAAGTAAGCCCTAAAGTTTGGTCCAAAACCAAAGCTACCATTGTAGTCTTCACCGTCACCATCAAAATGAAGAATTGCACCAACGCTAGTATCATCACCTAAAAAATACTCGTATCCAAATTCTACAGAAGTTGTTGCTAAAAACATACCAATGTTAAATTTAATTTCTTGGTTTTTATCAAAATTAGAGTAAGCTTGAGCAAATGCCATTTTGGCTCCCAATAAAAATACTACTACTAATAATCCTTTTTTCATAATGTTAGTGTTTTCTATATCTCATTTTTCAATTGGCAAAAATAGAACTTTTTGTAAGAATCTCTGTCATTCATTTTTCATAGAACCCTTTGTTTTTTCTATTTTTAACCTTTTAATTACATATAATGAAAATAGTATCCTATAACGTTAACGGTATTCGCGCAGCAATTAATAAAGGTTTTATAGATTGGCTTACCGCTACAGACCCAGATGTTATATGCCTTCAGGAAATAAAAGCCCTTAAAGAGCAGTTAGATTTATCTTTGTTTGAAGAGGCTGGCTACAGCTATAACTATTGGTATAGCGCACAAAAAAAAGGCTACAGCGGTGTTGCTATTTTATCTAAAATAGAACCAGATAATGTTACTTATGGCACAGGTATAGATTATATGGATTTTGAAGGCAGAAATATTAGAGCAGATTTTGGAGATATTTCTATTATGAGTATGTATCTACCATCTGGTACAAATTTGGCTAGACTAGATTTTAAACTAAAATATATGGATGACTTTCAGAAATATATTAATGAATTAAAAAAAGACAAACCTAATATTGTTGTATTAGGAGATTATAATATATGTCATGAAGCTATAGATATACATGATCCTGTACGTAATAAAAACGTATCTGGCTTTTTACCTGTAGAACGAGAATGGATTGGAAATTTTATAAAAAGCGGTTTTATAGATAGTTTTAGATATTTTAACACAGAGCCACACAACTACTCTTGGTGGAGCTACAGAGCTAACGCAAGAAACAATAATAAAGGTTGGCGATTGGATTACGGAATGGTTAGCAAAACCTTAGAAAACCGCCTTAAAAGAGCTGTTATATTAAAAGAAGCTAAGCATAGTGACCATTGCCCAATTTTAGTAGAACTAAAAAATTAAACATCCTAACCAATTATTAAAATGGCACCACAACTCCTAAACCCAAAAGATTTTGAAGCCTTAATTAATGGAAAAAGAGTAGCTCTTTATACCTTAAAAAATACTCAAGGTTCTATTGCTCAAATAACAAACTATGGTGGCACTTTAGCATCATTATGGGTAAAAGACAAAAACAATGATTTTAAAGATGTTGTTTTAGGATATAAGTCTTTACACGAATACCAAACAAATCCTAATGCCTATTTTGGTAGTATTGTGGGTAGATATGCTAACAGAATTGCAAAAGGTAAATTTACACTAGACAATAAAACCTACAATTTAGCTGTTAATAATGGAGAAAACCACTTACACGGTGGCACTACTGGTTTTGACGCCGTTGTTTGGGATGCAAAACAACCTACAGAAGATACGCTAGAGCTAACTTACGTTTCTGCAGATATGGAGGAAGGTTACCCTGGTAACTTAGCGGTTAAGGTACAATACCACCTAACAGAAAAAAATGCCATTAAAATAAAGTATTGGGCTATTACAGATAAAACAACAGTAGTAAACCTAACAAACCATTCTTATTTTAATTTAAACGGAGAAGGCACTGGTGACATTTTAAACCACAAACTACAAATTAATGCATCTTCTTTTACAAGTATAGACAACACTTGTATACCTACAGGAGAATTAACTCCTGTTAATGATACTCCACTAGATTTTAGAAAAGAAAAACCAATTGGTAGAGATATTGATGCTGATTATAAACAATTAATTATTGGCAATGGTTATGACCATAATTTTGTTATTGACCAAAATACAACTCTAAACTTAGTGGCAACTGCTAAAGCACCTAGTACAGGTATTATTATGGATGTATATACTACAGAGCCAGGTGTGCAATTATATACTGGTAACTTTATTAATGAAAATTTAGTTGGTAAGTCTGGAAAAAAATACCATCCTAGAGCAGCTTTTTGTTTAGAAACCCAGCATTATCCAGACAGCCCTAACAAGCCTCAGTTTCCTACTGTGGTATTGCATCCTAAAGAAGAATACCACAGCGTAACTTTATATAAATTTAGTACAGTAAAATAGTTTACTTATTAGCCACTACTTTGTACGTTGGGTCTTCCATTACATTCACATCAATTATGTCATCTGCATTAGATAACAAACGTATGCAGTCTTTACTTAAATGACGTAGATGAACTTTTTTACCCACTTTGGCATAACGTTCTGTTATTTTATTTAGAGCCTCAATACCACTCATATCAGTAACTCTACTTTCCTTAAAGTCTATAATAACTTCGTCTGGATCATCCTGCACATCAAACTTTTCATTAAACAGCGTTGTAGATCCAAAAAATAAAGGTCCGTATATTTCGTAATGTTTAACTCCGTTTTCATCAATATGCTTTCTGGCTCTAATTCTTTTGGCACTTTCCCAAGCAAATACCAATGCAGAAATTATTACTCCTATTAAAACAGCTAACGCTAAATTGTGTAAAAACACGGTAATTAAGGTAACCAATATCATTACAAAAATATCTGGCTTAGGCATTCTTCGTAAAGCCTTAAAGCTAGCCCACTCAAAAGTACCTACAGAAACCATTACCATAACACCAACTAATGCAGCTATAGGCACAAGCTCTATTACCGGCGCACCAAACAATATAATAACCAATATAGTTAACGCAGCAATTATACCAGATAATCTTGCTCTTGAACCTGCAGATAAGTTTACTAAAGTTTGTGCAATCATAGGGCAACCACCCATACCGCCAAAAAAACCGTTTAATATGTTTGCCCCACCTTGAGCTACACACTCTCTATTACTGTTTCCTTTTGTTCCTGTAATTTCATCAACCAAGTTTAAAGTAAGTAAACCTTCTGTTAAACCAACAGCCGCCATTATTAATCCATAAGGTAAAATAATTTTAAAGGCTTCTAATGTAAACGGAATTGCTGGTATATGAAAAGAAGGTAATGTACCACTAAGCGACTTTAGTGGCTCTCCTGGTAATGTATCTTGATTTATAATATCTACAACTTGCTTTGTTTCTATATTAAAGAAATACACTACCAAAAACACAACAATAATACCTATTAATGATGCTGGAACAGCTTTTGTAAATTTGGGAACAAAAACAATTATTGCTATGGTAAACAATACCAAACCTAGCATAGTATACAATGTTTCACCTGTTAACCAAACTGCAGCATCACCAACACCAATTTTAAATTGGTCCATTTGTGCCATAAAAATAATAATAGCCAAACCGTTAACAAACCCAAACATTACTGGCTGTGGCACTAAACGAATAAATTTACCAAGCTTTAAAAAACCTATTATCATTTGTATAACACCTGCCAAAGCAACTGCCCCAAAAACGTATTCTAATCCGTGAGAATTCATTAAGGCCATAAGTACAACCACAGTTGCCCCAGCTCCACCAGAAATTAACCCTGGCCTTCCTCCAAATATGGCTGTAACCAAGCCCATAATAAAAGCACCATATAATCCTACTAGAGGTGAAAATCCTGCTAGAATTGCAAACATTAATGACTCTGGAATCATTGTCATTGCAACTGTTAATCCTGCTAAAATTTCATTCTTGTAGTCTACCTTCTGCTTAAAATCAAATAAATTTAAATACTTTTTCATTTTAGCTATAAAATTAAGGGCGCAAAAGTAGTGTTTATTGGGCTCTTATAGAAATAAACTGTGTAAAACTAAAAAACACTTCTTTAATTAATAAAAATCTAACACAACTCACTAACAAAACGTTTCTTAGCTTTGTAGTAAACACATCTATATAATGGCAAAACAAGACTTTACACTTATAGGAGCTGGTATAATGAGCGCAACGCTTGGCGTTTTATTAAAACAATTACTACCAGATGCAAAAATAGCTATTTATGAACGCTTAGATAAGGTTGGCGCAGAAAGCTCTGATGCTTGGAACAATGCAGGCACAGGACACTCTGCTTTTTGTGAATTAAACTACACACCAGAAAATGAACAAGGAGGCATAGATATTTCTAAAGCATTAAAAATTAGTGAGTCTTTTGAGGTATCTAAACAACTTTGGGCATACTTAGTAAAAAACAATTTATTACCTACAGAAGATCCTTTTATTAATGACATAGACCATATGAGTTTTGTATGGGGTGATGAAAACCTAAACTTTTTAAGAAAAAGACACAAAGCACTTACGGCATATCCTATTTTTAAAGATATGTTACATTCTGAAAATTATGATGAAATTAAAGAATGGGTACCCTTGATGATGACAGGCCGCAACAAAAACCAAACTATAGGAGCCACAAGAATGTCTATAGGTACAGACGTAAATTTTGGAGCTATAACCAGAGGTATGATTGCCTATTTACAGTCTTGTGATGGCGTAGAAGTGTTTTTAGGCCACCAAGTAGAAGATATAGATGACAAAAAAGATGGCACTTGGAAAATAGAGGTTAAAGATTTACATACAGATAAAGAAAAAACCATAGAAAGTAATTTTGTGTTTATTGGTGCTGGTGGAGGTGCACTAAAATTATTAGAAAAATCTGATATACCAGAAGCAGATGGTTATGGTGGTTTTCCAGTAAGCGGACAATTTTTAAAATGTAACAACCAAGATGTTATTTTACAGCATGAAGCCAAAGTTTATGGTATGGCAGAAGTTGGCGCACCACCAATGTCTGTTCCGCATTTAGATACTAGAATGTTAAATGGCGTACGCTCGTTACTTTTTGGTCCGTATGCTGGTTTTTCTACTAAGTTTTTAAAAAATGGTTCTTATTTTGATTTGCCATTGTCTATAGATGCTCATAATATTTTTCCTATGCTTAGGGCTGGTTTACACAACATATCATTAACCAAATACCTTATAGAGCAGGTGGTACAATCACCAGAAGAACGTTTTAAAGCTCTAGAAAAGTACTATCCAAATGCTAAAATTGAGGACTGGGAACTTATTACTGCTGGGCAAAGGGTACAAATTATAAAAAAAGACGCCAAAGAAGGTGGAGTGCTTAAATTTGGAACCGAAATTGTTACCAATAAAAACAAAACGTTGGCTGCTTTGCTTGGCGCATCACCGGGTGCATCTACATCTGTATCTATTATGTTATCTGTATTAAACCAATGTTTTCCTATGCAAGTAAAATCTAGAGCTTGGCAAAAAAAGCTAACAGAAATGATTCCGTCTTTAGGGCACTCACTAATTACAGATGAAAAACTTTGTAAAAGCACAAGAAATTATACTACTAGTATTTTAAAATTAGAAGACCAATAAACATAAAAAAACCGCCTTAAACATACTACTGTTTAAGACGGTTTTACAACTAATAACCAACCTAAAAATTCTTTTTATTTTATACGCTGTCTCTTTACAGTTTTTATACCGTTAGTAGACTTTGTTCTTTTTTTATCTGAAGCAGATGCATCACCTTTTAAATATTGTATGTATCCTAATCCAGTAAATTCATAAACCGTGCCAGAATTTGGATGATACAATTCTATAGTACTATCATTAATTACATAAAGCTCAAAATAATCATCACCCATAAAGTCATAATCCAACTCTAATAGCTTTAAAGTTTCATCTCCTTCCACATCAAAAACTTTATAATCACCTTCATAATCCCACTGTAAATTTCTTGGTCTGGTACCATTATTATCTATAGATGACCTAAAAACATCGGCATTACCATCTGTAAAAAATTGTAAAAAGTTTTCTGCATCAAATTCATTTATAGCTCCTTCTTGGCTTGTGTATGTTTTTTCCCAAACATCATATTCCTGTAAAAAGTATTTTAAATTATCATAAAATACGTAATCATAATCAAACGTGCTTTGCCTGTAACCCCTTAAGTAGTATGATGTGTTTGTGCCAACATCTAATAGTTCTAGAGTATTGCTATTTACCACATATACCTCTAGTGGCCACCTACCATCTACACTATGGTTTACTCGTATACCATCATTAAAAACATCATAATTACCAACATCTACACCATAGCCGCCACCGGTTTTACCAATACCCACAATATTATTATTAGCATACAAACGGCCATTATTAAATGTAATAGTAAATGCACGTTGTAAAAAAGGTACTTCGCCGTTTCCTTGTGTAGCATTAATATCTACATACCAAAGGTCATATTTGTGTATAGCGTGTTCTACAGAAAATCCTGGTTCTATAAAATCATCTTCTATTATTATTTCAGAATAGCATGATGAAACTAAGGTTCCCAATAACAATAATCCTAATAGTAATTTTGTTCTCATAATAAAAAATGTATTGGTTCTGCCAAGTATAAAACAAAGGGCGTGCCAAAAAACTCAATATATTTATTATCAGTATTTTACATATTTAAATATGAACGTAATTATGCAATTTTTAATAGTTATTAAGTTTTGTAGTGGCAACAAACCGTTTGGTTACTGTATTTTAAAGTTTTATTAAATTGAAGCTATACAAGGGTTAATTTTCTACTTTCAATTAAATTTTATCTACTTTTGATTTTCTAAATATATTTTATGAAGAATACTACAAAATTTGCTGTTTTGGGTGGTGGTAGCTGGGCTACTGCAATTGTAAAAATGCTTACAGAAAATGTGAGCACAGTAAATTGGTATATGCGCAACACAGATGCTATTGCACATATAAAAGAACACAGTCACAACCCTAATTATATAAGCGCAGTAGAATTTAACACACAACAATTAGAATTAACCGCAGATATTAACAAAGCTATTGCCAATGCAGATGTTGTAATTTTTGCAATACCTTCTGCTTTTTTAGTTACAGAACTGCAAAAGTTAACAGTTTCTTTAGAAGGTAAAATTGTATTTTCTGCTATAAAAGGTATTGTACCAGAAACAGGATTAATTGTAGGTGAGCATTTTAATGAAACCTATAATATACCATTAGAAAATATTGGTGTTATTGCCGGTCCTTGCCACGCAGAGGAAGTTGCTTTAGAGCGCTTGTCTTACTTAACTATTGCCTGCGCAGATGAGAAAAAAGCCAAATTGGTGGCTAAAAACTTAAGTAGCGATTATATAAAGACAAAAACATCTGACGATATTATTGGTACCGAGTATGCTGCCGTGCTTAAAAACATTTACGCCATTGCTGCTGGTATGGCTCACGGTTTGGGCTACGGAGACAATTTTCAGAGTGTGCTTATGAGTAATGCTATTAGAGAAATGAAACGTTTTATTAAGCGTGTACACCATATGAAACGTAATATTAACAATTCTGCCTACCTTGGTGATTTGCTAGTTACTGGCTATTCTGTTTTTAGTAGAAACAGAATGTTTGGTAATATGATTGGCAAAGGATACACAGTTAAAAGTGCTATGATGGAAATGAGTATGGTTGCCGAAGGTTACTACGCTACTAAAAGTGCTCATTTAATTAACGAAAAACACAGTAAAAAGTCCAAAACTCCTATTATAGACGCAGTTTATGCTATTTTATACGATGGTAAAAATCCTAAAAAAGTATTTAATAACTTAACAGATAAACTAGACTAGCTACAATGGCTAAATTTTACAAAGCTTGTTTTTATAGTAATTCTATGCAATTGCTCTAAAAACAAGCTTTTTTATTTGTGTATTTCTAAAAACAACATAAATTGTAAGAAATTGATTCGGTTTTTTTATATCCAGTAGAAAAAAATAAAACAAGCCTATTAAATAAACCAATACAAATAACCAAACACCAACTAAATTTATGAGAAAAGTAAAATCTGTGTTATACAGAATAGTATTTATTATTGTATTCTCTTTACTAGCAAAATCTTGTGTTAGCGATTATATTTACGAAGGAGACAAAGATAAAATTGCGGAACGCCAACAAATGTTAGATGAAAACACGTTTGTAATTGCAGACTTATCTAACGAGTATACAGAAACCACTTTGGCAAAAGTTGTAAAAATGTACAAGTTTAATTATACTTTTACTTTAAATGGCCGCACTTATACAGATGAAATTTCTTTATCTACACTACCTAGTTTCCCTCAACTAAAACTTTACTATTTAAAAGAAAACCCTAATATAGTTTCTGAAGATCCACAGGCAGATATTGATACTGAAAATAAAAAAGGGAAATCTGTTACAGACCTTATTGTTGGTATTGTATGGGGAATTCTAGCGCTACTTATGGTACTCTCGTTTTTTGGAGGAAAAAAAGAAACAGAACCCAAAGTTGTACAAGAAGCAAAAAAACCAATTGCTACTAATACAGATGTACGTTCTGCAGAACAAAAAGAACAAGACCGTAAGGCCAAAGAAGACCCTAGTAGATTTTTACCTAAATAAAGTGGCTAATATTTTAAAGGATTGAAATAACATAGAAACAGTAACATAAAACTATGGATCAGAAAATAAAAACATTAAAAATTATTCACTTAGCTATAACCTTTGGGATTGTTGCTATTTATTTTACTTTAGGAGATATTACGGCCTTAAAAAGTTTTACTGTACCTGCTTTAGATGCGTCTTCAGTTGTATTTTTAGCATTACCATTAATTGCTGTTTTTGCTAGTAATTTTGTGTTTAAAAACACCCTAAAACAAGCTAAAAATATTAAAAACTTAGAAGACAAATTTGGTGTGTACCAAACTGCATCAATTATAAGATGGGCAATTTTAGAAGGTGCTGCTTTTATCATTCTATTTATAAAACCAGACTTTATGTTTTTTGGGCTTTTAATTATACTGTATATGGTATTTTTAAGTCCCACTTTAGATAAAATGAAAAACGATTTTGAAAGTGTACGCATAAAATAATTTAAACTAAATATGAAAAAAACACTAACCATTACAGCCCTTATTTTACTAACTATTGTTGGTTGTAAAACAGAACAGGAACAAAAAGTGAGCAATTTATCTAACCTATACGCCGTAGATGGTTTTATAGATTTTCCGTTTACTATTACAAACACCAAAGAAGATAAAGGCTATTACCAATACACTATTAAAGCTACTGTAGATAATGATACTATTGGTATGTTGGTTTCTTTAAAAAAGGATATTAAAGCAGGTTTTGTTAATGGTGAGCCAAAAAATATGTTTGTAGATAATGGTATTAAATTTACATCTATTGGCGAGCAAAGCAACAGATTATTAAGCTTTATGCGTAAAAAATATAATTTACCTGCTAAAGACAATACGTTAAAACAAGAACAAATTTTTACTTGCGCTAATCTTAATCAAAATGCTGTAGATTACAAAAATGGCAGTAGCAGATTTAAAATATTTTTAGAGGACGATGAAGAAAATGCCGAGCTTTTTGTAAACTTTAATTTTGCACAAAAAACCATAAACTTAAACGAAAAAGACAACTTGTACAGACCACAGTTGGTACGCTTATTAAGTAAGTAATTAATATACTACATAACTTTTAAATTTTAGTACCTTAGAGTTTATGAACAAACTAGACATAAGAACCGTAAACGTTGTACAGTATGTACAACCTTTACGAGAAGGTGGCTCTTTGCCTGCTATAGTTAAGGCAGATGATGATTTCCTTTATGTTTTAAAATTTAGAGGCGCTGGCCAAGGCACTAAAGCTCTAATTGCCGAGTTTATTGGTGGCGAGCTTGCACGTGCTATTGGACTAAAAGTACCAGAACTGGTGCTTGCAAACCTAGACGACTCTTTTAGTAAAACAGAACCAGACGAAGAAATTCAGGATTTACTAAAATTTAGCGTTGGTCTAAACCTAGGATTACACTATTTATCTAGCGCTATAACTTTTGATCCGTTAGTAACTACCGTAGATGCCAAAACCGCTTCTAAAGTGGTGCTATTAGATAGTATAATTAGCAATATAGACCGTACTGCAAAAAACACCAACTTACTTATTTGGAACCAAGAATTGTGGATTATAGACAATGGTGCTAGCTTTTATTTTCATCATAACTGGCCTTTGTGGGAGAACCACCTAACCAGAACTTTTCCGTTAATTAAAGACCACGTACTGCTACCGCAAGCAACAGAATTAGACTTTGCAAAACAAGAAATTACAAGTAAAATTACACCACAAGTTATAAAAAATATTACCAATAGCATACCAGAAGATTGGCTAATAAACCAAACCGATTCTTTAACTCCTGCGCAAATGAGAGCTGCTTACACCACATATTTAAATGCAAAATTGGGTATGGTAGATGCACTAATAAAAGAAGCTAAAGATGCAAGATAAAGTTACGTTTGAATATGCCGTTATACGCATTGTACCAAAAGTAGAACGCGAAGAATTTTTTAATATTGGCGTTATTTTATTTAGTAAACGAAAAAAATTTTTAGGCGTAAAATACCATATAGATCGCACTAAACTAGAGGCTTTTTGTAAGGAGCTAGATTATAATTTACTGCAAGATTACCTAAAAGCCTGGGAACTGGTTTGTAAAGGAGAACCGGCAGGTGGCCCAATTGGTAAGCTAGAACTATCTGATAGATTTAGGTGGTTGGCAGCCTCTAGAAGTACCGTTATACAAAGCTCTAAAACACACCCTGGTTTGTGCAACAACCCAGAAGAAACCTTAGAAAAATTATTTGCTACTTACGTACTGTAGCACCCAACAAAACCCTATAAAAATGACTAACATTAAGCAACACACAAAAAGCATTTTTTTACTATTGGTAACGGCAGTTATAGTGCAGTCTTGCAATATAGAAACCACTTATGAGACAGTTAACGTTAAAAACAGATTTTCAGTTGTTTTACCTTCTTTTTTAACCAAAACCAATGACTTAAATGATGATGCAAGCCTACAATACCAAAATGAAAGAAGAGAATTTTACATAGCAGTAATAGAAGAATCTTTTGAGGAAGTAGATACTGCTATTGAATATTATGAAAAAGAAGAAAATATAGGGTATAAAAATACGCTAGAAGATTATAAAAAAATGACACTAGACGATTATAAAACACAGCTTACAAACGCAGAAATGTTTAATACAAAAGACACCGTAGTTAATAATATGCAAGCAATTACCACGCATTTAAGAGGAACAATTAACGGCGTAGACATATTTTACTCTATAGGTATTTTTAAAGGTAAAACAAGATATTACCAGGCAAACAGTTGGACGTTGGCAAGTAATGAAAATTTATATAAAGACGATTTAGATAAAATTATTTACTCTATAAAAGAAGTAGAAGAAACAGAGTAACTTTTACCTTTTTACCATAAAAAACCAAGCCTTTACTATTTAGACAAACCTCTAAAAAGTAAAGGTTTTTGTTTGTTTTAGAGCCACCTACAATGCTACACACAAATACACACCTACCAATTACCCTTAAAAAACTGCAAACTATACATTATTAAATACCAATTACGGAAATCTGTTTTTTTGATAAGGAGGAAGGGAGTAAATTGGGTTATTAAGTACTAATCATAAAGTTCTTGACATGAAAAAAACAATTATGTTAACCCTAATAAGCTTAATATCAAGTCTTATGTTTTCTCAGAACATAAACCAATTATATACAAAAAAAGAAGACCTAATTCATAAAAGAAAATATCTAGTTCTAAAAAAGAAAACTATTGAAAACCAAATAGATTCAATTAATAATAGTCTTCTTTTAATTGAAAACGAAATTGCAATACAAAACCAACTAGAGAATGCCACTAAAGCGTTACTAAAAAGAGATTCTAACTTGTTTAAACTTCCAAGTGAAAAAACAGAAATACTAGAAACTATAAACCAAAAAGAGCAGCTTTATCTAATAGAATATTATGAATATGGTAAGTATTACAAAGCTATTTACAATAATAAAATTGGTTATGTAAAAGAAGATGATATTTTAAAAACTAAGTTAGTTAACTCATTAAAAAAGAAAACCAATAATAACTCTTCTTCTCATTCCTCACAAAATAAATCTTCTTATTCAGACAGGCATAATTCACCTAAAAGTTATGTAACAAATATTTGTGGTGCTCTTACTAAATCCGGTAATTATTGTAAAAGAAAAGTGAAAGGCGTAGGCCACTGCTACCAACATTAAAATTGCATCAACCAGAAAATTTCATATCTTTAAAAGAAAAAAATGGCAAGTAACACAGAAATTAAATTATCATCTAACTGGACCAACCTTGGATTGTACTTGGGTACATTTGTAGTACTCATAATGATTCCAATTTTAGCAAAAGTTACCCAAGAGCAGGAGTTTCATATGGGTATGATTATAGCTGCTGCAGTATTTATAGCGTTAATTGGGTTTATTGTATACCAATTTATGTATATATGTGATGCGCGTGTTATTGGAGATAAACTTGTTTTAAAAAAGAAGTTTAGAGCTGCTAAACACTACCCTTTTGATAAAATAGGGTATCCAAAGTCTTTTCATTTAAAAAGATCTAAATACACCGTTGTAGAAATGCAAAACGAAGACAGAAGTCAAGAAAAATACCTTATAATGAACAATAGATCTTTACTTTCTTTTGAGACTAAAGACGCAGAACAAACTCTTATAGACCTAAGAAATATGGCAATGCGTAGTAAACAAACTAGTGTCTAAACACTAGCTTTTTATTACCCTAAAAACTGCCCTAACTTAGCTGGGGTTTGCAACAACCAACCTGTTAGACTGTATCTGTTTTTATATGATTTTAGTACAGCGTGCGGTACAACATCACTCTTAAACAACACACACCTACCTGCTAATGGCTCTACTAAAAACGAGCTATTATCTGGTTTAAAAATCTCCAACTCGCCACCATCACCTTTCTGCCAACCTTCATTTAAATACACAATAAAAGAAATGGTACGGTTATTTCTGTTTTTAAATTGGTCTAGATGTTTGGTATAATGTCCGCCAGGAGGATAGTTTGCAAAATGAAACTCGTACCCAGATAAACTTAAAAAACAATACCTATTAAATATCTGCACCGCTTGGTCTACAATTTTCCAAAAGGCAGTAATTTCAACATCTCTCTCTTTGTTTAACCAAAAAGTATGGTCTCCTCTAATTTCGGTATGTACCACGTTTTTATCTAGCGCACCAATACCAGCTTGTGCAAAATAATTTAGCTTAGATAAAAAGAATTTTCTAACTTCTAAATACGTGCTTGTATCTAAAAAATCATCAATTACTACATAATCGTTACAAGAAAGCTCATCTACCCAGGAGAGCCACTTCTCTATTTGTATTTCAGTATTCAATTTCCTTTAAAAAAGGCGGCAAATATAGATTAAAAAATAACACGTAAAACAAAGCTAAAAATGTTAAATTTAAAAAATAGTACCTTTAAAGTAAAAAGCTAATATGAGTCTTAATTTAAAAGAAAAAGCAATTGCATTTTACAAAACTGCATATTTAGGAAATCCTAAAAAAGCGGTAGAATTATATGTTGGTGAAGAGTACATACAGCACAACCCAGATGTTGAGAATGGTAAAGAGGGTTTTATAGCATATTTTGAGCGTATGCAAACAGAATACCCAAACAAAACCATTGAGTTTGTTAGGGCTATAACAGAGGGTAATCTGGTGGCTTTGCACACGCACCAAACGTGGCCTGGTAATGATGAGTATGTTACTATGGATTTTTTTAGATTTGACCAAAATGGTAAAATTATAGAGCATTGGGATGCCATACAACAAATACCAAAAACGTCTAAAAACAAAAATACTATGTACTAATGTGCATTATTTTATGTACAATAACTAAAAAAAACTATCTAAAAGTACTTTTACAAAAATAGCTCCGTTATAAGTTTTAACCAGTTTTAAGTGAATACTTAAAACAAATAACCTTAACCAAATTTATAACCTTATGGACGGAATTAGAGTACTCTTGCTAGTAGCAGGTGTTATTATTTTGCTTATCAATTTTTTTATTAACTCTGGAAACATTATTAAAATTGTTACCTATTGTTTTCAAACCAACTCTATTGCTAATTATTGGGACTTAATTTTTAAAAGTTGCTTTAGTGGACGCGCTATTATTTCTTCAATAATTGGGCTAATTTTAGCCATCGTAATTTTTGTAATTATTGCGCCAATTATTTTAATTAGGAGTGCAATGGGCACAAAAAAAGTAAACAACTTACTAGATGAAGGCTTGTTTTTTCAGTATCAAGATTTAAGCTTAGAAAAAGACAATCTTACTTTTAAAACCAACATTAACAACGAGCTATTTTTAAATGTTCCGGAAATTAGTGTAACGGGCAAACTTAGGGTAGATGCTATTATTGCTATTAGCGAAATAACAAAGCAGTGCGAAGCCAAAGGATTTAAATGCGAGTATAAGGTAATGCACAAACTACCATTAGAGAATAAAGCTGAAGCATTAGTGCCTCTATTTTTAACTGTAGACAGTCAAGAAATTCCTACCTATTTTATTTATACACCAACACACGTGCAGCAGTATAAAAAAATAAGAAACAAACTATATTCTGCTGGCTATAAAAAAACTATTTATTTTTCAACTATTCAATTTTAAAAACAACAACAAATGACAAAAAAAGTTCTTATTTGTATAGCATTAGGGCTATGTAGTAAACTAATATTAGCGCAGGATATAAATTTATTTGTAAATGACATTAAAGAAGAACGACATTTAGATTCTGACAAAAGTTTTGTAGAATTAACCGCCTTAATTAAAGGTGTTAAAGTAGATGAATTTAACCAGGTAAAAATAAAGTCTATCACAAGCGCATCTGCAGATGATGGCAGTACTTTACAAAAAAAAGAAAGCTTTTTTGGAGATGATTATAGCAATAACAATGAATTAAAAATTAAACTTGAAGCCCCAACACGTAAAGCAATTAATTTAATAAATATTGAAGGCGTTCTAAAATACTTTAGCCCTACAGAAGCTAATGGCGGAAAAGTTATTGTTAAAAACCCGCTTAATTACTATAACAAAAACTTATTAAGCAAAAAGTATAAAGATGTTAAGGTTACTTTGGTAGACAAGGCGGCTTTAGATAAACTAAAAGAAAAAGATGAAAAAGAATACCAAAAAAAGCTAAAAGAACTTAAAGAATCTGGCGTAATTGCAGAAGGTATGGCAGAAACTGTTGATGCTTTTAAGCAGTTTTTTGAAGGTTTTGGTGGCTTTGGCGAAAAAAATGCGTTGTCTTTTTACGTAGAGGATCCTAAGGAAAAAATTGTAGATATATTTATTTACAATGAAGAAGGTAAAAAAATGAATTATGGAAGTAGTAGGTATGGAGCTCACAAACTTAGCATAAGCTTAAAGGAAGAAGCACAGCCAAACTGGACTATAGAAATTTTAATAGAAAGCGAGCAAGCTTTAAAAGAACACACATTTAAAATAACAAGTGTTCTTTTACCATAAAATATAATTTAATACTAGGGTAGTTATAGTTACAGCTACTCTAGTATTGTTATCCAAATAACAGCATCATTACCAACCTCATCTACAACGGTAATTTTATGCACACCAGGTTTTGGCAAAATAGCTATTTCATGAAAGGTATCTGTTTGTTTTACAAACCTATCATCTACATACCAAAATACTTTTGTTTTAGATTTAGAGTGTGCTATTTTTAAAACCAGCTCATTGGTTTCGCCATCAAAGTTTTTTGGTAGAGTAATTTTTGCTCCACTTTTAGGATAAATAAACTCCATTACCCTTGCATTTTCAGTTTTACAGTCGTTTCTAAAATCTGGTAATGTTTTGTACGTAACGTTGGTTTTTTTGTAGTAAAACTCTTGTATAGGAGGCAAAACAAACCAAGGCTTGGTTACCATATTCTCTAACAACTCACATGAAGTATTAACCTGAAACTGCTGCTTGGCATCTAAATGCACTAATTTATGGTAAGGGCAAGCCTCTACATAATTTTGTTTAGCAGGTATACTTATTTTTTTTATTGGGCAATTTGGTGTTGCTAAGTAGCCGCTATTACTACATACATCTATTTCTGTAAACTCATCCAAAGGTTTTAAAAACCAACTTGTTTTAGGTAAAACATTAAAAACGTCAAATAAAATTGGTGCTGCACTGGTAACACCTGTTACATTTGGTCTACCTTCACCATCTGCATTACCAACCCAAACACCAACCACGTAATTTTTAGTTGCTCCAATTGCCCACGCATCTTTATTACCAAAACTAGTACCTGTTTTCCAAGCAATTGGTTTAGACGAGTCATAAAACTCCCAAGACTCCTGTCCTTCTGGTCGGTTTACCTCTTTCATTGCTTCAAAAGTAAGATACATACTTGCTGCATCAAAAATTGTTTTTTCTGTAGATTTTTTTCCAAAATCTACAGTTTCGTTTGCTTTTAAAACTGGTTCTGCAAATTCATTTGTAAAATACTCGCTAGATGTTGTATTAAAATGGTTTACCGTAGATGCCATAGATGCATAAGTTTTACACAAGTCCCAAAGGCTACTTTCTGCACCTCCTAAAATTAATGTTAACCCGTAATGATCTGCAGATTTGTTAATACCTTTTAGATGAAACAGATTTAACTGGTCTCTAAATTTTTGCAATCCGTATGATTGTAACAACCTAACAGCTGGTATATTTAGTGATCTTGCTAATGCCTTTTTAGCCTCTACAGCGCCACTAAAGTCTTCATTAAAATTTTGAGGTGTGTACCCAGCAATTTGTGTAGGTATATCTGCAACCAACATATTGGGTAATAGCTCACCAGCATCTAACATTGCGGTATACAATAATGGTTTTATGGTACTGCCCGTACTGCGGTTTGCTTGTACCATATCTACATCTTTTTGATGACTTTTATCTGTTTTTGTATTACCTACATACGCCAAAACTTTACGTGTATTAACGTCTAAAACTAGAACAGCTGCATTATAAACTTCATTCTGTTTTAAGTGTAAGTAGTGTTTTTGTACCACTGCATTTACACTTTCTTGTAAAGGAGCTTTTATACTACTTACAATACGCTCTCCTTTATGTTTTTTGGATAAGTGCGTAACCAAATGTTGTGCATTTTGTGGTAATGCATACGGCTTTTGTGGCAGCTCTTCTAGCAGGGCTAAATTGTAGGTAGTTTTATTTATAATGCCTTTATCTAAAAGTTTACGTAATAAAGCATTTCTTTTAACTAATAAACGCTGTTGGTTTTTACCTGGATATATTAAACTAGGTGCGTTTGGTAAAACAGCTAGTGTTGCAGTTTCTGCCCAAGATAGTTGATGCGATTTTAACCCAAAATAACGCCAAGATGCAACCTCTAAGCCCACAACGTTACCGCCATAAGGTGCATTACTAGCATACATTTTTAGTATTTCTTCTTTGCTATACCTAAACTCTAGGCGTGTTGCCCATATAAGCTCTATAAATTTTTCTGCATAAGACCTGCTTTTGCCTTTACGCGCTAAACGTATTACTTGTTGTGTTATGGTGCTACCACCACGTACTGTTTTACCTGCTTTTATATTTTGCCCAACAGCTTTAGCTATAGAAACAGGATTAAAACCAAAATGCTTGTAAAAGTGTGCATCTTCAAACTGTAGTAAACAATGCTCAAATTTTTTAGGTATACTATCTACTTTAGGAAAACGCCACTGACCATCGCTAGCAATTTGGGCTCCTAAAAGCATCCCTTCTTCACTTTCTACAACAGTAGCTGTTGGCACATTAAATAGTTGTTTTGGCAAGCAAAAATAATACGCAATAAGTAGTACTGTTACTACTATGCTTTTTTTAGGGTTGTTGCGTAAAAATTTACCAATTACCGTATTTTTAAGTTTGCTTACAAAACCCATATTAAAACTACATTTTACTATTTTTAGTCTATGTATTGTTTTTCTACAAAATAATTTACCAAAGCTTCTTTCATTAAAACACTTTGTTCACCTGCTTTTAATGTTGGCAACTCTTCTTTTATTTTATAATGTGGCCATCCGTCTTCATCAAACATTTCAAACTCATAATAACCATAAGGCTCTAGTAACCTACAAATGGCAATATGCATTAAATTTATTTTTTCGTCTTTTTTATATTTAGCGTGTGGTTTACCTAACTCTTGTATGCCTACCAAGTATATAATTGCATCTAGCTCTAGTGTATCACCATCTGCAAATTGGGCAGATAATTTTTCTACTAAAACATCCCATCTCTCTTTTAATTCGGTATCTCTTGACATTGTAATAGTTACAAAATTTATGTTGTTTTATTCTGTTTTTTAATAAGATGTAAAGGTACAAATCAATATCCTATATTTGTAAAAACACTTGAGAATGAATTTTTTAGACATTATACTTGGCATACTAGTAATTTTTGGACTTTATAAAGGCATTAAAAACGGACTTTTAATAGAAATAGCCTCTTTAATTGCATTAGTTGCTGGTATATATGCTGCTATACATTTCTCTTACATTATTGGCAATTACCTTACTGAAAAATGGCAATGGGACCAAAGCACTATACACATTGCATCTTCCATCTTAACTTTTATTGTGGTGGTACTTATTATTAATTTAATTGGTAAACTGCTTACCAAAGTTGCTAAAGCTGTTATGCTTGGCACTTTAAATAGAATAGCTGGCGGCTTATTTGGCGCTCTAAAAGTTGCTGTTATTATAGGAGCACTTCTCTTATTTTTAGACCAAGCAAACAACAAACTACAAATTGTTAAGCAAGAAACCATAGAAAGCTCTACACTTTATACGCCTATAAAAACTATTGGCGAGTTAGTTTTTGCTTTTGTTTTAGAAGAAACACAAGAACACCCTACAGAAACCCTTTAAAAGCTACTTTTTTATGCATAAAAAGCGCCTAAATAAACTTAGACGCCCTAAGTTTTGTTGGTTATAATTAATTTTTAGTGTAGGTATATGTTACCTCAGCTTCAACCAATTGATTATTTATGTCTCTAATATTTAACAGGCTTTCTACAGAGAAAGCTGTTTCGTCATCATTTAAATTAATTTGCGAACTAAAAATTGTACACGCACTAGAAAAATTTAAAGTATTACCAGTAAATTGCCAAGTTCCTAAAATATCACTCTTTTGCTCACAATTTGCAGCTGTTAAACCTTGTTTAAACGTAAAACTTCTGTCCGTCATAAAATTGTATTCAGCATCATTTTGGCAATCTGTACTTTGTACAAAAATATCTTTTATAGGATTATCTTCTTCATCATCTGTTAAATCTACTGCTACACTAGATTCTACCGCCGTTAACACCCAAGTACCTTGCAACACACTTTCTACCGCTGTTAACTCTCCTGTATAATCTTCTGCGCAAACAAGATCATCATCTGAAGAACAATTCAAGAATAAAACACCAAGTAAACCAATACAAGCTAATTTAAATTTCATAATTCTAATTTTATAATTGTTATATACTAATTAGAACCAAAAATTTAAAAAAGGTTGCGTAGAAGTTGTGTTTATTTTACAACCTCTACCCAACGTCCTTTTGTACGTACTAAGTAATCATTATCATACATAGCTTCTGCTTGCACACCAGGCAAATAATATGTTCCTAGGTATGATGCGTTTAATAAAACTCTAAAGCTTTTAGTTTCATTTTCTTTTAAGTCAAAATAAAAATTAGCTCTATCATCACGTAAATCTGTATAGGTTACATTGTTTGCTGCAAAATTGCCAAAATCTGTAAAACGTGTATTTACAATTTCCCATCCACTAGGAAAAATTTCAGTTAATGCTACGTCTTCAATTTTACTATTGGTAGTATTTTTTAGTACAACCTCAGCAACAAAATCTGTTCCTTGTTGTATTTGTGATGCATCTATAGAACTACCATTTCTAGATTTGAAGACAACATTTACACTTAAGTTATTCTGCACTGTTTTTTCTTCACCCACAGGCAACTTACCACTGTTAACCAAGGTTACATAAAGTGTATTACCCTCATTATTTTTTATTTGCAAAGAGTTACTTCCATTTTTAATAGAAAGTGACCTGTTAGCCAATGTTTTACTTGTACTAACATTATCTTTATTACCGTTAACTTTTAGTGTTGCATTTATACCTTTACCACCAACCATATCTGCAAATTTAGCCATTGCTAATAAGCTATATGCTGTACTTTGTGTACTCATATAGGTATTGCTATTTAAAGCTTCTGCAATTTCTTTTGCCAACTGCTGAGACGCTTTTTTGTTTTCCATTATAGACATAGTTTCTAAAGCCATAGCCTTATTGCGTTCTACAGAACCATACGTTCCATAATTATGTTTAACATTGGTAAAATCTAAAGTAGCACTGTTCATTAACTTGGTAGCTACAGATTTTTGCCCAATAAGGGCATAAGCAGCTGCTAGTCTTAATTTAGATTGGTTAGACAAGTCTTTTGTTTCTTGTAACCTGTTCATAGACGCAACATCTGCGTTACCAGCTAATGCTAGTGTATATAAACGGTATGCTTGCGGTAATAAGGTGTATCTACCACTGGTTCTGTACTGTTTTGCTACATTCTTTTGATAAGTTATCCATTTAGATTTAAATCCTATTGGTAATGCATATCCTCTTTTTTCTGCTTCTAACATAAAATGTCCAGCATAGGTTGTTCCCCAATCGTTGGCACTACCTTGACCTGGCCAGTATGATAAACCTCCGTTAGATTTTTGGAAACCAGCTAAACGATTTATAGCCATTTCTACGTTTTTCTGCACTTCTTCTTTTTTCGATTTAGGCATATCAAAAATATCTGCTAAAAATAACTGAGGAAAAGCACCAGATGTAGTTTGCTCTACACAACCGTGTGGGTAACGAATTAAGTATTGCATTCTTCCGTTAAAATTCATTGGTGGTAATGTAGATAGTTCTATTGATGCCGTATTTGTACCAGCTACACCAAAAGTTTCTAAACTAATATTTTTACTACTGTTAGGATCTAATACATAATTGGTTGCCTCTGCAGTAACAGGATTAGGATTTACCACATCTATTGGAATCTCAAAAGATGCTTTTTCTCCATTACCAGAAGCCTCTACTATTACTTTACCAATACCTTTAAAGTCCGATACTTTAAGAACAAAATACGCCATTTTCTCGTCTGGAGTAGTAAACCTTAACGATTTGGTATTTCCAGCTTCAATAGTAAAAGCCTTGTTATCCTTAATTTTTACTGTTACATTTTTAACCTTTTTCTCCATAGCAAAAACAGTAACTGGTAATATTACAAATTCTCCCGGAGTTATTTTACGTGGTAATGACGCTAAAATCATTAAGGGTTTACGCACTGGTGTTGTTTTTTCTTCACTACCATATGCTTCCTTCTCTGCATCTGCAGCAACAACCATTGTTCTAACAGAACCTACGTACTTTGGTATTTTAATTTTATGTGCTTTAGTTTGTCCTTTTTCTAATTTAAAAGGGCCTAAATGTACCACCATAGGCTCAAACCTATTTGCTTTTTTGCTTTTAGCCCCAGCAAGTTCATCATCACCACCAATAGCAAATACCTGATTTATTCTGCCGCCAAAAGCACCAATAACATCATCATAAACATCCCAGGTTTTTACTCCTAATGCTTCATCTGCATAAAAAGTTCCCCAAGGGTTAGGTGTTTTAAACCTAGTTAAATCTAACAAACCTTCATCTACAATAGCAATAGTATATGTCATTGCTTTGCCTTCTTTTTCGCTTACTTTAACACTAATTGTTTCTTCTGGCCTAAGCACATCTGGCATTTCAATTTCTGGTTCTAATTTTGTTTCTTTATTTTCTACAGAGATTGGAATTACACCATACATACGTATTGGCAAATCGTTTTGCGTAGAGGCGTGTGGTTGTAATAAAGAAATATGAATAAACACATTTGGTGTAAATTCCTTTGTCATTGGTATTGTAAACTTAGTTTCTCCTTTTTGAGTTTCTACCCAAAGAGATTGTAACACTTCATTACCATTTTCTACGGTAACTAAAGCTCTTCCGTTTTCTGAGCTAGGAAAAGTAAATGTTGCTTTTTCTCCAACATTGTATTTTTCTTTATCAGACGAAAATAACAACATAGTAGCAGCAGACGGATCGTTCTTTTTAGACTTCCCTGCCCAGCCTGGCCAATCTATATAAACAGCTTTGCCTGTTGCGTGCCCGCCATTTTCATCTTCTACTCTAACTAAGTACCTTCCCCAGTCTGGGTATTTTAATTCAAATTCAAAATTTCCTTTTCCTTTAGAGTTTGTGCTAATTGTTGTTTCAAAAACCTTATTTCTGTAACCACTATTACCATAATGCGTTAAGTTATCTTCTGATGTCTCCCACCACCAACGCCACTGAATTTTATAAATGGCTACTTTTAGGTTTTTAACTGCCTTAGGTTTTCCGTTTTGATCTACAGAAACCACTTCAAAATTATGTTTAACATCTGTTAACAGCATCCCTTTAGACTTGTCTCCCTTTGGTACATTAAGCCCAATGTACGTGTCATAAGGAGAATAATCTTTACTAAAAACATCTGTGCTAAAATCTCCGCCGTTTTCGTATACTTTAGTTACAAAAGATGCCTTTAACATACCCGGAGGGTTACTCTCTAATTGTGGATTGATAGAAAAATTAGCTTTACCTTCTGCATCTATTTTGCCATTATAAACCATTTGTTCTTCTGCAGAAAAACCTCTACTTGGATCATCAAAAATATAACCTGGATAATTTTTAAATTTGGTTTCTACTGCATTAAATTTAGCTGCAATATCTGTATTTAAATTTTTTGCAATTGCACCGTGCAACCACTTAACTTCCATTGTGCCTTTTATAGGTTGTTTGCCATTAAGTATATCTTCTCCAAAATTGTTTTTAATTTTTAAACGATTCGGTTTTATGGTTTCAATTTTAATGGTTTTTGTAAACTGTGCTCCACCAACAGATACTTTTGCCAACCAGTCTCCCGTCATAGCGTCTTCATCTGTTTGTATAGGAAAGTTATAAAAGTTGTTTACACCTAATGTTTTTATTTCTCTATGAACCACATCATTATAAGGGTCTAATAATTCTAATTTTACAGGATGGTTAGCAGGTAATTTATTAGCATTGTCATTTAAAACAAATGATAGGTGTAACATATCTCCTGGACGCCAAACACCACGTTCTCCAAAAATATAGCCCTTAATACCTTTTTGTAGCTTCACTCCTGAAACCTTAAACTTACTTACTGACAAGGCGTTACCATCATTAAGTTTTACATATGTTTTTTGGCCTTTAAATTCTGCTACTGCAAAAAATGCTAAATGCTTAGCATCATAAAAAGATACTCCTTCTGCATTTGTTGTTACCGTTCCTAACTCTTGTTGCTGGTAGTTATAAAAAGTAACTTTAGCACCTACTATTGGTTTGGCTGTTACAAGATCTGTAGTAGCTACAAAGTAATTTTTATTGACACCTTTTTTTACCGTTACTCCAATATCTGTTGCCAAAACATTAATTCCTACTTTTTTATTTACGTAGTATGATGTGTGACAAGGATTTTCTCTTTCACTCCAGCTATAATCATTGTTGTAGTAACTTTCAGAATTATCCCAATAGCTACTTTCTGTTTCTTCATCAAAATCATCATTATTTTCCTCTTCATCAAAAGGACTAAAGTTTGTTCCATCACTACAAGTGTACAAACTATATTGTGGTTTAAAAGAAAACTCTACTCTGTAAATAGCACCCTTTTCTGGTGTTATTAAATTTGTTAAGTCTAATGCGTGTGCTTGCCATTTACCATTATTAACGGTAAGCTCATCTATTAGCTTTAGTTTTTTACTTGCAATTGGCCTTGCAACTCTACGTAATTGGTTGTTACCACCTAACTCTGTTACTTGTAAAAACTGAAGTACATTGTTTTCATAAATACGAAAAACCTTAACATCTACAGCTTTTAAGTTTACGGCCTCAAAATTTACTTTTAAGTTGGTAGATGATGGCAAAATAACACCGTTAGACAACGCTCTAACCTGTGGTTTAATTTGCTCAAAAGCTATATGCTCTGTATATTTTTTTTTAAGTTTTACACCATCACCCCTTTTTATACCATCAAAAACCTCTAATAATAAGGATCCAGTATGGTTTTGTGAAGGGTACAAATAAAGCGTATTTCCCTTTATAGAAAATTTAGGGTTTGCATCGTTCTCTAATACAACCAAACCTTTTAAATTTTGACCTTTTTTTAATGGGTCTGAAAAATTGATTTTTACGGCAGGACTTCCTGTTTGCCTTACATCTACATTTAATATTGAAAAATTATTTTTACCAGGAATTACAACTTCTATTTTTCCTTTTGTATCTATATCAAAAGAATTTCCATCATATACCAACTCTAATTTTTCATCTTCATTGTACCTCTTTATACTATCTAACTTAAGCTGAAACTGTGTTCCACTTTTTGGATTATTACCATATTTAAAAGGTAACTTTTTACCTTTATATGTAGCAGAAGTTAATTTTTTTACGGTTTCTAAGGTTAATATATCTGCAGATCTTAACTGTAAGTCTATGTATTGATATTCTTTAGAATATGCTTGCATAGGACTTAATGTTACACTAAACTCTTGTTTTATTGTGTTAACAGAAAAAGCAAACTCTTCTAATTCACCAGGAATATCTTTATAAATTTCTTTTAAGTTTACTAAAAACGTATACTCTGTATTTTGTTTAAATGCCTTAGACGGAGTAAAAACTAGAGTATTCTCATTTATTGCTTTTATTTTTCCTGATACACTAGGAGAAACATCTAAAACACTAGAACTTAAATCTTTTCCGTTTGCCCACTCTGCTACAGGCTTACTTAAAACAATTTTTACAGGTGCTTTAGTAGAAATAATGCCTTGTGTATAGCCAGATACGTATTCTGCATATTTTGCAGCAGACTCTTCATCTACAACAGTTGCTTTCTTTTTACATCCAAAAAAAAGGGCTAAACATAATACAAGAAAGATTGATTTGGTTTTCATAAAAAATTAGTTTTGGTAAAAGTACAGTTTAAAATACATAGAATACTCCCTGAAAACTGGGTAATATCTTGTTAAAAACAAATTATTTAACAAGAACGTATTTATTTGTCCATTTGTTGCTACTTTTTATTTATATTAACCATAAATTAAACCAACCTAACTAAAACCTGTTTTACACTAACCATGTTAAAAAAGCTATATTACTTATTATTAGTGCTTTTACCTTTAATTATAACCAGTTGTTCTAAAGACAACTTAGAAGAAGAAATTAGCACATTAAACAACGTAGAAATAGAAAATGACTTGTTTTTAAAAGTTAATGCACATAGAGAATCTTTAGGCTTGTTACCTCTAAAAAAGAGTGATATAGCTAAAAAATATGCTGCTACACATAGCAAATATATGGCTAATACTAATGATCTTGGTCACGCTAATTTTCAGGAAAGAGCAAAAGCTATATCAGAAGAAACTGGCGCCAATTACATTTCAGAAAACATAGCTAACAGCTACACAACCGCACAAAAAACACTAAATAGTTGGTTGCAAAGTGAAGGACACAAGGCTAATTTAGAAGGAGATTACACCCACACAGGTATTAGCGTAATGCATAAACAAGACGGAGATTACTATTACACACAACTTTTTTACAAGTAAATTATCAATTACAAGTACAGTTAACACGTATAATTGTATTTAATCTATAAATATACTTTTTACCGTTTTTATTTCATCATACATAGTATTTAACACTAACACAATTACTTATACCTATATTTTTACAACATCTAAATTTTAAATGAAGATTGATTGTTATGTATAAGATGAAATTTCCCCTAATTCCTCTTTTGCTTATACTTTTTATAAGCTGTAATAAAACTGATGGTGCAGATGAACTTTATGAAGAAGTTGCCGCAACCAAAATGGAAGCAGAATTATTTGCCTTAATTAATAACCACCGAACTAATATTGGCTTAAAAAAATTACAAATAAGTAACAACGCATATAGGTATGCAAAAGAGCATAATATTTATATGATAGAAATCAATTCTATTAACCATGATAATTTTATACAAAGAGCAGAAAGTTTATCATTAGAAACCAACGCTAGTTTGGTAGCAGAAAATGTAGCAAACCAATACAGTACAGCATCACAAATACTTAATGGATGGCTAAACAGCCCAAAGCATAGAGACAATATAGAAACAGATTTTGAATATACAGGATTGTGTATACTTACTAACAAACAAGGCGAACACTACGCCACCCAAATCTTATACAAATAACAAACGGATAAACTATTTTCTTTTCTTAAATTTGATAAGCATTTTGCGTAAATAAAGAAAAGAATTATGGCTATAAGAGCACCCTTTAATTTAAACAAATGGATTTCTGAAAACAGAGACACCTTAAAACCACCTGTTGGCAACAAAAATTTATATAAAGATGCAGGTGATTATATAGTTATGATTGTAGCAGGCCCAAACGCCAGAAAAGACTACCATTATAACGAAACAGAAGAACTTTTTTATCAGTTAGAAGGCACCATAGAAGTACATATACAAGAAGATGGCAAAAAGAAAACAATGCAATTGGGGCCTGGTGATATGTATTTACACCCAGCAAAAGTACCGCATTCTCCTGTTCGGCACAAAGACTCTATTGGCTTAGTTATAGAACGTAAAAGAAATAATCTTGGAGTAGACGATGGTCTACTTTGGTATTGTGATAATTGCAACCATAAACTTTACGAAGCTTATTTTACCCTTAACGATATAGAGAAAGACTTTTTAAGTCATTTTAAAATATTTTACGGTTCTAAAGAACATCGTACTTGTGATAATTGTGGCACTGTAATGCCTGTGGATAGTAGGTATACCGCAGATGAAGAATAATTTACCGAGCGTATAAACACCTATCATAAACCATTACCTAGTTTTGTTAAACAAAGCACATTTATTTGTAACTTTGTGTGAAACATAACAATTTTTAATATAAAAGTTATAAAAATGTCAAAAATAGCAACATCTTTTGGAATAGAAAGCGCCTTAAAAGAATTGGGCCTTAAAGATATTAATGAAGGAACTTCTACCGGCTCTAATAATTTCTCTAACGGAGACATTATAGAAAGTTATTCTCCAGTAGACGGTAAACTTATTGGTAAAGTAAAAGCTACCACAAAAGAAGATTACAATATTGTAATGAAAACTGCTACTTCTGCATTTAAAACATGGAGAACAATGCCAGCTCCACAACGAGGAGAAATTGTACGCCAGTTTGGAGAAAAATTAAGAGAAAAAAAAGAAGCGCTTGGAAAACTTGTTTCCTATGAAATGGGAAAAAGTTACCAGGAAGGCTTAGGGGAAGTACAGGAAATGATAGACATATGCGACTTTGCAGTTGGGTTGTCTAGACAATTACACGGACTAACAATGCACTCCGAGCGTCCAGGACATAGAATGTATGAGCAATACCACCCACTTGGCGTAGTTGGCATTATATCTGCGTTTAATTTTCCGGTTGCCGTTTGGGCTTGGAATACTGCCTTAGCTTGGATTTGTGGAGATGTTTGTGTGTGGAAACCTAGTGAAAAAACGCCTATGTGTGGTGTAGCTTGCCAAAATATTGCTGCAGAGGTTTTTGCTGCCAATAACTTGCCAGAAGGTATTTGCAACCTAATAAATGGCGACTATAAAGTTGGTGAAATGATGACAAAAGATACTCGCATTCCTTTAGTATCGGCTACAGGATCTACCAGAATGGGTAAAATTGTTGCTAAAGAAGTAGCTGGTCGTTTAGGAAAGTCTTTATTGGAGTTAGGAGGTAACAATGCAATTATAGTTACACCAGATGCAGATATAAAAATGACTGTTATTGGTGCCGTATTTGGTGCCGTAGGTACAGCAGGCCAACGTTGTACATCTACACGTAGATTAATTATACACGACTCTATTTACGATAAAGTAAAAGATGCAGTTGTAAGTGCTTACAAACAATTACGTATTGGTAACCCACTAGATGAAAACAATCACGTAGGACCAATTATAGATAAAGATGCAGTAAAAATGTATCAAGATGCTTTAGACAAAGTTGTTAAAGAAGGTGGCAACATTGTAGTAGAAGGCGGTGTTTTAGATGGAGAAGGTTATGAAAGTGGTTGTTATGTTAAACCAGCAATTGCAGAAGCCAAAAACTCTTTTGAGATTGTACAACATGAAACGTTTGCTCCTATTTTATACTTGTTAAAATATTCTGGCGGTGTAGAAAATGCCCTAGAAATGCAAAACGGTGTTGCACAAGGTTTGTCTTCTGCTATAATGACAAACAATTTACGCGAGGCAGAACACTTTTTATCTGTACAAGGATCTGATTGTGGTATAGCAAATGTAAACATAGGTACGTCTGGCGCAGAAATTGGTGGTGCATTTGGAGGTGAAAAAGAAACTGGCGGAGGACGTGAATCTGGTTCTGATGCTTGGAAAGTTTATATGAGAAGACAAACAAACACAATTAACTACACAACAGAACTACCTCTTGCTCAAGGGATTAAATTTAATTTATAACAGAAAAACATAAAAATATAAAGCCGCTGTTTACAAATGTATACAGCGGCTTTTTTGTACCTAAAATTTACACACAGCTAACTAACTAATAATAAAATGAAAAAAACCCAAATTCAATGCCGTACTTTACGGGAGAACAGGGTTTTTTTCCTACTATGATATTATAAAAGTAATATTAATATTTCTGGTTTTTTTACAGAATTATATATTCATAAGCAAACAATGTATATTTGGTAGGTTTTAGTACATAACTGGTAAGTGCAAACGCAAAAAGTAAAAAATTCATTAAAAAAAGTTTAAGAATGCGTATTTCTTTAACATTTTTAACATTTTAAATAATTTTTTTTTACATTGTAGCGTAAACACAAAAAAACCAGACCATTATGACAAAAAAACTAATGTATCTGCTAGGAATAATTATCACTATTCTAGTAGGAACTTACTTTTTTATTACGTGCTGTACTTGTTGCGGATTTGCAACTACAGATTCTAGTTCTGTAACGGAAACTAATAAAGAGGAACAAACACCAATTGAACCAAAAGCAACTGCTTATCCTTTTTCTTTAAAAGGAAATGGTTTTGAATTTGAAAACAATGATAATTTCAATTTTAAAACATCAGAATTTGCATACCAACAACCTTTATCAGAAAATGTAAATAAAGGTGTAGCTGCTGTACAACAGTATTTAGATAAAGACTCTAAAAACGCTGTTACCATTACAGGCTATTATACAGATAACGAAGAAAACAATTCTGCTTACCCTAACTTAGGCATAGCCAGAGCAAATACCATTAAAAATTATATTGTTGCTAGTGGTGTGCCATCTTCTAAATTAAATATTTCTGGACAATTAATGAATTCAATGGTACCTAAAGATAGTATTTACCTTGGTCCAGTGGCTTATGACGCTGTTATTGCAGAAGACAACACCGCAGAAATGGATGCTCTTTATTTAAAAATAAAATCTAATCCATTGGTTCTTCATTTTAAAACAGGACAAGCTTCTATAAATTTAACTACAGAACAAAGACAAAAAATAGCAGACATATCTATGTATTTGGACAAAGTAGAAGGTGCTATGTGTAATGTAGTTGGCCATACAGACAACACTGGCGATAGAACAACTAATATTGGTCTTGGATTAAAAAGAGCTGAATTTGCCAAAGAATACCTAGTAAACAACGGAATTTCTCCGTCTAAAATAAATACATCTTCTAAAGGCCCAGATGAGCCAATTGCAACCAATGATACAGAAGAAGGCAAAGCGCAAAATAGAAGAACAGTAATAACTTTAAAGTAAAACACATAAAACTAAATTAAACATGGAAAACACAAACATCTGGTGCTGGATTATACCTGCTTTAGTAGGCTTAATTTGTGCAATTCTGGGCTACTTACTAGGAAAAGGTAACAAAGAGGTAATAGATAACTCTGAAGATTTACAAATATGGAAAGACAAAAACAACAAATTAGCAACAGATAAGGATGAACTAGCAGCTAAAAATACACAACTAAAATCAGATTTAGACGCTTGTAAAGCACAAGCCAAAGAAGCAGCAAAAGCTGTTGTTACTCCTCCTGTAGCTGCAATGGCACCTACTCCTGTGCAAGAGACCGGTATTGCTTTTGATGCTGCTGCAGCCAAAGCTATATTTGGTAAAAAAGTAAAACAAGACGATTTAAAATTAGTAGAAGGAATTGGCCCTAAAATAGAAGGATTATTTCATTCTTTTGATATTAAAACTTGGAAAGCATTATCTGAAGCTACAGTAGCTAAGTGCCAAGAAGTTTTAAACTCTGGTGGAGAGCGTTATAGAATACACGACCCATCTTCATGGCCTATGCAAGCAAAAATGTGCTATGAAGGCAAATGGGCCGATTTGCAAAAATGGCAAAGTGAGCACAAACACGGTAAACTATAATTACATCAACAACCAAGCAAAAAACCCCAATTCCTTATAAGAATTGGGGTTTTGTTTTATGTATAAAAACAGTATTAAAGCATACCATTTGCTTGTACCCATTTAAAGTGATACTGGTCATCATCAATTTTCATACGGTCCGATATACGTTGTAATCTAGAAGGTAGTTTGGTTAAATAATCTCTCGCTTTTTCTGCAGAATCATTTAAACCTCTTAAATTTTCAATATCCCAATAACCATTAAGTTTACTAAGGATTTCTATATAATCTTGAGCTGTATACACACCTAACCTTTGTGCGCAATTACTAAAAGTTTCAAAAGCAGTACCTATGCTACCGCCAGACTCACGTAAAAAGTGCGCTGGCATAACAATTTTACGTTTCATCATATCTGCAAAAGCTAAAATCATTCCGTTAGGGTCCTGATCCATAATAACTTTTACAAACTCTCTATAGGCTAGGTGATGGCGCATTTCGTCACCCGCAATAATATTACACATTTTACCAAGTAAAGTGTTTCCTTTTTTCTTGGCCATTTGCCCAACTCTCTTATGAGAAATATTTGTAGCTAACTCCTGAAATGAAGTATATACAAAATTTTTATACGGATCTCTGTCTGTACCAATATCAAAACCATCTGCAATTAAATGCTGTGTTGTAATTTCTACCTCACGCATATTTACTCTTCCAGATAAGTACAAATATTTATTTAGCACATCACCGTGTCTGTTTTCTTCTGCGGTCCAGTTTCTAACCCATTTGGCCCATCCATTTTCCGGACCATCATGTTGGTCTACACCTTCCACATCCATTAACCAAGACTCATAGGTTGGCAATGCTTCTTCTGTTATAGTATCTGCAACTAGAGTAACCCAAAAATCATAGCCCAACTCTTTTGCTTCTTCTCTAATTTGTTCTACTTCGTTAAAAAAGTTATCGCTCTGAGAGTCTGGTAAAAAATCTGTTGGTTGCCATATTTTTTCAATAGGAACTAAGTAGCTATCTATAAAACCTTCTACTTTGCCCTCAATGGCTTTCATTACTTCTAATCTTATGTTGTGTGCAGACATATAATACAAGTTGTTTTCACAAAGGTCGACAATAATTTTTAATTCCTTCCTTTTTCTGTAGGATAAAAAGTAGTCACAGGATCACTTTGCCATACTTCTTTTGTATCTACATTTAACATAGATAAAGGTCCTTTAAAAGCAGCTCCAGTATCTATATTATATACATTTGCAGCATTTTGGGGGACTGTTTTTCCTATACGTGTGACTGGAGTATGCCCAATATAAATTTCGTTATATTTTAATAACCGCTTTGGGTATTTATTGTCTTCTTTTGGCAAAGTACGATCTACAGCTAAAGCAAGTTCCCAAAGAGTTCTATCCCAATAAAAATTTTTTTTAAAATACTCATAATCTACTCCCTTTAAATTGGTAAACCCTGCGTGCAGAAAAAGTCTATTTTCTTCATCTAAATAATAATTCTCTAAATTTTCTAAAAATGAAATATGCTCATTTTTAGTTTTACTATCTATACCCAAATATGAACTCTGTGTAGCCTGTCCGCCGTGTAAAACCCAGGTATCATTATGTTCGTCTGTTTTTAACCAGTTTAAGCAAAGCTCATCATGGTTACCCCTAATAAAAGTACAGTTGTGTGTTTTGTTTAGTGTTATTAAGTAGCTAATGGTCTCTACTGCCTCACTCCAACCATCTACATAATCTCCTAAAAAAATAAGATGATCACTAGTAGTAACCTCTGCTTTTTGTAACAATTGTTTTAATGCTTTTAAGCCAGAGTGTATGTCTCCTATTACTAATTTTCTCATTGGGTAAATAATATAAATAATGCAATTATTAGCACTACAAAAAGTACTAAAAAGAATATTTTCCAGAATGAATATGGTCTGGTACCACTAATTTTTCCTGTTTGTCCGTTTACGTAAAACCTATATTCTTTTCCATTATAATTATAGGCGCTTATATAAATTGGCAACAAAATATGCTTAAAAGTTTCATCTTTAAGTTTAATATCTGTGGAAGATATTTGCTGTGTATCTCCACCAATATCTCTACGAATCCAATTGTAGGCAATTTCTTTAGCTTTTTCAAAGGATTGATGGTGCCCATCTTTTAATGATATGGTGTATTTTTCCGTAACAAAACCAGCTAAAAAACCAGAGTTGTACGGTTTTAATTCCTTAAAATTCCAAAAAGCAACTTTGGCGGGTATTTCTCTTTGTTTCTTTTCAGATGCATTTATCAAAATATCATCTACAAAACCATTAACACTACCAGAAGCAGGATACCACCTTGTTCTGCGCTCTTGCCTTGTACTTGTTCCGTTTTTAGTTTTATATGTTCTGGTTACATAATAATACTCACCTCTTTTACCTATATAATCTGCAGTCATATTAGCATCAAAAGTCCAATGAGGCATATACAACCCACGAATACCCTCTGGGTCTAAAGCTGCTTTTTTTAGTTTATCTGGTGCAAACCAAATACCATTTACCCAATTTTTAAAAATGCTTCTTGCCTTTTTAGCATCTATTTGAAAAGGCACTACAGCACTTGGTAAAATCCAGCCTTCTTTTTCTACATCTTCTATAATTAGTGGCTCACTGCAATACACACAGTGTAAAGATTTGTAATTTTCTTCTATATGCTGATTTGCACCACAGTTTTTACAATGCAGTAAATCTATAGTTTCTGTATAAGCATTATCTCCAACAGCTTTTAAATAATGCTCTAGTTCTAGCTCTTCAAAACTACTTTTAGCTTGTTCTATAAACTCTTCATACCCGCAATACCCACAGCTTAATTGCTGTGAGCCGGGTTTGTATTTTAACTCTGCACCACAATTGGCACAAGATTTCTTTTGTTCAGATTGTTTTAATTCTTCCATAAAAATTACCCCTAACTAAAGGGTAAAACTTTTTTTAGGTTGATGAAGATTAGCGTATTATACCGTTGGTAAAGGAGGAGGTGTGTTACCACCTAAAAATACTTTTAATTCTTCTACATCTTGTAAAGCAGACCAATTTGCCATACCTTGTTTCCAAACTAATGAATCTTTATTAATGGTTCTATTGGCAAAAAGCTCTTTTAGCTTATCAAAAGTAACTGGGCCCATTTGCTGACCGTTAGCTGCGTAAAAGTACTGTACCTGGGTTGGCATTGGTGGCGGTACTGCTGCGCCTTGTGGTTGCACTGCTGGTTGTTGCTGCATCATTTGCGGGTTCATCATTCCGCCCATTTGCTGTGCCATTACAAAACCCATACCCATTCCCATACCTGCACCTGCTGTACCGCCATCATTTTTGGCTGCGGCCTCAATTGCTTTTGCTGTTTTAAATTGGGTTAATTTATTTAAGTCTAACTTGTCTAACCTACTGTACTCAAAAATTTCTTTTTTAAGCTCTTCTGGCATAGACACATTTTCTATGTAGAATTTTTCTAATAATATCCCTATGCGCCCAAACTCTGGCTGCATAACCTCTTGGCAAGTATCAGATAGTTCTGTTGTGTTAGCAGCATACAATTCTATTGGCAAATTAGCTTCACCAACAGTATCTGTAAAACGTGTAACTATTAAACTTTTAAGGTGCTCATTAACTTCGTAGTTTGTAAAATTACCATCTGTACCTACAACATCTACTACAAATTTACCTGCATCTTCTATTCTAAAACTATACGTACCAAATGCTCTAATTTCTGTTAACCCAAAGCGTGCGTCACTAAGCATAATTGGGTTTTTAGTTCCCCATTTTTCATCTGTAAATAAGCGTGTGTTTACAAAATAAACCTCTGCTTTAAACGGACTATTAAAACCATACTTCCAACCTTTTAATGTCGTTAAAATTGGTAAGTTTTGAGTGTTTAAAGTATATGTCCCGGGATTAAAAACATCTGCTAGTTGCCCTTCATTTACAAATACTGCAACTTGCCCTTCTCTAACAATTAGTTTTGCGTTATTTTTAATTTCGTTTTGGTAACGCTCAAAACGGTGCACAATAGTATCGTCAGTATTATCTAACCATTCTATTATATCTATAAATTCGTGACTTAATTTCTTTTTAATTTCATCAAATATTCCCATTGTGGTAGTGTTTTAATTTTACTGAAAAAAGATAGTGTTTTTAAGGCTATCATCAAACTAAAAAAGTTTAAAAAGCTATTAAATTTATCATGATAACTAGCTATACTTAATTATACTTTACTTTTCTTAATATCCTAAAAGCCTCTTTTAAAGACCTATACACATTTTTATTGTATTCTTTTACAAATGGTTTTACGCGTTCCATTTGTGTAATAGCTTCAGGAAAATCGTTTAAATAACAAATTAAATAAATATCTGGTAGCTGTTGTAAATCTGCATCTTCTTGCTTTGTTAATTTTTGTTTCTTTTCTAGTTTATCTACCAAAGCATTAGTAGCATTATAGGTATGGTATAATGACTTTTTGTTATATTGTGGAGGGTTAAATATTAAATTACTTTGTATAAAATACTTTCCATTATCATTAAAGTTTAAAATTACTTTTTCAAACGGATAATACTTTTGTTGTTTGCCCAAACCTAATTGTACATACTCTGTGGTGGTAAATGAATCATCATTATAGGCTATAGTTATTTCATCTAAATTGGAGTAAAATAGTTTTACTTGCTCGTTAATTAGCTCTATATCTACCCTAGAATAATACGTTTTATCTTTTACTTTTTTTTGGTTTCCTGCCCAACAAACCACAAATTGCTCTTTAAAAACTTTATAATTACTTATTAAGTCTTTATGCCTATTATTTATAAAATCTATAACACCATCTAAAGTAAGTTCTATGTTATTTTTGGCGTGTTTTTCTATAGTTGCAACAGCATTAGAATTTAGATCTTTTAACTCTATACCATATGCTTTAGGCAAGCTTATACTACCCTCTCTAAAAAAAACAGAGCCACCATAATATTTCCAAATATTTTTACGTAGCGCACATACTTTACCGTTAGATTTTATGGTTACTAAACCTACAACTTTACCCTCTGGGAGCTGAGGAAATGGTATATTTTCATAAGAGATTAAAGGAGGGTTATCTAAATACGCATTTACTAGATTTTGTATTTTACTATCATCAAAAAAATCTACTCCAACTATTTTATTATCTTCATCTTCTACACCAATAACAATAAAGGAATTGTTATTAGGATTGCTATTTGCTAAAGCGCAAACGTGTTTTAAAAATTTTGCTTTTCCTTCTTTTTGACCAATATCTATAAAGCGCTTTTTGTCATAAAAACTATTCTCGTCATTATGAGCCAGAAGGTTTTTAACTAAAAGTCGCTTATTTATCATTTTAAAAAATGTTAGTTACAAAATAGAAAATCAGTTTTTATTAACAATTGTACTACTTGCTTGCGCTGTGCTCATAACTACTAAATCTGCAATATTTACGTGGTACGGTCTAGTAACCACAAAATGTATAATATCTGCTATATCTAAGGCTTGTAATGGCTTAAAACCTTGGTAAACTTTTGCTGCTTTTGCAGTATCTCCTTTAAATCTCACCTCACTAAACTCGGTCTCTACCATTCCTGGATTTACAGCACCAATTCTAATATTATACGGATTCAAATCTATACGCATGCCTTGGTTTATTGCATCTACAGCGTGCTTACTAGCACAATACACGTTGCCATTTGGGTATACCTCTTTACCAGCTGTAGAACCAATATTTATAATGTGCCCAGACTTTTTAGCTATCATATTAGGAATTACAGCTTTAGACACATACAATAACCCTTTAACATTAATATCTAGCATTGCGTCCCAATCGTCTAAATTACCATCTTGTATGGGCTCTAAACCGTGTGCATTACCCGCATTATTAATTAAAATATCTACATCTAAAAACTCTGGCGGCAAGCTATTAATTTGTTCTAAAACGGCTGTTTTATTGCGCACATCAAAATTTAATGTGTGCACGGCAACCTCTTTTTCTAACTCATTTTTAAGCATATCTAAACGCTCTTGCCTACGACCACATAGCACTAGGTCTATATTATTTTTAGCAAATATTTTAGCGGTTGCCATACCAATACCACTTGTAGCACCAGTTATTAAAGCAATTTTATTTTTATTCATTTTATATCTAATTTTTCTAAGGTACAGGATGCCCCTGACTAGCTTTTAACAACACAAACCAATCTTCTAATTCTAATTTAATATCTAGAGCCTTAAAAGATGCCGCTATACGTTCTGGAGTAGCAGTACCAACCACAGGAAAAACCATTGACGGATGCTTTAAAACCCAAGCCAACAATAACTGATCTTCTGTTGCATTGTACTTTTTAATTAATAAACTTAAAGCCTCTTTTATACGAGATGTTTGGTCATTTTTCTCTTTAAAATAAGACCCCAAAGAACTCCAAGCCATTGCCATTCTTTTATTAGTAATACAATCATCTAAAGTACCATCATACATCACGTTATTTTGTGTTAATGAAAACTCTACCTGATTACCAACAACAGGAACCGCAGTCTCTATCATTTTAATTTGAGAAGGTGTAAAGTTAGACACTCCAAAATCTATAATCTTCCCTTCTTTTTTTAATTGATAAATAGCCTCTGATATTTCTAGCGGATGCATTAAAGGACTAGGCCTATGCAACAATAAAAAATCTATATAATCTGTTTTTAAATTTTTTAAAGATTGATGAACAGAGCTTACAATATAATCTTTATTATACTGGTAATGCCCTATTTTATTGTCTCTGGCTTCACAAACGTGTTGTATTCCACATTTGGTAATAAGTTGCATATGTTCTCTAGACACTCCGCTATTAACAAAGGCCTTACCAAACATAGCCTCATTGGTATAGCCGCCATAAATATCTGCGTGGTCAAACGTAGTTATGCCTACACTTAAACAATGGTGTATTAGTTTGTCTATTTGTGTTGTAGATAAGTTTTTTCCCCAGTTTCCCCAGGTCATTGTTCCGGCAATAATTCTGGAATAATTTTGTGTTGCTTTCATAATAGTTGTGAAAATAAAAAAACAACTAAACTAACACTATATAAATAACATTTTTTTATAAATATTATACATTTAATTTGTCTTATTTTTATATAGATTATTTCCTACACCTAAACCCAAAAAAAATAAACATAAGTGACCAAAGAATAAACTCATAAACATTATTCTGTTTAATTAAACTTTTACAAAATGAAAAAAATACTACTTATATTATTTTTTCTATATTCTACCTCTAATTACACCCAAAACAAAGAAAAAATAAAGGAGGTTAAATTAATAAAGCAAACTACAGAATACAAAGAATGGGATTCCTCGTTACTAGCCTATACCCTTTTTGATTATAAAAAATTTGACCTTACACTATCAAAAGTTTTAAATAAAAGTAGTTATTATTATATTCTAAATGAATTAGGAGATAACAAGGTTGAAAAGAGCGATGCTTTTAGAAAAAAACTAGCTACTTACAACTTAAATTTATCTCCAGATGAGGTTTATAGTATATTTATAAAACCGATTACTCTTGAAGCTAAAGAAAAAATGAAATAATTTTCAACTTTTTAAGTACATTCAAAAAAACCTTCTTTTGGGTGCTAGCATCTGGTTTTCATAACACTATGTGAAAATTAAAAATAAATTCCTTAAATAGTTCATAATAATAGTAGCGTTATACAACATTTAACCTATTATTAACAGCAGAACCGTAAATAAATTAAGATTTTGCATCTTATTAAATACTTTTATATTTTGCAGAACAATTTTAATGGCTTATGGAAGAAAATACTACAGTAGATATTAGTGCGGTTAACGAGAAAATTGCTCAAGAAAGTGCTTTTATAGATCTACTAATGCTAGAGATGAACAAAGTAATTGTGGGTCAAAAGCATATGGTAGAACGTCTACTAATTGGATTACTAGGACGAGGACACATATTATTAGAAGGTGTACCTGGGCTAGCTAAAACATTAGCAATTAACACTTTATCTAAGGCAGTCCGCGGAGACTTTAGCAGAATACAATTTACACCAGATTTATTACCTGCAGATGTTGTAGGTACAATGATATACAATATTAAAGAGAATGATTTCTCTATTAAAAAAGGTCCAATATTTGCAAACTTTGTTTTGGCTGATGAAATTAACAGAGCCCCAGCAAAAGTTCAGTCGGCTTTGTTAGAAGCTATGCAAGAAAAACAAGTAACTATTGGAGACGAAACCTTTGTTTTAGAAAAACCTTTTTTAGTAATGGCTACTCAAAACCCTGTTGAGCAAGAAGGTACGTACCCACTACCAGAGGCACAAGTAGACCGTTTTATGTTAAAAACAGTAATAGACTATCCTAAAATTAATGAGGAGCAGTTAATTATGCGTCAAAACTTAAAAGGTTCTTATGATGAGGTTAAACCTGTGGTTACTGTACAGCAAATATTAAATGCACAAAAAGCTGTAAAAGAAGTATATATGGATGAAAAGATTGAAAAATACATCTTAGACATCATATTTGCCACACGTTACCCAGAAAAATACAATCTAGAAAATTTAAAACCACTTATAAGTTTTGGAGCGTCTCCTCGTGGTAGTATAAACTTAGCTACAGCAGCTAAATGTTATGCTTTTATTAAACGTAGAGGGTATGTTATTCCTGAAGATGTTAGAGCCGTTGTTCATGATGTGTTAAGACATAGAATTGGAATAACTTATGAGGCTGAAGCAGAAAACATTACTTCTGAAGAAATAATTAATAAGATTGTAAACGAAGTAGAAGTGCCTTAAATCAGTCGTCAGTTATATGTCGTGGTTCTGTTTTTTTACAAACAAAAACTACAATCTAATAATGTACACTGCAAACTGAAAAATGGATACTAAAGAATTACTTAAAAAAGTACGAAAAATTGAGATAAAAACTAGACGTCTCTCTAACCATATATTTGGCGGAGAGTACCATTCTACGTTTAAAGGACGTGGTATGACGTTTAGTGAGGTGCGCCAATACCAATTTGGCGATGATGTACGTGCTATAGACTGGAACGTTACCGCACGTTATAACGAACCTTACATTAAAGTTTTTGAGGAAGAAAGAGAGCTTACGATGATGCTTATGGTAGATGTAAGTGGCTCTGAAAACTTTGGTACAACCAATCAGTTTAAAAAAGATATTATTACAGAAATATCTGCTACACTTGCTTTTTCTGCACTCCAAAACAATGACAAAGTTGGTTTAATTCTTTTTTCTGATGAAGTAGAACTTTTTATTCCTCCAAAAAAAGGAAAAAGTCACGCATTGCGTATTATTAGAGAGCTGTTAGAATTTACACCAAAAAGCACTAAAACAAATTTATCTGAAGCCCTAAAGTATTTAACCAATGTAATGAAAAAGAAAGCCATAGTATTTGTGTTGTCTGACTTTATTACTGATGATTATTTACAAACATTACGCATTACAGGTAAAAAACATGATGTTACAGGCATACGTATTTTTGATGAACGTGAAGAAACTATACCAAACATAGGTATGGTGCAAATGCAAGATGCAGAAACTGGCGCCATAAAACTTATAAACACACAATCTAAAAAAGTAAGGTTAGCTTATGGTAAGTACTACCAAGATAAAGTAACTTACTTTAAAGAAACATTCACAAAATCGGGCTGCGGAACACTAAGTTGTAGAGTAGACGAAAGTTATGTTAAAAAGCTATTAGGCTATTTTAAGCGAAGAGGATAATGACAATTAGTAACAAGCAAATAACAAATTCTAGTAACACATTATTACAAATAATATGTGTTTTGGCGTGCCTTATTTTTGGCTCGTACTATAGTTATGCCCAAAACCAACCTAAAATAACAGCAGATATAGATACTACTGCTATTAGAATTGGTGAGCAAATAAAGTATACCATATTGGTAGATGCGGACTCTACAGCACAAGTACTATTTCCTGAAGATCAAACTTTTTCTCCATTAGAAATGGTTGAAGCCTTAGAAATAGATACCACAAAGTATAAAGACCGCATTACATTACAGCGTTCTTATGCCCTTACTCAGTTTGATTCTGGTGCTTATACAATTCCTATACAACGCATAGAAATTAATGGTAAAGCTTTTTTTACAGATTCTTTAAGGGTTAATGTTGGTACTGTTAAGGTAGATACTTTTGCCCAAAAAATGTACGATATTAAACCACTTATGGAGGTAGAAAAAGCCTCTTCATTCCCTTGGTTGCTAGTTGGTATTATTGTAGCTAGTTTACTAGTGGTTATCGGTTTAATTTACTGGTTTATTTTACGTAAAAAACCATTAACTGACGAAGAAAAAATAGCGCTATTACCACCATATGACCGAGCAATTATAGAACTTAAAAAACTAGAAAATTCTAAGTACATTATACAAGATGAGTATAAGGAGTATTACTCTGAGCTTACCACTATTGTACGTTCTTATTTAGAAGAAGATGTAAAAATATCTGCCTTAGAAAGCACTACAGACCAACTTATTACCAAGCTAGAATTTTTAAAAGATGCAGGGCAATTAAAGTTAGACAACGATACTATATCACAATTTAAACGTGTTTTACAAACTGCAGATTTAGTAAAATTTGCCAAAAAGAAACCAGAAACTTCTATTGCAGAGCAAGACCGCGTGGCAATAACTCAGATTGTAGAAAAAACACATGAGGCGTTACCAGAGCCTACAGAGGAAGAACTGCTTAAAAATGAAGAATACCTAGAAGAATTAGCGCGAAAAAAAGAAAAGAAAAAATGGATTATTGCCATTGCCACTTTTGTAGGTGCTTTATTAATTGGTTTAGGTGTCTTAATTAAAATATACGGTTTTAAAACAGTAAAGGACACAGCTTTTGGACATCCGGTAAAAGAATTATTAGAGAACGATTGGGTACAAAGCTCTTATGGCTACCCACCAATACAAATAGAAACACCAGAGGTTTTAATTAGGCAAGAAGTTAAATTACCTCCAGAGGCACAAGCAAACGTTAAAGAACTGCAATTGTTTACTTATAAAAGTAACAAAACATTATTTGGAGTAAGTGTTTCATCTGCTACGTTTGCTAACCCAGAAACAGAGCCAAACTTTAACCAAGTAGCAGAAAAAATATTGGCTGAATTTGAAGCTTCTGGAACTAAAAACATTACCACAAAGCAAGAAGAGTTTAGCACTTTTTCATCAGACACCAAAGGTTTAAAAATATATGGTTCTGGTAAGTTTAAAATGCCAAATTCTAAAGAATTGGTAAATGGAGAGTATGCAATAATTTGTTTTGGAGGCAAAGGTTTTCAGCAACAAATACTGGTAACCTACTTAGCAGATGACGAGTATGCACAGGAAATTGCTAATCGTATATTTAATTCAATTGAAGTTAAAGAAGATAAAAAAGAATAAATGCTAGAAAATATCACTTTTGCAAACCCTCAGCTTTTTTGGTTGCTATTACTGCTACCACTGGCTGCGCTATGGTATTTTTTTAAACATAAGCAAGAAACTGCAGCATTAAAAATATCTAGCACACAAGGCTTTACAGACACTAGTATATTGTCTAAACTAAAGCCTTTACTCTTTATTTTTCGCTTATTAGCATTAGCCGCAATAATTACTGCCTTAGCACGCCCACAAACCAAAGATGTATCTACCAGGACTAAAACTACAAAAGGTATAGATATTGTTATGGCAATAGATGTATCTTCTAGTATGCTTGCCAGAGATTTAAAACCAAACAGACTAACAGCATTAAAAAAAGTTGCCGCAGATTTTATAAAAAAAAGGCCTAATGACCGTATTGGCCTGGTTGCCTATGCTGGTGAGAGTTACACAAAAACACCTATTACTAGTGACAAGTCTATTGTACTATCATCATTACGCCAAATAACGCACGGCCAGTTAGAAGATGGCACAGCAATTGGTATGGGTTTAGCAACTGCTGTAAACCGTTTAAAAGACAGCAAGTCTAAAAGTAAAGTAATTATTTTACTTACAGATGGGGTTAACAACTCTGGCTTTATAGAGCCAAAAACTGCAGCAGATTTAGCAGTAGAATACAAAATTAAAACCTATACCATTGGTTTAGGTACCAATGGAAATGCATTAACGCCAATTGGCTTTAACCCAGACCGTACTTACAGGTATGGTATGAGGCAAGTAGAAATTGATGAAAAATTGCTGGAAGAAATTGCTACAGTAACAGGCGGACAATATTTTAGAGCTACAGACAATGAAAAGCTTGCAGCTATTTATGATGAAATTAATAAGTTAGAAAAAACCGACATAGAAGAAATTAAATATACCAATTTTGAAGAAAAGTTTAGACCATTAATACTTTTGGCTGGTATTTTACTTTTACTAGAATGGGTAATGCGAAACACTTTATTTAGAAGTTTTATCTAAGATTAAGAAAGACAAATGATACAAATAGACGAAAAAATATATTTCTATTTACTGTTCATCATTCCTGTAATGGTGATCTTCTTTGTGCTGCTTTTAATCTGGAAAAAAAGAGCACAAAAGAAATTTGCTGATATACACTTACTAAAGCGCTTAACACCTACTAAATCTACCTTTAAATCAATTTTAAAATTCTGTGTATTTATTTTAGGATTAACACTTTTAATAGTTGGATTGGCAAACCCTAAAATTGGCACAAAACTTGAAACCGTAAAAAGAGAAGGTGTAGATATTGTTTTTGCTGTTGATGTATCTAAAAGTATGCTTGCAGAAGACATTGCTCCTAGTAGGTTAGATAAAGCAAAGCGCATTGTTTCAGAAATTATTGCTCAGCTTGGTAGTGACCGTATTGGTATTATTGCTTACGCAGGGCAAGCGTACCCGCAATTACCAATTACTACAGATTATGGTGCGGCAAAAATGTTTTTACAAGGTTTAAACACCAATATGCTATCATCTCAAGGTACAGCCATTAACCAAGCGTTAGATTTAGCTTCTACGTATTATGATGATGATGAACAAACAAACAGAGTGTTATTTATTATATCAGACGGAGAAGACCACTCTGAAGGTGCTACAGAAGGTGCAGTAGAAAAAGCAGTAGACCAAGGCATAAAAATATTTACCATTGGGGTTGGCACAGAAAAAGGAGCTCCAATACCTATAAAGCGTAATGGAGTTTTACAAAGTCTTAAAAAAGACTTACAAGGAGAAGTTGTAATTACAAAACTTAACAAAAGCGTTTTAGAAGATATTGCAGATGAAGGTAATGGCCAATTTATAGATGGCACAAATACTAATGATGCTGTAACTATTATTAAAGAAGAATTAAATAAAATGGATAAAACAGAGTTTGAAGCCAAACAATTTTCTGAGTACAAAGACCAATTTCAATGGTTTATTGGTGCAGGATTGTTCTTTTTATTCATAGATATTTTTCTTTTAGACCGAAAAACAAAATGGCTTCAAAAACTTAATTTGTTTAACGAAAAAGAAGTAGAATAAATGAAAAAGCTAGTATACATTGTTTTTTTAATAGGATGCTTTACTTATGCACAAGATGATGCAGACGTTAAAGAAAAAGAAAAAGCATTAAACACCTCTAAAAATTTAACTTGGGAGGCTAATAAAGAACTATCTGAAAATAATTTTTCACAAGCAGAAGCAAATTACCGTAAAGCAATTTCTAAAAGTTCAGAAAATGCCGTTGCTCCATATAATTTAGGGAGTGCTTATTACAATAAAGAAACGTATAGTGAAGCTTTTGGCAGGTTTAAGCAAGCTGGCGAGTTAGCTAGCACCAAAGCAGATAAACATAAGGCATACCACAATATGGGTAATGTTTTCATGAAAAACAAAGAGTATGAAAAGGCGGTAGAAGCATACAAAGAAGCTCTTAGAAATAATCCTTCTGATGAAGAAACCAGGTACAATTTTGCCTTAGCTAAAGAGCTACTAAAAAAACAACAAGACGAGCAAAAGAAAAACGACCAAAACAAGGACGACCAAAAAGACAATAAGGAAGACCAAAAAGATAAAAACGAAGACAAAGAAAAGAACGAAGGGGACGGAGACGATAAAAAAGACGACCAAGGAAAAGATAAGGACAAAAAAGACGGCGAAGACAAAAAGAATAAAGGGGACGAAGGAGACAAAGAAAATAAAGATGATAAGGACGGCAAAGGTGACGATAAAAAAGACCAAAAAAAGCCAAATGATAAAGGAGATAAAAAGCCGCAAGACCAACAACAGCAACCAAGGCCTAATCAGCTCTCTAAGCAACAGGTAAAAAACCTATTAAAAGCTATGGAGAATGAGGAGAAAAAAGTTCAAGAAAAAATGGATGCCCAAAAAGTAAAAGGCGCTAAAGTAAAGAACGAAAAAGATTGGTAATTAAACACATGAAAACGAAACTATACATATTATATATTCTAACTTTTTTTACGCTTAGTAGTGTAGCTGCACAAGAAGAAAAAGTTACGTTTTCTGTAAAACTTAGTAAAGAAAAACTAGGCTTAAACGAGCGCTTAAAAGTAGAATTTACAACTAATAAACAAGGTGATAACTTTGTTGCACCTAACTTTAATGGGTTTACGGTACTTATGGGCCCAGCAACATCCATTAGTAGATCTTGGAATAATGGTAAACGTAAATTTTCATTATCATACTCATATATTTTACAACCCACTACTAAAGGAAGTATCACTATAGAACCTGCAAAAATTACTATAGATGACCAGGAATACAAATCGGATGCCAAAACTATTACGGTAACAGATGCTGTTGTAAACCCTAACGCACCTCCATCTCCTAGTGATATTGCGCAAGAAAACCTACATTTAGTTGCAGAAATAAGCAAACCAAATCCTTATTTAAACGAGGCCATAACCGTTGTTTATAAAATGTATGTTAGTCCTTCTATAGAAGTTTCTGGTTTTCAGGCTGTAGATAATCCTAAATATAATAATTTTTGGAGTCAAGATATTCCTGTAAAAAGATACACCACTAAAGAAGATACTTATAAAGGAGAGGAGTACAGATCTGTGATACTAAAACGTGTTGTATTATATCCTCAAAAAACAGGCAAACTCATATTAGAACCACTTACTTTAGATGTTGGTGTGCAAGTACCTACACAAAGAAGAGACTTTTTTGGCGGACCAATTTACGCACAAGCTAATTTAAGAGTATCTGCCGGTAACAGATATATAAATGTTAAATCTTTACCAGAACAAGGAAAACCAGCAAGTTTTACTGGAGCTGTAGGAGATTTTAATTTCTTTGTTACCACAAGTAAAACTCATTTAAACGCAGCAGAATCTTTACAAGCTAAAGTAGAAATTAGCGGAAAAGGAAACTTAAAACTATTTGATATTCCTACCTTAAACTTACCTGGTTCTTTAGAGGTTTATGATCCAGAGCATGATGAAAAGGTAACAACCTCTTACACAGGTATGGAAGGTAAAATTAGTGACAGTTATACCATAGTACCAGAATATAGAGGCAAATACCCAATACCAAGTATTGCATTTAGTTATTTTAACCCAAAAACAAACAAATACCACACCCTTAACTCAGATGAACTAGTTATAAATGTGGTAGAAGGCCCAACAAATACAGAAGAAACCGCTGCTAAAAACCCTACTACAACCAACAAGCAAGTTGTAGAAACAAAAGGCAAGCAGTTTAATTTTATAAAAACAAAAACAAATTTAACACCTATTGCAAGTACTTATTTTTTTAAGTCTACAGCTTTTTATTTATGGTTACTATTGCCAATACTATTAATTCCTATTGCAATATTACTTGGCCGTAAAAGAGAAGCTATGGCTTCTGACGTTGTTGGCAATAAGGTTAGAAAAGCAAATAAATTAGCTCGTAAATACTTATCTGCAGCAAAGAAAACATTAGGTAAAAAAGATGCTTTTTACATTGCTTTAGAAAAAGCATTACATAATTATTTAAAAGCTAAGTTAAAAATTGAAACATCTGATTTTAGTAAAGATAAAATAACAGAATTACTAAATGAGAAAGAGATAGATAATGGTACAATAGAAGGTTTTATATCACTCTTAAAAAACTGTGAAATGGCACGCTATAGTCCGTTTTCTAATGTACAAATGCAGCAAGATTATAACAAGGCAAGTGAAGTAATTTCGCAAATGGATAAACAACTATAATTATGAGAAAAATAATATTTATACTTGTTTTATGTATTTCGTTTTTTGGGTATTCTCAAAACAACGATCTATTTAAAAAAGCCACAGATGCTTATAATAATGGAAAATATGATGCCGCTATAAAAGATTATTTGCAAATAATAGAAAACGGCAAACATTCTGCGGAACTATATTACAACTTAGGAAACGCTTATTACAAACTAAATAAAGTTGCTCCTAGTATTTATTATTATGAAAAAGCATTATTACTTAAACCAAATGATAGCGAAATAAAAAACAACTTAAGTTATGCTAAAAATATGACTTTAGATGTTATTAACCCTTTACCGGTTACTACACTAAAAAGTATTTACAATAAAATTGTTGGTTATTTTAATTTTGACCAATGGGCTTATATAAGTGTTATGCTTGTAGTTTTATTTGTTATTAGCTATATAGCCTTTAAGTTTTTTATTTATTCTACTAAAAAAAGGATTTCTTTTATACTAAGTATAACCTTTTTACTTTTAGCTATAGCAACTGTAACTGCTGCTTACTTAAATTATAATGATTTTATTAAAAACAGACCAGCAATTGTTTTTAATGAAGAATCTTTAGTGGTAGCAGAACCAAATAGCAGAGGCAAAGAGGTATTTAGATTACATGAAGGCACAAAAGTATTTGTATTAGAGCAATTAAAAGACTACTCTAAAATAAAATTGGCTGATGGTAAAACTGGGTGGATTTCATCTGAAGAAATAAAAGAAATTAAATAAACGTATTACAACTTAATTTAAATTTCAGTTTAATACATTTATCACACCAATAATTTAAAATGTTTAGAAAATTTTTCTCACTGTTTTTAGCAATTTTAGTAGTTGGTTTTATCATTACCCCAACCGTTCTTTTGTATGTAGATGACAATATAGAATTATCAGTTACATACAAATCTGCAGAGGATGAAGAATGTAAATCATTAGAAATTATAGTTTCAAACAATAACTGGACTTTTACAAATCCTTTCAAGCCTTTAGCTATACCTAGTTACTACTATAAAAATTACACTAAACCACATTTTAATCTACTTTTACCGCCGCCAGAGTTAAGTTAACACTGGGTTATATTTTAGTGCTTATGTACTACAATGCGCTAAACTAAAAAAGTAAAACATTACTTTTAATTCTAATTCTCATTTTAGAACATTAAATTTATCATTTATAAATTTGCTTTAACACGTATATTTATAAGTAGTTTATCATTTTTTTATCTAAAATGACAACAAAACTACATTTAGTAGTTCTATCAATTTAATTGTATATTATATAAATACTTAGTTCAATTTTTAATTATTCAATTGTTCTAAGAAATTAACTTAAATCTATGAAAAATCTTTTCTCTAATATAAAAGGAGATATTTTTGGTGGTATTACCGCTGGTATTGTTGCTCTGCCTTTGGCATTAGCATTTGGAGTTAGCTCTGGTCTTGGTCCCGCTGCAGGTTTATACGGGGCTATTTTTATTAGTTTTTTTGCTGCCCTATTTGGTGGCACTAGCACACAAATTTCTGGTCCAACAGCTCCTATGACAGCTGTAAGTATGGTAGTTATTGCTAGTATTATTGCTATTCATGATGGCAATGTAGAAAAAGCCCTACCCTATATTTTATCTGTATTTATTTTAGCCGGATTAATGCAAATTAGCCTTGGCCTATTAGGTATGGGAAAATACATAAAATACATACCTTACCCTGTTGTTTCTGGCTTTATGACCGCAATTGGGGTTATAATATTAGTTACTCAAATACTTCCAGCTATTGGTTACTATCCTAAAGAGGATAAAGACTTTGTAAATCAATTTAAACCACAAGCAAAAGAAGTTATACTGCAAAATATATTAAAAGATGAAGTTGGTGAAGATATTTTGGTTTTAGATCATTTTAAACAAACCATCAACAAAGCTAATGCTATAACAAATGACGATACATTTAATGAAGCCAAAACCTTGGCAGGCAAAGAAGCTTCTGGTGTTATTGGAGCTATAAAAGTTTTACCTAGAGCTTTACAGTTTATTAATTGGCTAGAGCTAGCATTAGCAATTGCCACAATTGTTATTATTTATGGTTTTAAACGCATTACAACAGCCATACCAAGTACGCTAGTGGCTCTACTAGCTGTTTCTGGCGTAGCTTATGTCTTTAAATTACCTTACAGACCTATTGAAGAAATTCCAACAGGAATGCCAATGCCAAATATGGCTATTTTTACAGAGTTTAGTCTAACATCTTTAACACCGTATGTATTTACGGCTTTAACATTAGCTCTTTTGGGCGCAATAGATTCTTTACTTACATCTGTTGTTGCAGATAATATGACCAAAACTAAGCACAAGCCAAATAAAGAATTAATTGGTCAAGGTATTGGTAATACCATTGCTGCAATTTTTAATGGTATACCAGGTGCTGGTGCAACCATACGTACAGTTGTAAATATTAATTCTGGCGGTAAAACCAAAATATCTGGTATGGTTGCCGGTATAGTACTTTTAGTTGTTTTGTTGGCATTAGGGCCGGTAGCATCTCAAATTCCAGCTGCGGTATTAGCAGGTATTTTAATTACTGTTGGTATTGGGGTTATGGACTATAAAGGACTAAAAGCTATTCCTAGTTTACCACGCGACCTAAAAATAGGACCATTAAAAGTAAGTTCAGAAGTTATAATAATGCTTGTAGTTTTAGTGCTATCATCAGTATGGAACTTAGTATATGCCGTAGGAATAGGCCTTGTTATTGCATCATTAATGTTTATGAAAAAAATAGGCGATTTAACCGCCAAACGTTCAGATGTTAAATCGCTTTTGGAAGAAAAAGCTTGGAAAGATGAAGATAACTTTCCTAAAAACTTAAAAGAAGAAGTTTTTATAAAACATATAAAAGGTCCGTTATTTTTTGGTTCTACTAGCGAGTTTCAACAGCTGGCATCACAAATACCTAGTACAGCAAGTACGGTAATTATTAGAACCGGTAAAATGCAATATATGGACCAGTCTGGCCTGTATGCTATGGAAGATGTTTTGGTAGATCTTAAAAAAAATAATGTAAACGTACTTTTTGTAAATCTATTACAACAACCTAGGTATATGATGGAGCGTATAGACATTATACCAGACCTTATACCAACAGAGCATTTGTTCTCTAATTTTGATGACGCTGTTGCTTGGGTTAAAGAAAATGTAAAAGACACCTATTAAATGTGACTACAAAACATTAATTAATACAATCCAATACGGGAATAATTGCTAAATTTGCCGCGTATTGGATTTTTTTGTGTTATGATAGATGAAATAAAAAAACATATTGCCATAGTTAACGAGTTTACATCAACAGACTTAGAAGCAATAGAAAGTTTTAGAATAAAATATTTAGGTAAAAAAGGATTGTTAAATGACTTTTTTGCCGAGTTTAAAAATGTTCCAAACGAACAAAAAAAGGAGTTTGGACAAACTATAAACCAGCTTAAAAATGCTGCTACAGAAAAAGTAAACTCCTTAAAAGATGCTTTAGCTAGCACAACAGTTAGCGATAGTGTTTATGGTGACTTAACACGCCCAGGACAGCCAATGTCTATTGGTGCAAGACATCCAATATCTATTGTAAAAAACCAAATTATAGAGATTTTCTCTAGAATAGGCTTTAATGTTTCTGAAGGGCCAGAAATTGAAGACGATTGGCATAACTTTACTGCACTTAACTTGCCAGAGTATCATCCGGCAAGAGATATGCAAGACACCTTTTTTATACAAACCAACCCAGATGTTTTGTTACGTACGCATACCTCATCTGTACAGGTAAGGTATATGGAAAACAACAAGCCACCAATACGTACAATTTCTCCGGGTAGAGTATACAGAAACGAAGCAATTTCTGCTCGTTCTCACTGCTTTTTTCACCAAATAGAAGGTTTGTATATAGATAAAGATGTTTCGTTTGCAGATTTAAAGCAAACATTACAGTTTTTTACAACAGAACTTTTTGGAAAATCTAAAATTCGTTTACGCCCATCATATTTTCCATTTACAGAGCCTAGTGCCGAAGTAGATGTATATTGGGGGCTAGAAACAGAGTCTGACTATAAAATTACCAAAGGAACCGGCTGGTTAGAAATTGGCGGATGTGGTATGGTAGATCCTAATGTACTTAAAAATTGTGGTATAGACCCAGAAGAATACTCTGGCTTTGCCTTTGGTGTTGGTATAGACCGTATTGCTATGTTATTACACCAAATTACAGATATTCGTTTGTTAAGTGAAAATGATGTTCGCTTTTTAGAGCAATTTAAAAGTGCTTTGTAAAAACAACTTAAAGTTATAAATAGATGAAAAAAGACATCATAATACCAGTTGTTAAAGATGTACACGTTGCTATTATACACGAGTTTAACAAAGAGTTTTTAGATAAAGAATGGAATGTTTATGTAATTAACAATACAGCAGAAACCATAGAAATGGTACTTGTTGTTTCTAAAGGGTACGATGGTGAAAAACTTACCTCAACTATGAGACATTCTATTACCAAATTAGATGGTAAATCTTATGCTAAAGTAGAAATGGTACAAGAAGATGTTTTACAGTTAAATAACGAGTTTTTTGTAACTTTTTTTGCTGATAATAAGCTTTTTGAAAAGCGTTTTATTTTTGAAAAAAACACAGTAACTAAGGCAAATTTAACCACAATACCGTTAATAGAAAAAGACGGAATTTTAGCAAAATAATAGCCTTAAGGAAACATAAGCTTATTTATTTTTAAGCTACATTCGCACTTTTTAAAATTAAGATTTTACCTATGAGCAACACTACTAAATTTGAAGGATTACAAGTTATTGGCGGAGAAGAATGGTGCGTTTTTGAAGACCTTGGTATACCTGCTATAAAAGCACGTGTAGATTCTGGCGCAAAAACATCATCTATACAAGCCAATAATGTAAAAGTATACAACAAAGGTTTAGAAGAATGGGTAAAATTTGAGGTAAACCCAATACAAGAAAACAGAAGTGTAACAATTACTTGTGAGGCTCCTTTGGTAGACCGCAGAACTGTAAAAAGCTCTGTTGGTATTTCTGAAGAGCGTTTAGTGGTAAAAACTACCATTAAGTTAGGTAATAATATACATAGTGTAGAGCTTACGCTGGCCAACAGAGACACTATGGAATACCGCATGTTATTAGGGCGCGAAGCTATAAACCAGCGTTATATTGTAAATCCTGCAGAAAGCTATTGTATGCAAAATTTTTCTGAAGAAGAAGTTCAAGAAAAGTACGCATCTCATATGGCCGAAAAATCTGGTTTAACAATTGCTTTATTAGCTAGTAACCCTAATTTATATAGCAACAAAAGAATTATAGAGGCTGGTGAAGCTAGAGGTCATGAAGTAGTTTTTTTAAATGTAGAAAACGCTTACATGAAACTAGATACAAAATCGCCACAAATACGTTACAGAGGTGGTAATGTTTTAAATAAGTTTGATGCGGTAATCCCTAGAATTAAGCCATCAGTTACGTTTTATGGTTGTGCTTTAATTAGGCAGTTTGATAATCTTGGTGTGTATTGTTTGAACACCGCAGAAGCAATTACACAGTCTAGAGATAAGTTGTTTGCTTCTCAGTTATTTTCTAAAAACGATATTGACATACCTATTACTGGTTTTGCAAAATCTCCTATGGATACCAAAGACCTTATACGTATGGTAAACGGTGCGCCATTAATAATAAAACTATTAGAAAGCACACAAGGTAAAGGTGTTGTTTTAGCAGAAACCAATAAAGCTGCAGAAAGTGTTATTAACGCTTTTAAAAGTGTACAAACAAACATATTGGTACAAGAGTTTATTAAAGAAGCTAACGGGCAAGATATACGTTGTTTTGTAGTAAACGGAAAAGTTGTAGCATCTATGCAGCGCCAAGCTCAAAAAGGAGAATTTAGAGCTAATATTCATCAAGGTGGTGTAGCTTCATTAATTAAAATAACGTCTGAAGAACGTAAACTTGCTGTAAAAGCAGCTAAAATATTAAACCTGGCTGTTGCTGGCGTAGACATAATACGTTCTAACAAAGGACCATTATTGTTAGAGGTAAACTCTTCTCCTGGTTTAGAAGGTATAGAGTATGCAACCGGTTTAGATATTGCTAATGTTATGATTAGAGCTATTGAGAAAAAACTAAACTACACATCTAACTAAATAGCAGAAGAAAAAATAAAAAAAGTCTAGTAAAATTTACTAGACTTTTTTTATAAACTCCAATTTTTAAATGGGTTTTTACTCAGTTGTGAGTTATAGTACTTAGTATCACCCGTAACCTCATCTGCTAACCAAATTGGTTTTTCAAATTCATCAGTTTCAGACTGCAATTCTACTTCCGCCAGTAGTAATCCTTGGTTATCTCCATCAAATTCATCAACTTCAAATATATAATTGCCTACATTAACATTATATCGTGTTTTACTTATTACACCTGCTTCACAAATGCTTAGCAATTGCTCTGCTTCTGTAACAGGTATTTCTTTTTCCCACTCAAACCTAGACATACCAGATGCGTTAGAAATACCCTTTACAGTAATAAAACCTACATCTCCTTTAATTCTAACTCGTACAGCACGTTCTGGGTTAGTATTTAAATAACCCTGCACTATTCTTTTTTTAGAAATTGCTTCTGTTTTAAAAGCATCACTCTTTACTAAAAATTTACGTTCTATTTCAATCATCATTCTCCTCCTAATTCCTTAATTTTATCAGACTGTATTTTTATAGTGTTTTCTTCATTATTTCCTAACCAAACCATAGCTTTTGCAATGGTTTCTGGGTGTATAGGTCTGTATTTTTTTAAAGAACCAATTAGTAAAAACTGAAACACCTTAAAAAACTGTTTTGCCAACCACTCGCCCATTCTTTTCTCTTCTCTTTTACCCGCAATTAATGATGGTTGCAATATATGTGTTTTTGGTAGTTGCAATGCAATTACAGCATCTTCCATTTGACCTTTAACTTTATTATAAAAAACAGAACTACTTGCGTTTGCTCCTAAGGCAGATATTACCATAAATGTTCCTATACCATTTTCTTTACATAACTTTGCTGCTTGCAATGGTATGCCGTAATCTATGTGTTTATAAGTTTCTTTATCTGGTGTTTTTGCCTTTGTAGTTCCAATACAACAATACACCTCATCTGCAGTAAAGCTAGTTTTGTGTTTTTCTAAATCTTGTAAATCTACCAAATATTCATCAATTTTAGAATGCGTAAATCCACTTAAAGATCTAGAAAATAGCTTTATTTTTGCATAAGACTTATGGTTGGTTAATAAAGATACTAAGGCACTACCCGTTACACCGGTTGCGCCTAATACAATAGCCGTTTTTTCTTTTGTTTTCATCAACCTAAATATACCGTAATTTTGTGTATGACCAAGGATTTACCTTTACGAAAAATTATTCATGTAGATATGGATGCCTTTTACGCATCTGTAGAGCAGTTAGATAATCCTGAGCTTATTGGAAAGCCATTGGCAGTTGGTGGTGGTGAAAAAAGAGGTGTAGTTTCTGCCGCTAGTTATGAGGCTCGTAAATTTGGTGTACGCTCTGCTATGAGTGGTTATATGGCAAAACGTAATTGTCCAGATTTAATTTTTGTGCCACCAAGGTTTGACAGGTATAAAGAAATATCGCAAAAAATTAGAGCCATTTTTTTTGATTATACAGACCTAGTAGAACCACTTTCTTTAGACGAGGCTTATTTAGATGTTACGGTAAACAAAAAGGGAAACCCATCTGCATCTTTAATTGCCAAAGAAATTAGAGAGCGTATTTTTAATGAGTTAGGGTTAAGGGCTTCTGCAGGCATATCTATAAATAAATTTATTGCAAAAGTTGCAAGTGATTACAACAAACCAAACGGACAAAAAACGGTTAATCCAGAAGAAGTTTTAGCCTTTTTAGAAGCTTTAGAAATTCGTAAATTTTATGGCGTAGGTAAGGTTACAGCAGAAAAAATGTACAAAGTGGGTATTTTTACTGGCTTAGATCTTAAAAACAAATCACTAGAGTTTTTAGAAAATAATTTTGGTAAAAGTGGAGCATATTACTACCACGTTGTTAGAGGCATACACAATAGTCCTGTAAAACCCAACCGAATACCAAAATCGGTTGGTGCAGAGCGTACCTTTAATGAAAACTTAAGTAGTGAAATTTTTATGCTAGAACGATTGGAAAATATTGCTAGTGAGTTAGAACGCCGACTTAAAAAAAGTAAAATTGCAGGCAAAACAATTACTTTAAAAATTAAGTATAGCGATTTTACTTTGCAGACCAGAAGCAAAACCATAGCCTATTTTATAGCAGATAAAGACCTAATACTAGAAATAGCAAAAGAATTATTGTACCAAGAAAAGCTTGAAAACTCTGTACGTTTATTGGGCATTTCTTTAGCTAATTTAAATACTCCAGATAAAAAAAAGCCAGAACAAGAAAGTATTAGTGTTCAGCTAAGGTTTCAGTTTTAACTACTTAATTTACACAAAGTTTAACCTATTTTAACGCTTTAAAAGTAAATAATCTACTAATTTTGTAGGGTAAACAGATTTTTAATTTTAAAACACTATAATATGGCAAGTTTAAGATTGGGTGATGAAGCACCAGATTTTACTGCAGACAGTTCTGTAGGAACAATAAATTTTTACGATTATTTAGGAGATAGTTGGGGAATTCTTTTCTCTCACCCTGCAGACTTTACTCCTGTTTGCACAACAGAGTTAGGTACTGCCGCACAATTTAAAGATGAGTTTGATAAGCGTAACGTAAAAATGATTGCATTGAGTGTAGATGGTGCAGCTTCTCATAACGAGTGGATTAAAGACATTAATGAGGTGCAAAACACTACAGTAACTTTTCCTATAATTGCAGACGAAGACAAAAAAGTGTCTACCTTATATGATATGATACACCCTAACGCAGACAACCACTTAACAGTACGTTCTGTATTTATTGTTGGACCAGATAAAAGAGTAAAATTAACTCTTACCTACCCAGCATCTACAGGCCGTAATTTTTATGAGTTGTTACGCGTAATAGACTCTTTACAACTTACAGCTAACCACAAAGTAGCTACACCAGCCAACTGGAAAAATGGCGAAAAAGTAGTTGTTAGTCCGGCTATTGCTACTAGCGATGCAGAAAAAATATTCTCTAAAGGAGTAGAAGAAATTAAACCTTACTTAAGGATGACACCAGACCCTACTGCCTAACAAAGTTGTTTGTATAAAACCTGGCTCTAGTAGACGTTTTGTTTACTAGAGCTATTTTTTTATAGTACATTTATCTTCCCTTAATTTTATAACTATGGTAACAGCAGAAGAAAAACTTAGAGAGCGTATTAAAGAACTCACTTGTTTGTATGACGTTACTTCTATAATTGTTAATTGCGATTATAATGAAATTGAAGTTGGTTTACAAGCTATTGTAGCTTGCTTAAAAAATGCTTGGCAATACATAAATGATACGTATGTTGTACTTAAAACCGATGAGTACCATATTGAAACTAAAAAAGAGCATAAAGACTATGTTTTTTTAACCTCTGCTATTACGTTATTTAATAAAGAAATTGGGACTATAAAAGTTGGTTACCCATCTAAAAAATACAGTATTTTAGATTTTCTTGAAGAAGAACAACAACTGCTAAATAATGTGTGTTTGGAGGTTGGCAACTTACTGGAGCGTAAAGAAATTAAGGAGAACGAAATTTTAATTAAAAGGCAAGTAGAACAATCAGACAGGTTACGTATACTTGGAGAAATTACGGCAGGCATAGCTCATGAACTAAATACACCTCTGGCTAATATTTTAGGGTTTGCAGAGCTTTTAAAAGACCGTACAAAAGAAGATGCACAAGCAACAAAAGATGTAGATAAAATTATAAATAGTGCCATTTACTCTAGAGAAGTGGTAAAAAAACTAATGTTTTTTGCTTGTGAAATGCCACAACAAAAAAGCTTGGTTAATATTATTCCTATTTGTAAAGAAGCTATTGAACTTTTAAAACCAATACTAAAAACAAAAAGTATTACTCTAAATATTACCTCTAGCAATCCTGAAATTGCTTTAAAAATAGACCGCATACAACTTACCCAAGTGCTATTTAACTTGGTTATAAATGCTATTTATTTTTCAGAAGAAAATGGTTTTATTGTATTAGATATAAAAGATAAATCTGCCGCAGTAGAAATGCATATAAAAGACCAAGGTACTGGTATAGATACTAATTTAGGTGATAAAATTTTTGAACCATTTTTTACCACCAAACCAGTAGGCGAAGGCTCTGGATTAGGACTAAGCGTAGTACACGGTATTGTTAAAAGTCATAAAGGAAACATAAGTTTTAGTGCCAATACACCAAAGGGCACTATATTTACTGTAACAATTCCTAAATTGTAAAAAATGGGATTAGAAAAAGAGAACATACTTATTGTAGATGATGACATTCATATACTAGAACTTTTACAACGTCATTTACAAGCTTTAAACTACCACGTTTACAAAGCAGTGTCTGTAAAACAGGCATTGTATGTTTTGCATGACTCTGCTATAGATTTGTTAATAACAGATATACAAATGCCAGAGATTGATGGCCTGCAACTATTAAAATATACCGCAGAACATTATCCAGAAATTCCTAAACTAGTAATTACAGGTTACCCGTCTGTAGATGATGCAATGAGCGTAATAAAAACTGGCGCTACAGATTACCTTACCAAACCATTTACAAAAGAAGAATTAAAACAGGCCGTAAATAGGTCTTTAGAAGCAGCCAAAAAAACAAAACAAACACAACAAAAAAAACCACTAATAACAACAGGTTACGGACAAATGATTGGGCAATCTGTTGCCTTTAAAAAAGTAACTCAAATTATAGAACGTGTAAAAGACAACAAGGCTACAGTTTTAATAGAAGGAGAAAGTGGCACTGGTAAAGAACTTGTGGCTAGGGCTATTCATTTTTCGGGTAAGTTTGCCAAGCAACCTTTTATTGCTGTTAATTGTGGTGCCATACCCGAGAACTTATTAGAATCTGAGCTCTTTGGCTATACAAAAGGAGCTTTTACAGGTGCTAACGAAAATAAAAATGGTTTTTTTCAGGCTGCAAATAACGGCACATTATTTTTAGATGAAATTGGCAATGCTTCTACTGCGGTACAGGCCAAATTACTACGTGCTTTACAAGAAAAAGAAATTACAAAAGTAGGCTCACAAAAAGCAGAAAAAGTAGACTTGCGCATCATTGCTGCAACAAATAATAACTTACAAGAAGATATTGCCAACAAAACCTTTAGAGAAGATCTTTATTACAGGCTAACTGTAGTGCAAATAAACGTGCCACCATTACGAGAAAGAAAATCTGATATTCCGTTACTGGTAGAGCAGTTTTTAAAGAAATACGGTGTAGAATACAAAGACCGTTTATTACAAATTACAGATAATGCTTTAAAAATGCTACAAAGATACCATTGGCAAGGCAACATTAGAGAGCTAGAAAATGTAATACAACGCGCTGTTATTATGAGCGATGGTATAATTGACACAAAAGATTTCCCTGATTATTTAAAGTATAAAATAGAGTTTCCAGACGCTTCTTTTACAAGCCTACAGCAAATGGAAAAAGAATACATTTTAAAAGTATTAGCAGCTACAAATAACAATAAGACAAAGGCTGCAGAAATTCTTCAAATAGACCGTAAAACTTTACGTCAAAAATTAAAGTAAACGCTGGGGTATTTTTCCCCGGCTGGGGCATTTCTCCCCACCTCATCTTTTCTTTAAAATTAATTTACCTCTTTTATTTAACTAGTAATCAACTACTTAAAATAAATCTGCATTTTTAAATCTTTTTAGGCACACAGCTTGCCAATACATACACAAGTAAGTTATTATAAAAATGATATTAGATTTTTATAGTTGATTGATTGATTTGTCTACTTGGCTTTCTAAATGTTTAACTCAAGTGGTGTGGTTTTTTTGTGAAAGTCAAGTAGCATTTTAATAGTCTAAATACAAGGTAATGATAAAAATAATTGAAAAGAGCCTTTGCAATACTTGTGAGCACGAGCGACTTTGTGTACTAACAAAAAATAAAAATTCTATATACAACTGTAGCGATTATCAACAAGGGACAAATGAAGACTTTGATCTAAAAAAAGAAGATAAAACAGAATTAGTTTTAAATTAAATATAATGATAACAAAACAGCAGAAAAAGTTGAAGCAAGGGATGCTAGATAATGTTATGCGACAATTTAATTATAGCGCAGACAACATAAACTTAAATCCTAATATTAGAAAAATATTAAGCATCACTAACAACGAGCTAGTTGTACATTTTCCTGTAAAGATGGATAATGGAGATGTAGAAGTATTTACAGGCTATAGAGTACAACATAACAATGCACTTGGCCCGTATAAAGGTGGTTTGCGTTATCACCCAACTGTAGATATAGATGCCGCAAGAGCTTTGGCTATGTGGATGACCTGGAAAACCTCTTTAGCTGGCTTACCTTATGGTGGTGCAAAAGGTGGTATACAGTTAGACCCTAGCAAGTACTCCCAAGCAGAGTTAGAGCGTATTACTAGGAGATTTACCTTTGCTTTAGGAGATAATATTGGTCCGGAATTAGATATTCCTGCACCAGATGTTAATACAAATCCGCAAACAATGGCGTGGATTTTAGACACTTATATGTCTACAAAAGCACCATCAGAACGTTCTAAAAATATGCACGTGGTTACAGGTAAGCCTGTGGGCGCTGGCGGTTCTGAAGGTAGAGACAGAGCTACGGGTTATGGTGTGTTTTTAAGTATAAAATTTTGGGCAGAAAGTAAAAAAGTAAGTCTAAAAGATAAAAAATACATTGTACAAGGTTTTGGTAATGTTGGTTACTGGACTTCTCATTTTTTAGAAAATGAAGGTGCAATTTTAGTTGGTGTACAAGATGCATCTGGCACTATTATGAATGAAAACGGAATTTCTGTTGAAGATTTATTTAAACATACAATAGAACACAAAGGTGCCATAGCTGGGTTTGAGGATGCCACGCCAATATTAAACGAAAACTTTTTTGGTATTAATTGCGATATCTGTGTACCAGCTGCTTTGGGTAACCAAATAACAGCTAACAATGCAGACAGTATTAAAGCCTTTTTAATTGCTGAAGGTGCAAACGGACCAACAGATGTTGAAGCTGAAAAAATATTACTAGAAAAAGGTGTAGCTATTATACCAGATATTTTATGTAATTCTGGTGGTGTAATTGGTAGTTATTATGAGTGGTTACAAAATAGAAACGGAGAAATTTGGCAGCTTGATGAAGTATTAGAAAAAATGCATAAAAAACTAAAAGAATCTTTTAATAAGGTAATGAAAACTGCTTTAGAAAAAGATATAGACATGCGTACTGCCGCCTTTAACATTGCCATAGAACGTTTAGAACAAGCTTATGTACAAAGAGGAATTTTTCCATAAATAACAGAAAAGAGATGATGAAATACGGAGGCTTAATTATTGAAAAAAAAGAATATGTGTTGCTTAAAAAATTGATGACCCTGTCTGGTTATCATAAAGATACAACATACAAAAAATCTATTGCTAAGCTTAATATGGAGCTAAAGACTGCTATTGTAAAAGACGATAAAGATATGCCTACAGATGTAATCAGGTTTAACTCTATTGTTACAGTTACAGCAGAAGAAGGATGGCAAAAGAGTTTTCAGCTAGTTAAGCCTTCAGATAGTGATTTAAAAAACCAAAAGTTATCAATTTTAACTCCTATGGGCGCTGCTGTAATTGGCTATGCAAAAGGTGATACTCTTTTATGGGAGTTCCCATCAGGAGAAAAAAACCTCACGGTAACCAATGTAAAACAAAAAAATAATTACATAGATATAAATACATTGGTATGAGTGCAAAATTGTTTTACAACCACGAGGAAGACCGCAGTATAATGATGAAAAAAGACAAAGAAGAACTGCGTAATTGGATAAATAATTTAGAGTTTATTGCTAAAGAATTAAGGTATTTAATAGAGATAGAAAGCCGTATTGCCAATCAAAAAACCATAAAACAAGAGCTGTATAACTTACAAAAAGAAAATACAGAAATGGTAGTAGAAATGCGCAGATATAACAATACTACACTTGGTAAGTTAGAATGTGACACTGTAGAGTGTGATGCCTTTTATCTTGAAAATCACGAAAAAAAAAGAACCGAATACTTAGCTTTTATACAAAAATATAGGCTAACTAAAACCAAGACTTTTTCTTTGATTTTACTTAAAACCGCATAAATTATATAAGAAGGTTTTTATAAGTTAACCCTTCTTACTATAACTAGGTTTTTGCATTTAGGCCTAGATAGAACACAACGGTGGGGGCTGTTGTGTTCTTTTTTTTAAACTTTTTTACACTTGCCTACCATCTAATAAGTTTATTGTTCTGGAGGCGTATGCTGCATTTTTTTCTGAGTGTGTAACCTGTATTATTGTTACGCCTTCTTTATTTAACTCTTTAAAAATCTCCATAATTTCTTCGCCTTGCTTAGAATTTAGGTTGCCTGTTGGCTCATCTGCTAAAATAAGTTTTGGATTAGATATTAATGCCCTAGCAATACCTACCAACTGCTGTTGACCACCACTAAGCTGACTTGGAAATAGGTTTTGCTTGCCTACAATATTAAATTTATCTAGCATATCTGCTACCAATGCTTTACGCTCAGACGAGCTATACTTTTTATATAATAAAGGCATTTCTAAGTTTTCATACACCGTAAGTTCATCTAATAAATGATAGGCCTGAAAAACAAAACCAATGTATTGCTTATACAAATTAGAGCGGTGTTTTTCTTTTAAATTATGAACGGAGTCTTCTAAAAAATTATATTCACCTTCATTAAATACATCTAACATACCAATAATATTTAACAAGGTTGATTTTCCAGAACCAGACGGCCCCATTATGGAAATAAACTCGCCTTCTTCTACTTTTAAATTGATGTCTTTTAACAAAAATATTTTTTGCCCGCCAGACTGTACCCATTTGTATATATGGTTTAATTCTAATAACATATTATATTTTTTTATTCTGTTCGTAAACTTTTTACAGGATTTTGTGTTGATGATATGTAGGTGCGCACGCCCATAATTAACATTGCAACTATTAGCATAATAACACCACTAATTGCAAAAACCCACCAACTTAATTTTGTTTTATTAGCAAAGTCTTGCAACCAATAATCTATACCAAAATAGGCTATTGGCGCAGCAATTATAAATGCAATTAATACCAAGCCTAAAAACTCTTTACTTAGCAATACATTTAGCTCTAATAAAGATGCCCCCAACACTTTACGTATACCTATTTCTTTGGTTCTGCGTTCTGTAGTGTAAACTACAAGACCTAATAACCCCAAACAACTAATTACAATTGCTAAACCAGTAGCCCAATTAAGTAACACTGCTGTTTTACGTTCCTGACTATAAAAACGTTTTATAGTATCATCCATAAAAATAAGTTCAAAAGGCTCATTGGTATAAACTGTATTCCAAGCATTTTTTAATTTATCTGTAGCGTGTTTTAGGTTTTCTCCGTTAACATTGGCAAAAGATATATGAAACGTTTTAAATTTTCTGTTTGCACCGCCTGTACCTACAAAAGCCAATGGCTTAATTGCTGTTTTTAAAGAACGCTGATTAAAATCTTTCATAACACCAACAATTGGATTTTGCTCACCATCAGCTTTTATTATTTTACCCAAAGCATCTTCTGGTTTTTTAAAGCCAAGCATACGCATATAGGTTTGGTTTATTACGTATTCTGTAATACTATCATTATTTTGTTTTCTACCAGCTAATAATTCTATTCCGTAAATGTCTAAATAGTTTTTATCGCCATACAGCAATTGCAATTCTGTATGCACAGGTGCATTGTTTTCATCAAAATAACTAGTATTTGTTGCGCTAGTACTAAAGGATGCTGGCGGGTATTCTGCCAAACTAACTTTGTTTACTTCTGGTATTGCCTCTATTTTTGTTAACAAGCGTTGTTGTTTTTCTGGTGTCATAGTATACCAAGGCGCTCTAACAGATGCTATGGCTTTGGTTTTAAAACCCATATCTTTTTGTAATAAAAAGGATATTTGTTTGCCCACCAAAAGGGTAGCTATTATAAAAATCTGTGCTATTATAAACTGAAAAACAGTTAGGTATTTACGTAATGATGTTTTATCATTAGACGCTACAATTTGATTTTTTAATACTGCTATTGGTTTAAAATGAGAGAGTACTACTGCCGGATAAAACCCAGATAATACTGTAACAACTAAAAGCAATAAAATAATGAATACAATAACTGTTGGCTCTGCAAATAACTCTGAACTTAGACCTGTTGGTATATAGTTTGCAAATATATTTAACAGCCAAAAAGAAAGTGCTATAGACACAATTGCAGCACAAATGGTTAGTAAAAAAGTTTCTCCTAAAAACTGATAAATTAGTTGTTTTTTAGAGCCTCCTAGTGTTTTTCTAACGCCAATTTCTTTTGCTCTTTGCGTTGCCTGTGCTGTATTTAAATTTATAAAATTAATACTACCTAACAGCAGTAAAAAAAGAGCAATACAACCTAAGCTTACTAATACCGATTTACTTGCTGGCTCCGAGTCAAAATCAAAAGTATAATAGTTGGTATCAAAATGCATTTCTTGTAATGGCTGCATATAAAACTTGCGCTCATTACCAAACTCTTCTTCATTAGGGTCTTTATGTTCTTTTGCTAGCTTATTTAGTGTGAGCTGTACATTTTTAGCACTAGAATTTTTAGCTATTTTTATAAACAATTGTGAAGCCGAGTTTGTACCGTTCCAATTACTGCTCAATACAGCACTTGTCATATCTGACTGGTGCGCTGTTTTTAACGATATAAACTCTTCAAAAACAATATCTGTACGCTCTGTAAAATTAGCCACCACGCCAGTTACTTGCATATTTATGGTATCATTATATACCATATGAGCACCAATTATATCTGTAAAAGCAGTATTTGGGAAATATTTTTTAGCTCTTTTTTCCGATAACACCAACTGATTTGGACTTTCTAAAGCATTTTCTTTAGAGCCCGCCAACCATTTATATTTAAACACATTAAAAAAACCTTTATCTGCATAAATTACATAATCTGGACTTTTAAATGTTTTATTTGTAGCTGTGTTTTTTATGTGTAACGGATACGTAGTTAAAAAAGGAGCAACAGCAGCCAAACTAGCCGAGTTTTGTTTTAGTGCGTCAGCCAAAGGAACTGAAACTCCCGGATTATAAAAGCTACCTTCTGGTGTTACAAACTCTGTTGTAACCCTATAAATATGTTCTTTATCTGGATGAAATTTATCAAAAGTAAAATCGTAATACACCATTAAACCAATAACAAACGACACACTTAAACCAATGGCTAAACTGCTAATTTTAATTAAAGAAAAGAGCTTGTTATTCCATAGGTTTCTAAACGCTATTTTAAAATAATTCTTAATCATAATTATTATTTATAGGTTACAATTTACTCTGTTCGTAAACTTTTTATTGGATTTGCTGTTGCTGCTTTAATAGCTTGGAAACTTACTGTTATTAGCGCAATAATAACAGCACACATACCTGCAACAAAAAAGACTAGCCAGCCAATACTTATTCTAAAAGCAAAGGTCTCTAACCATTTTTGCATTATAATGTAGGCAACAGGAAAAGCAATTATAATAGATACAGCTATTAGCTTTAAAAAATCTGCCGATAACATTTGTGTAATTCCCAGTACGCTTGCACCTAAAACTTTACGTACACCTATTTCTTTTTTGCGTTGTTCTGCTGTAAAGGCAGCCAAACCAAATAAACCCAAACAAGCAACAAAAATGGCAAGCAAGCAAAATAAGAGTCCAACTTTTGCTGTTTTTCGATCTTGCTCATACAATTGCTCCATATTTTTATCTAAAAAAGTATAATCAAAACTAGAGTCTGTAGCAACTTTGTTGTAAGCGCTCTCTAATTGTCTCATAGTATTTGCTACCGAAGCACTATTAAAACGTACCAATAAATATGGTTTGCCCTCAAACCTACTATTATGAAAAGCATATGCACCAATTGGCTTGTGTAAAGACTCAAAATTAAAATCGTCTACAACACCAATTATTGTAGCATTGTCTCCCAATTGCATATCTACTTTTTTACCAATTGCTTCTTCTGGTGTTAATCCTAAATAGGTAATAGCTTTTTTATTTAAAACCACATCTACAAGCGTATCTCCTTCTTGTTTTACACTTGGTAATGTTTTACCTGCCAAAAGTTTTAGTTGTAGTACCTCTAGCACACTAGCGTCTGCTACGTTGGTCTGTATATTTTTACCGTTTTCATCTTGGTCGTTTTTATGCAAAGATCTTCCGCTAACATCCATACCAGGAAAACCTTGAGCAGAACCAACTTCTATAACCGAGCTTAATTTTTTAACCTCGTTTGCTAAAGCTTGTTTTTTATTGTAAGTTTTAATTGCAGCCGTAGAAACAGCTATAACGTTTTGTGGCTTATACCCTAAGTCTTTATTTTTCATAAACTCTAACTGTTGGTATACAACTAATACACCTACAATTAAAACCACAGAAGCTGTAAACTGAAATACAACCAATGCTTTTCTAATAACTGCGTTACTTACGGTTCTGTTTGCTGATTTTAATATAGCGCTAGGTGAAAAACCAGACAAATAAAAAGCAGGATAAGAACCCGCAACCAAGGTAGTAACCAACCAAACAATACATACACCAATTATAAAGCTTGGAGCCATAAGAAATTTATAATCTATACTAGCACCTGTTATAGTATTAAAAATAGGAATAATTGCAATAGATAATACTACACCAATGCACAATGCAATTAAAGTTAGTAAACCTGTTTCTGCATAAAACCTGCCAACTAAGCTTTTAGATGATGCACCAAGTGTTTTATTTATACCTACATCTTTTGCTCTTTTTTGAGAACGTGCTGTCATTAAATTCATATAATTAACGCAGGCAATAAGTAAAATAAGTAATGCTAAAAACGATAAGTTTTTAATTTCAGAAATACTACCAATTCTAGATGTGTATGTACTTGTGTAATCTTTAGAATATAAATGTACTTCTGATAATGGTTGTAATGAAAGTGTATACCATTGTCCTTGCTTATCTACATTTTTATCTAAAATTTGCTGCATTTGATTTTCAGAAGCCACTTTAGATGCATTGTCTTTTAACTGAACATACGTTTCAAAACTAGAGTTGCTCCAACTTGGTTCTTTAGAAAAATATGTAGAGCTAAATGATGCTATTAAATTACAATCTATAGTACTGTTTTTAGCAAAATCTTCAAAAACACCCGTTACTTCTAATTCTGTTTTATCATCAACTTTTATGGTTTTCCCCATAGGGTCTATAGTTCCAAAGTATTTTTCTGCTGCACTTTTAGATAAAACCACAGTATTTGGTCTTGTAATTGCAGAAGCAGGATCTCCTTTTATAAATTTAGTATCAAAAATTGAAAACAATTCTTGATCACACCAAAACAATCTTTTTTCTATAAAATTATTATTGTTTGCTTTTATAAAGGCTGTTTCGCCAAAGCTGTGTTGCAACATTCTGGCAGCATATTTTACAGCAGACAGTTCTTCTTTTAAAGCTGGTGCAACTGCCGCTGGCGCTGTTGCCATAATTTCTTTATCAAAAGCATCTCCTGTTGTATTAACCAACACTCTGTATATATCCGAGTAGCTTTTATATTGTTTATCAAAGCTTTTTTCAAAAGAAATAAAAGAAAAAAGTAGTATTGCTATTGTTAAGCCTATAGATAGCCCCAAAATATTTAATGCAGAAAACATTTTATCCATTTTAAGACCTCTCCACGCTATTTTAATATGGTTTTTAAACATAATTTTAAATTGTTAACTGTTGTTTTTTGATTGATACAATATGGTTTTCTAATTCTGTGCCAAAAACACAATAGCTTAATTAGCAGTTATTTATACTGCAAAAATAAAGTTAACTAAAATTAAATTGTAAAAATATTTTACACAACCTGTCCATTATTTGTACGTTAAAAAAAGAACTATTCTGCTCTTAAACTCTTTAACGGCTTTAATAAAGCGGCGCCTATTGCTTGATAACTTATGGTTACTACTGCAACTGATAAAGCAATACAGCCAGCACCAACAAAAATTTCCCAACTTAAATTTATTTTATAAGCAAAATCTTGCAACCAGTTGCTCATTAAATACCAGCCTATTGGTGTAGCTATTAGCATAGCTATAAAAACAAGCTTTAAAAAATCTAGTGTAATTAATTTATAAATGCTTTTAAAAGGAGCGCCTAGAACCAATCTTATACTTATTTCCTTTTGACGTTGCTCTACCATAAAAGCAGACAAGGCAAATAGCCCTAAACAAGCAACCATAATGGCAAATAAGGCAAAGCTGTTAAAAATTTTACCCATACGTTTAACATCTTGGTGCATTTGAGCAAATTTCTGATCTAGAAAAGTATAATCAAAAGCTTGGTTGGGTACATTTTTATCCCAAACTGCACCAATTTCGGTTAAAGCTTCATTAACAGTAGTACCGCTTAATTTTAAAGAAATTATACCTGTATCTTTACCAACAACAAGTGCTAAAGGTGTAATATCTTCTTTTAATGATTTAAAATGAAAATCTGAAACGACACCAACAATCGTCCAATTTTCACCATTAGAAATTTGCTTCCCTATTGGATTTTTATACCCAAGTTCAGTTGCCATTTTTTCATTAATAATAATAGAATTTATAGCATCTGAGGCATAGTCTTCAGAAAAATCTCTACCATTATTTACTTGCATACCTAGCGTTGAAATGTAATCATAATCTACACGCCATATTTGTGCCGCAATTCCTTTTTCTTCATTACCTGCTGTAGATTTTCTAAATGTATTTCCATTTCTTTTTGTTCCTTCAATAGGCAAATAACTACTAACGGTAGCCTTTTTTACAGAAGGTAACTGTACCAATTGATTTTTAAAGCTCTCTGTTTTATTTCCTAATATTGATGCTCCTTCTAAAACAACTATTTGCTCTTTATTATACCCTAGTTCTTTAGTTAGTATAAAGTTCATTTGTTTGTAAATAATTAGCGTACCTATTATTAGTACTACAGATGTTGCAAACTGAAAAATAACCAACCCGCTACGTAATTTTCCGCTTTTACTACCTATACTTAGGTTGCCTTTTAATACTGCTATTGGTCTAAAACCAGACAAATAGAATGCAGGATAAAGTCCTGCCAGCAAACCTACTATAACCGCAAACAAAACTATTATTGGTATAAACCAAATAGATTGCCAAGGCATACTTACATTTTTTAATGCTATAGCATTAAAAGAAGGTAATAATACCCAGGCCAAAAGCACTCCTAACGCAAATGAAATAACACTAAATAAAACAGACTCTGTTAAAAATTGAGAAACCAAGTTACTTTTATAAGCTCCTATAGTTTTGCGTAGTCCAACTTCTTTAGCTCTGTTAGCAGATTTTGCTGTAGATAAATTTATAAAGTTAATACATGCTAATATTAAAATAAAGCCAGAAATAGCCCCAAAAAGCCATACAAATCTAATATCTCCGTGTTGCAAACCGTCTCCCATTTTTAGGTCGGACTTTAAATATATATCCTCTACAGGTTGTAGTTTATATTCTATAGTTTTTAATACTTCTAAAAAATCTGGTGCTCTTCCTCTTTCTTTTTGCGCTGGTATTACATAGTTTTCCATTATAGAAAACATCTTCTTTTCTAGTTCTTTTATATTTGTTTTTTCATCTACCAAGATATATGTAAAATAGTTCTGGTTTGTCCAGCTCATATTTGTATCTTCAATAGGTAGTAAAAAATCAAATTTTAAGTGGGTGTTTGGGGGTCTATCTGCCATTACAGCACTAATAGTATATGGCTTATAGGTGTTATTGTCTAAAATAATATTTTTTCCTAATGCATCTCCATTAGGGAAAAAAATATCGGCTTTACTTTTTGAAATCACCAAGTTTTCTGTGGCGCTTAATGCAGTACCACTATTACCTTGTACTATATCAATTTCTAAAACATCTATTAAATCTTGATTTGCAAATATAAAACCGTCTTCTAACTTATTTTGAGATTCACCAGCAATTTTAAGGCCTCTTTTTCCTGCTCCAAAAAGCTCACTGGCATTTACTTTTGCTGCCTTTTTAATTTCTGGAAAATCTGATACTAAAGCATCTGCAAATGGCAATTGAAAATGAACACTTTTCATTACCTCACCGTTAAATTTTCCTTCCAAAACAACTCTGTATATTACATCTTTGTTTTTATAGTGTTGATCATATCCTAATTCATCTTTAATAAAAAGAGTTATTAGCAAGCAAGCTGCAATACCAACAGCAAAACCTCCAACTTTAATTGTTGTAAAAAGTTTTTCATTTTTAAGACTACGCCACGCTATTTTAATATGGTTTTTAAACATAATTTTTAGTCTTTACTGTATTTGCTGAATAGTTGCTTCGCCAATAATTAGCCCTTTATTTAACTCCGGATTGCCTTGGTAAGCAACGGTTGCCTCACCGTAAGCTGTAACTTTTAATTTTTTAGAAACCTGTACGCGGTAACTACCCTCACCGTAAGCTGTAATTTTTGTGTTGTCATTTTTTATGCCTAAAGTATTAATTTTAGTTTCTCCGTATGCGGTAATTTTTAGGTTTTCTACACTACCTTTTTTTAGTTCTAAAAAACTTTCTCCGTATATAGTAGCGTGTAATTCTTTAAGATCTGTATCATTTAAAAACACTTGTGATTCGCCATATATTTTTAATCGTAATTTGTTTTGGGCAAACTGACTTTTACATACTATAGTTTCTTCTCCTCTTAAAGACAATTCTTCTATTTTTTTATAGGTAACAATTGCCTTTACAACGGTGCCTTTGTAAATAGACTTACGTTGTTTGTATCCGTTTTTATTTATTTTTTCGCTTTTTGTAAACTCTTTTGCCCCTTCTAAATACAAGCGCAAAGTTTTTCCAGAAACCTCAACATTTATTTTGTTTTCTGCTACAGTGCTACTTTCTATTGTTACACTTTCTGTTTCTCCTTCTACAAAAGTTACTTGTATATGCGGACTTATAATTACTTTGTTAAATGTTGCTACTTTGGTTACATTATTTTGTGCCGTAACACTCATAGTCATCACTACTAAAAAAAGTGTTGTTAGTTTTTTAATTTGATTGATTTTCATTTGTTCTAATTATTTTTGATTGATGAATTTATTCTGTTCGTAAGCTTTTTACTGGGTTAGATATTGCTGCTTTTATACTTTGGTAACTTACCGTAATAATTGAAATTGCAAGCACCAACACTGCAATTAAAATAAAAGACCATCCGTTAATTTCTATTCGGTATGAAAAATCTTCTAACCATTTTGTCATTGCAAACCAAGCCAATGGTATAGCAATTACTATAGCTATTGCTACTAGCTTTAAAAAATCTAAAGTTAATTTGTATACAATGTTACTTATACTTGCTCCTAGCACTTTGCGTACTCCTATTTCTTTTATTCGCTTTTCTGCATTAAATGTTGCTAAGCCAAATAGTCCCAAACAAGCTATTAGTATAGATAAAATGGTAAAAGCAATAAATATTTTACCTAAGCGCTCTTCTGCTTTATAAACATCATTAAAAGAATCGTCTAAAAAATAATAATTAAATGGTTGTTCTGAGGCTACATTAGCCCATAAACCTGCTATGCTTGCTATAGATTTAGCAAAATCTCCTTGACTTAGTTTTACTACTAATTTGCTACTTACTCTACGACTTAGCCTAAAGCTAACTGGGTCTATTGTGTTACGTAATGTAGAGATATGAAAATCTTTAACCACGCCAATAACCTTATATTCTATAGCATCAGAATCATCTACCAATGCCATTCCAATAGCATCCGTTGGGTTAATTCCCAATCTGTTTAATGTTGTTTCATTTACTATAATAGCAGTAGAATCTGTTTTGTACTGAGGGTTAAAATTTCTTCCTGCAACTAAATTTATATTTAATGTAGAAATATAATCTTCATCTACATCCCATTTTTGCATTTGTACTACAGCATCTTCAACAGCTCTTCCTTTTGCCGTAAAAGATTGGTCTGTTCTGTTAGATGGCGTTGGTAAAAAACTTGTAAGTGATGCACTTTTTACACTTGCTAGTTTTTCTATTTCTTGTTTAAAAGATGTTACTTGGTCACCAGCAGCATATACATCATCTATAACCAAAACCTGTTCTTTGGTGTAACCAATATCTTTCCCTTTTATGTATTGTAATTGCTGAAAAACTACCAATGTGCTGCCCATTAAAAATACCGAAATTGCAAACTGAAAAACTACCAATCCGTTTCTTAGTTTTCCGCCAGTACCTGTTGTTTTACCTCCTCCTTTTAATACTTTTACTGGTTTAAATTTAGACATAAAAAATGCTGGATAACTACCAGAAAGTAATCCTAAAAACAGTGTAAAAACCAAAAGTGAAATCCAAAAAAACGGATTTATAAAAGGAATTTCTATACTTTTATTTGCTAAAGCATTAAAATATGGCAATGCTAAATAGGTGAGTAAAACAGCAAAAATTAAAGCTATAAAAGATACCAAACCAGATTCTATTAAAAATTGTTTTATTAAATGGTATTTGGAGGAGCCTAATGTTTTACGCACACCAACTTCTTTAGCTCTTTTAAGAGATTGAGCTGTAGAAAGATTCATAAAATTTACACTTGCTAAGACCACTAAAAACAAGCCTATAAATGATAAAATGTAAATGTTTTGTATGTTATTGTTTGGATTTAATTCTGCTACACGGTCTGAGTGTAAGTGTATTTTACGTAGCGGTATAGTGCTAAAAACATAAGAATTACCCTCGCTTTTAAAGCGTTCTATTGTCATTGTAGGTGCAAATGTTTTTTGAGCATAGGGTACAACATAACTTGTAAATACATTTTGCAACCTTTTATTAAAACTAGCTATATTGGTGTTAGGGTTTAACTTTATAAAAGTGCTAAAATTGTTGCTCCCCCAAGTAACTTCTTTTGCATTTGGGTTACTGGACATTGACATAAGCATACTATAATCTCTTAAAAACGAGTTTTTAGGAAAATCCTCAATAACTCCTGTTACCATATATACCTCATCATTATCTAAAACAATTTGCTTACCTACTACTTGCTCTTCTGTAAAAAGTGTTTTTGCTGTAGATTTACTAATTACAATAGTATTTGGCTCTTGCAATGCTGTTTCTGTATTACCCTGCAATAAGCCTAAACCAAACATTTTAAAAAAAGAAGGATCTGCAAAAGCATTACCGTTAACTTTTATATTTTTAGTAGAATTTGCTTGGCGCACCAACATACCGCCCCAACCTCTTAACCTTGTTGCTAGCTGCACTTCTGAGTATTCTTTTTCTAAAACTGATGCCATTGGTGGCGTTACAACAGCTAAGTTATTAGAAGATGTTCCAAATTTTATATCCGCATTTATTCTATGAATTAGTGCTTCATCTGCAAACATTGTATCATAACTAAGTTCATCATAAATATATAATGCAATTAGTAGCGCCCCTGCAACACCCACTGCTAAGCCAAATACATTTAAAAATGTAAAAAACAGGTTATTTTTTAAATTACGCCATGCTATTTTTAATTGATTTTTAAACATAATTTTTATTCTTTACTGTTCGTTTTTTGATTGATGCTTACTAATATTCTAATTCTGTGCCAAAATCATAAACAACTAATTAAAAGTAACTTACGTAATGTTTTGATTTTTAAAAAAAGTAAACTGTAAAAAATATTTACATCTTATGTCAATATTTTATACGCTACAAAAACTATTCTGTTCGTAAGCTTTTTACTGGGTTAGCAATTGCAGATTTTATAGACTGAAAACCAACAGTTACAATTGTTATGAAAAATGCAAAACCACCTGCTATTAAAAACACCCACCATTTAATTTCTATTTTATAGGTAAAATCTTGCAACCAGTTTTGCATAAAGTAATAAGCTATAGGAGCTGCAATTACAAATGCAACCAATACCAGCTTTAAAAAATCTTTAGTAAGTAGCTGTATCACAGAATTTACACTAGCACCTAAAACTTTACGTATCCCTATTTCTTTCTTCTTTTGTTCTGCAACGTAAGACACCAAGCCAAATAATCCCAAACAACTAATTAAAATGGCTAAAATGGTAAATACTATAGATATTTTAGATAATTTTTGTTCTTCTGCGTATAACTTTTCGGTTTCTTTATCTACAAAAACATACTCAAATGGTGCGTACGGATTCACTTTTTTCCAACTAGCCTCTAACTCTTTTAACAGCACTTTTAAATTGTTGGTTTCTAACTTAGCAACTATCCAATCTGGTTCTGTTTCACTATATATAAGCATAGGAGAAATTGCTTGTTTAAAATCTTCAAAATGAAAATTCTCTGTTACACCTACTACTTCATATTCTTCTGTTTCACTACCATAACTACTTATAATTTTTGCTGCTAAGGCGTTTTCTATATCAATATTAAAAGCATTTAGCGTTGCCATATTTACCAATATACCTGTAGAGTCTGTTGCTCTAAGCTTACGACCTTTAATAATTTTAGTGCCAATTGTTTCTAAATAATTAGGAGTAATACCATTGTAATATACAGAAGTTAGGTTATCATCATCCTGACTAGGTAAACGCATTGCCAAATCGCCCATAATAGATCTAGATGGATAATTGTTACTCCCTGTAACAGAACTAACACCAGGTACTCCTTGTAACTGTGATTGTATGGCACTATAGTTTTGTTGTAATTCTTGGGTTCCTAAACGTATTGCTAACAAATTGTCTTTGTTAAAGCCTAAATCTTTTTGCTTGGCAAACTTTAGTTGTTGTGATACTATTATAACACTTACTGTTAAAACTATTGATACTACAAACTGAAAAACAACCAAACCACGCCTTAACAAACCATTGTTAGATTGTAGTTCTGTTGCCCCTTTTAGCACTTTAGACGGTTTAAATGAAGACAATACCAATGCCGGATAAACACCTGCTATTAAGCCTGTTAAAAAGCCCATAGACCCCAACAACAATAAAATTTTAAGGTTTAATATATGTTCTGGCTCTATGTTGCCACCTGTTAATACATTAGCAACCGGAAGCAATAATAAAACTATAGGTATACTAATAAATACTGCTAAAAATGCAATTAAAATAGACTCACTTAAAAATTGCTGTACCAATGAGCTTTTTTGCGCTCCAATGGCTTTTCTAACACCTATTTCTTTTGCTCTTTTACTAGCTCTGGCTGTACTTAAATTTATAAAATTTACACAGGCAACTAGTTGTACTATAAAGGCTAAAAATAGTAAGGCATACAAATATTCAATGTTAGAAACTTCTTCAATTTGCTTATCTATTCCTTTAGAGTGTAAATGAATATCTGTAACAGATTGTAGTAACAATTTTTTATCAAAACCCATATCAGCTAAATCGTTTCCTCCACGATCTAACATAAACTGTGGCAACTTTTTTTCTAAACTAGCCTTACTAACATTGGCACCAAGTTTAATATAAGTATATGCAAAGTTTTGTGTTGCAAAATTAGTTATGTTATTAGCATATTCGCCAATACCAGGCGAGTTCATGCACAGTATGTAATTAGGATTTAAGTGAGTTGGGTTAGCTGGTTCATTAAAAACTCCAGTAATGGTTGCATTAAATTGATCTTCTCCTGCACCAATAACCAATGTTTTATTTATAATTTGATTTTCATTTTTAAATAATTTTGAAGCTAATTTTTTAGATAAAACAATACTATTTGGCTTTTCTAAGGCTGTGGCTAAATTACCTTCTGCAGCTGTATAATTAAAAAATTTAAAAAAAGTAGAATCGGCTACATACCCCTTACTCTCATAATAACTTTGGTTGTTTTTGGGGTTACGAATAAGCGCTTCTTCTCCAGAACCAAAATAAACAACTCTACAAGCATCTACCACCTCAGGAAAATCTTCTTTTAAAGCAAAAGCTATTGGCGGACTACTTGTAGCTACGTCTGCATTTATACTGTTATTGCCTTTTGTTTTTATTTTAGTACGTATTCTGTATACAGAAGCAACATCGTTATGGTGCGTATCATACCCAAATTGTGCGTTAACATAAGATATTATAATTAAGCAACATATTGTACCTACGGTAAGGCTAAGAATATTTATACCTGTTTGTAACGGATTTTTTTTAAGACTACGCCACGCTATTTTTAATTGATTTTTAAACATAACTTTTTATTTTTTTGATTGATGATTTTTTACTCTGTTCGTAAGCTTTTTACAGGGTTATTTACAGCTGCTTTTATTGCCTGAAAACTTACAGTTAGCATAGCAATTGTAATGGCCCCTAAGCCTGCCAAAGCAAACATCCACCATTGTATATTTATGCGGTAAGCATAACTTTGTAACCAGCTAGACATTGCCCACCAAGCCAGCGGTATGGCTATAGCAATAGACAATAGTACTAGCCTAATAAAATCTTTAGAAAGTAGGTTTACTATATTAGCTACGCTAGCACCTAAAACTTTACGCACACCAATTTCTTTACTTCTTTGTTCTGATGTGTATGCTGCTAAACCAAATAAACCCAAACACGAAATAAGTATAGCTAATATTGCAAACAGTTTAGATAATGTACCTACCAACATTTCACTTTTAAACTTTTGGTTAAACGCATCGTCTACAAACTCATACTCAAACGGAAAAGCTGCATTGTGTTTTTGCATAACACTTGCCATTGCCGCTATTGCCTTTTTAGTGTCTGCAGTTTTAGCAATACGCACATACATATATTGCGCCTCTGTAGGTGCATTAAGAAAAATTACAGGATCGCTCTTCCCGTACATATCACCATATAAAAAGTCTTTAACTACACCAACAACATTGTATTTATCTTCTCCAAAATAAATGCTTTTACCTACTGCCGAAACAGGATCTATAAGTTTTGCAAATGACTCTGTTATTATAAAATTTACGCTGTCTATATCTTGATTTTCTTTAAAATTTCTACCATCAATAATTTCCATTCCTGCAGTAGATAGAAAATCTGAATTTATGTATCTAAATGATATAAGCATTTCACTATTTTCATCTGCCATACCAGACCAAGTTGCTCCAGACCCGTTATTACCAATAGATAAAGTATTGTAGCTATTTAAACCTACATTGCTTATGAACCCTGTAGCTTTCATATCTTGTTTTATAGCGGTATAATTTTTAACCATATCACCTCTTACGTGCATAGTTACAAGGTTAGATTTGTTGTAGCCTAACTGTCTGTTTTTTACGTGTTGTACTTGCTTATACACCACTATAGTGCAAATTATTAATATGATGGATGCTGCAAACTGGGTTACAACCAATCCTTTTCTAATAAAAACAGATCCTTTTTGATTGCTACTTATACCCTTTAAAACAGTTACTGGCAAAAATGAAGACAAATAAAATGCCGGATAGCAACCTGCAAAAACACCACAAAAAACAGTTATACCAAGTAAAACCAACCAATGTAAAGGGTTAGCTAACCCCATTACCAATTGTTTTTCTATTATGATATTAAACTGCGGCAACACCAAAAATATAAGCAGTACGCTTACCAATGTAGCAATTGTAGATATGACTAAAGATTCTGCTACAAACTGAAAAATTAAGCGTTTACGACCAGCACCTAAAACTTTACGCACACCAACCTCGTTAGCTCTTTTTGCACTGCGTGCCGTAGAAAGATTCATAAAATTAATACAGGCAATTACTAAAATAATCCAAGCAATTACAGAGAATAAATTTACATACACTATTCTGCCTCCTACTTGTACACCACCTTCAAAATTATCACGTAAACGCCAATCTAGCATACTATGCATAAAAGCATAGGTATCACTATCTTCTGCTTTAGTTTGCAAAAACTTTTTTACGGTAGTATTTACAACAGCCGCATCTGCATTTTTGGTAAGTTGTATATAAGTTTCTACCGAGTTATTTTCCCACTCTTGTAAATACTCTTTATCCTTTGCATATGGCTCAAAAGGAGCCAGCCAATTAAACTTTACGGTAACATTTTCTGGAAAATCTTCTACAACGCCAGTTACCGTATAGGTTGTTGTTTGGTCTACTTTTAAAACTCTGCCTACTGCATTATTACCTTCACCAAAAAATTGTGATGCCGTTTCATTAGTAAGTATTACTGCATCTGTACTGCTAAAGGCCGTTTGTACATTACCTTGTATAAATTTTAAACTAAATATGTTTATAAAGTCGATATCTGCGTAATATCCCTTTTTGTAAAACGATTTTTCATCAATGGTAAAAAGATGCTCTTCATCCCTAACTCTTGTTGCATTTACTATGCCTGGCACTTCTTTTTTTAAAGCTTCTGCCAAAGGTCCCGGTGTAGAGCTAAATGTACGCCACTCACCATTATACTGTTGATTTGTTGGCAAATAATACACCTGTTCTTTATTAGGAAAAATGGCGTCGTAGTTTACCTCATCTTCTACCCATAAAAAAATAAGACTGGCGCAGGTAATGCCCATTGCTAACCCAAAAATATTAAGAAAACTATAGCCTTTATTTTTTAATAGACTCCTAAACGCAATTTTAAAATAATTTTTGAACATGGTGATTGGCTATTTTGATTGATTGATGATTTTGATTGATGATGAACTCTACTTATTTTGAAGCTACTGCCTCAAAAGGTTTGTTGTGACTTTCTGTAACTATTTGGCCGTCAAAAAGGTTTACTACCCTGTGCGCGTAATGCGAGTCTCTGTCTGAGTGTGTTACCATTACTATAGTTGTGCCTTCTTGGTTTAACTCGGTTAACAGGTTCATTACCTCTATTCCGTTTTTAGAGTCTAGGTTACCTGTTGGCTCATCTGCAAGTATTAGTTTTGGGTTTGTAACTACTGCTCTGGCAATGGCTACACGTTGTTGCTGTCCTCCAGATAATTGCTGCGGAAAGTGTTTTTCTCTGTGTGCAATTTTCATACGCTCTAAAACTTCTCTTACTTTTTGTTTGCGCTCTGCCTTGTTCATTTTTAAATAGATAAGTGGTAGCTCTACGTTTTCAAAAACCGTAAGTTCATCTATTAAATTAAAGCTCTGAAAAACAAAACCTAAGTTGCCTTTGCGCAAACCGGTACGTTGGTTTTCTTTTAAGCCTCCTACTTCATGGCCTGCAAATTGGTAACTACCTTCTGACGGGTTGTCTAACATACCTATTATATTTAGTAAGGTAGATTTGCCACAACCTGATGGCCCCATTATGGCAACAAACTCTCCTTGACCCACATTTAGGTTTACACTGTTTAGCGCAAGGGTTTCTACTTCTTCTGTTCTAAAACTTTTTTTAAGGTCTTTAATTTGTATCATTTTGTTGATTGATTTTTTTTATGTGATTATATCTTGTGTTAGGGATTGTAGTGTAAATCCTTTTTTATTTTTTTAAAAAAAGATTGCAACGTAAAGCCCGCCCGAAGGGAACACCCTATTTTAAAACTATTTTTTCTGCCTCTCCAAATGTGTCATAATTAGAGGTTATTACTTTTTCACCAGCTTGCAACCCTTCTAGAACTTCGTAATATTTAGAGTTTTGCTTTCCTATTCTTATGTTACGTTTTAATGCCTCTGTACCATCTGGGTTTACTACAAAAATCCACTGGCCACCTGTACTTTGGAAAAAACTACCTTTAGATATTAAAAGCGCATCTGATGAGGCTCCTAATTGTAGTTTTACATTAAAACTTTGTCCTGCACGTATATTTTCTGGTTTTTCTGCTGTAAAAACTAAATCTACTTTAAACTTACCACCACGAACCTCTGGGTACACTTTACGTAAACGTAAGTTGTATGTTTTGCCGTTGCGCTCAAAAGAGGCGTTTAAATCTCTTTTTACACGGTCTATATAATGCTCGTCTATTTCTGCTTCTATTTTATAATCTGTTAGCACGTTTATTTGTCCTATACGCTGACCTTGATTTATGCTTTGCCCTATTTCTGCATCTAAAAACCCTAGTTGACCATCTGCTGGCGCACGTACATTTAAATGGTCTAAACGCTCATAAACCATAGATAAAGTTTTTTGCATTCTGTTTAAATCTGTATCTAAACCAGCCAATGAGGTTTTTCTCATTTTATCATCTTGCTCTGTTTGTATTTTTACTATGTTGTGCTGCTTTAAAGATAATTCGTAATTTTCTTTTGCAGTTAAAAAAGCCTCTTTAGAGATTAATTCGTCCTTATATAGTTCTTGGTTTTGCTCGTAATTACGTTTTAAACGTGTTAGCTCGTAAGATGCTGTAGCTAAAGATTTACGCCCTTCTACTTGCCTAGAGTCAAAGGTTAATTTGGTAGATCTTAAATCGTTTTGCTTTAGTGCTAAGTTACTTTCACTAGCTAAAATTTGCTCGTAAAGGTTACTGTTTTCTAGTTTTAAAATAATGTCTCCTTTTTTAACCATTGCACCTTCTTCTATCAGTTTTTCGGTTACTCTACCACCTTCATAAGCATCCATATAAATAGTTGCTATTGGTGCTGCGCTACCGTTAATGGTTATGTAATCATCAAACTTACCCTGCGTAACCTCACTAATAGATAATTTGTCTTTTTCTGTTCTAAACGTAGCTACAGAACTACTGCCTATTAATTTATATGCTGCAAAAGCTACTACTAGCCCAATTGCAATGTATGCGTAGTGTTTTGGGCGTAATCCTTTTTTCTTTTCTAGTTGAATATCCATCTATATTGTTCTTATTAGTTGATGTTAAATACTGGTAATCCGTTGTAAAAATCTAATGTACTTTGGTTTACTTTTAATCTTATTTGTACTTGTAAATTCTCGTTTTGTGCTGTGGTATATAGTACTTTTGCTTGGTATAGTTCTACCGCAGAAATCATTTCCTTTTCGTACCTTTTTTGTGCTATTGAAAAACTTAGTTCTTGCGCTTTTAATTTTTTTAAACTTTGTAAATTTTCTACTTCTAAAGCATTTTTTTCTTGTACCAATTGTTGTATTAATTTGTACAATTCTTGCTCTTGTATTTTTAAATTATTTTCTGCCTGTTGCAACGCTATTTTTTGTTGTTTAATTTCTGATCTACCAGACCATTTGTTACTAATAGGAATGTTCATAGACAAACCTATAGACCTAGATGCGTTGTCTCTTATTTGATTTTTAAATGATATTATCTCGTTTGTTATTTCGTCTGTATTAGTCTCATAATAACCTGTGCCATAGCCAGCAAATAAAGATAATGATGGGTATAAGCTTCCTCTAGCAATAGCTACTTGTTTTTGTGCAGCCTTTACCTTTAATTGCCCTGCTTTTATACTAGGCAAAAATGTTTGTGCCTTTGTATACACACTATTAGTTTGTAATGTAGCATCGGTTTCCTTTTTAAGGTCTAAGGCATTTGCTTTTAAGGTTATGGTAGACACGTTTTCTAAATTCATTTCTTGAATTAAATTTAGTTTTGCAGCAGCCAATTGGTTTTCTGCTTGTGTTGCAGCTAACTTATCTGTTAATAAAACAGATTCTGCCTCGTACAAATCTGCTTTAGCAATTAAACCTAACTCCAATTGTTTTTTTACAAATGCATAATTGGTATCTGATATACTTACTTGCTCTTTGGCAATTTCTAAGGCTCCTTCAAAAAAACGAATGTCATAAAAGGCAGACATTACCCTAAATGCTAACAAGTATTTTTGTTGCTGTGCATCTTGTTGCACTGCTTTGTAAATATACTTTGTTGCTTTAATACTATTTATTCTCTGAAAACCTCTAAAAATATCTAAAGAAGAATTTAAATTATAATTGTTAGAGAAAAAATCTGTGTCTATGATATTATTGTTATTTGGATCTACAGACCTACCATACCTAATATCATAACTTGCAGAACCATTTATAATTGGCAGCAAATTACGTACGGCTTGCTTGTGTGTTTCTTTGCTAGATGCAACCGTATACTCCTGATTTTTTAATTCTAAATTATGCGTTATAGCATAGTTTATACACTCATCTAAAGACCAGCTTTGTTGTGCACTACTTGGTAAGCTTACCAAGAGTACCAAAAATAGAATATGTTTAATTTTTACGTTCATAACTTTTATTGTGTGCCAAAACTAAAACCATTGTTGTGCCAAAAACATAAATACCTAAAAAACAAGCGTTTAAAAACAAAACTAATGCCCAAGGAAAATGTAAGTGTAAAATATATATACAAATAATGTCTAATTTTTTTACACATTTAATATTGTAATATATATCATTTGTAGTTTTATTGCATAAACCTTCCTCAACCCAAACAACTTTATAATGCAAAAAGGTAAAGTATTAATTGTAGATGACAATAAAAGTGTATTAAGTGCTTTAGAAATTTTATTACAGTTTGAATATGAAAAAGTAGATACCTTAGGAAACCCTAACCTTTTGTCTTCTTTTAAAAATTTAGCTGACTATGACATAGTATTGTTAGATATGAACTTTTCTGCCGGTGTAAATACCGGTAATGAAGGTTTGTACTGGAACAGAGAAATTAAAAAGCGAGCTCCGCATATTTCTGTTATTATGATGACAGCCTATGGCGCAATAGACCTTGCTGTACAAGCTTTAAAAGAAGGGGCTACAGATTTTATTTTAAAACCATGGAATAATGACAAGCTACTTGCAACATTAAAATCTGCTTACCAATTACGTAAATCTCAAAAAGAAGTTTCTAAACTAAAAGAGAAAGAAAGTTCTTTAAAACAGGTTATTAACCAAAATAAAAATTACATTATTGGCAACTCTAAAGCATTAACATCTGTATTAAACTTGGTGCAAAAAGTAGCTAAGACCGATGTAAATGTACTAGTTACTGGTGAGAACGGAACAGGAAAAGAATTAATTGCAAGAGAGTTACACAACTTATCTAACCGTAAAAATGAGGTTTTTATTGGTGTTGATATGGGCTCTATATCTGAAACTTTGTTTGAAAGTGAACTTTTTGGACACACAAAGGGTGCTTTTACAGATGCCAAAGAAGACAGAGCTGGTAAGTTTGAAGCTGCCAATGGCGGAACGTTATTTTTAGATGAAATTGGTAACCTAAGCTTACAAACTCAGGCTAAACTACTCTCTGCCATACAAAACCGTGTTGTAGTACGTGTAGGCTCTAACAAACCAATACCCGTAGATATTAGGTTGGTTTGTGCTACCAATTGCAATTTAGAAAAAATGGTTGCAGATGGTTTATTTAGAGAAGATTTACTTTACCGTATTAATACCATACACGTGCAAGTACCTGCACTTAGAGAACGAGATGGAGATATACTAATTTTGGCAGATTTTTACTTAAATAAATTTATGTCTAAATATGGTAAACTTGGTTTGCGTATTAATAATCAGGCTCAAGAAAAATTACTTGCTTATAGCTGGCCTGGTAATATTAGAGAATTGCAACACACTATGGAAAGAGCTGTTATTTTATGCGATGGAAATGTGCTTAAACCAACAGATTTTATTTTAAATGAGAAGGGAACTCCTACCTTAGATACTACTAATGTTACCTTATCTGAAATGGAATTGCTATTGATTAACGATGCTTTAAAAAAGCACGATGGTAATTATAGTGCCGCTGCTAACCAATTGGGTATATCTAGACAAACATTATATAACAAAATTAAAAAAACAGGAAATGGCGAGTAAAAGCTTCTATTTTCAATTAGTGTTAAGGGTTGTTTTTATTACACTTTCTGCTGTTGGACTAGCCTATTTTGGCCTACAAAAAAATTACATAGTTTCTAGTGCTTTTTTTATTGCATTGATTTTGCTTACCGTTTTTTTAATTAATTACGTAAACCATACCAACCGTAAAATTGCGTATTTTTTTGAGTCTATAAAAAATGAAGATTTTACACTACGTTTTCCTGAGTACGAAAATGTAAAATCTTTAAAAGAACTAAATCGTAGTCTTAATATGCTTAATGCTATGATACATAAAATACACGTAAAAAATCAGGTTCAGGAAAAATACTATCAGGAAATACTTAAGCACGCAGATATTGGTATTTTAACCATAAATGATAAGGGGCATATACTTTTTGCCAACCCTAAAGTAGAGCATTTACTAAATTACAAACCACTAAACCACATTAAACAATTACAGCAAGTAGATACTAATTTGTATAATTTATTTGCCAAACTAGAGCCTTTTCAGCGTAAATTAATAGAGTTAACCAACGAAAGGGAAAGAATACAACTTACTTTAAAATCTACTACCGTTACACTAGACAACCAAAATTTACTATTGGTAGTTGTGCAAGACATACAAAGAGAGTTAGAAGAAAAAGAAGCAGATTCTTGGGAGAAATTAATTCGTGTTTTAACGCATGAAATTATGAATACCATAGCGCCAATAACATCAATATCTGAATCTATTTTAAATTATTACAAAAAAGAAGACGGTCTAATACCTCTTGAAGAATTAACCGAAAAGCACATACAAAATACCTCTAAAGGCTTAGCCGTTGTTAAAGAACAAGGAAATAACTTAATGGATTTTGTACAGAGTTACCGTAGCTTTTTAAGTATTCCATCACCAGATAAAAGTCTTGTAAAAGCACAAGATTTAATTCACAAAGTATTTGTTTTGGTAGACCAAGAAAACCAGAATACCAATATTAATTTTGCCTCTAATTTAACTGCAGAAAATTTAGCCTTTTTTATAGATGAAAAACAAATTACACAGGTGCTTTTAAACCTGTGTAAAAATGCAGTACAATCTATAGGCGAACAAGAAAACGGGAAAATTATAGTTACTGCAGGCGTTACAGATGAAAACGAAAAATTTATTACCGTTGCAGATAATGGCCCTGGTATACCTCCAGAGTTAATAGATGAGATTTTTATTCCGTTTTTTACAACCAAAAATACTGGAACCGGAATTGGCCTTAGCTTGTCTAAACAAATATTAAGGCTACACGGCGGAAGCTTAAAATTAAGAAGTACTCCAAACCAAGAAACTGTTTTTACGCTGTTGTTTTAAATTATATCAATCTAAACTTGGTCTTTTACGGTTTGCTTTTTTTAAGGCCGATTTCTTTTTAGTGTTCAATCGTTTTTCAATAGCAGATCTAGATGGCTTTGTTTTTTTACGCTTTTTAGGCACCACTAAAGCCGACTTTATTAGTTCTAAAAAACGTTTTATTGCTAGTTCTTTATTTTTATGCTGACTCCTAGAATCATCACATTGCAACAACAATACATTTTCTTTTGTGAGTCTGTTACTTAGTTTTAGTAACAATCGCTCTTTTTCTTTATCTGTAACTGCCGTAGAGTTTTGCAAATCGTACGTAAGCTCTATTTTAGTAGACACTTTATTTACGTGCTGGCCACCAGCACCACTACTACGCACTGCTTTAAATTGCAACTCCTGTACTATCTGTGCTGTATCCAAAACCTTATTCTATTCTTTTATTTAGTGTTTCTAAAGAAACATTTAAGAACACTTTTTTGCCTACTTCTATACTTTTAGGATGCGTAAAAAATAAGCTTTGCTCCTCCGTTACACCTTCCATTAAATAATAAGCGCCCATTGCATAACAATTAATTACACGTACTTTTATTCCAGAAGTTTCAGATACTTTAAATTCATGTGCATATACAATTATATACTTTTGGGATTCTGCATCCTCTTTTATAGTAGAAACAGGGATAAGGTTTGCCTCTGCAAATAAACTTGCTATGTATAATGACTTTGGGTTGTTGTATAGGTCTTCTGTTTTTTGATTTGCTAAAACAACTTGGTCTTTTACTACTAATATCCTATCTGCAAATGGCAACACTTCTTTCTCGTCATGAGTAGCAACAATACAAGTAATTTTTTTACGCTTTAAATAGCTAAATAATCTTCTACGTAAACTATTTTTTCTAAAATTATCTATGTGACTAAAAGGTTCGTCTAACAATAACAACTCTGGTTCTTGTGCCAATACTCTAGCCAAAGCCACACGCTGTTGTTGCCCACCACTTAACAATTTCACTTTTGTTTTAGCAAAACTGGTCATTTCTACCATTTCTAAAAGCTCTTGGGTTCTAGCCTTTAATTCTTCTGGATAAAACACAGATAAATACTGACTCACATTTTCTTCTACCGTAATAAAAGGCATTAAATCAAAATCTTGAGATAGGTATTTCATATACTTTTCCCCTGGAATTAAATTGTAATCTGGCCCTAAAACTTGGTTGTCTTTCCAAAAAATAGTTCCTTCCTTTAATTGAAGAAGTCCGTATATAATTTTTAAAAGTGTGCTTTTTCCGCTACCACTTTCTCCTAAAACTGCCAGGTATTCGCCTTCATTTACTGTAAAGTCTATGTTTTTTAGAACTGGCGTTGTGTTGTATGAAAATGATATATTGTTTACGTGTAACATAAATAGATAAAAAAATCCGTTTCTAGTAAGAAACGGATTTTTTTGAAATTAATAGTTCTTATTCTTTAAAATCTTTTAAAACTGCCTTATTTGGCAACTCTTTATATCCCATATTAAATAATGTAAATGCTTGCACATCTACTTGCTCATTAATTATAGCTTCGGTAGATTTACCAGCTCCGTGACCAGCATTAATATCTATTCTAATTAATGTTGGGTTAGCCCCAGTTTGTTTTTCTTGTAACTCTGCCGCAAACTTAAAACTGTGTGCAGGCACAACCCTATCATCATGGTCTCCTGTAGTTATTAAAGTTGCAGGGTATGCTACCCCTTTTTTAACGTTATGCACTGGTGAGTAGCCTAATAAATAATTAAACATTTCTTTGTTGTCTTCTGCTGTCCCGTAGTCATAAGCCCAACCAGCACCTGCTGTAAATGTATGGTAGCGCAGCATATCTAAAACACCTACTGCAGGCAGTGCTACTTTAGCTAAATCTGGACGCTGCGTCATTGTTGCACCAACCAATAAACCACCGTTAGAGCCACCTCTAAGTGCCAAATATTCTGGTGTAGTGTACTTATTTTCTATTAAGTATTCTGCTGCCGCTATAAAATCGTCAAAAACATTTTGCTTTTGTTGTTTTGTACCAGCATCATGCCATTTTTTACCATACTCGCCACCACCTCTTAAATTGGGAACAGCATACACACCACCTTGCTCCATCCAAACAGCATTACTAATACTAAAACTAGGGGTTAGGCTTACATTAAAGCCACCGTAACCATAAAGTATAGTTGGATTTTTACCGTTTAGTTCTAATCCTTTTTTATAGGTAATTATCATTGGTATTTTTGTGCCATCTTTAGAACCATAAAATACTTGTTTAGACTCGTAATCATCCGAATTAAAATCTATGTTTGGACTCCAATATTGTTTGTATTTGCCTGTTTCTACGTTATAGCTATAAGATGATCCTGGTGTATTGTAGTTGGTAAAAGAAAAGTAAAACTCTTTTTCTTCTTTTTTACCTCCAAAACCTGAAGCTGTACCAACACCCGGAAGCTCAATAGTACGTACCAAATCTCCTTTATAATTATATTGTAATACTTTAGATATAGCATCTACCATATAATTGGCAAAAAAGTAACCACCACCAGTACCTGCTGTAAGCACATTATCTGTTTCTGGTATAAAATCTACCCAATTTTCTGGTGTGGGATTACTAAAATCTGTAACAACTACCTTTTGGTTAGGTGCGTTTAAATTGGTTACTACATATAGTTTAGTGCCAACATTATCTATTACATAAGTATCAGATTTTGTGTGTTCAACTACTGTTTTTACCTCATTAGTTTCTAAATCTTTTAAATATAATTTATTACCAGATGTAGATACTGCTGCTGTAATTTGTAAATATTTACCATCCTCGGTAACACTACCGCCAACATACCTATGTTTTTCTTCCGGTGTGCCTCCAAAAACCAGCTCGTCTGTGCTTTGTAGTGTTTTTAGTTTATGGTAATATAGTTTGTGCTGGTCTGTTTTTGCAGACAACTCGCTTCCTTTTGGCTTGTCATAACTAGAGTAAAAGAAACCCTCATTACCTTTCCAAGATAAGCCGCTGAATTTTACGTCTACCAAAGTATCTTCTACAACGGTTTTTGTTTTTGCATCTAAAACAATAATTTTTCGCCAGTCGCTACCACCTTCAGATATTAAGTACGCTGCCAAAGAACCATCTTTAGAAAAACTTAAACCTGCTAATGATGTTGTACCATCTTCTGAAAACTTGTTAGGGTCTAAAAAAACCTCTTCTTCGCCATCTTTTTTTCTATAGATTACAGATTGATTCTGTAATCCATTATTTTTTGAAAAATAAGTGTAATCTCCTTCTTTAAAAGGTGCACCTAATTTTTCATAATTCCATAGTTTTTCTAGTCTTTGTTTTAAGCTTTCTCTAAACGGAATTTGATCTAAATACCCAAAGGTTATTTTATTTTGCTCTTTAACCCAAGATTCTGTTTCTGTACTACGGTCATCTTCTAACCAGCGGTATGGGTCTGCTACAGTTGTACCAAAATAATTGGTTACGGTGTCTACCTTATTGGTTGATGGGTATGAGGTCATAATTGCTTCTTTTTTTGAAGGTGATTTACAGGCTACAAAGGTAATAGCAGTAAAAATAAATATGCTTAATTGTTTCATAAGAATTTGTTTATTTTTAGGTTGATAAAACTTAACTGTATTGAATTTAGAGCTTTATGCTTTTAAAAATAATACAAAAAAACCTTTAAGAAGTATTCTTCTTAAAGGTTTCTATTTTTTTGTGTTAGGGATTGCAATGAAAATCCTTTTTTATTTTTCTTAAAAAAGATTGCAATGTAAAGCCCGCCCGTTAGGAACACCCAAAACTACAACTGCCTGTTACAGTAGCTTATTATTGTTAAGGTATTCTGCAATTTGCACGGCATTTGTTGCTGCTCCTTTACGTAGGTTGTCTGCAACTATCCACATATTTAATGTGTTTGCTTGCGACTCATCTCTACGGATACGACCTACAAAAACATCGTCTTTATTGTGTGCGTAAACTGGCATTGGGTAGGTGTTTGTATCTGGATTGTCTTGTACAACTACGCCTGCTGTTTTGCTTAATATTTGCCTTACCTCGCTAACGTCTGCATCATTATAAAACTCTACGTTTACAGACTCTGAGTGACCACCTGCTGTTGGTATACGCACTGCTGTTGCTGTTAATGAAAAAGTGCGATCGTTAAATATTTTTTGTGGTTCACGAGATAGTTTCATCTCTTCTTTTGTGTAACCGTTATCCATAAAAACGTCACAATGTGGTAACGCATTTCTGCTAATTGGGTAAGGATATGCCATTTCTCCTTTTATACCAGCCGTCTCATTCTCTAATTGTTTTACCGCTTTTACGCCTGTACCAGAAACCGATTGGTAGGTAGAAACCACTACGCGTTTCATTTTATATTTTGCATGCAAAGGTGCCAAAACCATTACTAATTGTATGGTAGAGCAGTTTGGGTTTGCAATAATTTTGTCTTCTTTGGTTAGTTCACTAGCATTAATTTCTGGAACTATTAATTTTTTGGTAGGATCCATACGCCAAGCAGAAGAATTGTCTACTACGGTTGTACCTACTTCTGCAAATTTTGGAGCCCATTCTAAAGAGGTGTCTCCGCCTGCAGAAAAAATTGCTAAATCTGGTTTTGCTTCAACAGCATCTGCTAAGCCAATAACGGTATGTTCTTTGCCGTTATAGGTCATTTTTTTACCTACAGAACGTTCTGAGGCTACTAATAATAACTCTGTTAATGGAAAATTACGTTCTTGTAATACGTTAAGCATTACTTCTCCTACCATTCCTGTGGCTCCAACTACGGCTACTTTCATTTTTATAATATTTAGAATAACAAATGTAGTTTAATGTAGTTTAACCGCCAAGCAACATTAAGAAGATTAAAATAAATATAACAAATTGTTTTATTTGTAACATTATGAAATAAAGCATAAAAAACCGCCAAGCTTAGTAATAAACTTGGCGGCTGTATGTGGTTATTAGTGAATTACTTTTTTAGTAAATCTCTAATTTGTGCTAATAACTCTTCTTGTGTTGGTCCTGCTGGTGCAGCTGGAGCCGGAGGAGTTTTTGTTTTGTTGTATGCTTTTACAATTATGAACAATACAAAACCAACAATAATAAGGTTAATTATTGCATTAATCCATTTTCCATATAATATTGCATTTTCTGGCTTAGTAACAGTTCCATCTGTAGCAACTACGGCTTCATCTAAAACAACTTTCATATCTGCAAAATCAATTCCTCCAGAGAAGTGACCTACAAGAGGCATCATAATATCGCTAACAAAACCGCTAACAACAAGACCCATTGCGCCTGCTAATAATACTGCAACCGCTAAGTCTATAACGTTGCCAGTCATAATAAAATTCTTAAATTCTTTTAACATGTTTAGTGTATTTATTTAGTTAATAGCTGCAATATAGTAAAAATTACAGTTTCTTAAAATTTTCTTAAAAATTAAAAACTCGTTTAACACGTTGTGATATGCCCGTTACTAGCTCATAAGAGATTGTACCGGCTGCAGTTGCCAATGCGTCTGCAGTGTAAGTTTCATTAAAAACTATAACCTCATCTCCTTCTTTACAGTCTATATTGGTAACGTTAACCATAATCATATCCATACAGGTATTACCAAGTATTGGTGCTTTTTTACCATTAATAAACACAAACCCTTTTTGGTTACCGTAAATTCTGCCTATTCCATCGGCATGGCCTACAGGAAGTGTTGCTGTTATCATTTTATTAGTGACTTTGTAAGCCATATTATACCCAACGCTTTGGTTTGGCTCTAAATAATGTAACTGAGAAATTACTGTTTTTAAACTCGCTATTGGTTTTAAATACACATCATACTTTACATCGTTACCAAAACCATACAACCCAATACCACTACGTACCATATTAAAGTGGGCATCTGGATAATTTAAAATACCAGATGTATTGCACATATGTTTTATAGGTGAATATCCAAGTAAACCATCTAATGTATTACTTATAGTTTTAAAACATTGTATTTGCTGATCTGTAAATTCTTTTTCTGTTAGATCTTCGGACGCTGCCATATGAGAAAAAGCAGAAGCCACTTTTATAGCCTCAGTTTCTGTTATTTTTTTTATAATTTGATCTATATCAACCTCTAAAAAGCCTAACCTATTTAAACCTGTATTAAATTTTAAATGTATTGGGTAATTTTGCTTGTTAATTGATGAAGCATATGCTATAAACTGATTTAAAACTCGGTCTGAATAAATACTTGGTTCTAAATTATAAGCCACAATTTCTTCAAAATTTACTTCTTGCGGATGTAAAACTAAAATTGGTGTTTGTATGCCTGCTTTACGTATTGCAACACCTTCACTAGTATATGCAACAGCTAAATAGTCTGCTCCTAGTTCTGTTATTTTTTTTGCAATTTGTACCTGGTCACTACCATAGGCAAATGCTTTAACTACAGCTAAAAACATTGTCTTTGGCTGCAATTTTGACTTTAGGTATTTGTAATTTTGCTCTAGATATTTTAAGTTAATTTCTAAAACAGTTTCTGTTGCCTTAGGCATTACTATTTTTTTTTGGGTCTTTTATTTGCTCTGCGTCCACGTCTATAGTTTTTACCTTTTCTTTAAGCATTGCTTTGTAATAAGCTGCCCTACTTAGTGGCTCATACTCTTCAGTTTCACCTAGCATTACTAAATTATCATTATTAGATTTTCTAAAACTATAATTGGCTAAATTACCCGTACGTGTACAAATTGCATGCACTTTAGTTACATACTCTGCTGTAGCCATTAAGGCTGGCATTGGCCCAAATGGGTTTCCTTTAAAGTCCATATCTAAACCAGCAACCAAAACACGTATGCCTTTGTTAGCCAAATCATTACAAACTGTTACAATTTCGTCATCAAAAAACTGAGCTTCATCTATACCTACAACATCACAACCGTCTGCCAACAACCGTATATTTGCCGCAGCAGGCACTGGCGTAGACCTTATTTCATTTGCATCATGAGACACTACCATTTCTTCATGGTAGCGTGTATCTACAATAGGCTTAAAAATTTCAACTTTTTGCTTCGCAAACTGCGCACGTTTTAATCTTCTAATTAGTTCTTCTGTCTTACCAGAGAACATAGATCCGCAAATAACCTCTATCCAGCCAAATTGTTCTTTAGGGTTAACCGTATTTTCAAGAAACATTTTGTATTTTTAGACGAAAATAAAGCGTTTTTCGTTCTTATTTAGTAGATCGATTAAAATTATTGAAAATTTTAACCAGATAAAGTTTTAAAATATTAGGGAGATGAAGGAAAAATTAAAACAAGAATTAATGAAAATGTCTACGGACATACTAACTTCCAATGAATTAGACAATGTTTCTGATTTATACGAAACTGCTAAAGAATTATATGAGAAATTGGCGGTCCTAAAATTTATTGAAGAAAAATTACATGATGTAGAAGTAGATGTTACTAAAAATATTATTGCAGAAAAGTTTGAAAAATTAGCAAACGCTGTAATTTATGAGAATACATCTGTTCCAGAAAGCAACCCACACCAAGAAGATATTATTACTCCTGGTATTAACACCATTATGGATATGATGCCAGAAATGGGTGAGCCAATACCTACAGATGATATGCTTAACGAGTTTGCACAAAAACCAGAGTACGCTAAAAACGACCAAGAACTTTTTGTGCCAGAAACTAAAGCTAACGTAAAGCAAGAAAAAACAATAAGTAAAATTGTAAATGGCGAAATTAAAATTGGTTTAAATGACAGACTTGCTTTTGTAAAACACCTGTTTAATAATAGTAATGAAGATTACCAAAGAGTACTATCTCAACTAAGTACAATAGATACCGAGGAGCGCTCAGTATCATTTATAAATAATATGGTAAAACCAGATTATAACAATTGGGTAGGAAAAGAAGAGTATGAAGAACGTTTTATGGCAATTATTGAACGTAAATTTGCATAAAACTGTTTTATGAATAGTACTAAAATACTTTATTGGATTGGCACATTATTGCTTACAGCAATTATGTGCTTTTCTGTTTACAATTACTTTTTCAACTACACCGCAATATCTGGGTATTTTACACACTTAGGCTACCCTACGTATTTAGTGTACCCATTAGCAATTGCTAAAATTTTGGGCTTAGTAGCTATTTGGGTTAATTTTTCTAAAACACTTAAAGAGTGGGCTTACTTTGGTTTTTTCCTAAATACATCAATGGCATTTGCCGCACATTATATTACAGATAATGGTGGTTACCTATTTGCTGCTATTGCCTTTGTAGGTGCTGCACTATCTTACTACTTTGATAAAAACCAAAGACCTTAATTATACTTTTTACAATGGGAAAATTATATTTGGTACCAACACCAATTGGTAACTTAGAAGATATTACTTTTAGAGCTATTAAAGTTTTAAAAGAGGTAGATTTAATTTTAGCCGAAGATACACGTACCAGCGGAAAACTATTACATCATTTTGAAATAGATACGCAAATGCACAGTCACCATATGCACAACGAGCATAAAACGGTAGATAGCATTGTTAAACGTATACAAGCAGGAGAAAATATTGCTTTAATTTCTGATGCAGGGACTCCTGCCATATCAGATCCTGGTTTTTTATTAACTCGCGCTTGCGTAGAAAATAATTTAGAGGTAGACTGTCTGCCTGGAGCTACGGCATTTGTACCTGCCTTAGTAAATAGTGGACTACCTAATGATAAGTTTGTTTTTGAGGGTTTTTTACCTGTTAAAAAAGGGCGACAAACACGTTTAAAATTATTAGCAGAAGAAACCAGAACTATTATATTTTATGAGTCGCCACACAAGCTTATTAAAACGCTTGGCCATTTTGTAGAATATTTTGGTGAAAACAGACCAGTTTCTGTTTCTAGAGAACTTACCAAAATGTTTGAAGAAACAATACGTGGTACTGCACAAGAAGTTTTAGAACACTACACAGCAAAACCTCCTAAAGGGGAAATTGTGATTATTGTTGGTGGTAAAAAGTAGTACTTTCATTTTAAAAATTAGTTGCTCTATGTATAAAAAAATTGCATTAATATGTGTTTTAGTTTCATTATTTTCTTGTAAGCCAACACTAACTAAAACCGCTGTAATAAAAAAGCAAAATACAGTAGTCAACAAATTTGCTGATACTGATTACACAGAAATAGTAACTAAAGAATTTACAGGAAGTTTAGCCTACAACACTACAGCTTTTGTAGAAAAATATTGGCGTGTAGTTGGTAATACTGGTTTTAATAAAAGTATACACTATGTTGCTAATGAGTTAGAAAAAGCCGGCTTTGTACTTCAAGAGAAGGCTACAGAGAATACTGTTTTAACTTACCGTATTGAAAAAAGACCTTTAGAGCAACCTACTTGGGAGTCTGTAGATGCTAGCCTAACAATACAAGGTGAAAACTTGCCTTTATTGCAAAATAGCACCAATAGTACTATGATTGCTTTAAACTCTTACAGCACACCAGAAAACGGTGTAACAGCAGAGGTGATTTATATTGCAGATGTATCTAAGCTAAAAGATACTAACGTAAAAGGTAAAATTGTTTTTGTAGAAACTAGTCCGGCTAGAGTTTTTAATACTGCCGTAGTTAAAGGTGGTGCAGCAGGAATATTATCTTACAGCAACCCAAGCTATTTACAACCAGAAAAAAACACAACATCTATACAGTTTAGGTCTATACCACAAAATAAAGATGTTAAAGGCTGGGCAATAGCACTGTCTTACTACGCCAAAGAAAGACTTAAAAAGAAATTGCAAAAAGAAAAAGTAATTGTTACTGCAAATATTAAAACCAACATTTACCCATCTACAGAATTAACATTGGTTGCAGATATTAAAGGAGCAGTTGCCCCAGAACAAAGACTTGTATATAGCGCACACGTACAAGAACCTGGTGCAAACGATAATGCTACAGGTGTTGGCGTTGCTTTAGAGATGGCCACATTAACAGCCAAATTTATTAAAGAAGGTAAACTAAACCCAAAAAGAACATTAACCTTTTTATGGGGAGATGAAATAGTTTCTACCAAAAGGTATGTGCAAGAAGATAAAGCAAGAGCTAAAAATATAAAATGGGGAATTAGTTTAGATATGGTTGGCGAAAATACCACTATTACTGGTGGTTCTTTTTTAATTGAAAAAATGCCAGATCCAAGTGCAATTTGGACAAGAGGAAATGACAAGCATACAGAATGGGGTGGTAGTGTTTTGTCTTTAGAACAAATGAAACCACATTATTTAAATGATTTTGTACTAAAAATATTTAAAGAACAAGGTAAACGTACAAACTGGGAGGTAAATACAAATCCTTATGAAGGTGGTAGTGACCATACCCCGTTTTTAGCGGCAGATATTCCTGGAGTATTGTTTTGGCATTTTACAGATCAATTTTATCACACAGATAATGACAGACTAGATAAGGTTTCTAAAACTACACTTAAAAACGTAGGTACAGCAGCTTTAATTAGTGCTTACAAACTGTTAAACGCAGATGAAGATACAGCAAAAGCTATAATTTTGGATACTGAAAAAGCAGCAATTTCTCGTTTACAAGAAGAATTAAAACAAGGAAAAATAGCACTAGCAAATGGCGATAAATTAGAAATACAAATAGACATTATAAACGCTTGGCAAAATTGGTATACAGCGGCTGTTAGTTCTACTTTAGATATGGTTACCAATGCGTCAACCATAAATAATACTATCTCTAAAGCCCAAGCAACAATAAAACAAACTGCCGAACAATGTATTGCTGAGCTAAAAAAATAAGTACTTACCAGCTTACTTTTTCACTGTAAAATGGGATAAACACATTAAAAAACAATTATACTTTTACCATATGACTTTAGATCAATTTAAAGAAAAACTAAAAAACAACCCAACTGCTATTGCTTTTACAGATACAATGCAGGTTATAGAAGATAACTACACCTTTACACCAACGGCTTTTAAAAATGGCAGCTTAGAGAATAAAGAGGGTGAAAACTCTGGCTCTTGTAAATTGTTTGCTTTTGCTTTAAAACAAGAATTATCCAAAGAAGAAACTTTGGCTTGTTTTGGAGATTACTATAGAAAAGATGTATTACAAGACCCAGAAGGAAATGGACATTTAAACATTAGGAATTTTATGCAAACCGGCTTTAATGGTTTAGTTTTTAGTGTTGATGCCTTAAAGGAAAAATAAAGATGAAATCCCGTTTTAAAATAGTAACTTGTATTTGTTTAATTGCTTTAAGCATAACTGTACTTAGTTGTAAAAGCAATACACAAGAAAGTACTACCGAAAAAAGCCTGGTATTACCTAACGGTATGCGGTTAACTGTTTTAAAAACCAATAAGGACGAAACATCTATAGGTATATTAACAGGCTCTAATTACGGTACTACGCACACCTACAAATACAATGTTTTACTACATGAACCAGATGTTAACTGGAGTTTGGGCAGCGGAGAACCTAAAAACTTTTTGTTTTGTAAAGACACTATTTATATCCACTACGTAAATAAAAACAACTACCCTATAACTGTTACAGATTCTGTTACAAACACTACCACTACAGAAAACAATTATAAGATAGAAAGTATGTATCAAAAACACGTTGACAACAGATACTTTTTTAATCTTTTTGGTGATGATTTCTGGCTAGATGTTACTCCTAAACGCTACAACGAAATTAAAAATTCTTGTGAAGAATATGCCATTCCTAATGATGGCGAACTTACTGTTACAAACTAATAATACATCAATCTAAAACAATAAAACCCCACCAAAATGGCAGGGCTTATAAATAGTATTCAGGTTGCTTTTTAGTAAGCGCTTCCGTTGTGTTTACCTTCTTCCCAACCGTGTTTACCTAAATATTGATTTCCACTTTCTACAGCGCCTTCTTCTATAGAAGTTCCCATAGAGTCATTCCATCTATTTAAATATCCAAATAAAGAAATAACACCTAACATTTCTACAATTTCACCTTCGTTCCAGTATTTATACAAGTTCTCTTTAATTTCTGCATTTACAGCATTTGGCACTTGTGATGCTGCTAAAGAAAAATCTAGGGCTGCACGTTCTGCATCAGAAAAAGCAGCGTGAGTTCTGTACTCCCAAATATTATCTAACTGCTCTTGCTCTGCTCCGTAACGTTCTGCTGCTCTAATAGCATGTGCTTGACAATATCTACAACCAGTAGCGTTACTACTAACCCAAGCAATCATACGTTTTAGGGCAGATGTTACATTGCCCTCATTAGCCATTACTGCTTTATTTAAGTTTATAAAAGCTTTTGATATTGCTGGCCTGTGCTGCATTGTTAAAACAGAATTAGGACAAAAGCCTAAGGTCTCATTAAAAAATTCTGCCAATTCTTTTGTTTCAGAATCGTGATTAGGGTCTAAAGGGTTTACTAAAGCCATAGTTATTTTTATATTTAGTTGTATTTTTGAATCTACAAGAAACGAAAAAAAATTATGAGTACAACAAATCATATTACAACCAAATGGTTGGGCAACATGGCTTTTGAAAGTAACAACCCGTCTGGGAATAACCTAACTATAGATATTGCAAAAGAAGATGGTGGTGACGGGCAAGGTTACAGACCTAAAGCGCTTATGCTTTCTGGCTTAGCGGGTTGCTCTGGTTTAGACGTTGCATCTTTAATGAAAAAGATGAAGTTAGATGTAGATGAATTTACAATTGAAACTATTGCAAACTTAACAGATGAGCACCCAAAGTATTATGATGCTGTTACTATAGAATACCATTTTCACGGTAGTAATTTAGATGAAAAAAAATTGCAACGTGCGGTAGATTTATCAGTTGAAAAATACTGTGGTGTTATGGAAATGTTTAGACGTTTTGCAACATTAGACATTAAAACTATTTTTCATCACGCTTAAGTTAACTGTTGAAAAATACTCAAGTTTAAAATTCTTGAATATTTTATCTTGACTCTTAACTCTTAAACAAAAAACCACTATATGCGCTGGACCATAAAACCTAAACCTGATGCTGCAAAAGTAGCCGAACTACAAAATGCATTACAGGTTGATGAAATTGTGGCTAAACTATTATTACAGCGCGGTATAACAACTTTTGAAGAGGCTAAAAAATACTTTAGACCACAACTATCAGATTTACACGACCCATATTTATTAAAAGATATGGATTTGGCTATTGCTCGCATAGAGCAAGCTATTGCCAATGAAGAAAATATTATGGTTTTTGGCGATTATGATGTAGATGGCACAACTTCTGTTGCGTTAGTATCATCTTATTTACAAAGCTACTACCCAAATGTTACTACTTATATTCCAGATAGGTATAAAGAAGGTTATGGTGTGTCTTATGCTGGTATTGACTATGCAGATGATAATGATATTAGTCTAATTATTGCATTAGATTGTGGTGTAAAAGCGGTAGATAAAGTAGCTTATGCAAAAGAAAAAGGTGTAGATTTTATTATTTGTGACCACCACAGACCTGGTGCTACATTACCAAATGCTGTTGCTGTTTTAGATGCTAAAAGAGCCGATTGCAATTACCCGTATGACGAGCTTTGTGGCTGTGGTGTTGGTTTTAAATTAATACAAGCTTTAGGTAGCAAAAGAGGACAAACTATAGAGGATTTAGTGCCTTATTTAGACTTGGTTGCTACGGCAATTGGTGCAGATATTGTGCCTATTACTGGCGAAAATAGAGTCCTAGCTTATTTTGGATTAAAGGTAATAAATAGTACTCCTAGAGCAGGTTTTAAAGCTATTATAAATCAGATAAAAAAAGATGTACTTACCATTACAGATGTTGTTTTTGTAATTGCACCGCGTATAAATGCTGCGGGACGTATGGTACACGGTTTGCACGCTGTTAATTTACTAACCGAAACAAATTTGGAACAGGCAGAAGAATTTGCTGCTGCCATAGAACAGTACAATGCAGATAGGCGAGAACTAGACCAAGAAATTACCAAAGAAGCTTTAGTACAAATTACAGACAACAAAGAAGAAAAACATTTTACCTCTGTAGTTTATAATGAAAATTGGCACAAAGGTGTTATTGGCATTGTAGCATCTAGACTAACAGAAACGTATTACAGACCTACTTTGGTTTTTACTAAAAGTGGTAAAAAACTAGCTGCATCTGCACGCTCTGTAAAAGGTTTTGATGTTTACAATGCACTTGAAGCTTGTGCAGACCACATAGAACAATTTGGAGGTCATAAATATGCCGCTGGTTTAACCTTATCTGAAGCACAATATGATGGGTTTAAAACAGCATTTGAAAAAGTAGTTGCAGAAACTATAGACCCTAATCTGTTAACGCCAGAAATTACTATAGATGCAGAGCTTAACTTTAATGAGATAAGTCCAAAACTAATGCGAATTATTAAACAAATGGAACCTTTTGGCCCTGGTAATATGTCGCCTGTATTTATGGCAAGTAACCTACAAGACACAGGTTATGCAAAAGGCGTAGGACAAGAAGAAGCGCATTTAAAATTAGCTGCTGTACAAAACGGTTCTAGCCCAATTGGAGCTATTGGTTTTAATTTAGGCAATAAATTGCCTTTAGTACAAAACAAAAAGCCTTTTAGCGCTGTTTTTTCTTTAGATGAAAATGAGTGGCAAGGGGTTGTTAGCTTACAATTAAAACTTAGGGATATTAGATAAAAAAGCCCAAACACAAATTAAATGCTTGGGCTTTTTAGAAAAAAACTAACTCAAAACTTAACTTTGCTATTACTCCTTTATTAAGGGTAAATAATTGTTTATTCTTTTACTTTAATAATGAATACACAAACTCAGGATGGCCACGTTCTCCATCTGCATTTGTAAGTGCTAAAAATTTAATTTTGTACAGGTTTCCGTCGGTATCAGACATCACATAAAAAACATTGTCTTTTAAAGAAGGTAGAGCTCCTGGTCCACCACCATTTCTCCAACTACTTCCTACTCCTCTTTGGTCATTAATAAATTTAGAAGCATCAACATTTGCTAACGTAAAGTTGTCATAACTCAATTCAGTTTCAACTTCTGTATCTATCATATATACTTTTGCATTAGCCTTTGCGTTATTAACCACAAAATCAGAATACCCATAAGACCCATAGCCTTCTATTTCATTAGTAAAAACAGTAAAATTTAAATCCCAATTCTCTTTTTCAGGTTCAACAGTAACTTCTGTCTCTGTATCAAAACTAAAAAATGTAAAATTATAGTCGGTACTTTTAAAAATGGTTACTTCTTTATGTGTGGTATCATCTAAATCTGCATATTGTAAAATATAATCATCACCATTTCTTAAAATTCTAATTTTTTTCCAACCTCTGGCGTCTCCACTAACAGCTACACTTCCTGTACCAGGAACTTCTGTACCAACTTTAAAACCTAAATTAACAAGGTACACTGGGTTGTTAGTATCTGTGCTAGAAATTTCATCTACAGCAGTTTCTAAAATGTTACCATCTGGAGCATCTATAAATTCAGAATTTGCAGGATCAAAAGTACCAATAGCTACCTGTGGTTGTAAATCTTTAATTTCTTGTGATGTTGAGTTTATAGCATCAATATCTGTTACAGAAAGTTTAGCTGTTGCCATATATATAGAACCATTAAGCACTACTCTAAAATCTTCACCGGAGAAAAATCCTAAATCCCAAGTGTCTCTTTGCACTACTGAAGATGTATTGGCACTTAAATCTACATATACTTGGTTTGGCTCGTTTGGTCCTCCAACATTTGGAGCTATAGACGCTCCTTCGATAACAACTTTAATAGCTTCGCCAGGCTCATCATCCTTACTACAGCTAGTAAAAGCTAAAACTGAAGCGCATAGTGTAATAGTTAAAAATTTGTTTAACATAATTGTAATTTTAAAATTTAAGGTTATATAATAATTTTAAGTAATAAGATCGTCCGTAACCAAGTAAAATACCATTGCTTGCAGAAGAGTGAGTTCCCTCTCCTACAGGACCATTAACGTCTACAGTTGTAACATCTAATAAGTTTCTGGCCCCTAGAGTAACCTGAAAAGTATTCTCTAAAAAAGATTTTTTTAATGATGCATCTAACCAATTGTAAGCATTGGTAGTTGTTTTGGAAAAAGTTGGATTACCGTTAGCATCAGTTCCTGTAGCGCTATAATTTTGTTGTTCTCCCGTGTGTTTTAAAAGTACAGTTACTGCGGTATTCCATTTTTCTATTTGATAGGTACCACTAGTATTTAATTGAAAAGAATACAGAAATTTATCATCTGAGTTTACCTCATCATTAGCAACTTGAGAAATGCCTTGCACAGTAGCGCTTATATTAAACGTCCAATTATCTGCTTTTAAGCTATTATCTAATGTTACACCCCATAATTTATACGCATTAACATTTATGTATTGATACTGTAATGGCGTTTGGTTTACAATGGCTAAATCAATTTTATCTTTTACGTCTATGTAGGTAAATTTTAATGTGTTTAAAAGCGACGTATTTTTAATCCAGCTACGTTTTTTTAAATTTAAAAAAGACGTAAAACCGTTTTCTGGCTTCAAATTTTCATTACCTCTAACATCATGATTGCTATCTACAAAATAATAGTACAATTCTTCAAAATTTGGTGTACGGTAGGAGTTCCCTAGGTTTGCTCTTAACTCAAACCCATTTTTTATAAGGTAGCGTGCGCTTAAAGAACCTAAAAGTTTTGACTTAAAAATTGAATTGTATTCATAGCGTAAACCTGGTCGTAAAAGAATTTTATCTAAAGCATTTATTTCTGAAGATCCAAATACTGCATAGTTGCTTTGAGACTGTTCTTTGTCTTGCTCTGTTACTTCTCCAGAAGCCTGGGTATCAAAACCTTTAATAAAACGGGCCTCATAACCCAGTTGAAAATTATAAGAATCACTTTTAATTAGGTTGTTAATACTTCCTTTAGAGAAAAAGACAGAACTAGACTGGTACACCTCATCAGTTTCATTACTTCTCTGGTTTGTAATTATATAATTATTAAACTCATTTAGGTTGCGCTTTTGTTTTTGATACGATGCAGAAGCCTTATAATTAGCACCAGAATTTAATGTTCCGTTTACACTTAAATTATTTACAAATCTATTGGTAGTAAAAATTCTATCTGTTGCAGACGGATTACTAGTTTGCGATTGTGTATCTATATTAGCCCTAACGGCTGCATCATAGTAATTAACAACTTCATTTAGGTATTCAAACTTATAAAAAAGCTTAAAGTTATTTTTAGTGTAATTTAATAATGCATTAGTGTTTATTTGTGTTTTAGGCAACCAATCATATCCTCTTAAACCATCATTTTTATAATAGTCTTTGCCTTGCCTGCCATTATAAAAACCTGCAAATTCATTTCTATTTATACCAACTCTAGCAAACCAATTGTTGTTTATATTATGACCAACATTTAGTCCTTGTATGTGCTTGCCTTTGTTAAACCAAGCATACTCGTCACTAATTGTTTCTTCTTGTAAAATTGCTTGTACTTTCCAATCACTATCACTAGATTTTTTGGTGATAATATTAATAACTCCAGAAACAGCATTAGCTCCATACTCAACACCCATTGCTCCTTCTACAATTTCAATACGCTCTACGTCATCAAGGTTTATTTGTGTTAAATCTATATTATTACCAAGTCCACTATCACTTACCAGCGGAATATTGTCTACCAAAATATTGAAGTATTGTGCATCTAATCCAAAAAAAGAAATTGTAGATTTTCCTGTTTGTCCATTGGGAACTATTGTTAGGTTTAAATTAAAGTTTAGTATATCTGCCAAATTATTTGCTGCCTGGTTTTCTATTTGCTCTCTGTTTATTACAATAACATTATGAACCGATTTTTTTATTGATTGCGGATTATATTGTCCCGTAACAACTACTTCTTCTAACTTATTTAAGTTTATTGAGTCTTTTTTTAACTCTTGTGAGAACACAAAAACAGAGAAAAAAAGCATAAAATAAATAGACAAATATTTACTATTTAGAATCATTCCTAATAATTTTCGACAAATATATGTGTTATTTTTAATCAATCTAAATAAATTTAATATTTTTGTAGGAACAAAACAGACATTACATACAAATACACAATTATGAAAAAAGTACTTTTTTTAGCCATAGCAATAATTGGCTTTAGTTTGCAAGGAATTGCACAAAACAAAAAACAATTAGACAAAGAATCTATTAAAGATATGTGTGGTTGTTTTAAAGTAAATTTTAAGTACACAGAAACTTTTGCACCAGAAATTGATTATGAAAAGCATTTAGATTATACCTCTGGAGCTTTAGAATGGGCAGAGTTAATTGAAGATGAAAACAACAAACTGTCTATACAGCACCTATTGGTTATAAAAGATACTATGGTAATTAAGCATTGGAGACAAGATTGGTTGTATGAAAACAATCGTGTTTTTCATTACGATAAAGACAACAAGTGGGTATTTACAGAATTACCAGAAAATGAAGTAAAAGGACAATGGACACAATTAGTTTACCAAGTAGATGATAGTCCTAGATACTCTGGATCTGCAACTTGGATACATGCAGATGGCAAAAATTATTGGGAAAACAAATCTGATTCTCCATTACCAAGAAGAGAGTACTCTAAAAGAAGTGATTATAATGTAATGGCAAGAGGCAACCGCCAAGAAATTACAGATTATGGCTGGTTACACGAGCAAGATAATGACAAAATTATTAGAGAAACTGGTAAGAAAGATGTTCTTTTAGCTCAGGAAAAAGGATATAACACCTATGTAAGAGTACCAGATGAGCAATGTTTAGCTGCAAAAGATTGGTGGAAAAATAATAAGAAATTTTGGGCAAAAGTTAGATCTGCTTGGGACAAAGTATACACTAAAAACAGTGAAATAGAACTTGCTAAAGCTGTTGATAAAAAACCATTATTTATGCATTTTTATGAGTTAGAAAAGAAAAATGCTAACGAAAAAGAAATACTTGCTTTAATACAAAAATTTGCATTAACCAAAACAACAGAAAATGCAACTAAAAAATAAAAGAACCCTACTATTTATAACAGCATTTACATTTTTGTTACTGGCGTTTACTACCCCTCAACTACCAGAAAAATTACAAAAAAAAGTAGATGCAGCTATAAGCTTTGCTTACGGTACAGAATCTTTTAGCTTAATCGGAATCACAAGTGATGTGATTCCGCCTAAAGATTATGTTTTTAAAATTAACACAGATACAGAGTTACTAGGTTACGCATACGTTGGACAAGCAAATAGTATGAAAAATGTATTTGACTATGTGGTGTTTGTAAACAAGGATTTAAGCATTAAAAAAACAAAGGTTTTAATTTACAGAGAAGACCACGGCAGACAAATAGGCGCACAGCGTTGGCTAAAACAATTTATTGGTTTATCTGTAAACAAAAAACCGGTGTATGGTAAAAATGTAGACGCTATTTCTGGCGCAACTATTTCTGCAAAAAGTATGACAATTGCGGTTAAAGATGTTCTAGAAACTATTCAGAAATTAAACAATAAAAAACTTCTTTAACCTATACGATTATGAGAGACATAGACGCTATTTATTATAATGATTTTGGAATTGCCTTTCATTGGAAAAAAGAGACTAAAAATTACCGAAGTAAAATACAAGTGGTGTTTAGAGATACTGGTTTTTTACTTACCCATAAAGAACTAATACGTTTTGCAGAGCATGTACAAAACACTATGAACTCTAATGCCGTTTGCAGTTGTTGCGCTAAAAAAAAATCGTGCAGAGCTATGTTGTTAGAAACTCCCGTGCCACAAGTTAGTTTGGCTGTTAGCCCTAATGAGCTAAAAGCGATAAACGACTTAATTGAGGGCACTATTTTTCAGTTAAACATAGATAATTTTTTAAGTGACATATGTAACAATTAAGTTTAGTAACTCTTTGTTAATTGTAATACATTTACACTAACTAAACAGTTATAAAATGGATCCGTACGCTGCACTACGCTACAAAGAATTTAATACTTTTTTACTAGTTAGGTTTGCTATGGTATTTGCGTGGTCTATGCAATTTATAGTTATAGAGTGGCAAGTGTACTCCTTAACTAAAGATCCGCTTTCGTTAGGTGTAATTGGACTTATGGAAGTGATACCAGCTGTGTCTATGGCTCTATTTGCAGGACATATTGTAGATCAAAAAGAAAAAAGAAACCTTTTAATTAAATGTATTTTAGGTTTTTCAGTAATTAGCTTTGGTTTGTTTGTAATTAGTATGCCAAATGTAATAGCACAAACTACTACCAAAACAATTTTATACATTACCTATTTTTTAGTTTTTTTAGGCGGCTTGGTACGTGCGTTTTTAGGCCCTACTATTTTTTCGTTAATTGCCTTAATTGTTCCAAAAAAAATATACCCAAATGCTGCTACATGGAGTAGTACTACTTGGCAAATGGCATCAGTTTTAGGTCCAGCTTTAGCTGGCTTTTTTATAAGTTGGATTGGTGTACACTGGTCTATGTGTGTAATTTTTGGGTTTTCGTTATTTGCTTTAATTGTATTACTCCAAATTCCTAAAAAACCTATTCTTAACCCTAAAATAGGTGAACCAGTTTTTAGGAGTTTAAAAGAAGGACTAACCTTTGTTTTTAAAACCAAAGCAGTATTAGGCGCATTAACTTTAGATATGATTGCAGTGCTATTTGGTGGCGCTGTTGCGCTATTACCTGTTTTTGCACAAGATATTTTACAAGTAGGCTCAGAAGGCTTTGGAGTATTAAGAGCCGCACCGGCTGTGGGGGCAGCGTTAATGATGTTAATGTCTACCCGTTTTCCTTTACACAAATTTGCTGGTAAAAAACTACTACTTGCTGTATTTGCCTTTGGTATTTGTATTATTGTGTTTGGACTGTCTACCTACTTTTGGGTGTCTGTTGCCGCCTTATTTTTTAGTGGTGCTGTAGACGGTGTTTCTATGATTATAAGGCAAACTATTTTGCAACTTAAAACACCAGACCATATGCGTGGCAGAGTAGCCTCTGTAAATTCTATGTTTGTAGGCTCTTCTAATGAGCTTGGTGCTTTTGAAAGCGGACTTACAGCCAAACTTATGGGTACTGTAACCGCAGTGGTTTTTGGTGGAACTATGACTTTGATTACCGTAGGTGCTACTGCTATTTTTTCTCCTAGCTTTAGAAAATTAGACCTAAGTAAAGATGTAGAAGAGCACCAAAAAGAAGAATAATTTTGCTTTAATATTCTAGCCTTTAAACAAAATAAATCCCTATATTTTTACGTTTAATACAGGATAAAAAACTGGCTAAATTTGCACTACAGCTCATAAACAGGCAGTTATCAACCTACATAAAAAAATGAGAATATTATTTACGGTATGTTTTGTAGTACTTGTTAGTGCAATTGGCTCTGCACAAAATTTGGTTAAAAACTCTAGCTTTGAAGATTATAAACATTGCCCAGAAGACATTGGTAAATTTAGTGGTAACGTTCTAGATTGGTCTGCACTACAAGGCACTACAGATTACTTAAACTCTTGTAGCAGAACTGTTGGTTTTTTAAATCATAACGGAAAACAAATAGCCCGAAGCGGTTTTGCTTACGCTGGCATTTTTACCTATTCTAACAAAGATTATAGAGAATACATACAAGGTTCTTTAAGTGAAAAGCTAGAAAAAGACAAAAAGTACATTGTTACCTTTTATGTAAGCTTAGCGGATTATGCTACGCTTGCAATTTCTGATTTTAGTATTGTTTTTAGTAACAAACCTATTGCTGGTTCTGCCATAACAAACAGTAAAAAAACCTTAGTTACACACAAAACACTGTCTAAAATTAATGGTTTGGTATACGACCATTACATGCAGGTAGATCCTATTTTTTATAAAAGCAAACAAATTTGGATGCAAGTTTACATACCTTTTACCGCTAAAGGGTATGAAACTAATTTTACCATTGGAAATTTTGCTAGTAATAGTAGAACGCAAAAAATGAAGGTTTCTGAAGTAAACGAAAAAGATTTCTCATACTACTACATAGATGATGTTAGCGTTGAAGCAAAAGACCGAGAATTGCCTCCTTTATATGCTGAAACTGTACCACAAAAAGCAGATGCTACACCAAAAATAGAGCGCAATAAAGTATACACGTTTAAAAATGTTTTATTTGAGTTTAACAAGGCCGATTTATTAACTGCCTCTGAAGAAGAAATAAATGTACTTGCTACTATTTTACGTAACAATAACAAGCTTTCTATAGAGATTTATGGGCATACCGATGCTGTTGGTTCTAAAGAACGTAACTTAGAACTTAGTAACCAACGTGCTAAAGCTGTAGCGAGCTATTTAATTGATAGCGGAATTGATGAAAACCGTGTAAAATGGATAGGATATGGCAGTAGCAAACCTATTGCAGATAACACTACTGAAGAAGGCCGTACACAAAACAGAAGGGTAGAGTTTAAGATGCTAGAAAATTAATTTTCTAACTTTTCTAAACTTAATTGTTCGCCATTAAAAACTGCGTAGGTATAGTAACCAATCCAGTCGCCAAGGTTAATGTAGGTAGATTTTCCGTTTAGGTCTATAGTCATTGGTAAATGACGGTGTCCAAAAACAAAATAATCGTAATGTTTGGTTTCTAATTTACGTTTTGCATATTGCACCAACCACTCATTATCTTCGCCTAAAAACTTTACATCATCATCACCAGAAATTGCTTTGTTTTTTACTGAAAAATATTGTGCTAAAGACACTCCAATATCTGGATGCAACCACCTGTAAAACCATTTAGAAACAGGGTTTGTAAACACCTTTTTCATTCTTTTATACCCTTTATCATGTGGTCCTAAACCATCTCCGTGACCAATAAAAAATGACGTATTATTAAATAAAAACTGTTGTGGTGTGTGGTAAACTGGTATATTTAATTCTTCTTCAAAATAACCATCCATCCAAAGATCATGATTACCTACAAAATAATACACTGGTATTCCCGCATCAGTAAGTTCTGCTAGCTTACCTAAAGTTCTGGTAAAACCTTTAGGAACCACTGTTTTATACTCAAACCAAAAATCAAACATATCTCCTAGTAAAAAAATTGCAGCAGCATCTTTTTTAACCTCATCTAACCAAGCTACAAACTTTTTTTCTCTTGGCTTGCTTTCTGCCATAGTAGGCGCACCCAAGTGATTGTCACTTGCAAAGTATACTTTTTTACCTTTAGGAATTGTAATTTTTTTCATTGCTAGTAAAGATACGTAAACAGATTTTTTTAGTTATCTGCCGCGTACCATTCTGCAAAAGAAGAGTCTGTTTCTTGCAGTTTTAAAGAGTGTAAACTAATATTTTCTGGCAATCTGGCTTTAATTTTTGCTGCAAAATCTATCACCATATTTTCACTAGTTGGTTGGTAATCTGCAAGTATTACACTGTGTCCTCTTTGCATTAACTCATTTGCCAACTCTATATGTGGTGTGTTTTTATTAAAAACCGTAGCATGGTCATACACATCTACAATTTCTTCTTTAACTATCTTTTTAAGATCGCCAAAATCTATAACCATTCCCCATTTTACATTTGTATTGTCTGCTATTGGAGAACCTATAACGGTAACAGATAATTTATAACTATGTCCGTGTACATTTCTACATTTACCATCATAACCATATAATGCATGACCGGTTTCAAAACTAAACTGTTTTGTTATTCTAATATTACTCATAGTTACTTATTTGCACTGCAAAGGTATTATTTTACGGCAGATGTTTTTACTTAAGAACAAATAAAATCTCTACCAAATAGTTAATTAAGACCATAACAATTGTCTTTTTTTCTAATGATAGAGATTTATAAGCTTACTTTACAACTAGTTTAGCGCTTAAAAAACGCTGTTATAAAGCTATTTGTTTCTGATTTTCTATTCAAAAAAAGTAACGGCACCAGAATTAATATCATACATTGCACCCACTATTTTAATTTCGCCTTTGCTTTGCATTTCTGCTAAAACTTCACTTTCTGCAACAATCCTGTCTATAGTAAGTTGTACGTTTTTAGCTGCTACATTATCTACAAACTCTAAGTTTTTAGAGTTACGTAAGCTTTCATCTGCAGGTTCTGATACTGCTTCTACTGCAGGCTTAATTTTACTTAACATTGCTGTTAAATTACCTAATTCTGCATTATCACAAGCTCCTTTTACTGCGCCACAGCTAGTATGACCTAAAACTACAATTAGCTTTGTACCAGCTAATTTACAGCCAAACTCCATACTACCTAAAATATCTTCGTTTACAAAGTTACCAGCAATACGCACACTAAAAATATCTCCTAAACCTTGATCAAAAACCAATTCTGCAGATACTCTAGAGTCTATACAACTTAAAATAGTAGCAAACGGAAACTGACCTTCACTAGTATCATTAACTTGTTCTAATAAATTACGGTTTGCCTTTAAATTACTCTGAAATCTTTGGTTTCCTTCTTTTAAAAATTGCAAAGACTTCTCTGGGGTCATTGTTGCTTGCGTTTCTTTAGTATGTGCTTTCATATATTATATTTTTTTATTAAAATTTATGTTTTTACTATGTATTGGCATATAGGATTAAAGATACATTTGTTTTATCTATTACGTTATGCAAACCTTTAGTAGCCCTATTTACGCACAATAAGTTTACATTGCTTTTTACCAAACAATTAGATATCTTTTGAATTTCATTGTCTCCTTGCTCAAAAACATAGGTTACTTCATCATTAGCGCTTTGTGTATGCGCTACATTGTATCCTTTTTCTACTACAGAAAAAGAGGTTAATGGTTGTTTACTATGTTTAATTAAATCCTGGGTAAATTTTAAATTTAATTCTTCTTTATTTTTATTTAAAACCCCTAATGCTAATGTATCTATAGGCTTAACGGCACCATCATTAGCAGCAATCATAATTATACCTTTGTAATTTTTAAGAACAAACTCTGTGATGTGATCACCAATAATATTTATCATTTTCGGCTTTCTTTTTCCTAAAACAATAATATCTGGTTGTTGCTCTTCTATTTGTCTGGCAATTTCGTTTTTAACGTTCCCAAAGGCAAAACTATGATTAATTTTAATGTTTTGTATTTTAGAAATTGGTTTAGTTATAGCACTAATAATACGGTCTGTACTATTGTACTGCTCATTAATAGCACGCATAGCAGACAGTTGGTTGTCTCTAACAACTACATCAGATGCTTTTTTTACATGGAAAAAAGAGACATCTCCGTTTATCATTTTTGCAAGGTTAACAGTACTTTTTACAGTAGATACTGTTGACTTTTTTAAATCTGATAATACAAGAATTTTATATTTCTTTTTTAACATAGTAACTAGCTTAAACTAATTTTAGATTTTGGTCTTAGTTTAAAAAATTCTATGAAACTATCTGGGTTTTCTACTATACCCCTTTTAGATATTAGTTTAATATCAATATTACGTTCTTTTGCTTTAAAGGCAAAATCTTCTAAAATTTCAATAATATCATAATCTAAATACCTGGTTTTAGTAACATCAAATTCTAAATAGGTGTTTTCAGGTAAACTATCTAACTCTTTTAAAATAGCTCCTTTGTTAAAAAAGGTAACTTCTTCTGCAAGAGACATTTTAATTTTGTTCCTGCCATTACTATTATCTTCTATGTGCAAAAAGTGAGAGTTTTGGTAACTTTTAAGTAAAATTACAACTATACCAACAGCTAAACCTAAGCCTATACCTATTAATAAATCTGTAAAAACAATACCTGCTACTGTTACAAAAAATGGGATAGACTGTTTCCAACCTAATTTGTACATTTTAGCAAACAATGCTGGTTTAGCCAACTTATAGCCTACAATTAATAAAATTGCTGCTAATACAGATAATGGAATCATATTTAACAACTTAGGAATAAGCACTACAGATATTAATAACAAAAATCCGTGTAAAATGGCAGACATTTTTGTTTTTGCATTAGACTGTATGTTTGCAGAACTCCTTACAATTACTTGTGTAATTGGCAAACCACCAATTAAACCGGAAATGATATTACCTGTACCTTGCGCCAACAACTCTCTGTTTGTAGGAGTTACGCTTTTTTCTGGGTCTAGTTTATCTGTAGCTTCTACACACAACAAAGTTTCTAAACTGGCAACTAAAGCAATAGTAAAAGCCGTAACCCAAATTGCAGGATTAGTAATTGCCGAAAAGTTTGGAAAACTAAACTGCCCAAGAAAAGAATCAAAACTATCTGGCACAGGCACACTTACTAAATGTGCAGTTGAAATTGCTAAAGCATCGTTAGTTTGTGTTACTGCGTAAAATATAATACCAACGGCAACAGCTACTAGTGGACCTTGTATTACCTCAAAAAACTTTCCTTTTTTAACAAGAACATTACTCCAAAGTAATAATATACCTAAACTTATAAGACCTACTACTGTAGGACCAACTGCTATATTATCAAAAATATTGAATATAGCAGAAAATGTATTTTCACCAGAAGCCTCTATAAAACTATCTGCACCTTCTGGTTCTGCGTCATAACCAAAAAAGTGCGGAATTTGTTTTAAAATAATAATGATACCAATACCTGTAAGCATCCCTTTAATTACAGAAGAAGGAAAGTAATACCCAATAATACCAGCTTTTAAAAACCCAAAAACCAATTGTATTACACCTCCTAAAACAACTGCTACCAAAAAGTTTTCATAACCTCCTAATGAGCCAATTGCAGTTAATACAATAGCTGCTAAACCTGCAGCAGGACCACTAACTCCAACTCTAGAACCACTTAGGCCTCCTACTATAATACCACCAATTATACCGGCAATTAAACCTGAAAAAAGTGGCGCTCCACTTGCTAATGCAATACCTAAACATAATGGTAATGCAACAAAGAATACGACAATACTAGCTGGTAAGTCGCTTTTTAAATTTTTAAACATATACATAGTACTTTTTGCCTCTTGAGTTTATTTTTGTCAAGAGGGTATTAATTAAATTAATGACAACTACACTGCGGCGCGTAGTTAAAGTTTACTTATGCTACGTGAAACTCGGGAGGAGGTGAAACAAGGTTAATTAGTGGTCTAGGATATTTTTTATCTGAATATCCTTGAGTTTCCCTTTTTAAAACGTAAGACACGTTTGTTTCAGAAAAATTATCTACGCTTAAATACTTTTTAGCGCAATTATCTTCTTCTTCAGAAAACGAATAAAATGCAGAAATATCTATAGTATCGTTTACCATAGTAATTATTGTTGGCGCAGATAAAAACGCCAAGAATAATAGAGTAAAAAATATAGATATTATCTTTTTATACATTTATTTTAAAAATCTGAAGTATACAAATATAAATTAAAAGGTACTATATAAAAATAGCTAATCCTAAAAAAAATGTTAATAAAAAT
>NZ_MDDP01000035.1 GCF_001999725.1 Cellulophaga omnivescoria
TATTTTAATACCTGATTCAAGTAAATAATAAGCTAACTGATAGTGATAATATCCTGTTGCTTCCATCACACAATGGCTCGATAGATCTAATAATTTTTCGAACTTTTTAAAGCCTGAAATAGTGTTTTTAAACTGATAATAATTACCATCTGAATCTGTAACATCAAAAACCAAATGACTAATGTCTATTCCAAAATATTTAATATCTTTATTCATAAGAAATTGTTTTTTGAAAGGACAATCTACGCGAGTTTCTACGACTTAAAATCGAGGTCTTAAAAGCCTCATAGAACTGTACGAAATCTGTGTAGAAAAGAGAGGGGATTTTCAATGTTGACGAGATCTGTAGTCTCTGCGTGTATAATAACCTTAATCCTCTCTTTTGTGCTTTCTGTTTATGTTTCTAATTTAATGAATTACAAACTTAAGACGTGTATAAAACATAGCTATTAAGTACCAAACCTAAAGGTCTGTGTTTATTTGCAAAGACCGCCAAATTTTTAATTTGGCTTTTAAAAAGAGAAAATTAAAAACAAAACATAAAAATTCGGCTCTGTGTTAATCCGATAAGTTAGTGTCTTTTTGCACGCTACGTTTCATACACAAACCGTTACCCAACATTTAACAAAAATTGAACACTAGAACAAAATATATACTTCTGATTTCAGGAATTTCCGCTTTTGGATTATCCATTTATAATAAGTTTTTTGCTTTAACCGAAACTAGTTTTAATCCTGTTGAATTGGAATATGCTAAAGTATTTTTCGGAATTGGAATTTTATGCTTTGGATTATATTATTTCAATAAAAATTGGCAAAATTTATTGACCAAGATTATGTTTGGAGCATTCGGACTTTGTTTAGTTCTGAACCTATACTTGGTAGCTCAAATCTATGAAAGTAGACAAATCCAAAAACAACTTTCAGAATATCACGAATTAGATTGCGAAAAAATAACCGTCCGATTCAAAACTGATTTAAAGAATAATAATGTTAAGTATTTTTCTGGTGGTCTAGTTGGTTCTGGAAAATTATCACAAAACATTAAGAAATACGGAATAGAAAATTTTGAATTAGGTTGTCAGGTGTATAACAATTTGGAATGTTATAATGAACTTGTTAGAAATTATTTGAAAAAAGAAAAGAATATTGTTATCAACGAACTATATGAATAAAAAGAAAATTATAGTAATTCATATTGTAACATTTGTACTTCTGTCTTTATTACTATTATTCGCATCAGAACCTTTACTAAATAAATTCGCAGCAGGAATTCATAATGTTGGAATGTGGATAGATTTAATGATTTTCGGAACAATTGGAATTCTGACTTTGACAACCATTTCGTGTCTGATTTTTTTAAAACAAAAGAAAATAATTGGTCTGATAGTAATTCTTGTCAATTCATTCTGGACTTGGTTTAGTCTAGACCTTTTGTACAAGTATCATTTCACGGAATTCCATCCGACTTTTTATATTCCAAATTGGATTTTAATAATGAATTCCATATTCGCCACTATCGGAATTGTAATCGGATTAAAATTAATAAGGGAAAAAATAAACATAAAAACAGCGTTACTAACTGACTTTACTCTAATTTTAATCGGATTAACAATCCAACAAATCTGAATAAAAACGTTGGGTAACACCGTGTATAATTAATTGCTGTGTTCTTCCCTACTTGCGAAAATTCCTGCGGAATTTTTCTGGTCCGTAAAAGTTTGTTAAATTAGCTACCAAACCACGCAACTAACCATACACAAACACGTTGGCAAACATTATGAAAAAAATCCTGCACATAATTATACTTCTGACCTCTATTTCGACTTTTTCTCAAGAAAATTTAGGCGGAAAATATTGTTCAATTCCAATTGGAGAATCTGACGTTACTTGCATTGATTTTAAAGAAAATAATCATTTTGAATATTCTGTTTCAGGCTGTTTAGGAACTTCACATATTGGAACTGGAATTTATGAATTAAAAAACAAAATTTTAAAACTGGAATTTGATAAAAAGGAACAACCAACAAAAAATAAAGTAAAAGTTACCGAAATAAAATCACAATCTGAAAAGAATATCGAGTTTGAATTTATTATAACCGACGAGAATGACTTACCTCTTTATGTCAATATTGTTGAAAAACCGAATATTAAAGGATTTGAAATTTATGAAGAGAAAAATAAAATTGAGGTTGAGAAAAACAAATCAAAAATAAAATATGAAATCCTCTCATTAGGTTATGAAACTGTTGAATTAGAATTAGAACATAATTCGAGTAAAAAAATTGAAATAACTATGTTTCCAGTTCAAGCAAAAGTTATTTCAGAAAAAGTATTTGAATGGAATTTGACAGAATTAAATGAAAATGAATTTAAAATCGGGACTGAAATTTGGAATACTTTTAGAAAAATGAAAAAATAACGATTTGCCAACAAAGTACTGTGGTAAAAA
>NZ_MDDP01000036.1 GCF_001999725.1 Cellulophaga omnivescoria
TTTTTTTTTTTAAAATTTTTTTTTTTTTTTTTTTTAACTTGCTTTCCACAACTTTAAGTCTCACTGACTGGCATACTCACATATAAGTTTAGAATCACTCTTATCTGTCTTTATTTTAGACAACTTCATTTGTATAAATCGCTTTACCGCTAATGGATTTTCTACAGATATTTTAATACCTGATTCAAGTAAATAATAAGCTAACTGATAGTGATAATATCCTGTTGCTTCCATCACACAATGGCTCGATAGATCTAATAATTTTTCGAACTTTTTAAAGCCTGAAATAGTGTTTTTAAACTGATAATAATTACCATCTGAATCTGTAACATCAAAAACCAAATGACTAATGTCTATTCCAAAATATTTAATATCTTTATTCATAAGAAATTGTTTTTTTGAAAGGACAACCTACGCGAGTTTCAACGACTTAAAATCGAGGTCTTAAAAGCCTCATAGAACTGTACGAAATCTGTGTAGAAAAGAGAGGGGATTTTCAATGTTGACGAGATCTGTAGTCTCTGCGTGTATAATAACCTTAATCCTCTCTTTTGTGCTTTCTGTTTATGTTTCTAATTTAATGATTTACAAGCTTAAGCCGTGTATAATTAATTGCTAGTATTCGCCTACTTACGAATATTCCTGCGGAATATTCTATTCGGTTTTTATTTGCTAAATTAGTTGCTTAAACACGCAACTAATCATACACAAACACGTTGTACACAATACGCTGGACGTAAAAACATAATAAAAAAACATCTGATTTAAATGACAATTTTATCTTCACTATTTAGCTTCGGACAAAATAAATTTGAAAAAATTAAAAAACACGTTATCGAATCTAATTATGATATTGAAAGTTCAGATAAATTAGAAATACTTGATTTAATAAAACCTACAATTGGAATAAAAACCAAATCGAAAGAAGACAATGAAATAGGAATTGGAAAATCTAAAATTGGAGGAAATCCAGACCTACCAAAAGATTTTAAATGGCCCAAATTTGAAAATGAATATTTGACTTTTTGCGCACAATACAATTTAAGTGAATTGAGTAAATACGATTTACAAAATAAACTTCCAAAAAATGGAATGCTTTATACTTTTGTATTTATTGACCAAGATTATCCGGGATTTATGAATAAAGAATCAAGTTACAAACTGATTTATCTTGAAAACACGGAAAACATTGAAAGAATTGAATTCCCAAAAGAATACTTTTTAGAAGGCAAATTTAAGTCTGCTCAAATTGAATATTTTGAGTATTATACATTGCCAGATGACGAAAATTATAAAATAAAGAAATACGAATCAAAATATGATGACTTTAGCCATTTCTATGAAACTGTAACTGAATTTATTGACAATCTGACTAATCAAGAAACTGATAATTTTCATCAAATTCTTGGAGAAGATAGGTCTGTTCAGTCAAGTGTAGTGTTTGATTTCGCAACTAAAAAATTGGAAATTAAAACTATTGAAGATTACGAATCAAAAAAATCGGAAATTGAGAAAATTTCAAAAAAATATAGAATATTATTACAACTCGACTGTAATGACAGAAATTCAGATTTAAGTAGATTTGGCGGAAATGCAGTAATGTATTTTGGAATTGAACCTGAAAATTTAGAAAAGAAAAATATTGAAAATGTAATTATGGCTTTTCAAGGAACATAGAAAATAAAAAGTACTGTGTACAACAAAGAACTGAGGTAAA
>NZ_MDDP01000037.1 GCF_001999725.1 Cellulophaga omnivescoria
AAAAAACAATGAACAAAGAAACAATTCAATTGTATTTGAACAACTTTCGGAGATTTATTTCGCCTTACCTCAGGAAAGACATAAATTTCAAATCAATCATTTATCCTGCAAATGATGGAGCGATTGTAGAATTGAAATTCCAAAAAACGTCACCAATAAAAGATGAATTTCGTAAAAAGGAAAATTCTGTAACCGACTCTCTAAAGAGAATAAATCAACACGCATTTGGCGGAAACTTAGCTGGATTTAAATTTTCTGGAACAAACTTAATAATGGAGGAAGGTCGAATTATAATTATTAAAGACGACAATAAGACCGAATGGAACATAGAACAGGTTAAAAAAGATGTAGAAAAATTAATTCACCCTCAAAAAAAGAATTTATGAGAATCGGAGATATTGAGGGAACACCAGAGGAAATAAAAGATTTAGTTGACAATCAAGGTCTTGATATAGGCAAGTATTTAAAAGCAACACCGAGTATTACTAATAAAAAATTTCATAATATTGGATTATTCATTTCAATTGCATTTTTTTTGATTATAAATATTTGCGTGTGGACAATCGATGTATCTGACACTATTGAAAAGATTTCGATTGTAATTCTGCTAGCTCTTATTTGTTATATAACTATTTTAATACACCAGCGACACGAAAATTTTATGATTAGTGGTTTAGTTATACTTTTTTCAATTGTGATTATGAGTGTATGTCTAGATTTTATAACACCAAAAGATGCTTTACAAAAAATAGATAAAGAAAACCCTTTGAAAAGTTCAACATCTGAATAAGTACTGGTGCTAACATTGTATATAAAAAATTGCTATTTTGTGCTTAACCAATGTAAGTTGCTTTGTTTGCTTGCATCTGATTTTCCTTCGGAAAATCCTCGCACTCAAACACGCAACTTTCCATATACGTAACCGTTGTAACCAATTATGAAAAAAATTCTCGTCCTATCAATATTGCTTTTCTCAATTCAATCTTTTTCGCAAGAAAGCAATGATTGTGATGATAGCATTGTGCCTTACTGGTGGAATGGAACAAACAGCAGAATTGAAGGCGAAAGTCCGACTTTAAGAAAAGCCTTCAAAGAAATTCAATTAACCGAAATTGAACCAAAAAATGGATTTATAACATTGAGGTTAAATATTTCGAAAATAGGAAACCTTTGCGATATTGAAACATTCCAAATTGACGAGAATTATAAAAGTACTGAATTTAATAATGGACAATTAGTTAAAGAATTAGAACAAATTGCCAAAGGACTTACGAATTGGAAAAGAGATAAAGATTATAAAACGTACAACCTAATCAGGCTAAAAATTAAAAACGGACGGATTGAAGAAATTTTTTAAAATATTTGGTTACATAGTTGGTGCTATTTTAGTCATTGCAATAGGTTTTGGAATCTACCTCTATTTTTGGAACGAAAATAGGATTGAGAAATCTAAAGAATTATCCCAACGAATTGAAAATTTTGAATCGCAAGACAGTGATGAATATATGGAATACTCTGTCCATTTAAACAAAGCTGGAGATTTTGAAAATGGATTCAAATATTTAAATAAAGCAGTAGAACTCGACCCAAAATTACATTTAGGTTACAGAGGTTGGATACGCTTGAGGAAAATGAGAGACTATTACAAAGCTCTCGAAGATTTTGACCAACTTGACAGTCTAACACCAAATTTTGTAGATGCGCCTTGGGGAGAAGATATTGACTTTTTGAGAGGAGAATGTTATTTCGGAAAAAAAGAATATAAAAAAGCGATTGATTTTTTTAATCGCAATATCAAAAACCAAAAAGAGGATTGGGCTGATATTCATAGTTTCGTTTATCTCGGACTTTGTGAATACCAACTGGGTAATTACGAAAAAGCGATTACAGAATTTCAAAGAGCTTTAAAACAGACTGAAAATGTTCCTGAATCCTATTTTGGAATGGCAAAAGCCTACCAAAAACTTGGGCAAATAGAAAAAGTAAAAGAAAATATTTTAAAGGCAGAAAATAGTATTCATTACAAAAGAGATGATGTATACAATGAGTTTCTTAACGAAATTTATTTGTCTGAAATATTGGAATTTAAACAAAAACTGAACAATAAATAACTGGTTACAACAACGTGTATAATTAATTGCTTTGGTCGTTGCTTATTTGGAAAATTCCTTCGGAATTTTCTCGCGTTCGTTTTTGTTTACTAAATTAGTTGCTTAAACACGCAACTAACCATACACAAGACCGTTGGCATTCATTGAGCAGAACCGTAAAAATGACAATTATGAGTGATTAAAAATATAATATTTGACTTTTAGCTCGTTTTCGGAATCGGAAACTGAATTGAAAAGCACAACACGAATTGAATGCGGAATTTAACAAGTTGCGGAATTGCTGACTAAATCGGAATTGAAAAAAATTTCGGAACAAAATATCGACCGAATTAACCCAAACGAAAAAAACAAAATAAGGAATGAGAAAACAAACAGAATATTTAGTAATCGGAATTGGAATAGCATCTATACTTGCTGGAATTTATGGAGCATATAGAACTGGAGAATTAATGGATTCTTTAAGTGGAGTTCTAATTGGAGTTGCGTTAATCGGAACTATAATTATCGAACGAAATAAAAAAAGCAAGCCCGAATAAAAACAACGAAATGCCAACAATGTATAACCGCAATTACGGCGGATTCGACTACGTCCGAATCCACTCGCAATTGGGAGTTCTGTGCCAACCCGAAAAATAATTAACTTAAAACCCGTAACTGACGGTTATACGAGACCGTTGTACAACATTTAGAGAAAACACCGAAAATTGAAGTTAGAACAGGAAAAATTTGAATTTGTTTATGTTGAGAATGACGGAACAGTGCGTGAATTGGATAAAGAAGAAATCGATTATTTGCAAACTGAATTTGAACCATCTGATGGAGCAAGACCATATATCAAAAGTAGTTATGACCAACTAACACCTGACAAAAAGATTTTAGGTTTTCTTCGTAGAAGTGAAGTCCCGAAAGAAATTGAAATAATAAAAACTGATTTGAGGTATGCAGAAATGAGATTCCCAATTAGCATTTATGATTCCAATAAGGCAATTGAATTACCAGTCGGAATTTACAGTATAAAAGTTCTTGGAGGTTGGAGTGTTTCTGTTGGTAAATTTTCAATTGAATTAAAGAATAAAGAAAACGGAAAAGTAATTACACCGAAAGTCACGAATTGGAGAATTCAATCTTATGAATTTGGAGAAAGAGCTAAAAAGATAATGTCACTTGACATACCAAAGCGAGGAGTTTATTTTATTGAATTCAAAAACCAAAAGGATTTGAAAGTAAGACCTTCGAATTTATTAATAACAAGACTATTCGAAAAAGAAATTCCGAGTGAACAACTGCGAATTTGGATTGGATAACTAAATCTTACTTAAAATTATGGAAGTAGAAGAATTTGAAAAGAAAATCGACAAAATAAAGGAAGATGCTGTCAAAAATATTTTGAGCCACTTCAACAGAATAAATGACAAACTATTCACTTTTAATAATATTCTAATAGGTGGATATTTTGCGCTTTCCAGAATCTACGATGACATAAACATAAAGGTAATTATGATTCCACTAATTAATCTAATTTTCCTTATATTTTTAGAATACCTAATGATGGAAAAAAGCCGAAAAGAAGCTTCTGTTGATGAACTTGGGTTGGATGAATTCATAAAGTTTGCAGAAAACAAAGAAACAAGACCAACCTTATTTTCTTTACTTGCAATCATCTCTACATTAAGTGTTTTTGGCTATTTTGTTTATTTATTGATTTTCTAAAATGATAAAAAACGTTGTACAACACCGTATAAAATTAATTGCTAGTACAAGCCTACTTACGAAAATCCTCGCGGATTTTCTATTCGGTTTGTATTTGCTAAATTAGGTGCTGAAACAACGCAACTAATCTTATACAAAACCGTTGTGCATAATGCGGAAATCGTGCTAAAATTGAACATTTGAAATAAAAAAAGCCAACCGCACAAACAGCACATTTATTTTTTCCAGCCACCTAAAGCCTAAGCTTAAAAAATAAAAGAGCTGTTTTTAGCCAACGCTCAAAAACGGAACACAAAACAGAACTAAGAAAAAACTTTGCAACACCATTGCATTGGAATTTATTTATCTTTGTGTCAATGAAATTTCTAACTATCATATTATCATTATTAATTCTTGGTTTGTCAATAATACCTTGTTCTGATGGAAATAATTCCGAAGACAAACACCAAGACGAAATAACTGCTGAACACAATCATAAAAATGATAGTGATGATACTTGTCCAATAACTTGTATTTGTAATTGTTGTGGAATGGCAATTACACATCAACCACTTCAAACATTTGAATTAGGTATTAATAACCCAATTTCTACAGAAATTCAATCTGTTTATCAATCAATCTACAAGTTTAATTTTCTTTCAAATATTTGGCAACCGCCACAATTAATTAGCTAAATGATAGACAAAAGGTCAAATACATTAGTTAATTAATTTTTACAATATTCAATGAATAAATACACATTGAGCATAATGCTCACAATTACCCTGTGCTTTTTTGCTAAAGCACAAACATCTGATATACAAATAAAAGTAATTTCAGAAACCGATAATGAACCTTTATTAGGTGCTACAATATATTTTAAAGAACTAGAAAAAGGAGCTGTAACCAACTTTGATGGAATTGCTACGTTTTCTGAAATTCAAAATGGAAATCAAATCATAAAAATTACATATATAGGTTTTGAACCTGTAGAAACTACGATTGATATTGGAATCAAAAAAATATTTTCTTTTAAACTTAAATCAAGTGAAAATGAATTAGACGAAATTGTTATACAATCAACAAGAAGTACAAGAACCGTAAAGAAAATCCCAACAAGAATAGAATTCATTGGAGCAGAAGAATTGGGCGAAAAAGCCATTATGAACCCAACAAATATTTCGATGGTACTTCGTGAAAGTACGGGAATTCAAATGCAACAAACTTCTTTAAGTAGTGGAAGTACCAATATTAGAATTCAAGGACTTGATGGACGTTACACTCAACTTTTAAGAGATGGATTTCCTCTTTATGGAGGTTTTTCAAGTGGTTTGAGTATTTTACAAATTCCGCCTTTAGACCTACAACAATTTGAAATTATAAAAGGAAGTTCATCAACACTTTATGGTGGTGGAGCAATTGCAGGTTTAGTAAATATGGTTTCAAAAACTCCAGACGAAGAACCAGCTTTAGATATTATGCTTACCCAAACACAAGCATTGGGAAGTACAGCAAATGTATTTTACAGCAAACGAAATGATAAATTTGGAGTTTCGCTTTATGGCTCTGGTCATTATCAAAAAGCTTACGACCCAGAAAATGATGGTTTTAGTAATTTACCAAAAACAACATCAATTTCATTCAACCCAAAATTCTTTTATTATCCATCAGAAAAAACGACGTTTTGGTTTGGTTTAAATGGAACTTATGATGACAGAATTGGTGGAGACATCACAAAAATTGAAAGGGGAGAAAATGGAATTCATCAATATACAGAAGAAAATATTTCAAAAAGATTGAGCAGTCAAGCTGTTTACAATACGCAAATTGACTCGACAAGTTCTCTAAATATAAAAAACAGTGTTTCCTTTTTCGATAGAAACCTTACTATTCCAGATTTTAATTTTGACGGTAAACAAATCAACACGTTTACAGAAGTTAGCTATCAAAAAGCAACTTCAAAAGCTGATTGGATTTTTGGAGCAAACTTATATACTTCAAATTTTGATGAGAATGATAACTCAACTTTACAACGTGACCAAATAGATATAACTTATGGAATGTTTGCAAACAATATTTATGATCTTTCTGATAATTGGATTTTAGAAACTGGATTAAGAGTAGATTACAACACGGATTTTGGATTTTTTCCACTTCCAAGAGTTTCATTATTGTATAAAAATGACGGTGGATTTTCAAGTAGAATTGGTGGTGGTTTAGGTTACAAAATACCTGATATTTTCACAGAAGAGGCAGAAATTATAAATTTCGAAAATGTACTTGGTATAGATAAATCAAACTTAAAAGCAGAACGCTCTTATGGTTTAAATCTTGATTTTAATTATAAAACTCGTCTATTCGAGAATATAGGTTTTTCAATTAATCAGCTTTTTTACGTTTCTGCAATAAACAACGGTTTGCTATTAAATAATACAGATAATGGATTGTTTGCATTTGAAAATGCAACCGACGAAATTTTAAGTAAAGGAGCAGAAACAAACATAAAGTTTACATACAAAGACTTTCGATGGTTTTTAAATTATGCGCTAATAGATACAAAATTGAACTATTTGGCTGGAAATCCGCAAAAACCACTCACGGCAAAACATAACGCAGGAAGCGTTTTAATGTACGAATCCAAAAAATGGAGAATAGGTTATGAAACATATTATACAGGAAAACAATTTTTATCAAATGGAACTGAAACAACTGACTTTGTAACAATGGGTTTACTATTAATGCGTAACTTCAAATTCGGAAGTGCTTTTATAAATTTTGAAAATTTTACAGACAGACGACAGAGCAGATTTTCGCCTTTAGTTTTGCCACCACACGAAAATCCAGAATTTCCCGAAATATATGCACCAACAGATGGTTTTATTTTTAGCATAGGAATAATAATTAAACCATTTGGAAACGAAGACCACGATTAATTATGCAAACAATAGAAGAATTATTAGAATCTAAAAATATTCGTGTAACAGCAATGCGTTTGTTAATCTACAAGTTCCTTGCAGAAAAGCAAATTGCTGTTACATTAAGCGATATAGAAAATGCTTTTGAGAAAGCAGATAGAACCACATTGTATAGAACAGTAAAAACATTTGAGGAAAAAGATATTGTACATCAAATAGACGATGGAACGGGGATTACAAAATATGCTTTGTGTGAAAAGGGTTGTAATTGCGAAATTGAAAGGGATTTGCATTTACATTTTCATTGTAACAACTGTAACGAAACTATTTGTTTAACCGAGCATAAAATTCCACAAATTAAAGTGCCAGATGGTTTCGTTTCAGAAAACGTAAACTTGGTTGTAAAAGGAGTTTGTGATAAATGTAATGGTCAGTAATTGCACTTTCATTGCATTCGTATTTAGAGCACTTTTGTAGTAAATTAGAAATTATGTTATTATTTACTTATATGATACTATATTTTTTATTGGTATTTGTATTAAGGTCTATTTTACTTTGGAGAAAAACAGGAATAAATCCGCTAACGTTTAAAAAGACAGATAATGCTCACGATTATAATGGTAAGGTTTTTACATTTATCACAATCTTTGAGCTTATTGTTGTTGGAATCTATGCTTTTAAAAATGAGTGGTATGAATATTTACTCTCGTTTTGGTATTTAAAATATCCTATTTTACAAAAGATTGGATGGGCACTTTTGTTTTTATCCTTAATTGTAGTTTGGATTTCCCAAAGCCAAATGTCAACTTCTTGGAGAATTGGGATTGATGAAGAAAATAAAACTAAATTAGTAACAAATGGAATGTTTTCAATTTCAAGAAACCCAATTTTTTTAGGAATAATGATTGCGAATATTGGGTTATTTCTTGTAATTCCCAATGCATTTACTTTACTTATAACCTCATTATCTACGTTAAGCGTGAATACACAAATAAGATTAGAGGAAGAATTTTTAAAACGTGAATTTGGAAATGAATATATAAAATACGCGGAAAAAGTCAGAAGATGGATTTAAACTAAAAAGATAGCATTGCCAACGCTCAAAGCCATACACATTTCCAGTCGCATCGACCACGCTTCACCCAAACTGTAAAAGAGTATGTCTTGCCAACGCTCACTTTTGAACAAAATAACAAACATCGGAAAACCAAGCTGAACGTGAAAAGCACTATGCACAACAATGTATATAAAACATAGCTATTACAGGCTTTCCGAAAGGTTTTTGCTTATTTATTGAGTCCGCCAATTTTTTATTTTTGTATATTTATAAAATTAAAGATAAATAGAAAAAATAAAAATTCGGCTCGTGCTAAATATGAAAAATTAGTGTTTATTTACACGCTACGTTTCATATACTAGACCGTTGTGCTTAATTAGAAAAATGAAATATTATTACTTAAATAACTCGACTGAATTAGATGATATTTGTTTCTATCCACAAACAAAAATAATTAACGGAACAACTGTGTTTGAGGAAAAACCTAATTATGACCAAAACTTTATCGAAAAAGGAAAAATAGAAATTAACTCTAAAGCTATTCAAACCAACTTGTTGGATAAATCACCTATCGGAAAAGGATTAATAATTGACAAAAAACTAAGAGATATTCTTTTAGAATTTTCAATACCAGCTCATAGAATTCATAAAATTCCAACTACTCATAAAAACATAGAGCTTGAGTATTTTTGGTTAAATTTTGCTCCTTCCAATAGACACATTGATTATGAAAAATCAGAATTTGAAATATTCAATTCATCCAAATTTAGAGTTCTGGGAAAATTACAACTAAAATCCATTGACTTTTATCACCGAATAGATAAGTCTTTAACATTTGAAGAAAATACACGGATTTCGAAACTAGTTTTCAAAGATAGTTTCCCAAAAAATGATTTAATTAATTTTCAAAAAATCATACCTGGAGAATTTATAAGTGAACGATTAAAAAATAAATTAATTGAGGAAGAGATAACTGGGATTAAGATAACAGAAGCGGAAATAATAACTAAGCACAACAATGGCTAAAATTAATACGGGTTTTAGAACTTAATCAAAAGTTTAGTGTATAAAGTCCGCCAAATCTTTTGATTTGGCTTTTAAAATGAAAAATTAAAACAAAATAAAAAGTTTTGGCTAATCACTTAATCCGAAATTAAATGCTAAATTAATCCCGTACTAACCTTAGCCGAAGCCGTTGTGTGTAATGCAAAAAATCGTGCTAAAATTGAACATTTGAGCTAAAAAAGCCAACGCACAGTCAAGCACATTTATTTTTTTGCAAACGCTCAATTCCAACGCTCGAAAAAATAAAAGAGCTTGCCTTTTCCCACCTCACACAAAATCCGAATGATGATATTTCTACTCATTTAGTGAGATAATCGAAAAACTTGTTTATTTTAGTGGACTGAATTAAAGAATTCGAAAATGAACCGAATAAAGGAGGTTTTAGAACAGAAAGGAATTAAACAAATTTGGTTATCCGAACAATTAGGAAAAAGCTATAATATGGTAAATTCTTACGTTCAGAACAGGAGACAACCGAGTATCGAAGATTTATATAAAATAGCTGAAATACTTTCGGTTGACGTAACAGAATTATTAAAGAGTAAAACCAATGTATAAAGAATTAATTGAAACACCCGAATTACATTGCGTTTCAGAGCCACAACTCGATTTATTTTCTTACACAGAAGAAAATAATTTAGAAGATAACTTTAAAATAATTTCGGAAAGTAAAAAAATAGAATTTGAATCTATTGGAAAAAATACACTTCTAGGAAATGGAAATTGCGTAGATTATTTGAAATTCATAGATACAAACACAGTTGATTTAATATTAACTGACCCACCATATAACCTTGGGAATTTTATGCACAAACGCAACACAAATCTTGTGAAAATGCGTGAAAATCAATTTGCATATGCTGGTTGGGACAATTTATCACAAGACGATTGGGAAAAGGAAATGGAAGTCTTTTTTCAAGAAAGTAGTAGAGTTTTAAAGAAAAGTGGTTCTTTGTTACTTTTTATGTCTTTAATAAAAATTGAAACAATTATAAAAATTGCATCAAAATATAAATTCTATTATAAGACAACAGGTATTTGGCACAAAACAAATCCAATGCCCAGAAATATGAATATCCATTTTGTAAACTCAACAGAAGCTTGGGTTTATTTCGTAAATAACGACACTTCTGGAACATTTAATAATAATGGAAAAATGGTACACGACTTCATCGAAACATCTTTGACCACAGCAAAAGAGAAAAAATTCGGAAAGCATCCAACACAAAAACCAACGAAAATAATTTCTCATTTTATTAAACATTTATCAAACAAAAATGATGTTGTTTTAGACCCATTTATGGGAAGTGGAACAACAGGAGTTTGTTCAAGAAAAATGGATAGAAAGTTTATTGGTATTGACTTGGACAAAGAATATTATGAATTATCAAAAACAAGAATGCTAAATGAATAAATTAAAAGTTGTTGATTTATTTGCTGGCGTTGGTGGCTTGTCGCAAGGTTTTATTTCAAAAGGATTTGAAATAGAGTTTGCTATTGAATACATCAAAGATATTGCACATTCTTACAAATTAAACCATCCTAAAACTACTGTTTATGATGAAGATATTTCGCAAATAGATTTAAGCAAACTCAAAGAGAAACATAAAAGTATAGACGTTATTGTTGGTGGACCACCTTGTCAAGGTTTTTCGCAGAAAGGAAAAAGATTAAGCATAAATGACGACAGAAATTTTATGTTTAAAAAGTTTATTGATGCAGTTGCTGTTTTTCAACCTAAATATTTTGTTCTAGAAAATGTTCCGAACGTCCTAACGACAGCAGACGGATTTTTTAAGGAAGAGATAATAACAGGATTTGAAGAACTAGGTTATGCAGTAAACGCAAAAACGCTTAATGCTTCCGATTTTGGCGTTCCTCAAAATAGAAAACGTGCTTTTTTTGTTGGTTCTAAAAATGGAACTCTACTCGAATTTCCAAAGCCTAAAAAGAAAAAAACTACAATAAAAGAGGCAATCTACGATTTGCCATTTATTGCGTCTGGAGAAGGTTGCGAGTTTTTTGAATACGAAAAACCCACTAATTCAGATTATCAAAAAATGTTAAGAAAGAATTCAAAAGGAATTTTCAATCATTTCGCAACAAATCATTCTAAAGTAGCTTTAGAGCGTTTGGAACTTATACCAAAAGGAAAAGGAAGAGAGGTTTTACCGAAAGAGCATAGAACCAAATCTATTTACAGCGGAACTTGGTCTAGATTGTTAGAAGATGGAATTGCTTCAACAATTACAACTCGTTTTGACACGCCTTCTTCTGGCTTATTTACTCATCCAATATTAAATAGATGTTTAACAGTTCGAGAGGCTGCACGAATTCAATCATTTTCGGATTCCTTTATTTTCTATGGTACAAAAACATCACAAATGAAACAAGTTGGCAACGCAGTTCCGCCTTTATTAGCTAAAGAAATTGCTACAATAATATTAAACGATTATAATAAATGAACTTACCAAATCAATTAACAGAAAGAGAATCAATAGACCCAAAACTGGCTGTTGGTTCATCGTTGCCAAACCCAAAAGGGTTATTGGCTATTGTTTTAGCTCTTTATTTAGTAAACGAAGAAAAAGACTATTTAGACTATTCTGATAAAAGCGGAAACACTATTATTCTAAAACCAAGTTTAATAACTTCTTTAAAAGCTTTTTTTAATGGAATAACTGGTTATAATGCAACAGAAATTGACTCATTGGCATCTGCCAATCCTTTAGTAGAAATGCAAATTGAACCACTTCAAGTTCCACTTCAATTATTTTGGAAAATCGCTAAAATAAATATTTTAGGAACAGATTCCTCAAGTGGAGAAAGAACTGGTGGTGTTAGATTTCCAAAAGAATTGTTCTTTACCACAAATATGGATATTCTAAAAAATGTAATTTCAAACGAGAATGGAGATATTACAAATACAGGAAAAGAATTAATATACAGTTGGCTAACAAATAACAACACGCCTACTACTTCAGCTAATATTGAGCAAAAATTAACAAAAACCTTATCTGTTTTTACAGAAGAGACACTTTTTAAAACTTGGAATAATTCAACTGAAATCATCTTTCAGCAAGAAGGCATCTACAATTCTTTTGACACCACAAATACATCAGTTGATATTGGAGGAACTAAAGAAATAAAAGGTACTTTACGTAATTTAAAATCATCTATATCAAAAGACATCCATCCATATTTAAAAATCTCTAGTAGCAATGTTGAGCTTAAAAACCCAAGTCTAGCAACTCAATTCGACAATTATCAGAAAAGAGTATCAAACTATTTAGACTTGAATCCAAAATCTATTGAAATTAAAATAGTAGAAACAGAAGAAGAAATTAACGTAGATGATGTTACGATTTTAAACAAAATCTATTATGGAGCACCAGGAACAGGTAAATCACATAAAGTAAACGAGCTTTTAAAAGGCAAAGAAGAAAGAACTGAAAGAGTAACTTTTCATCCAGAATATGATTATGCCTCATTTATTGGTGGTTTTAAACCAATTACAGAGATAGATGCTGAATCTGGAAAAGAAGAAATTAAATACAAATTTGTACCTCAAACATTTACAAATATTTATGTAGATGCTTGGAACAATAAAGACAATGAATATTATTTAGTGATTGAGGAAATTAATAGAGGAAATTGTGCTGAAATCTTTGGCGATATATTTCAATTATTGGATAGAAACTCTAACTATAGTATTACGCCATCTAATGAATTAAAACAATATTTGGTAAAAGAACTTACCTCTGTTGATGGAATAAAAGGTATTGAAAATGGTAAAATGAAATTACCATCGAATCTTAACATTTTAGCAACAATGAATACTTCTGACCAATCGCTATTTCCAATGGATAGTGCATTTAAGAGAAGATGGGATTGGGAATACATACCTATAAACTATGAAAAATCAGAAGAAAACCCATCATCAAATTATCAAGTTGTTGTTTCAGATTCAATATCATTCTCTTGGCTAGAATTTATTGAAAAAGTAAATACAATAATCAAAGAAAACCCCAATTTAGGAATGGACAAATGTATTGGTAATTATTTCATAAAAGCTAAAGACAATAGCATTACACTTGAAGAGTTTATCAATAAAGCAATTTTCTATTTATGGAATGATGTTTTCAAAGATGAAGACGACCATATATTTGAAGAGAATACTTTTTATGAAGACTTCTTCCCTATTGCAACAAATGGAAAAGAAAAAGTATTAAAAATACTTGAAAAGATTGGTTTAAATACACCTGAAAAAGAAGATTAGATGAAAATTCTAATCGAAGGAGCATATTATCCAATTACAACTCTTCAAAATATTTTTGACGATCCTAAATTTTACACTCAAAATGGTTTAGAAGGCAAAATAATATCTGTTGGCTATTATCATTCGTTTGAAAAAAATGAACTGGTTTATATGTTGCCAAAAGTATTTATGACTGATGATATCAATTCTGTTTTTGGTAAAACAAAAGACGAATTATTGGATTTAGATTCTATAAAAAACATTAAACACAATTTACAATACAATTGGATTCGGCAATCATCTTTGTATTTTTACAATAGCCTTTTAGAATATAGAAAGAGAATTACAGATTCGCAAATAGTTAATAAAACAGAGCGTTTTGAGCTAAACACAAATCTTGGAGACCAAGAATACTCATATCTAGATTTGCTTTTGTCTTTTGTGAATTTTTACAAAAAAAATAAGAACCATATTCTATATAAACACATCGAGTATAATTCAAATCAGGCAAAAAAACCTAAATGGGAAAAAACCATTAGAAAGTCTTTACCTATTTTTACTTCCAACAATTCACCTGTTTACGTTTCAATTAGAAACAAAAAGAAAACTATAAATACAGAAGAAGAATTATTAACATACTTCTTTTCTATTCTTGAAAATTTCAACCAAGACCATAACCTTAATTTAAGGATAGAAAAATCTTTTAAAATTATAAAAGGTAATTCATTCAAAAACCTTCAAGTAAATGGACTCACGAAGCTAAAGAAAATCAAGTATCGATATTTTAATGACACTTTGAAAAGAATGTATGCTTTATGTGAGATATACTTTACCCAAACTGATAAAAGTAGTTCTAAAAGTAAGAGAGAAGATTTTCTATCTGTAAATAATTACAATTTAGTTTTTGAGGATATGATTGACAAATTATTTTCTGACGAGTTAAATAGTACGGAAGTTAATAATGTGTCGCTAAATGATTTGAAAAAAAATGATGATGGTAAAATCATTGACCATATTTATGACTATAAATCTTTAATAGACACAAGTAATATCTTTTACATTGGAGATTCAAAATATTACAAATCAAATAGTGAAGCTGGCAATTTATCAAAATACAAGCAATTTACTTATGCTAAAAATGTAATTCAATTTAATATTGACCTACTTAACATGGACAAAAACAAACCTTATAAAACAGGGATTAGATATAGAGATGAACTTACGGAAGGTTATAACATTACACCTAACTTTTTCATTTATGGCTATATAGAAAATGAAGAGAATTTTGATGAAAGTTTAATAGAAAAGACAAAACCATTACCAGTAAAATCATATCATTATAAGAAGCGATTATTTGATAGAGATACTTTATTTGTTCATCAATATAAAATCAATTTCTTATTTGTATTAAAAGCATATACCAATTTCAATACAATAAAAACTCAAAAATTCAGAGAGGAAGTTAAGAGAGACTTTAGAAAACACTTTATTGATTTTTTCAATGATTCAAAATGCTGTGAATTTGAATTCTATAAATGTAAACTCACAACATCTAAAGACTATGAATCTATTGTGTCGGATAACTTCAAATCTTTGAATGGAAAATGTTATGTGAATATGGAAGCGGAATTGATTCTAGCCAAACATATTGAGGACGGAATTGAGGAATCGATTATGAAACTGTTTGAACCAATAAGAGAATTAAAGTAATATGAAAAGCCAACGCACAAAGCCATACACATTCGCAATTCGCTACAGCCAACGCTACGCCAAAAATTGCAAAAGAGTATGTCTTGCCAACGCTCACATTTGAACTAAATAACAAACATTGGAAAACCAATCAGAACGTGAAAACACTACACACAACAACGTGTATAAAACATAGCTATTATAGGCTTTCCGAGAGGTTTTTGTATGTTTACAAAGTACGCCAAATTTTTTATTTGGTTATATTTATAAAAGAAAAATAAAAAATTCGGCTCGTGCTAAATCCGAAAAGTTAGCGTTTATTTATACGCTACGTTTCATACACAAGACCGTTGTACACCATTTGAGAAAAACATTTGTAATCATATTGACCTTTATCGGATTTTTGTCATTTGGACAAGAAATGGAACTGAATTCGATTAAACCAAGCCAATTGGATAGCATCTATGTTCAAGCATTAAATAGCAGATTTGACCTTTTACTATCGAGTGGTTGGAAATATATCGAACTGAATGAAAACGGGAAAAGGATTTCCAAACTGAACGTATCTGACCGATACAAATTCTTGACCAACGAGGAACTAGTTGATTTGTCAATTAAAGAAAAAAAGACAATTCGGGTTTTGCGTCTGACTCACAAAATAATTGGAACTGATACAGTTGACGTGAATTTTGGAATTGTAAATGTTACTGGAAAGCGGCAAATTCATTTCAACAATGGACTGAAATTTAAAAAAGCGGATTTTGCATTAGACTGTGGCGGAACAAATGGCTACGTTCCTGATATGAGATTTGTGTTTGACCGAAAGAAAAATAATTGGGAATTAGTGGAAGGAAAGTATAAAATACCAGCTGAATAATATATGAGATATGTTATCAAAATTTGGTTATTTACGATAATCGTTTCGCCTCTTTTATTAGCATTAATATTAGGTGCTATTATAAATGATTCGAGTTTTACGAGCATATTAAATTCTTACGAAATAATATTTGTAATGATTATTATCGGCTTTCTTTCGTCAATTCCTGCAATGGCAATATTTTGGTTAATTAAAAGGTTTTTGAAAAATAAATACTCAACCATAAACGAGAAGATTATATTATCAATTTATAGCTTTCTATCGGTTTGGATTACATTTTTCATCGTTGATAGCGGATTTATTACAAGATGGTCTGAACAAACAATTTGGGTTTTGATATATTCGCTAACAATAGTGATAGGAGTTTGGATTTTTGAAAACAATAATAAAGAAATAATTGAATAAAAAACGGTGTACAACACCGTATAAAAATAATTGCGGTTTAGTGCTTAATCAAAGGTCGTTGCGTGTTTGTAACGTCTGATTTTCCTTCGGAAAATCCTCGCATACAAATCCGCAACTATTCTTATACATAAACGTTGGCAAACATTTGATTAAAATTCTCGACATATTATTTAGGTCTGTTTTAAAAAGCGGAACAACTTGGAATCAAGCGAAAGCAAAAGTTCATAAGGAATTAGGTGTTTCTCAAGCCGAAATATTCTCTTGGAAACCACACTCAATTGTTGAAATTGACTCTGAAAAGAATATTGTAATTCTGAAATCGGAAAACGGAAAAATATTCCCAATAGAATCGGACAAAAAAACTACTCGGAATTTGATAAAAGGAATCTCTGAAAATGAATTTTTACCGAAATATGGAACCGAGTTCGTAAATGAATTAAAATCTTGGAATTTTGCGTATTCTCGAACTAAACCAACTGAATATAAAGTGGATTTAAGAGCAAAACTAAAACCAGAAGACCAAACTACCGAGAAAAGGAAAAAAATGTATCACAAGCGGAATATTATTGTGACTGATTTTTTTATTAAAAAACTAATTGAAAAGACAATATAAAAACGATTTGCCAACAACGTGTATAATTAATTGCTTTGGCAAGTGCTTATTTGGAAAATTCCTTCGGAATTTTCTCGGGTTCGTATTTGTTTACTAAATTAGTTGCTGAAACACGCAACTAACCATACACAAAACCGTTGGCAACAAGCTGAAAAACTATGAGTGAATATTTAGCACATATAAAATACGAAGGAAAGCTTGTCGAAGATGGTTTTTTAGATGCTCGCAAATCAGCTGAAATACTCATCGGAATTGATGAAGTCATACGTTTTTTCCTTATTCAAGAAAACAAAGAAATCTCAAAGTTAGATATTGAGATTCCAATTCGAGTAGAAAAAGGCAGTTGGATGGCAATCCTACCTCCTGACCTATCAATTGGAATTTTAACGGCAATCGGAACTCTTGCTGGTGCATATGGAATGACAGCTTTACATACTGTCGCAAAAAATGACTTTAAGGATGTTACCTCTAAAGACATAACAAAAAAGATTGTTAAAGGAATAAAATGGACTATTGAAATCATTAAGCATCTCAAAAAAAAGAAAGTAAAGAAATTTCCAGACGCAAAAATTGAATTAAAAGAAGGAATTCAAATGATTGGTATTCCTAATGAAAATGGAGAATTACTTTTTGTTCCATTAGAATACTTAAAGTTATACACTAAAGTACCTGAGAAACTTTTAGATAAACTAACAAAACAAATTGAAGAGGAAAGGGAATTAGAAATAGACTTTAGTGAAAAATATAAAGGCGATAACGATGATACAGGAACACCAGCAAAAATAAACTATGGCCAAAAATCACTTTTCTTTGAAGAAAAAGAAGAAGATGATATTTTATTCCCAGAATTGAAACACGGAATGTACGTTGAATTAGAAGGTCATTTATCAAGAGGAAATGAAAAAACTAATACATTAGGTTTCGAATACGAAAAACACACTCTTACTTGTATACCGTATGAGGGAAATATAAAAAATGAAAAACAAACCCTTTTTACAAACTGTACTATCAAAGGGTATATTGACAGACTTGCAAAAGATGGAACTATTAAAGAAAAAAGACCTTTAATTAGATATTTGGAAATAGAAAATAATGATGAAGAAAAACCTAACTTGTTTGAATAAAAAGCCAGTTGCCAACAAAGAACTGAGGTAAA
>NZ_MDDP01000038.1 GCF_001999725.1 Cellulophaga omnivescoria
TTTTTACAAACCTAGAAAATTTGTAATGCAAAAATAGTATTTTTAATTACTACAAAACAAGCTTTTGTAAACTTATTTTTTAACCTTTTCACAATACTAATTTTACAACCTAATCAATGAACTTTGCTAACTTTTTAACTGCTCGTTTGTCCGTTAGCGGCTGCAAATATACTCCCATTTTTAAACACCACAAGCCTTTTTTACATCTTTTTTAAAAGTATTTACAAAAACACAGATAACTTATTATTATTCAACTATTTAAAGTTTAAGTTTTTTTTTAGATTTTTTATTAATCCACAACAAACTCCTAAAACGACACCTTAATATATGGTAGTTTGTGTTGAAAGTTTGGATTATCGACCTGAAAAAATGAAAAGCAATATACCAAAACCAATACCTTATTATATATAAATTATACAGTGGCGTTACACAATTAACATATATAGCGTTTTATTAATATAAAATATCTACTTTATTATTGTTAGGGTGACAACAACATATTATCTTTGTATCCTTATATTAATATTAGGTATGATTAAAATTACTTTACCAGACGGTACTTTAAAAGAATTTTCTAAAGGAAGCACTCCTATGGACGTTGCTAAAAGCATTAGCGAAGGATTTGCAAGAAATGTTATTTCTGCTAAATTTAATGATACCACGGTAGAAACCACAACACCCTTAAACGAAAATGGCAGCTTGGTTTTATACACATGGAATGACACCGAAGGCAAACAAGCTTTTTGGCACTCATCTTCTCACATAGTTGCGCAGGCGATTGAAGAGTTATACCCAGGTGTAAAACTTACTATTGGACCATCTATAGAGAATGGATTTTACTATGATGTTGATTTAGGTGATGACAGATCTATATCTGACAAAGATTTTCCTAAAATTGAAAAGAAAGCAATTGAAATTGCTAGAGGAAAGCATGATTTTAAAATGCGATCTGTAACAAAAAAGGAAGCACTAGCCCTTTACAAAGAGCAAGGTAACGAGTACAAAACTGAATTAATTGAAAACCTTGAAGATGGCACAATAACTTTTTGCGACCACGATACTTTTACTGATTTGTGCAGAGGTGGCCACATACCAAATACTGGTATAGTAAAAGCTATAAAAATATTAAGTGTTGCAGGTGCATACTGGAGAGGTGATGAAAACAAAACTCAACTTACACGTATATATGGTATATCTTTTCCTAAGCAGAAAGAATTAACTGAATATTTAGAGCTACTAGAGCAAGCAAAACAAAGAGACCACAGAAAACTAGGAAAAGAACTAGAGCTTTTTACTTTTTCTCAGAAAGTAGGTGCCGGTTTACCGTTATGGCTACCCAAAGGGGCTGCTTTAAGAGAAAGATTGGAGAATTTTTTGAAGAAAGCACAGAAGAAAGCTGGTTACGAAATGGTAGTTACACCACATATAGGACAAAAAGAACTTTATGTAACATCTGGACATTATGCTAAGTATGGAGAAGATAGTTTTCAACCAATAAAGACTCCTAAAATGGATGAAGAGTTTTTACTGAAGCCTATGAATTGTCCGCACCATTGCGAAGTGTTTAATTTTAAACCACACTCTTATAAAGATTTACCTAAACGTTTTGCTGAATTTGGCACAGTGTATAGATACGAACAAAGTGGAGAACTACACGGTTTAACACGAGTTAGAGGATTTACACAAGATGATGCCCATATTTTTTGTACTCCAGATCAATTAGATCAAGAATTTAAAAATGTTATAGACTTATCTTTATATGTTTTAAACTCTTTAGGGTTTAACAACTTTAAGGCCCAAGTATCTGTAAGGGATTTAGATAATCCCGACAAATATATAGGCAGTGTTGAAAACTGGGAAAAAGCAGAAAATGCAATTATTAATGCTGCTAAGGAAAAAGGTTTAGATTACGTAATTGAAAGCGGTGAAGCTGCTTTTTACGGCCCAAAGCTAGACTTTATGGTGAAAGATGCACTTGGCAGAAACTGGCAATTAGGTACAATACAGGTAGATTACAACTTACCAGAACGTTTTGACCTTACCTATAAAGGAAGTGACAATGAAGATCATAGACCAGTAATGATACACCGTGCACCATTTGGCAGTATGGAGCGTTTTATAGCATTACTACTTGAGCATACTGGCGGTAATTTTCCATTATGGCTAATACCAGACCAAGCAATAGTGTTGCCAGTTAGCGAGAAATATGAGAAATATGCGAAAAAAGTTTTAAATTCATTAGAAAATGACGAAATTCGCGCCCTGCTAGACAACAGAAACGAAACGGTAGGTAAGAAAATTAGGGAAGCAGAGATGAATAAAATCCCTTTTATGATTATCATTGGCGAGAATGAAGAGGCTACAAACACTATATCTGTGCGTAAACACGGAGGTGAAGATTTAGGCTCTATCTCAATAAAAGATTTTAGTGACTTGGTAACTAGCGAAATAAATAGTACCTTAAAGTCGTTTTAAAAAAATAGAAGTTTAATCTAAAAATTATTAGTTATAGCAATTAGAAAGAGATTTAGGCCGCAGCCGAGAAGAGAAAACAAGAATCCACACAATATCAACAACGATATTAAGGTACCTAACGTACGTTTAGTTGGTGATAATGTAGAGGTTGGTGTATACTCAACAAAAGTGGCTTTAGCAAAAGCAGAGGAGTTAGAATTAGATTTGGTAGAAATCTCACCAAAAGCAGATCCTCCTGTGTGTAAAATTATAGACTACAAGAAATTCTTATACGAGCAAAAGAAGCGCGAAAAGGTTATGAAAGCCAAAGCGTCTAAAGTTGTTGTAAAAGAAATACGTTTTGGACCACAAACTGATGATCATGATTATGAGTTTAAGAAAAAACACGCAGAGAAATTTTTAAAAGATGGTGCTAAATTAAAAGCATATGTATTTTTTAAAGGTAGATCTATTGTCTATAAAGATCAAGGAGAAATATTGTTGTTACGTCTTGCACAAGAACTAGAAGAACTAGGAAAAGTGGAGCAAATGCCAAAATTAGAAGGCAAAAGAATGACAATGTTTTTAGCTCCTAAAACAAAGAAATAAGAATGCTTTTTATAAGTATTTGTAAAATAAACCGAATGTAAAAGTTTGGTTACTAAGCGAGAGATGCCGAAATTTTTCGGTATTTAATTTATTAAATAGGAGACAAATGCCTAAAATGAAAACAAAATCCAGTGCTAAAAAGCGTTTTAAGCTTACAGGTTCTGGTAAAATAAAAAGAAAGCACGCTTTTAAGAGTCACATTTTGACAAAAAAATCTAAAAAGCGTAAGCTTGCATTAACTCACAGTGCTTTAGTACATGAGTCTGATGTAAATAGTATTAAAGAACAATTACGTTTAAAGTAATTAGATTCTTTACGGTAATTAGTATTAACCATGGAGTTAGGCTTAAAAACAAAGTGTCTTAATTTAGACCGCCTACTACAAAAAAATTAAAATTTATGCCAAGATCAGTAAATTCAGTTGCTTCAAGAGCTAGAAGAAAAAAGGTGATGAAGCAAGCCAAAGGTTATTTTGGAAGACGTAAAAACGTTTGGACAGTAGCCAAAAATGCGGTTGAAAAAGCAATGCAATATGCTTATAGAGACCGTAGAGTTAAGAAAAGAAATTTCCGTGCTTTATGGATTACCCGTATTAATGCAGGTGCCAGATTACATGGAATGTCTTATTCTCAATTTATGGGTAAAGTAAAAGCTAACAACATTGAGCTTAACCGTAAGGTTTTAGCTGATTTAGCTATGAACCACCCAGAGGCTTTTAAAGCTATTGTAAACAAGGTAAAATAAAAAATAATTCATCTCGCTTAGGTGAATAAAACCTGCTCTTTATTAGAGCAGGTTTTTTTTTAAAGAAAACTTTAATCTTAATAACACAACATTTACCTAAATGAAAAGTTTTATATTATAACTAATATTTTTTACCTTTTACAAGCAACCATATTAGCTGTTTTACATCTTATATATGACTTAAATTTTAAAATAAGAAACGATTATGACAGGAGAATTTGCAGAAATGACAGATTTCTTAATTAACCTTACCGAACAAAAACCCTATACTTTTATTACAATTTGCATATTAATAGTAGCTTTTTTAACGTTTTATGAAATACGTAAAATAAGACATAAAAAAAGCTAATGAATACCACCGAGCTACCAGAAGATTATAGCAACATATCTTTAATGCATTACTCACAGCTCCTAAACTTTTTAGGTCCGTTTGGAATTATTGTACCCATAATAATGTGGTCTTCTAAAAAAAGTGAAATTAAAGATATGGACGCTCATGGAAGAGCTGTAATTAATTTTCAAATTAGTGTACTAATATATTCCGTTGTATTTTTTGTATTATTACTAATATCTATGTTTTTATCATTATTCATTATAGGTATTTTATTTATGTTCATACTATTTTTTGTTGGTATTGCACTAGCTTTATTAATGATAATAACTCCAATAATGGGTGGTATGGCTGCTTCTGAAAAAAGACTATACAAATACCCACTAAGTATTAAATTTATTTAAACCCATTAACCTCATTTTTAGTTTTCATTTACAAAATGTTTAACTAAATTTTATATAATTATAAAGAGTTAAAGATATCTTTGTAGTTTACAATTAGCTTAAAATATGGACTTATCAAAAGTGAAAATGGTAGTTACCGATATGGATGGTACACTACTAAACTCTAAGCACGAGGTTAGTGCAAAGTTTTTTAATCAATTTAAAAAATTAAAAGAGAATAATATTCTTTTTGTAGCTGCAAGCGGAAGACAATACCACAGTATAATTGATAAGTTGCATAGCATTAAAGATGATATTTTAGTTATAGCAGAAAATGGTGCTATTGCTAAAAACAAAAACAAAGAACTATTGCAGACAGGCCTAGACCACACTACAATTACAGAGCTCCTAAATTTAATTGATACTATTGATGATATTTACCCAGTATTATGCGGTAAAAAAAAGGCTTATATAGCATCAGACTCTGAAGAGTTTAAAGAAAAGTTTAAAGAGTATTATGCAGAGTACGAAGTTTTAGATAGCTTACGCAACTATAAAGATGATATTTTAAAAATTGCTATTTACCATTTTGAGAGCTCTGAAAACTATATCTACCCAAAAGTAAAACACTTAGAAACTAAGCTTAAGGTAAAAATATCTGGTGAAAACTGGTTAGACTTATCACATAATGATGCCCACAAGGGCTATGCATTGCAAAAATTACAAGATATGTTTAACATCACATCATCAGAAACAATGGCTTTTGGAGATTTTAATAACGACTTAGAAATGTTAGCACTCGCAGATTTTAGTTTTGCAATGGCTAATGCTCACCCAAATGTTACCAAAGCAGCTAACTACCGCACAAAAAGCAATGATGAATTTGGAGTAGAGACAATATTAGATAAGCTTTTAGAAAGTTAACAATTAAGTTTTCTTCTTTTTTTTACGAGCCGCAGGAAACAATACATTATTTAATATTAACCTATAACCTGGTGAAGTAGGGTGCAATTCTAATTCGGTTTTTGGATCACCTACTCTATGCTGATAATCTTCTGGGTCGTGACCTCCATAAAAGGTAAAAAAACCTTTGCCTTTAATACCGTGAATATATCTAGCTTCGTTATTAATTTTATTTTCTCCTAAAATTAACACTGTAGGTTTTATTTGAGATCTATTAAACGAGGTTGTTTGCCCCATAAAACCTTTAACTAATGAAGTATGGTTTTGACAAAGCATAGTTGGCACAGGATCCCATTTAGCAGAAAAATCCATTAAAGAAAAATAGTCTGTCTCTTTGGCCACTTGCCTTTTTCTTGTCATATCTATAGTTGAAAACTCGTAAATAGATGGGTTACGTTCTAAGGTAAAATCTGTAAAAGCAAAGGTTTTTTTATAATCAATTTGAGATTGATAGCTAGGATCTGAAGCATCACCATCAAACATAGGCTCACAAATATCTACCCCTTCTGCAGACAAAGCAATATCAAAACTATCTGTGGCAGAGCACATAGCAAACATAAACCCTCCACCAATAACATAATTTTTAATTTTTAAAGCTACATCTCTTTTTTCCTCAGACACTTTAGAGTATCCTAATTTATTTGCTAACTCTTCAGATTTTTGTTTATTATCTATATACCAAGGCGCAGCTTTATAACTGCCATAAAATTTACCGTATTGCCCGGTAAAATCTTCATGATGCAAATGTAGCCAATCATACAATGCTAATTTATCACCTAAAACCTCTTCATCATAAATAGTTACATAAGGTATTTCTGCATAGGTTAACACCATAGTAACAGCATCATCCCACGGTTGATTACCTTTAGGTGAATAAACAGCAATTTTGGGTGCTTTTTCTAAGATAACTGCATCCTGATTTTTAGACGGGCTACTTATTTCATCTAAAATACTTTCGGCCTGAGCGGTTGACAAAATCTCAAAAGATACTCCTCTAATTTGACACTCTTTACGTATAGAATCTCCATCTGGCAGTAGAAAAGAACCACCTCTATAATTTAGTAACCAATGCACTTTTTGCTGTTTGGCTAGTACCCAATATGTAATACCATATGCTTTTAAATGATTTTTTTGACTTTCAGCATCCATAGGAATTAAGATATTTGAAGCCAATGCATTAAAAGAAATAAATAAAACTGATACAAATAAAATATACTTACGCATTTGTTTGGTAATTTTTACTTTATTAAAGGTACTTAATTAGCCATTTAAAACACAAAAGCTAGTCTAAAATTATTTATTTAGACTAGCTTTTGTGTATTTTTTAATATTTATTTTTTTTTAAAAAGGTACATCATTATCATCTTCTGGCGGCAAACCATCGTTCATAGAACTACCAAAAGCTTCATTTGCACTTGGTAATCCTTGCGTTAAAAATGGATTTTCTTCGTTTTCATTCATTTTAGATTGATACTCAAAAGGAGAATCAAAATCATCAAGGTTATCAAACTTACCTTGACTACCAATAAACTTAAGCCTAATATTTTCTAAACCACCGTTTCTGTGTTTTGCCACAATAAACTCACCTTGTCCTTGGGTTGGTGAGTGCTCGTCATCATCCCATTCATCAATTTTATAGTACTCGGGTCTATAGATAAATGATACAATATCCGCATCCTGCTCAATTGCACCAGATTCACGTAAATCTGATAAAACTGGCCTTTTACTCCCCCCACGTGTTTCTACAGCCCTTGATAACTGAGAAAGTGCAATAACCGGAACGTTAAGTTCTTTTGCTAATGCTTTTAAGTTCCTAGAAATTGTAGAAATCTCCTGTTCACGGTTACCTCCTTTTTGCGTTCCACCTGCGGTCATAAGTTGCAAATAATCAATCATAATCATTTTTATACCGTGTTGTGAAGCCAATCTTCTACATTTTGCCCTTAAATCAAAAATAGAAAGTGAAGGAGTATCATCTATAAATAAGGGAGCAGACTCTAAGGTTTTTACTTTAACGTTTAACTGTTCCCACTCGTGTTTTTCTAATTTACCAGTACGTAATTTTTCCGATGACAATCCGGTTTCTGAAGAAATTAGCCTTGTAATTAACTGTACGGATGACATCTCTAAAGAGAAAAAGGCAACTGGCATTTGAGATTGTACTGCCATATTACGAGCCATAGACAAAGTAAAGGCTGTTTTACCCATACCTGGACGTGCTGCAACAATAATTAAATCACTGGGCTGCCAACCAGATGTTAACTCATCTAATTTATGAAAACCAGATGGAACACCACTTAATCCTTCCTTGCCCGATATTTCTTCTATTCTCTTTTTAGCCTGTATTACTAAATTTTGTGCTGTTTCCGCAGAACGTTTTAAATTACCCTGTGTAACATCGTATAATTTAGATTCTGCTGTGTCTAACAAATCAAATACATCTGTAGCTTCATCATAAGCCTCTTGTATAATTTCATTAGATATTTTAATTAAACTTCTTTGTATAAATTTCTGAAGAATAATTCTTGCGTGAAACTCTATATGAGCTGAAGATGTTACTTTTTGGGTTAGTTTGATTAAATAAAAATCTCCTCCAACAGCTTCTAACTTACCGTCTTGCTTTAATTGAGTAGAAACGGTTAATAAGTCTATTGGCTCAGAAGACTCAAACAACTTAAAAATTGCTTCATAAATGTGTTTGTGCGCATCTTTATAAAAAACATCTGGGTGCAGAATATCTATAACCTCATCTACACCTTTTTTATCTATCATCATTGCACCAATCACAACCTCCTCTAAATCAACAGCTTGTGGCGGTATTTTTCCTCTCTCTAAATTTATAATTGTAGATTTATCTATCTTATGTCCTACTACTGGGCTTGGCTTATCCATATCTGCTAAAGTATGCAATTAACGTTTAGTTAACTTTATAATAGGTATAGTTATATTCACTATTGATTAACAATTGACCTGTTGATAAGTTACGAATTTGTGTTCATAACCAAAAAAAATCCAAAGCCTAAGTCTTTGGATTTCTATTATTTTGAATAAAAATGCCTGTTAGCCGTTAAAGACTCCCATACTAGCATATTTATCCATTCTGTTTTCTACCAATTCTTTTGGTGATAACTTTTTTAAATCTTCAAAATGAGAAATAATTTTGTTTTTTACAATTGTAAAATTCTTATCTCTATTTGCATGAGCTCCACCAGCTGGTTCGCGTACAATTTCATCAATAAGTTTTAATTTCTTCATATCTGTAGCTGTAAGTTTTAATGCCTCTGCAGCTTGCTCTTTATACTCCCAACTTCTCCATAAAATAGAAGAACAAGATTCTGGAGATATTACAGAATACCACGTATTTTCTAACATTAATACTTTGTCTCCCACACCTATACCTAATGCTCCACCAGAAGCACCTTCACCTATTATAACAACTATAATTGGCACTTTAAGACGTGTCATTTCTAATATATTACGAGCAATAGCTTCTCCTTGTCCGCGTTCTTCTGCTTCAATACCTGGGTATGCACCTGGAGTATCTATAAAACACACCACAGGAACATTAAATTTTTCTGCAGACTTCATTAAACGTAAAGCTTTACGGTAACCCTCTGGGTTAGCCATACCAAAGTTACGGTATTGTCTTGTTTTAGTGTTGAATCCTTTTTGCTGGCCAATAAACATAAAGCTTTGGTCACCAATTTTGCCAAGACCACCAATCATTGCTTTATCATCTTTTACATTACGGTCTCCGTGAAGCTCCAAAAAAGTATCTCCGCAGATTGCATTAATATAATCTAATGTATAAGGTCTGTTAGGGTGTCTAGAAAGTTGCACCCTTTGCCATGGTGTAAGATTCTTATATATATCTTTTCTAGTCTCTGTTAATTTTTTCTCTATCTGCTTACAAGTTTCAGATACATCAACATCACTCTCCTTGCCAATAATCTGACACTTATCTAACTGCTCTTCTAGTTCTTTGATAGGGAGTTCAAAGTCTAAATATTCCATATTTTAAAATAGGTTTGATTTATATCAAGAAACAAATATATGATATTAATGTAATTCCCCCATTAGACATCTAAAAAAATCCTAAAAATAACTAAAAGCAATTGCTTTTTACTATTCCTTTTTACTTTGCAAATAGCAGTTCTCTATACTTAGTTAACGGCCATAACTCGTTCTCTATCAATTGCTCTAACTTATCACTATGATATCTAATTTCATCAAAAAATGGCTTTACATTATCACAATAAGCAAATGCCTTTTTACTTAAATCTTTTAAGTTATTGGCATCTCTACGAGCTTGCGTCATTGCATCTGTCTTTGTTTTTATCTCATTTATATGTTCTGCTATTTGCTCTAAAATGGTTAATTGTGCTGCCGCCATTGACTTGTAATTATTGCCATAAATTTCTTTTAAACCAAGAACAGTTTTTAGTAGTTTATTTTGATATGCTAAAGCCGCAGGAACAATATGGCTGTATACCAATTCATTAAACACACGACCTTCTATTTGTACGTGCATAATGTATGATTCTAGTTCAATTTCTTGTCTGGCAGAAACTTCTACTTCGCTCATTACATTCATAGATTTAAACAAGTCTAAACTTTGTTTAGATGTTAAAACCTTTAAAGCTTCTGGAGTAGTTTTATTATTGCTTAGTTTTCTCTTTTTGGCCTCTTTTTCCCATTCTTTACTATAGCCATCGCCATCAAACCTAATTCTTTTAGACGTTTTTATATATTCTCTTAATACATTAAAAACAGCCTCGTCTTTTTTAAGGTTTTTATTATCTATTAGTTCATCTACCTCTTTTTTAAAATCTATTAACTGCTTGGCTACAATAGTATTTAAAACGGTCATTGGTTTAGAGCAGTTTGTTTTAGAACCAACACCACGCATCTCAAACTTATTACCTGTAAATGCAAAAGGAGAAGTTCGGTTACGGTCTGTATTGTCCAAAAGAATTTCTGGTATTTTACCAACTACATTTAATTTCAGCTCTGTTTTTTCTTCTGGTGATAATTTACCTTTAGATACGCCCTCTAACTCATCTAACACACTGCTTAATTGTGTACCTATAAATATTGAAAAAATAGCTGGTGGCGCTTCATTAGCACCTAGCCTGTGATCGTTACTTGCAGATGCTATTGAAGATCTTAATAACTCCTCATACGTATCTACTGCTTTTATAGTATTGATAAAGAATGTTAAAAACTGAAGATTTTTCATTGGTGTAGAACCAGGACTTAACAAATTAGTACCCGTATCTGTTGCTAATGACCAATTATTATGTTTACCAGACCCATTTATATGTGCAAATGGTTTTTCATGAAACAATACTTTTAAATTGTGCTTGTCTGCAATTTTATCCATAACGTCCATTAATAATAGGTTATGGTCTACGGCTAGGTTTGCTTCTTCAAAAACTGGAGCTAACTCAAACTGATTAGGAGCAACCTCATTATGCCTTGTTTTTACAGGTATACCCAATTTAATACACTCTACTTCAAGTTCTTTCATAAAATTAAGTACTCTACTAGGTATTACTCCAAAGTAATGATCATCTAACTGTTGACCTTTAGCTGCATGATGCCCTACTAAAGTTCTGCCTGTAAGCACAATATCTGGTCTAGAATATGCTAAAGCCTTATCTATAACAAAGTACTCTTGCTCCCAACCTAATGTTGCATTTACTTTGGTTACATTTTTATCAAAATATTTAGCTACTGCAGTTGCCGCTTCATCTACCGCAGATAAAGCACGTAAAAGTGGTGCTTTATTATCTAAAGCCTCACCAGTGTAGGATACAAATATGGTAGGTATGCATAATGTTTTATCATATATAAAAGCTGCAGAAGTAGGGTCCCACGCGGTATAGCCTCTTGCCTCAAAAGTGTTTCTTATTCCTCCACTAGGAAAACTAGATGCATCTGGCTCTTGTTGTACCAATTGCCCACCTCCAAATTTTTCTAATGCTCTACCATCACTTAAAACATCAAAAAAAGCATCATGTTTTTCTGCAGTTGTACCTGTTAGTGGCTGAAACCAATGCGTGTAATGTGTAGCACCCATTGTAATTGCCCATGACTTTATACCTTCTGCTACCTGATCTGCAATTTTTCTGTCAATTTTAGCTCCTGAAAAAATAGCATCTTTAACAGTAGCCAAAGCATCTTTAGTTAAAAATTGCAACATACGTTCTTCATTAAAAACGTGGTTACCAAACTTTTTAGATCGGCTACCTTTTTCATTTATCACAAAGTTTTCTCTAGACAAACTTTCTCTAACAGCATTAAACCTAACTATAGACATTATATATATATTTAAAAGTGGTGTGAATTACAAAATTACTAATTAAACCGAATAAAAATATAAATTTTTTAATTTACCCCTAAAAAAACAAGGGTATTAAGAATTACATCTAATATTTTAGCAATTACCCCTATAAAAATTATGGAGATACAGTGAAAAAAATTATTTTTGCTTCATCTTTAATGAAATTACAACAATCAACATTATGAGCAAATCAAAATTAGAGTACATTTGGTTAGATGGTTATACACCAACTGCCAATTTAAGAAGTAAAACAAAAGTAGAAGATGACTTTAGCGGTAAATTAGAAGATTGCCCAATTTGGTCTTTTGATGGAAGTTCTACACAACAAGCAGAAGGAGGATCATCTGACTGTTTATTGAAGCCAGTAGCTATTTACCCAGACCCAGCACGTAACAATGGATACTTGGTAATGACAGAAGTTTTAAATGCTGACGGAACTCCACACGTATCTAACTCTAGAGCTGGTATTGATGATGAAGATAACGATTTCTGGTTTGGATTTGAACAAGAGTACTTTATTATGGACAAGAATACACAATTACCATTAGGTTTCCCTGTTGGTGGTTACCCTGGCCCGCAAGGTATGTACTACTGTTCTGTAGGTGGTAAAAACACACACGGAAGAGATTTTGTTGAAGAGCACGCAGACCTTTGTATTGCAGCTGGTTTAAATTTTGAAGGAATTAACCAAGAAGTTGCTAGCGGACAATGGGAATTTCAATTGTTTGCAAAAGGAGCTAAAAAAGCTGGAGATGAAATTTGGATAGCTCGCTATTTACTAGATAGATTAACAGAGCAATATGGTTACTATATTGAGTACCACCCAAAACCAGTTAAAGGTGATTGGAATGGATCTGGTATGCACGCTAACTTCTCTAATACTACTTTAAGAACTTGTGGTTCTAAAGAAGTTTACGAAAAAATATGTGAAGCGTTTAGACCTGTTACAAAAGAACATATTGCTGTTTATGGAGAGTTTAACGACCAACGTTTAACGGGATTACATGAAACTGCTGCAATTACTGATTTTAGCTACGGTATATCTGACAGAGGAGCTTCAATTAGAATTCCTATTATTACAGTTGAAAAAGGCTGGAAAGGTTGGTTAGAAGACAGAAGACCAGCATCTAACGGAGATCCTTATAAAATTGCTGGAAGAATTATTAAAACTGTAAAATCTGCAAAGGTTTAAGTATATAATTAAATTAATTGTTTTAAAAAACGCCTAAGCTTATTCTTAGGCGTTTTTTGTACGCTATTATTTAGTGACATTATATTTTTAAATAGTAAAGTATACAAAAGCTATATAACCCGCTAACAATACAATTCCGTCTCGCCATCCTAAGCGCAATCCTTTTGGAAAAAAAACTAGAGGTAATAAAATAAATGCAAAACCTAGCATCCATAAAATATCATTACTTAACAATGTATTATCTACTACAGTTAAAGGTGTAATTAGCGCTGTAATACCTAGAACGGCAAAAATATTAAAGATATTAGATCCTATTAAATTACCTAATGATATTGCTTTCTCTTTTTTAATTACAGCTATTATAGAAGCAGCAAGCTCTGGTATGCTTGTACCCACAGAAACTACAGTTACTCCTATTACTCTTTCACTAACATTGTAAAACCTAGCTAAACCAGTTGCACCACTTACTAATAGTTCTGATCCTCCCCAAAGCCCTAAACCACCCAGAGCTAAAAACAATAACATTTTAAAGGTTGGTAAAGGCACATCATCTTCTGGAGCCTCATCTTCTACTGCTGTTTTCTGAAACTTAATGAGGTACACAATATATACTATTAAAAGCGCTACCATAATTAGCCCCTCATAAAACTCTATAATGCCATCAAAATAAATAAAAACAAAAAACACTAATGAGGCTAACATTAAAATAGGCCAATCTGTAGTATAAAAACTTTTACGAACATCTATACTGCCCAACATTACTATTACACCCAAAACTAGACCTAGATTGGCAATATTAGAACCTACCACATTACCTAAAGCTAAATCTGGCGAACCTTCCAAAGCTGCCTTAATACTAACTATTAATTCTGGTGCAGATGTAGCAAAAGAAACCACCGTCATACCAACAACAATTTTTGGTATTTGCAACCTTAATGATAGTGCTACAGAGGATTTTAATAACCAATTACCTCCCATTATTAAAAAAACCAAACCAATAATTATGTAAACAATATTAAGCATCTACTACTTTTTTTTGGGGCAAATATAACAATTAGAATGCTACATTTTTCTTTTAAAAACTATATTTTTAAATGAATAAAAATTGCTGTAAACACTAGCAAAAACAATAACCTACAGGAATGAAACAGCTTAATTTGAACAAATACAAAATGAAAGGCCTCTTGGTTTTTTAAGTGAACATAAATAAGCCTCTACAAAAATTACACATTTAAACATTAATCACTAAAAAAACTTACAAATAAAAACTTAAATAAAGAGTACAATTAAAATATTAAAACAAACATTGTTATATAGTTACAAATAGTGTATTCACTTGTATTAATAGTAGTTAAATTATTTGCAAGTGAGTATATTTTCTATATATCTTAAGTAAATAATCGATTATTTACAACTAATTATTAACCTTAAAAAACCACAAATTATGATTATTCTATCAGAAATTTTATTTAGCTATATTATCACAGTTATTGTAATACTATTTTAAGAAAAATCATATAGGCCTATATACCAATAAAGGTTGCTATATTGCAACCTTTATTCTTTTTTAGTATTACCATATATTTGCAAAAAATACTTTTATGAAAAAAGCACTTTTTAGATTTCTTGCTAAAATTAACCGTTTACTATTACCATCTTACAGTAAAAAACAGTTAGACTTATCTAAAGCTAGTAAGTTACAGTTAGCAATTATTGGTTGGCGTTATTATGTAACTACAAATGCTATAGACTAATAATGTAGTAAAGAAGTAACATTATAATTTGCTATTTTATCTTTACCATTTAAAAAATCTAATTCTATTAAAAAGTTACACTGTACTACCTCACCTCCTAATTCTTCAATTAATTCACAAACAGCTTTTGCTGTACCACCAGTAGCCAGCACATCATCATGTATTAATACTTTATCTCCTTTTTTAATGGCATCTGTATGTATTTCTAATGCATCTTCACCATACTCTAAAGAATATGGCTTAGAAAGCACATTAAAAGGTAATTTTCCTTTTTTGCGTACCGGAACAAAACCTGCGCTTAACTTAGTTGCCAAAAGTGTAGCAAAGAAGAAACCACGGCTTTCCATACCCACAACTTTGTCTATTTTTTGTTCTTTTACTAAATTTAAGAGTGCATTAGCAGTTTTTTCTAAAATTTCTGCATTATTTAACAAAGGCGTAATATCCTTAAAAACAATACCTTGCTTAGGAAAATCTTTTACATCTCTAATATATTCTTTAAAATTCATATATTTTTCTTTAGTTATTTTGTGGTAAAAGTAAAAAGAAATATATTTGCATCCTCGTTTAAAGGAATTTAAACAAAAACGGCCTCGTGGCGCAACTGAATAGCGCATCTGATTACGGCTCAGAAGGTTACAGGTTTGAATCCTGTCGAGGTCACTTTTAAAGCTTTACAAAAGCTTCAAAACCGTGCAAATCCTATGATTTGCACGGTTTACTTGTTTTAAGGCTTTCATTTAAATTGATTTGTATTGGTTTAATATGCTCACAAACCGTCAACACAAAGTTTTATCGTCAACAGTGTTGACAAATTGATTTATAAAAACTTAATGTACTCAATATAGTTGATTTGACTTTCGTCCATCTAAATGTTTAACAAAAAAAACAACTATGAGAACGACAAGCACATTTTCCATTCTTTTTTGGGCATACACTTCACGTGCCAAAAACAATCAAGCCAATCTTTATGTTAGAATAACAGTGAACGGTAAAAAAGTAAATATAAGTCTAAAGCAGAAAGTTGATATTTCTCTATGGGATCCTTCAAAGCAGAGAATGAAAGGAAAATCTGAAATCCACAGAAACCTTAACTACTATTTAGACCGAGTACATTCACAATTAATTCAAATTTATCAAGACTTAAAGTTTAAAGGACAGTTAATTACATGTGAGATAATGAAATCTCAATATCTAGGAGAAGATAATACATCTAAAACACTTAATGAATTATTAGAGTATCATACTCAAAAAACAAGTAAGACACTGTCTAAAGGTACTTTGAGAAATTTTAAGGTAACAGAAGGATACATTAAAAAATATCTAACAAGCGTGTTAAAAACATCTGATATTTATTTAAAAGAATTAGATTATAAATTTATTTATGACTTTTCTAACTATCTTCATAGTTTTTGGCCTAAAAATCACCCCAAGTCTATGGGTAATAACACCGTTATGAAACATATTCAGAGGTTTCGAAAAATTATTACTTTAGGATACCATATCGAGTGGATTGATAAGGATCCATTTGTTAGATGGAAACCTACATATGAAAAAAGAGAACGTCCTTTTCTTACTCAAACCGAATTATCAAATATAGAAAATCATAAGTTTTTGATTGCAAGATTAGAAAGAGTTCGAGATTTATTTATTTTTAGTTGTTACACAGGCATTGCGTATATAGATATAATGAGTCTTTCTCAAGAGAATATTATCAAAGGGATTGATGGAAACGATTGGATTTTTACTTCTCGTCAAAAAACAAAAGAGCCTGTTAAGGTTCCACTGCTCAGTAAGTCCTGTTCTTTAATAGAAAAATACAAAAATCATCCATTGACACAGGAAACAAACACTTTATTTCCAAAAATCACAAATGAGAAGGTCAATTTTTACCTCAAGGAAATTGCGTTAGCAACAGGTTTAAAGAAGAATCTTACGTTTCATATGGCTAGACATACATTTGCAACAACTGTTACCTTAAGTAATGGAGTACCTATTGAAACTGTATCAAAACTATTAGGGCATTCAAAAATAGCATCTACTCAAATATATGCAAGGGTCATAGACAAAAAAGTAAGTGATGATATGAGAAACTTAAGAAATAAAATAGAAACAAATCGTAATGTCTAAGAAAATTAAAAGTTAAATTATTTTAAAGTCCTTTTTGAGATAACCAAAAGTACTTTAAAATAATTTAACTTTTTCCTAAATCACTTTCCGACTTCGATAATCCATTGTATATAAAAGATAGCAAGCCAAATAAGAATTTATTAAATAGCCTATAATTACTAAATACTTAACTAAATCATATAACAAAATCAATCACTTTAATTAATTTTAATTCTAAATTTAAAAAA
>NZ_MDDP01000039.1 GCF_001999725.1 Cellulophaga omnivescoria
TTATTAAAGTATATTGTAATCCGAAAAGTAGTAGCTAGAAATCCGCTACTGCTCATACACGAGACCGTTACCATACATACGAATGAACATTTTCGGATTTAAGAAAAAAAAGGAATATTCATCAAAGGATATTTTAAAGCAACTTGACAAGTGTGTGGAGGATTTTACGTTTCCAATGTTGGATAATGGATATGTTTATCCTGTTCATTCTAAATTGAGTGCTTATCGAGACGAAAAACGCTGGGCTTTAGTAATCGAAGTAATTGGATTTAATTATCGTGGCGGAGGACACAACGGAATTTCCAATTGTATGCACATTTTTGGTAACTGCATAGACACAAAGCCTGGAACTGATAACGCAAACTTTTTATACATAACGGATAATAGTACTGACAACTCGACTTTTGATGAAGAATATTTGGAAAGTCTTAATCCAAAGGCGAAAACTATGCTTTTGCGCGGAAAAGAATTGAGCATTAATCACGATCGAGAATTTTATCTGAATAAAGGAATTGAACTCGAAGAAGAAGACAAAATTTTCATTTGGGAATTTTTGAGAGGTTTAGAGCCTGAATACAATAAAGAATTTGAAGCAACTGAAAAGGAAGTCAGAGAGCGAATCCCAATGGATTTACCAAAGATTATGGAATTGACGGAATGGAATCATCCAGACTGTGCGGATTCCGAAATTCCGAGTAAAAGCAAAACTTTTAAGCAAATAGCCAAGGTTCTTGAAACTGGACAAGCGGAATTTTACAAACCGACTGAACAGCCAAATAATCATTGGAAAAATTGGCCTGATGGAGGAACGTTGTAAAAAAGTACGTATGGTAACAACGTACTGTGGTAAAAAACAAGTAAAAACTAACTAATTTTTAGCTAAAGTGCTTCTGTAAGAATCATCATATATTAGTCCTGATTTTTATAAAACAAAAATTTTATTTTAAATTTTTTAACTAAAAA